>NZ_JABGCB010000001.1 GCF_013149295.1 Novosphingobium sp. SG751A
CGCATCGGCAATCACCCTTCCGCCAGGCGTCGCAAAGCGCAGCATCACCTCGCCAAAGCAAACGACAGGGCCAGAACGAACCTCGCTCACCGCGCCAGCCATCCGCCGTCCACGGCCAGCACATGGCCCTGCACATAATCCGCCGCGCCGCTGGCCAGAAACACCGCAGCCCCGCCCATATCCGCCGGGCTGCCCCAGCGGCCTTCGGGGATGCGCTCCATGATCTGGCGGTTGCGCGCCTCGTCCGATTGCAGGGCGGCGGTGTTGTTAGTGGCGATATAGCCCGGCGCGATGGCGTTGACATTGACGCCCTTGGCCGCCCATTCGCAGGCCAGCAGCTTGGTCAGGCCCGCCACGCCCGATTTGGACGCGGTGTAGGACGGCACGCGGATGCCGCCCTGAAACGAGAGCATCGAGGCGATGTTGATGATCTTGCCGCGTTGGCCCGTTTCGGCATGATGCGCGATCATGTGACGGCCCGCCGCCTGCGACAGGAAGAACACCGACTTCAGGTTGGTGTCGACCACAGCGTCCCAGTCTTCCTCGGTGAAATCCACGCTGTCATTGCGGCGGATGATCCCGGCATTGTTGACCAGAATGTGCAATCCACCCAGCTTTTCAACAGCCTGCGCCACGACATCGCCCACCGGAGCAATGGTGGAAAGGTCCGCGCCGATGATTTCGGCCCGGCGCCCCGCCTCACGCACCAAGGCAGCGGTTTCCTCCGCCGGGGTGCGCCCGACCAGCGCCACATCGGCCCCGGCCTGCGCCAGGGCCAGCGCAATTCCCTGACCGATGCCCGTATTGGCACCGGTCACCACGGCCACCCGGCCGTTCAGGTCAAAGCTCATCACGACCTCACTTGAGCTGGCAGATGTCGAGGACCTTCATGTCGGTATAGTCGAGGTTTTCCCCGCCCATCGCCCAGATGAAGGCATATTTCTTGGTGCCCGACCCCATGTGGACCGACCACGGCGGGCTGATCACGGCTTCTTCATTGCCGATCACGATGTGGCGCAGATCTTCCGGTTGGCCCATGTAATGGAACACGCGGTCGGCCTCGGTGGGCATGTCGAAATAGAGATAGATCTCGCTGCGGCGGTCATGCAGATGCGGGGGCATGGTGTTCCACACGCTGCCTTCCTCCAGCACGGTGAGGCCAAGCAAAAGCTGCGCGCTCTCGCAGACGCCGGGGATGACGAGCTGATAGATCGTGCGCTGGTTCGAGTTGGCCAGATCGCCGCGGGCCAGCGGGTTGGCCTGATCGAGCGTGATATGTTTGATCGGGAACGCTTTATGCGCCGGAACCGAGGCGATGTAAAAACGCGCGCCCTCGCCCTCAAAGGTCACATCCTGCGTGCCCATAGGCAGATAGAGGCATTCCTTGTTGCCCATTTCATAGCGCGTACCGTCGACCGTGATCGCGCCGGGGCCGCCGATGTTGACGATGCCCGCTTCGCGGCGCTCAAGGAACGGGTGGCCGGCGGCGCTTGCGGGCTCGGTTTGCGCGGGCAGTTTCAGTGGTTCCTTACCCGGCACCGCGCCGCCGATCACAAAGCGTTCGTTATGCGAATAATTGAGGTTCACCTGCCCCTCGACAAACATACCAGATACCAGATAGCGGTCGCGCAGTTCATCATTAGAAACACATTCCATCATGTCGGGATGTGTGGCATGGTAAGTCTTGCAAAACATGGGTAGCTCTCCCGGCAAAGTTTTGGTGCCGTCCGGCACATGATTGATCGCTTGGTAGCGGGTTTTGGTAACCGGTGTCAATAACCGCCAAACATTACCGTTCACTGACAGGCAGACGCTCCGGATCACCCCTTAAACGGCGCGGTCGAGGCCCGTTCGACCAGTTCGGAACGGAAGAAGGATTTGTGTTCGGCCGCCCGATCCGGCTGGATCAGCTTGAAGGCCGCCGAACGCGCCATCGCCCGGATCGGCCAGCGCACTGTGCTGAGTGGAGGCCAGATATGCGCGCCGATCGGCGTATCGTCGAAGCCGAGAATCGAGAGTTGGCGCGGCACTTCCAGCCCCTGCTCCAATGCGGCGTGGAGCACAGCGGCGGCCATTTCGTCATTGGCAGCAAAGATCGCGCTGGGGCGCGGATTTTGGCTCAACACCTGCTTGGCGGCAGCATAGCCCGATTCGAACGTGTAATTGCCCGAGGCCCGCAATTCGTCAGGCAGGCTCAGACCATGCGCCAGCAAAGCCTCACGCAGCCCCGCCTCACGCTCGCGCGCCGAACGGAAACCGTCCGGCCCCGCGACATGGCCGATGCGGGTGTGACCATCGCGAATCAGCTTGTCCACCGCCTCGCGCACCGCCTCGCGATCATTCGATTCGACCAGATGCTCTTCATCATCCAGCCGCGCCGACCCCATCCGCACATAGCGACAGCCCAATTCCGCGCAGAGCCGCGCCACTTCATCATTTTCAGAAACCGGTGGTAGGACGTAAATGCCGTAAAGCCGCTGCTGCTCGATGAAATGGCGGATATCGTCGAAAAGCTGCGGGCTTTTGCGATCAACCGGCCGCACGACCAACGCGAATTCGGTGCCCTTCATCGCGTCCAGCATGCCTTCCTGCACCGACAGGACCATCTGCGCATTGGGGTTGTCGTGGATCAGGCCGATCAGGAAATTGCGCCGCAAAGCCAAGGCTCTGGCCTGCGGATTGGGCACATAGCCCAGATCGCGGATCACCGCCGTCACCTTGTCGCGCGTTGCATCGTTGAGCAAGGGCGAGTTGTTGATGACGCGGCTGACGGTCTTTTTCGACACACCTGCAAGGCGCGCCACATCATTGATCGTCGGCTTGGGCTCACGATTGGCCACGTTGTTCCCACCTCTCTGGCTCGTCTGCACTTTTGCTGCCTTGCCCTTGCATGAAGAAGGGTGCAAGCAGGAGACTTATTGACACCGGTTACCATAAACGACATTCCCACGCAAAGGCGAAACCCCGCGTGGGGAGATTCGCGAAACGAACCCTTGGTGAGAATGATGAGCCTGCAACCCGCCCTGATCCGCGTACATCCCGAAGACAGCGTCGCCGTGGCGCTGCGCCCTCTCGCGGGCGGAGAAGAGGTTGCGCTTGGCGATCAGCTTTTCATCCCAAACGCCCCCATCCCGCAGGGCCACAAGCTGGCGCTGATCGCCCATGCGCCGGGCGACACCGTGCGCAAATATGGCCAGCCCATCGGCAAGGCAACCGCCGCCATCGCGCCGGGCGATCATGTTCACACGCATAATCTGGCCACGGCGCTGGCGGGCGAATTGACCTATACGCCTGATGCCCATGGCGATGTGGCCGCGACCAAGGCCAATCTGACGCAATGGCGCGGCTATCTGCGCGCCGATGGCCGCGCGGCGACGCGCAATGAAATCTGGGTCCTGCCCACGGTAGGCTGCGTCGGCCTGACCGCCGAGCAGGTTGCGTGCGAGGCCGGCGCCCGCCATGCCGATCTGATTGCCGCCGGGCGGATCGATGGCATCCATGCCTTTTCCCACCCCCACGGCTGTTCGCAACTGGGCGACGATCTGGCGGGTACGCGCGCGGTTCTGGCGGGCCTTGCGGCCAATCCTAATGCGGCGGGCGTGCTGGTGCTGGGGCTGGGCTGTGAATCGAACCAGATTGCCGAACTGCTGACGCTGGTGCCTGAAAGCGCGCGGGGCAAGGTCGCCACCCTCTCCTCGCAAAGTGCGGGCGATGAACTGGCCGAGGCCGCAGCCTTGATCGACGCCATGGTAGAACAGGCCGCCGGGGCGCAGCGGGTGGACCTGCCGCTCTCGGCGCTGGTGGTCGGGCTGAAATGCGGCGGGTCGGATGGGTTTTCGGGTCTGACCGCCAATCCGCTGCTGGGCCGCTTTGCCGAAACACTGGCGGGCGCGGGCGGGACGCCGGTGCTGACTGAAATCCCTGAAATCTTTGGCGCCGAACAGGCCCTGCTCTCGCGTTCGTCGAATGCACAGGTGTTCGATGCCGCCGCCGCCTTGGTCAACCGCTTCAAGCGCTATTACCTCGATCAGGGCCTGCCGGTTTCGGAAAACCCCTCGCCCGGCAATCTGGCGGGCGGGATCACCACGCTGGAGGAAAAATCGCTGGGCGCGGTGCAGAAGGCAGGGCACGCCGCGCTCTGCTCCGTCATCGATTATGGCGAAATGGCGCCGCTGGGCGGGCTGGCCTTGCTGGAGGCACCGGGCAATGACGCGATTTCCTCGACTGCTCTGGCCGCGGCGGGCGCCACGATGGTGCTCTTCACCACCGGGCGCGGCACGCCGCTGGGTTTTCCGGTTCCGACCGTGAAGGTCGCGTCCAATCATCAACTGGCCGCCAACAAACCGCATTGGATCGACTTTGATGCCGCCATGGCATTGGACGAAGGTCAGGATGCGGCCGATGAGGCCTTCCTCTCCCGGCTGGTGGCCATCGCCAGCGGGGAAAGGACCGCCGCCGAACGCCATGGCCAGCGCGCCATTGCCATCTGGCGGCGGGGGGTAACCTTATAGGCAAGGCGGGCTGAAAGCCGGTTTATGCAATCGCTTGCCGCTATCACCGACTGCGTGGCCGATTGTCATTGACACCGGTTTCCATTAATGAATTCACCCAAAGGATTGTGGGATCAGGATGTACACTCAAGAAACCGATCAGGCCATCGCACAGGCCTTCGTCGCGGCCCGCCGCTCTGGCGAGGGTCTGGCCACCTATCCCGGCCCCGCGCCGACCACGCTGACCGATGCCTATCGCATTCAGGATGCCGCGATTTCGATCGACGGGCGCGCCGTGGCCGGATGGAAAGTGGGCCGGATCAATGCCCCGCTGGACGCCGAATTGGGTGCCAACCGCCTTGCCGGGCCGATCTTTGCCGATGCCTTGGCCGATGACGGCGCGACCATGCCGGTATTTCCCGCAGGTTTCGTCGCGGGCGAAGCGGAATGGCTGCTCCATGTCGCGCCCGGCTTTGCCGGCCCCGTCCCCGGCGATGATGCCGCCACCAAGGCGATCATCGACGAAGTGCGCATCGGCATCGAAATCGCCAGTTCGCCCTATCCCGGCATCAATGCTGACGGCCCATGCGTGACCGTATCCGATTACGGCAACAATGCGGGCCTCGTGTTGGGCGCGCCGGTGGACGGATGGGCTGATCTCGACCTCTGCGCGATTTCCATCGCTACCAGCATCGACGGCGCCGTGGTGGGCGAAGCAACGGCCGCCACGATGCTCGACGGCCCCTATGGCGCGGTACGCTTTTTGCTGGCCAATCTGATGGAGCGCGGACTTGATGTGTCGGGCGGCCTCTGGGTCTCTTCGGGCGCGGTCACCGGCGTGCATCAAGCCGTGGTCGGCCAGAGCGTGAACGCCAGTTTCGGTGATCTCGGCTCGGTATCCTGCACGCTGGCCCCCGCCCAGCCCCGTTAACGCGCCGCCAAGAAGCGCAATTGGAGAGTGGATGATGACAGGCGTAATTGAGCTGGATCCCAAGGCCGGACGGCGGCGTTGGATCGTGTGCGGCTTGCTGTTTGCGGCAACGGCGGTGAATTACATCGACCGCCAAATGATCGGCGTACTGAAGCCCACGCTGAAGGAAGAACTGGGCTGGCAGGAAAGCGATTTTGCCACCATCGTCTTCTGGTTCCAGATGGCCTATGCGATCGGCTATATCTCGTTTGGCCGGATCGTAGACGTGCTGGGCGCGCGGCTGGGCTACGGCGTGGCCATCGTGATCTGGACGGCGGGGCATATGGCGCATGGTTTTGCCACCGGGGTCGCCAGTTTTGCCGCCGCCCGTTTCGGGCTGGGCGTCGGGGAATCGGGCAATTTCCCTGCCGGGATCAAGGCCGTGGCCGACTGGTTCCCCCAGCGTGAGCGCGCCTTTGCCATCGGCCTGTTCAATGCAGGCGCTAATGTGGGCGCGATCATCACGCCGCTGCTGGTGCCCGCGCTGGTGCTGTGGTTCGGGTGGCGTTCGGCCTTTTTCATCACCGGCATTTTCGGTCTGGCATGGCTGGTTGCATGGTGGGCGCTGTATCGCCACCCGCGCGAAGAGGCCAATATTACGCCGGGCGAACTGGCATGGATCGAGCAGGACCCGGCCGACACCACCGAAAAGATCGGCTGGGGCCGCCTGATTACCCTGCGCGAGACATGGGCCTATGCGCTGGCGAAGTTTCTGATCGACCCCATCTGGTGGTTTTTCCTGTTCTGGCTGCCGGGCTATCTGTTCGACCGCTATCACCTTGATCTCAAAAGCTTTGGCCTGCCTCTCGCCGCGATCTACATCATTTCGGATCTGGGCAGCGTGGCCGGGGGCTGGCTCTCGTCCTTCATGCTCAAGCGCGGCTATTCGGTGAATGTGGCGCGTAAACTGGCGATGCTGATCTGCGCCGTCTGCGTGCTGCCGATCTATTTCGCGCAAAGCATCGAAAGCGTGTGGGGCGCGGTGCTGGTGATCGGCCTTGCCACGGCGGCGCATCAGGCCTTCTCGGCCAATGTCTACACGCTGCCCTCCGACATGTTCCCCCGGGCGGCGGTGGGCAGCGTGGTGGGCATCGGCGGCACGATCGGCGCGCTGGGCGGCATGGGGATGGCGCTGTTCACCGGCTATATCCTCGACGCCACGCACAGCTACGAATTGCTCTTTGCCATTTGCGCCAGCGCCTATCTGGTCGCTCTGGCGGTCATCCACCTGCTCAGCCCGCGTCTGGCGCCTGCCACGGTGGAGTAACGAAATCCTCCCCCCATGATTGCTCATGGATTGTCTGGACCGGAAAGGCTGCTTAAAGCTTTTCCGGTCCTTTTTTGTGAGTTGCTTATGACCGCTTCGCTTTCCCGGCTGTTGAACATCATGGCGCGGCTGCGCAATCCCGAACGAGGCTGCGAATGGGATGTGGCGCAGACCTTTGCCACCATCGCGCCCTATACGGTCGAGGAGGCCTATGAGGTGGCCGACGCCATCGAACGGGGCGATATGGCAGGGTTGCGCGAGGAATTGGGCGATCTGCTGCTGCAAGTGGTGTTTCACAGCCGCATGGCGCAGGAGGCTGGCCACTTCGCCTTTGACGATGTGGCCGATGCGATCAGCGACAAGATGGAAGCGCGCCATCCGCATGTGTTTGGAGATGCCGCCGACGAGGGCCAATCGCGCGAGGTCCGCTGGGAAAAGCTGAAAGAACAGGAGCGCACGGAAAAGGGGGCGTCGAGCGCGCTGGATGGGGTGGCGCTGGCCCTGCCCGCGCTGATGCGGGCGGAAAAGCTGCAGAAGCGCGCGGCGCGGGTCGGCTTTGACTGGCCCGATGTGTCCGGTCCGACGGCCAAGGTGATCGAGGAAATCGAGGAACTGGCCGAGGCACCGACCGAGGAAGAACGCGTGGCTGAGGCGGGGGATTTCCTCTTTGCCGCAGCCAATCTGGTGCGGGCCTATGGCATCGCGCCCGAAGAAGCCCTGCGCGCGGCCAATAAGAAATTTGAACGGCGCTTCAAGGGGATGGAGGCGATTGCCGGGGCGCGCGGGGTGGATTTTGCAGCGCTCTCGCTCGATGAGCAGGAAGGGTTGTGGCAGGAGGTTAAGAAGGGAGAAAATGCGAGGGTCTAGACCCTCGCGCTCCCGTTACTGTCTTTGTTAGGCATCGGGTTCGGCGTTGGGTGTCGGACGCGGCATCGGAATTTTAAAGCCTGCGCCACCCCATAGCAGCGCCGCAGGCTTTATAACCCATTCCAAAACCTATGAGCCTTCGCGCCACCCCATTAATGGGATTGCAAAGGGGCCCCGCCCTTTGCCCGCCGGAGCCCCCCTTACAACCTCACAAACCGCCCAAATTCCTTGGGCGTCAGCTTCACCGACATCACCCGCACGGGCTCATCCCCCCCCGCATCCTCATCGGCCAACACCTCGCCATGAGCATAGAGCCAGGCGATGCGCGCCCCATCATGCACGGGGATCGTAAAGCGATGCTCGCGCGCGTCCCCGGTCAGCAGGCGATTGGCGGTCTCGAGCAGTTCCTCGCAACCCTCTCCCGTCACAGCCGAGAGCGGAACCACCACCTCGTCATCATGGGCCGCCTCACGCGCGGCGTGCCAGAGATGCGCCGCCTGCTCGGCGCTCAGCAGGTCCCACTTGTTCCACACCTCGATCATCGGCACCGAGGGAGCGCGTGTGCCCTCCTCCAGCAAACCAAGGTCTTCGAGAACGGAGAGCACCTGCTCCTTTTGCGCCGCCGTGTCAGGGTTGGCGATGTCTCGCACATGGATGACGATATCGGCCGCCGTCACTTCCTCCAACGTGGCGCGGAAGGCGGCGACCAACTGCGTCGGCAGGTCGGAGATGAAACCCACCGTGTCCGACATGATCGCCTTTTCGATGCCGGGCAGGCGGATCGCGCGCATCGTCGGGTCCAGCGTGGCAAAGAGCAGATCCTGCGCCATCACCATCGCCCCGGTCAGCCGGTTGAACAGCGTCGATTTGCCCGCATTGGTATAGCCCACCAGCGCCAGCACCGGCCAAGGCGCCTTTTCTCGCCGGTCGCGGTGCAGGCCGCGGGTGCGTCGCACCTGCTCCAGCTCGCGCCGGATGCGGGCCATGCGGTCGCGGATCATGCGGCGGTCGGCCTCGATCTGCGTTTCGCCCGGGCCGCCAAGGAAGCCGAAGCCGCCCCGCTGACGCTCAAGGTGGGTCCAGCTGCGAACCAGACGGCCCTGCTGATAATCCAGATGCGCCAGTTCGACCTGCAGACGCCCTTCAGCGGTCGCCGCGCGCTCGCCAAAGATCTCGAGGATCAGGCCCGTGCGGTCGATCACTTTGCGCTTGAGCTTGTCCTCAAGGTTGCGCTGCTGAACCGCCGAGAGCGCGCCATCGACGATGACGAGTTCGGCCTCATGCAGATTGCACTGCGTGATGATGTTGGTGATCTGGCCTTCGCCAAACAGCGTGCCGGGCCTAGGCTCACGGATGGCGATCGGAAAGGCCTCGGCAATCACCAGCCCGATGGCCAGTGCCAGACCTTTCGCTTCTTCCACGCGCGACTCGGTGTCGGAGGCGCTGGGGCGCCCCCGAATCTCGGGGCAGACGATCAGGGCGCGTGCGCCCCGTGTAACCTCGCCCTCGGCTTCCTCTCCGAAAATCAGGCGTCTGAACCTTCTTCACCATCCCACTCGCCGGTCAGATCGACCGGGCCAAGCGGCTGAATCGTCGAAACCGCATGCTTATAGGCAAGCTGCACATAACCTTCGCGTTCCAGCATCATGCAGAACAGGTCATAGGCCGCCACGCGCCCCTGAAGCATCACGCCGTTCACCAGGAACATCGTGACCTGCACGCTGGACGAGCGGATCGAGGAAAGGAACACATCCTGCAGCAGGCGGGCCTTCTTCGACGCATCGCCGCCCTGCGGGAACAGGCGCGTGTCGATGGGCTGGCTGGGCATGATGGTGGAAACGGCGTGCTTATAGACCAGCTGCGACTGACCATCGCGGCGCAGAAGGATCGAGAAATTGTCGAACCAAGTGACAATACCCTGCAATTTCACGCCCTTGACAAGGAACATGGTGACGGGGGTCTTGTTCTTGCGCAGATAGTTCAGGAACTGGTCCTGCAAATTCTGGCTGCCCTTGCCCGACGGCGCGGGAACGGGGGCTGCGACGACGGCTTCAACGCCCTCTTCGCCTTCGGCTTCTTCAGGCTTTGAACGCGGACGAGCGGAAAGCGTGCGGCCAGTAGACATGGTTTGCTCCTATTGTTGGCGGCCGTTTCTACGGTCCGCATTCTGGCCAAAGGTGATTCTGCGCCTCTGGCCGATTGAGCCCCATGTCTAGCCTCTCGCAGTTGCAGCGTAAATGCCGAAATTGCGAAAGACGTATTCACTCTTCCTCGTCATCATCCCGCTTGTCGCCCATGCCCAGCAGCTTGAGTTTGCGGTGCAGTGCCGAGCGTTCCATCCCGATGAAGGCTGCGGTCTTTGAAATATTGCCGGAAAAGCGCCGGATCTGGACCCGCAGATATTCCCGTTCAAAGTTTTCCCGCGCCTCACGCAAGGGCACGCCCATCAACGAGGACATGCCGGAATCCCCGGCCAGACGCCCGCTGTTGATCTCGGCGGGCAGCATATCGACCTCGATCCGCCCCAGCCTTTCGCGCGGGGCCAGAATCACCGTGCGCTCCACCACATTGCGCAACTGACGCACGTTGCCCGGCCATTCATAGGCCTGCATCGCGGCCATCGCCTCGATGCTGATATCGGGCGGCGGCATGCCCTGATCATTGGCATAACGGGCAAAGAAATGCTGGACCAGCACGGGAATATCCTCGCGCCGCTCCGCCAGAGGAGGTACCGCCACCGGAACCACGTTCAACCGATAAAACAGATCCTCGCGGAAGGTCTTGTCGATGATTTCCTTTTCCAGATTGCGACTGGTCGAGGATACGACGCGCACATCGACGCGGATCTGGCGATTGCCGCCCACCCGCACAAAGGCCTGCTCGGTCAAAACCCGCAGAATACGCGCCTGAGTGGAAAGCGGCATATCGCCCACTTCATCCAGATAGAGCGTGCCGCCATCAGCCAGTTCGAGCAAACCTGCGCGCACCAGCTTGCCGTTCGCCTCTTCGCCGAACAGTTCCTCTTCGAAGCGTTCAGGCGTGATCCGGGCCGAATTGACGCTGACGAAGGGCTTTTCCGCCCGCCCGCTCCACGAATGGAGCAGACGCGCCGCCACTTCCTTGCCCACGCCCGAGGGGCCCGAGATCAGCAAGCGGCTGCCGGTATTGGCAACGCGTTTAAGTGTGGCGCGTACATGGTTGATTGCGCTGGACGAACCGTGAAATTCCGTACCCTGCGCGGTGTCCAGTTTCAGCCGCGCGTTTTCCCGGCGCAGCCGCTCCGTCTCGGTCGCCCGTTCGACCAGATGCAGCAGACGTTCCGTCTCAAAGGGCTTTTCGATGAAGTCCATCGCCCCGCGCCCGATCGCGGCCACCGCCGTGTCGATATTGCCATGGCCCGAAAAGATGATGACCGGCAGATCCGGCTCACGCGTCTTGATCGCGTCCAGCACCTCCAGCCCGTCCATGGGCGAGCCGTGCAGCCACACGTCGAGCAAGACCAGCGAGGGTCGCCGCCGGTCCACCTCGTCCAGCGCGGCACGGCTGTCGCCGGCGGTGCGGCATTCATAGCCCTCGTCGGAAAGCACACCGGCAACCAGTTCGCGGATGTCTTTTTCGTCGTCAACGATCAGGATATCGACAGCCATCAGGCTTTTCCTCTTTCCATTCGGCACATTCCCTCGGCTCCCCTCATTCTCCCGGCTCCATCGCCCGCGTTGCGGTCAAAGGGTCGCGGGCAAAACGCAGGGAGACGATGGAACCACCGCCCTCGGCGCTGGCGAAATTCATGTCGCCGCCGTGTTCTTCGACAATCTTCTTCACAATCGCCAACCCCAGCCCCGTACCCTTGTCGCGGGTGGTGACATAGGGTTCGACGATACGTTCCCGGTCCTGCGGCAAGCCGATGCCATTGTCGGCCACCACGGCCACAATGCTCTCGCCCTCGTCGATCAGGCTCAGCCGGATCGCGCCGCGATAATCTTCGCCCGCCTGTTTCTGCTTGGCCTCAACTGCCTCCGTAGCGTTTTTCAGCACATTGGTCATCGCCTGACCAAACTGATGCCGGTCGCAGCCGATGAGGCCAATGTCACCCGGCGCTTCAATCGAGAAATCAATGTCTGAACGCGCCACTTCCTGAAGGAACAGCGATTGCCGCGCCAGATCGACCGGGTCTTCGGAGCGGAACACCGGCTTGGGGATACGGGCAAAGGAGGAGAATTCATCCACCATCTTGCGCAGGTCGCCCACCTGACGAATGATCGTCGCGGTCAGTTCCTCGAACAATTCGGGATTGTCGCTGATCTGCTTGCGATAGCGGCGCGACAGGCGTTCGGTGGCCAATTGGATCGGGGTCAGCGGGTTCTTGATTTCATGCGCGATGCGCCGCGCCACGTCCGACCATGCCGCCTGCCGCTGGTCCAGCAACTGTCGGGTAATGTCTTCAAAGGTGATGACATGGCCGCCCTGCGCCTCGCCCGAGGCGCTGTTGTTGGCCGTCACCTTGACCGCCAGCGTGCGCAGATCGCCTCCGCGCTCGGACGACACGCCATGCTGGACCACGCCCTCGCGCTTGCCCTCATCCACCATGCCCGCAATCTGTGGCGAGATTTCGGCCAGAGCCTGCCCCACCGGCGCGCCATCGCTGCGCCCCAAGAGCAGCTTTTGCGCCGAGGAATTCATCAGCCGCACCGCGCCGCCCGCGTCCAGCGAGATCACCCCCGCCGTCACCGATTCCAGCACCGCCTCCATCAGCGCGCGGCGTTCATCGATCTGCTGATTGGCGCGGACCAGTGCGGCGGTCTGGCGCTCGATCTGTTCGGTCATGCGGTTGAACGCGCGATTGAGCAGGCCGATTTCCTCGGCCCCGCTGCGCCCGGCGATGCGGATTTCATAATTGCCCGCACCCACCCGCTGGGCCGCGGCCACAAGGTCATAGAGCGGCTGCACCTGTCTGTCGGCAAAGCGCAGGGCAAAGACCACCGATAGGCCCACCAACACCAAAGATATGACAAACAAGGCAATGTTGAATCGCAATTGCAACAGCCGCGCCCTTTGCGTCAGCACCTGATAGGCCTTCACAATATTGTCGGCACGCTTGCCCTGACTGATCGCCAAAAGGTCGGACGTGCGCGCGGCATAAAGGTAAAGCCCGGTCCGCTGATCAATCGCGGTCACCGCCTCGATGCGATCCGCCTTGGCATTGACCACGATCGCCTCGCCGCCATCGACGCGGCGGCGGTCCTCGGTGGAAATCTGAACCCGCGCATCGTCGCGCGCGGGGTCGACAATCGCCACGGTGATCATCCGCCCATCGGCACCCTTTTGCAGGATCGCCACTTCGTCCAGCCCGCGTTGCAGAACCTGATAGGACAGGGCCCGCTGGAAATCGAGGCTGACGATGCTGGTCTGGCTCAGGATATAACGCAGGTCGCTGGTCATCGCGATGGCCTCGTTCGAGACATCGCGCTGGGTCTGTTCGTAATAGCCGCGCGCCAGTTTATTGGCGTTTTCCAGCAATCCGCGCGAATTGTCCGAAAACCAGAATTCCACGCCCGACTGAAACAGCCATGAGGCAAAGATCACCACCAACAGCGTGGGCACCGCCGCGATCAGCGAGAAAAGGAACACCAGTTGGGTGTGCAACCGCCCCTTGCCGCCCGGAATGCTGGCCCCGCGCCGGACCGCGATCCAGCGCCCGATCAGCACGAGGATCGCCATCGCGGGCAAGAGCATGCCCACCAGCAGCGAAGCGGTCATCCCGCCCGAGAGCAATTGCCCCTTTTCCGCCTGATCCGACACCGCCAGCCATGCCGAAAGGCTGGCCGCCAGAAAGCCAAAGATCGAGATGCCCCAGACATAGGGCTCCAGATTGGCGCGCCGGGCATAGACCAGCGTCCGCCGCCACCAGCGGGGCCATCGTTTCGGTCTTGCCCTGTCATCGCTCACCATCGTGGCAGTATTACAACGCCCCTGTGGCAAGAATGCAAGAGGAAACCGTCAGATTACCCCAAAGGTCGCACCCGCCTTATGGGCGACGCAGGAAGGAATCCGGGTCTATCGCCAGTTCGCCAAGGCGCTTGCGCAGAGTGTTCCGATTGATCCCCAGCATTTGCGCCGCGCGCAACTGATTGCCCCCGGTTACGGCCAGAATACGGTTAAACAACGGCCTTTCAAACGCCGCCAGCGCAGCGTCATATACTGTGCCGGGCGGCGGATTATGCTCGCCCAACCAGCGTTCGACCGCGCTGTTGAGATCGAGCGGGACGTCCACCTGCTCCTCAGCCCTCGCGGCAGAGGCAAGCATCGGCTCCAAAGCCGCCTCATCAATCACATCCTCGCGTGCCAGCAATGCCAAACGATAGATGAAATTGCGAAGCTCGCGCACATTGCCCCGCCATGGCTGGCGCATCAGCATCGCCTCGGCCTCAGGCGCCAGACGCCGCCGGGGCAGCCCTTCGGTGGCCGCCAGCGCAAGGAAATGCCGCGCCAAAGCCGCAATATCATCGGCCCTTTCGCGCAAGGGCGGCAAATGGATCGGCACCACATTGAGCCGGTAATAGAGATCCTCGCGGAATTGCCCCGCCGCGATCATCGGCTCCAGATCCTTGTTGGTGGCCGCTACGATGCGCGTGTCGATGCTCACCTCGTCGCGCCCGCCCACGCGGCGGATGCTGCCCGATTGCAGCGCGCGCAGCAGGCGGGTCTGGGCCTGCATCGGCATATCGCCGATTTCGTCGAGGAACAAAGTGCCCCCCGCCGCCTGCTCAAACTTGCCGATATGGCGGGCAACCGCGCCGGTAAACGCCCCCTTTTCATGGCCAAACAATTCGCTCTCGATCAGATCGGCGGGAATCGCCGCCGTATTGACCGCCACGAAAGGCCCCTTCTGACGGTGGCCCAACTGATGGATCGCCTCGGCCACCAGTTCCTTGCCCGTCCCGCTCTCGCCCAGGATCAGCACGGTCAGATCATTGCGCAGCACGCGCGTGATCATCCGGTACACCGCCTGCATCGAGGCCGAACGCCCGACCAGCGGCAAGCCCTGTCCCGGCCCGTCATCCACGCCCCCGCTCAGCGAAGCGCCCTGCGAGCCTGCCGCCTGGCGCACCGTGCGCACCAGTTCGTCAATGTCGAAAGGCTTGGGAAAATATTCAAACGCCCCGGTGTCCGACGCGCGCACCGCCGTATCCAGCGTGTTCTGGGCCGACAGCACGATTACGGGCAGATCGGGGTGCCCCTCACGCACCCGGCCCAGCGTCTCGATCCCGTCGCCATCGGTCAGCATCACATCGGTGACCAGCGCGGAAAATTCCTGAGTGGTCAGCAGCCGGTCACGCTCGACAATCGAATCGCAACGCACCACCGAAAAGCCCTCGGCCTCCAGCGCGGCAGTGATGACGATGGCGATGGACTCATCGTCCTCAACCAGCAAAATGGTCATAAATCTTATCCGTTAATAGCGTCTTGGGCCGATTTGCGCCGGGAACGGCCCGTTCCGCCCAGCGATGCCCCCATGGTCGCAATCGGCAGATGCAGACGGAAATGTGTCCAGCCAGCCGCCTCGTCGCGATCATGGGTAATGCGCCCGTTCATGTCGCGCACCAGTTTGCGCACCAGCGCCAGACCCAGCCCCTGCCCGGTCTTTTTGCTGGTGACGAAAGGCTCGAAAATCTGGTCGCGCACCGATGGATCGATGCCCGGCCCGTTGTCCGACACGCGCACCTCGATGGGCAGACGCACCGCTTTGCCGCGATCAGTGGCGTGCAATTGCAGGCCCGAGACGAAGCGCGTGCGCACAATGATGCGAGGGTTGTCGGTTGCCTGCGTCGCCTCGCGCGCGTTCGAGAGCAGGTTGATAAGCACCTGCACCAGCCCATGCGCGCTGCCCAGAACGGGGGGCAGCGAGGGGTCGAATTCCTCCTCGATCCGCGCTTTGCCATCCTCTGCACCCGCCGCCGACAGGATTGTGCTGGCGCGGCGGATGGTTTCATGCAGGTTGCACGGTTCGACCGGATCGGCCGTGCGGCGCGAGAGCGTCTGCATCTGATCGATCAGCTTGGCAATGCGATCCACCTCGTCGGCGATCAGGATGGTGAGCGCGCGGTCGCTGCCCTCCACCTTGCGCGCCAGCAATTGCGCCGCGCCGCGAATGCCCGCCAACGGGTTCTTAATTTCATGGGCCAGCACCTCTGGCCCGCGCAGCCGCCCGTCGCCATCGCCCGGCATCGACTGGCCCAGCGGCTCGACCGTGGCGCTGTCGGCCAAAGTGACCATCATCCAGCCCGGCGCATCCATCACCGGCGTGGTGGCAATATCGATCCGGCGACTGCCCTGACCCAGCACATGGGCGTCCACCTGACGCGCGGTGATCGGCGCATCGCTTTCATACACACGCTGCATCAGGCGTTCATCGTCCAGCGCCACGACATCGACCAGCGAGCGCCCCAACAGGCGACGCTGGCTCTGGCCCAGAAACTGCTCGGCGGCCGGATTGGCCATCGAGATCTTTTGCCCCGGCGCCAGCAGCACCACCGCCTGAGGCAGGCTGAGCAACATGCGCCGCGCGTCGGGCGCGGGGGGAATGGCGTCGGGCTGATCGGGCGCCATCAGGCCGCGTCTTGCAACAGCGGCGCGAAAAATTCGTGGAGCGCGGCCTTCACATCCCTGGGGTCGTCCATGAAATTGGCCTTGTTGCGAAACGATGCCGACCCATGCAGGCCGTGCGTGTACCAGCCGATATGCTTGCGGAACATATTGACGCCGGTCTTGATGTCATAATGGGCCAGCATGTCCTCGTAATGCTCAAGGATCACAGCATATTTCTCGGCCAGCGAAGGCTCGTCCAAACGCTCGCCCGTCTCCAGCCAATGCATCATCTGGCCCAACAGCCACGGCCGCCCATAGGAACCACGCCCGATCATCACGCCATCGGCGCCCGATTGCTCGACGGCCGCGGCCACATCCTCGATCGTGCAGATATCGCCATTGACGATGACGGGAATATCGACCGCCTCCTTCACCCTGCGCACAAAGGCCCAGTCGGCGGTGCCTTTATACATCTGATTGCGGGTGCGACCATGAACGGTGATCATCTTCGCGCCCAGATCCTGCGCGGTGCGCGCCAGTTCGGGGGCGTTGAGGCTGTCAAGGCACCAGCCCATCCGCATCTTGACCGTGACGGGCACATCAACCGCCTTCACACAGGCCTCGATCAACCGAGCGGCCAGATCGGGCACACGCATCAGCGCCGAACCGGCATCGCCATTGACCACCTTTTTTACCGGACAGCCCATATTGATGTCGATGATCGAGGCGCCCTTGTCCGCCGCGATCTTGGCCGCCTCGGCCATCTGGTCCGGCTCGCAGCCCACCAGCTGCATCGAGACCGGCTCCTCCATCGGGTCCCACGCGGCCTTCTGGATCGACTGGCGCGTTTCGCGGATGGCGGCGGGGCTGGCGATCATCTCGGTAACGTTCAGACCCGAACCGTAGCGCCGCACAATCCGCCGAAACGGCAGATCGGTGACAGCCGTCATCGGGGCCAGCACGACTGGGCAGTCGATCTGGACGGGGCCGATATGGATCGGCTTTAAGGTGGGGGGGATGGGAGTGTCTGTCATGAATGTTCTGCTATGGGGCGTGCCTAAAAAGTGGGCAGCGCATAAAGGATTGCGCGCCGCACAGCAAGGGATTACCGGCGCGATCCATGAGCAGCGCCCCGACTCCAGCCACGACTCAAGCAGAACCACGTAACGCCGCCATCATTGTGGCCGCAGGCGCGGGCCTGCGCGCGGGCCAACCCATGCCCAAGCAATTCGCAATGTGGCGCGGCAAGCCGGTGGTGCGCCATTCGGTCGAGCGCCTGATGGCGGCGGGCGTGGCGCCGATTGTAGTCGTGATCCCCGATGGCGCGCAGGATGTGGCCTCGGCGGCGCTGGATGGCCTGCCGGTGCGATTGGTCGCAGGCGGCGCCTCGCGGCAGGATTCGGTGCGCGCCGGACTGGAGGCTCTGGCCAATGACGCGCCCGCCATCGTGCATATCCATGATGCCGCACGTCCGATCCTGCCTCTGATGGTGGTCGAAAGGCTGGAAACGGCGCTGGAGCATCAGCCCGGCGCGATTCCTGTTCTGCCCGTCGTGGACAGCTTGTGTAACGCCTCGGACAATCTGATGGGAGCGCCAGCCCGCCGCGAGGCCTTGCGCCGGGTGCAGACGCCGCAAAGCTTTCGCTTTGCCGATATTCTGGCCGCGCATCGCGCGTGGGATGGCCCAACCAATGCGGGTGATGATGCACAGGTTGCTCAGGCTTATGGTCTGGGTATCGCTCTGGTCGATGGAGATGAAGCCTTGCACAAGCTGACCTATGCCGGCGATTTTGCCCCAACTCTGCCCCCGGTGCGGATGGGCACGGGCTATGATGTCCACCGGCTTGAGGATGGCGAGGAATTGTGGCTCTGCGGGGTCAAGATCGAGCATCATCAGGGCCTGAGCGGGCATAGCGATGCCGATGTGGCGATCCACGCGCTGGTCGATGCGATCCTCGGCGCCTGCGCGCGCGGCGATATTGGCCAGCATTTCCCGCCCTCCGACCCGCAATGGAAAGGCGCGGCCTCGGACCGTTTTCTGGCCCATGCGGTCAAGCTGGCGGGCGAAGTGGGCTATGCCATCGGCCATGTCGATGTAACGATCATCTGCGAAGCGCCTAAGATCGGCCCGCACCGCGAGGCGATGCGCGCCCGTCTGGCCGCGATCATGGGCGTCGATGTAGGGCTGGTCAGCGTCAAGGCCACCACCACCGAGAAACTCGGCTTTACCGGGCGCGGCGAAGGCATCGCCGCCCAGGCCGCCGCCACGCTGTTGCTAGCCTGATGGCACGGATTTTTGCCCTGACGGCTTCGGCCTTATTGGTGATCGCGCCGGGAATGGCGCGCGCTGCCGAGCCTTGTCTGTCGCCCGCCGAATTTTCCTCGCTGGTCGGCTTTGCCCTGCCCGGCACGATTGCGGGTGTGGCCCAGCGTTGCGGCCCCACCTTGCCCGATGGCGCGTTTCTGCGCGGGCCGGCGCGGGGTATGATCGACCGCTATGCCAGCGTCAAACCCACACTCTGGCCCGGCGCCAAGGCCGCCATCGGCAAGATGAGCACGGGCGCCCCCACCGATATTTCCGCCCTGTTGGGCCAATTGCCCGATCCGCAGCAACAGCAGATCGTGGAAACCATGGTGACCGGCATGGTCGCCGAAAAGCTCCCCATCGCCCGCTGCCCGGAACTGGACCGGCTGCTGGCGATCCTCTCCCCCCTGCCGCCCGAAAGCACGGCTGAGGCCATCGGCCTTGCCATCGGCCTCGGGTCGCGCGCCGGACAAGCGCGCCTTGGCAAAATCGTGATTTGCACACAATGACTCAAGCTTCCTTCTTCGCTCCCGACATTATGGAAATGGCCGCACAGGTGATCGCGGAAAACCGCGCGCTGGGCCGCAAGGTCGTGCTGGCCGAAAGCTGCACCGGGGGTCTCGTCTCGGCGGCGCTGACCGAGATTGCCGGTTCATCGGCGGTGGTGGAAAGCGGTTTCGTCACCTATTCCAATGCGGCCAAGCAAAAGCTGCTTTGCGTTTCGCCCGACATCATCGACACGTTCGGCGCGGTTTCCTGCGCCTGCGCATGGGCGATGGCGCAGGGCGCGCTGAAGAATTCGGACGCCGATGTGGCCGTGGCGATCAGCGGCATTGCCGGGCCTGATGGCGGCACCGCGCAAAAGCCGGTCGGCCTGGTGGTCTTTGCCAAGGCCGAGCGCAACAGCGAGGAAGTGCTGGCCGAGGAGCGTTTTTTTGCCCCCACCAGCCGCAGCGAAATCCGCGCCGAGGCGGTGAAGGTCGCGCTTGAACTGCTCTTGCCGAAAAAAGAGGCCCCCATGGAGCCCCCCGCCGAGGAGGAGTGATCCTCAGGCCGGCTCACCACCATAGAGTTTGGCCGCACGCTCTTCAAAAGCGGCCACCATCTTGCGGAACGCCTTGTCGAAATATTGCCCGGCAAGGCTTTCGAACAAGGGGTTGCGGAAAGTGAAGCTGACGTCGAATTCAAGCTCGCAGCCGCCATCCACGTCGCGAAACTTCCACACATTGTCCAGATCGCGCATCGGCCCGTCGAGGTAATGGACGGTCAATTCGCGCGGGGCGTCAAACACCACGCGGCTGGTAAATTTCTCGCGCAGCATTTTGAAGCCCACCAGCATGTCGGCCACCATTTCGCGCCCGTCATTGCTCTTTACCCGCGTGGCCACGACCCAGGGCAGGAATTCGCCATACCGACCCACATCGGCCACCAGATCGAACATCTGCTTGGCCGAATAGGGCAGGCGGCGCGTCTCATGAATACTCGGCATCGCGGGATCAGGCCTTGGCCGCTGCCTTGGCGAGCTTGGCCTCACGGGCCGCGCGCATTTCGGCAAAATCCTTGCCCGCGTGATAGGACGAGCGGGTCAGCGGGCTGGCCGCGACCTGAAGGAAGCCCTTGGCCCGCGCAATCGCGCCATAGGCGTTGAAGGCGGCAGGCGTCACGAATTCCTTGACCTCGGCATGCTTGGGCGTCGGGCGCAGATATTGGCCCATGGTCAGGAAGTCGATCTGCGCGCTGCGCATATCATCCATCACCTGATGGACCTCCAGCCGCTGCTCGCCAAGGCCCAGCATGATGCCGCTCTTGGTAAAGATCAGCGGGTTATGCGCTTTGACCTCTTCGAGCAGGCGCAGCGAGGAATAATAGCGCGCGCCGGGGCGGATGGTGGGATAGTTGCGGGGCACGGTTTCCAGATTGTGATTATACACGTCCGGGCCAGCCGCCACGATCGCCTCGATCGCCGGGCGCATCTTGTTGCGGAAGTCCGGGGTCAGGATCTCGATCGTCGTGTTGGGCGTGGTGCGGCGCAATTCGTTGATGACCTTGACGAACTGGCTGGCACCGCCGTCGGGCAGATCGTCGCGGTCCACCGAGGTGATGACGATATGCTCCAGCCCCAGCTTGGCGGCGGCCTCGGCCACATGGGCGGGCTCGTTCAGGTCCACCTTGCGCGGCATGCCGGTCTTGACGTTGCAAAACGCACAGGCGCGAGTGCAGACATCGCCAAGGATCATCACCGTGGCATGCTTCTTGGTCCAGCATTCGCCGATATTCGGACAGGCCGCCTCTTCACACACCGTATTGAGGCCCAGCCCGCGCATCAGGTCGCGCGTGGCGCCATATTCGCGGCTGACCGGCGCCTTGACGCGGATCCAGTCAGGCTTGCGCTGTGTGACGGGTACGGAATCGGGCGAAGGAGGCGTGGAGAGGTCGTTCATGGCCTGCCAGATAGGCGCATGAGGCGGCTCTTTCCAGAGTTAAGTTTGAGTTTCTGCTGGCCTTCGGGCGGGCTTCGGGGCAATCGGCGCCCATGGGCATGACGGGTCGAATCCCTGATGCCCGCCATCGTCAGGAGAACGAGATGTCAGATTCGGGTAACGCCCCCGCCCCGCTTGATCGTCTTATCGCGGGCTATCACCGTTTCCGCGAAACCGGCTGGACCCCGCACCGTGAGCGCTGGAGCCAGTTGGGCGAGCGTCAGCAGCCCGAAGTGATGGTGATCGCCTGCTCCGACAGCCGCGTCGATCCTTCGCAGATCTTCGATGTCGATCCGGGCGAAATCTTTGTGGTGCGCAATGTGGCCGCGCTGGTGCCGCCGTTTGAAACCACGCCGGGCCATCACGGCGTCTCGGCGGCGCTCGAATTTGCGGTGCAGGTTTTGAAGGTGCGCGAGATCATCGTCATGGGCCACGGCCTTTGCGGCGGCTGCAAGGCGGCGCTGACGCAGGAATTGCAAGGCACCGAGCCGGGCCAGGGCGGCTTTGTCGCCAACTGGATCTCGCTGCTGGACGAAGCGCGCGATTCGGTGGCCCATCAGCACGGCACCACCGGGCGCCCCGCCGAACGCGCCATGGAGCAGGCAGGCGTCAAGGTCAGCCTCGAAAACCTGCGAAGCTTTCCCTGCGTGTCGCAAAAGGAAGCCAAGGGCAGCCTCAAGCTGCGCGGCGCCTTCTTCGCCATTTCGGACGGCGTGCTGCATCTGCTGGATGAAACCAGTGGCGAATTTGCCCCGGTCGAATAAAGGCGGCCGAATACGAAAAGGGGGCGGCGGTTTCCCGTCGCCCCCTTTCCTTTTTCCGTAAAGGCTTAAACCTTACTTGCCGGCGGCCTTCTGCGCCGCATAGAGCGACCAGAGTTCAGCCATCGGCTTACGCGGCCCTTCGACCTGCGCGAAAGTGGCCTGCGCACCGGCATAATCGCCCGCATCCACCTGTGCGATGCCCAGACGGGTCAGCACGACCGGCTTGTCCACGCCCGGCTTGCCCAGAGCGATCTTGTAAAGTTCCGCAGCCTTGGCCGATTCGTGATAGGACAGCAGCGCATCAGCCGCGCCCGACACGGTGCCCACAGTCGCATTGGCGGCGCGCGCATCCTTTTCAAAACCGGGCAGCGAGGCCTTGTCCGGGCCGATACGGCCATTCGCGGTCTTGAGCGCTTCAGCATAGAAGGTCTTCGATGCGTCGAGCTTGCCAGCGGCAACACCGGCTTCGATCACGGCCTTCACTTCGCCCGGATTACGACGAGCGTCAGCAGCCTGAACGAATTCGCCATAGTCGCGTTCTTCAGCCCAGCTGTTGGTGCGCGCCATCAGGCGCATCAGGTCAATCGTGTCCTGCGAGGGCAACTGACCCAGATCGCGCAGCACGGCAATCGCGGCCGACCAGCTCTTGGTCACAGGATAGGCCTTGACCAGCCCGGTCGAGAAATTCACCGCCTGAGCATAATCGCGGTTTTCATAGGCAAAGCCCAGACCGCGACGATACCAGTTTTCCGGCGCCGCCGTCCCGGCAATCGCAATCGCCTTGTTCAATTCGTCAAAGCCGGCCTTGGGCTGCTTTTCCTCGAAATTGATTTCGGCCAGCCATACATGCGGCTCAGCTTCCTTGTTGCCTGCGGCGATCGAGGCATCAAGGTTCTTGCGGGCGCCCGCATTGTCCTTGGCCTGAAGCGCCATCTGGGCCAGCGCAAAGTGCAGCTTGGGCAGCAGGTCGGGCGGGGTCTTGCCGCTGTCGACCATCAATTGAATGCCCTTGCCCTGAAGCGCATCGTCCTTGGCCAGGCTGCCAAGCTGGATGCCCCAGTTGCCCGCAGTGAACTTGTCATCAGGCTTGGTCGCGGCGGCCAGAACCTTTTCATACTGCGCGCGCAGATCGGCAATGCCTTCGGGGCTGGGCGCCTTCTTCACCTTTTCCAGAGCGGTCTGGAAAGGCACGCCGACAGCCAGAAACGGCTTGGAAAGATCGGGACCAGCAGGCGCCGCCATGGCGGGGGCCGCCACCATCACGCCAGCGCCCGCCACGGGCAAAGCCAGCGCCACGGCCAAAGCAAAGCGCGAAAGGGAAAGCTTCATTGCAATCTATCTCCTCTTTGGCATGGCAACCGATGTGCCGCCCCAAACTGAACGTTGCGCTTGTTAAGGCAAATCCGCGTCAATGCAACTATCGCCTTACTGCCCTGTCGCGTGTGAACCACGATTGAACTACGACTTTGTGCGCATGGCAGCGATTGCGCGCCAGGAGATATGCCCCGGTTGTGGAAAACGCATTCGATCCGGCCCACTAGGCGATGCAATCGCTGGCCATAGGCGACGCCATGGCCTAGAGACATGCAATCCGGGCCAGTCCCACAACAATCGAAGAATGAAAACACGCGCGTGAGCGACGAAACCACCCTGACCGCCAGCCCCATGGGCGAATTCACCCGCGTCGATATCGTCGACGAGATGAAGACCAGCTACCTCGATTATGCGATGAGCGTGATCGTGGCGCGCGCGTTGCCCGATGTGCGCGACGGGTTGAAGCCGGTGCATCGCCGCATCCTGTGGACCTGCCACGAGAACGGCTTCAATCATTCAAAGGCCTATCGCAAATCGGCGCGTATCGTCGGCGATGCGATGGGCAAGTATCACCCGCATGGCGACGCGGCGATCTATGACGCGCTGGCGCGTATGACGCAGGACTGGTCGATGCGCCTGCCGCTGATCGATGGTCAGGGCAACTTCGGCTCTATGGACCCCGATCCGCCGGCCTCGATGCGCTATACCGAAGCGCGTCTGGCCAAGGTGGCCGACAGCCTGCTGGCCGATATCGACAAGAACACCGTCGATTTCGTTGACAACTATGACGGGTCGGAGAGCGAGCCGCAGGCCCTGCCCGCGCGCTTCCCCAACCTGCTGGTCAATGGCGCGGGCGGCATCGCGGTCGGCATGGCTACCAATATCCCGCCGCACAATCTGGGCGAAGTGATCGACGGCGCGCTGGCCACCATCGACAATCCGGCAATCACCACCGATGAACTGATGAAGATCATTCCGGGGCCGGATTTTCCGACTGCCCCGCTGATCCTGGGCCAGGGCGGCGCGCGCAACGCCTATAACACCGGGCGCGGCAGCATCATCATGCGCGCGCGGCATGTCATCGAGACGGGCCGCAATGACCGTCGCTCGATCGTGCTGACCTCGATCCCCTATCAGGTGGGCAAATCAGGCCTTGTTGAAAAGATCGCCGAGGCGGCCAAGGACAAGCGCATCGAGGGCATTTCCGACATCCGCGACGAATCAAACCGCGAAGGCGTGCGCGTCGTCGTCGATTTGAAGCGCGATGCCACGCCCGAGGTCGTGCTCAACCAGATCTGGCGCAACACGCCCGCACAATCCTCGTTCCCCGCGAACATGCTGGCCATCCGTGGCGGGCGTCCGGAAGTGCTGGGGCTGAAGGATATTCTCACCTCCTTCATCGCCTTCCGCGAAGAAGTGATTACCCGCCGCACCAAGTTCGAGCTCAACAAAGCGCGCGACCGGGCGCATATCTTGCTGGGTCTGGTGATCGCGGTCACCAATCTGGACGAGGTGGTGCGCATCATCCGCGGCTCGCCCAATCCGGGCGCGGCGCGCGCGGCTTTGTCGGCGCGCGAATGGCCGATGGGTGAAATCGCCTCCTATATCCGTCTGGTCGAGGCGATTGAGGAAGGCAGCGACGAGCTTTCGGCGCCTACCTATCGCCTGAGCGAAACGCAGGTAAAGGCGATCCTCGACCTGCGCCTGCACCGCCTGACGGCGCTGGGCCGCGACGAAATCGGCGACGAACTCGAAAGTCTGGCCAAGGCGATTGCCGAATATCTCTCGATTCTGGGCGACCGCGCCAAGCTATATGGCGTGATCCGTCAGGAGCTGATCGAGGTGCGCGCCGCTTTTGCCACGCCGCGCGTGTCGGAAATCACCGCCGCCGCCGATGGCATTGATGACGAAGATTTGATCGAGCGCGACGACATGGTCGTGACCGTGACGATGGATGGCTATATCAAGCGCACCCCGCTCAGCACGTTCCGCGCACAGGCGCGCGGCGGCAAGGGCCGTGCGGGCATGGCCACCAAGGAAGAGGATGCCGTGGGGACGATGTTCGTCACCACCACCCATAATCCGGTGCTGTTCTTCAGCACAGCGGGCAAGGTCTATCGCCTCAAGGTCTATAAGCTGCCCGAAGGCGGCCCGGCCACGCGCGGTCGCCCGATTGTCAACATGCTGCCCGCACTGGACAAGGATGAGACGATCGCCACTGTGCTGCCTCTGCCCGAGGATGAGGCCGATTGGGGCGCGCTCTCGGTGGTGTTCGCCACGGCCAAGGGCAATATCCGCCGCAACAGCATGGATGCCTTTGCCAATATCCCGTCGAACGGCAAATTCGCCATGCGGTTCGAGGAAGGCGATGATGACCGCCTGATCGGCGTGGCGCTCCTGTCGCAGGATGACGACGTGCTGCTGGCAAGCCGTCAGGGCAAGGCGATCCGCTTTGCCGCCGATGAAGTGCGCGAATTTACCAGCCGTACCTCAACCGGCGTGCGCGGCATGCTGCTCAAGGGTGATGACGAGGTGATCTCGCTCTCGATCCTGCACCGAGTGGGCACCAGCAGCGAGGAACGCGAGGATTACCTGAAATTCGCGCCGTGGAAGGGCGAGAAGGAAGGCGAACCTTCGATCTCGGCAGAGCGCATGGCCGAACTGGCCGCGCGCGAGGAATTCATCCTCACCGTCTGCACCAACGGCTATGGCAAACTGTCCTCGGCCTATGAATATCGCCGGACTGGGCGCGGTGGTCAGGGCATCACCAATATCGACAACATCGCCCGCAATGGCGAAGTCGTAGCCAGCTTCCGCGCCGTTCAGGCTGATCAGCTTATGCTGGTGACCGATCAGGCCAAGATGATCCGCCTGCCGCTCTCGTCGCTGCGCGTGATCGGGCGCGGGTCGGCGGGCGTGCGCCTGTTCAACGTGGCCGATAATGAACATGTCGTTTCTGCTGTGCGTCTGGCCGAGGGCGAAGGCGAAGAGGAGACCGGCGAAGAGGCGGCGCCCGAAGGAACGGCGGGCGAATGAACGTCGCGCACAAAGTGCTGACCGCGCCGCAGATGGCGCAGTTCCTTGCCGATGGCGTGTTCAAGGGCGCGCCGGTGGATCTGGCCGATGGCTATATCCACCTCTCGGCCGAGCCGCAGTTGGCCGAAACCATCGACAAGCATTTCGCCGGAATAGACGATCTGTTTATCGCCACGGTCGATCTGGCGGCGTTGGGTGATGCGGTGAAGTGGGAAGTCTCGCGCGGCGGGGCGCTGTTTCCGCATGTGTATGGGGATTTGCCGCTGTCGGCCGTGGTGGCCCATGGGCCGCTGGTGCGCTCGGGCGATGGTTCGGTGGTTTTGCCTGCGGCTTGAAGATGAATGCGAGGGACTCGTCCCTCGCGCTCCCGTTACTGTATGCGTGGCGCCTTGGGCTCGGCGTGGCGTTTCGGACGCGAAATTTGAATGCCTGCGGCGCGGATAGTTTCCACCTTTCCGCCCGCAGGCCTTATTCACATCCCCAAGCACCACGCCGCCGCACCAATCACCCCATTAACGGGATTGCAAAGGGCCCCCGTCCTTTGCCCGCCGGCGGCATCTTCCTGCCCCTCCTTGCCCCCCTCCCCCACAATAGCTAAAGCCCGCCCTCATGACATATGACGTACACATCATCGGCGGCGGCCTCGCGGGAACCGAGGCGGCATGGCAATTGGGCAAGCGCGGTTTCAAGGTGCGCCTTTCGGAAATGCGCGGAACCGGAGAGCGCAGCCCGGCGCATCAGGGCGATGGGCTGGCCGAACTGGTCTGCTCGAACTCCCTGCGCAGCGATGATGACACCGCCAACGCGGTGGGCCTGCTGCATTACGAGATGCGGGCGCTCGACAGCCTCATCATGCGCGCGGCGGACAAGGCGCGGGTTCCGGCTGGGTCTGCTCTGGCAGTGGACCGCGACGTGTTCAGCGACACGATCGAGGCAGAACTGACCGCCCTGCCCAATCTGACGCTGACGCGCGAGCGGGTCGACACGCTGCCAGATACGGGCCTGACGATTGTGGCCACGGGGCCTTTGACGGCCGCGTCCTTAGCCGAAAAGATCGGCGCGGCAACGGGCGCGGACAGCCTCGCCTTTTTCGACGCCATCGCCCCCATCGTCTATGCCGAAACGGTGAATATGGACATTGCCTGGCGCGCCGCACGCTGGGACAAGGGCGCTGAGGCCTCCATCGCGCTGGGATCGGACGGCAAGGATTACATCAATTGCCCGATGAACAAGGCGCAATATCTGGCCTTTCGCGAGGAATTGCTGAGCGGCGAAAAGACCGTGTTCAAGGAATGGGAGGCCAACACCCCCTATTTCGACGGCTGCATGCCCATCGAGGTCATGGCCGAACGCGGCGAAGATACGTTGCGTTTCGGCCCAATGAAGCCGGTGGGGCTGGACGACCCGCGCACGGGCCGCTGGCCCTATGCCGTGGTGCAATTGCGGCAGGATAATAAGCTGGGCACGCTGTTCAACATGGTCGGTTTCCAGACCAAGCTGAAATATGCCGAGCAGACTCGCGTGTTCCGCATGATTCCGGGGCTGGAAAACGCCGAATTTGCGCGGCTGGGCGGTTTGCACCGCAACACTTTCCTCAATTCGCCCACCTTGCTGGACCGCCAACTCAGGCTGAAATCCTCGCCGCACATCCGTTTTGCCGGACAGATCACCGGCTGCGAAGGCTATGTCGAAAGCGCCAGCGTGGGCATGTTGGCGGGGATCATGACGGCCTGCGAACTGGCAGGCCGCGATTGGGCCGAGCCGCCGCGCACCACGGCGCTGGGCGCACTGCTGGCCCATATTACGGGCGACGCGGAGGCCGACACTTATCAGCCGATGAACATCAATTTCGGCCTGTTTCCGCCCATCGTCACCGAAAAGAAGATCAAGAAGCCTGCGCGCAAGCTGGTCTATACCGAGCGCGCCAAGGGCGATCTGGCGCCTTGGGTGGCCCAAATCACCGCTTAATCGGGGTCATCATCGTCCGGCGCAGGGCGGGTTTTCGGACCCGCCTTGCCGCAGGCGCAATCGGCTTTGGCCTTATCCCGCTCGGCCTTTTTGGCGTCCTGCGCGGCGTAATAGGCGTTCAGTTCCGCATGGCTCAGGATGCCATCGCCATTGCGATCGATCTCTTTGAAACGATTGGAAGTCTTGACCGCCCATTCTTCAAAGCTGAGCAGATTGTCGTGGTTCATGTCCAGCTTTTGAAACGCCTTTACGCGGGTGGACAGCATCTCATTGCGGTTGATCGAACCATCGCGATTCCGGTCATAGCGGTTAAAGCGCCTGTCCTCCTTGGACATCACCTTCTTGACCGCATTGGGCAAGGCGGGCCCGCGCCCATGCGGATCGGCATCGGGCAGTTCGATCGCGCTGTCGGCAGGTGCCCCCGAAACGGCGGGCAAAGGCGCGGCATGTTCGAGGCTGGCCCGCCCCTGCCACCAAA
Organism: Novosphingobium sp. SG751A; assembly: GCF_013149295.1. Classification (GTDB taxonomy): domain Bacteria; phylum Pseudomonadota; class Alphaproteobacteria; order Sphingomonadales; family Sphingomonadaceae; genus Novosphingobium. The sequence goes on from NZ_JABGCB010000001.1 coordinate 28,526, forward strand.
AAAACCCCGCGCCCACCAAAACCAGCGCCGAGATTGCGCCGATGATCAACCGCCCCATTCTGCCCCTCCCAATTTATAGGGAGAGTAGCTCAGATCCCCAGCATGCCAAGCCGCAAAAGCGTAAAAAGCGAAATGTTTTCCGCGCCCTGACGCCCCTTGGTTCGCGCCGCCAGCCCATGCAGAATCACCAGCGGGCGCATCGTGCGCGGCAATCGAACCCCGCGCCAGCCATGCGCCTCGATCATATCGGCCACCGCGGCCTGCTCCTGCGTATCGCCCAGATGGGCGGCCAAATCGCCCAGCGCCCAACCGCGCGCCATGCCTTGCGCCCCCTCGCCCAGAGCGGCGCAGGCGGTCACTCGCCCCTCGATCCACGTCTCAAACGATTCGGTCGGCAAAGGCGCCTCGCCCAGCAAAGCCTCCCAGCCATCGACCAGCCCCACCAGCGCGCCATGCCCGCCATCCCAGCATGCCAGCGCCGCCAGCAAAGGTTCGCCGCGCGGCCATTTATCCGCCGCATCGCGCAGCCGGTCCCGCCACCATGCCAGCCTCATCTGGGCCAGAATCGGCTCACGCGCCCCGCGCACGACTCCCGCCAGACGCACATCCAGCGCCAGCATCGTCAACCAGCGGTCGCGCGTGGCCACCGGCGCATAGGCGACCGCAAGGCGCCATGGCGCGGGCAAACTATCGAGAAGATCCTGAGACATGGGCGGGCCTTTAGCCCAAGGCGCGCGTGATTACAGCCCCAGATCGGCCAATTCCTGCGTCTCGGGCCAGAGCATATCAACCATCGCGTCCAGTTCGGTAAAATCGACATGCCGCTGCATCGGATCATAACGGCTGAGCACCATCGGCTTGGCCTGCGGGCGCAGCAACCGGCGACGCAGCGCCTTTTGCAGCAGGGTCAAGCGCTGAACCGCCTCGACCATCGCCACCTCGGGCGCCTTGCCGCGAATGCCGGACCAGCGCGCCTCGACCTGCCCCACCCGCTCCATCACCAGCGCGCTGTAATCGCGATGCGGCCCGCGATGCATAGGCAAGGCCAGTTTGATCGCCGCCGTATCATGCGCGGGCAGCAGCAGACCATTGCTGCGAAAATCGTCGAACCCCACCCGTTCGCGCCCGATCACATCGAACATCGGGCCAAAGCAGCGCTGCGACAGCAATTGTTTGGGCAGGATATGGTGGCGCTGCAATCCCGGGTCATAATCGGGGCTGCCCGACTGGTTAATGACACGAAAGGGAAGATCAGGTCGGACGCGATGACGAAAATGAGCCAAAGCCGCCCGCACAGAAGGAATGGTGGCGGCCCCCGCAACTGGCGACACTGTGGCGAGAATGTTCGTCAGCGTGCTGGACATACCCTAAGAATTTTTCCATTTTCCTCGGGAAATACCCCAAGAATTTCCCCTTCCGGCCCTTCAACTTCGATCGGCTCATTCACCGTCCACCCTTCCACCAAACTGTGGATAAGTCTTACGGCAATCTTGCCAGCCAAGCCGGGCTGTTTGGCAAGAAGTGGCTCGATTCGCAGTTCAAGTCCAGTAAAAAAACTTAATCCCTCGCTAACCACACACCCCGCTGCATCGCGCGACAGAGCCGTCAGCCCCAATGCCGGAAAGGCACCCCCTTTCAGCCAGCCCGGAATGATGCGTCGGAAATGCTCGATGCTCATGACCGTGCGCGCCGGCCCCCATGCCACGCCCAACGCATCGGGCAGATCAAGCAGCGCCAACACCACGCCTGCCATCACCCGGACCACGGGCAACTGGCTGCGCCCGCCCGAAAGATGCGCGCCCGGCGCCAGGCGGAGCCACGCCGAATGATCCAGATCGGTGTCCGCCGCCACGCCGTAGCGCACAGCCACCTGAGGCGCGGCCACACCGCCGGACAGACCGCAAAGATCAAAAGTCAGTCCACTCGACAAAAGCTCAAGCCAGTCGTCATCATCCTGCGGTTGATGCGCTACTGTCAAAATCCTTGCTGCGTCAGTAGCTTGCTTCAAAAGATCAAGCACGGCCTGCGCGCCGGGAGCACGTCCTTGCGGAAACTGGACATAAAAGGCGGAAGAGGTGGGGGTCGGAACTGTCATCAATTCAACCGTGCTATGGCCTCCAAACAAATGGCATCACACATGACGTATGGCATTTTTAGTTTCACGACGTCGAGTCCCGGCCATTCTAACCATAGTGGCACAAGCCCTACGCGGTATTTCCGTTTTCTTATTGGCACTCCATGTTTAACAAATCCCCTACCCTTTCTGTCGAGCCAAAGATGGTCTAATCCCCTCCATTATGCATGCAGAATTGACACAATGGATCCGTCCCGAATCTTCGCTTTCGGGCAAGGCCTGGCGCTGGCGCGGGGGCAATATGGACATGGCCCAGACCGCTTCGGGCGGGCTGAGCGACGATATTATCACCCAACTGCTTCTGGCACGCGGCGTTGCGCGTGAGGATCTGCCCCGCCACCGCGCGCCGACCTTGCGCGCATTTCTCCCCGATCCGTCCGAATTTCGCGATATGGAACTGGCCGCTCGGCGTCTGGCCGATGCCATCGAACGGAAAGAGACGATAACCATATACGGCGATTATGACGTGGATGGGGCAACCAGCGCGGCTTTGCTAATCCGCTTGATTCGCATGCTGGGCCATGATGCGCGCCATTACATCCCCGACCGCCTGCTCGAAGGGTATGGCCCCACCGGCGAGGCGCTGGTGCGGCTGGGGGCCGAGGGTGCCAAATTGATCGTGACGGTCGATTGCGGGGCCATGGCGCATGAGGCGCTGGCCATGGCCGCCGATGCCGGGGTCGAGGTGATCGTGGTCGATCACCATAAATGCAGCGCGGAATTGCCTCAGGCGCTGGCATTGGTGAACCCCAACCGATTGGATGAAAGCGACATTGGCGCGGCCCATGGCCATCTGGCGGCGGTGGGTGTGGCGTTTCTGCTGGGCGTGGCGCTGGTGCGGGTGCTGCGCGGGCAGGGATGGTTTGCCGAGCGGCCCGAGCCGGACCTGTTCGCCCTGCTCGATCTGGTGGCGCTGGGCACAGTGGCCGATGTGGCCGCGCTCCATGGATTGAACCGGGCGCTGGTGGCGCAGGGCTTGAAGGTGATGGCGCGGCGCGAGAATATCGGCATGGCGGCGCTGATCGACGCAAGCCGGTTGAACCGCGCGCCCACGGCCACCGATCTGGGCTTTGCGCTGGGGCCGCGGGTGAATGCGGGCGGCCGCGTGGGCGAGGCAACACTCGGCGTGCGCCTGTTGACCACGCAGGATGGCGAGGAAGCGCGCGAGATTGCCGAGCAGCTCTCGCGGTTGAACGAAGAGCGCCGCGCCATCGAAATGGCCGTGCAGGAGGCCGCCGAGTTGCAGATCGAGCGGCAGGGCAACCGCAGCGTGGTCGTGGTGTCGGGCAAAGGATGGCATCCTGGCGTGATCGGTATCGTGGCGGGCCGGATCAAGGAAAAGACCGGTAAGCCCTCGCTGGTGATCGCGCTGGACGATGATGGCGTGGGCAAGGGTTCGGGGCGCTCGATTTCGGGCGTAGATCTGGGCGCGGCAATCATTGGCGCGCGCGAGCTGGGCTTTCTGGTGGCAGGCGGCGGTCATGCGATGGCGGCGGGCCTGACCGTGGCTCAGGACCGGCTTGATGCCTTTGCCGACTGGCTGGATGACCGTCTGGCGGGCGATGTCGGGCGGGCGCAGGGCGCGCAATCGCTGCTGCTCGATCTGGCCGTGGCGCCGCGCGGGTTGCAGCCCGAACTGGTCGAATTGCTGGAGAGCGCAGGCCCCTATGGCATGGGCTGGCCGGGGCCGCGCGTGGCGGTGGGGCCGGTGCGCGTGGTCAAGGCCGATGTAGTGGGCGCGGATCATTTGCGCATGATTGTTCGCGGCGAAGATGGCGCCAGTTTCAAGGCGATGGCCTTTCGCGCGGCCCAGACCGAGATGGGCCAGACACTGATCCATGGCGACCATGGGCGCAAGCTGTGGCTGGCCGGGCGGGCACGAATCGACGATTGGGGTTCGCGCCGGGCCGCCGAATTGCATGTGGATGATGCGGCATGGGCGTAACCCCAGTCAAAATACTGATAAAAAAGGATTCATGATAAATTTTGCGTTTTTTCCGATAGTAACGCGATTTGAGACTTGACCAACCGGCCCCCTCTCCATAAATGCGCGGCCTCACCAAGGCGCAAGCCAAGGTTGGCCCCTTCGTCTAGCGGTTAGGACGCGGCCCTTTCACGGCTGAAACACGAGTTCGATTCTCGTAGGGGTCACCAATACATAGCTCGCCTTGGTTTCAAGGTTGGCCCCTTCGTCTAGCGGTTAGGACGCGGCCCTTTCACGGCTGAAACACGAGTTCGATTCTCGTAGGGGTCACCATTACATAGCCTGCCTTGGCTTCAAGGATGGCCCCTTCGTCTAGCGGTTAGGACGCGGCCCTTTCACGGCTGAAACACGAGTTCGATTCTCGTAGGGGTCACCACTTGTAAAATCAGAGCCATTAGGCCCCTTCGTCTAGCGGTCAGGACGCGGCCCTCTCACGGCTGAAACACGAGTTCGATTCTCGTAGGGGTCACCATTCTTCAAATTATACCGATCGCCCGGATGATCCGGCACGGCCGGCCGCCAATGATGGCGCGCCGTCTTTCGGTCTGTTTCATTCCGACCATTGCCTTGATCCATCGTCTATTCTTGCGCACATCTTACGCACAATGCTTGGTGGTTTCATAAAACTGTCATACCCCTTCCCCATGCGCTGAATTCAGCGTCTGGCCTGATGCAGGCGCCAAGGAATGGACGATCCGAGCAATGCGCGACAGCAAGCTACCCTGGCCTGCCATCATCCTCGAATTCCTGACGCTTCTGCTGCTCTATCTGGATGGAGCGGGCTTGCTGATGGTGGCTCTGACCGGGGCGTTCTGGACCTTTTCGCTGCTCGCCGTGTGGTGGTGGTGCAGCGATCAGGCCGAACCCGACGCTCCGCGCGAAATCGAGGGCAATGCGCGCCAGCAACAGCTTGAACAGGGCCATATGGTGCGCCGCGCGCTGATCTCGGCGCTGGAGGGTACGGGCGCGCCGATGATGCTGGTGGACCGGGCGCGAATCATCGACGCCAATGCCGCCGCGCGCGCGGCGCTGGGCGAACATATTCTGGGTCAGGACCCGCGCATCGCGCTGCGCCACCCCGATGCGATCCGCCTGCTCGACAGCGCCGACGATGAAACTGCCACCGCCAGTATCCGCGGCCTGACCCGCAGCGGCAGCCTGTGGCAATTGACGCGCCGCCCGGTCTATCCGGGCCTGTGGGTGATCGAGGCGCGCGACCGCACCGCCGAGGCCGACATCAGCCGCGCCCATACCGATTTCGTCGCCAATGCCAGCCATGAATTGCGCACCCCCCTCTCCTCGGTCATCGGCTATGTCGAAACGATCAGCGAGAGCGTGGGCAAGATGGATGGCGCGGTGATGCAGCGCTTCCTCGGCACGGTCCTGCGTGAGGCGCGGCGGATGCAGGCGCTGCTCAACGACCTGATGTCTTTGTCTCAGCTTGAGGCGGAAAAGCATGACGCGCCCACCTCGCAGATCGACCTTGCGCCGCTGGCCGCGCGGGTGGTGGGCGAATTTGCGCCGCCGCCGGGCAATCCGGCCCGCGTCGAATTTGCCAAGCCCGAAGGCCCCTTTGAGGTGGCGGGCGATGTGAAACAGATCGAGCAGGTCCTGCGCAATCTGATCGACAATGCTCTGAAATATGGCGACGCGGATCAGCCGGTGACGGTCGCGCTGACCCATGCACCGCGCGGCATGGCCGAATTTCTGGTCACCGATCGGGGCGCGGGAATTTCGGCGGACCATCTGCCCCATCTGACCCGACGCTTTTATCGCACCGATCCGGGCCGCAGCCGCGCGGCGGGCGGCACCGGGCTTGGTCTTGCGATTGTAAAGCATGTGGTAGAACGCCATCGCGGCAAGCTGGACATTACCAGCAAGGTGGGCGTGGGCACCAAGGTTTCGGTGCGCCTGCCGCTGATCCCGGCCAAAGAGCAAAAAGTCACAAGTCCGTCATAGTCCTGTCATGAAAACGATGCATGGCGCTTTCAAGGCTGGTTGGAACGGACATGGATGTTGCCTTTTGTGACATGTATGTGACGATCACTCCATCACAGCTTGAACAGGGAATTGCGTCCAGTGGCAGAACATACGGTCAAGGCCTTTGACGAGGAAATCACCACGCTGCGTGGGCTGATCGCCGAAATGGGTGGTCTGGCCGAACTGGCGATTGGCGAGGCCGTGGAGGCGCTGACGAAACGCTCGCAGGAACTGGCCGCGCAGGTGATCGAGCGCGACAAGAAGATCGACCGACTTGAGGCTGAGGTTGATAGGCTTGCGGTCAAGATCATCGCCCTGCGCGCGCCCATGGCCGACGATCTGCGCGAGGTGCTGGCCGCCCTGAAGATCGCGGGCATCCTCGAACGCATCGGCGATTATGCCAAGAATATCGCCAAGCGCGTGTCGCGGATCGAGGGACGCCTGAACTCCGAGCCGCAGACGCTGATCCCGGCGATGGCCGAAATCGCGGGCGAGATGGTGCATGACGTGCTGACCGCCTTTGCCGCGCGCGATCCCGCGCTGGCGGTGGACGTGATCGAGCGCGATGCGCGGGTCGATGCCTTTTATGACAGCATTTTCCGTAACATGGTCTCGTTCATGATGGAGAATCCTTCCACCATCACCTCGGCCGCGCATCTGCTGTTCATTGCTCGCAACATTGAGCGGATTGGCGATCACGCCACCAATATTGCCGAACAGGTCTATTACGCGGCCACGGCAGAATATGTGGTTGACCGGCTGGAACGGCCGGAAAACTAAACTCATTCAATAAGGTATCAGGGGGCATCCATGAAACAACCCCGGCTCTTGCTGGTAGAAGATGATCCGGCGCTGGCGGAACTGCTGGAATTCCGGTTTCAGGCGGAGGGCTATACGGTCCTGTCCACGCCCGATGGCGACGAGGCGCTGTTGCTGGCCGCCGAGGAGGCGCCAGATCTGGTCCTGCTCGACTGGATGATCGAGGGCACCAGCGGAATCGAGGTCTGCCGCCGCCTGCGCCGCGACAAGGCGACGGCCCATGTGCCGATCATCATGCTGACCGCGCGCGGGGCCGAGGACGATATGATCCGCGGCCTTGAAACCGGAGCCGACGATTACATCACCAAGCCCTTCAGCCCCCGCGAACTGATCGCGCGCGTTTCGGCCATCATGCGCCGCATCCGCCCCGCGCTGGCGGGCGAGCAGATCACCGTGGGCGACCTGACGCTGGACGCCACCGCGCACAAGGTGACGCGCAAGGGCCAGATCCTTGCGCTGGGGCCGACCGAGTTTCGTCTGCTCAAGTTCTTCATGGAGCATCCGGGCCGCGTGTTCTCGCGCGGGCAATTGCTCGACGCGGTGTGGGGCACGGACAGCGATATTGAATTGCGCACCGTGGACGTCCATATCCGCCGCCTGCGCAAGGGGATCGAGCTGGAAGGCACGCTGGACCCGGTGCGCACCGTGCGTTCGGCAGGCTATGCGCTTGAAGCGGTCTGAAGCCCGCAGCATCTTGAATCAAAAAGGGCGGCTCCTGACGGGGCCGCCCTTTTTTGTATTACACCCCCGGCATCGGCGGCACCGGCAGATCCGGCGCATCGTCATCGTCCTCATGCACCTCGACCAGCCCGCGCCCAACATGGCTGCGGCTGCGGCTGTAGAAGTAATAGACGAAAAGCCCGACAATGCCCCAGCCGATAAACAGCGTGATCGTCGCCTTCGACAGGCTGAGAAAGAGATAGAGGCAGCCCGCGATCGAGATCGGCGCGACAATGTTCACCGCCGGCGTGCGGAACGGGCGATAGCGATTGGCATCGGTGCGGCGCAGAACCATCACCGCCACCGACACAGCCGCAAACGCAAACAAAGTGCCGGAGTTCGACACATCGGCCAGCAGGCCCACCGGAAAGAACGCAGCAAACAAGGCCACAAACACGCCAGTCAGCATGGTGATGACATAGGGCGTATGAAACTTGGGATGAACCTTGGAGAAGAATTCGGGCAGCAAGCCATCGCGGCTCATCACGAAAAACACGCGCGTCTGGCCGAACATCATCATCAGGATCACCGAGGGCAGCGCCAGAATGGCCGCCGCGCCCACCAGCCAGCCAACGAAAGGATGGCCCACCTGGCGCAGCGTCCAGGCCAGAGCTTCCTTCGAGCAGACCACCGCGTTTTCATTCATCGCCTTGCAGGCGTCCGAAAGCGCCGTCGTGCCGGGCGAGAGCACTTCGCCATGCGCGCCGTAAACCGGCTGTGCGCCCACGGTGCCGATCACGCCGCCGGCCACCAGCATGTAGAAGATGGTGCAGATGGCAAGGCTGCCGATCAGGCCGATCGGCATGTTGCGCTGGGGGTCCTTGGTTTCCTCAGCCGCGGTCGAAACCGCGTCAAAGCCGACATAGGCAAAGAAGATCGAGGCCGCAGCCCCCGAAATCCCGGTAAAGCCAAGCGGCGCAAAAGGCACGAAATTGCCCGACTTGATAACGGGCAGCGTCAGCGCGATGAACATGGACAGAGCCACGATCTTGATCGCCACCAGCACGGCATTCACCGTCGCGCTTTCCTTGGTGCCCAGCACCAGCAGGCCGGTGATGATCGCCGCGATCAGCATCGCAGGAAGATTGATGACACCCCCATCGAATGGCCCCCGCACCAGTTCGAGGGGGACCGTAATATGAAAGGTATTCTGGACAAAACCGATCATATAGCCCGACCAGCCGACCGACACCGCGCCTGCGGCAATGGCATATTCCAGAATGAGCGCCCAGCCCACCATCCATGCCACCAGTTCGCCCATCACCGCATAGGAATATGTGTAGGCCGAGCCCGAAACCGGCACCATGCTGGACATTTCAGCATAGCACAAAGCAGCCACGGCGCAGACGAAACCGGCAATGATGAAGCTGAGCATCATGCCCGGCCCCGCCTTCTGCGCGGCCTCGGCGGTCAGAACGAAGATACCCGTCCCGATCACCGCGCCCACGCCCAGCATGGTCAATTGAAAGGCGCCCAGAGAGCGGTGAAGTGATTTTTTCTCAGCCGTGGCCAATATGGCATCCAACGGCTTGACGCGACCGAACATGCAGTTCCCCTGAACGCAATAAGCAATGGGTAAGAAAATTAACGGATCGCGCAACATTCGCAAGGGCGGATTATGCGTAGTCCACCGCTGGATTATCCATCTTGCCTTGCCCGGGCGCCGCTGTCACGCGCCGATCGCGCTTTACCCCATACGCCATCGCGGGCTAGAAGCCTCTTATGTCTACGACCTTTCAGATCGATACGGCCACCAGCCGCGCCAACCCCACCCCCACGCCGATGCGCCGGCTGACCATTCCGGCCATCCGCCAACGCAAGAAGGATGGCGTGACCGCAGAGCCTGTGGTGATGCTGACCGCCTATACTGCGCGTCAGGCGCAATTGCTCGATGCGCATTGCGATCTGCTGCTGGTTGGCGATTCGCTGGGTCAGGTGATCTATGGCCTGCCCTCCTCGCTGCCCGTCACGCTGGACATGATGGTGGCGCATGGCGCGGCGGTGGTGCGGGGCAGCTGGCATTCCGCTGTCATCGTCGATCTGCCCTTTGGCACGTATGAAGCCTCGCCCCAGCAGGCGTTTGAGACCGCCGCGAGGGTCTTGCGCGAGACGGGATGCGCAGGGGTGAAGCTGGAGGGCGGCGCGGCGATGGCCGAAACCGTGGAGTTTCTCTCTCAGCGCGGCATTCCCGTCATGGGCCATATCGGCCTGACGCCTCAGGCGGTGAACCAGCTTGGCGGCTATGGCGCGCGGGGCCGCAGCGAGGCGGAGGCGGAAAAGATCCTGGGCGATGCGCACGCGCTCGATAAGGCCGGGGCCTTTGGCATCGTCATCGAGGGCGTGGTCGAACCGCTGGCCGTGGCGATCACGCAGGCGGTGGCCTGCCCCACCATCGGCATCGGCGGTTCGGCGCAATGCGATGGGCAAGTGCTGGTGACCGAGGACATGCTGGGCATGTTTGAGCGCGTGCCGCGTTTCGTCAAACGCTATGCCGATGTGGCGGGCCTGATCTCTGAGGCGGCCGCCCATTATGCCGCCGAGGTGCGCGACCGCAGCTTCCCCGGCATCGAACAGACCTATCAGCCCAAAGCCTGACCCGCGCGGAGTATTTTTCAAGTGACGCAATTTTTGAGGCATTTTGGCGGCTCGCTGATTTTTTCCGCCGTCTGTCTGGCGCTGGCCGCCGCCTATGGCTGGCATGATACCGGCTCGATCTCGGCGGTAGGCGGGATGATCTGGATCGTGCTGGTGCTGGCCGTGCTGGAAGTGTCGCTGTCCTTTGACAATGCGGTGGTCAATGCCGCTGTGCTGAAAGATATGGATGCGGTCTGGCGCAAGCGGTTCCTGACCTGGGGCATGCTATTTGCGGTGTTTGGCACGCGCGTGGCCTTTCCGCTGCTGATCGTGGGCTTTACTGCCGGTCTGGGGCCGGTCGAGGCGGTGCATCTCTCGCTTAATGATCCGGCGCAATATGAGGCGATCATGCGCCATGCGCATATCCCGATTGCGGGCTTTGGCGGGGCGTTTCTGGCGATGGTGGGGCTGGGCTTCTTCATCGACCCGGACAAGGAAACCCACTGGCTGCGCTGGGTCGAGGTGCGGCTGAAGCTGGTCGGTTCGATCAAGGCGGGCGAGGTCGCGCTGCTGCTGCTGGCGCTGGTGCTGATCGGGCGCTGGCTGCCGGGGGATGAGGCCTATACGCTGCTGGTGTCGGGTGTGTTCGGCATTGTCACCTTCATCGCGGTCGAGGCGCTGGGCCATTTCCTCGAAAGCCGCGAGGCCGCGCGGGCGCTGGCAGGCACGGCGGTGCGTTCGGGGCTTGGGGGGTTCCTCTATCTCAACGTGCTGGATTCCTCCTTCAGCCTCGATGGCGTGATCGGTGCTTTTGCCCTATCGAACAATATGGTCATCATCGCGCTGGGTCTGTCGATCGGCGCTATCTTCGTTCGTTCGCTCACCGTGCTGCTGGTCGAACAGGGTACGCTCTCGGAATATGCATTCCTTGAACATGGCGCCTTCTGGGCGATCATCGCGTTGGCGGGGATCATGCTGGGTTCGGCGCTGATGGAAATTCCCGAGACGGTGACGGGTTTGATCGGCGCGGTGCTGATCGGGGCGGCGCTGTGGGCCTCGGTGCGCGAAAATCGGCGCGAAGAGGGCTGAAACAGGCCGAGGTGCCAGTGTGGTTCGTTTGCCACAATGAACAGCTATTCATAAAAATGCCATATACGCCCCATTGAAGCCCCGGCCTTTCTGTGCAAATCGGGCGTCGGAAGAAAAAAGGGAGGGGAAGGGCGGCTTTCGAGCCGCCCTTTCTTCGTTTCAGGCCCCGCGCATTATCGGGGTAAAATTGTACTTATTGGTACAAGAATCTGACAACGCTATCAGTGTTGCAGGTCATATTGCTTGAGCAGATCGTAAAGCGTGGGCCGACTGATCCCCAACAGCTTGGCGGTCGAGGATATATTGCCCTCGCTGCGGGCCAAAGCCTGACGGATCACGCGCCGATCGGTGATTTCCCGCGCGGATTTCAGGTTGAGCGGCAGCTCCTCCTCGCCCCCCGGCGCATCCAGATCGAGATCGCCCGCATGGACCAGTTTGCCATCGGCCATGATGACCGCACGCTTCACGCGGTTTTCCAGCTCGCGCACATTGCCCGGCCACCCCCACGCATCCATCGCCGCCAGCGCATCGGGAGCAAAGCCCTTGACCGCCGGGTTCATCTCCTTGGCAAAACGGGCAAGGAAGGCCCGCGCCAGCAGAGCCGCATCGCCGGGCCGCTCGGCCAGCGAGGGGATTTTGACCACGATTTCGGCCAGCCGATACCACAGATCCTCGCGGAAACGCCCATCGGCGATCATCGCCTCAAGGTTCTGATGCGTGGCGCAGACGATGCGCGTATCGACCGCAATCGAACGCCGCCCGCCGATCCGCTCGATCACCCGCTCCTGCAAAAAGCGCAGCAATTTGACCTGAAGCGCGAAGGGAATATCGCCCACCTCGTCAAGGAACAGCGTGCCGCCATGGGCCTGCTCGATCTTGCCCTCGGTGGTTTTGACCGCGCCGGTAAAGGCGCCCTTTTCATGGCCGAAGAGTTCCGATTCCAGCAGGTTTTCCGGGATCGCCGCGCAATTGATCGCAACAAAAGCCCCTGCCCTCCCGCTGGCCTCATGCAATCCGCGCGCCAGCAATTCCTTGCCCGTCCCGCTGGCCCCCAGCAGCATGACCGAAACATTGGTCCCCGCCACCCGCTCGATGGTGCGCGCAACGCGCAACATTTCGGGCGCGGCGGTGATCATCGTGCCCAGCACGCGATTGTCCTTGCCCGCCCGCACGGCAAGCCGGCGATTCTCCGCCTCCAGCCGGTGGAGCCGATAGGCGCGGGCCACGATCAGTGCCATTTCGTCGAAATCCATCGGCTTCTGATAGAAATCATAGGCCCCGCGCCCGATGGCCTGAAGCGCACTTTCGCGCGCACCATGCCCGCTGGCCACGATCACCTTGGTGTCGGGCTTCAACGCCATGATCTCGTCCAGCACGGCAAAGCCCTCGCTGGTGCCATCCGGATCGGGCGGCAGGCCAAGGTCGAGCGTGACCACCGCAGGCTCCTCGCTGCGCAGCGCCGCCATGGCCCCCGCGCGATCACCCACCACAATCACCTCGAAATCCTCATAGGCCCATTTGAGCTGAGCCTGAAGCCCCGGATCATCCTCGATCACGAGCAATTTGGGGTGGGCATCGCTCATGTCAGGCAACCTTTTGATCATTATCCATGGTTTTCAGAATTTCGGCCGCGCTGGCCAAAGGCAGGCGGACGATAAAGCGGGTGCCGATCCCCTCGCGGCTTTCCACATCCAGCCGCCCATGCATCGCGCGCACCAATTCACGCGCCTCATAGGCGCCGATGCCGAAACCGCCCGGTTTGGAGGAATCGAAAGGTTTGAACAGGCGGTTGCGGACAAATTCGGGGGCCATGCCGTGCCCTGAATCGACGATCTCGATCCGGCCATACAGACCATCGCCCGAAATCGAGACGAAGACCGGCATGTCCGGCCCGCTGGCATCGACGGCATTCTGGACCAGATGGGTCAGCACCTGCTCGATACTGTGACTTTGGCCCGCCACGGTACAGGCGTCGCGCTCGATCACCTGAACATTGTGGCGCACGCGGAAATTCTCGGCCAGTTGCCGCGCCAGAGCGCCCACCTCGACCGGCTCGGCCTTGTCACCGGCGCTGGCGCCATAGCGCGAAAGGCGGGCCACCAGATGGTTCAATTTGTCCGCCGAATTGCGCAAAGTCACCAGCATGTCGGCCCGGAAATCGGGGTTTTCGGCATGACGCTCGGCATTGCGGACCAAGAGGGAAAGCTGGCTCGACAGGTTCTTGATGTCATGCATGACAAAGGCGATGCGGCGGTGAAACTCGTCGAAACGCGCCGCCTCGGCCAGCGCCTGCTGCCCCTGATGCTCGGCCAGATAGGTGCCGATCTGCTGGGCCACAACGCGCAGGAGGTCAAAGTCCTCCCAGTCCAGCTTGCGGTCCTGCGGCGGGCGGGCAAGGATCACCGCCCCCACCAGCCGCCCGTTATGCTGCAAAGGCACCACCGCCCATGCGCGGCTTTCCTCCCGCAGCCATTCGGGGATGGCGATATCTGCGCCCGCATTGGCGCGCACGGTGTCCAGATCGACGATATGGTCGTTGGCGGCCAGAAAATGCGCGGCGGCCAAGCCCAGCGCCTGGGCCGGAACATCGGCGGTCGGCCATTGCCAGCGCGCGGCCAGCACCATTTCGCCCGTATCATCGGGCGTCAGCAGGAGGCCCGCCGGGCTATCGGTAATATCGGCCATCGCCTGCACGGCGCGCTGGTGCAGCGGGGCGGCGTCGCGTCCCTGTCCGCCGATGGTGCGCGCGAAACGCAGCCATTCCTCGCGATATTCATAGCGGTGTTTAAAGAAATGCTTGGTGAACATCACCCGCATCCACCCACGCATCCGCCGCGAGGGCAGCAGCAATGCGGCCCCCGAAATGGCCGCGATCAGGAAACTGAACTGCCACCACCGGCCAAGCTCGCCACCAGCGCTGGCCAGCCAGCGGGCAATCGCGATCATCCCCACGAAATAGAGACCGATCACGATCAGCGACATCGACTGAAACGTCACCATCCGCGAAGGCTTCAAACGCAGAGGCTCACGCCCCCTCGTGGCGCCCAGCGCCAGAACGCCCGCAAAGACCACGTCGAGCAGCCCATGCAGCGAGGCCAGTTCGACCGGCCACTGTTTGGCCAGATAGGCCACCGTATAGAGGTTGAGTTCAAACACCCAGACCACCGCCAGCGCCAGCGCGGGCCAGCGCAGCATATGACGCCCGGTGCTGGACGCGCTGGCATAGAGATTATGCACCAGCACCAGCGATCCCACCACGCCCAGCATCGCCAGCATGATGTTCATCTGGTAAAGCTCGACCTCGTTCAGCAGCGCCGGATTGACGCGATGCTCGATGAATTGCACCGCAGGCACCAGAATATCGACAAGGCACAGCGCGGCCACCACCGGCCCCACCTCGGCCAGACTGGTATGGCGCCCATCGCCGGCAAACATCGCATAGATGGCCCACAGATAGGACAGATTGCGCAGGCCCAGCAGCCCCTGGGCCACAAGGTTGAGTTCGCCCTCGACCGCCACGGCAAGGCACCACAGCGCCGTCATGGCCAGCGCCGCGACAATCGCCTTGCCCGCCCCGCTGTAACGCTCGCGCTGGCCCCAGAGGCTGACCGCCACGGTGATCGCGGCGCAGGCGCCCGCCACATGCGAGGCACTCGCTACCCAGTCCCAAAGGCCGGGACCAGCCGGCATCCTAGCGCGCCCCTTCGTGCCAGAGCACCACGCGCAGCGTTTGCAGAATGATCAGGATGTCGAGGAAGGGCGTGTAATTCTTCACGTAATAAAGGTCATATTCCAGCTTGTTGCGCGAATCCTCAAGGCTGGCGCCATAAGGATAGTTGACCTGCGCCCAGCCGGTGATGCCCGGTTTGACCATATGGCGTTCGGCATAATAGGACAGCTTGTCCTCAAGATCCGAGACGAATTCGGGGCGCTCCGGGCGCGGGCCGACAAAGCTCATCTCGCCTTTCAGCACGCTCCATGTCTGGGGCAATTCGTCGATGCGCACCTTGCGGATGAAATTGCCGATGCGGGTAACGCGCGGGTCGTTCTTCGAGGCGAATTGCGCGCCATTGACTTCGGCATCCAGCCGCATCGAGCGCAGCTTGATCACGTCAAAGCTCTGGCCATAGAGGCCCACGCGGCGCTGGCGGAAAAAGGCCGGGCCCTTGCTGTCCAGTTTTACAAGGATGGCGAAAAGCGCAATCACCGGCGCTGTCATGGTCAGCAACAGCAGGCTGACGATGACATCGAAGACCCGTTTGGCGGCGCTGGAAAAGGCGCGGCCTGAGGAGAAACCGTCCGAGAAGATGAACCAACTGGGGTTGACCGTATCCAGATCGACGCGGCCCGTCTCGCGCTCCATAAAGCTGGAGAAATCGTTGACGTGAACCCCGGCCGTCTTGATGCGCAGCAGATCCTTCAAAGGCAGCGCATTGCGGCGTTCTTCCAGCGCCAGCACAACCTCGGACACGCCAAGGTTTTCGACATGCCGCTTCAGATTGTGGATCGCGGTGCGCGGGATCGCTTCTTCGACCACCGGGGTGGCCTCGATCATGCCCACATAGCCGACGATGACAAAACCGCTCTCGGCCCGCTCGCCCAGTTCACGCAGGCGCTGCGCCCGGTGGCCCGCGCCCAGCACCAGCACCCGGCGCCGAAAGGCCGATGTGCCCAGAATGCCGCCCACGATCAGCCGGTTCATCACCAGCAGCGCAATCGCCCCCAGCATCGCGTAGAACAGGGTGGAGCGCCAGAAAATCTGGCTGGTAAACAGCGAGTTGAACAGGGCCAGCCCGATCACCCCCAGCGACACCGCCACCAGCAGCCGCGCCGAGGCAAAGCGTACCGAGCGCAAGGCATCGGCCCCGTAAACCCCCACCGCGATCATCGCCATCTGCATCACCATGGCAAAGGCGAAGAGCGGTTGCAGGCGCGTTTCAAAACTTTCCGACGGCAGGCCCAACTGGTCGGCGCGCAACCGCCAGGCAAAGTCGCCCGAGATCATCAGCAGGACCAGATCGATCAGTCCCAGCAGGATCACCGAATGGGGAATGTAATGTTTGAAAAGACGAATCATCGGCCTGCTCAGGTTTAGCGCCGGCCATCAGGCGGGCTTTGGGCAAGACTTAGGGATGAGACGTAAAATGTCGGTAAATTTGACAAAGCGCCGCGTAATACATTGCGACGCCTTACCGCGACGGCGTTAGAATTCGCTCCAGTCTTCGCCCGCCGGCGCCGGCGCCGGCGCCAGCGCCAGATTGCCCGCGATGGGCACGACATTGCGCTGGGGCGCGGTGCTCAGACGCCGCGCGACGGCCTTGTCGCGCGATGCTGCCCGTGTCTCGATATCGCGGGTGCGGAATGTGCGCACCATGGCCGAAAGCTGCTCGGCCTCATGCGCCAGATCGCGGGTGGCCGCGGTGGTCTGTTCGACCATGGCGGCGTTCTTCTGGGTCACGCGGTCCAGTTCGCTCACGGCATTGTTGACCTGATGGATGTTTTGCGCCTGCAATTCGGCGCTGGTGGCAATATCGGTAATGACCTCGTTGATCTCGCCCACGCGGCCCATGATAAGGCGCAGCAGATCGCCCGTTTCGCGCACCAGAACCACCCCGCCCGAAACCTGATCGGCCGAAGCGTTGATCAGTTCGCCGATGTTCTTGGCCGCATCCGCGCTGCGCTGGGCCAAAGCGCGCACCTCATTGGCAACCACCGCAAAGCCTTTGCCCGCCTCGCCCGCGCGCGCCGCCTCAACGCCCGCATTCAAGGCCAGCAGGTTGGTCTGAAACGCAATCCCGTCGATCACGCCCACGATCTTGCCGATTTCCGTGGCCGACCCCTCCAGCGCCGCCATCGCGTCAATCGCCCGCGTCACCACGCCCTCGCCTTCGTCGGCATGAGTGCAGGTTTCGGCAATCGCGCGTTGCACTTCGGTGGCGCGGGTGGCGGTTTCCTGCACACCATCGGTCACCTGGCTCATCGCGGCGGCGGTTTCTTCCAGCGTGGCGGCCTGCTGGGTGTTGCGCTGGGCCATGTCATCGCTGGCGCTGCGGATGTCCTGAATGGATTCCATCACACTGGCCGCGCCTACGCGCACCGACCCGATGGCCTTGGCCAGCGAGACCAGCGCCTGATTGAAATTGACGCGGAGCTGTTCGTAATCGGCCGGAAAGGCCGTCTCGATGCGAAATTCCAGATCCTGCGCCGCCAGCCGGTCCAGCCCCTCGGTCAGTGCGCGCACGACCTTGTGCTGCTGCTCGTCCGCCTCGATCTTGGCCAGCGCGGTTTCGCGGAACACGGCGGCGGCGCCATACATTTGCGCCACTTCATCGCCATGACTGTCGCCTTCCAGCGCCAGCCCATAATCGCCCGCCGCCATCGCGTTCAACCGCTGGGCCAGATGCGAGACCGGATCAACCACCGCGCGCGACACGAACATCCCGGCCCACAGCAAAGTGCCCGCCCCCACCACGATGGTGATCAGCGTGGTCATCACCGCCGCCATGATCAGCCCGTCCACACCGCCCTGCACGCCCGCCGCCGCGCTCAATGCCTGATTGGCCGCATAGAGGCGGTAATGGAGAAAGGTGGCCGCCGACACCTGCACCACGCTGACCGCAGCCAGCGCACCTAGGCAAAACACCAGTTTCTGTCGAATGCCTGCGGTTGATGTGTTCCCGGAAAGCACGCGCGCGACCTCTCATCCTGTTACGATCCAAACCCGCCTATATCGCGCCCGCCGCCAAATCGGACCTTATGCTCTCCCCGGCAAAACTACCTATCCGCCCGCGCGCCCGTGCATCTGCACTCTTGCATCCGCGAAAGGATTGGCCAAAGGAAGGCGCGTGTTAGCCAGACTTCCCCGCCCCGCCGCGATCCTGTTCGCTTTGCTGATGCTTGCCGTGACGGCATGGTGTTTTTCGGTCACGCCCCCGCCGATCAAAACGGCGAAAAAGGGCGGCTATACCGACGCGCGCCTGTATCACGACATCTCGGCGCAGGTGGCCCAGGGCAAGCCCTATCATCAGGCGGCAGCCGAATTGCACCGCGCACATCACTATCCTTTGAAACCCTTTTTCACCATGCGCCCGCCCACGGAAATGGAAATCACCGCCTTCATCGGCTGGAAGGGTTTTCAGAAATTGTGCATCCTGATGCTGGTGGCGGGCATTTTCACATGGGCCATCGCGCATGAAGGCCGCCTGACCGGCATCGAGCGTTTTCTGGCAGGCGCCGCCGTTGCGGCGGGGGGCACGGCGGTGTCCTCGGACTGGCTGATGGCGTTGCAGGAATATCCGGCCGGATTGTGCATTGCGGTGGCCTTTGCGGGCATCATCGGTTGGCCCCGGCAATGGTGGTATGTGGTGCCTGTGCTGGGCGCGGCGCTGTTCATCCGCGAACTGGCGCTGCCTTTTGCCTTGCTGGCGCTGGTCTATGCCGGGTGGAACCGGCGCTGGGTCGAGGTGGGCGCTTGGGCGGCGCTGATCGCGGCATGGGGTGTATTCATGGCGATCCACGCGCAACTGGCCATGGCGCAAACGCTGCCCGGCGATATCAAGTCCCAGGGCTGGCACGCGATGCAGGGCTTTTCGGGTTTCCTCAAGGCGGTGATCTATACAACGCCGCTGCAACGGCTGCCGCTGCACTGGGCGCTGTTTGGCGCATCCCTCCCGCTGGCGGGCTGGCTGGCGCTGGGCGGGCGTGAAGGGATCTTCGCCAATCTGCTGGTCTGGGGCTATGCAATCATGATCGCCATGTTCTCGCGCCCCGACACGTTCTATTGGGGGGCGATCATGAACCCGTGGTATCTGGTGGGCTATGCCTTGCTGCCGCGCGCAATGGTTCAGCTCTATTGGGCGATGCGCGGACAGCGGCGGGCCGAGGTCGCGCCCCTGCCCGCCGCCTCCTGATTATCCGGCCGGGTTGATCGTACCGGTAAAGGAACCCAGAATTTTCAAAACCGCCGCCCAGGCATCGACATTCTGCTGCAACTGAACCGGATCGATCTTGTCCAGCGTATCATCGGGCGTGTGGTGCCAGTCGAAATAGCGGGTCATGTCCTGATTGAGGTCGATCACCGCCAGCTTCTGCTTTTCGGCAATATAGCCCACATCCTCGCCGCCCTCGGGCGCGCCCTCGCCGGTATAGATGCCCATCTTGGCCAATTCCGCCCCGATCCGCTCGGCCAGAGGCTTGTCCTGCGGCGCCATGCGGAACAGGGCGCGGAACACGCGGTCGGCGCCGGTATCCGATTCCATCACCACCGCATGGGGCTCGGCGGCATGGGCCTTGGCATAGGCCTGTCCGCCAAAGCCGCCCATTTCCTCGGTCCCGGCCCACAGGACGCGTATCGTGCGCGCCAACTGGCCTGATTTGCTGGCCTCCAGCGCGGCGGCGGTGATGATGCCGCAGCCCGAAGCGTCATCAATCGCCCCCTGCCCCAGATCCCAACTGTCGAGATGGCAGGCGACAAGGATCGGCGCAAGTTTCGGATCGCGCCCCGGCAATTCGGCGATCACATTGCCCGACATCACCTGCCCGGTGAAACGCGGGGTCAAGGTGACGCTGGCGGTCAACGACTTGCCCTTGGCGGCCAGCCGCGCGATCAGATCGGCATCGGGGCTGGACACCGCGCCCGAGGGCAAAGGCTCGCCCTGAGGCGGGATGCGGGTCACACCGGTATGCGGGCTGCGCGTATGGTCGGTGCCGATCGAGCGGATCAGCAACGCCGAAGCGCCCTTGGCCGCCGCAATGGTTGGCCCCTGTCGCCGCGCCTCGCCAAAGGGGCCATAGCCGCCGCCATCCTGCGCCGCTTTCATCGCATGGTCGACAAAGGCGATCTTGCCCCGCAGCGAACCTTCCGGCGCCAGTTTGAGCGCATTGAGCGTGGGGAAATAGACCAGTTCGCCGGAGATCCCTTGCGCCGGGGTCGCCCCGGAATAGCCCAGCGCCGTCACCGCCAGCTTTTGCGGCACGGGGGCGGTGATCGCGGCCTTTTCTTCGCCGCGCACCCATCCGGAAATCGGGAAAGGTTCGGAGCGCACATTGGCAAAGCCCAGCGCGCGCAGCCGCGCCACCGCCCAGTCGCGCGCGGCCGCCTCGCGCTCGGTCCCGCCAAGGCGCTGGCCCACATCGGTGGTCAGGTCGGTGATGATGGAAAGAGCATCGGATGAACGGGCATCGCCCCCCGCCGCGCAGGCAGGAGAAGCCATCAATCCGACTGATAAGGCCAACAGGCTATAGAATTTTCGCATCTGCTGAGGCTATCGCCCAAGCGCCCGCTTGGCAACCGCGCGCCCAGCCTGTAGAGCGGCGCGCAATTCACCATCCGTTTATCTGGAGACCGCCACGTGGCCGCCCAATATGCCTTCGTCATGAAGAACATGACGAAAACTTTCCCCGGCGCGCAAAAGCCGGTGCTGAACAACATCAGCCTGCAATTCTATCAGGGCGCCAAGATCGGCATCGTGGGCCCCAACGGTGCGGGCAAGTCGACGCTGATCAAGGTCATGGCCGGGATCGACACCGATTTCACCGGCGAAGCGTGGGCGGGTGAGAACATCACCGTGGGCTATCTGGAACAGGAGCCCCAGCTCGACAACACCAAGACGGTGCTGGAAAACGTCAAGGATGGCGCGCGCGAAACCGCCAATCTGGTCGACCGTTTCAACGAGATCAGCAACATCATGGCCGATCCGCCCGAAGACGTCGATTTCGACGCGCTGATGGAGGAAATGGGCGAGCTTCAGGGCAAGATCGACGCGGTGGACGGCTGGACGCTGGACAATCAGCTTGAAATCGCCATGGAAGCGCTGCGCTGCCCCCCCGGCGACTGGGCGGTGGAAAGCCTGTCGGGCGGTGAACGCCGCCGTATCGCGCTGACCCGTCTGCTCATCCAAAAGCCCGACATTCTGCTGCTCGACGAACCGACCAACCATTTGGACGCGGAAAGCGTGGAATGGCTGGAAAACCATCTCAAGGAATACCACGGCGCGGTGCTGATGATCACCCACGACCGCTACTTCCTTGACAATGTGGTGGGCTGGATCCTCGAACTCGACCGCGGAAAGTACTTCCCCTACGAGGGCAATTACTCGACCTATCTGGAAAAGAAGAGCCAGCGCCTGCAGCAGGAAGACCGTGAGGCCACCGGCCGCCAGAAGGCGATCAACGACGAATTGGAATGGATCCGCGCCGGCACCAAGGGCCGCCAGACCAAGTCCAAGGCTCGTATCAAGAAGTTCGAGGAACTGGTCGCCAGCCAGGAAAGCCGTGGCCCCGGCAAGGCCCAGATCGTCATTCAGGTGCCCGAGCGCCTTGGCGGCAAGGTCATCGAGGCAAAGGGCATTTCCAAGAGCTTTGGCGACAAGGTTCTGTTCAAAGACCTTTCGTTCCTGTTGCCGCCGGGCGGCATCGTGGGCGTGATCGGGCCGAACGGCGCGGGTAAGTCCACGCTGTTCAAGATGATCACGGGTCAGGAACAGCCCGATACCGGCACGATCGAAATCGGCAGCACCGTGCGTCTGGGCTATGTTGACCAGAGCCGCGACCATCTGGACCCGACCAAGAACGTCTGGGAAGAAATTTCCGACGGGCTGGATTACATGAAGGTCAACGGCTTCGACACCTCGACGCGCGCCTATGTCGGCGCCTTCAACTTCAAGGGTCAGGATCAGCAGAAGAACGTCGGCAAGCTGTCGGGCGGTGAACGCAACCGCGTTAACATTGCCAAGATGCTCAAGCGCGGCGGCAATGTGCTGCTGCTCGACGAACCGACCAACGACCTTGACGTGGAAACGCTGGCGGCGCTGGAAGAAGCCATCGAAAACTTCGCAGGCTGCGCCGTGGTCATCAGCCACGACCGCTTCTTCCTTGACCGTCTGGCCACCCATATCCTTGCTTTTGAAGGCAACAGCCATGTCGAATGGTTCGAAGGCAACTTCGAAGCCTATGAAGAAGACAAGCGCCGCCGCCTTGGCGATGCAGCCGACCGCGCGAGCGCCGGTGCATACAAAAAGCTTACGCGCTGATCGCGATTTGAGCGTATAAAGGGGGGCGGCAGGCGCAAGGCTTGCCGCCCCTTTTTGTATGAACAATGGCCAACGGCCCGGTTCAGAATGTGGACAGCGCCTCAGGCCTATACAGTAGATCACAGGAAGTGAACCGGCCGTGCGAAGGGAAGCATGGCGCCCGGCCAACGCTTCGACTGGGAGGTGGCTTATGAAGACGATCACACTGGCCAATCTGGCGATGGGCCTCGCGCTGCTTTCGATCCCGGTGCAGGCAATGGCGCAGGAAAATCACGGCGGCGGTAATCGCGGCGGCGGGCGCGGCGCGGAAGTGTCGGGCGGCGAACGCCGTGGCGGCGGCGCACCTATGCCGAACGGCGGCGGTAACATGGGCGGCGGGCGCGGCGGGCCTCAGGGCCAGGCGCAGCCTCAGCCGCAGGGCCAGCCGATGGGCGGCGGTTTTAACGGCGGACGCGGCGGCGCGCAGCCTTCGTGGGGCGGCGGTGGAAATCCTGCTCCGGCGGCGAGGCCTGCTCCGGCGGCGCCTCCGGCACCGGCCGCGCCGGGCGGCGGCGGATGGAATGGCGGCAATCGCGGCCCTGACCGTGGCGGCTGGAACGGACAAGGCAATGTTCAGCCGCCGCGCAATGATGGGCCCCGTGGCGACATGCGCAATGACGGCCCGCGCGGGGACATGCAGCACAATGACCGCCCGCGCGGCGGTAATGAGAGCTGGCGCGGCACCCCGGGCTGGCCTCAGGGCGGCGTCAATCGCGGGCCGCAAGGCTGGGATCGCGGGCCTCAGGGCACCTATAATCGCGGCCCTAATAACGGCTGGAACGGCAATCGCGGCCCGGGCGGCAATCCCGGCATGAACGCCCCGCGCGGCGACTATCGCCGCTGGACGCAGGATTGGCGCCGCGACAACCGCTACGACTGGCAGCGCTATCGCACCAGCAACCGGATGGCCTTCCACATCGGGCGCTATAACCCGCCCTACCGCGGCTATGCCTATCGCCGGCTCAGCGTGGGGCTGTTCCTGCAACCGCTGTTCTACAGCCAGAGCTATGTGATCTACGACCCCTATAACTATCGCCTGCCCGAGGTTTACGGGCCTTATCAGTGGGTGCGCTATTACGACGATGCCTTACTGGTTGATACGTATACCGGCGAGGTCGTGGATGTGCTTTACGATTTCTTCTGGTAAACAAAAGCCCAAAAGGGTCGCAAAGGACAGGGCGGGGTTGATCCTCCGCCCTGTTCTGTTTCATATCGGAAACCCATGACCAACCCTGATCCCGCACCCGACCGTGACGCGCTGATTGCCCAAGGCGATGCCGTGCGCGCCCGGCTCGATGCCGACCCCTATGCCTATCGCGTGCCGCTGGACACGATGGACATGTATGCCATCACCGATTTCCTCTCGGCGGCCGAATGCCATCGCTTCATGACGCTGGTGGACGAGGTGGCGCGGCCGTCGGCCACCTTTGAGCCTGGCAACCAGCAGGACTATCGCACCAGCTTTTCCGGGGATGTCGATCGTGCAAATCCCTTCGTCGCCATGATCGAGCGGCGGATCGACGACCTGATGGGCATCAACCCGGTCTGCGGCGAGGCGATACAGGGACAGCGCTATGCCGTGGGTCAGGAATATCGCGGCCATTGCGACTGGTTCCCGCCGCTCTCGGCCTATTTCCAGAAGGAAGTGCCCTGCGGCGGGCAGCGCAGTTGGACCGCGATGATCTATCTTAACGAACCCGACGAGGGCGGCGAGACCGACTTCATGCATGTCGGCGTCTGCGTTCAGCCGCGTCTGGGCATGTTGCTCGCGTGGAACAATGCCAACCGCAATGGCGAGGTCAACACCTACACCCAGCACGCCGCCAAGCCCGTCACCAAGGGGCAGAAATATGTGATCACCAAATGGTATCGCACGCGGGAGTGGTCGGCGCGGATGGCGGATGCGGAGTAGGTTTTTTTGAAGGTTTGAAGGTTTGCCTCCGGCGGGCAAAGGGACTCGGTCCCTTTGCAATCCCGTTAATGGGGTGGGGGCTGGGACGCGGGTCCGGGTGCTGATAAAATTAAAGCCTGCGGCGCGAGTATTGGGCGCCGCAGG
Source organism: Novosphingobium sp. SG751A (assembly GCF_013149295.1). GTDB lineage: Bacteria > Pseudomonadota > Alphaproteobacteria > Sphingomonadales > Sphingomonadaceae > Novosphingobium. The sequence continues at coordinate 52,951 of NZ_JABGCB010000001.1, forward strand.
CTCTATTATTTGAAACGTTGCGTCCGACACTCTTGGCCGAGCCCGAGGCGCGCCAAATACAGTAAAGGGAGCGCGAGGGACGAGTCCCTCGCATTAATCACCCCTCCAACGCCTCAGCAATCAGCTTGCGCGTATTTTCCACACCATAGAGCGCGATGAACGACCCCATGCGCGGGCCCTGCGGGCTGCCCAACAGCGTTTCGTACAGAGCCTTGAACCAGTCGCGCAGGCTTTCGAAGCCGAAATGCGGGTCCTTGCCGATTTCATAGACGATGTTTTGCAGCAACTCGGCCGTGGCATCATCGCTGGTCGCGGCCAGTTCCTCGTCGAGAGCGGCCAGGGCAGCGGCCTCGCCTTCCTCGGGCTTGCGGCGGTTGAGCGTCGGCGCGATAAAGTCGCGGTTATAGGCCAGTGCCCGCGTCACCAGCGCATCGAGCGCGGGGTGGGCTTCGGGACGGGCATCCTCGACATAATTGGCGAGGTAGGACCAGACCTGATCGCGCGTCGCATGCGCGCCCAGCACGCCGACCAGATTGAGCAGCAGGCCAAAGCTGACCGGCAGTTTCTCGCCCTCGCCGCCCTGATAGCCATTGGTGCGCAGCAAATGCCACACCGGATTGCCCAATTGCTGCTCGATGGGCTGGGTCGGCAATTTCTCACGGAACTGCCAATATTCATCCACCGCGCGCCCGATGATGCCGGGGTGCAGGCTCTTGGCGCTCTTGGGGTCGCGGAAGAGATAGAAGCCGAGGCTTTCCTCGCTGCCATAGGTCAGCCATTGTTCGATGGTCAGACCGTTGCCCTTGGATTTACTGATCTTCTCGCCCTTTTCGTCGAGGAAAAGTTCGTAGATCAGCCCCTCCGGCTTCTGCCCGCCCAGCACGCGGGCGATCTTGCCCGATTGCGTCACCGAGTCGGTCAGATCCTTGCCGCACATTTCATAATCGACGCCCAGCGCGACCCAACGCATGGCCCAGTCGACCTTCCATTGCAGCTTGGACCAGCCGCCGAACACCGTCTGCTCGACGACCTCGCCCTCATCCTCAAAACGGATCATGCCGGTTTCGACATCAACCACCTCGATGGGAACCTGCAACACCACCCCGCTCTTGGGGCTGACCGGCAGGATCGGCGAATAGGTCTTGCGGCGCTCTTCGCGCAGCGTGGGCAGCATGATGCCCATGATCTTGTCATAGGCGCGCAGCACACCGCGCAGCGCATCGTCAAACGCGCCCGAATTATAGCGGTCGCTGGCGGAAACGAACTCGTAGTCGAAACCGAACTGATCAAGGAATTCGCGCAGCATCGCATTGTTATGATGCGCAAAAGATTCATGCGTGCCGAAAGGATCGGGAATGCGGCTCAAAGGCTTGCCCAGATTGTCGGCCAGCACCTGCCCATTGGGCACATTGTCGGGCACCTTGCGCAAACCGTCCATATCGTCCGAAAATGCCACCAGACGCGTCGGCGCGCCGGTCAGCACCTCATAGGCACGGCGCACGAGCGTGGTGCGCAGCACTTCCTGAAACGTGCCGATATGCGGCAGACCCGAGGGACCATAACCCGTCTCGAACAGCACCGGCTCTCCGTTCGGTTTCCCGCCCGGATAGCGTTTCACGATCTTGCGGGCCTCCTCGAAAGGCCATGCTTTGGAAACCTGTGCGGCGGCAAGAAGTGCTTCGTCTGTCATAATGCCACGCCTTTTGCCCAAGGGGCCCAAAATGGCAAGCAGGGAATGGCAAGCGGGGAAACGCCCCCGGCCCCTTCGAACACATTTTGTTCTCCCGATGGGGTAAAACCGGGCGCTCCTCCATTGCCAACCGGCGCGCACCTCGGCATCAGTCGGGGCGATGAATGACGCCCCTGCCCTGCCTACGCTGGACCTACCCGCCCTGCATGCCAATCACAGCGGTTGCTGGCTGCGTATGCGCGGCTGCGTCACCAATGCGGTGGGCAAGGGCGAGGCGATTGTCACGGCCGCCGATACGCCGCTGCTGATCCTCAATGCGCCGCTGGTGGCCAGCCGGCTGGGTTATCCCGATCTGTCGGGGCTGGATCTGCTTGAACTCTATGCCTTTGTGCATCCCGCCCGCTTTGTCGTGCCTACGCCCAAGGGGCTTGCTCATGCGCTGGGCCTGGCGCAGCCTAAGGGCGATGATGATGTGCCGCTGCTGCTGCAACAGGCCGCAGCGGCCCTGCTGGCCCAATGCGGCGCGCCCGACTGGGCCGAGCGCGAGGGGGCATGGACCGCGCTGCAGGGGCTGGGCAAGTTGCGCTGGTCATGGGCGCCCGTGCTGGCCACGGCGATTGAGAAGCCCGCCCGCGCCGAACGCTGGCTCTTTTCCCGCCTGCCCGAATGGGAGGAGACCGCCGAGCGCCCCCAACCCGCGCAGGTCGACCTGCTGCAGGCCGATGTCTTGGGCCAATTGGACCATATTACGGGCCATGGCAGCGAGGCGCGACAGGGCCAGCAGGATTATGCCGCCCGCGCCGCCCATATCTTTGCTCCGCGCACCGCGCGCGGCGCCCCCCACATGCTGCTGGCCGAAGCAGGCACGGGCACAGGCAAGACCTTGGGCTATCTGGCCCCCGCCTCGCTCTGGACCCACGCCAGCGGGGGGACGGTCTGGGTATCGACCTATACCAAGGCTCTGCAACGGCAATTGCGACGCGAGGCCCGCCGCGTCTGGGGCGATTCCAATCGCGTGGTGGTGCGCAAGGGGCGCGAGAATTACCTGTGTCTGCTCAACCTTGAGGACGCGCTGCAAGGCGGCTTTGGCGGGCGAGCGGCGATCCTGGCGCAATTGGTGGCGCGCTGGGCTGCCTATACGCAGGATGGTGATATGATCGGGGGCGATCTTCCGGGCTGGCTGGGGACGCTTTTTCGCCAGCGCGGGATCACTTCGCTGACCGATCGACGCGGCGAATGCGTCTATGCCGGTTGCCCGCACTACCGCAAATGCTTCATAGAACGCTCCGCCCGCGCCAGCGCCGAAGCCGATCTGGTGATCGCCAATCATGCGCTGGTGATGGTGAACGCCGCGCGGGGCAAAGATGTCGCCCTGCGCCCCACCCGCATCGTCTTTGACGAAGGCCACCATGTCTTCGAGGCCGCCGACAGCACCTTTTCCGCCGATCTGACGGGCGCGGAGGCCATCGAATTGCGCCGCTGGGTCATCGGTCCGGAAAAGGGATCGAAGGGCCGCCGCAGGGGCCTGTCCGCCCGCCTTGCCGATGTGGCCAGCTATGATGAAGCTGGAGCGCGCGCCATCGCCGCCGCGCGTGAGGCCGCCGAGGCGCTGCCCGGCGATGGCTGGCTGCAACGCGTGGTCGAGGGCGAGCCGAGCGGTGAGATCGAGCAATTGCTGGCCGCTGTGCGCGCCACCACCTTTGCCCGCGACGAGAGCGGCGGGCAGGAGGCGGGCTATGGCGTGGAAACCGAAGCTGCCTCCTTGGATGGCGCGTTTATCGAGGCGGCGCTGGCGGCGGGCGAGGCTTTGGCCCGGCTACGCAAACCTTTGATCCAGTTGGGATTACGGCTGGAGGCCATCATGGACGAGCCGCCGGACTGGCTCGACGGCCAAGGCCGTGCGCGGATCGAGGGCGCGCGCTCCTCGCTGACATGGCGGGTCGATCTGATCGCCGCGTGGGAGGCTTTGCTGGCGCGGCTGTCGGGTCCGGTCGATCCGGGTTTTGTCGATTGGCTGGCGGTGGACCGGGCCGATGGGCGAGAATATGACATGGGCCTCCATCGCCGCTGGGTCGATCCGATGCAGCCCTTTGCGGCCACGGTGTTGAATGGCGCGCATGGCGTGATGATGACCAGCGCGACGCTGCGCGACAGGGCCGGGGACGCGGATTGGGATCAAAGCTGGGAGGGCGCCGTGGCGCGTTCGGGCGCGCAGCATATCGAGGTCGTGCCTGAAGTGGCCGCTTTCGAAAGCCCCTTTGACTATGCCAATCAGGCCGAGGTGCTGATCGTCACCGACATTCCGCGCGGCGATATTCCGGCGCTGGCCGGGGCATACGGCCAGTTGATCGAGGCGAGCGGCGGCGGCGCGCTGGGCCTGTTCACCGCGATCCGACGCTTGCGCGCGGTGCATGGGCGGATTGCCGACCGCATGGCGCGCAACGGCTTGCCGCTCTATGCTCAACATGTCGATCCGATCGATACCGGCACCTTGGTCGATATTTTCCGGGATGATCCCCATGCCTCCCTGCTGGGCACCGATGCCTTGCGCGACGGCGTCGATGTGCCGGGCGATTCTTTGCGGCTGGTCATTATGGAGCAGGTGCCATGGCCTAAGCCTTCCATTCTGCACCGTGCGCGGCGTCTGGCCCATCCGCAGGGTGGGCAGGCGCATGATGACCGCATCATCCGCGCGCGTCTGGCGCAGGCCTTTGGCCGCTTGATCCGGGGGCGCGGCGACCGGGGGCATTTCGTGGTTCTCTCCGCTGCTTTCCCCTCACGTCTGCTGACCGCCTTTCCCTTCGGAACGCCGGTTGTGCGTTGCTCGCTTGCAGAGGCTTTACAAAGGCTGCGCGCCCATGCTTCAGGCGGTGCTTCTTCTTCTCCGCAGTCCGAGTCTCCGGCCCAAAGCCCGGATGGCCGCCAATTTGGTTGAACACATATGAAAACGTTGGGCCTGTTGCGTCACGCCAAATCCGATTGGGGCGATGCGCGCGCGCGCGATTTCGACCGCCCGCTCAACGAACGCGGGCGCCAGGGCGCGCCGTTGATGGGCAAGCATATTGACGAATATTGTGCCCAGCGCGGCCTACGCTGGGATCGCATTCTGGCCTCGCCCGCCGTGCGCGCGGCCGAAACCATCGAACTTGGCGCGCAGGGGGCCGGTTATGGCCATGCGCTGCCGGTGAATTGGGACCGGCGGATTTATTTGGCCTCATCGGCCTCGCTGCTCGATGTGCTGCGCGATCAGGATGACAGCGTGGAATCAGTGCTGTTGGTCGGCCATAATCCGGGGCTTGAGGATCTGATCTTCGACCTCGTGCCCGACGATGGCTCGTCGCCTCTGCGCGATGTGGTCGAACAGAAATTCCCCACCGCCGCCTTTGCAGTGATGGAAGTGGATGCTGCAAGTTGGAAGGACATTGAGGAAGGTCAGGCGCGGCTGGTTCACCTGATGCGTCCGCGTGATCTCGATGCGGCGCTGGGGCCGGAAAGACTCTAAGCCCTCAGGCCAGCGCTCGGGCCAGCTGCTTGCGCAGGGCGATCAGTTCATCCAGCAATTGCGGATCGCCGGCAGGCGCGGCCGGCTCGGGCGTCAGTTCAACCTTATCGCGTGATTGCAGCCACTTCTTGGCCCCACGCAGGGTAAATCCCTCACGGTGGACCAGACGGTCGATGGTGCGCAGCAATTCGACATCGTCGGGCCGGTACAGGCGCCGCCCCCCGGCGCGCTTCACCGGGCGCAGCATCGGGAATTGCTCTTCCCAATAGCGCAGCACGTGAGGCTGGATAGACAGTTCCTTGGACACTTCGCCAATGGTGCGGAATGCCTCAGGTGCTTTTTCCGTCATACCAGCCACACTTTGCCTATTACAGATCGCGCGCGGATTAACCCGCGACGCGATCCTTCAGCATCTGGCTGGCGCGGAAGGTCAGCACGCGGCGAGGCGTGATCGGCACTTCGACGCCGGTTTTGGGATTGCGGCCCACGCGCTCGCTCTTGTCGCGCAGCAGGAAGGTGCCAAAGCCCGAGATCTTGACGTTCTCGCCTTCGGCAAGGGAATCCGAGACAAGATCGAGAATCGATTCCACCATGTTAAGGGAATCGGCCCGCGACAGGCCCAGTTTGCGGTTGATGGCTTCGGCCAGATCAGCTCTTGTCAGCGTAGACATAGATCGCACTATTATCCCCTCCAAAGGCCTCTTGTGGGCACCCCTCGCCCCACAAGATAGCAAATATCGCGGGTAATACAATGCTATCCCGCGCCGATTTCGACGCAATATAAGCAAATCCGAAAGAAAGGGTTTAGATGCGGATCAGGCTTGCGCCCCAAGTAAATCCGCCGCCCATCGCCTCCAGCATGACCAGATGGCCGGGCCGGATCCGACCGTCGCGGATCGCGCAATCCAGCGCCAGCGGCACCGAGGCGGCCGAAGTATTGGCATGATCCTGCACCGTCACCACGACCTTTTCCGAAGGCATGTGGAGCTTCTTGGCGGTGGCCTCCAGAATGCGGGCATTGGCCTGATGCGGCACCAGCCAGTCGATATCGTCCGACTTAAACCCAGCCTCTTCAAGCACTTCGCCAAGAACGCTGGCCAGATTGACCACAGCATGACGGAACACTTCGCGCCCCTTCATCCGCAGCTTGCCCACGTCTCCGGTGGTCGAAACGCCGCCATCGACGAAGAGCAACTGGTTGTGCGAACCATCGGCATGAAGCTTGGTCGCCAGAATGCCCGGAGCGTTGGCGTCCTCGCTCTCGCGCGCCTCCAGCACCACCGCGCCCGCGCCGTCGCCGAACAGAACGCAGGTCGTGCGGTCCTCCCAATCGAGGATGCGGCTGAAAGTTTCCGCCCCGATCACCAGCGCGCGACGCGCCTGACCACAGCGGAGCATCGAATCGGCCACGCCCATCGCATAAAGGAAGCCCGAGCATACCGCCGCCACGTCAAAGGCGATTCCGCCATTGGCGCCAATTGCATGCTGCACGATCGTGGCCGTCGCCGGAAAGGTCTGGTCCGGGGTTGCTGTGGCCAGAATGATAAGGTCAATGTCCTTGCCATCGACGCCCGCGGCCTCAAGCGCCCGACGCGCCGCGGCCGTGGCCAGCGAAGAGGTCGTTTCCCCCTCGCCCGCCAGATAGCGTTGACGAATGCCGGTGCGCTCGACGATCCATTCGTCGCTGGTATCCACCTTTTCGGCCAGTTCCGCATTGGGAACAACCCGCGTGGGCAGCGCGCTGCCCGTACCGATCAGAACCGAACGCCGCGTCATCCCTGCCCAGCCTCGGCCGTAACCTTGTGAGGAGCGCGCAGCGTTTCGGTGCCGAGCCTTGCCAGGTCGGCCTTGATCCGTTCGGTCAGATTTTCCTCCAGCAGCCGTTGGGTCACCCCAACCGCATTCGCCACCCCCAGCGCATTCGCGCTGCCATGGCTTTTGACAACAACCCCGTTCAGGCCGAGAAACACGGCGCCATTATGATTATTGGGGTCGAGATGATGTTTGAGCAGGTCGGTCGCGGGGCGTGAGATCAGAAAGCCGATCTTCGAACGCAGCGAGGACGAGAATGAGCGGCGCAGCAGATCGCCCACGAAACGGGCGGTACCTTCGATCGCCTTAAGCGCGATATTGCCGGAAAAGCCATCGGTCACAACGACATCAACCTCGCCGCGACAGATCTTGTCCGCCTCGGTAAAGCCATCGAAGATCATCGAGAGATCACCGGCCCGCTCCTTGAGCAAAGCGGCGGCATCGCGCAACTCCTCGGTGCCCTTGTTATCTTCGGTGCCGATGTTGAGCAGGCGTACACGCGGCTCGGGCTGGCTGTTGACGATCCGCGCATAGGCCGCGCCCATGATCGCGAACTGCACCAGATTGCGCGCGTCGCATTCCGTGTTGGCGCCCAGATCGAGCATCACAACGTCGCTGGGCTGAAGCGTGGGCATGATCGCGGCCAGAGCCGGGCGGTCGATACCGGGTATCGTGCGCAGGGCCAGCTTGGAGATGGCCATGAGCGCGCCGGTATTGCCCGCGCTCAGGGCCGCGCCTGCCGAACCATTCTTAACGGCATGGATAGCCATGCCCATCGATGTGGTTCGTGCGCGGCGCAGAGCCTGACTTGGCTTTTCCTCCCCACTGATGACATCATCAGCGTGGAGGATCTCTACCAGCGGACGCAGGGTCGAATGTCGATCCAACGCCCGCTCAATCCTCGATTGGTCGCCCACGAGGAGGAAGCGCACCTGCGGATAACGGTCCGCCGCCAGGGCCGCACCAGCGACCATGACCTGCACACCTTCATCCCCGCCCATCGCGTCGATTGCGATACGCGGAAAATTCATGATGCGACTACCCTTTCACAGGCCCCCAACCGGGGGCCGGACATCAAAGACCGACTGCGATGATCTCACGACCATTGTAATGGCCGCAGGACGGGCAGAGGTTGTGCGGGCGCTTCAGTTCGCCGCAGTTCGAGCACTCGTGGAAAGCTTCGACCTTCAGCGCATCATGGCTGCGACGCATGCCGCGACGGCTGGGGGAAGTTTTTCTCTTAGGGACAGCCATTTCGGCACCTATTCCTGAAAAATACGAATTAGACGACAAAAGCCGCCAGACATGCGTTGCCGCATAGGCGGATGCGAAGCGGCGCCTATACCGGATTTCTCGTGCGTTGCAAGTCGCTGATGGCTATGGCGCCCATGAAAGATCGCAAGGGAGTTACAAATATGAACCTGCTGGGCCTCACACCCGTGCTTTTGCCCACAACTCTGTGCCTTTGCGCGGCGGCGGCCGTCATCAATTTCTGGCTTGGCGTGCGCATCGGGCGGCTGCGCATCGCGCGAAAGGTGGAAATGGGCGACGGCAATGACCCGCTGATCTATGCCCGGATGCGCGCCCAATCGAACTTTATCGAGAACACACCGATCACCCTGATTCTCGTCGCCGTGGTCGAACTGGCGGGCAAGGGCGGCTGGTGGCTGCCGGTGGCGGGCGCAGTGTTTATGGGCGGGCGCGTGATGCACGCCTTTGGCATGGACGGCCATTTCAAGCCCGGCCGCCCTTTCGGCACGGCCAGCGCCTATCTGGTGCAGTTGACCCTTGCCGTGGTGGCGGTGCTGACGGCGGTTCGCGGGATCTGAACCGCCGCCTGCCCATAATTAGCCATAGATGCTGCCGACAAAGGGGTTGGTCAGCATCTCATGGCCAAATGTGCTGCATGGCCCGTGGCCGGGGACGAAAGTAATGTCCTTGCCTAGGGGCCACAGCTTTTTGGTAATCGAATCGATCAATTGCTGGTGATTGCCTTTGGGGAAATCGGTGCGCCCGATACTGCCCTGAAACAAAACATCGCCCACGATGGCCAGACGCGAAGGCTCGTGGAAAAACACCACATGACCCGGCGTATGGCCCGGACAGTGGATAACCTGAAACACCAGTTCGCCCACCGTCACCGTATCGCCATCGACCAGCCAGCGGTCCGGCTCGAAGCTCTGGCCCGCAATTCCCATGCGCATATTGGGATTGTCCAGCCCCTCGATCCAGAAGCGGTCATCCTCATGCGGCCCTTCGATGGGCAGGCCCAGATCCTGCGCCAGCACGCCCGCCAGCCCGCAGTGATCCATATGACCATGCGTCACCAGCAGCTTTTCGAGGGTCACGCCGCGCGCCGCAACCTCGGCCTTCAATTTGTCCAGATCGCCGCCCGGATCGATCAACGCCCCGCGCATGGTTTTCGTGCACCACACCAGCGAGCAATTCTGCTGGAACGCGGTGACGGGGATGAGGTGGATGCGCAGCGGCGGTTCCCCGCTTGCACGCGTGTCAGTAGGTTTGCTTTCAGCCATGACGGAAATCCTAGTGCCAGCCTCGCGCGATGGCCAGTAGAGATAGCAGCAGGGATCGCTATATATACTCTATCGACTTAGTAAGGATTACCCGATGCGTTTCTTCCTCGCCGCCGCCGCCGCGCTTGTTGCCGCCCCGGCCATGGCCGCCCCCGCCCCGCGCCTGCCCGAGGCCAGCTTTGCCGCCCTGCCCCAGCCGCTGCCCCTGCCCTATGACGAGGCGGCAGACGCACATAAGGATGTGGCCGCCGCCATCGCCCGCGCGAAAAAGGCGCATAAGCTGGTGATCGTCGATCTGGGCGGCAACTGGTGCCCAGATTGCCGCATTCTGGCCGCGACGATGGCGCTGCCCAGCCTGAACCCCTGGCTCAAGAAGCACTATGAACTGGTGACGGTGGACGTGGGCCGCTATACCAAGAATCTGGACATTGGCGCGACCTACGGCGTAACCCGGCCTAAGGGCGTGCCCGCGCTGTTTATTGTCGATCCGCGCACGAACACGCTGCTCAACCCCACCACCTCGGTGACGGCCCTGTCCGATGCACGCTCGATGACGCCTCAGGCGCTGGCCGACTGGCTGGCGCAATGGACTAAATAAGAGATTGGCGGGCGGTTTTAGAGCCGCCCGCCCTTCCACACCACGCGGCCGATCACGGCCACTTCCTCGGGTGCCAGATCAATCGGATCATAGGCCGGATTGTCGCTTTTCAGGCGCACCCGCCCCGGATGTCCCATATCGATTCGCTTGACCAGCACATGGTCTCCCACGCGCACAACATGGATGCCATCGCGCAGGGCGCGGCGTGAGCGGTCGACCAAAATCTCATCGCCATCATTAAGCACGGGATGCATCGAATCCCCGGCCACAGCGATCGTCGTCAGATCCGCCGGGTTCAGCCCCATGCCTCGCAGCCAGCCTTGCGAAAAGCGCAGCGCGCCAAAGGGCTGCTCCGCGCCCGCAAACGCGCCCGGCCCGGCCGAGGCGTCGAGCGCAAGGCGGGGAACATCGACCCAATGCTGACGCGCCGGCTTTCCTATGGAAAAAAAGGATTTCTGCTCCATCCCGCCCAGCCGCGATTCGTCCACACCAAAGAATTGGGCCAGTTTGCGCCGGTCCCCCTCCTCCAGTTTGCGCGGGCTCCCTTTTTTGACAAACTGCTGTAAATAGCTGGAATTACGCCCAATCAGTGACGACAATGCCGCCAAGCTGACCCCGCGTTCGGTCGAAAGAGCCATCAGAGTGGTTCGGGCATTTTCCTGTTCCATGTCCAAATTTATAGCATAGGAAATTTCCTAGACAAGACGGCAAAAGAATGAGAACAAATGAGCAACAGATTTGTCGAATCGGACGAATCGCCAAGGGAATAAAGGGGGCCTTCATGCTGTTGCGAATAATTGAGGATTTCCTGTGCCGTACCGGCATGCCGTGGACCAAGTTCGGGCGCATTGTCGCCCATGATCCGCGCCTTGTGGGCGATATGCGCAATGGGCGCAGTCCCCGGTCCGATCTGGCCAATCGCATTGAAAACTATATCAACACCTATCCGGAGATGCCTCATGCGCTTTGATTTTCGCACCAGCAACGACATCGATGCCCAGCGCGTTGCCCTCTTCAGCCCCGCAGCCCGGCTGAACCCCGGCAAGGGCGTGGGCGCGCCGCGCGCCCGCGTTCGCCATCCATCGGTGCAATTGCTCGATGCGGTGATGCGTCTGGCGGGCGAGCATGGCGAACTGATCTCGCATGGCGAGCGTCCGTGGGCCAGCGCAACCTTTCACGGCACGCGCCACACGATCACACTGCTCTTCAACGGCAAGGATGGCGCGGCGGCGGTCGATGAATTCGTCGCCGCTCTGCCCGAGCATGAATTCACCATCCGCGGCCAATTGGTCGCCGATGCCGTGGTGGCCGAGGTCACGCATGTGACGCTGCCCGTCGAACGGATGGTGGTGGAGGCCGAATTCCTGCTGCTGGCGGATGGGTGAACCTTATGCTCCGGGCAGGCAAGGGGCGTCATGCCCCTTGCATCTCCGCCTCAGGCCAGTTTCCATTCCCAGCCCAGCGAGTCGCCATCCATCGCTTCCACCCCGCGCGCGGCCAGTTCATCACGCAAAGCATCAGAACGGGCAAAATCCTTTTCCGCACGCGCTTCCTTGCGCTGAACCAGCACGGCCTCGATTTCATCCTCGGTGATGGCCGCCGCCTTGGGCCGCAGCCGCAGATCGGTCCGCTCCAGCCCCAGCAGGTTCAACCCCAGCACATTGTCCATCGCCGTGATCGCGCCCAGCTTTTCGGTCGCGGGTACCTTCTTCATCGAGGCCACCTCTTCGAGCAGCGTCAAGGCCACCGCAGTGTTCAGATCATCGCTGATCGCGGCCTCAAAACGCTCCATCAAAGGCGCGATCTTCTGGCCCCAGCCGCCGATGGCGGCATAACCGGCGTCGGCGCATTGCGCCTTCACCTGCGCCGTGGCCATCAACAGGCGCTTCAACCGCACCAGCGCCGCACCCAGACCTTCCCAGCTAAACTCCAGTTCGCTGCGATAGTGCGCCTGAAGGCACATCAGGCGATAGGCCAGCGGGTGATAACCCCGGTCGATCAGCAATTGCAGGCGCAGAAACTCACCCGAGGATTTTGACATTTTCCCGCTGCGTTCAACGAGGAAATTGTTGTGCATCCAGAATTGCGCGCCCGAATGGGCCGCCACATCCAGCGAACCACAGCCGCATGCCGCCTGATTCTGCGCGATTTCATTGGGATGGTGAATTTCGCGGTGGTCGATCCCGCCGGTATGAATGTCAAAGGGAAAGCCCAGCACCTCGCCGCTCATGACCGAGCATTCAAGATGCCAGCCAGGCGCGCCGCGACCCCACGGGCTGTCCCATTCCATCTGGCGCTTCTCACCCTGCGGCGTCTTGCGCCAGATGGCGAAGTCGGCGGCATTGCGCTTGCCGTCCACCTTTTCGATCCGGCCCTCGCCTTCTTCGGTATTCGCGCGGGCCAAGCGACCGTAATCGGCCACGGTGGACACGTCGAAATAGAGCCCGCTCTCCAGTTCATAGCAATGGGCCGGCGCGATCTTTTTCGCAAATTCAATCATCTGCGGCACATAATCGGTGGCGATGGTCCATTGCGCAGGCTGGCGAATGTTCAGCGCGCGCACGTCCGCCCAATAGGCCTGCTTGTAATGCTCGGCGATGTCCCAGATGCTGCGCGCCTCCTTGGCGGCCATCTTTTCCATCTTGTCCTCCCCCGCATCAGCATCGTCGGTCAGGTGGCCGACATCGGTTATGTTGATGACATGGGTCAGCTTCAGCCCCTTGAACGACAGCGTCCGGCCCAGAATATCGGCAAAGACATAGGCCCGCATATTGCCGATATGGGGATAATTATAGACCGTCGGCCCGCAGGAATAGACCCGCGCCTCGCCCGGATGGACAGGGGTGAAGGTTTCCATCTGGCGGGTCAGGCTGTTGAACAGCTTCAAGGGCGTTTGCTCGGTCATGGCCGGGGGCCTATCCCCGCCGCGCAGCAAAGGTCAAGAGGGCTCAGGGCCGCAAGGCCATGGGCAAAGCCATCACCCCTTCGCCACGCAGCGCGCCCGCCTCGGCAAGGCCCATGTCATCGTCATCCATCATCTTCAATTTCTGCGCGCCATATTCACTCTTGGACGCAGGCATCAATGTTGGCCGCGCGATCAGCGCGCTCATCCGCATCCGACAGGCAACATAGGCAACCTGTCCCGCCGCCAGATCTATCCGCAATTCATCGCGCGTTTCGCCGGTGGCGCGAAATGTGTGCGTTCCGGGCGAAACCGAAGCAGCAAACCACCGACCCGACCCCAGCGAGGAAACCTTGCGGCCATCCTCCGATACGGTGCATCCAATCGCCCGCCAAGACAGCGCGGCGGGGCGGAAAAACACCACCAGCGCCCGCGCATCCGAAGGCGCCGCCACCGGAGCTACCCCATCCTGCCAGGTCAGATAGGCCGCCGTTCGCGTGCCCGAGGCCAGCGCCACCTCGCCCCCTTCGCGGAACACCGTGATCAGGTTGAGCGGCAGCGTGCGGATCGGCGAAATGAACACATTGCGTTCGGCGGTTTTGAGGTCGCCCGCCATCTGGTCGCGCCCCTTCATCGTCGGGTCGGCCAGACGCAGCGGGATTTGCCGCCCGCCCACCTCCAGATAGCGCAGGCCCAGCGTCAGTATCCCCGGCGCGCCGCCGCCCCGCGCAGGCTTGGCCTCGATCACCTCGCCCACGCCCAGCGCGCCGGCGGCCAGCACCTGTTTGCCATCCACCTCGACCGGTTCGACCAGCCGGATCGGAAACATATCGCCGCGATGGCTGGTCTGGCTGGAAAGGCCGGTCATCACCTCGATGGCGACCAGACTTTCCTGCTCGCTATGGGCCGGGGAGCGCTCCCTCTCGCTTCGGGACGCGGGGGGCGGGTTTAACGCCAAAGCCTGCGTGGAAAGCCCCAACGCGATCAGTGCCGCCAACCCATGCCCCCGCATCAGATCCCCCGCTCAATCGTCCTCGAACAATCCCGCTAATTGTTCGATCATCGTGCCGCCCAATTGCTCGACATCCATGATCGTCACCGCGCGGCGATAATACCGCGTCACATCATGGCCGATGCCGATGGCCACCAGTTGCACCGGCGACTTGTTCTCGATCCAGCCGATCACCCGGCGCAGATGCCCTTCGAGATAACCCGCCGCATTGACCGAAAGCGTGGAGTCATCGACCGGCGCGCCATCGGAAATCACCATCAGGATGCGGCGATCCTCGGGCCTCTGGAGCAGGCGGTCATGCGCCCATTTCAGCGCTTCGCCGTCGATATTCTCCTTGAGCAGCCCCTCGCGCATCATCAGGCCGAGATTCTTGCGCGCGCGGCGCCAGGGCTCATCAGCCTTTTTATAAACAATGTGGCGCAAGTCATTGAGACGGCCCGGATGGGCCGGCTTGCCCGCCGCCAGCCAAGCCTCACGCGATTGCCCGCCCTTCCACGCGCGCGTGGTAAAGCCGAGGATCTCGGTCTTGACCCCGCAGCGTTCCAGCGTGCGCGCCAGAACGTCGGCGGAAATCGCCGCGATGGAAATCGGCCGCCCGCGCATCGAACCCGAATTGTCGATCAGCAGCGTGACGATCGTGTCCTTGAACTCAACATCGCGCTCAACCTTATAGCTGAGCGAGGAACCGGGCGCGACGACGATGCGCGACAGGCGCGCGGCGTCCAGAATGCCCTCTTCCTGATCGAAGTCCCAACTGCGGTTCTGCTGCGCCATCAGGCGCCGCTGAAGCCGGTTGGCAAGGCGCGTGACGATGCCCTGCAGGCCCTTCAACTGCGCATCGAGATAGGCGCGCAGGCGGGTCAGTTCATCATCGTCGCACAGATCCTGCGCGGCGACCACCTCGTCATATTTCTCGGAAAAGACCTTGTAATCAAAATCATTGGGCAGATCGGTCCAAGGGCGGTTCGGACGGGTGGGCAACATGCCCTCCTCGCTGTCCTCGCCCTCGTCGTCCATCTGGCCATCGTCTTCGATCTCGCTCTGCTGGTCGCTGTCGCCCTGTTCGTCGCCCTGGCTGCGGTCGGCGGCCATTTCGACGGGCTGCTGCTCCTGGCCCGGCTGATCCTCGTCCTGCTGCTCGTCCTTGTCCTGCTCGGCGTCCTCATTGTCCTCGTCCTCGCCGGGCTCGTCCACGGCTTCGGGTTGAGTCAATTCCAGATGGCGCAGCATGTCCAGAGCAAGGCTTTGAAAAGCCTTCTGATCGCCCAGCTTATCGGCCAGCGCGGCAATATCGCCGCCCGCCTTGTCCTCGATAAAGGCACGGCGCATTTCAACGCCGCCTTTCGCCATTTCCGGGATCGGCTGACCGGTCAGCTTTTCGCGCAGGATCAGCGCCAAGGCGGTATGCAAGGGCACCTGTTCGGCGCGTTCGGCACGCGCGATGGCGTCGGTGGCCATCCGCATATCCAGCGCCGCGCCTAGATTTTCGCGCATTCCGGCATAGTCATTGGCCCCGAGCGCCTCAAAGCGCACGGTTTCCACCGCATCATAGGCGGCGCGGGCCACCGGTTCCTGCGGCGCATTCTTGCGGTGGAGCGCCTCGTTATGGTGCTTCAACCGCAGCGCATAGGAATCGGCAAAACCGCGCGCCTCCATGGCGGCTGCGCGCGGGATGCCCCGCCCCGGCATCGGGACACGAAAGGTCGTGCCCGTCTGGCTGGGGTTATCGGGGCTCCAGTTCACCTCGATATCCGCGCGTTCTGCAATCGCGCGCGAGGCGCCCGTCAGCGCGGCCTTGAAGCGGTCGAGAGGAGTTTCCTCGGCCAATGTCTATCCCTTGATTCTATTACAAGCTTTGGCCCGTCTTGGCCCAGTCGGCCATGAAGCCTTCAATACCCTTGTCCGTCAAGACATGCTTGACCAGACCCTTGATGACGGCGGGCGGCGCGGTCATCACATCGGCGCCGATGCGGGCGCATTCCAGCACATGCACGCCGTGGCGGATCGAAGCCGCCAGAATTTCGGTTTCATAGGCATAGTTGTCATAGATCAGGCGGATGTCGCGGATCAGATCCATGCCATCAAAGCCATTGTCATCATGACGGCCGATGAAGGGCGAGATGAAAGAAGCGCCCGCCTTGGCGGCCAGCAGCGCCTGATTGGCCGAGAAGCACAGGGTCACATTGACCTTGGTGCCGTCCGAGGTCAGCGCCTTGCAGGTTTTCAGGCCGTCAATGGTCAGCGGCACCTTGATGCAGACATTGTCGGCGATCTTGCGCAGGATTTCGGCCTCGCGCATCATGCCTTCGTGGTCCAGCGCGATGACTTCGGCAGAAACCGGGCCATCGACGATGCTGCAGATTTCCTTGGTCACTTCAAGGAAATCGCGGCCCGACTTGGCGATCAGCGAAGGGTTGGTGGTCACGCCATCAAGCAGACCCGTGGCGGCCAGTTCCTTGATGTCCTTGATCTCGGCGGTGTCGACGAAAAACTTCATGGGGTGTCCCCTTGATTGGCGCGCGCCCGCCTGATGGGCGCGATTCTTGAAACGCTCTACCCCGCCGCCTATAGGCATGAGCGCCGCGCAACCCAAGCCCCCACTTGCAAGTGATTTATGCAAAGCCCCGACATCCACCCGTTTAGGCCCGCGCATCCCCAGCGCGCATGGCGGTGGACACGCGGTTCTATCGGATCGACCTGACTTGACCCGCCGGGTCGTTTGGCCGCATGGCCTTACCCCATGACCCGCGCCCGCCTGCTTGTGATGAACTCCGCCCTGCCGGTGCTGGATTACCGCGTGCCCCATGGCATGGAGGTCGAGCACGGCAGCGTGGTGATCGCCCCGCTGGGGCCGCGACAGGTGATGGGCATCGTTTGGGAGGCCGAGCGCCTGCCCGGCGAGGAAGTGGGCGACAATCGCCTGCGCCCCCTGCTCTCGGTGCTGCCGGTGCCGCCTTTGCCCGCGCCTTTGCGGCGGCTGATCGAATGGACGGCGGATTATTATTGCGCCTCACTGGCCTCTGTGGCGCGCATGGCGCTCTCGTCCACCGCCGCGCTGCAAGGCGGGCGGATGATGACCGAATATCGGCTGAAACCCGATGCCGAGCCGCCAAAGCGCCTGACGCCCCAACGCGCCGCCGCGCTCGACGCTTTACAGGGCGCGCAGGGCACCTTGCGCGAATTGGCCGAGGCGGCGAGCGTGACCGAGGGCGTGCTGCGCGGCATGGTCAATGGCGGGATGATGGAAACGGTGCGGGTCGATCTGGACCGGCCCTATCCGCCCGCCGATCCCGGGTTTGATGTGCCCGACCTTTCGGATGGGCAGCAGGAGGCCGCCGATCAGATGGTCGATGCGGTGAAGGGCGGCGCCTTTGCCCCCTTCCTGCTCGACGGCGTGACCGGATCAGGCAAGACCGAGACCTATTTCGAAGCCGTGGCCGAGGCGATCCGACTGGGGCGCCAGGTTCTGGTGATGCTGCCCGAAATCGCGCTGACGCAGAATTTTCTGCGCCGGTTTGCCGCGCGTTTCGGGGTGGAGCCGGTCTTGTGGCACTCCAGCCTCAAATCCGCCGAACGCCGCCGGGCATGGCGCGCGATTGCCGGGGGGCAGGCGCAGGTGGTGGTCGGCGCGCGTTCGGCTTTGTTCCTGCCCTTCCCGCGTCTCGGCCTGATCGTGGTGGATGAGGCCCACGAGGTCTCGTTCAAGCAGGATGATGGCGTGCGTTATAATGCGCGCGACGTGGCAGTGATTCGGGCAAGGTTTGAAAAGATCCCGGTCGTGCTGGCCTCGGCCACGCCTGCGCTGGAAAGCCTGACGCTGGCCGAGGCGGGCGTATACAAGCGGATCATCCTGCCCGACCGTTTCGGCGGGGCACAATTGCCCGATATTCAGATCGTCAATCTGATCCAGCACCCGCCCGAACGAAACCACTGGATTTCGCCGCCTCTGGTCAAAAAGCTGGTGGAGCGGCTGGAAAAGGGCGAGCAGTCGCTGCTTTTCCTCAATCGGCGCGGCTATGCGCCTTTGACGTTGTGCCGGTCCTGCGGCCATCGGTTTCAATGCGATACGTGCAGCGCGTGGCTGGTCGAACACCGCCTCTCGCGGCGCCTGGCCTGTCACCATTGCGGACAGGAACAGCCGATGCCCACCGCCTGCCCTGAATGCGGCGAAGCGGACTGCCTTGTCGCCTGCGGGCCGGGGGTGGAGCGTATTGCCGATGAGGTGGCACAGATATTGCCCGAGGCCCGCGTGGCGCTGGTGACCTCGGACACGATGAATACGCCTGATAAGGTGGCCGAATTTGTCGCGGCAGCGGAAAACAAGATGATCGACGTGATCGTCGGCACGCAGCTCGTCACCAAGGGCTATCACTTTCCCGACCTGACGCTGGTGGGGGTGATTGATGCAGACCTCGGTCTTGAAGGCGGCGACCTGCGCGCTGGCGAAAGATCCTATCAACAGATCGCACAGGTGGCCGGGCGCGCGGGGCGCGGCGAAAAGCCCGGCGAGGTGCTGATCCAAACCCGCCATCCCACCGCCCCGGTCATCGCAGCCTTGGCGGCTGGCGACCGCGATGCTTTCTATGAGGCCGAAGCGGAAGGGCGCCGCCATGCGGGTGCGCCGCCCTTTGGCCGCTGGGCGGCAATCATTGTCTCCAGCGAGGAAGAGAGCGAAGCCAAGGAGGCCGCCCGCGCGATTGGCGGCACACGGCCCAATCTGCCCGATGTGGCGATCCTCGGCCCTGCGCCCGCGCCTTTGTCTTTGCTGCGCGGGCGCTATCGCTATCGCCTGCTGGTCAATGCCAAGCGCAGCGCGGAATTGCAGAAAGTGCTGCGCGAGTGGCTGGGCGCGCTCAAATTCCCGCAAGGGGTGCGTGTCAGCATCGACATCGACCCTTATTCTTTCGTCTGAACGCCCTCACGCGCCAGCAACTCCTTCTTCAGCCCCTCGCCCCATGCATAGCCGCCCAGCGCGCCATCGCCCCGGATGACCCGGTGGCAGGGGATCAGCACCGCCACGCGATTGGCCCCATTGGCGCTGCCCGCCGCGCGGCAGGCGGCAGGGCGGCCGATGGCGGCGGCCAGCTCTGCATAGGATCGCGTCTCGCCCGCCGGGATCTGGCGCAGGGCGGCCCAGACGGCCTCCTGAAAGGCTGTGCCGCGCACGTCGAGCGGAATGCCTGAGGCATCACCGGGCGCCTCCACGGCGCTTAGAACGCGCGCAAAGAGGGTTTTGAACGCCTCTCCCCCTTCGACCAGTTCAGCCTTGGGGAACAGCGCGCGCAAATCCTCGACGCCCACACCGAACGCCAGACGGCAGATGCCGCGATCGGTGGCAGCCACCAGCATCGCGCCCAACGTGGTGGGCATTACCGCCCAGTGAATGATGACGCCTTCGCCACCCTTGGCCCATGCCGATGGGGTCATGCCCATGCGCTCCTTTGCATTGCGATAGAAGGTAGAGGGTCCGCCAAAGCCCGCAGCATAGATCGCCTCGGTGACGGATTGCCCGCCTGATGCCTGTCCACCCAGCGCCTGCCCCGCGCGCTCGATCCGGCGGGCGCGGGCATAGGCGGCGGGAGACAGGCCTGTGGCCCGTTTGAAGATTCGCTGGAAATGCGACGGGCTATATCCGGTCGCCTCGGCCAGATCGCTTAAAGAAGGCGCATCATCGCCCATCATCCGCAGCGCGGCCTCGACCGCCTCCGCATCTCGCCCCGCCTCATCGGGGCGACAGCGCAGGCATGGGCGGAAACCATCGGCGCGCGCCGCATCGCCATCGGCAAAGAATCGGACATGATCGCGCAAGGGCCGCCGCGCCGGACAGGACGGGCGGCAATAGATGCCCGTGGTCAAAACCGCGAAAACGAAGCGACCATCGGCGCCCTTGTCGCGCGCCACCACGTTTTCCCAAAAAAGTTCTGTTTGATCGCAGTCCATGAAAACATGCCTAGCACAGGCGCCGGGGCGATGCTTCCCACCCCTTGCGATCAAAGTTTTTTCGGGCAAACTGACGCATAGGAATGCATTGCGCATTTCTCAGACAAACGGGCCGACTTTGCGCTCGACCATGGACTTTGGAATCAGGTGGCAATGGGCCGCTTGCATCGCGCGGTAATCGTCGCTATGCGCGCCGCCCAAGGGGGACAGATACGCAGTTTAACCCTGCGCATCCTTTCCTTTGCGAACCGGCATAGAGCCTTCCGGCAAGAGGGGACGTAAAAGCGTGGACAATTCCGCCGGCATTACTGCCAGTCTTCAGGGGCGCTACGCGTCCGCCCTGTTTGAACTGGCGCAGGATTTGGGCGTGGTAAGCGCCGTGGAAGCGGACCTTGAGACCTTGGGTGCGGCAATTGCCGAATCCGACGACCTGTCCGCCCTGATTCGTAATCCGCAGATCAGCCGCGATGCGGCTGGCCGTGCGGTTGAGGGTGTGGCCGGGGTCCTTGGCCTTGGTGATGTCACCCGCAAATTCCTTGGCGTGCTGGCTGCTGGCCGCCGCCTTTCGGCCCTGCCCGACATTATCCGCGCCTTTGCCGCCATCGCGGCGGCCGCGCGCGGCGAAGTGACGGCGCAGGTGACCAGCGCCCACCCGCTGAGCGACGATCAGCTTGCTGCCCTGTCGGGCAAGCTTGCTGCTCGTGAAGGCAAGGCCATCAAGCTGAAGACCAGCGTCGATCCCGAACTGCTTGGCGGTTTGGTCGTGCGCATCGGCAGCCAGCAGATCGACAGCTCGATCCGCACCCGTCTCAATTCTCTCGCCCAAAAGATGAGGGGCTAACAGGCCCCTCCTAAAGGGTCGATTGCGGGGCCACGCCCCCCAACAAGGTTCGATGAAAGGCTGAACATGACAATTCGCGCCGCTGAAATCTCGAAGGTCATCAAGGACCAGATTGCCAACTTCGGCACCGAAGCTCAGGTTTCGGAAGTGGGCTCTGTGCTCTCGGTGGGTGACGGTATTGCCCGCATCCATGGTCTGGACAAGGTCCAGGCCGGTGAAATGGTGGAATTCGCCAATGGCGTTCAGGGCATGGCCTTGAACCTGGAAGCCGACAATGTCGGCGTCGTGATCTTCGGCTCGGACAGCGAGATCAAGGAAGGCGACACCGTCAAGCGCACCGGCACCATCGTGGACGTTCCGGTGGGCAAGGGCTTGCTGGGCCGCGTGGTTGACGCGCTGGGCAACCCGATCGACGGCAAGGGCCCGATCATTTCCGACAAGCGCAGCCGCGTCGAAGTCAAGGCTCCGGGCATCATCCCCCGCAAGTCGGTGCATGAACCCGTGCAGACGGGCCTGAAGGCCATTGACGCGCTGGTTCCGGTTGGCCGCGGTCAGCGCGAGCTAATCATCGGCGACCGTCAGACCGGCAAGACCGCCGTGGCGATCGACACGTTCATCAACCAGAAGGCCGTCAACGCCGGTGATGACGAATCGAAGAAGCTGTACTGCATCTACGTTGCCGTGGGTCAGAAGCGTTCGACCGTTGCCCAGATCGTGCGTCAGCTCGAAGAAAACGGCGCGATGGAATATTCCGTCGTGATCGCCGCCACCGCTTCGGAGCCCGCTCCGCTGCAGTATCTGGCGCCCTACACGGGTGCTGCCATCGGCGAATTCTTCCGCGACAACGCGATGCACGCCGTGATCGTGTATGACGACCTTTCCAAGCAGGCCGTGGCTTATCGTCAGATGTCGCTGCTGCTGCGTCGTCCTCCGGGCCGCGAAGCTTATCCGGGCGACGTGTTCTATCTCCACTCGCGTCTGCTGGAACGCGCCGCCAAGCTCAACGATGACATGGGCGCCGGTTCGCTGACCGCCCTGCCGATCATCGAAACGCAGGCGGGCGACGTGTCGGCCTACATTCCGACCAACGTGATCTCGATCACCGACGGCCAGATCTTCCTTGAAACCGGCCTGTTCTATCAGGGCGTCCGTCCGGCCATTAACGTTGGTCTGTCGGTGTCGCGCGTGGGTTCGTCGGCTCAGACCAAGGCGATGAAGAAGGTTGCCGGCTCGATCAAGCTGGAGCTGGCCCAGTATCGCGAAATGGCCGCGTTTGCCCAGTTCGGTTCGGACCTCGACGCTTCGACCCAGAAGCTGCTTAACCGCGGTGCGCGTCTGACCGAGCTGCTCAAGCAGGCTCAGTTCTCGCCGCTCGGTTTCGAAGAGCAGACCTGCGTGATCTTCGCCGGCACCAACGGTTATCTGGACTCGATCCCGACCAACCGCGTGACGGAATATGAAGCAGAACTGCTCAGCTTCCTGCGTTCGCAGCATGGCGATCTGCTCGACCTGATCCGCAACACCAAGGATCTGGGCGACGAAGCCAAGGGCAAGCTCAAGGCCGCTCTGGACGCTTTCGGCAAGCAGTTCGCTTAAGTCAGGTCTAGCTACGAAAGGTAGTTGGCAATGGCCAGCCTTAAGGAACTCAAAGGCCGGATCAACTCGGTCAAATCGACCCAGAAGATCACCAAGGCCAAGCAAATGGTCGCGGCAGCGAAACTGCGCAAGGCGCAGTCCGCTGCCGAGGCCGCGCGCCCCTATGCATCGCGGCTGGCCGGCGTTGTCGCCAGCCTCGCCTCGCGCATCGTGGTCAGCGAAAGCAGCCCCAAGCTGCTGGCAGGCACCGGCAAGGATGCTGTGCATCTGCTGGTGGTGGCCAACTCGGATCGTGGTCTGTGCGGCGCCTTCAACTCGAACATCGTCAAGGCTGCGCGCCTGAAGGCCAAGGCTCTGGAAGCCGAGGGCAAGAAGGTGCAGTTCTATCTGATCGGTCGCAAGGGCCGCGCGGTTATCCGTCGCGAATTCCCCAATGCGATTATCGGCGGCTTCGACACCACGACCGTTCGTGAAGCAGGCTATGGCGAAGCCGATGCGATCGCTGCCGAACTGGTGGCGCTGTATGATGCAGGCAAGTTTGACGTAGCGCATCTGTTCTTCAGCCGTTTCCGCAGCGCTTTGCTTCAGGAACCGACTGAGCAGCAGATCATCCCCGTTCCGGCCCCCAAGTCGGCGGTCGCGGCGGATTCGGTGGTTGAATATGAGCCCGAGGAAGAAGAAATCCTCGCCGCTCTGCTGCCGCGCTATCTCAAGACGCAGATTTTCGGCGCTCTGCTGGAAAATGCGGCCAGCGAGCAGGGTGCATCCATGACCGCCATGGATAACGCCACCCGCAACGCAGGCGACCTGATCAGCAAGCTGACCATCCAGTATAACCGTAGCCGTCAGGCCGCGATCACCACTGAACTCATTGAAATCATCGCGGGCGCCGAAGCGCTCTGACGACGACACAGCAGGCAAGGAAGAAACCCATGTCCACCAGCACTGGCAAAATTGCCCAGGTTATCGGCGCCGTCGTCGACGTTGCCTTCGACGGGGAACTCCCGGCGATTCTGACCGCTCTGGAAACCGACAACAACGGCAACCGCCTGGTTCTCGAAGTTGCTCAGCACCTTGGCGAAAACACCGTCCGCACCATCGCCATGGACGCAACCGAGGGTCTTACCCGCGGCCAGACCGTGACCAGCACCGGCGCGCAGATCTCGGTGCCGGTCGGCCCCAAGACGCTGGGCCGCATTATGAACGTCATCGGCGAACCGATCGACGAACGTGGCCCGGTTGGCGCCGAACAGGTTGCGCCGATCCACGCCAAGGCTCCCGAATTCATCGACCAGTCGACCGAAGCGGCCATTCTGGTCACCGGCATCAAGGTGATCGACTTGCTCGCTCCCTATGCTCGCGGTGGTAAGATCGGTCTGTTCGGCGGCGCGGGCGTGGGCAAGACGGTTCTCATTCAGGAACTGATCAACAACATCGCCAAGGGCCACGGCGGCGTGTCGGTGTTCGCGGGCGTGGGTGAACGCACCCGCGAAGGTAACGACCTTTACCACGAATTCCTCGACGCCGGCGTTATCGCCAAGGACGCCGACGGCAATCCGACCCCGGATGGCTCGAAGGTTGCTCTGGTGTTCGGCCAGATGAACGAACCGCCGGGCGCGCGTGCTCGTGTGGCTCTCTCGGGCCTGACCATGGCGGAATATTTCCGCGATCAGGAAGGCCAGGACGTGCTGTTCTTCGTGGACAACATCTTCCGCTTCACGCAGGCTGGTTCGGAAGTGTCGGCTCTGCTGGGCCGTATTCCTTCGGCCGTGGGCTATCAGCCCACCCTGTCGACCGACATGGGCGCCCTTCAGGAACGCATCACCTCGACCACCAAGGGTTCGATCACCTCGGTTCAGGCCATTTACGTTCCCGCCGACGACCTTACCGACCCGGCTCCCGCCACCTCGTTCGCCCACTTGGACGCAACGACCACGCTGAACCGCGCGATTTCGGAACTCGGCATCTATCCGGCGGTCGATCCGCTCGACTCGACCTCGCGCGTGCTGACGCCCGCCGTTGTCGGTCAGGAGCACTACGAAACCGCCCGCCGCGTTCAAGAAACGCTGCAGAAGTACAAGTCGCTGCAGGACATCATCGCGATCCTGGGCATGGACGAGCTTTCGGAAGAAGATAAGCTCACCGTCGCCCGCGCCCGCAAGATCCAGCGCTTCCTGTCGCAGCCCTTCCACGTGGCCGAAGTCTTCACCGGCATCAGCGGCAAGTTTGTGCAGGTCGAAGACACCGTCAAGTCGTTCAAGGCTGTGGTCGACGGTGAATATGACCACCTGCCCGAAGCGGCCTTCTACATGGTCGGCGGCATCGAAGAAGCGGTCGCCAAGGCCAAGAAGCTGGCTGAGGCTGCCTAAGCCATGGCGCTGCATTTCGAACTCGTCACGCCTGCAAAGCTGGTTCGTTCCGAGGAAGTCCACATGGTGGTCGTCCCCGGTTCGGAAGGCGAGTTCGGCGTGCTGGAAGGCCATGCGCCTTTCCTCTCGACCATCGCCGATGGCACCGTGAAAGTGTACAAAAGCGAAAACGCGGCTCCGGAAGAAATCGCCATCGCCGGCGGTTTCGCCGAAGTGACGCCCAAGGGTCTGACCGTGCTGGCCGAAAAGCTGGTTGGTTGATCGTTGGTGATCGGCGAGGCTGATGGCCTAGCCGGTACACTTTGACGGATAACAGTTTAGGGGTCGGAAAAGGGTTAGCGCCTTTTTCCGGCCCTTTCCCTTTTGGGCCAGGTGCCTCCGGCGGGCAAAGGGACTAGTCCCTTTGCAATCCCGTTACTGTCGTTGTTATGCATCGGGTTCGGCTAAAGCGCATCGGAGGCCATGTTGAAATTCTAAAAGCCTGCGGCGCCAAGCGGCACAACATCACCGCGCCGGAGGCAAACCTTACCCCCTCCCCCTCCGCGCAGTCGGCGCATGAAAATCTGGGTCCTTTCCCGCCACCCAGTTCAGAAACCGCACCAAAACCTCATGCCCGCGCAACATCGCGACATCCTCGCCGATGCGCGCCAGTTCGGCATTGGTGAAATTGGCATGCAGCGCCCGGTGGCAGATCGGATGGACGCCGACCACGCTGCGTCCGCCGCGCGATTTGGGGACCGGGTGGTGCCATTCGACCCTTTGCCCCAGCGGCCTTTCGCACAGCCAGCAAGAGGGCGCCGGTGGGGACACCAACGCCTCATTCGGATCGTCATAATCGGTATTTGCCCTTGATCGGCGCTTGGCCATTAGCAAATCCTCAAAGTTTCCACTCTATTCACCTTGCTCAATTGGCACAGGCGGATCGCATTCCCAAACGGTCGCATGCGACATCTGTGCGGTATGTGAAGGAATGGACGACGATGAGCGCATTCGGTCGACGCACTGGCCCCGGCAGCTTCGGCGCTGGGGCAAGACCGCAGTTCGGCGTAGCGCGCCCGATGCGGGCCGATGGATTGCCGACCGGCGCGCCGCCGCCGCCCCCTTCGGGCGGGGATCAGTTTCCGCCTTTGCCCGCCGATACCGAGATGTCGATGGACAGCAAGGGTGGCGATGCGATGGCGCGCCTTGCCGAGCGGATGAACTCGACCGTCGAAGGCACCCGTCAGGCCGAAGGTTTTGAGGCCAGCGTTCACAAGATCAAGGAGCAGGTGCTGCCCCGCCTGCTGGAGCGCGTGGACCCGGAAGCCGCCGCCACGCTGACCAAGGATGAGTTGGCCGAAGAATTCCGTCCGATCATCATGGAAGTGCTGGCCGAGCTGAAAATCACGCTCAACCGGCGCGAGCAATTCGCGCTGGAAAAGGTACTGATCGACGAATTGCTGGGCTTTGGTCCGCTGGAGGAATTGCTCAACGATCCCGACGTGTCCGATATCATGGTGAATGGCCCGGACCAGACCTATATCGAAAAGAAGGGCAAGCTGACCCTTTCAACGATCCGTTTCCGCGACGAACAGCATCTGTTCCAGATTGCCCAGCGCATCGTCAATCAGGTCGGTCGCCGCGTTGACCAGACCACCCCGCTGGCCGACGCCCGCCTGAAGGACGGCAGCCGTGTCAACGTGATCGTGCCGCCGCTGTCTTTGCGCGGCACGGCGATCTCAATCCGTAAGTTTTCCGAAAAGCCGATCACGATCGACATGCTGCGCGATTTCGGCTCGATGAATGACCGGATGGCTACCGCGCTGAAAATCGCGGGCGCATGCCGGATGAACATCGTGATTTCGGGCGGCACGGGTTCGGGCAAGACGACCATGCTCAACGCCCTGTCGAAAATGATCGATCCGGGCGAGCGCGTGCTGACCATCGAAGACGCGGCCGAACTTCGCCTGCAACAGCCGCACTGGCTGCCGCTCGAAACCCGCCCGCCCAACCTTGAAGGGCAAGGCGCGATCACCATTGGCGACCTTGTGAAAAACGCCCTGCGTATGCGGCCTGACCGCATCATCCTGGGCGAAATTCGCGGCGCGGAGTGCTTCGACCTGCTGGCCGCGATGAACACCGGCCATGACGGCTCGATGTGTACGCTCCACGCCAACAGTCCGCGTGAATGCCTTGGCCGTATGGAAAACATGATCCTGATGGGCGACATCAAGATCCCCAAGGAAGCCATCAGCCGCCAGATCGCAGAAAGCGTCGATCTGATCGTTCAGGTCAAGCGCCTGCGCGACGGCAGCCGCCGCACCACCAACATCACCGAAGTGATTGGGATGGAAGGCGACGTCATCGTGACGCAGGAATTGTTCAAATTCGAATATCTGGACGAAACTGACGATGGCAAGATCATCGGCGAATGGCGCTCTTCGGGCCTGCGTCCCTATACGCTGGAAAAAGCGCGCCAGTTCGGCTTTGACCAGACCTTCCTTGAGGCATGCCTCTGACAGGCTGATGCGGGCGCGGCATCGCGCGATGCGCAAAATAGCGGTGCAACAATCGGCCCCGATGGGTTAAGGGCCGCGCGTGCCTCAACATCAACGCCCCTTTCTGGCGCTGGCCCTGCGCCTTGCCGCCACGCTCGCGCTGGCCACGCTTTATATGATGGTCAAGCTGCTGCATCAGCGCGGCGTGGCTCTGCCCGAAATCATGTTCTGGCGTCAGGCATTAACGCTGCCTCTGCTGGGCGGATGGCTGGCGGCGCGAGGGCGGCTGTTCTCGCTCTATACTCGGCGGCTGAAAACCCATGCTTTGCGCACGATCACCGGATCGATCGGCATGGTTTGCCTGTTTGGCGCCCAGGTGCTGCTGCCCCTGCCCGTGGCCACCGTGTTGGGCTTTACCACGCCGCTTTTCGCGGTGCTGCTGACGGCGATTGTCTATAAATCGCCGCCGGGACGGCTGCGCTGGATGGCGGTGGCGCTTGGCTTTGGCGGGGTGCTGATCATCACCGCG
This sequence comes from Novosphingobium sp. SG751A, assembly GCF_013149295.1. Taxonomy (GTDB): domain Bacteria; phylum Pseudomonadota; class Alphaproteobacteria; order Sphingomonadales; family Sphingomonadaceae; genus Novosphingobium. Next base: position 80,753 of record NZ_JABGCB010000001.1, read on the forward strand.
CCGGGCGATGGCGCCTCGATTGCAGGGGGCATTTCGCCGCTGGGGTTGGCGGCAGGGCTTTGCTCTGGTTTTCTGGTGGCGGTCATCAGCCTGCAAATCCGCGATCTGACCAGCACCGAGACGCCGATTGCGGTAGTCTTCTACTTCGCGCTGTTCGGCACGCTGCTGCTGACCCCGACGATGCTGTGGTATATGACGCCGCATTCGCCCGCGCTCTGGACCGAAATCATCGCGATGGGCGTGGTGGGCGCGCTGGCGCAGGTGCTGCTGACGGCGGCACTGCGCTATGGTTCGGCGGCTAGCGTGCTGGTGATGGATTATGCCACGCTGATCTGGACGACGATCTATGGCTGGACGATCTTTGACCAATTGCCGCCCGCACATACCTGGGCCGGGGCGCCACTGATCGTGGCGGCGGGGATGATGATCGCCCTGCGCGAACATCGCCGGGTTAAAGAGGGCCGCATCAAGGCCGCCCGCGAAGCCGCCTGAAGCGGGCATAGAAAAAGGGCCGCCACGCGAAACGCGGCGGCCCCCTCCTGCGACCCTATAGCTTAGTCCTTCCAGACCAGCTTGGGCTTGCGCGCCGCCAGCGTTTCATCAACGCGGCGACGCGGTGTATAGTGTGGTGCGCTTTTCAACGTCACATCCCCTGCCCGCCCACGCTCGGCCAGCGAGCGCATCGAGGCGATCAGACGGTCGGTGCCCGCCTTGCTCTCGGTTTCGGTGGGCTCGACCAGCATCGCGCCATGAACCACCAGCGGGAAATAGACCGTCATCGGGTGGAAACCCTCGTCGATCAGACCCTTGGCAAGATCCAGCGTCGAGAAGCCCTCGGCCATGCCATTGTCGCTGAACAGCGCCTCATGCATGCAGGGGCCATAGGCGGCAAAGGGCGCGTCCAGCACATCTTCCAGCTCGCGCAGGATGTAATTGGCGTTGAGCACCGCGTCCTCGGACACCTGACGCAGACCGTCCGCGCCGTGGCTGAGGATATAGGTCAGCGCGCGGGTGAACATGCCCATCTGGCCATGGAACGCGGTCATGCGGCCAAAGCTGTTGGGGTGGCCGTGATCATGCGCATCGCCCTCTTCGACCAGATGCGCGATGCCATCGGCATCGAGCGTGGCGAAGGGCAGAGGCGCAAACGGAGCCAGCGCCGCCGACAGCACCACCGGACCCGAACCCGGACCACCGCCGCCATGGGGCGTCGAAAAGGTCTTGTGCAGGTTGATATGCATCGCATCGATGCCAAGGTCGCCGGGGCGCACCTTGCCGACGATGGCGTTGAAGTTGGCGCCGTCGCAATAGACATAGCCGCCCGCTGCGTGAACCGCGTCCGAGATCGTCTTGAGATCGCGCTCGAACAACCCGCAGGTGTTGGGGTTGGTGATCATCACGCCTGCAATGTCCGGACCCAAACGCGCGGTCAGCGCAGCCACATCCACACGGCCATCCTCGGTCGCGGGGATATTTTCCACGCGGAAACCGGCAAAGGCGGCAGTGGCCGGGTTCGTGCCATGCGCGCTTTCGGGCACCAGCACGACCGGACGTTCCTCACCGTGCGCGGTCAGCGCGGCGCGGATGCAGAGCAGCCCGCAAAGCTCGCCATGCGCGCCCGCCTTGGGCGTCATGGCCACAGCGGGCATGCCCGTCAGCGCCATCAGCCAGTCGGCCAGTTGCGTGATGACCTTCAAGGCGCCCTGCACCGTCTGCGTCGGCTGCAACGGGTGAACGTCGGCAAAACCGGCCATCCGCGCGACCTTTTCATTGAGGCGCGGATTGTGCTTCATCGTGCAGGAGCCGAGCGGGAAAGGCCCCAGATCAATGGCATAGTTCTGACGCGAGAGGCGCGTGTAATGGCGCACCACTTCCGGCTCGGTCAGGCCCGGCAGAGCGGGCGCGGCCTTGCGCAGGAACTTGCCCAGCGCGGGTGCGGGAGCCACATCGGCATCGTCAAAATCGACGCCATAGGTGCCGGGCGCGGCCAGTTCGAAGATCAGCTTTTCTTCAAGATTGAGGCCATGATCACCGCTGACCGTGGCGGGCAGGACGGCGCCCGCCTCGCCCATTTCCGGGCGCCAGCCCGAAGCGTTGGGAGCGTTCATCACAGCACCTCCTTCAGCGCCGCCACAAGGGCCGCAATATCTTCATCGCTCGTGCATTCCGTTGCCGTCAGCAGCAGGCCATTGGCCAGTTCGGGCTTTTCCGAATAAAGACGACCCAGCGGCACACCGCCCAAAATGTCCTTTGCCGCCAAGGCATCGACGACTTCTCGCGCATCCTTGGGCAGGATCACAGTGAATTCGTTGAAATAGGCATCATTCAAGACAGTTACGCCCGGAACCTGCGCCACAGCCTGAGAAAGAGCCTGCGCCTTGCCATGGTTGACACGGGCCAGACGTTCCAGACCAGCGCCGCCCAGAAGGCTCATATGAATGCTGAAAGCCAGCGCACAAAGGCCTGAATTGGTGCAGATATTGCTGGTCGCCTTTTCGCGGCGGATATGCTGCTCGCGCGTCGAGAGCGTCAGCACGAAGCTGCGCCGTCCTTCGGCATCCAGCGTTTCGCCGCAAAGGCGGCCGGGGATCTGGCGCAGGAACTTTTCGCGGCAACCGAACAGGCCCAGATACGGCCCGCCAAATTGCAGGCCAACGCCCAGCGACTGCCCCTCACCCACAACGATATCCGCGCCCAGCGCACCCGGTGCTTCGAGCAGACCCAGCGCAACCGGTTCGGTCACCACAGCGATCAGCAGCGCGCCATGCGCCTGCGCCGCCGCCGAAATCGCGGCCAGATCGGGGATGCGGCCCAGAATGTCGGGATATTGCACCACGACCGCGCTGGTTTCGCCGTCGATGGCCGCAATGATCGCGGCATCCTCGGCGTCCGCCGACAGCACCGGGGCCTGCGCCACCAGCACGTCATCGGTGAAACGCGCCATGGTCTGCGCGGTAGCTACATAATGCGGATGCAACCCGCCCGTCAGGATCGACTTCTTCCGCTTGGTCACGCGATGCGCCATGGCGATCGCTTCCCAGCAGGCGGTCGAGCCGTCATAGAGGCTGGCGTTCGCAATATCGGTGCCCAGCAAACGCGCCACCTGCGTCTGGAACTCGAACAGGACCTGAAGCGTGCCTTGGGCGATTTCGGGCTGATAGGGCGTATAGGCGGTCAGAAACTCGCCGCGCTGGATCAGGTGATCGACGCTGGCCGGGATATGGTGCTTATACGCGCCGGCCCCCAGAAAGAAAGGCGCAGCCCCGGCCGAGAGGTTTTCTCCGGCAAGGCGGCCCATGTGGCGTTCGACAGCCATTTCGCTGGCGTGGGCCGGAAGGCCCGCGATGGGCCCGGACTGCAAAGCATCGGCGGGCACATCGCAAAACAGCGCATCAATATTGTCCACGCCGATCCGCGCCAGCATCGTGGCGCGGTCGGCCGGGGTGAGAGGCAAATAGCGCATGGGCGATTAAAGCTCCGCAATATAGGCGGCGTAAGCGGCCTCATCCATCAGATCGGCCAGTTCGCCCGCGTCCGAGACGCTCATGCGCCACAGCCAGCCTTCGCTCTCGGGCGAAGTGTTGACGAGTTCGGGGGCTTCTTCCAGAGCCGGGTTGCCCTCGGTCACTTCGCCCGAGACGGGGGCGTACACGTCGCTGGCGGCCTTCACGCTGTCGACCACAGCGGCGGTGTCGCCCTTGCTCACGGGTTTGCCCGCTTCGGGGACTTCGACAAAGGTGATGTCGCCCAGCGCGTTCTGCGCGAAATCGGTGATGCCGACGGTTGCCACATCGCCGTCAACGGAGATCCACTCGTGGTCCTTGGTGAAATAACGGGTCATTTTGCGGCTCCTTTGCGGAAATAGCGATGGGGAACGAAAGGCATGGCAGCGACGGTGGCAGGCAGCTTCTTGCCGCGCACGTCGATAAAGAGTTCGGTGCCGGGCTCGCCCAGGGCGGCGGGCACATCGGCCATCGCGATGGGGCAGCCGAGGCTGGGCGCGAAACCGCCCGAGGTCAGGACACCGACCTTTTCCTCGCCATGGTAAACCTCGGCGCCTTCGCGCGCGGCCTGACGGCCCGAGAGCTTAAGGCCCACGCGGACTGTTTCGGTGCCCTGCGACAGGCCGGTCAGGATACGGTCGGCGCCGGGAAAGCCGCCTTCGGCGCGGCGACGCTTGGAAATGGCGAAGGAGAGGCCCGCGCTGATGGGGTCAATTTCTTCATTCAGATCATGACCATAGAGCGGCAGGCCCGCCTCCATGCGCAAGCTGTCGCGCGCGCCAAGGCCGATGGGCTTGACCGCCGGGTGGGTGCAAAGCATCTCGGCCAGCGCCTCGGCGCTTTCGGCGGGCACGGCGATTTCATAGCCATCTTCGCCGGTATAGCCGCTGCGGCTGATATGCAGTTCGACGCCGTTCCACACATAGGGACCGGCCTGCATGAAGGAAAGCTGGTCGACGGGCACGATCTGCGGCTGGGCGGGCGCGATGCCGAAGGAGGCCAAAGCCTCAGCAGCGCGGGGGCCTTGCAGGGCCAGCAGCGCGAATTCGTCGCGGTGAGTCAGCGTGATGTCATCGGGCAGGAATTCGCGCAGATGGCCGATGTCGTCCCACTTGGTCGCGCCATTGACGATCAGGAAGAAACCACCGGGCCAGCGCGTGATCATCAGATCGTCGATGATCCCGCCGGTTTCATTGAGCAGCAGCGAATAGCGCTGGCGACCAACTTTCAGGATCGAGAGATCCGCGGGCATCAGCGCTTCAAGAGCGGTGACAGCGTCCTGCTGATCTTCATCCTCGCTCGACACGACCAACTGGCCCATGTGGCTGACGTCGAAAAGCCCCGCATTCTCGCGCGTCCACAGGTGTTCGCCCATGATGCCTTCATATTGGACAGGCATCCAGTAGCCGGCGAATTCGACCATGCGACCGCCGCGCGCGCGGTGCCAGGCATCGAGAGGGAGCGTGAGGGTTTCGGGGGTTTCGGCTTCGTCGCCCGAGTCAATATTGTATGTGTCGCTCACAAATCAGCCTTCCGCACAGCGTTGCACCAGTCCTGGTGCCCCCTCTGTCACGGAAACCTGAGAGCTTAGCCCGCGCATGGGAATGCGCAGATTTACCCCTTCGGCGGCCCCTGCGCCCTATGGCCCAGTTGCACTTTCCAGAGCGTCGCTATTGACCGACACGGTCCTTATTGCCTGAGAGATTCCGGGGCGGTTGCTCCTTCGGCGCCGGATAATTCTTGCGAATCACCCGAACTCTCCCGCATCGTTCAGCGACTGAGATTCGCCATCTCTTTTTGCGGCGCAAAAGTCAAACAGCCTGTCAGAAATTCTACCCCAATACGTAATCCGCTCCATAAATCCGGCGCAATCGGGGTCAGACGTTGCTCAATCCTTCGGGGGCTGTGCCGTGGATCATGCGGTATTGCGCGATGGCGAAACGGTCGGTCATGCCTGCGATGAAATCGGCAATATGGCGGCTGCGCTGCGGCTCTTCCTGCGGCAGGCGGGAGGCCCATGCCTCGCCCATGCGGGAGGGGTCCTCGCGATAGGCGGCGAACAGGCCCGAAACGACCTGATGCGCCTTTTCCGCCGTGGCCAGTTGCTCCGGATGGTAATAGAGCCGGTCATACATGAACCGCTTGAGGGTCCGCTCGGCCTCGGCCATGGCGGGCGAGAAGGCGGCGCTGGCGCGGGATGCGGCGCGGATATCGACAATGCCGGCCATGCCCTGCGTGCGGCTTTGCGTTTCGGCAATCACGTCATTGACCATGATGCCTATCTGGCTGCGCACCAGCTCACGCAGCTTGCGGTCATGGGGGGCGCTGGGGTGTTTGGCCTCAACCGCGCGCCATTGCTCGGCCACGAAGGGCTGGGTCAGCAGATCGTCGAGATGCAGGAAACCGGCGCGCAGACCATCGTCAATGTCGTGATTGTCATAGGCAATATCATCGGCAATCGCGGCCACCTGCGCCTCAAGGCAGGACCATTCGCCCAGATGCAGCGGATAGGCCGCGTCCAGTTCGGCCAGCGCCCAGTTGGGGCTGCGCACCGGCCCGTTATGCTTGGCCAGCCCCTCCAGCGTCTCCCACGTCAGGTTCAACCCCTCATGCTCGCAATAGGGGCTTTCCAGACGCATCAGCGTGCGCAAAGTATTGGCATTGTGGTCCCAGCCGCCCTGCTCTTTCAGCGCCTCGTCCAGCGCATCCTCGCCGCTGTGGCCAAAGGGCGGGTGGCCGATATCATGGGCAAGACAGAGCGCCTCGGTCAGATCCTCGTCCAGCCCCAGCACACGCGCGATCACGCGGCCGATCTGGGCCACCTCAAGGCTGTGCGTGAGGCGGACCCGGTAGTGATCGCCATCGGGGGCGACAAAAACCTGCGTCTTGTGCCGCAAGCGCCGAAACGCAATCGAGTGGATGATCCGGTCGCGGTCGCGCTGATAGGGGCTGCGCGGGCCGCGGGCGATCGAGCCTTCGAGCGCGAATTCACGACCAAGGGTTTGCGATGGGTCGCAGGCCAGGGGGGATAGAGGCATGGGGAGGAAGTAGCGGAGGGAGAAGGAAAAGGAAAGGTGCGAGGGACTTGTCCCTCGCGCTCCCATTACTGTCTTTGTTGTGCGTGAGGTTCCGGCGGCGGGTGCTGGACGCGGCGTGGAAATGAAAAGCCTGCTGCGCGGATAGGGACAACCTCACCACGCCGCAGGCTTTAAATCACCCCCCTACCGGCGAATATCGCACCACCCCAAAAATGGGATTGTAAAGGGTCGAGACCCTTTGCCCGCCGGAGGCAAACCTTATCTTTCCCACCCGCTCATGCACAAACCAGCCGCCGCCGCCGTCACCCGAATAACCTCAGGGTCCTGAATCCGGCGCACCGCCATCACATAATCGAACAGCGACCGCTTGGGGCCTTGCAGCGCCTCCAACTGCCGCAACTGGCTGATGGTCAGCTTATCCACCATATGCTCGGCCATGCAGGCCGAAACCGGTTCGGACAGCCCCGCCCCCACCAGAGCGGATTTCACCCGGCCACGGGCGATCCCCTGAACACAGCCCGAAAGGGCGAGGGTAAGGGCAAGAGCTGTCAGAACTTTACGCATTATCAGACCTTTATCAGTGAGCCAGCGCCTTGACGATGTCTTCCACCATCTTCTTGGCGTCGGCCAGCAGCATCATGGTCTGGTCCATGTAGAAGACATCATTATCAACACCTGAATAACCCACACCGCCCATCGAGCGTTTGACGAACATGACGGTCTTGGCCTTGTCCACGTCGAACACGGGCATGCCATAGATCGGGCTGGACTTGTCGGTCTTGGCGGCGGGATTGACCACGTCATTGGCGCCGATGATGAAGGCAACGTCGCACTGGCCGAACTCGGAATTGATGTCCTCCAGCTCAAACACCTCATCATAAGGCACGTTAGCCTCGGCCAGCAAGACATTCATATGGCCGGGCATTCTTCCCGCGACAGGGTGGATCGCATATTTGACCGAGACGCCTTCCTTTTTCAGCACATCGGCCATTTCACGCAGAGCATGCTGGGCTTGGGACACCGCCATGCCATAGCCGGGGATGATGATGACGCTTTCCGCCTCCTTCATCAGGAAGGCCGCGTCTTCGGCGGAACCGCGCTTCCACGGGCGCTGCTCCTTGGGCGCGCCGCCCGACGCCTCGGGCGCGGCGCCAAATCCGCCCGCGATCACGCTGATAAAGCTGCGGTTCATCGCCTTGCACATGATGTAGCTCAAGATCGCACCCGAGGAGCCCACCAGCGCCCCGGTGATGATCATCGCGCTGTTATGCAGCGTGAAGCCCATCGCGGCGGCGGCCCAGCCCGAATAGGAATTGAGCATCGAGACAACCACCGGCATGTCCGCCCCGCCGATGGGGATGATCAGCAGGAAACCGATGATAAAGGACAAGAGCGTGATCACGCCGATCACCCAGAGCGACTGATCCATCGTGAAATAGCCGACAAGGCCAAGGATCGCGATGATCGTGCCAAGATTGATGACATGGCGCCCCGGCAGCATGATCGGCGAACCCGACATCTTGCCCGCCAGCTTGAGGAAGGCGATGATCGAGCCGGAAAAGGTGATCGCGCCGATGGCGATGCCAAGGCCCATTTCGATGCAGGATTGGGCGGCGATGTGGGCCACTCCGGGGATGGTGACCGACGAGCCCCCCATAGCCTGCGCAAGCTGAGCACGAACTGGATCTGTCGCCGACGCGTTGCCGAAATCAACGGAAAGCACCAGATTGGCCAGTTCAGCAATCCCGAATGCCTGTGGATTCAGGTAAGCCGCCCAACCCACCAGCACGGCAGCCATACCGACCAGCGAGTGGAATGCCGCCACCAGTTGCGGCATCGCCGTCATGGCAATCCGCCGCGCGATGACAAAGCCAATGCCGCCGCCCAAAGCGATCGCAGCGGCAATCAGCCCAAACGAACCAAAGTCGGGAACAGTTTGAAGCCCATGCTCAATCGCAGCAGGCGCTTCGCTATAAGGATTAACCGCGGTGGGAAAATGCGTCACCAACGTCGTGACCACGGCAATCACCATGCCGATCATGCCATAGCGATTACCCGAACGACTGGTCGCCGGAGACGACAGGCCGCGCAGCGCCAGAATGAACAGCACGCCCGAAACGAGATAGGCGAACATCGCCCATGAAGGAGTAGCGACGTGCTCCATCACTTCTTCTCCTTCTTCTTATACATGGCCAACATGCGCGCCGTAACCGCAAAGCCGCCAAAGATGTTGACCGAGGCCAGCACCACCGCACCCAGCCCCAGCCATTTCGACACGCCGCCCGCAGCGCCCAGCCCCGAGGCCGCCGCCGCAATCAGCGCGCCCACCACGATCACCGAGGAAATGGCGTTGGTCACCGCCATCAACGGCGTGTGCAGCGCGGGCGTGACCGACCACACCACATAATAGCCGACGAAACACGCCAGCACGAAAATCGACAGGATCGAGATAAAGTCCATTGCGCCCTCCCCTCAGAGCAGTCGCGGATTGACGATCTGACCACCTTGCGTCAGCCGGATCGCGTTGCCGATTTCCTCGTCCAGAACGGGTCGCCCCGTCTCCTTGTCCCAAAAGGCCGAGAGGAAGTTGTAGAGATTGCGCGCGAACAGCGCCGAAGCATCGGCGGGCAAATGCGCAGGCGTGTTGCTGTAACCGATGATCTTGACGCCGTGGCGATCCACGATCTGATCGGGAACGGAGCCTTCGACATTGCCGCCCTGCGCCACGGCAAGGTCGAAAATGACGCTGCCCGGCTTCATCGTCGCGATCTGCGCGTCCGAAATCAGGCGCGGCGCGGCGCGACCGGGGATCAGCGCCGTGGTGATGACGATGTCCTGCTTGGCGATATGGCTGGACACCAGTTCGGCCTGCGCCGCCTGATATTCCGGGCTCATTTCGGTGGCATAGCCGCCCGCGCCCTCGCCCTCGATGCCCGCTACATTTTCCACGAAGATCGGCTTGGCGCCAAGGCTCTGGATCTGCTCTTTGGTCGCACTGCGCACGTCCGTGGCAGACACCTGCGCGCCCAGACGCCGCGCGGTGGCGATGGCCTGAAGCCCCGCCACGCCCACGCCCATAATGAACGCCTTAGCCGCCGAAATCGTGCCCGCCGCCGTCATCATCATCGGAAAGGCGCGGCCGTAAACGCCCGCCGCGTCGATCACCGCCTTATACCCGGCCAGATTGCTCTGCGAGGAGAGGATATCCATCGACTGCGCGCGGGTGATGCGCGGCATAAATTCCATCGCCAGCGCCTCAACCCCGGCCGCCGCATAGGCTTCAATGCGCCCGCGCTGACCAAAAGGATCAAGCCCCGCCGCGACCCACACGCCCGGCTTTGCGCCCGAGAGCAGGCCCGCATCAGGCCCCTGAACCCCCAGCACAATATCCGCGCCCGCCATCACCGAGGCCGCATCGCCCAAGACCGCACCGACGGCCGCATAATCAGCGTCAGCAATCGAGGCGGCAAGCCCCGCCCCGCTTTCCACCGCCACAATCGCGCCAAGGTTTGTGAACTTCTTCACCGTTTCCGGCGTCACGCAGACGCGCGTTTCCCCCGCCGCTCTTTCTGCAAGAGCGGCGATACGCAATTTATCCGTCATTCCAGACCTTTCAGCGGGAGATGAGATAGACGACGAAAGCGGCCACGATGGCGATGACCGGGGTGCTGACCTTGATCAGGCGAATGAAACCCTCATAGGTTTGCCGCGCGGTGGTAATATCCTGAGTGTTTGCCATTGATTTTACCCCTGTCCCATTATTCTTGTGCAATTCTTATCACCCTCAATCCTCAGCACAAGGCCAAACATGATCCACGGCAAAAGATAAATTGCACTATAGGTCAAATTTCATTTTCCACCACGAAGCCCAACATGGTGGACGCCGCCCCGGAAAAAATCAGGACCGCTGACAAGACGCGCTTAAGCAGGTCTTTACCCAATTTGGCTAAATCCTGCCTTTATGACGACAGACCGCGCAAATATGGCAGAAACCGAACAGCGCCTGCTGATGCTGATCGACGATGAGCCGGCGCAAAGCCGCCTGATCACGGCACTGGCCGCGCGCGAAGGCTGGCGAACGCTGGTGGTGGGCGATGCCGAAACGGCGGTGGCCATGCTGGGCACGCGGCAGGGCATGCAATTGGGCGCGGTTATCCTTGACCAATGGGTGCCGGGCGATGAAGCCTGCTCGCTGATCGCGGATCTGCGCAGCCGCCGCCCCGCCCTGCCGATCCTGATGCTGACGACCTCGGCCTCGCCCCTGTTGGCGGTCGAAGCCATGCGCGCGGGCGCAACCGATTACCTTATCAAACCCATCGCGCCCGACCGCCTGATGAGCGCATTGCGCAACGCCACCACGCGCGAAACGCCGCGTGATGAATTGCAGCCGTTGACCGAAAAGATGAACGGTCCGGCCGATTTCGAATCCATGATCGGCGCGGCTCCGGCTTTCCGCACGGCCCTTGCCATCGCCGCCAAATCCGCACGCGGTCAGGGCCACCTGCTGATCGAGGGCGAAAGCGGCACCGGCAAGGAAATGCTGGTGCGCGCGATCCACGCCGCTTCGCAACGCGCCAAGATGCCGCTGCGGATGGTCAATGCCGGATCGACGCCGGGCAATTCGATCGAATCCGCACTGTTTGGCCATGAAAAGGGCGCCTTCCCCGGCGCGTTTGATCGCCAGATGGGCGCGATCCAATATTGCGACGGCGCCACGCTGGTCATTGACGAAATCGACCGCCTGCCCATGGGCGTGCAGGAGCGGCTGGCTGAATATCTGACCACCGGATCGTGCCGCCCCATCGGTGCGCGCCATGCGTTCCGGGTCGATGTGCGGCTGATCGCGGCCTCGAACTATCCGCTGAAAGATCTGATCGTCCACGGCGATTTCCTGCCCGAACTCCACGCCGCGATCTGCGCGACCACGGTGTCGCTGCCGCCGCTGCGCGCGCGACTGGGCGATATTCCGGCGCTGGCGCGGCACTTCCTTGGCCGCATCGGCGAGCAACCGGGCCTGCGTGAACTGGGCATAACCGATGGCGCGCTGGCGCTGCTCTCGGCCTATGACTGGCCGGGCAACGTCCGCCAGCTTCAGGCCGTCCTGTTCCGCGCCGCCGTCTTCTGCGATGGCGACGCGCTGACCGCCGACGATTTCCCTCAACTCTCCAGCATGATCACCGCCGAACCGCTGGCCATCAGCAATGGCGTGAGCCACGAAAGCGCGGGCGTGATGCTGTTCACCGCCGACGGCAATCTGCGCCCGCTGGAGGACATTGAGGCGGACGTGATCCGGCTGGCCATCGGGCACTATCGCGGCCGCATGACCGAAGTGGCGCGGCGGCTGGGGATTGGGCGTTCGACACTGTATCGAAAGTTGAGCGAGCTTGGGATTGGGGACGCGGCTTAGCCGGGTTTAGATAAGGCCTCCGGCGGGCAAAGGGTCTCGACCCTTTGACCGCCGGAGGCAAAATCCCTTACCCCACCAACTGCCCAAAATCGGTCAAAGCCGCATCGCGCAAACCGCGCCACACATGCAGCGCCTGCACCGTCTGCGCCACGTCATGCACGCGGATAACCTGCGCCCCGGCATCCATCATCCGTCCCGCCAGCATCAGCGATCCACCAAGCCGCTTGTCGGCAGGCGCCTCGTTGGAAAGCGCTCCGATCATCCGCTTGCGGCTGGCGCCCACCAGCAGCGGGCAGCCCAGCGCGTGAAACAGCGGCAGCGCGTTCATCAGCGCGAGATTTTCCTGAAGGGTCTTGCCAAAGCCGATGCCGGGGTCGAGCAGGATGCGGGTCCGTGCCACGCCTGCCGCCTCGGCTGCATCACGCCGCGCGCGCAGCCAGTCGAAGACGTCGAGCACGACATCGCCGTAATGGCCGTCCTCGTGAAGGTCCTCGCCCTTACCCGGCGCATGCATGATGCAGACGGGGGCGCCGCAATGGGCGGCAAATTCAAGGCTGCGCGGATCGTGGCGCAGGCCCGAAACATCGTTCCACAGATGCGCCCCCGCTGCCAGCGCAGCCTCAAACACGCCCACGCGGCGGGTGTCCACGCTGATCGCCGCGCCGGTGCGGGCCAGCTTCTCGATCACCGGCACCACGCGCTCGATCTCGTCGCCCTCCCACACCGGAGGGGCGCCGGGGCGCGTGCTTTCACCGCCAATGTCGATCATCGCCGCGCCCGCCTCCAGCATCGCACTGGCGTGGACGACGGGCACATCAGGCCCGGAAATATTGCGCCCGCCATCGGAAAAACTGTCCGGCGTGACGTTGAGAATGCCCATCACCTGCGGCTGATCGAGGCGGATGGTGCGCGCGCCCATCTGCAACGGCGCGCGCGGGGAGCGCAAAGCCTCCCACTGTTCTTCGACATCACGCCGGATCACGCGCCCCGCCTCGGCCACGCCAAAGCGGGTGCGTTCGACAATCTTTCCACCCTCGCGGCGGATCAGCGCGAAACGGCTGGCATAGGTCAGCCCCCCAGCCAGACGGACGGCTTCGCCTTCCTCCGACTGGGGGCTGTCGGCAAGGGCGATCGGGCGCAGGTAAACAGTCATAGACCCGCGCTTAGACCCGATCAGTCCTCGTTTGCCAGCAGATAAAGCTGACGGATGGCGTCGAGCGGCTTGACCTGCCCCTCATGCTCGATGTTCCAGAAGGTCCAGCCGTTGCAACTGGGCGCGCCCTGCAATTGGGCGCCGCAGGAGTGGATCGACCCCTCGGTCTTGCCCGAAACCAGCGAACCGTCGGCGCGCACGGTGGCGGTAAAGGCCGGGCGATTGCGCCCCTTCTTGCCGGTCAGCACGGTGCCGGGCTTGACCCAGCCGGTCTCGATCAGCGTGCCGAAAGGAACCTTGGGCGCGGCGCGCTTGCTCTTCATCGTGCTGATGGCGGATTCATCGAGAGGCAGCGCCATCTCGATACGCTCCATCGCGGCCTCGCGGTAATTGCTCTCGCGCTCGCAACCGATCCATTCGCGGCCAAGGCGCTTGGCCACGGCCCCTGTCGTGCCCGTGCCAAAGAAGGGATCGAGCACCACATCGCCCTTGTTGGTCGTGGCCAGCATCACGCGATAAAGCAGGCTTTCCGGCTTCTGCGTCGGGTGGACCTTGGCCCCACCCTTCTTGAGGCGTTCGCCCCCGTTACAGATCGGCAGCACCCAGTCCGAACGCATCTGAAGCTCGTCATTCAGCGTCTTCATCGCGCGATAGTTGAACGTATATTTCGCCTCTTCGCCCATGCTGCACCAGATCAGCGTTTCATGGGCATTGGTAAAGCGCGTGCCCTTGAAATTGGGCATCGGGTTCGACTTGCGCCACACGATGTCGTTCAGGATCCAGAAGCCCATATCCTGAAGGATCGCGCCGACGCGGAAGATGTTGTGATACGAACCGATCACCCAGAGCGAGCCGTTGGGCTTCAAAACGCGGCGCGCTTCGGCCAGCCAGGCGCGGGTGAAACGGTCATAGGTGCCAAAGCTGTCGAACTTGTCCCAATCGTTGGTGACGGCATCGACATGGCTGCCATCGGGGCGGGCAAGGTCGCCGCCAAGCTGGAGGTTATACGGCGGATCGGCGAACACCATATCGACGCTGGCGGTGGGGATCGAGCGCATCGCCTCGATGCAGTCGCCGTCCAGAATGCGCCCCAGCGGCAATTCGCTCCGGGGCGTTTCGACCGGCTTGAGGACAAGATCCTTCTTGATGCGGCTGGCGATTTTGCGCGGCGCCGGGGTGGAGCGCAGGCGCTCCTTGAGAAGGACGTTGCCCATGAGGATTCCTGTGAATAAGTGCGTTGAACGGCCCCCTCAATGAGTCATTCACAGACTCACGTCAAGGCCCGACTCGTGGGTTAAGCACGAGTCGCAAGGGTAAAACCGAGTCAAGAACAGGAGAACAGAAAGAGTCTGACACAAGGGATAGAGTCACCCGCGACTCGGCAGACTCAACATCTAGTGGCGTGACAATCGAGACCCAGGGGGCAATTTTTTACAAAAATGACAATTGCGCGACCGGGGCAAACGTCCGCCGATGATGCTCGCAAGGCCCATGTTCGCGTAAGGCTGTCAGATGCTGCGCCGTGCCATATCCGGCGTTGCGCTCCCAGCCGTAATGGGGATGGAGCGCCGCCAGCGCGCGCATCACCCGGTCGCGGTGTTCCTTGGCGATGATGCTGGCCGCGCTGATCGCCGCCTCGGTGGCATCGCCCCCCACAATGGCCCGCGCGGCCCAGCGCCAATCGCCTACGCGCCCCTCAGGCGTCTTATTGCCGTCGATCAGCACCATCGCCGGATCGCCGACCTTGTCCACCAGCGCACCGACCGCCCGCGTCATGGCCAGCATCGTGGCGGCAAAGATATTGATCCGATCGATCTCATCGGCCTCGACCACGCCGATGGCCCAATGCGCCTCGGCCATGATCCGCGCCTCCAGCGCCGCGCGGCGCTTGGCCGACAATTTCTTGCTGTCGGCCAGCCCATCAATGGCACTCTGCCCCAGCCACACCGCGCCCGCCACCACAGGCCCCGCCAAGGGGCCGCGCCCCGCTTCATCCACACCAAAGATCATGGCCGCAGCCGTGCCGCCACCTGCCGGCGCCTGCAAGCATTTCCTTGCATATGATCCCCCCCTGCCCTAACGCGCGCGGCATTATGGCTATCGAACCCTCGCTCATCCCGCTTGATAATGTTGATCCCTCGCTGGTCGAGGAATTGCTCGATCGCGCGTTTGAGCCGGAACGACGCCAACGCACCGCCTATAAAGTGCGCGGCGATGCCGAATGGCTGCCCGCCCTCTCCTTTGCCGCGGTGGACGAGGAGCAGCATGTGGTCGGCTCGATCCAGTGCTGGCCGGTGGCGCTGACCGATGCCGATGGGCGCCGCCATCCGATGGTCATGGTCGGCCCCGTCGCCGTCCTGCCCGAGGCGCAGGGGCGCGGCTTTGGCAAGGCACTGGTCACCGCGGCCATTTCGGCCATGAACCCCAAGGCGCCGCTGCCCATGGTGATGATCGGCGATCCGGAATATTACGGCCGCTTCTGGGGCTTTACCAATGCGCCCACGGGGCAATGGGATCTGCCCGGACCGTTCGAACAGGCCCGCCTGCTGGTGCGCTGCGACAATGCCGCCGTCCTGCCGCAACAGGGCATGCTGGGCCCCTGGGCATAATTTTGGGCAGGCGAAACACTGGCGCATAGCGCCCGCCTGCCCCATATTGCCGCCATGCCTTATACGCCTCCCCCCGATCTGGCCGCGCTCTCGCTGGAAGATATTGCCCGCATGGTGGCAGAGCGCCGCCTGCCCCCGGTCGATCAATGGCATCCGGCCGAAGAAATCGACAGCCAGATGGAGATCCGCGCCGATGGATCGTGGTGGCATCAAGGTGGACCGATCACCCGCCCGGCCATGGTGCGCGCCTTTTCCACGCTGCTGATGCGCGACAAGGCCGGCCAGCACTGGCTGGTCACGCCGCAGGACCGGCAGAGGATCGCGGTGGTCGATGCCGCCTTTGTCGCGGTGGATGTGGCGCGTATTGACGGGGCGCTGGCGTTCCGGCTGAACACCGACGACACGGTGATCGCCGGGCCGGACCATCCGCTGATCGCGCGGGGGGATGCGGAAACGCCCGCGATCTATCTGGCCGTGCGCCACGGTTGCCTTGCGCGGATCAACCGGTCCACATGGGGACAACTGGTGGATATGGCGCTGGAGAACCAAGGGGAGAATATGGGGACAGACGGTGGACTGTCTGTGGACAGCCTGGGGATAAGTTTCCCCCTGACGCCGCAATGAGCGCAAAACAATGAGTAATCTCAAGCACAAGCTGGAGCGGCTGTATCACGCCGGGATGGCGGGGCCTGTCCCTGCGCTGTTTCCCGATCCGCGCACGGCGGGCATAGACGAGTTCAAACCCGCCGCCGTGCTGATTGCTGTGACCGAGCGGACCGCGCCCGGCGTGCTGATGATCCACCGCCCCGGCACCATGCGCGCCCATGCGGGGCAGGTCGCCCTGCCCGGCGGTCGCCTCGATCCGGGCGAAACCGATATCGACGCCGCCGTGCGCGAGGCGCAGGAAGAACTGGGCATTGATCCGCGTCATGTCGATGTGATCGGCCCGCTCGATGTGTTCCTGACCGGATCGGGCTATGCGGTGACACCGGTGCTGGCGCTGATCCCGCCCGATCTGCCGCTGGTGCCAAATCCCGATGAAGTGGCGCAGTGGTTCGAGGCCCCCTTCGGCTTTGTCATGGACCCGGCCAACCATCAGCGCCGCGCCATCGAATGGGAGGGCAAGACCCGTCATCTGGTCGAAATCCCATGGGACGGGCATCGTATCTGGGGCATCACCGGGGCCATTCTGGCCAATCTTTCTAAGCGATTGAACTGGCATGACTGAATTTTTGAAACGCGAAGGCTGGTTGATCCGCGAGGATCTGGCGCAATTGGTGGCCGCCGTCGGTCCCTTGCGCTGGGTGGGCGGGGCAGTGCGCGATACGCTGCTGGGCTTGGCCGTGAAGGATATGGATGCGGCAACGCCCCTTCTGCCGGGCGAGGTGATCGCGCGGTGCAAGGCAGCGGGCATCCGCACCGTGCCCACCGGCATCGAGCATGGCACGGTAACGGCGCTGACCGATGGCGGGCCGGTGGAGATCACCACGCTGCGCCATGATGTATCGACCGACGGGCGGCGCGCGACCGTGGCCTTTGCGCAGGATTGGCGCGACGATGCGGCACGGCGCGATTTTACCATCAACGCGCTTTATGCCGATCCGGCCACGGGCGAGGTCTTTGACTATTTCGGCGGGCTGGCGGATCTGGCCGCGCGGCGGGTGCGCTTCATCGGCGATGCGGCCCAACGCATCCGCGAGGATCATTTGCGGATTCTGCGCTATTTCCGCTTTCAGGCCCGCTTTGGTCAGGAGGCCGATCCTGTGGCCGAACAGGCCTGCGCCGCGCTGGCCGCCACGCTCAAGGGCCTGTCGCGCGAGCGGATCGGAATGGAGATGATGAACCTGTTGGGCCTGCCCGATCCGGCGCCCACGGTGGCGCGGATGGCGGAGTTGGGCGTGCTGGCGGTGGTTCTGCCTGAAGCCTCGGTGGATGCCCTTGCCGATCTGATCGCGCAGGAGCGGGCGCAAGGCGTGGCCCCCGATGCGCTGCGGCGGCTGGCGGCCCTGCTGCCGGCGCAATCTGGATCGGGGCCCGGATTGGCCGAACAGGTCGCCTCGCGCTTTCGTCTGTCGGGGGCACAGAAAAAGCGCCTCTCTCAAGCCGCTGCGCGCAAGGATGAAGCAGGAGATGCCTATGCCTTGGCCTATGCACTGGGCATGGAAGGGGCGATGGACCGGCTGCTGCTGACCGGGGGATCAATTGCGCCTTTGTGCGGCTGGACCATCCCGCTTTTCCCCCTAAAAGGCGGCGATATTGTCGCGCGCGGCGTTGCTGCCGGGCCTCGTATCGCCCATATTCTCCGCTCGGTCGAAGGGCGGTGGGTGGCCGAAGGGTTCCCCGATGCCGCCCGTGTCGATGCCCTGTTGAACGAGGCCCTGTTGAACGAGGCCCCTTGAGGAGAGACTATGACCGCCGCCAATACAGGCGCCCATTCCGATAAGGCCGGCGCGGCGCTTGATCGGTTGATCGAGGCCGGTTCGGCCATTTGGGCGCAGGCGGTCGAACTGGTGATGACCCAGCCGGTGCTGGGTTGGGCGCTGGTTTGCGCAGGGGTGCTGATTCTGGGCAATCTGATGCGCTATCGCCTGCCGATGCTGGGCGGGTTGCTGCGGTTTTTCGGCAATCTGGGGCTGATCGTGGCCTTAATCGTGGCGCTAATGGGGGTGGTTGATCTGCGCCGCTTTGGCATCACGGCCACCCTGCCCGAGGCGATCATGCGCCATCTGCCCAAGGCAGAAGAGCCGCAGGTGGTCGAGGGCAAGGTGACGCGCGTTCCTCTGGCCGATGACGGGCATTTCTGGGTCCGCGCCTCGATCGACGGAGCGCCGCGGCGGTTTCTGGTCGATACGGGCGCCACGCTGACCACGATTTCGCCCGAAACGGCGCAAGAGGCCGGGCTGCGCATCGCGCGCGACGGACCAAAAATCGAATTGCGCACCGCCAATGGCAATGCCACCGGGCGCATCGTGGTCATCCATGAATTGAAGGTCGGCAATGCCGTGGCCCGTAACATCGAGGCCGTGGTCGCTCCCGGCCTTGGCGAGACCAATGTGCTGGGCATGAATTTCCTGACCAAGCTGAAGGGTTGGCGTGTCGAGGGGCGCGTGATGGTGCTGGAGCCGCATCACCCGGCAAAAACCGATCCGTCCCAAGCTGGCACGGATGAGGTTGGTTAACACAATTGCCGCGCGCGGGCCGCGCGCAAATAGTGGCGCATCATCCGATTGTTTCGAGAGCCTGCGCGATGCCCCTGTTCGACCTTCTGCTGGATTTGCCCAACCATCTGGTGCTGGCCTCGGCCTTTGGCTTTATGGCGCTGCTGCTGATGGGCGGGATCATCCGGGCCGAAGCCAGCGGCGCGCTGGGCGCGATAATCCGCATGGTGGGCAGCGCCGGGCTGACGGTGGCTTTGGGCATCACCCTGGTGCAACTGGGCGGGGCCTTTGTCGGCTTGCCGCTGGTGGCCGGGGTGGCCATGGCGGCTCAGGCCTCGACGCAGGTGGTGCGCGGCGGTGAAACCCGCGTGCCTTTGGCCGAGGATGGGCATTACTGGGTTGACGCCGCCGTCAATGGCACGCCCCAGCGCTTCCTGATCGACACCGGCGCAACCTATACCACCCTGTCATCCGAGGTTGCGCGTGAGGCGATGGTGGAGCCGGGCGCGGATTCGGGCCGGGTCAATCTGCATACCGCCAATGGCGATACGCCCGCAAAAATGGCGCAGATCGACAGTCTTGAGGTCGGCTCGATCCACGCCGCCGATATGACCACGATCATCGCTCCCGCCATCGGCACGACCAACGTGCTGGGGATGAACTTCCTGACCAGCTTGGAAGGCTGGCGGGTTGAGGGCAAGGTGATGATCCTTACCCCCAAAGGGTCTGATCAGCTCTGAAACTTATTGTCGCGGGGGAAACCCTGCGGCGCGAAACTGCCCGCCGCGCCGCGTGCCACGCGCCATTGCCGCAGATCTTTTTCCACCCGCGTCCGGCCCGTTTCGCCGCCCATTGTCCAGCTTAGCCCGTCTTCGAACTTCAGCGTGATGATGTCGGACAGACCACCGTCGCGGTAACGTTGCAGCGTCACGCCCTGCCCCTTGGCCAGCACCGGCACCTCGACCAGACCGAAGATGACGATGCGGCGGTTTTCGCCCATCACCGCCACGTAATCATGCTCGGGCGGGATCTCGCGCACCACCATCAGCTTGACACCTTCCTTGACCGTCATCACCGCGCGCCCCTTGCGGGTTTCGGCCAGCAATTCGTCGGCTTCGGCAGCAAAGCCGCGCCCGGTGTTGGCGGCCAGCAGCAGTTGCGCCTTGGGATGATAGACGATGGTGGCGACGATATGGGCCTCGGCATCAATGTCGATCATCGAACGCAGCGGCTCGCCAAAGCCGCGCGCGCCGGGCAATTTGTCGCAGCCCAACGTGTAAAAGCGCCCGTTGTCGCAGGCGATCAGCAGCTTGTCGGTGGTCTGCGCATGAAGGACAAAGGCCGGGCCATCGCCCTCCTTGAACTTATATTCCTTGTCCAGCGGCTCATGCCCGCTGGCCGCGCGGATCCAGCCGCGCGCGGAAAGGATCACCGTCAGCGGCGCCTTTTCGATCATCGCGTCCATGCTGAATTCGCGGGTGGGCGCGGCTTCCTCGATGGTGGTGCGGCGGCGGCCCAGCGCGGTCGTCTCGGCATAATCCTTGCGCAAATTCACAAGGTCACGCTTCAACCGCGTCCGCTGGCGGGCCGGATTTTCCAGCAGCTTTTGCAGTTCGTCCTGTTCCTTGAGCAGATCGTCCCGCTCGCCGCGCAGTTCCATCTCCTCCAGCTTGCGCAAGCTCCGCAAGCGCATGTTGAGGATGGCTTCGGCCTGACGGTCGGTCAGGTTGAATTCGGCCATCATCACTGGCTTTGGCTCATCCTGCGTGCGGATGATCTCGATCACCCGGTCAAGGTTGAGATAGGCAATGATATAGCCTTCGACCAGTTCGAGCCGATTGGCGATCTTCTCCAGCCGGTGGCGGGCCCGGCGCTGCAAAATGTCGATCTGCGCCACGATCCATTGCAGCAGCAGCGGCTTGATCCCCAGCACGCCCGGCGTGCGCTGCGCATCCAGAACGTTGAGGTTGAGGCTGAAGCGGCTTTCCAGTTCGGAGAGCTTGTATAGACTTTCCTTCAGCAGATCGGGATCGACATTACGCGTCTTGGGCACCAGCACGATGCGGATCTGGGTGTCCGATTCGTCGCGCACATCCTCAAGGATCGGCAATTTCTTGTCGGCAATCAGGCTGGCAAGCTGTTCGATCAGCTTGCCCTTCTGCACCATATACGGGATTTCCGAGACGACCAATTGCCACTGCCCGCTGCCCAGCTTTTCGATGCCGGTGGGCTCCCAATTGCCCGCCTCGTCGCGCCCGGTTGAAAAGCGCGCGCGCACCCGGATCGAGCCCTTGCCATTGGCATAGGCGTGCGAAATCGCCGCCGGACTGTCGACCACGATACCGCCGGTGGGGAAATCGGGGCCGTGAAAGACCTTCATCAAATCGGCATGTTCGGCCTGTGGATTGTCGATCAGCATCAGCGTGGCGTCGAGAATTTCGGCCACGTTATGGCTGGGAATGCTGGTGGCCATGCCCACCGCGATGCCAGTGGCGCCATTAGCCAGCAGGTTGGGGAACAGGCCGGGGAAAATCTCCGGCTCCTCGTCCTCGCCATTATAGGTGGGGATGAAATTGACCGTGCCTTCCTCAAGGCCCGCCATCAACTGCATCGCCGTTTTGGTCAGCCGCGCCTCGGTGTAACGATAGGCCGCCGCATTATCGCCGTCGATATTGCCGAAATTGCCCTGCCCCTCGACCAGCGGATAACGCAGCGCGAAATCCTGGGCCAGACGTACCATCGCATCATAGACGCTGGCGTCGCCATGGGGGTGATATTTGCCGATCACATCGCCCACCACGCGGGCCGATTTCTTGAACGCCTGCGCCGGGTCCAGCTTTAACTGGCGCATGGCCCAGAGCAACCGGCGATGGACCGGCTTCAACCCATCGCGCAGATCGGGCAGCGAGCGCGCCGTGATCGTGGAGAGCGCATAGACCAGATACCGCTCGGACAAAGCGGCGTCGAAAGGCGCATCGATGATGGCGTCAAACGGATCGGGTTCGGTGATGTCGCTGGGCATATCGCAGCTTCCCTAACAGGCCGGCGCGCATATCCCAAGTATTACCCGCGCTGCATATCCCGGCTTTCACCCGGAATTTTTACCGTCAGCCCATCCAGATCGGGTCCGATGGTGATCTGGCATGACAAACGACTGGTCGCGGCGACTCCTGCGGCCAGATCGAGCATGTCCTCTTCATCGGCGCTGGCCGGTTTGAGACGCGAAAACCAGTCGGGAGAGATCAGCACATGGCAGGTCGAGCAGGCCATCTGCCCCTCGCACGTCCCTTCCAAAGGCATGCCTGCGGCCTGCGCCACTTCGAGCAGGCGCTGGCCTGCATTGGCCTGCGCCTCGACACGTTGCCCCCCGGCGGTGATGAATTGCACCTTTATCACTATAAACAGACCCCTATCCGATTATGCGACCGGCCTATTGGGCATCGGCTGCGGCATCGATTCGCTTCAAGGCCTCGGCAAACTCTCCGCTTTGCGTATAGCGCCCGAAACCGAGGCGGATAGAATTTTTTGCCTGTTTCGCCGAAAGTCCCAAGGCGGTCAGCACATGGCTGGGCCGCCCCGACCCGCTGGCGCAGGCCGAGCCTGCGGAAAAGGCAATGTCGCGGCAATCGCTCATCAGGCGGGCAACGTCGAGCCCATCGCGCCGAATGTTGAGATTGCCATGCCAGCGCTGCGTCTCGCTGCCGTTCAGCGTCCAGTGGGGAAGGATTGCGCGGGCGATTTGCCACAGCGCCTCCACATGTTCTCCATCCTTTATCCACAGATCCTTACACAAGGCTGCCGCCGCGCCAAATCCGGCGCAAAGCGCGGGACTGAGCGTGCCCGAACGCAAGCCCCCCTCCTGCCCCCCGCCATGGATCAGCGGCGCGAGCGAAACGCCATCGCGGGTCCAGAGCGCGCCGATGCCCTTGGGGCCGTAAATCTTATGCGCGGAAATGGCGACCATATCGGCCCCCTCGGGCGCCGCCATCTTGCCCGCCCCCTGCACCGCATCGCACAGGAACAGCGCCCCCGCCTCATGCGCCCGCCGCGCCAGAGCGCCCACCGGCTGCACCGTGCCGATCTCATTGTTCACCTGCATCACGGCCACCAGATCGGTGCCCGGCGCAATCGGCGCATCCGCCGCCACCAGCCCCTCGGCCGACACCGGCAACACATCGACCACCGCCCCAAGGCTGCGCGCCGTATCCAGCACGGCGGCATGTTCGATGGCCGACACCGCGATGCGGCGGGGGCGCAGGCCCTGTATCGCCAGATTGATCGCCTCGGTCGCCCCGCCGGTAAAGGTTATGCGCCCGCCCGGGGGCAGGATGCCCGCCACCTGATCCCTTGCCAGTGAAACCGCCGCCGCCGCCGCGCGGCCGGGGCGATGCGGGCTGTGCGGATTGGCGAAACCAGCCTCGCCCAGCCAATAGAGCATCGCCTCGCGCGCTTCGGGCGCCAGCGGCGTAGTGGCCTGATAATCGAGGTAAATCAACGCCGAAGTCCGCGCAAAACCTTGAGCAGCGCGGCCAGATCATCGCGCGTGGTGTCGCGCCCGATCGACACACGGAACACTTCGCGCGCCTCCTCCTCGCTGCGCCCCATGGCCAGAATCACCGGGCTGGGCTTGAGACTACCACTCGAACAGGCCGAACCGGCGGAAATGGCGATGCCCGCCATATCGGCGCGGATCAGCACCGTGGTCGCATTCACGCCGGGCAGGCGGTAGGCGCCGATGGTCGCGATGCGTTCCGCCCCCTCGCCGATCACCTCGCCGCCCATGGCGCGGATCTCATCCTCAAACCATCCGCGCAGCACCGCGGCCGACAGAAGCCATGAAGGATCGGCCTCAAGAGCCGCAGCCAAGCCCATGATATAGGGTAGGTTTTCTGTTCCTGCGCGATAACCCCGCTCCTGCCCGCCGCTGGGCTGGAGCAGGCCGAAATGGCGTACCAGCAAGGCGCCGATCCCCGGAGGAGCGCCAATCTTGTGCCCGGCGATCGCGATCATATCCGCGTCGGGCAGCGACAATTTGCCGGCCCCCTGCGCGCAATCGGCCAGCCACACCGCGCCCTTGGCCCTTATCGCCTCGCCAAGCGCAGGCTGGATCACGCCGGTCTCATTGTTCACCTGCTGCACCGCGATCAGATCGACCGAGGGCAGCGCCCCCGGATCGACCCGGCCAAGGCGATCCACGGCGATCACCATGTCGCGCTCCGCAAGCCGCGCGACGGCGGGATGCTCAACGCTGCCGGCTGCGCGGCGCAGCGCCTGCGCGCGGGTATAGCCGATGGCCAGCGCCTCAGTCGCTCCGCCGGTAAAGATCACCTCTCCCGGCCAGTTCAGCGCCCGTTTAACCCTTTCGCGGGCAGCCTCCAATTGCGCGCGAGCGCCGCGCCCCGAACCATGCTGGCTCGACGGATTGGCCCATTCGCGCAGGCCCTCGCCAATCGCATCGCGCACCTGCGGCAGGATCGGCGTGGTGGCGGCATGGTCAAGATAGATCGTGGACTTGGGCATTATGAGGCTCTTTTACGGCGCGTTGTCTGAAAACATTGCTTTCGCTTGATGGCTTTCTATATAGCGCATCACCTCCATTCACAGTCCCCACCGCAGGTTTTGCGCGAATTTTGCGCAAAGACCGCCGGGTCTGTCCACTCGATCAGGGATTTGATACATGCCCGCAGTGATCTTTCCCGGCCCCGAAGGCCGCCTCGAAGGCCGCTTTCAGCCCGGCTCGCGCCCGCGCGCGCCCGTAGCGATGATCCTCCACCCCCACCCGCAGGCCGGCGGCACGATGAATGACCGCGTGACGCAGGCTATGTATAAAACCTTTGTCGCGCGCGGGTTCGCCACGCTGCGCTTCAATTTTCGCGGGGTTGGTCGTTCGCAAGGCAGCTTTGACAATGGCATCGGCGAATTGTCGGATGCCGCCGCCGCGCTCGACTGGGTGCAGTCCATCCACCCGGAATCCAGCACGACCTGGGTTGCCGGTTACAGCTTTGGCGCGCTGATCGCGATGCAGCTCTTGATGCGTCGCCCGGAAATCCGGGGCTTCATCAGCGTGTCGCCGCCCGCAAACATGTATGATTTCAGCTTTCTGGCCCCTTGCCCGGCCAGCGGCATCATCGTGCAGGGCGCGGCCGATACGGTGGTCACGCCCAATTCGGTGCAGAAGCTGGTGGATAAGCTGCGCACGCAAAAGCACATCACGATCCACCATGACGAAGTGCCCCGGGCCAACCATTTCTATGAGAATGAACTCGACGAAATGATGCGCGCGGTCGACAATTACCTCGACATGCGCTTGTCGCCGGACTGCCCGATCCGCTGATCGGGCCTGATCGCCTCAAACGCCCGATCCGTTGATCGGGCGTCAGGCTCCCGTCATGGCTTTCCGGAAAGCGTGGCAGGGGCAGGCAGGCTCCAGATCGCGACATTGGCGCCCAAAATCACCGCCAGCACGATCATCAATATCGCCTGCTTGCGCACCCCGCGCCGCCACAGCGCCCCAGATCCGATCATCAACAGAATCACGGCCAGCACGGCCATCGACAACGCAAGATCCAGCATCGTTCAGGACTTGCCGAAAAGGCCCTTGGCCATGCCCAGCACATCGTTGAGCGCGCTGCCGTCACCATCGCGGTCAAGGAAGCTGTTGATGGAGGAGAGGATCTGCGGGTTGTTCTGCAGGATCTGCGAAACCTGGCCCAGCCCTTCGACGCCGCCCAGCGCGCCCACCACCTGATTGAGCGTATCGGGCGCAATGCCGGTCTGCGCGGCGGCGGTTTCGACCGTATCGCCTTCCTGCGCATGGGCCTGCCCCAGAGCGCTGATCGCGCTTTGCGCCGTGGCCGGGTCAATGCCCACCTTGGCCGCAATGCCCGCCACATCGACGTTACCCGACAATTGCCCCAGCAGGGAATCAAGCAAGCTCATCGTTTCGCCCTCCAAATCGTTAATCGGCAACATGCCATGCGATTGTTACGCGGCCAAGCAAAAGGCGCCGGTGACATAGCCACCGGCGCCCCTCCTCTCACCAATCTTCCGTGGTGTATGCGCGAAACTGAAAATTAAAGCCGGACGGTGCGCGACAGAACACACCGACCCGAGAGGCCGGAGCGATCCATGTTTCCATCAAACAGCTTGGTCAAAACCGAAGACTCCGCAAGAAGGGCCGGACGGCCACAGCAACAAACGGTCGATTCCAGAATGTCTCTTCGCAACAAATGCTTTGGCTGGTTGCCCCCGGCCGCAATTGCATACGAATTGACGAAACAATTCATAGCCCAGCCCCCACACTACGTCAAATGGCAGATTGCATTTCCTCATATTTCCTTGCGTTTGATGCAAACCTGCCACGCTTGCGCCCGCCCGCGCCGCAGGCTACCGCTCAGCCTTGGTTCAGCCGCGCCATGCAGGTCGCTATTTCGATGAGCAACAACGAGAAAGCCCCATCCTCTGCCACGCCGCGCCACACGATTGCGCTGGTCGATGATGACCGCAATATTTTGACCAGCGTTTCCATAGGCTTGCAGGCTGAAGGGTTTACCACCCGCGTCTATGCCGATGGGGCCAGCGCGCTCAAAGCCTGCCTTGAAAATCCGCCTGATCTGGCGATTTTCGACATCAAGATGCCGCGCATGGATGGGCTCGAACTACTGCAACGCCTGCGCGAAAAATCGGCGCTGCCGGTGATTTTCCTGACCAGCAAGGATGAGGAGCCGGACGAAGCGCTCGGCCTTGCCATGGGCGCGGACGATTACATCACCAAGCCCTTCAGCCAGCGCCTGCTGGTGGCGCGAATCCGCGCGATTCTGCGCCGGGTCGAAGTGGCCCGCGCCGATGCCGCAGAGCCCGCGCCCGACGATACGCCCGCCCCCGACATGGTCCATCGCGGCCGTTTGAGCATGGATCCGGCCCGCCACGAGGTCCGCTGGGACGACCGGCCCGTATCGTTGACGGTGACCGAATTTCTGATCCTCGAAACGCTGGCCCAGCGTCCCGGCGTCATCAAGAGCCGCAATCAACTGATGGATTGCGCCTATAATGACGACACCTATGTGGATGATCGCACCATCGATTCGCACATCAAGCGTCTGCGCCGTAAATTCCGCCAGGTTGACCCGACATTTTCAGCCATCGAAACGCTTTACGGCGCGGGCTATTCCTTCAGCGAGGGCGGATGAACGCGGCTGAAACGCCCCGTCGCCCGTCCCATGCGCGCGGGGGGCCCTGGCGGGGCGTTTCGCTGACCACGCGCATTCTGGCGGTCAATGTCATCGTGCTGGCGCTGATCGCCTTCAGCCTGCTTTATATCGATTCCTATCGCCGCGAGGTTTTGGGCGAACGCTTCAAACGCGCCAGCGGCGAAGCCGAGATCGCCGCCGAGGCGTTGGCGCAGGCATCGGGCGACACGCGCGCGCAGGTTTTGACCACGATTGGCCAGCGCCACGCGCTGCGCCTGCGCCTGTTCCGCGCCGATGGCACGCTGGCGGCTGACAGTTTCGTGCTGGCCCCGCCCTCGTTCCATCTGGCCGATCCGGCCACCCAGCCGTGGTATATGCAATCGGCCCGACTGCTGGACCGGGGGATGGACGCCATTCTGGGCGCCCCCGAAGTGCCCGCCTATGTTGAACCGCCCGCCCCCACCCGCGCCAATGACTGGCCCGAGGTGATCGAGGCGCGCCGCTCCGGCCAGACCGCCGTGCGCGAACATTACGCGCCCGACCGCACGCCCATCATCAATGCCGCAACGCCGGTCGGGCGGCGCGGACAGGTGCTGCTGGTTCAGCAAAACGCGCGCGATGTGACGCAGAGCGTGCGCGATGCAAGGCAAACTCTGGCCATCGTCGTGGCGATTGCGTTGCTGCTGACGGTCTATCTCTCGCTGTTTCTGGCCCGCACGATTGTTCAGCCTCTGCGCCTGCTGGTGCGCGCCTCGGTGCGGGTACGGCTGGGGCGCGACCGGACGGTGGTGGTGCCGCGTCTGCCTGATCGCGGCGATGAAATCGGGCTGCTGGCGCGCGCGCTCTCGGACATGACCGAGGCGCTTCGCACGCGGATGGACGGGGTGGACCGCTTTGCCGCGGACGTTGCCCACGAGATCAAAAATCCCTTAGCTTCCTTACGCAGTGCTTTGGAGTCGCTTGATAAAATTGACGATCCCGATCTGCGTCGCCAATTGATGGACATCGCCAATCACGATGTTCAGCGCATGGACCGCCTGATCAGCGAGATCGCCGAGGCGAGCCGGATCGACGCCGAACTGGCGCGCAGCACGTTCGAGCCGGTCGACCTGCACGTGCTGGCCGAGGCGATGGTGGGCGCGCGCGGACGGCGCGGGGCCAATCGCGATTGCCGACTGCTGCTGCATCACGCGGGCGACCATGAAGCAGTTGTGGCGGGCGTGGCGACAAGGCTGGAGCGGGTGCTGGAAAACCTGCTGGACAATGCAGTGTCCTTTTCGCCGCCGCATGGCGCGATCCGCATCGACATCACCGGCTCCAACGAGCATGTGGCCGTCGAAATCCGCGACGAAGGCCCCGGCATCCCCCCACAGGCACGCGAGCGGGTGTTCGAGCGTTTCCACTCGCTGCGCCCGGCGGGCGAGGATTTTGGCGCCCATTCCGGACTTGGGCTGGCCATCGCCCGCACGATTGTCGAGGGCCATGACGGCACGCTGACCGCGCGCGACCCATTGCCGGGCGAACGGGGCGCGCGGCTGGTGATCGAATTGCCGACCTATCATCAGGAGGTCGAGGAGGAATGAACCTCGGGGCCGGAAAACATTGGGCCCGACAGGCGACCTGCGTGAGCATAAGGGGCCGCGCGATACTGATCGAGGGCGCGCCGGGGGCGGGCAAATCCTCTCTGGCGCTGGGGTTGATCGACCGGGGCGCGGTGCTGGTGGGCGACGATGGGGTGATGCTGTGCGAGGACCAAGGCGCGCTTTACGCCCTGCCTCATCCCAATACGCGGGGCCTGATCGAGGTGCGCGGGGTCGGGCTGGTAACAATGCCGGTGGCCGAACGCACGCGGGTGGCGTTAATGATTCATCTGGAGGCGAGCGCCCCGCGCCATATAGAGGTCGCGCCAAGGATGACGGTCGGCTCGTTGGCGATTCCCTGCATCACGCTGTGGCCCGACAGTTCGGCACTGGCGCTGCGCGCAGAACTGGCACTAAAGTATCACGGCCTTTGGGAACCAACGGAAATCTGAAGCCTTGCCTTAAATAGCATAGGTACGCCCTCTTCACATTTTAACTCTCTGGGCGCAGAGAAGGTGCATGACAGCCTCCGACACATCCCCTGCCGCTTCGGACAGTCTCACCCTGCATGGCAATCCGGACAAGCAGCGCATCCTGCTGGTGACCGGCGTGCTGGGTGCGGGCAAATCGACGGCGCTGCGCGCGCTGGAGGATCTGGGATGGGAAACCATCGACAATTTCCCCATTCGCTTCCTCGAAAGGCTGCTCGACACCAGCCAGGAGGACCAGCCGATGGGCGGGCACGGGATGGGCGGACCTTTGGCCATCGGTTTCGATTCGCGCACGCGCGGCTTCGATCCGCAGGCGGTGATTGCGCTGGTCAAACGCTTGAGTCAGCGGCCTAATATCGAACTGGCCACGCTTTATCTCGATTGCGGCGTGGGCGAGCTGGAGCGGCGCTATAACGAAACGCGCCGTCGCCATCACCTTGCCGCCGACATGCCCGTGGCCACCGGCATTTCGGCCGAGCGCGACATGATGGAGCCGCTGCGCCGCTGGGCCGATATCGTCATCAACACCACCGCCTTTACCACTAACGCCTTGCAACAGGCGATGCGGGAACAATTCTCACCCGATTCGGGGCCCGCGTTAACCTTGACGATCACCAGCTTCGGCTTTTCCAAGGGCATGCCGCCGCTGGCCGACTTTGTTTTCGACATGCGTTTTCTCAACAATCCTCATTGGGACAAGGTGTTGCGCCCGATGACCGGCCGTGAAGGCCCGGTGGGCGACTTCATCCGCGAAGATCCGGCCTTTGACGAGGCGTTTACCCGGATTCGCGACCTGCTGCTGCTTTTGATTCCGCGCTTTCAGGCGCAGGGCAAAGCCTATGTTCACATCGCTTTCGGATGCACCGGCGGGCGCCATCGGTCGGTTTTCATGGCCGAACAAATCGGCGCAGCCTTGCGCGCATCCGGATTTTCGCCCACAATGATTCACCGTAATCTGGGCTCACGCGCGGCCGACCTTGTTGAAGGAGGAGCTGCGCGATGAGCGGCCATAAATGTTTGCCTGCGAAAGGTCTTGCTCCCCACATGCCGCGCGCCATTATTGTCATGATGCAACGAACGTCCGGGATGCAGGCATGATCGGCCTTGTTCTGGTGACTCATGGCCATCTGGCCGAAGAATTCGTGCGCGCGATGGAACATGTGGTGGGCCGCCAGGAAGCGGTGGCAACCGTCTGTATCGGCCCCAATGACGATGTCGAACGCCGCCGCAAGGAAATTGCCGAGGCGATCAAGACCGTCGACAGCGGCGAAGGCGCGATCATCCTGACCGACCTGTTCGGCGGCACGCCCTCCAATCTGGCGATCTCGCTGATGGAAGCGGGCCGGGTCGAGGTGATCGCGGGAATTAATCTGCCGATGCTGATCCGTCTGGCCGGTGCGCGCAAAGGCGCGACGGTGCGAGCGGCGGTTGGCGCGGCGCGTGATGCCGGACGCAATTATATAACCATAGCGTCCGAGTTTCTGGGCCAGGAAGCCTGACAGCGGTGAGAGGGAAGCATGGCTGAAGCACGGGAAACCGTTGAAATCGTGAATGCAAAGGGCCTGCATGCCCGCGCAAGCGCGAAATTTGTCAATATGGTGGCGATGCTGCCGGGCGGCGTCAACGTCAAGGTGGTCAAGGATGGCACCGAGGCGGCAGGCGGATCGATTCTGGGTCTGATGATGCTGGGCGCGGCGCGCGGCGACAGTGTGGACATTGTCGTGGCGGGCGATGGTGCGGATCAGGCGCTGGCGCGGCTGTCGGGCTTGGTCAAGGACGGTTTCGGCGAAGATTGAAGGGTTCGACAGGGGCGCATAGCGTGGCTATAGGCGGCGCAGTTTCTCTGTTTTGCCATAAGGCTTGCCCCTGACATGCGCCGCAACATCACCGGCTTTTCCAATCCCACGGTCAAATTCCTGCGTTCCTTACGGGAGAAGAAGCTGCGCCGCCGGGAGGGTTGCTTTCTGGCTGAAGGATTGCGGCTGCTGACCGATGCGCGTGAAAGCGGGCGCTTGCCCGAAACGCTGGTCATGGCCGAGGGGCGCGAGGCGCATCCCCTGCTTGATACGTTGGAGCAGGCCGTGCTGGACGCGGGCGGCGAGGTGATCGAGACGAGCGAGGATATTCTGGCCAAGATCACCGGCAAGGATAATCCGCAGGCGGTTTGCGGCGTGTTCCGTGAATTTGACACATCGCTGGCGGGTGTGGACCGCCATGCCGCGCCGATCTGGCTGGTGGCGCAGGCGATGCGCGATCCTGGCAATCTGGGCACGATGCTGCGCACCGCCGATGCGGTGGGAGCGGGCGGGCTGATCCTGCTCGACGATTGCGTCGATCCGTTCAGCGTCGAGGCCGTGCGCGCCAGCATGGGCGCGATCTTTACACAAAAGCTGGCCGTGGCGCGGTGGGAGGAATTTCTGCCCTGGCTGAGCGGCGGGGATGGGCAATTGGTGGCCGCCTCGCTGCGTGAGGCGGTGCCTTATCGCGGGGCGCCCTATGCCGCGCCGTGTTTCATCATGGTGGGCAACGAATCGCGCGGACTGCCCGAGGAATATGAGCTGGCCTGCGACCTGCGCGTGACCATGCCGATGAAGGGCCGGGCCGATTCCCTCAACGCCGCCGTGGCCGCCGCCGTGCTGGCCTACGAGGTGCTGGCCACGCTGGAGGGGTAATCCCCCTCCCCATGCTTACTCCCCATCGGGCCATGGCAGCGCCGAAGGTTCGGTCACATCGCCATGGCGCGGCTGGCTTTCAACCAGCGCCACATCCTCGATCTCGCGCTTGCCGATCTCGATGCCCTTGTCACGCAGGCGGCGCCCGCTGGCCAAGACATTACGTTCAAAGCTGCCGACGAACTTGTTGTAATTGTCCACCGCGCTGGTCAGACCGCCGCCCACGCGCTTGAGGTGATCGCCAGCCACGGCCAGACGGTCATACAATTCACCGCCCAGACGCCCGATCTCGCGGGCCTCCTGTGCCAGCATATCCTGCTTCCACACCATCGCCACCGTGCGGGCAATCGCTACCAGATTGGTAGGTGTAGCCAGCAAAACCCTGTTACGGAACGCGAAATCCCAAAGATCGGGATCCTTCTCCATCGCCGCCGCGACAAAATGCTCGCCCGGCACGAACATCACGACATAATCGGGCGCCTCGGCAAACTGGCTCTGATAGGACTTGGTCGCCAGCGTCTGCACATGGCCGCGCATACTGGCCACATGGCGGGCCAGCGCGATGTCGCGCGCGCCTTCATCGCTGGCCTCAAAGGCTTCCTGATAAGCGTTGAGCGAGACCTTGGCGTCGATCACCAGCTTTTTTTGCCCCGGAATCGAAACGATAGCATCGGGGCGCAACCGCCCCTCCTCGGTGTCGATCGAATGCTCGGTCACAAAATCGGTGTGCTCGGAAAGGCCGCATTGCTCCAGCACATTGCGCAGCGCCTGTTCGCCCCAGCGCCCGCGCGCCTTGGGCGCATTGGTCAGCGCATTGCCCAGACGCGCCGCTTCCTCGCGCACTTTCTCCTGCCCATCGCGGATTGACTGGATCAGGCCCGTCAGCTGCCCGAAGGCATCGACGCGCCCCTTTTCCAGTGCGCTCACCTGATCCTCATAGGCTTTCAAACGCGCGCCAACCGGAGCCAGCACGGAATTGATCCGCTCGGCCTGTTTTTCCTCGCTCTGGGTAAAGCGGGCCTCGGCGCGGGAAAGAAACGCCTCCTGAGCTCGCTCCAGCACGCGCGCACCGGCCAGCTCAAACTCACGGCGCAATTGCTCCTGCGATTCGATCAGCAGGCGCTTTTGCTCTTCGAAATGCTCGGCCTGTGCGCGCAGAGTGGCCAGATCGCGCTGGGCGCGCAACATATCGGCGCGCGCATCCTCCAGCGCCTGCGCCAGCCCATCGGCCCGCATCGCCCGTTCGCTGGCCCCCGCCAGATCGGTGATCGCACGGCGGAAACGCTCGTCCAGTTCGGCAAAAGCCTTTTCGCGCTCGGCCAGCCTTGCCTGCGATTCGGCCATGGGGCGCTGGCCGAAAAACCAGCCCAGCCCCACGCCGACGACCAGAGCAACAATCACAAACAAGGCAGATTCCACGGCTTACTCCAATCAGAACGAACCGTGAACCTAGGAGGCAATCGCCCCCGAATCAAGCCAGCTTGCGCGCCTTTTCCAGCTTCTTGAGCGCCATACTGCGCTTCAGCCGCGAAAGGTGGTCGATAAACAGGATGCCTTCGAGGTGATCGATCTCATGCTGAATGCAGGTGGCCATCAGGCCTTCCATCGCTTCCTCATGCACCGTGCCGTCCAGATCCTGCCAGCGCAGGCGGCAGGTGGCGGGGCGTTCAACCTCGGCATAAATATCGGGAACCGACAGGCAGCCTTCCTGATAGACCGAATGTTCTTCCGAAGGATCAAGGATTTCCGGGTTGATGAAGGTGCGCGGCTCGCGCTTCACCGGCTGGTGCGTATGCTCATGCCCGCCATGCGAGGTGCAGACTTCCGGCTCGGCATCGGGATCTTCGGGCTGAAGATCGACCACAACCACGCGCAGCGGCACGCCCACCTGAATGGCCGCCAGACCGATGCCCGGCGCGTCATACATCGTCTCATACATATCGGCGACGAGCGTTTTAAGCTCATCATCGAACACGGTGACGGGGGCAGAAATCTGCTTCAGGCGCGCATCGGGCGCTTCGAGGATCGGTCGGATAGCCATGAGGGCCAGATAATCGCACCCCGCCCCTTGCGCAAGGCGCAGTGTCCGATTTCTGTAATCGTCAGCCGACCGGCCGCCTTGCCCGCTTTTTTTCAGGCAACGGGCCTTCTGGCCCGCAAAGCCTGCGCCAAAGTCCCCTCGTCCAGATAGTCCAGTTCGCCCCCCACCGGCAGGCCATGCGCCAGTTGCGTCACGCGCACCGGCATGCCCTCCAGCCGCTCGGCAATGTAATGCGCGGTGGTCTGCCCCTCCAACGTGGCGTTCATGGCCAGCACGACCTCATCAATCCCGCCCGCGCCCACGCGCTCGATCAAAGGCGTGATCGACAGGTCCTCTGGCCGCACCCCGTCCAGCGCCGACAGACGCCCGCCCAGCACATGATAGCGCCCGGTAAACAGCCGCGCCCGGTCCAGCGCCCACAGATCCGCCACATCCTCGACCACACAGATCGAACGCGCATCGCGGCGCGGATCGGCGCAGATCGCGCAAGGGTTGGTCGTATCGACATTGCCGCAGGTGGTGCATTCCACCAGCCGGTCCTGCAACACCTCCAACGCGTCGCGCAATTGCCCCAGCGAAGTGTCGCGCCGTTTAATCAGCCAAAGCACGGCCCGCCGCGCCGAACGCGGCCCCAACCCCGGCAGGCGCGCCAAAACCTGCGCCAGTGTCTCGATCTCTTGCGATGCCATGTCGCTCCAGATAGGGCGGCGCAGAGCAAAGGCAAAGAGCCGGAAAGTGACTTATGCGCATCATCTATATGGGCACGCCCGAATTTGCCGTTCCGGCGCTGGAGGCCTTGGTGGCTGCGGGCCATCAGGTTGTCGCGGCCTATAGCCAGCCCCCCCGCCCCGGCGGCCGTCGCGGACGCGAATTGACGCCCAGCCCGGTGCATAAGCGCGCGGCGGAACTGGGTATCGAGGTGCGTCATCCGGTCTCGCTGAAGGGCGCGCAGGAGCAGGAAGCCTTCGCCGCGCTGAACGCCGATGTTGCGGTGGTGGCGGCCTATGGGCTGATCCTGCCGCGCGCCGTGCTGGCAGCGCCGGTGCATGGCTGCCTCAATCTGCATGGCTCGCTCCTGCCGCGCTGGCGCGGGGCCGCGCCGGTGCAGCGCGCCATTCTGGCCGGGGACGAGGAAACCGGGGTGGGCATCATGCAGATGGAGGCCGGATTGGACACCGGCCCGGTGCGGCTGGAAGGGCGCACCCCCATCGACAACAAGACCACCGGCGAATTGACCGAGGAATTGGCCGCGATGGGCGCAAGGCTGATCGTTCAGGTGCTTGGCGATCTGGCGGCCTATCCGGCGCGGGCCCAGAGCGAGGATGGCATCACCTATGCCCACAAGATCGACAAGGCCGAAGCGCGGCTGGATTTCACCGCCGATGCAGCGCAGGTCCTGCGCCAGATCCGCGCCTTCATGCCCGTGCCCGGCGCGTTCTTTGAACTGGAGGGCGAGCGTTATAAGGTGATCTCGGCTGATCTGGCCGAAGGGGCGGGCGAACCGGGCGAGGCTCTCGACAATGCGCTGACCATTGCCTGCGGCGCGGGCGCGATCCGGGTAAGCACTATCCAGCGCGCGGGCAAACCGGCCATGGCCGTGCCCGACCTGCTGCGGGGGCGCCCGATCCCGGCCGGGATCCGCCTTTCATGACACGCTTCGCCTTCACACTGGAATTTGACGGCACGCCTTTCATGGGCCTACAAAGGCAAGCCCATGGCCCATCCGTGCAACAGGCCGTGGAAGAAGCGATCCAGCGCGTTACCGGCGAGCAGGCGGTGATGTTTGCCGCCGGGCGCACCGATGCCGGGGTCCATGCCCTTTTCATGCGCGCCCATGTCGATATTCAAAAGGACATTGCCCCCTTCCGCCTGATGGAGGCGATGAATTACCACCTGCGGCCCAACCCCATCGCGGTGCTGGACTGCAAGATGGTGGCCGATGACTGGCACGCGCGCTTTTCCTGCATCGGACGCAGCTATATCTACCGCATCGTCAACCGCCGCGCCCCGCTGACCATCGGCCTGCACCACGCATGGCAGGTGAACAAGCCGCTCGATGCCGAGGCGATGCATGAGGCGGCGCAGGCGCTGGTGGGCCATCACGATTTCACCACCTTCCGCTCGGTCCATTGCCAATCCGCCTCGGCGCTCAAGACGCTCGACAGCCTTTCGGTGCGCAGGCAGGGCGATCAGGTGATCATCGAAACCGCCGCGCGGAGCTATCTCCACCATCAGGTGCGCTCGATGGTGGGGGCGCTCTCCTTCGTGGGCCTTGGGCGATGGCCTGTCGAACGGGTGGCCGAAGCCCTGGCGGCGCGCGACAGGCAGGCGCTGCCGGTGAATGCGCCGCCTGATGGGTTGTTTTTCAACCGGGCGGTTTATCCGGGGGAATAAGATAGGATTGATGCGAGGGTCTAGACCCTCGCGCTCCCATTACTGTCTGCGTTGTGCGCCAGCTCGGCCCTGGATTTTGGGCGCAACATTCCAAAATTAAAAGCCTGCGGCGCCCATTATCCGCGCCGCAGGCTTTAAATATCATCACGCAATTATCGGACCAAAGCGCAACCCCAAAATGGGATTGCAAAGGGACCGAGTCCCTTTGCCCGCCGGAGGCCTCTCTTAAGCCCGCGCCACTACGCTCTCGGGCAGATCAGTCCCAAACACGCGCTGATAATACTCGGCCACCAGCACACGCTCGGTCTCATCGCACTTGTTGAGGAACGAGAGGCGGAAGGCGAAACCGGCATCCTTGAAGATTTCGGTGTTTTGCGCCCAGGTGATGACAGCGCGGGGGCTCATCACGGTCGAAATATCGCCATTGATGAAGCCCGCACGGGTCAGGTCGGCCACGCGCACCATATCGGCGATGGTACGTTCAGGCAGGCCGGGCACCTTCTTATGGACAATGCCGGTTTCGGTGGCATGGGGCAGATAGTTAAGCGCCACGACCATGTTCCAGCGGTCCATCTGGCCCTGATTGATCGCCTGAGTCCCGTGATAGAGGCCCGACGTATCGCCAAGGCCTACCGTGTTGGCCGTGGCGAACAGACGGAACCACTTGGACGGACGGATCACGCGGTTCTGGTCCAGCAGGGTCAGCTTGCCCTCGGTTTCCAGCACGCGCTGGATCACGAACATCACGTCGGGGCGGCCCGCGTCATATTCGTCGAACACCAGCGCGGTCGGCGTCTGCAGCGCCCATGGCAACAGGCCTTCGCGGAATTCGGTGACCTGCTTGCCATCCTTCAAAACGATGGCATCGCGCCCGATCAGGTCGATACGGCTGATATGCGCGTCAAGGTTGATGCGGATGCAGGGCCAGTTCAGTCGCGCAGCGACCTGCTCGATATGGGTCGATTTGCCGGTGCCGTGATAGCCCTGAACCATCACGCGGCGGTTATAGGCAAAACCGGCCAAAATCGCCAGCGTGGTGTCCGGGTCGAACACATAGGTGTCGTCGCGGTCGGGCACGCGTTCGTCCGCCACCGAAAAGGCGGGGACTTTCATGTCGATATCAATGCCGAACACCTCGCGCACATCAACGGTGATGTCGGGGGCGCTCAGGATCGTGGTCGAGCGGCTGTCGGGCTGAATGTTCTGAATCTCGGTCATCGCGCGAAACTGCTAGCCGCTGCTTCTCGCGGCTGCAATATGTTTGCAGGGTTTGGAAACCAGATTCACCTTGGGGAGAGAAATTATTATGGAACTGTTCGGCGCCCTGTTTTCGCCTTTCGTGCGCAAAGTGGCTGTGGTCGCGGCGGAAAAGGGCCTGACGCTCGACATGCCACCCTTCAGCTTTGCCGATCCTTGCGACGATTTTTTGGCCGCCAGCCCGTTTCGCAAGATTCCCGCGATCAAGGACGGTGATTACCGGCTTTGCGATTCCACCGCCATCTGCGCCTATTTCGACGCGCTGGCCCCCGATGCGCCGATCTATCCGGCCGAGGCCCGCGCACGCGGCCGCGCAGTGTGGTTCGAGGAATTGGCCGATACGATCATGGTGCCGGCGCTTGGGCCGGCGATCTTCAACCGCTTCGTTCTGCCCCGGCTGCGCGGCGTGGCGGGGGATGAAGAGGCGGCGTTGGCCGCGATTGCAAAGTTCAACGAGGTGCTGTCCTATCTGGAGGGCGTGACGCCTGCCGATGGCTGGCTGGCGGGCGAATTTTCGCTGGGCGATGTGGCCGTGGCCAGCCTGCTGCGCACGGCTGAATATATTGGCGCGGGGCTGGACCCGGCGCGCTTTCCGGCGATTGCCGCATGGTATGATCGCGTGACCGCCCGCCCGGCATGGCAAAGCGTGGCGGCGATGGAGATCGGGCAGGCCAAGGCCGCAGGATTGGCCTAAACCGTCTCCGGCCTAAATTGTGTCAGGAAGCGCAAAGCAGCGGGCGAACATCATGGCCGTATAGGCATCGCCACCCAGCGCGACATCGGGCAAGGTCGCCAGCGGCGCCTTGCCATAGATAAAGCGTTTGAGTGGCGCGGTGTTGGGGGCAGTCAGCGTGAAATCGCCCCCCGCTCCGCCGCGCTGGACGGTCAACTGGCCGCCGCGCAATTGCAGGGAGAAACCTTCCCGCGCGATGATGATGGCGCAGGTCATGTCCATCTCCGCCGCCTTCTCCGCCACGATCAGCGCCCGCAGGGAAAGCATCAGCGCCACCGGCGAGATCGCCAGCGCCATATCCCGATCCGGCGACATCAGCGCCCATCGACACATGGCCAGCAGCACCGGCTCGGCCGCCTGCCCCCATGGCGTGAGGCCATAGAGCCGCTCCTCCTCGTCGCGCTGGACGAGGCCCGCCGCCTCCAGCCCGTTCAATCGCTCGGTCAAAACACGGGCGCTGATCCCCGGCAGGGCAAAGCGCAGATCGGTGAACCGCCGCGCGCCCAGCATCAGTTCGCGCAGCACCAGCCCGGCCCAGCGTTCGCCCAGCAATTCCATGCCAAACGCCGCCCCGCATGCGTCGCCATACCAGCGCCCATGGCCATCGGTCGCTCTGGAGGTTACTTTTCCCAACTTCATGGTTGTATTTTGTAACCATAGTGCCACGCTCTGTCGATACGAATCGCATGAAGTCCGGGAGAGCGACATGGAAAAGCTGCTGGGAAGCTGGATCTGGTACGAGTTGATGACCAAGGACGCCGCCGGGGCCAAGACCTTTTATGAATCCGCCATAGGTTGGACCATCACGCCGGGGGCCGAGCCGCCGCTGTTCTATGGTCATATCGCGCGCGCAGATGGGCGTCAGGTCGGCGGGGTGCTGCCGCTGTCGGAGGAAATGCTGTCGCAGGGGGCGCATCCGATGTGGGTGGGCTATATCGGTGTCGACGATCTGGACGCCACGCTGGCGCAGGTGTTGGCGCGCGGCGGGCGGGCGCTGATGCCGCACATGGATATTCCAGAGGGCAGCTTTGCCATGGTCATGGACCCGTGGGGCGCCAGCTTCTATCTGATGCAGCCCAATCCGGGACCGGACGCCGCCCCTTCGGTCGCTTTTTCCGCCACCGAGGCGCAGAGCGTGGGCTGGAACGAATTGTACACCGGCGATTTCGACGCGGCGCTGGCCTTCTACACCGAGATCTTCGGCTGGGAGCCTGCCGGGTCGATGGATATGGGCAGCTATGGCACCTATCAGTTCCTTGGCCATAATGGCGTGACCATCGGCGCGATGATGCCCAAGCCGCCCCATGTGTCGGTGGGCGGGTGGAATCACTATATCCGCGCGGCCGATTTCGACGCGGCGCATCAGGCGGCGCTCGCGGGCGGGGCCAATGTGCTGCACGGGCCGGTCGAAGTTCCGGGTGGAGACTGGATTATCAACGCGCTGGACCCGCAAGGCGCGGCTTTTGCCATTGTGGGCCAGAAACTGGTTTGAACGAGGCGCCATTCGCGATATTGTTCCATCAATGTTCTCGTGAGGATGCGCCATGGCCAGCTATACGTTTTTCACCAATCCGATGTCGCGCGGCCAGATCGCGCGCTGGGCCTTGCATGAGGTCGGGGCCGATTACGAACAGGTGATCGTCGAATATGGCGCGCCCAAACCGGCAGCGCTGCTGACGGCCAATGGCCTGGGCAAATTGCCGACGCTGGTGCATCACAGCGCGGATGGCGATTATCCGATTGCCGAGACATCGGCCATCTGCGCCTATCTGGCCGAGACAGAGAGCGGCGGGGCGCTGGCCCCCACCGCCCAGGAGCGGGCCGCCTATTACCGCTGGCTGTTCTTTGCCGCAGGGCCGCTGGAACAGGCGATCACCGCGCGATCCATGGGGTTTGAACCCAATGAACGCCAGAAGGTCAGCGTCGGCTTTGGCTGCTATGATCTGGTGGTGGACACGCTGGCGGCGCATTTGCGCGGGTCGGATTATGTGTGCGGCGCGCGCTTCACCATGGCCGATGTCTATGTGGGCAGCCATGTTTTGTGGGGCACGATGTTCAAGACCCTGCCCGAATTGCCGGAATTTGTGGCCTATGGCGAACGCCTGACGCAGCGGGCCAGCTATGCCGAGGCCAAGGCGATCGACCATGCGCTGATCGCGGCGGCGCAGGCGGCTGCCCAAGCGGCATCATCGGAGGCGAAGGTATGAGCCAGTGGGGCAAAAGCAAGGGCACGCTCTGTCTGTGGTATGACAAGAACGAGCATGGCGGGGCCGAGGCGGCGGCGGAATTCTATGCCGGTCTGTTTCCCGATACGGCGGTGGGCAATGTCATGCGCTCGCCCGGCGATTATCCGGGGGGCAAGG
This sequence comes from Novosphingobium sp. SG751A, assembly GCF_013149295.1. Taxonomy (GTDB): domain Bacteria; phylum Pseudomonadota; class Alphaproteobacteria; order Sphingomonadales; family Sphingomonadaceae; genus Novosphingobium. The sequence continues at coordinate 121,341 of NZ_JABGCB010000001.1, forward strand.
CGGGCGACGCCTTGGTGGTGGAATTCACGCTGCTGGGCTTCCCCTGCATCGGCCTGAATGGCGGCGGGCACACGCAGCATACCGACGCCTTTTCGATACAGGTGACAACCGAAACGCAGGAGGAAACCGACCGCTATTGGGATGCGCTGATTTCCGATGGCGGGCGCACGATGGCCTGCGGGTGGTGCGCGGATCGCTGGGGCGTGCGCTGGCAGATCACGCCGCGCGCGCTGATCGAGGGGATGGGCGACCCTGATCCGGCGGCGCGCGGGCGGGTGTTTGCCGCGATGCAGACGATGGTGAAAGTTGACATTGCCGCCATCGAAGCGGCGCGAAAGGGCGCATGATGCTCGAACTCTATGGCCACCCCTTCTCGTCCTATACGTGGAAGGCGCTGATTGCGCTTTACGCCAACGAGACGCCTTTCACCTTTCGCATGCTGGATGGGCAAAACCCCGTATTTTACGCTAAGGTGCAGGCGGCCAGCCCGATGGGCAAATTCCCCCTGCTGGTCGATGGCGAAACGCAGGTGTTCGAGGCCAGCACGATCATCGAATATCTGGCGCTGCATCATCCCGGCCCTGCCCCGCTGTTGCCCGCCGATCCCGATGCGGCGATCCGCACCCGTATGATCGACCGGGTTTTCGACAATTACGTGATGAACGCCATGCAGGAAAGCGTCGATGAGGCGATCCGCCACGGCACAGTGTCCGAGGCGGTGCAGGCGCGGGTCGATGAACGCCTGCTGCGGACCTATCGCTGGATTGAGGACTGGCTGGAGGATTATCCGGCGGGCGATGCAATCACGCTGATCGAATGCGCTGCCGCGCCCTCGCTATTCTATGCCGATTGGGTCACGCGCATTCCTGAGGATTGCCCAAAGCTGCGCGGCTGGCGGGCACATCTGCTGGCCCTGCCGCCGGTTTCGCGCTGTGTTGAGGATGCGCGGCCTTTTCGCGCCTATTTCCCGCTGGGCGCCCCGGATCGTGATTGAGGAAACGCTACCCATGCATGAATTGTCGATCTCCCGCTATATCGCCGCCCCCACCGCCAAGGTTTGGGATATCATGGTCAACCGCCAGAACGAATGGTGGTGTCCCGCGCCATGGCGGGCCGAGGTGGGGCATCAGGATCGCCGTCCGGGCGGGGCCTGCGAAATGACGATGTTCGGCCCCGAGGGCGAGGTGATGCCGATGCGCGGCATCTATCTGGCATGGGACGAAGGGCGGCGCTTTGTCACCACCGATGCGGTCAATGGCGATCTGGAGCCGTCCGGCCCGTTCATGATCGGCATCTGGCAGGTCGAGCCGGAAGGCGAAGGCACCCGCTATACCGCCAGCGCGCGCCACTGGAGCGCCGAGACAATGGCGCAGCACGAAACCATGGGCTTTACCGCCGGGTGGGGCGCCTGTGCCGACCAACTGGCGGCGCTGGCCGAAGCTTAAGCAAACCCCGGCAATTTGCGCAGCATCTGATAGGCTTCGACCACCTGTTGCAGCTTGTTTTCGTGGGCACGGTCGCCGCCGTTGCGGTCGGGGTGATAGCGGTGGAGCAGATCGGAATAACGCACCCGCAATTCGCGCCGATCCGCATCCACCCCCAGCCCCAGCGTGTCGAGCGCGCGCTTTTCCTCAGGGCTGGCAATGCGGCCATCGGGCCATGCCATCGGGCGCATTGCCTCCTTGGCGCGGCGCGCGCGCTGGCTTATCGCATCCAGAGGATCAGCAAAATCGGCCCAACGCGGCGCCGAATCGATGCCCGCCGTGGGGCGAAAGGCGCGCGTTTCCTGTTCCCAGCCGTGGATCGGCGATTGCGCGGCCCAGATTTCCTCCGGGCTCATGCCCTCGAAATAGTCGTAACCGGCATTGAAGGCGCGGATATGCTCAAGGCAAAACCAGCGATAATGGCCCGGCCCGTCAAAGCCCGAAGCCTTGACGCCGGGCGCGCGAAATTCGCCCGCTTCCTCGCATCCGGGCCATTCGCATGAGCGCTGCGCGTCCCTAACCCTGCCGTGAAATCTGTCCTGAACCATCTTTTCCCCTTGGCGACAAATGGGCTAGGAGAAAAGGCCCCGCTTAAAGGAAACCATTATGTCCGGCCCGATTGCCACGGAAATCACCCAACGCCTGAGCGCCGCTTTTGCTCCCGCGCGGCTTGATGTCATCAATGATTCGAGCAGCCATGCGGGCCATATGGGCGACGATGGCACCGGCGAATCACATTTCACCGTGGTGATCGAGAGCGCCGCCTTTACGGGCGTGAACCGCGTGATGCGGCAGCGGATGGTCAATCAGGCGCTGGGCGATATTCCGGGCCAGCGCGTCCATGCGCTGGCGATCCGTGCCTTTGCCCCGGGCGAGGCGGCGTGAGCCAACGCCGGATTCGCCGCGCCTCGCGCATCCTTTTGCTCAATGAGACGGAGGAATTGCTGCTCTTCCGCTTCACCCCCGATGATCGCGCGCCCTTCTGGTGCGCGCCGGGCGGCGAGGCCGAGGATGGCGAGACCTATGAGGAGGCCGCCACGCGCGAACTCTATGAGGAGACCGGCATCGAGGCCGATTGCGGGCCGGAAGTCACCCGCGTTATCAGCGATTTCGTGACCCTTGCGGGTGAACCGGTGACGGGGGATGATCGCTATTTCCTGCTGCGTGTGGCCGATCCCGCCATCGACACTTCGGGCCATACGCCGACCGAACAGGCCGTGATGCGCGAATATCGCTGGTTTGCGCGCAAAGAGATCGCCGGATGGCGCGAAACGATCTATCCTGAGGATATGAGTGAAATGCTGGGGCGCGTTCTGGGCGCCTGAAACGGGAAAGGTGCCTGCGATGGATTCCCTGTTCGTTATTGCCGCCTATCACCCCATGCTCACGCTGCTGTTTATCATCGCGGCGGTGCTGGCGCTCAAAGCTTTTGGTATTAATCAGGAATTTCAACGCGCCGTGGTGTTCCGCCTCGGCCGCCTTGCCGAAACCAAGGGGCCGGGCTGGTTCTGGCTGGTCCCGGTGATCGACCGGGTGGTCAAGGTGGACCTGCGCGTCATCACCTTTGCCCTTTCCACACAGGAAACCGTGACGCGCGATGGCGTGGCGGTGCGGGTCAATGCGGTCCTGTGGTTTCGCGCGGTCGATCCGGCGCGGGTGATCACCACGGTACTGAATTGGCAAAGCGCGGTGGTTCAGGCGGCCGAAACCGGGATGCGCGACGCCATCGGGCAAAGCGATCTGGACCAGATGCTCAAAGACCGCGCCGCGATCAACGCCCGGTTGCTGACTCTGCTGGAGCAGACCTGCGCGCAATGGGGCGTGGCGGTCGATGCGGTCGAGATCAAGGATCTGGACATTCCCGAACAGATGCAGCGCGCCATCGCCCGCGAGGCCGAGGCCATCCGCGAAAAGCGCGCCCGCATCATCAAGGCCGAGGGCGAGGCCGAAGCCTCGCTGCGGCTGAGCGAGGCGGCGCGGGTGATCGCGCAGGTTCCCGGCGCGCTGGAATTGCGCCGGTTGCAGACGCTGAGCGAGATCGGCGTCGAGCATAATTCGACGATCATCGCCATGTTCCCCACCGAAATCCTTGAGGCGGCCAAGGCCATCAGCCGCAAGGATTAAACCACTCCACCCACGCGCCATGGGCATGGGCCGCGCCCAGCAGCACCGGTTCTTCTCCACCGGGCCAGTAACGCACGCGCAATTCATGACGGAACGTGGCGCGATTCGTTTCCAGCATCACCCATGCCAGCGGGCGCTCCGCCGCGGCCAGCGCGCCCGCAGCCTCCATCGCCGTGGTGATCCGCGCGCGGCGTTCGTCGCCCAGATATTGCCAGACGATCGAATGATACAGCACCCGGCACACGCCCGCTTCCTGTGGCGCAGCAAGGCGGCCCTCGACCCAATCGGCGGCATCGGCCTGCGTCAGGATCGGCGCCCGCTCCCGCGCCAGCGCGATCACGCCATCAAGCCGCGCCATGCGTTCATGATTTTCCGCCCAGACATAGGCCCGCAGACGCAGCGCCGCCGCCGGATCGGACAGGTCGATGGGCGCGCGGTCGCAGCCTTCGATATGGGTGATCTCGACCTTGCCCAAGGGCGGCGGAGGCCCGCGCCATTCGGGGCGAATCAAAACCGGACTGTCGGCCGGACCAACTTGGACGCCGCCCAGATTATAGGCATAGCGATCCATCATCGTATTGGCGCCTGCGCTGCACCCTATCTCATTCATTTCAAAGCGCGATTCCAAGCGCCCTGAGAGCCAGAGCAGCCCCGCCATAATCCCTGCCGAGCGCCCCGCCTCATTGGTCTGGGGCGGCCCGTCGAACCATGGCAAGAGCGCTGCATCGTGACGCGCCACAACCTCGGCCACAATTGCCCCCGCATCCTCCACCTCGCCGCGATAAACCGACCCCAGCGCCGGTTCCGCGCCCGACAGCCAGAGATAATGCAGCCCGCCCGCCAGACGCAGCGGCATCGCATCCTCAAGACTTAACCCCGGCCAGTTGCGCATCCGCACCCCCACCAGAGACGGCCCCGACAGCAACCCCGCCATGCCCCGCAGCACGCGCGCAGTGATCGGCGCGCCGTTCTGATCGCAATGGCGCGCCTGCCATTCCAGAGTGTCATGGATATGGGCGATTTCCATGATCGGATTCTGTGCTGTCATGGCGGTTGCTCTAGGCTCCAATGCAAACTAATGCGGCGCGCATGTCATTCTCGTCCAAACCGCTCACCTTTGCGATCCCCAAGGGGCGCATCCTCGATGAAGCTCTGCCGTTGATGGCGCGCGCTGGTGTCGTGCCCGAAGCGGAGTTTCATGACAAGAAGTCGCGCGCGCTGTCCTTTGCCGTCGAAGGCTCGGACATGCGGCTGATCCGCGTGCGCGCGTTCGATGTGGCCACATTCGTGGCGCATGGCGCGGCACAGGCCGGGATCGTGGGGTCCGATGTGGTCGAGGAATTCGCCTATCCCGACCTTTATGCGCCGGTTGACCTTAACATCGGCCATTGCCGCCTGTCGGTGGCCGAGCCGGTCGATGCGGGCGATACGGCCAGCGCCAGCCACCTGCGTGTGGCCAGCAAATATCCGCATCTGACCCACAAGCACTATGAGGCCAAGGGCATTCAGGCCGAGGTGGTCAAGCTGAACGGTGCGATGGAACTGGCGCCGATGCTGGGCCTGTCGGGGCGGATTGTCGATCTGGTGTCGACCGGGCGCACTTTGAAAGAGAATGGCCTGCGCGAGACGGAAGTCATCATGCAGATCTCGGCGCGGCTGATCGTCAACCGCGCGGCGCTGAAAACCGATCCGCGCGTGGGCGAATTGGTCGAACAGTTCCGCAAGATGGCGGCGGAAAAGGTCGAGGCATGATCCGGCTGAATTCGCAGGACGCCGGCTTTGCCGAGGCGTTCGAGAAAATCGTGGGCGACCGGCGCGAAAGCGATGCGGGCGTGACGCAGGTGGTGCTCTCGGTTCTGGCCGATGTGCGCGCGCGCGGCGATGCGGCGCTGGCCGATTATACGGCGCGCTTTGACGGCCATGCGCTGGAAACCGAGGCCGATTGGCGGATCAGCGCGCAGGAATGCCGCGCCGCGTTTGACGCGCTCGAACCCACCTTGCGCGCGGCGCTGGAAACCGCGGCGCGGCGCATTGCCGCCTATCACGCGGCGCAAAAACCAGAAAACCGCGATTATACCGATGATGCCGGGGTGCGCCTTGGCGCGGTGTGGCGGCCGGTGGACGCGGCGGGGCTGTATGTTCCGGGCGGTCGGGCGGCCTATCCCTCCTCGCTGTTGATGAACGCCATTCCGGCCAAGGTGGCGGGTGTCGAGCGTCTGGTGGTGGTCACCCCCACCCCGCGCGGCGCGGTCAATTCTCTGGTTCTGGCCGCCGCGCATCTGGCGGGCGTGGACGAAATCTGGCGCGTGGGCGGGGCTCAGGCGGTGGGCGCGCTGGCCTATGGCACGGATCGGATTCGTCCGGTCGATGTCATCGTCGGCCCCGGCAATGCCTATGTGGCCGAGGCCAAGCGCCAGCTTTACGGCGTGGTGGGCATCGACATGGTGGCCGGGCCTTCGGAAATTCTGGTCGTGGCCGACGGGCGCAACAATCCGGCGTGGATTGCCGCCGATCTGCTGTCGCAGGCCGAGCATGACCCGGTGGCGCAGTCGATCCTCATCACCGACGATGCCGATTTTGCCGATGCCGTGATCGCGGCGGTCGAGGTGGAATTGCAGGGCCTTGCCACGCAGGCCACCGCGCGCCAGTCGTGGGACGATTACGGCGTGGTGATCGTGGTCGATGATCTGATGGGCGAGGCCCCGGCCCTGTCCAACCGACTGGCCGCCGAGCATGTCGAAATCGCCACCGACAATCCCGACGCCCTGTTCGCCCAGATCCGCCATGCGGGCAGCGCCTTTCTTGGCCGCCACACGCCCGAGGCGATCGGCGATTATGTTGCCGGGCCAAACCACGTTTTGCCCACCGGCCGCCGCGCACGTTTCGCCAGCGGGCTTTCCGTGCTAGACTTTATGAAGCGCACCAGTTTCCTGCAACTTGACGAAGCGGCTCTGGCTGCTATCGGCCCGGCCGCTGTGGCCCTTGCCGATGCCGAAGGGCTGCCCGCCCATGGTCGCTCTGTCGCGATCAGGCTGGGTCAATAAGGCCGTTTGGCCCAATAAGGAATTTTTCGATGAGCAAAGCTCCCAAGTCCCAGTCCCGCTCGGTCGCCCGCCTTGGCGCGGTGCAGGCGCTGTATCAGCACGCGATGGAAGGCACAGCTCTGCCCACGCTGCTCGATGAATTCCACCGCCACCGTCTGGGCGTGGAAATCGAGGACATCCAGTTTGCCGATGCCGACCGCATCCATTTCGACGATGTGGTCAAGGGCGTGCTGGCGCGGGCCGAGGAAATCGACGCGCGCATTTCCGAAAAGCTGGCCGAAGGCTGGCGGCTGGAGCGGCTGGACAAGACGATGGTGCAGATCCTGCGCGCGGGCACCTATGAATTGCTGGCCCGCGACGATGTGGCCGCACCCACGGTCATCAATGAATATGTCGATGTTGCCCATGCCTTCTTTGACGAGCGCGAAGCCAAATTCGTGAACGGCGTGCTCGACGCCATCGCGCGGGCGGCGCGTTAACCCGGTTGGGGCGGGAACTGGCCTTTATCGAGGCGCTGCGCGCGCTGGCCAGCGATCCCGCCGCACGGGGCCTGACCGATGATTGCGCGGTGCTGCCCTTTGGCAGCGAGACGCTGGTGCTGACCCATGACACGATGGTGGCGGGGGTGCATTTTCTGGCCGATCAGGATCCGGCCGACGTGGCGTGGAAACTGGTGGCCACCAATATGTCGGACCTTGCTGCCAAGGGCGCCGTGCCGATGGGGGTGCTGCTGTCCTATCAACTGGCCGGCACAGAGGAACGCTTTCTCGCCGGGCTGGCCGAGGCGCTGAATGAATATGGCGCGCGGCTGCTGGGCGGCGATACGGTCAGCAGCAATGGGCCGCAGGTGCTCGGCCTGACCGCGATCGGGCGCGCCTCCTATCTGCCGGTGCCGGGGCGCGATGGCGCACAGGTAGGCGATCTGGTTTACATCACCGGGCCAATCGGCGCGGCCATGGTCGGGCTTGAGGCCCTGCGCGAGGGAGGTCCGGCCAAAAACAGCCTTGCCTACCGCCGCCCGCTGGCCCGCATAGCCGAAGGGCAGGCACTGGCGCCCTTTGTTACCGCGATGATGGACGTGTCGGACGGACTGCTGCTCGACGCTTCGCGCATTGCAAAAGCCAGCAAGGTGACGATCAACCTTGAGAGCGCGGCGATTCCCCTCGCCTGTCCGCCGGAACGGCGCGATGAGGCTTTGCGCTGGGGCGATGATTATCAATTGCTGCTAACCGCTCCGCCCGAACTGGTGTTGCCTTTGCCGATGCACCGGATCGGCGTGGTGGGCAAAAGGCAGGAGGCGCCGGTGCTGATCAACGGCGCGGTTCCCCTTGGCTCACTGGGCTATCAACACTAAATCCCCAAATTATATCCAACGCCCGCGGATCACGGTCTGCAGGCCCCATGCCCCGCCGATGATCAGGCCAAAGCCGATATTCGACAGACCAAAAGGCGCCTGCCAATGCCACAGGTTCATCGTCTGGGCGATGAGCGGCGCGATGAAACCGATTCCGAAAAGGAACGGCATCCAGTAAAAGATCTGTTTGAACACATTTTCCATCGGTTCAGTTCCCCTTAACAGCCGGAAGCGGCGACACATCCACCCCGCGCGCCTCCAGAATATGGCGCATCGCGTAATAGGCGTGCTTCGTGCGGTGGTTGGGGATGCCCGGATACATGTGGTGGATGATGTGATACTGCATCCCCATCGACATCACATGGCCCAGCTTGCTCTTGAACAGATTGGTGTTCTCATAGCGACCGGTCTTGCCCTCGCGCGGGTGATGCGGCGCCCAACTGAGGTAAAAGCGGATATAGGACAGGCCGACATGGCGCGGCAGCCACCAGAGCAAAGCCGCCTCGATAGCGTAGCCATTCCACGACATGGTGAACAGCACAGCCATGAAGAACAATTGCAGCAGCATCGTTTCCTTGAGCGCGCGCTTGGCCTCGGGCGTGCCCATTTCGGAGAGGATGCGCTTGTAATGATGGATCGAGCCATCAACGCCGGGCTGGCGGTTATACCAGGTCTTATAGATCGCCATCCACCAGTTGGGCGCCTCGTCGGTGTAATCGGGATCTTTCAGCGGATCATTGCAATGATAGTGGTGCTCCAGATGCATGATCCGTGCCATGGAGAACGGGAACACGATGGGGATGGTCGAAACCGCGCCCACCGCTTCGTTAAGCCAGCGCAGCTTCTCACCCTTGCGCGCGATGTTTGAATGCATCGCCTCATGGCTGGTCACATAGCCGCCTGTGGCGATCACGCAGGAGATCAGGCAGGCCAGCGGCAGGTTAAGGTAACCCATGATCGCCAGTGGAAAAAACGACACCCACAGGGCAAAGCAGCCAAAGGCCGCCACCGCATAGGGCCACATCCGCCCGCCGTGAAACTGGCGCGCGATCTCGATCTCTTCCTTGCGCAGATCGCGGCGCGTGTGCCGGTCCAGCCCATCGCTGCGGCCCAGCGGAAGCGCGGGCGCGCCGCCCGTATCCAGCGCGGGCTCATAAAGTGCAGGTTCAACAGGCGCCTTGATCGCACCGTGATCGAGCTTTGGATCTTCCAGCATTTTTCATGCCCCAGTTCATGCAAAACGGACCCGATTCCGGATTTGGTGAATCGGTCGATAACCATTTGTAAACCATGATGGGCCTTGGAAAAATCCCTAACAGAATCTTAATAGACAATCTGTCCCATTCCGGGGCCGGTCGGATCAAATCGCCCTTGCGCTGACTTTTGCGCCCCCTATACCTATGCAAGCGATGGGCACTGTTTGATCGAACAAGAGCAGGCCCGGACAGGGAATGCCGGATTTTCCCGGCAGGACCGAAAAGCAGAGGGGATAGCTATGAACCTGGTGCTGATCGCCATGGGCCTGGGGGCCTTGGCCGTTGTTTACGGTTACATCACAAGCAGACAAGTTTTGGGCGCGAGCGCCGGTTCGCCCCGGATGCAGGAAATTGCCGCCGCCATTCAGGAAGGCGCGCAGGCCTATCTCAAGCGGCAATATACCACGATTGCGATTGTCGGCATTGTGGCGGCGATCATCATTGCCCTGGCTCTGGGCAAAATTGCCGCCATCGGCTTTGTGCTGGGCGCGGTTTTGTCGGGCGCGGCCGGGTTTATCGGCATGAATGTCTCGGTGCGCTCGAATGTGCGCACGGCCGCCGCTGCGCAACATAGCTTGCAGGCGGGCCTGACGCTGGCCTTCCGCGCGGGCGCGATCACGGGGATGCTGGTGGCTGGACTGGCGCTGCTGGCGATTGCCGGGTTCTTCTGGCATCTGACCTCCACGGGCAGTTTTGGCCATGGCCTTGCCCCCAATGACCGGACCGTTGTGACGGGGTTGACGGCGCTGGCGCTGGGGGCTTCGCTGGTATCGATTTTCGCGCGGCTTGGCGGCGGCATCTTTACCAAGGCGGCAGACGTCGGCGCGGATCTGGTCGGCAAGGTCGAGGCAGGCATCCCCGAGGACGACCCGCGCAACCCCGCCGTCATCGCCGACAATGTGGGTGACAATGTGGGCGATTGCGCCGGTATGGCCGCCGATCTGTTCGAGACCTATGTGGTGACGGTGGGCGCCACCATGGTGCTGACGGCGCTGCTGGTCAAAGGCGCGGGCAATCTGATGGCGCTGATGAGCCTGCCCCTGCTGATCGGCGGGGTCTGCATCGTCACCTCGATCATCGGCACCTATTTCGTCAAACTGGGCGCTGGCAACAATATCATGGGGGCAATGTACAAGGGGTTCCTTGTCACCGCGATCCTGTCGATCCCGGCCATCGGCTGGGCTATCCATACGGCAGTTGGCGATTTCGGTACGCCGATTGACGCCTCCGGCCTGACCGGCGGGGCCTTGTTCCGTTGCTCGCTGCTGGGACTGGTGATCACGGGCCTCATAATCTGGATCACCGAATATTACACCGGCACGTCATACCGCCCGGTCAAATCCATCGCCAAGGCCAGCGTGACCGGCCATGGCACCAATGTCATTCAGGGCCTTGCCGTCAGCCTTGAGGCGACTGCCCTGCCCACGCTGGTGATCGTGACAGGGATCATCCTTGCCCATCAATGGGCGGGCCTGATCGGCATTGCCTATGCGGCGACCGCGATGCTGGCGCTGGCAGGCATGGTGGTGGCGCTCGACGCCTATGGGCCGGTGACGGACAATGCGGGCGGCATTGCCGAAATGGCCGATATGGAAGCCTCGGTGCGCGAAAGGACCGATGCGCTGGACGCGGTGGGCAATACGACCAAGGCGGTGACCAAGGGTTATGCCATCGGTTCGGCGGGGTTGGCCGCGCTGGTGCTGTTTGCGGCCTATACCACAGACTTGCGCGAATTTTTTCCGCATCTGACCGTCAATTTCAGCCTTGAAAACCCTTATGTCATCGTGGGGCTGCTGCTGGGCGCCTTGCTGCCCTATCTGTTTGGTGCGATGGGCATGACGGCGGTGGGCCGCGCGGCGGGCGATGTGGTGGTCGATGTGCGCGAACAGTTCCGCGACAATCCGGGCATCATGGCGGGCACGTCGCGGCCCGATTATGCTCGCACGGTCGATCTGGTCACCAAGGCGGCGATCAAGGAAATGATCGTCCCCAGCCTGCTGCCCGTTCTGGCGCCGGTGTTGGTTTATTATGTCATCACGCTGGTGGCTGGACAGGCCAATGGTTTTGCCGCGCTGGGCGCGCTGTTGCTGGGGGTGATCGTGGGGGGCCTGTTCGTGGCGCTTTCCATGACCAGCGGCGGCGGCGCGTGGGACAATGCCAAGAAATATATCGAGGATGGCCATCACGGCGGCAAGGGCAGCGATGCCCATAAGGCCGCCGTAACCGGCGATACCGTGGGCGATCCGTATAAGGACACCGCAGGCCCGGCGGTCAATCCGATGATCAAGATCACCAATATTGTCGCGCTGCTGCTGCTGGCGGCGCTGGCGGGGCATGTTGGCTGATTGCTTCCGGCCCTGCGCCCGGTCATTACGCCGGGCGCAGGGCCGGAAAATTTCCCGCTTATTCATACTTCCTTTCCGGCTTTCCCCTTAATCTTTGGCGCATATTTTCTGCGCTCAAGAGGTAACTGTGGCGAGCCAGCCCAATTTTATTCGCGCCGAGCCTGTTGTCGCGCCCTCGCGCCTGCCATCCGGCCCGATGCCCACCCCGCAATTGCCGCCCAAACCGGCGCCTGCGGGCGAAATCCGCAGCGTCGACTGGCGCGAGATGCAGGATATGGGCTCGATGTTGGCATGGGACGCTCTTGCCATGTGGGCTAGCGAGCCGAACCCGTTTTTCGAAAGCTGGTATCTGCTGCCTGCCCTGCGCGGGCTGGATCCCGATGGGCGGGTGCGGATATTGCGCTTTGAAATGAGCGGCGATCTGGCCGGGATCATGCCGATCATACGCCAGAGCCGCTATTACACCCGCCCTATCCCGCATTGGGCAAGCTGGGCGCATCCCAATGGCTTCCTTGGCGCGCCGCTGGTGGCGCGGGGGATGGAAAGGTCGTTCTGGCGGGCGCTGCTGGCGTGGGCCGACGCGCAGGGCGGGCTGGGCCTGTTTCTGCATCTGGGCGAATTGCCGCTGTCGGGGGCTGTGGCCGATGCCTTGCGCGATGTGCTGAACGAGCAAGGGCGCAACGCCGCGCTGGTCGGGCGCAAGCAGCATGTGATGCTGCAGAGCGACCTGTCGCCCGAAGCCTATTTCGAAGCGGCGGTTTCGGGCAAAAAGCGCAAGGAATACCGACGTCAGGCCAACCGTCTGGCCGAATTAGGCAGGCTGGAGTTTCTGCGCCATGGAGGCGAGGACGACCTGTCGGCATGGTGCAAGGATTTCCTTAAGCTGGAGGCCGCAGGGTGGAAGGGCGAGGCCGGATCGGCGCTGGCCTGCCTGCCCTCGACCACGGCACTGTGGCGAGAAGGGCTGCATGGCGCAGCGGCGCGCGGGCGGCTCGAACGGCTGTCCATGATGCTGGACGGGCGCCCCATCGCCATGCTGGCCACCTTCATGACCAAGCCGGGCGCCTTCATGTTCAAGACCGCCTATGACGAGACATTGAGCGCCTATTCCCCCGGCGTGTTGTTGCAGCGCGAAAATCTGGCGATGCTGGATATGCCGGGGCTGGGCTGGGTCGATAGCTGCGCCGACGAAACCCATCCGATGATCACCCACCTGTGGCACGAGCGCCGCCCTGTGGGCCGTGTGTCGATCGAGATCGGCGGGGCGGTTCGGCGGGGGCTGTTTGGGGTGATGGCTCGGCGGGAATTGGGCGGGGCGGGGTTTGGGATTTAAGAGGGGAGCTTAGATGCGAGGGTCCAGACCCTCGCGCTCCCTTTAATGTCTGCGTTGCGCTAGTGCAGTGGCCGCAAAGTGTCGGACCAAGCGTCTGAATTTTTAAAGCCTGCGGCGCTGCATACCAGCGCCGCAGGCTTTTATTTCATGAACAGGACACCACCGCCGCCATCCATTAATGGGATTGCAAGGGGACGAGGCCCTTTGCCCGCCGGAGGCACCTTCAATAAACCAGCGAAACCCCAATCACCCCCCCGGATGATAAAAATCATACACCGCCCGCGCCACCGCCTCTGACACGCCGGGCGTCCGCATGAGGTCATCCAGCGACGCCGCCCGCACGCGACTGGCCGTGCCGAAATGCAGCAACAAAGCCCGCTTGCGCGCAGGCCCGATGCCGGGAATTTCGTCCAGCGGCGATGCGGTGATCGCCCGGCTGCGCTTTTCGCGGTGGGCGCCGATGACAAAGCGGTGGACCTCATCGCGCAGGCGTTGCAGGTGAAACAGGACGGGAGAGTTGACGGGCAGCATTTTCTCGCGCCCGTCGGGAAAGTGGAAGACCTCGCGCCCGTCGCGGCCATGGTGCGGCCCCTTGGCGATGGCGATCAGCGGCAAATCCTCGACGCCCAGTTCCTCCAGCGCCGCCTTCACTGCGCTCATCTGCCCCTTGCCGCCATCGATCAGCACGCAATCGGGCCACTGGCCCTTATCGCGGTCAGGGTCCTCCTCCATCGCGCGGCCAAAGCGGCGGGTCATCACCTCGCGCATCATCGCAAAGTCGTCATTGGTCTGGGCCTCGCGGATGTTCCACTTACGATATTGGTTTTTCAGGAAACCTTCCGGCCCAGCGCATATCATCGCGCCAAGGGCGTGCTGGCCCTGAATATGGCTGTTGTCATAAACCTCGATGCGGACGGGCTCGTCCAGTTCGAGGAAATCGGCCATTTCGCGCCAGACTTTCGCCTTGCTGCCGCTTTCAGCCATGCGGCGATCAAGCGCCTCGACCGCATTGCGCTCGGCTTGTTCAAGCAGGCGTTTGCGGTCGCCGCGCTGGGGGATGGCGATTTCCACCTTGCCGCCCGCGCCTTCCTTCAACGCCTCGGCCAGCAGATCGGCCTCGGGCAGAGCGCGGTCGAGCAGGATGACGCGCGGGGGCGGCACTTCCTCATAGAATTGCGCCATGAAGCTTTGCAGCACCTCGCCCATCTCCATGCCCTCGGTGCGGGCCGGGAAGAAGGCGCGGTGCCCCCAGTTCTGGCCGCCACGGATGAAGAAGGCCTGGATGGCGATCTGCCCCGCCTTTTCGGCGCAGGCGAAGATGTCGGCATTGGGCAAGCCCTCGGCATGGATGGCCTGCGAACCCTGAATGAAAGTGGCCGCACGCAGACGGTCGCGCAGCATGGCGGCGCGCTCGAAATCGAGATCCTCGGCCGCCGCGCTCATCTGGGCCTCGATCTCGCGCTGAACCGCGTTGCTCTTGCCGCCAAGGAAGTCCTTGGCCTGACGCACCAATTCGCCGTAATCCTCCTTGCTGATCCGCTCCACACAGGGCGCGCTACACCGCCTGATCTGATAGAGCAGGCAGGGCCGGTCGCGGCGGCTGAAAAAGGAATCTGTGCAGCTTCGCAGCAGAAACAGTTTCTGCAGCGCGTTGATCGTGGTGTTGACCGATCCGGCGCTGGCAAAGGGGCCATAGTAATTGCCCACCGCCCGACGCGCCCCGCGATGCTTCATAATCCGCGCAAAGTCATGGTCGGAACGCAGCAGAATAAAAGGAAAACTTTTATCATCGCGCAGCAATACGTTATAGGGCGGGCGAAACCGCTTGATGAGCTGCGCTTCCAGCAACAGGGCCTCAGCCTCGCTGTTGGTGGTGACAATCGTCATGCTGCGTGTCTGCGACACCATGCGTTGCAGGCGCAGAGGCAGGCGATCCACCTGCGTATAATTGGCCACGCGATTGCGCAGCGCCCGCGCCTTGCCGACATAAAGCACATCGCCGCGCGCATCCTGCATCCGGTATACGCCGGGCCGCACCGGCAAGGTGGCCAGCACCTCGCGGATCGCCGCCACGCCCGCGTCAAGATCGGGCCGCTCGCCCCCGCCCCGGATCAGGCTGACCGCCTTGTCCTCATTAAACCGGTCCGCCGCGCGGTCGGGCGGATTGTTCGCATCGTCAACCATCCCGCCCAGATAGGCCCCATCACGCAAAAAGGGGAGAGGCGCAGCCCGCCTCTCCCCCAACTTTTGCCCGATCATCAAACCCGATCAGAACATCTTGCGGAATTCCACCTCGATAGTGCGCCCCTGCGCGTCCATATACAGCGGTTGATAGGACAGCGGCGTGTTGCCATTGCTGTCGGTCACGCGCTGGCGCTGGTTGAAGATGTTCTTGGCCCCGATGCTGAAACGCGCGTCCTTGAAGAAGGGCGTTTCCTTCACCAACCGCTTCTGCTGCCCCAGATCGAAGAACAGCCGCGTATTCAGCTTGAAGAGCGAACCAAAGCGCAGGTCGGTCGAACCGGGTACGCCGCTGCCGTTGACATGGGTGGGCGCGCTCCACGTGCCGTTCATGCGCAGACCGATGCCCTTGAAAAAGAAGCCGCCCTCGCCCTCCAGCGAGTGTCGCGCCGTACCCCCGCCCGAGAGCGCATCGCCGCCCAGCAGATCGAGCGAAGGACCGCTGGCCGCCACCTGCACCCGGTTTACGAAATAGACGGTATGATAGAGCGAGAGGTTCCAGCGGCCTTCGTAGCGCCCGCCGCGACCGCCGCCCGGACCGCCAGGACCGCCACCACCCGGAGGAGGACCGCCCATGCCGCCGCCCGGCGGCGGCCCCCCCGCTCCGCCCGGCCCGCCCGGACGCCCGCCACCCGGCGGGGGGCCACCGCCAAACATGCCCATCGGCCCGCGCCCTTGCGCCTTGATTTCCTTGCCCATATTGCCGCCGATGTTAAAGCCCCAGCGCACATGCTCATCGCGCGTTTCGGCCAGAGTGATCGCGCGGCGGTCGATCGAAGTAATCAGCCCCGTGGTAGCATCGCGCGTCACGCGCCCCGGATAGGCCGCCTCGATCGCGGTGGTCAGCGTGGTCGGGAAAGCGCTGGTGACATTGCTGGACCGGTTGTTGAAATATTCCACCACCAGATTGGACGCGCCCTTCAGGATCGGCGGCGTCCAGTTCATGCCCAGCTTGATGTCGTTGCGATGCTCCTTCACCAGCGCCGAATTGCCCCCGGTGATGACCGTCGCCAGCACGGTCTGGCTCTTTACAAAGTCATAGACCGAGACGTTATAGGTGGCCACCAGCGGCGAGCCGAGGTTGGAGAGCGAAGGCGCTGCCTCGTCATACATATAGCTGGCCTGAAAACCCAGCTTGTCGGTGACGTTCCACGTCAGGCCCGCGCTCCAGTCCACCAATTCACCAAAATCGGACAGGTGATCAGCCGAAGCCGCCAAATTAAGCGTGATATCGCCCAGCGCCTCGCCCACATGTTCGCGGCGGCTGGTCAGCGGAATGCCCAGATTGACGCCCAGCGAGGCATCACCCCGCTTCAGGTTCGATGTGGGACTGAGCGTGCTGGTGCTGCTGGCGTTGAGCGCAGTGTAATTGAAACCGCCCTTGACTGTGACGGCCATTTTGCCCGCCGGCAAGGCAACCGGGCGTCCGCTCAGCGTGACCAGCGTGGTCACCGTGTCGGTCTTGCTCTTGGCGGTGGTAAAGCCGCCGCTGGGCGCGATACCGCTGGCCAGAGCAGCGGCCAGAACGGCATTATCCGACACGCGGTTGGCCGTGGTGGTGGTGGCGTCAACATGGCTGATGTCGGCGGTGGCCGACAGGTTCCAGTCGAGCAGGCGCTTGTTGAGCCCCGCCCCGGCCGAATAAGTGTCGGTCAGCGTGCGCCGCGTCAGCGCCCCGTCAAAGGTGCGCAGCACATCGGTGGCGGGCGAATAGGTGTTAAGCCCCGCCAGCCCCGTTACATCCGCGCGCGAGGCCAGCGCGTTGAAGGTCATGTTGCCGCCTATGCCATCCTTGCCGATGGGCGCGGTATAGGTGCCGTTGAGCGAATAGTCCTTGGTATTGGACACAACCGTGCGATTGGCCGCCGGGCTGGGATCACTCGCCACGGTGGGCGTGGTGCCGCTGGCCTGAAGGATCTTGGCCTGCGCCTCGGTGACCGGATTGGTGCGGTCGGCCTTGACGGTCAGGTTCATCCGCTTGCCCTTGTCGATTTTCAGCACCGAGGCCATGCCCTTGAGCGTATTGGCGCCGATGCTGTCCGACAGGGCCAGTTCGGCCTCGACCGTGCGGGCCTGATAGTGATCTTTCAGGATGATGTTCACCACCCGCTGGTCGGCGCTGTAACCAAACCGCAGCGCGACTTCTTCGGGCAGGACTTCGACCCGGCGGATCGATTCCGGCGGGTAATTCATCATTTCGCGGAAATTGGTGATGCGCTGGCCATTGACCAGAATGACCGGGCCGGACGCCCCCCGCCCGCGCCCGCTGCCGGTCTGGGGCGAGATGGCGGTGATCAGGTCGTCCACCGTGGTTGCGCCATAGGCGGCAATGTCTTCTTCATCGAACACCGCCACGGGGGGCTGGGGCGCCTCAACCTGTCCCTTGATCCGGTCGGCCACAACCACGATCTCACGCCCGCGCGTTACCGGCGTTTTGGTCGACGTGGTCGTGGCATCGTCGGAGGCGCCTTCTGCGGGCGCTTCAGCCACAGGTGTATCAGCGGCGGCAAGCGGCGCGGCTTCCACCGCCAGAGGCGCAGCTTGCGTCTGGGCCAGCACAGACCCACCGGAGGCCATCACCCAAACCAGCGATACCGGGACATACCCAAACCTGGCGACCCCGAACTTGGCGGTGAACTTGCGGGCAAACTTGCGCAAAACGGATACTCCCTGAGACAGAACCTTATGATTGGTATGGCTGTCAGGGCTATGCGGATGCCGTTTAGGCCGCCCCTTCGCAAGCGCGGCAAGGTAACATATTGTCGCATCCACGCTACATTTTCGCGGCTTACTGGCACAACTGGGCATACCTTGCGCGAGTTTGGCTTTCCTTTTGCCGTATCTGCGTCTATGGCGCGCGCCAATCTCCCCTCTTATTAGAGAACCGAAGTTTACGGATGGCGAAAGAAGAACTGCTCGAAATGCGCGGCCAAGTGGTCGAACTGCTGCCCAACGCGATGTTCCGCGTGCGGCTGGAGAACGATCACGAGATCCTCGGCCACACCGCAGGCAAGATGCGCAAGAACCGCATCCGCGTGCTGGTGGGCGACGAGGTGCTGGTCGAGCTGACCCCCTATGACCTGACCAAGGGTCGTATCACCTATCGCTTCATGCCCGGTCGCGGTGGCCCCGGCTCTTATTGAGGCCGGGCCTTTGCGGCTTGTTCTGGCATCATCCTCGCCCCGGCGGCGGGATCTTTTGGCGCGTCTGGGCGTGGTGCCCGACCGGATCGCCAGCCCCGACATTGACGAAACGCCGCTGAAGGGCGAATTGCCGCGCGCCTATGCCCGCCGTCTTGCGGTGGAAAAGGCGCGGGCGGTGGATCGCGCGAGCGATGAGGTCGTGATTGCGGGCGACACATCGGTGGCGCTGGGGCGGCGGGTTTTGCCTCCGGCCGATACTGTGGAATTGCAGCGCGAAATGCTGCGCGCGATTTCCGGGCGGCGGCAATTGTGCATCTCATCGGTTTGCGTGATCGGCCCCGACGGGCGCGAGCGCGTCAAGCAGGTTGAGACGCTGGTTATCTTCAAAAACCTGACCGATCAGGAAATCGAGGCCTATATCGCCAGCGGCGAAGGCTTGGGCAAGGCGGGCGGCTATGCCATTCAGGGCCGGGCCGAAGCACTGATCCGGCGCCTGTCGGGCAGCCATTCCGGTGTGATCGGCCTGCCTTTGTATGAAACGCGGGCGCTGCTGCGCGCCGCCTCCTATCCCCTGGATTAAGCGCCCATGTGGCTGATCGAGCAAGGCATCGGCGAGGATCGCGCGGTGCTGCTCGATGGAGCCGAAGTGGTGGCTGCCAAGATCGACTGGCCCGGACGCGCCGCGCCGGGTCAGGTTGAGGACGCGATCCTGATCCGCCGCGCGGCCGGGTCGCGCCGGGGCGTCCTGCGCCTCAGCAGCGGCGAGGAGGCGCTTGTCGACCGCCTGCCGCGCGAGGCAAGCGAGGGCGCGCCCATACGCATCGAAATCCTGCGCAGCGCCATGGCCGAAACCGGGCGCTATAAGCTGGCCCATTCGCGCCCCTGCGATGCGCCGCTGCGCCCTGCCCCTCGCCTTGCCGATATTCTGCCCGACGCGCGCGTGGTGCGCCAGTTCCCCTCCGGCGTGTGGGAGGATGTGTGGGGCGAGGCATGGAGCGGGGCGGTCGATTTTGCCGGCGGCGCGCTGGTGCTTTCGCCCACGCCCGCGATGACGGTGATCGATGTCGACGGCCCCCTGCCCCCTGCCGCGCTGGCGCTGGCGGCGGCCGAGGCGGTGGCGGCGACCATCAGGCGGCTCGATCTGGGCGGCTCCATCGGCATTGATTTCCCCACGCTGGAGGCCAAGGCCGAGCGGCAGGCGGTCGATACCGTGCTGGCGCAGGCGCTGGAAGGCTGGACGCACGAGCGCACAGCGATGAACGGCTTCGGCTTTGTGCAGATCGTGGCGCGGATGGAGCGGCCTTCACTGCTGGCGCGGCTGACCCATGCGCGGGCGGGTGCGGCGGCGCGTCTCTTGCTGCGCAGGGCCGAAAGGGTCGAGGAAGCCGGGGTGCTGCTGCTGCGCGCCCATCCCTCGGTGATGGCGGCCATCACGCCTGCATGGCGCGAGGAACTGGCCCAGCGCAGCGGGCGGCGGCTGGAATTTCAGGAAGATGCGGGTCTTGCTCTGGACGGCGGATTCGCGCAGGCGGTGACATTATGACCCAACAAAATCGCAAATGCCCGGTCTGCGGCAAGCCCCGCAGCGAATCACATAAGCCATTTTGCTCAACCCGTTGCCGCGATCGCGACCTGATGCAGTGGCTGTCGGACGGCTATGCCCTGCCCGGAAACCCCGCAAATGGGGAGGATGACAAATAAGTTTCATCAAAGGTGTTTTTTTGGCTTGCCAAGACCGATCCGGTTAGCCATAGGCCCGTCCACCGGCAGCGAGGCGATGACAACATCCTCTCCTAAACGGTAAAAATGGTAATGCCTGGGTAGCTCAGTTGGTAGAGCACGTGACTGAAAATCACGGTGTCGGCGGTTCGATCCCGTCCCCAGGCACCATTGCCCCCTTCCAGACCGTCCTAAGACATCCAAAAATGGCAGAATTCTGCCATTTTTTCCGGACCGCTAGTCCGGTAATGTCCGGGCGGGTCCGGTTGTACCCGGACCATCTGATGGTACTCTTGTTGGTATGCGCAATCACACCATCAGGACGATACCATCATGGCTCTCACCGCACTGGCAATTAATGCCGCAAAACCAAAAGATAAGCCCTACAAATTGAGCGATGAGCTAGGGCTTTGCCTGCTCATCATGCCGACAGGTGGACGGCTCTGGCGATTTAATTACCGCTTCGGGGGCAAGCAGAAAACTCTGTCTCTCGGGAACTATCCCGACCTGCCGCTCGCCAAGGCCCGGGCCATGAGGGCTGCCGCCCGTGAGGCCCTGGCAGAGGGCCATGATCCTGCCCAGATCCGCAAGGACAAGCAGCGCGACGAACGGGCCCGCTCGCAGGATACATTTCAGGCGATCAGCAAGGAATGGCTCGGCAAGCTTGAGAGAGACGGTCGCTCGATCTCGACCATATCCAAGCTGCGCTGGCTGCTCGATTTTGCCAAGCCCGATATCGGCGACCGCCCCATCACGGAACTGACGGCGCCTGAATTGCTTGATGTGCTTAGAAAAATCGAATTGCGCGGGTGCCATGAGACCGCCAATCGCCTCCGCAGCACGTTCGGCACAATCTTCCGCTATGCAATCGCCACGGGCCGCGCGCAGTATGATGTCTCGGCCAATCTTAAAGGTGCGCTCGTCACACCCAAGACGAAACATTACGCGGCGGTTACTGATCCCGAAGTTCTGGGCGGACTGCTGCGGGCCATTAATGCCTATGATGGGCAACCTGCCATAAGGCTGGCGCTGTGCACGGCCCCGCACGTCTTCGTGAGACCTGGCAAGTTGCGAAGCGCGGAATGGAGCGAGTTCGACCTTGAGCGGCGCATCTGGATCATCCATGCGGAAAAGACGAAGATGCGACGGTTGCACCGGGTCCCTTTAACCGATCAGGTTATAGACATCCTTAAGGAGCTTCACCCGCTCACCGGATCAGGACGCTACCTGTTCCCCAGCGTACGCTCCGACAAGCGCCCGATCACCGACAACACGCTCAACGCCGCGATGCGTCGTATGGGTTACAGCAAGGACGACGTAACCGCCCATGGTTTCCGTGCAACGGCCAGCACCTTGCTCAACGAATCAAGGCCGCATTGGGCTATGCGGTCGATCCCCGCTGGCGGTTCCGCAGGGCCGCCGCTCCTGCATCGACCGGGCTTTTAAATGCCGCCTTTGCTGCGCAGCATGTTGATTGCCGCTGGAAAAGCGGCTCCCCAAATGCAGCCTGAATCTCAACCATCATCTCGAAGCGCATGCGCCCGGATACTGCGCCTCCCACATCATGGCGGCAATCTCGGCCCGGCCGGGGCCTCCTGCGCATTGGCTGACCGCGCAAGCCACCTCGAGCGCGACATCACGCAGCCTTTCGACAGGCGGCAGGAGGGGGCCGTTCCCGTTCATCCCCGCAATGGTACGTGCCGCGGCCAGAAACATCGCGTCGCTCACCCGCGATGCACGGGCCGCCAGAACGCCAAGGCCGATGCCCGGGAAGACATAGACATTGTTGACCTGTGTGATGCCCTCGACGGCAAAGGGGCTGCCCGTGCCGATGATCGCCCGCCCCTCGCTCCATGCCAGCACATCAGCGGGATGGGCTTCGCAATGCGAGACCGGATTGGACAGGGGAAAGACCACGGGCCGATCGCAGGCCGAGGCCATCGCGCGGATAACCTCTTCGGAAAAAGCGCCCGGCTGACCCGATGTGCCCACCAGCACGCCGGCCCCGACATGGCGCACCACGGCGGCCAGCGAAGGCGCGGCATCGCTCTCACAACCCCATCCGGCAATATCCTGCGGACGGCGGGCATAGCGGCGCTGGGCGGGGGAAAGGCCGCCCTGCCCTTCCATGACCAGCCCCATACGATCCACTGGCCAAATGGCGGCGCGCGCCTGCTCCGGGCTTGCGCCATCCTCCACCATGGCCTGAACCAGCAGGTCGGCTATGCCCGCCCCGGCCGCCCCGAAGCCGAACATCACGATCCGCTGATCCTGCAACGGGCGATCAACGCGCCGGACGGCGGCCATCAGGGTGCCTACGGCGGTGGCAGCGGTGCCCTGAATGTCATCGTTGAAGGAGGGCAGCCTTGCCCTGTGCCGGTCGAGCAGTTTCCAGGCATTGGCGCCTGCAAAATCCTCCCATTGCAACACCACATGCGGCCAGCGCCGGGCCACGGCATCCACAAACTGATCGACGAAATGGTCGTAATCATCGCCCCGCACGCGCGCATGGCGCCAGCCCACATAGAGCGGATCATCACGCAGCGCCGCATTGTCGGTGCCTGCGTCCAGCAGGATCGGCAGCACCTCGCCCGGATGTATCCCCGCACAGGCCGTATAGAGCGCCAGCTTGCCGATAGGGATGCCCATCCCTCCCGCACCCTGATCGCCCAGCCCCAAAATACGCTCGCCATCGGAAACCACGATCACCTTGACCCGGTCAAACGCGGGATTGGCCAGCATATGCTCGATCCGATCGCGATTGGGCCATGAGATGAACAAGCCCCGCACCTTGCGCCAGATTTCGCTGAAGCGCTGACACCCCTCGCCCACCGTTGGCGTATAGACCAGCGGCAGCATATGGGGCAGATCGCTTTGCACCAGCGCCTGAAACAGGATCTCATTGGCGTCCTGAAGCTCGCGCAGGAAAATATAGCGATGGAAATCGTCGGGCAGCGCATCAAGCGCGCGCCGCCGCCGCTCGATCTGGGCCTCCAGCGTGCCGACATGGGGCGGCAACAGTCCATGGAGGCCAAAATGGTCACGCTCCTCCTGTGTAAAGGCGGTGCCTTTGTTGGTCAGCGGATCGCTCAGGAGCGCTCTTGCCGTGCCGTAGCCATGCAGTGTGATAATATCCTCCTGTTCTTCAGAAGCGGAAGCTGATCCAGCCGGCAAAGAAATCCGAGCTTTTGAAACCGGCATTGGTCAGCGCCGGACCGGCATGGAGATGCTCATACCGGCCGGTCACGGAAACATGGGGCGACAAGGTCCAGACAGCCTGCGCGCGGGCCGTTTCGGCGATCTTGCGCCCTGCCGCATTCTGGGTTCCGGCAAAGGCCGTGCCATTGGCGCGATAGACCGCGTCATGAACCGTTTCGCGCCATGAAAACTGATATTCCAGCGATACGCGCAGGTTCGATGCGGGCTGGAAACTGAAATTGGGCGCAATAGCGATCAGGTTGGTCGGCGTGGCATAGAGCTGATAGCTGTAATAGATGTTGTTGCCCAAGGGCGCGAGCGCGGTCTTGAGCTTACCCGAACCATAGGCCCCGCCGCCGGTGGCATAATCGGCATGAAAGCCAACGCGCGGCGCCGAGCGGTCGCGTCCAAGACGATAGGATTGCGCCATCAGCACCTGCCAGGCCGCGATCTGGCGATTGTCATACTGCCCGCCCTGATAGTTGACGGTCCAGTCGAGATTGACCGGCCCGGCATCTCCCCACAGATGCAGGCCGTAGAATTCGCGCATCTCATGGGCGGTTGTCGGCCCCCAGACCGCCGCCGTGTTGCGCAGGCGCCAGTAAAAGGGATCGAGATAGAGCTTCGATCCACCCAGCCAGTCATTGGGGATGCGCAAGCCTCCCGAAATACCCGAAAACCGGCGCGTATCCTTGTTCAGATCGTCGCCCGCCCCCTGCTGTCCGGGGCGAGTGGGGGTGAAATCAAACACGTCGATCCGCATATGGCGCGCCTTGGCCCAGCCCCGAAAGCCGTTATAGGACAGAAAGATCGTGTTGTTGTCGCGAGGGACCAGCAGCAGATTCGGCCCGTCGGAAAAAGTCTGGCGGCCATAGCGGACCCCCAGCTTGACCCCTGCCACCTTGGCGGTGACATCGGCAAAGGATTGCTGAACGATGGCGCTGTTGTCCAGATAGCCCGAGGGCGTGCCGATATTGCGCCCCGAAATACCCGCATGGGCCAGTTCGGCATAGACGCGGACATGCGATCCGATGTGCAGATCCGCCCCGCCCACGATGCGGGCGATATCCTGCCTTTGGGCCTGCGCATCTTTCAGATCCGGGTTGGTGGTCTCATTCACGCGCAGCCGCAATTCGCCCGATAGCGTGACGTAGATATCGCCCGCCGCATCGACCGGAATGAATTTGAGGTGGTCGATCGCGCTCCGCCGTTTGGCCGGATCGCGCAGCCTGCTCCAATCCTCGACCCAGCGGGACTGGTTATAACCTGCGCTGGTCACACCATCGCCCGCGCCATCGGCCGGATAGGCTTCGGACAGGGGCGCAGCCAGCGCCTGGCTGATGCGATCGGGCGGGCCGACCACCTGCGCATGGGCCGCAGCACCGGAAAAAAGGGCGAGCAAAAGGGCAGCGCCGCCGCCGGGGCGTCGCGGGAAACTGGTCATGGGGGAACTCTCCGGTCAGTCGGGGCGGTCTTGGCGCCACCCCTTTGTCTTTTTATTCTGCGGCCTGAGGGGCCTGCTCGGGGGTTAAGGGCGCCGGGGCGAACGGCGCGCTCGTTGCGGCCCCGCCATCAAGGGCAAGCGCCAGTTGCGCCGTGTCCAGTTGGCCTTCCCAGCGCGAGACCACGACTGTGGCCACCGCATTGCCGATGAAGTTGGTCAGGCTCCGGCATTCGCTCATGAAGCGGTCAATGCCCAAAATCAGCGCCATACCTGCCACCGGCACGCTGGGCACGATGGACAAGGTGGCCGCCAGCGTGATGAAGCCCGCGCCCGTCACCCCCGCCGCACCCTTGGACGAGAGCATCGCCACCGCCAGCAGCGACAATTGCTGACCAAGGCTGAGATCGACATTGCAGGCCTGCGCGATGAAGAGCGCGGCGAGCGTCATGTAGATGTTGGTGCCGTCCAGATTGAAGGAATAGCCCGTGGGCACCACAAGGCCGACGATCGACTTGGGGCAACCGGCCCGCTCCATCTTTTCGATCAGACTGGGCAGCGCGCTTTCGGACGAGGATGTGCCCAGCACGAGCAGCAGCTCATCCTTGAGATAAGCCACCAGCTTGAAGATAGAGAAACCGCAGGCCCAACCAACCAGACCCAGCACGACGATCACGAAGAGCAGCGAGGTAAGATAGAAAGTGGCCACCAGCCCGGCCAGATGGACCAGCGCCCCCGTGCCATATTTGCCGATGGTGAAGGCCATGGCCCCGAAGGCTCCGAAAGGCGCGGCGCGCATCAGGATCGACACCACCTTGAAGATCGCCAGCGACACTTCCTCCAGCGCCCCCACAAGGCGCTCGGTGCGTTCGCCCAGCAGGGCAAGGCTGGTGCCGAACAGGATCGCCACGAACAGCGTCTGCAGGATGCTGCCCTCGGACAGGGCGCCCACGAAGGTGTCCGGGATGATGCCCACCAGAAAGCCGGTGACCGTGGTTTCATGGGCCTTTTCGGCATAATCGGCCACCTTGGCGGCATCCAGCGTGGCCGGGTCGATGTTCAGCCCCGCGCCGGGACGGACAACATTGGCCACGATCAGCCCGACAAACAGCGCCAGCGTGGAGAAGGTCAGGAAATAGGCAAAGGCCTTGCCCGCCACCCGGCCCACCGAGGCCAGATCGCGCATGCCCGCTATCCCGGTCGCAATGGTCAGAAAGATGACCGGGGCAATGATCATCTTGACCAGTTTGATGAAGGCATCGCCAATCGGCTTCATTGCCTCGCCCCATTGGGGGTGGAAATGGCCGAGCAGAACACCCCCGGCAATGGCAAACAGAACCTGGACATAGAGATGTCCATACCAGGGGCGGCGCATGTCGGAGGGCGACGCGCTGGCGCCTGCAGGGGCAATGTGATGCATGGCTTGGCCTTCAGTCCTTTCCTTGGGCCGTGGCGAACCTTCTGTGGGTTCGTGGCCTTGCCCCAGCCTATGGCCGGGCGGGATGCGGAAAAAAGGCGTGGAGAGAATGCATTATATTTATTATTATTCAGTTATTTATGCCAATACTCCGACTTTGTTATGGGCAACTTATGACATACTCCGGCACAGCCAAAGTGCAAATATTGGCACATCGCCCGTACCGGGCTAAAATCACCCCATGCACCCTGCGAATCATTCCCGCCCGATGCGCTGGGCAATCATCAGCCTGATCGCGGCAGCCATGGCGGCGACCCTGGCCCACATGCTGGTCCGGCATCGAGGCATGGTACAGGAGATGGAAACCGCCCGCACCGACATGGCCATGCGAAAGGCGCTGATCACCAGCGAGATCGCTCGCTTCCGCCTGCTCCCCATCGCGCTTGCCGATGACCGCGATGTGGCCGCCGCGCTTCAGGGCAATATGGTCGCCCGCGATGCGCTCAACCGCAAGCTGGAGGAGCTGGTCAAGACCACGGGCGCACCGATCATCTATGTCATCGCGCACGACGGCACGGCCATCGCGGCCAGCAACTGGCGATCACCCCAAAGCTTTGTCGGCACCGATTACAGCACCCGCCGCTATGTCCGCGACGCTCTGGCCAAGGGGAGCGCCAGCCATTTCGCCATGGGCACGGTCAGCCGCCGCCCCGGCCTCTATATCGCCCAGCGCACCCCGCAGGGCGGCGTGGTGGCGATCAAGCTGGAATTCGACGCCGTTGAAAACGCATGGGCCAAGGGCGATGATGCCACCTTTGTCACCGAACCCAACGGCATCATTCTGGTGACCAGCCAACCGCAATGGCGCTTTGCCCTTACGCGCCCCCTCTCCCGCGCGGCGCTGGCCAGTTTCGATGCCGAATCCATGCTGCCCCCCACGCCCGCACGTTTCGCGCCGTTCCGCCTTGATGACGATGGGCCGCGCCTTGAGGGCAAGCGGATGATCCTGCTGCGCGGCGCTCTGGCGCAGCCGGGGTGGACGATCAATCTTCTGCGCCCGGTCGAACGGGTGACCCTTCTCGCAGAGGGCGCCGCTATGCTGGCCGCGGCGATGGTGCTGGCCATGGCGGCGGTGATGTGGATGTGGCGCGAACGCGGACGGGAACGCATGGCGCGGACCGAAGAGCTGGAACAGGCCGTGGCCGACCGCACGGCGGACCTGCGCCGCGAAATGGACGAACGCGCCGCGCTCGAGGCCCGCGCAGCGGATCTGCGCGAAGGGTTGCGACAGGCCAACCGTCTGGCCTCTCTGGGCCAGATCACCGCCAGCGTCGCGCATGAAACGGCCCAGCCCGTGGCCGCTATCCGCACCTATGCCGATACCAGCCGGATGCTGCTGGAGCGCGGCGAAAACGGGATGGTCCACAAAAATCTGGCATCGATTGCCCGCCTTGCCGACCGCATCGGCGCGGTGACATCGGAACTGCGGGGGTTTTCCCGCCGCAGCGCGACCGATCTCAGCCCCGTGGCCATTGGCGAGGTGATCGAGGGCGCTCTGCTGATCCTCAAGGAGCAGTTGAAGGGCATCTCCATCACCCTGCCGCATGAGAGCTTGGCGGCAAGCTGCCAGGTCGAAGGCGGCAGGGTCAGGCTGGAGCAGGTGCTGGTCAACCTGCTGCAAAATGCGGCGCAGGCTCTTCGCGAGGTGCCATCTCCGGCCATCACGGTGGATCTGATGCCGACGGATGAAAGCGTCACACTGACCATCGCCGACAATGGCCCCGGCATTACCGAAGAGGTGAAACGGCAATTGTTCATCCCCTTTGTCACCAGCCGTCCCGATGGGCTTGGCCTGGGGCTGGTCATCTCGCAGGACATCATGGCCGATGCGGGCGGGTCGCTGCGCCATGTCGACCGGCCGGGGGCAACGGGCGCCTGTTTCGCCATGGCGATGAGGCGCGCGGCATGAGCCGCACGCCCGCCGCCCTACCCAGCGTTGCCCTTGTGGACGACGATGACGATCTGCGCGAGGCAACCACCCAGCTGCTGTCTCTTGCCGGTTATGGCGTGATGGAATTTGCCGGCGGGGCCGAGGCCGCGCGGGTGATCGGCTCGGATTTTGACGGCATCGTCATTTCCGATGTCCGCATGCCCGGCATGTCCGGGGTGGACCTGTTCCGTCTGTTGCAGGAACGCGACCGCGATCTTCCCGTGCTGCTGATTTCGGGCCACGCGGATGTCCAGATGGCGGTGGACGCGCTCAAGGCCGGGGCGTGGGATTTCATCGAGAAACCCTTTGCCCCCGATGCACTGCTGGCCGCGGTCGGCCGGGCGACCAAGGCGCGCAGGCTGGCACTGGAAAACCGGGCGTTGCGACAGGCGGCACAAAGCGCGGCCCACCACGCGATTCTGGGCGAAACCCCCATGATCCGGCGACTGCGCGACATGATCCCCGTGCTGGGCCAGAGCGACATCGATCTTGTGATCGAGGGTCAGACCGGCACCGGCAAGGAACTTTTTGCCCGCTGCATCCATCGCACCAGCGCGCGTTCAAGGCATCGCTTCCTGACGGTGGATTGCGCGGTCATTCCGGCCGCCATTATCGAAAAGGAGATGTTTGCCCGCGGCGGCCTCCTCTCCACCTGCCATCGCGGCACACTGTTCCTCGACAATCTGGATCAGGCCGGCGGCGAATTGCAAAGCAGGCTGGCGCAATTTGCCGAAAAACGGGCCATCGGGCTGGAAACGCGCCAGCCCGAAGCCATCGACACCCGCATCATGGCCAGCATGGACGAAGGCGGGCGGGACAGGATCTCGGACGCGCTCTATCACCGGATCGCCGGGGTGCCGCTGCGCATGCCGCCGCTGCGGGAAAGAAGGGCGGACATACCCCTGCTCTTTACCCATTTCCTGAACCAGGCGGCCGAAAGGCTGAAGCGGGCGGCCCCGCCGGTCGATGACAGCATCCATGAATTGTGCGCAAGGGAGTGGCCGGGCAATCTGCGCGAACTGGAAAATTTCGCGGAACGCTTCTGTCTGGGGCTGGAAGGGCACAGGGACAGCCCCTCGGGCAAGGGGATTGCCTCATTGCCCGAACGCATCGACGCGTTTGAAAGCGCGGCGATCCGGCAGGCGCTGATGGAGGCGAAAGGCGAAATCGCCCGCGCGATCAGCCTGCTGGGCATCCCGCGTAAGACGTTCTATTACCGCACCAAACGGCTGGGGCTCGACCTGCGCGCAATGCGGACTGAAATCTTGAACAACAAGTGATGCAGCCCAAGTACTCAGGGCCTCACGGGGCCCTCGCTTTCCATCGCCGACCAGAAGGACGGCCCGTCAATGGCCAAACAGCGCCTCCGAAGCGCTGTTTACGCCCTAGGCCGCCTATCTTTGATAAACCAACCTGCCGCCCAGGAATGTCATATCCACCCTGCCCGCCAGAATGACCTCGGGCGCCGCCGTCAGCGGATCGAAGGGCAGCACGATCAGATCGGCATATTTGCCCTTTTCGATCGTGCCCTTGGTGCCTTCTTCCCACGACAGAAATGGACCATCGGCGGTGTAGCGGCGAATGGCTTCCTTGCGGCCAATGGCTTCCTCTGGACCATGCACCCGGCCCGAAGGCCCCTTGCGCGTGATGGCAGCGTAGAGACCCACCATGGGGTTGACCGGCAAATTGTCGCTGCCAAAGGCCATGAACAGGCCGAACTTGTGCGCCGGAGTCACCACTGCATTGTTATGGGCCAGCCGCCAGTCATCGAGCGTCGCCTCATAGCGACCTTCGAGATTGTAGAGGAAATTGGGCTGCTGGGCGATGGCGATGGCGTGTTTTTTCATCGTGGCCATGGTGGCATCAGGCGGCATGATGGTGAAATGATCGAGAAACCAGCGATGGTCCTTGCCGGTCAGCTTCTGGCTATCAAGCACTTTGGCATAGGCATCGACGGCCTGCACGATGGCCGCATCACCAATGGCATGGACGCCCATCTGCCAACCCAGTGCAGCGGCACTTTGGGTCAGTTCCAGAATTTCAGCGTCGGTCATCCGCCCCTTGCCGCGAAAGCCGGGTTGGCCCTTGTAATCGGCGAGCAACCAGGCCGTCGGCCCGGTAAAGCCGCCATCCACGCTCATCTCGCCAATCGGGCCAAGGCGAACATGTTCATCGCCATAGCCGGTGTGGTGGCCAAAAGCCTTGAGTCTTTGAGCTCCGGCATGGTCGATATACATGGTGATGCGCGGCAACTCGGCGCCCATCTCCGCATAAAGCGCTTGCGCGCGGCGGAAAGTGAGGGTCGGGGGCGGATTGGCGATACCGCCCTTGTCGAGCGGTTCGTCATTGAAGCTGCCGCTGGCGTCGAAAAAGCTGGTAATGCCCAGCGCCAGGATCGATTTGAGCCAGGCGATATTGGCAGGCCGCATCTGTTCCCATGTGGGCGGCGGGATATGCCGACGGACCAGATCAAGACTTTCGCGGATGATGCCATTGGGTTCGCCCTTGGCATCATGCTCGATCAGACCAGATTTGGGATCAGGCGTGTCGCGGTCGATCCCCGCGATTTTAAGCGCCGCCGAATTGGCAACGCCCGAATGCGCCCCCGCCCGCACCAGCCACACCGGATTATCGGGCGCGGCAGCATCGAGATCGGCGCGGGAAAGATTGCGGTTCTCCACCAGATTGGCTTCCTGCCACTGCGATCCTGTAATCCATTGCCCCGGTCCCAACGCCTTGGCTTTCTCACGCAGCATCGCCTGCACTTCGGCGACCGAATGCGCGCTGGCGACGGGAATATCGCTTGGGGCCACGGGATAGGGGTGGAGATGGGTGTCGGTAAAGCCGGGCAGAACCGTACGCCCGCCAAGGTCGATGACTTTATTCGCCTTATAGCGTCGCAGCAGTTCCTCGCCGCCCGTCGCGACAATACGCTCCCCCTTGATCGCGACAGCCGAGCGGATCGAGAAGGCCTTGTCCACGGTCAACACCCGGCCATGGTGCAGAATAAGATCCACCGCCGGAGCAGGTTTGGCAAAGGCGGGCAGCGCAAATGCGACGCTGATCAAAAGTGAACCGGTCCATAAGGCATGGGACAGTGGCAGTCTGGCGCGATGATGCAGCATGACAAAGGCTCCCCCTTTACGTGACTTTGGCAAGATCTGGTTGGTTGCTTTGTCCGACCACCTGGCGCCCGCCCCATTCTGTTTGCAGGACCCTTCATAAGCACTTCTGCCCCACCCTCTATGGCGCAAAGCTACGTATAATCGGGCTATGCGGGGCGGACCCAAGCGCCGCTATGCTTGCGGCGCCCTCAAATGCACTGCAGATCGCTCAGCGTGGTGCGCACCGCTTCCAGAAGCGGCGTCCGGGGCTCACCACCCAGTGCAGCCACGAGCCGGGCGTTGGTCAGGCGGACCGGCTGTTGCCAGAGATAGCGCATCTCCATCATCTCGCGCGGCGTGGTCGCCACCAGCGCGGCGACGCGGAGCAGCCACCATGGCAGCGGGCGGATCGGAACAACGGGATCCCCGAGCACGCGGGCAATGGTCTGCACCATCTGGCGCCCGTCGTGATCCCAGTGACCCTCCATATGGAATGAGCCGAAGGCCGGCAGATCCGCGCGCTCCAGCAGCCGGACCATGGTTTCGGCGACGTCGGGCAGATACGCCCATTGATGGCCGACACCCCGCGAGCCCGGGTTGCGGATGACCTTGGGGCGAGCCCCGGGAGTCACCAGCCCCTGTCCGAACCAGTTATTGGCCGCGCCGGGGCCGAAAAAATCGCCCGCCCGGACGATCAAAGCCGTGCACCGTCCCTGTTCGGCAGCCGCGCGGAGCCGCTGCTCCATCTCCACGCGGATCTTGCCCTTGCGGGTCTTCGGCATCTGCGGTGCACCTTCGTCAATGTTCGGGAACGCGTTTGGCCCGAAATTATAAACCGTTCCCGGCAGTAGGATGCGCGCTCCGCTCGCCGACGCGGCGCGGATCGTGTTGTCCAGCATCGGCAGGACCAGGCGATCCCAGTCGCGATAGCCCGGCGGGTTGACCGCATGGACGATGACCGACGCGCCCTCGGCCGCCGATGCGACCGCAACCCCATCCATAGCATCCCCCGTCACCGCCTCGCATCCCTCCGGGAAGTCGACATTGGCACGGCGGGTCAGCGCCCTGACGCTCCAGCCGCCTGCGATCAGACGACGCATCACAGCACCGCCGACCCCACCCGTCGCCCCCAGAACCAAAGCTGTCTTCTTCATCTTTCGCCTCCATGCTTGTGTGGAGGTAGGATGAAGCGGATCCCAGTAAACGGGAATTGCCGTATTTCGTACAGATGCTATACGAAAATAGATGAGCAAAGAGCCAAGTTGGGATGTCTACCGCAGTTTCGCAGCGGTGCTGCAACAGGGCTCGCTGTCGGCCGCGTCGCGCGCACTTGGGATGACCCAGCCCAGCATTGCCCGCCACATTGATGCGCTGGAGCAGGCGATCGGCGCCAAGCTGTTCGTACGCTCGCAGCGGGGTCTGTCAGCCACCGATCACGCGTTGGCGCTGCGCCCGCACGCCGAAGCCCTTCTCTCCGCGGCGGAAGCGCTCCGCAGATCTGCCGAAGGCGCGCCGGGAATGCCGGAGGGCACGGTGCGCATCACCGCCAGCCAGGCGGTGGGGACACACCACCTGCCGGCGATCCTGACCAGCCTGCGACAAGCGCAACCCGGGCTGAACTTCGAGCTGGCGTTGACCGACGACCTTGACGACCTGCTGCAACGCCAGGCCGACATCGCGATACGTATGACGCAACCCGAGCAGAAATCGCTGGTGGCGAAGAGCGTCGGCTCCGTCCGTCTTGGTCTCCACGCACACCGCAGCTATCTCGAGCGAAGAGGTTGGCCCAACCGGCTCGAAGACCTGCGCGAACACGATCTGATCGGCTTTGATGCCGAAACGCCGTTCACCAGGGCCGGCATGCGCCATTTGCCTGGGATCGAACGCTCAATGTTCGCCCTGCGCGTCGACGATGCGGCGGCACAGTTCGAAACCATTCGCGCCGGGTTCGGCATCGGTATTTGCCAGACCGCCGTTGCCAGGCGCGACACGGATCTTTGCCGCGTGCTGGCAGACTTATTCGATCTGCCCCTGCCGGTGTGGATCGTGATGCACGAGGACCTCCGAAACGGCAGCCGCTACAGGTTCACGTTCGACGCGCTCGTCCAGGCATTTACCGGGATCACGCAAGCCGCTCAACGGGCATAACTTTATAGGATGATCCAACAACGACGAGCCCGACCGCCTGCGGGAGATCGATTTGCGAATGACACCAATTCATCCTTCACCCTGTCCCCATAAATTGACATCACCGCGCGAACAACTCGATTGAATCCAGATAATCAAGGAACGCCCGTATCCGCGTCGACGCACGATCCTCTGCCGCGTAAAGAGCATGAATGGCCTCGCCATCTCCGGGATTGAAGTCTGCCAGTACCTCAACCAGCCTCCCGGCCTTGATGTCGGCTGCGACATGGAAGACGCCGTGTCTTGCGATGCCGCAACCCGCAACCGCCATTTGCCGCACGACCTCGCCCGAATTGCCGAAAAAGCGTCCCTCCACCGGCTTCTGCACAATGCGATCACCAACTTGAAACGGCCAACTGTCGATTGAGCGGCGAAAGCTGAAGCGCAGGCAGTCATGCGCGTCGAGGTCGTCGGGCGTCCGGGGGGTCCCGCGACGCGCAAGATATTCAGGACTGGCGACAAGCGCCATGCGGCTGTACCCCAGCTTCTTGGCACGCAGCCGCGTCTCGCGCAGAGGGCCGATGCGAATGGCAATGTCCGCCCGCTCCTCGACCAGATCGACGATGCTGTCGGTAAGCGTCAGTTCGACCTTCACAGCCGGATGGCTTTCGGCAAAACCGGGAAGAACCGGGATGAGGCATGTAACTCCGAAGGATGGCGAGGCATTAATGCGCAGCAACCCGCGGGGCCCCTGATTTGCCTGACGCAGATTCCCTTCAACTTCGGCCATGTCTGCAATCAGGGCGCTCATCCGGTCGCGATAGGATGCGCCTTCAGCCGTCAATGCCAAGGCGCGCGTTGTCCGCCGCAGCAGCGTGACGGCGAGCCGCTTTTCCAGCCGGGCAATGGATCTGCTGACCGCCGACGGGGTGAGACGCAGCGCGCGCGCGGCATCTGCAAAGCTGCCCTCCGCCGCAACGGTCAGGAATATCTCGATATCGCCAAATCGGTTATCCATGATTTAAATTCACTTCTGAAATGATGAGGTTCATTCTAGGCATCAATAGGGAGGATGTCTATTTCATGGGCCAATTGATCGCCACTTTCAGGAGTCAACCATGGATCTCAAACTCAACGGCAAGACCGCCATCGTGACCGGATCGACCGCAGGGATCGGCCTGGCAATCGCCAAACGCCTCTCTGCCGAGGGTGTCGCTGTCACCATCACCGGTCGCAACCAAGCCAAACTCGAGGCCGCCGCCGCCGAGATTGGGGGCAGCGTAAATCCCGTCCTTGCCGATCCTGCGACAGCCCAAGGTGCCGCCACTCTGATCGCGGCCGTTCCCGACACCGACATTCTCGTCAACAATCTCGGCATTTACGAAGCCAAGGCGTTTGCTGATATCCAGGACGAGGACTGGCATCACCTGTTTGAGGTGAATGTTGTGAGCGGTGCACGCCTCGCCCGGCATTATTTCCCCCGAATGCTGAAGAGAAACTGGGGCCGTGTTATTTTCATTGCCAGCGAAAGCGGCCTGCTGCCGCCCGCCGAAATGATCCATTACGGTATGACAAAGTCAGCTCAGCTTTCCATTTCGCGCGGCCTTGCCGAACACACCCGAGGTACAGGAGTCACGGTCAACAGCATCCTCCCCGGACCAACCCGTTCGGAAGGCATTGCCGATTTCATTCGCTCGGTTGTCGATAACAGGGATGCGCCGGAGGCCGAACAGGAAGCCGAATTCTTCACCAAACTCCGTCCGCTGTCGCTCATCAAGCGATTGATCGAGGCAGATGAAGTCGGCGCAATGGTCGCCTATATCGCAAGTCCGCTCGCTGCGGCGACGAACGGCGCGGCGCTGCGGGTCGAAGGCGGGATCATACCAACTATAGCCTAGCCGTGCGGTTGCCGGGCTGCGCGATCCCGCAGCGTCAGGGCATCATCAACGTCGACGCCGAGATAGCGGACCGTATGCTCATTGTTGGTGTGCCAGACTCGCGCTTGTCGAGGCCTACGGTTAATATCCATGCCGCAGCGTATGCGGGCTCACCTGCTTGTGAATCTCGGCGCGTTCGGCCGCTTCCTGCACGACGCGGTGCAACTGGCGGGCCGAGATCGGGTCCGTGCCGTTGTGACCGGAGAACAGCCAGCCATGTGGCAACGTCACCCCGCGCCGCCTGCCTTCGCGCCACCACTGACGAAGCAAATCGACCAGATGCGGTGAAAGCATGGCGTTGCGATCCTTGCGTCCCTTGAGAGGAAAAGGGGACAGAGGAGCAAAGCCTGTTTTGTCATCGGGCAAACGGCCTTCCTTCCCTTTGGCAGGGAAGCCGTCAGCCGTCGCGACCTTACCGGCCGCGATGATCCGGGCACCGGCGCCATCGGTCTTCTGGGCAATATCGTCTGGTTCATCTGCGCCGGATTCTGGCTGGCTCTTCGCCATATTGTCTGGGGCATTGCCAATTGCACCTCCATCATCAGCATTCCCTTTGGCATCCGGCATTTCAAGCTGGCGGGCCTGGCCCTGTTTCCGGTCGGCAAAACCATCGTCACCAGAGAGATGGCGCAGGCCGTTCGGAACAACGGGGCCTGCGCCGCCTTAGCCACCATCATCAGAAGCTGGCGATCCTTGCCACAACTCGAACCGAGCGGCCCGGCATCACCACCAGATCCTTGTTGAAGGATGTGGCATAGCGCTGAACGTCATTGGTCAGGTTCTGTCCCACCAGTGAAAATTCAACGCCCTGCCGCTGTTTGAACGGACGCACCGCGACATGGGCCGAGAGCGCATTGTAGCCCTCCGTTGGCGTGTCAAACAGGCCATAGTCATTCTGCGTGCCATAGCGGGTATAGCTGAAACCGGCATCCCAGCGCGGGCTTTGCCAATCCAGCCCACCCCCCAGGCGCCATGGCGCGATACGCGGCACATTGTTGCCGTCATCCAGCGTAGCCCGGGTCAGATCGCCCATCACCCGCGCAGTCAGACTGGCGTGGGCGTTCTTGATCAAATCATAGCGCGCCTCGCCTTCCAGCCCCCGGAAATGGGCGCCCTGCTGGCGATAGAACACTTCGCGCAGATCATTGCCGTTGCCCGCCACGCAATTGCCGTCATCATCACAGGTGCGCCCCGTCAGCTCGCCATAAATGTAATTGGAAAACCACGTGGAATAGAGGCTGCCTTCAAAATGAAAGGCGCCGCGATTGGCGCGCAGGCTCAGCTCCAATGCCTTGGCCCGCTCCACTTTCAGATTGGGATCGCCGGTTTCATAGGTTTGGGGGCCATCATGCCCGCCGCGCGCAAACAATTCCGTCAGCGCGGGCGCACGCCCCGTGCTCGAAGCCGTCAGGCCCAGCTTGATCCCCGGCGCCGCGGTATAGAGCAGGCCCAGAGCGGCGCTGACCGGCGTGTAACTGCGGCTGGTGAACTGGTCCGACAGCGGCGTGCCGGTGACGGAGACATGCTCCACACGGGCGCTGGCCTCCAGATGCAGCGGCTTGGCCAGTTCGACCTCGCTGAAGACATATCCGGCGATGTTTTGCGAGGTGGCAGGCTGAAGATAGGAACTGTCCGCGCCGACGGCCGAAAAATCACGATGCTGATATTCCACCCCCAGCGCCGAATTGCTGATCGCACCCAGACGGTTGAACAGCAGTTCGCCGCGCAGATTGGCTTCCTTGTTTCTGAAAGTGGTGTTGACCGAGCCGTCGGGATTCTTCTCCTGATGCTGATAATCGCCATAGCTGCCGTCGATATTGATCGACTTGAGCAAAGGCGAGGCAATCTCAATCACATTGCGACTGATGACCTTGGTCTGGCGCATGTCGATATAGGTCGTGTCGCTGGGGATGCCATATTGGGCATCATAATGGGTCACGGCCAGCCCGGCATGGCTGCCGTTGCCAAAGAAATAGGAGCCGCCTAGTGATCCCCCCCAACCATGGAAAAACGAATTGTCCTGCCGCCCAAGCGGCGAGTCATAGTCGCCGGTGCGGCGGTAATAGGCATCGGCGTGCAGCGCCAGATCGCCTGCCTTGCCATCCACCAGCCCCGCGACCTCGCCACCGCGATTGACGCTGGTATAGGATGAGGTCAACTCGCCCGAAAGCGGGGTTGTCGGCAGGGTGGTCGGCACGCGGTTGTTGATCGTGTTGATCACCCCGCCAATCGCCTGGCTGCCATAACGCAGAGTGGCCGCCCCGCGCACCACTTCGATGCTGCGCGCAGAGAGCGGGTCGATCGGCGTGCCATGGTCGGGGCCGATGTCAGAAACATCCGAGATGGACGTGCCGTCTTCGAGCAGGCGCACCCGGTTGGAATCCATGCCGCGAATGATCGGCCGCGAGGCCCCCTGTGCAAAGCCGGAGGCCGAGACGCCCGGCACGTCCTTGAGCGCGTCGGCCAGACTGGCCCCGCCCGCCTGCCGGATCTGTTCCGCGTCCACTTTGGCGGGAATCGAGGGCGTTTCATCTTGGGTATGTCGAAAGGGCGTTGCCGTGACCACGATGGCCGGTCCCGATCCATCATTCGGGCCGGCATCGGCGCCCCATGCAGGGGCAGCCGCCATCAAGCCGGCAACAAGCGAGGTGCTTGCCAGAAGCGAGGGCAATTTCATGGTTTCAGTCCTTTTTATTCCGATCCGATAATGTGCCGCCCCCTCAGGCACGGGGAATGCATAGACGAGATTTTTTTATGTAACAAGATAACATATCATTTTATCTGCCTGCGAGAAGGAGGCCCCCAACGCCCCCTTCCGAAAAGCCATAGAAACATGTCAGATCAAGGGGCTCGGCAACGTTTCCGTTTGCCCGCGCGCCAAGGGCCGGAAAGGACAGCGACAGAAGGGGGTTCACAGAAAACCCTTAAGCTATTATGATATGTTACACCATCACATAATAACCTATCAACCCGCGATCCAGCCCCACAGCCTCGCGCCCAAAGGAAATGCCATGACATCCTCGAACACCCTCCTGCCCCAAACCAGACAGCCATGGGCGAGCACCAATCCCGCCATGCCCCGTGCGTCATGGTGTCCAAGGCCATGATGCAATCCCTGCCGACCGGGCTGAATCTATCGGCGCTCGGGCTCATGTTCATGCTGGGTCTGCGCCATGGTCTTGATCCCGACCATATCGCCATGATCGACAATATGGTCTTTTCCGTAAACCAGCGCAAACCGCGTCTGGCCCCATGGATCGGAACGCTTTTTGCGCTTGGCCACAGTCTTGGCGTGGCCGTGGTGGCGCTGCTGGTGGCCGCCGTCGCCCACAGGCTTTCGCCGCCGACATGGCTTGCCTCGGCCAGCGAGGTTATGGTGCTGGCCATGCTGCTGGTGGTTGGCATCGCCAACCTCCACGGGCTTTTAAAGCCCACACCCTTTCGGCCAACCGGCTGGCGCTCGCGACTGCTGGCTGGCTGGGTCGACAAACTCGACCGGCCGGTGGCGATCATCGGCGTGGGGCTGATGTTCGGACTGGTGTTCGATACTGTCACACAGGCTGCGGCATGGGGCGCGGCGGCCACGACGCGCGGCGGCTCTGCGGCGGTGCTGGTGCTGATCGGGATGTTTGCGGCGGGCATGATACTGGTCGACACGATCGACAGCCAAATCGTGGCCCGCGTCCTGCGCTCGATGCAAAAGCAGCGGATCGAACGGTTTCGCCGTCTGGTCGGCTGGCTGGTGGTCACGCTGTCGCTGGGCGCGGCGGCCTATATCATGCTCGACGCCTTGACGCTGGTCGGCCCCTTGCCCGGCAATACCACCACCATCATCGGCGTGCTGACCGTGATCGCCATGCCGATACTGGGCCTGTTGGCCGCCCATCGGCGCGCGCGCCGAGCGCGGTGAAATCCAATGATGAAAGCCCCTGAAAACTCTCAGGCACTAGGGATGTGGGGTGCCGGGAACAGTGTCGCGGACTTTGGCCCAATCAGCCAGCAGGCGATGCACCACCACCGCGCCCGCCCGATAGTTACCTTCATAAGCCGCCACCTGGCCCGGCCCTTCGTCACCCACGCTGTCGAGCGGCGATTGCCCAGGCGGCGGCATGGACGCATTGCTGGCACTGCGCAGAACCATCACGCGCCGCCTGTCCACCAGCCCGGCCTGCGCAGCCGCCAGCATGGTGCCCGCCATCAATTGGCTTTCCATGTTGGTCATCACAAAGCGCCCCTGCCCTTGCGTCCACATCTTCACCCAGTCGCGCGCCCATTGGGTGCGCCCGGCGCCATGCCAGTAGCGCAGCGCACCCAGCGTTTCGCCCATCATCACAAAGGGCGGACGCTGGGCGGCGGGATAGCCCTTCCATCGCGCGCGGGCGGCGGCGAGCACCGGAGAGTCGGGCAGCGGCACGTCCTTGCTGAGATCATAAGCCCATTGCGCCAAATTCCGGTTCAGCGGCACCGCCATGCCGAGCGAACCGATGTCAGTCATGCCGCCAAAACTGTCAGCGGCGGTGGGCAATTGCCCCGGCGCCTTGGCGCCGATCGCAAAGAGGCCATAGGGCCAGCCCTTGGGCGTTTCATTCTCGGCAAACTCGCGCAGCGCATCGCCGCTCACCACCCATCGCGCCCATGCGACGCTGCCAACCGAGGCGGCCTGGGGATCGGCGCCGGAAATGCCGGTAAACAGCCAATATGTGTGTGAAAAATCAAAGCGCGGATCGAGCAACAGTGCCATCAGTTGCACATCAGGCGTCGCCACCAGCGAATGCGGATCGCCCCAGACCATGCCATAAAGCCCATCCTTGTTGCGCCGCAAAGGATGGAGCGCCCCGTGCACCGGGATCACCTCGTCAAGATGCTCCCGCTCGGCCCAGAGCTGGAACTCGCCCGGCGCGTCGCCAGTATCGGCCCCCGGCTCGAAATTGGCGATGACCATGACTTTTACCGGGATCGGGGTTACCGCAGGGACCGTCGGAACTGGAGGCTCCTGAGCCTGTACCGTCACGGCACCAGCGCTGGCCAGCGCCGCCGCGATGACCGCGCAAAGGGCCGCACGCCGCCCGTTGAGCGTAAGTTTGGCGCGGAGCCGCGATGTGGTGATACGCCCCATGATTGCTTCCTGATCGCTGTTTTGTGTCCCGCGCTTGCTAAAGGCATCGCCGCGTTGCAATCCATCGCAAAGAACCGGATCAGGCGTTGCAAAAAACAGAGCGCCGAACTTGCCCTCCGCCCACGCGTTTCTCTGGTCAGTATGCGTCTGCCGCTCTATTGAGGAGCCTTAGGGCGATCTGCGCGAAAGGCATGGCAAGGATCATGAATACAATCCGCTTTCCCGATGGCACCGTCGTCCCGGCGCTGGGGCAAGGCACATGGATGATGGCCGAAAACCCCGCACGGCGCGGCGACGAGATCGCCGCCCTGCGCGAAGGGGTCGAGCTTGGAATGACCCTGATCGACACCGCCGAAATGTATGGCGAGGGCGAGGCCGAAATTCTGGTGGGCGAAGCTATCACGGGCCTGCGCGACAAGGTCTTTCTGGTCAGCAAGGCCTATCCCCATCATGCCTCGGCCCGGCTCCTGCGCCAATCCTGCGAGGCCAGCCTGAAGCGGCTGGGAACTGACCATCTCGACCTCTATCTCCTGCACTGGCGCGGCGCGGTCCCGCTGGGCGAAACGGTCGAAGCCATGGAGAGG
Organism: Novosphingobium sp. SG751A; assembly: GCF_013149295.1. GTDB lineage: Bacteria > Pseudomonadota > Alphaproteobacteria > Sphingomonadales > Sphingomonadaceae > Novosphingobium. The sequence goes on from NZ_JABGCB010000001.1 coordinate 162,298, forward strand.
CTGGTCGAGGCGGGCCTGATCGCCCGCTGGGGAGTCAGCAATCTGGATATGGCCGATATGGAAGAGCTGATCGATGCAGGAGGCCATGCCTGCGCCACCGATCAGATCCTCTACAATCTCACGCGCCGCGCGCCGGAGCTGGATCTCCTGCCCTGGCTGGCGGATCGCTCGATGCCGGTCATGGCCTACAGCCCGGTCGAGCAGGGGCGCCTGCTCTCACACAAGGCGCTTGCCGAAGTGGCCCGCCGCCATCAGGCGAGCCCGGCTCGGATCGCGCTGGCATGGCTGCTGCGCCGACCCGGCATCCTGCCCATTCCCAAGGCGGGGTCGGTCCGGCACGTGCAGGACAATCGCGCGGCGGCCGATCTCAAGCTGAGCGATGAGGACATCGCCCAGCTTGAGCGCAGCTTCCCCTGCCCGACCGCGCGCCGCGGGCTAGAGATGCTGTAGCCGTCCCGGCGCGACCATCATCGCTTGGCCTGCACCACCCAGCACGCAGCCTCGAACCGGGCGACGCCGTCGACCGCGAAACCGGCGAAACCGCGATCCAAAGCGGCTTCAAGGCGGCCCCATTGCGCCTCGTCCAGATCAGACGCGATGGCGTCCATCCCGCCCATGCGCCGGGCGTAGATCGGCAGATCATCAGTGGACAAAGTGCATGGGACGTTGATCGGCCGAATGTCGATGTCGCTCCATCCGGCATCGGCAAGAATGCCCCTCACCCGCCCGTCATCGGCAAAGGCGAACTGACCGGGCGCATCAGGGGCAGGATCCGGCTCCGGCCCCAGCACTTCGGCGATGGCCCGGCGCTGCACCGTCATGAAGGGATTGTCCGAAGCGCTGCGCCAGGCGATGCAGGTCAGTGCGGCTCCCGGACGGGCCGCCGCCCGCAGATTGGCGAAAGCGGCGACCGGATCATCGAAGAACATCATCCCGAAGCGCGAGACAATCGCGTCAAACTGCCCAGGCGGGAAGGCGTGCCTTTGGGCATCGGCACACAGGAAGCGGACGTTGCCCCTTCCCGCAGCGCGGCGGGAGGCGGCATCGACAAGGTCTCGCGAAATGTCGAGACCTGTACAATCCGCCTCGTCCCCCAACTGCTGCGCGATGGCCAGAGTCGTCGCCCCCGCCCCGCAGCCGATGTCGAGCACGGCGCGCGCGCCCTGAGCCACCACCGCGTCGACCAAAATGCGTTCGAAGGGCGAAAACAGCCGGTCGAGCATGGGCTGCAATTCAACCCACACCTGGCTGCGCTGTGTGTTCCACCCTGTGGTTTCCGGCTGCTGATCCGTCATATGCGCTCCTTGCCTGACCTGTTGATTCGCGCCATGGTGCCACCTCAAGTCCACTTGAGGTCAAGATGGCATTGATCGATATTGCCCAACTGGCCCGCAGCAGCGGCGTACCAGCATCGACGCTCCGCTTCTATGAAGAGAAGGGGCTGATTGAGTCACTGGGCCGCCGCGGCCTTCGCCGCACATTCGATGCCGATGTGGTGGAGCGCCTGTCGCTCATCGCGCTGGGCCGGTCGGCGGGTTACTCGCTGGATGAAATCGCCGATATGCTGGGAGATGGCGGCGCGCCGGATATTGATCGGGCAATGTTATTGACCAAGGCCGAGGAGATCGACCGGACCATTCATCGCCTTGGCGCGCTGCGTGATGGCCTGCGCCATGCGGCGGCCTGTCGGGCGCCCAGCCATGCGCAATGCCCCACCTTCCGCCGCCTGATGACCATCGCCGCCGAGCGCACGCGCAAGGCAAAGGGAAAAGGCTGAACGGTGTGGAGCGGGTTTGGCGAACATCTGCAAAGGATGTTAAAACTTGCTATTGCGAATAATTCGCATTTATACTAAAAAGCTCCATAGTTCAGCTCGCCGCCACGGACCAATCCCGTAGGCTTGTGATCAGGGAGTTTCGCGTGCCCGCCGTTGCAGCAACCATGGATGTCGGGGCGCTCTATGCCTCGCATGGCGATTGGCTAAGGCAATGGCTGCGGCGCCATACGCGCTGTTCGCATCGTGCGGCCGATCTGGCGCAGGATACGTTTTGCCGGGTGCTGGAAACCAATGAAACCGTCCGCGATCCGCGCAGCTATCTTTCGACCGTAGCGCGCCGCATCCTGATCGATGATATTCGCCGCCGCGAGGTTGAGCGGGCCTATCTCGCGGTCCACGCAGCCCGGATGGGCGAGGCCGACCACCTGACACCCGAGCGCGTGACCGAGGCAGCGCAGTTTCTCGATGCGATCCTGCGCCTGCTGGAAACGCTGCCGGCCAAAGCGCGGCAGGCTTTCATGATGGTTCGGTTCGACAGCCTGCGCTATTGCGATGCGGCACAGGCGCTGGGCGTATCGGAACGCATGGTGAAGCGCTATGTCGCGCAGGTCTATGCCCATTGCTACGCGCTGGCCTATGCTGACTAAGTGACCGAGCCTCGCCCCACCCCCGAGATGATCGCGCAGGCCGCCTATTGGGCGGCCCAGCTCGCAACCGACGAAGCGACACAGGATGATCGCGACGCCTGCGAGGCATGGTGTCAGGAAAACCCTCTGCACCGGCTGACGATGGAGCGGATGCGCGGGATCGACGTACAGTTCGAAGGCACGGACAGTATCGGCCGGGAAGTGATTGAAACCGTGGTCGAACGCCGATCACACAAAACCGGCCGTTGGGGCGGGTTGGCCCTCGGCCTGCTCCTGCTGGGCGGCGGCGGATGGCTCACGGCACAGACCATGGCGGTGCGCACATGGTTCCCGGACTATGAAACGGCGCGAGGCGAGCAGCGCCGTGTGACGCTGGCCGATGGCAGCGCGATCGCCATCGACACGGACGCAGCGCTGAGCTTTCGCCGCAGCCATGACCGCAGAGCCGTCACCTTGTTCCGTGGGCAAATTCTGGCGCGCGTGACCAAGGATAAGACGCGCCCCTTCATCGTGGAGACAATCGAGGGCAGCGCCACCGCAAAGGGCACCGCCTTTGTCGTGCGCCGCGATGACGATGCAACGACTGTCACCGTCATCGAGTCCCATGTGCGGGCCTGCCCGGCAAAAGCCAGCGCCGCCGATTGCGCCGATCTCTGGCCCGGTGATCGCGTGCGCATGACACAGGGAAAACTGGTCCGCCTTGGCCCGGTAGATCCGGACGCCGCCGCCGGTTGGGCGCAAGGCTGGCTCGCCGCCGACGATCAGCCGGTCGTGGGCGTGCTGCGCGAACTCAACCGCTATCGCGCGCAACCGGTGGGTTTTGACGCCGCCGCGCTTTCCGGCGTCCGGGTCTCGGGCAGCTATCCCTTGGCCGATCCCGATCGCGCGCTCGAAGGCATTGTGCGGTCGACCGGGCTTCGTCTGTCGCGCGCGCCTGACGGTTCGCCCGTCGTGACCCGGGCAAAATAATTTTCCGATTTCAGGTTCCCGATTTCCAAACTCGCCCGTCCCCATTGTGAAGCGGTTTTGCAAAGGGGTTTTCCAAGTGGTGAAGTTCAGGGAAATGTGTGGCGCGGCGGCTGTTGCGATGGTGGTGATGGGCCTTGGCGCGCCGCCGATGCAGGCGCAGGCCCAAACCCCGCAGATGGCCCAAAACATCGACATTCCCGCCGGTCCGCTGGGCGGCGCCATCGCCCAGCTTGGCCGGAAAACGAGCGTGATGATCGCATTCGATCCGGTGCTGGTGCGCGGTCAAAGCACGGCGGGCCTGCGCGGCGCCTATACGCCCGCGCAGGCGCTTGAACGCCTGCTGCAAGGGAGCGGCGCAGAGGCTCGCCCGGATGGTCATGGCGGATTTACGCTGGTCAGGCGCGTGACGCGGGCGACGTACAAACCCGCCTCAGCCCCAACGCATACTCCGGCCCGGACGCCTGTGAGAATGGAACCGGTGCAAAGCGATGATATCGTCGTGACCGCCATCGGCACGAAAACAAACACCCCGCTGCGCGAGACGCCCCAGTCGATTTCCGTGGTGTCGATGGAGCGGGCCCGCGAACGGAGCATCCTCTCGGTCGGAGATGCCGTGACCTACAGCGCGGGCGTCTTTGCCAATACCAAGGGCGTGACCTATGGCGGCGATGCCTTGGCCATTCGCGGTTTCGGCAATGACGGCACAACCGGCACAGCCACCAACAGCTATATCGACGGATTGCGATTGAGCGGCACAGGCTATGCCAGCGGCGCTCTCGATCCCTATCTTTATGAACAGGTGGAGGTTGTGAAAGGCCCCACCTCTGTCCTCTTCGGCCAATCGACGCCCGGCGGTCTCATCAACATGGTCAGCAAACGGCCGCAGCCCAAGGCGGGAGGCGAGATCCTGCTGCGTTACGGCACCTTTGATCGCAAGCAGATAGCGGCGGATGTGACCGGGCCGCTGACGCAGGATCACCGCCTGCTTTACCGCCTGTCCGGCACCTATTTCGATACGAACGGCATGACCGCCTTTTCCAATCGAAAGCGGGTGATGGTGGCCCCCTCCTTGACCTGGAAACCGGGCGGGCGAACCACCCTCACCCTGCTGACTCATTATCAGAAGGACAATTTCAAAGGATCGACGCTGAACTGGCTGCCCACCATCGGCACGATCATCGCCAATCCCAATGGCAGCATTGCCACCAACCTGTTCACGGGCGATCCCAATTATCAGGGCTGGCGCCGCGAAGTCGCTTCGGCCGGCTATCAGTTGGAGCACCGCTTCAGCGACGCGATCAAATTCAACCAGAATTTCCGCTATACCAACAACAAGCTGGACAATCGGAATATCTATATCGCCGCCCTCGCCGCCGATCTGCGCACAGTCACGCGGCAGGCTTTCGGTCTGAACGAGAAGTCCGACGATTTCACCATCGACAATCGCGTCACGCTGAAATTCGATACGGGCGCGGTTGCGCATCAGGTGCTGATCGGGCTGGACGCACAGTCTTTCAAATACAGCACGGTGCGGGAATTTGTGACCGCGCCGACGCTCGATCTGTTCGCGCCGACCTATTATCAAACAATCCCGGCCCGCGCGCCCTTTCGCAATCAGCAATATGACAATCGGCAGGTCGGCCTCTATGCACAGGATCAGATCGCCTATGAGGGCTGGCGCCTGTTGCTGGGCCTGCGGCAGGACTGGACCCGGTACAGGCTGACCTCCTATCTCCCGGCGGGCGCTTCGGACAACAGCAATGCGGCGCTGACCAAGCGCGCGGCGCTGCTCCATAATTTCGACAATGGGCTGGCCCCCTACTTCAGCTATGCTGAAAGCTTTACGCCGCAATATGGATCGGATTATTCGGGCAAATCCTTCGACCCGGAAAAGGGCCGCCAGTATGAACTGGGCATGAAATTCCAGCCGCCGGGCAGTCAGAGCTTCATTACGGCGGCGATCTTTGACTTGCGGCGCAAGAACTATCTCACCGCCGACCGGGACCATGCGCTGTTCTACGTGCAGATAGGTGAGGTGCGGATGCGCGGGCTGGAACTGGAAGGGAATGTCAAGCTTCCGGCCGGGTTCAACGTGATAGGCGCCTATACGCTGCTCGATTCCCGCGTCACAAACAGCAATGACACCGTATCGGGCATCGACCCGGCCGATCTCACGGTTAAATCACGCGCGCAGCAGGGGCTGCGCCTGATGGCGGTGCCCCGGCACAATGCCTCATTCTGGCTCAACTATGCCGACCCGCGGGGCATCACGCTGGCGGGAGGCTTGCGCCATACCAGTGAGACCTTTGGCGATGCCGCGAATTATTCGCGCGTTCCTGCTTTCACACTGGTCGATGCCTCGGTTCGTTTTGATCTCGGCGCGTGGCTACCCGGACTGCAGGGGCTGGAACTCTCGGCCAAGGCGAACAACCTGTTCGACAAGCGCTATATCGCGTCCTGCGTCGGCACCAACCGTTGCTATTATGGCGAAGGGCGCAATGTCATCGTCGATCTGGCGTGGCGCTGGTGAAACGGGCCGTGCCGGGGCGAAAGGCTGTCCTGAACCGCATTCTGGCTGGGCTGGGCGGCGGCTATCTGCTGGCCGCCGCTGCGGCTGCCGGGCTGGCCGCGATATTGCCGATGCCACGGATCGAGGCCGTGGTGACGGCGCAGATCGCCGCCTATGTCCTGTTCGTTATGGCGGCGCTGGCGGCATTCCTGCCGCGCAAGGGTGCGACGGCATGGGCGATTATCCTGCTGCCCGCCGCTATGTTCGCGCTGGCGGGATGGCTGGGCGGCGGCCGATGAAGGACGGTTTTCGCCAAACCATGGCCTTTCTGCATAGTTGGGCAGGCCTGTTTCCGGGCTGGCTGCTCTATGCGATCTTCCTGAGCGGTTCGCTGACCTATTACCGGCAGGAAATCACCCTGTGGATGCGGCCCGAATTGAGCGGCGCGGCGGCCGACCCGCAAGCCGCCGTCCATGCCATAGACCGCCTGCGCCAGGCAGCACCCGATGCGCGTCTGTGGCGGATTGATCTGCCCAATGCGCGCAACCCGGTGACGGAAATTTTGTGGAAGGGGGAAAAAGGCGGCTTCCGCTCCGAATATCTCGACCCGCGCACCGGCGGGCAATTGCACGGGCGCGAGACCATGGGCGGCGACTTCTTGTATTACTTCCACTTCGATCTTCACGCGCCAGTCCGGCTTGGACGCTGGTTGGTCTGCTTTGCCGCCATCGCCATGCTGGTGGCCATCATCAGCGGGATCATCACGCACCGGCGGATATTCGCCGATTTCTTCACGTTCCGCCCGCGCAAAGGCCAGCGCAGTTGGCTCGACGCCCATAATGTTGCGGGCGTTCTGGCCCTGCCCTTCTGCCTTATGATCAGTTTTACCGGGCTGATCACACTGGCCACCATGTTCATGCCATGGGCCATCCAGCGCGCCTATTCGAGCGATACTGCCGCCTATGCCCGCGATCTGAAAGGACAAGGGATGGTCGCGGCGGCGGTATCCTCCGCCGATGCGCCGGCGCTTTCCGGACCTATGGTGGACCATATTGTCGGCCGCGCCGAACAGATTTGGCCCAAGGGCCGCGCCGGTCGCATTCTGGTGGACAATCCCGGGTCAAAGCATGCGACGGTGACGGTGGAGCGGCGGGACGCGGACAGCATATCCTATGATCTCGTCTGGTTGCGGTTCAGCGCCGACGGGCGGCTGATCGCACGCCATGACGGCGGCGGACCGGCCGTGACAACGCATGGTTGGCTCTATGGTCTGCATCTGGCCCGTTTTTCGGGCGGGACATTGCGTTTCCTGTTTTTTCTGTCGGGATTGCTTGGCACCGCGATGATTGCAACGGGGCTGATCCTCTGGGTGGTCAAACGGCGCACGCAAAACCCGGCGTCCCCGCGCCCCATGGCGGCGGAGCGCGCCAATGTTGCCATGATCGCGGGCCTGCCGATCGCCATCGCGGCTCTGCTGCTGGCGAACCGGCTGCTGCCTGCGGGAATGTCCGGGCGCATGGCATGGGAGGCTTCGGCCTTTTTCCTCTCATGGATCGCCGCGCTGATGAATGCATGGATGATGCCGCCCAAACGCGCATGGACAGGACAGGTGCGCTGCCTTGGCCTGCTGTGCCTCGCTGCCCCGATCCCGCAAATGTTCGTGCCTGACAGCGGGCTGTTCGCATGGGTCCGAACCGGCGACATGGCGCGGGTCTGCGTCGATCTGGCCCTGTTCATAACCGGCCTCACCGCCTTGGCGGCAGCCAGCAAGGCGAGCGCAAGGCGGAGGGCAAAGGCATGACGCTGCTGCTTATACTTGGCGGTTTGCTCTGCCTGTGTCTTTCGATGACGCGGCATCAGCGTGACCTGTTGGCGCGCTCGTTGTCAAAGCGATCGTCGCAAGCCCTGCGATGCGGCGGCTGGGCCGCGCTCTGCCTGTCCCTGGGCCTGGCCTTATCCGATGGGCCGCTCGCGATCCTGTGCTGGATCGGCGAATTGAGCATTGCGGCCCTCATCGTGGCGGCCTCATGCACTCTCATTTCGATAAGGCGCCCATGAAAGCTGATTATTGCGGATCATCCAGACTGAACTGATCGGCATCCTCATGATAGGTGAAGATCTCGGCATAGCGCCCCCAGTTGGTAACGGTCCGCAGCGTTTCGCGGGCGAAATCCTCGCTCATGTGGTCTTCCAACTCGTCGCGGAAACGGCGCGCGGGGGCCTTGTGGCTGGCGCGCTCGTCAAGGATGCGGCGGATATGGCCCGCCAGCGGCACATGGGCCAGCAGCGCCTCGCCAAACATCGCCTTGCGCTGGTCAACGCCTGCCTGTGCATAGCGCCGCGCCGATGGGGTGAGCAACAGATCGGCCCCGCGCAATTCGGCAAAGCGCAGCAGTTGCAGCGTTTCGGCCATCGGAAACAGATCATCCACCTCGAAATTGAGCGTTGCAGCCAGTTCCGCCATACCGGCCTTGCCGTTGAAGGGCGTGCCGTCCACCTCCTCAATCAGGCCCGCAAGCGTGTTGGTGGAAACGCGCGGCAGGACCATGGCGATGCCTGTGCCGGGAAACACGCCATCGCGGGTGGGCTGAACCTGATCCGGGCGCGCGGTCATGCGGGCATAAATATCATCCACCAGCGCGCGGAACGGCGGATCCAGCCGGTCACGCGGGCGGGGGATATCCACCTTGATCTCGGCCACCACCCGCCCCGGATTGGAAGAGAACACCAGAATGCGGTCGCACATCTGCACCGCCTCCTCGATATTGTGCGTCACGATCAGGATCGAACGGATCGGCATCCGCCCTTCCGACCACAGATCGAGCAGATCGGTGCGCAAGGTTTCAGCCGTCAGCACATCGAGCGCGGAAAACGGCTCATCCATCAGCAGCAGAGACGGATTGACCACCAGCGCCCGCGCCAGACCGACCCTCTGCCGCATCCCGCCCGACAGTTCTTTGGGATAGGCGTTTTCAAACCCGTCCAGCCCGATCAGGTCGATGGCGGCCAGCGCACGGGCGCGGCGTTCCTCCGGCGGCACTTTCTGCGCCTCCAGCCCCAGTTCGACATTTTCCTGCACCGTCAGCCATGGGAATAGCGCGAAGGTCTGAAACACCATGGCCACGCTGGGGTCGGGGCAATCCTTGCCGACGATGCGCTCGACCGTGCCGTGACGCGGATGAATCAGCCCCGCAATCGAGCGCAGCAAGGTGGATTTGCCCGAACCGGAACGCCCCAACAGGCCGACGACCTCGTTCTGATAAAGCGTCAGATCGACATTTTCGAGCACCAGATGGCCGCCCGGCGGCGGGCCGTAATAATGGTTGAGACCCTTGACCTTGATCAGCGGGATGACAGGCAGCGAGGCGGCAGGAGCGATGGTTGCCATGATGGAGACTCCAAATCAGATCAGGAAAGCCGCAGGCGGCGCTCGCCAAAGGCATAGAGCGGGCGCCAGACCATGCGGTTGAAGCCAAGCACGAACATGCTCATCACGGCGATGCCCAGTGCGACCTGCGGATAATGACCCGCCGCAGTGGCATCGGCGATATAGGCGCCAAGGCCATGCGCTTCGAGGCGATGGCTGCCCCATGTCGCCACTTCGGCCACGATGGAGGCGTTCCACGAGCCGCCTGAGGCGGTCAGAGCGCCCGTGATGTAATAGGGAAAGACACTGGGCAGCGCGACCTGACGCCACCATTGCCAGCCCCGCACGCCAAACATCCCCGCCACCTCGCGCAGGTCGTTGGGGATCGAACTGGCCCCCGCGATCACGTTGAACAGGATGTACCATTGCGTGCCAAAGATCATCAACGGCGAGAGCCAGATGTCGAACGACAGGCCGAACCGCAAGATGCCCATCACCGCAAAGGGAAACAGCACATTGGCCGGAAAGGCAGCCAGGAATTGCGCGACGGGCTGAACCCTCTCGGCAAGGCGCGGGCGCAGACCGATCATCACCCCGAGCGGCACCCAGACCGCGCTGGCCAGCACGATCAGCACCGCGACCCGGACCAGCGTGATCGCCGCATAGCCAAAGGCCAGCAGGATGTCATGCAGGCCAAGCGAGGTCAGCACATAATGACCGGTCCAGCCCATGGCCGCGACCACCCCCGCCCAGATCGACACCTGCCATATCCGTTCGACCACGGCATTGGCAGGGCGAGGTTCGGCCAAACGGTGCCCGGCGCGGCGCGGCTCAAGCGTCAGCAGCAGCCGGAGCATGGCCCCAAGAGGCGCGAACAACAGCGGCAGGACGCGAGTGCGACGAAGCAAATTATAGACCCAGCTTTGCGGCGCCTCGGCACCGGCCGTCTGTTCGAAACGAAACCGGTCGGCCCAGGCCACGATCGGACGGAAAAACAACTGGTCATAGGCGAGGATCACCAGCGCCATCATGCCCACCGCCCAGCCCACCGCGCCGAAATCCTGATGCGCGATGGCCAATGCCAGATAGGAACCGATCCCCGGCAGAGTGACTGTGGTGTTGCCCAGCGTGATCGCTTCGGAGGCCACCACAAAGAACCACCCGCCCGACATGGACATCATCGCATTCCACACCAGCGCGGGCGTGGCATAGGGCAGATCAAGCCGCAGGAAACGGCGCAGCGGTGAAAGTTCGAACCCCTCACACACTTCCTCCAGATCGCCGGGCAGATTACGCAGCGACTGGTAGAAGCTGAAGGCCATGTTCCACGCCTGCGAGGTGAAGATGGCAAAGATGCTGGCCAGTTCCACCCCCAGCACATTGCCGGGAAACAGATTCATGAAAAAGGTGACGGTGAAGGTCAGGAAACCCAAGATCGGCACCGATTGCAGAATGTCCAGCGCGGGTACGATGATCTGTCCGGCACGGCGGCTGCGCGCGGCCAGCGTTGAGAAGATCAGCGTGAACAGCGTGGAGGCCAGCAACGCGGCAAACATGCGCAGCACCGTACGCAGCGCATAATAGGGCAGATGCGCCGGATCGAGCGTCACCGGCTCCAGATGCAGGCTGGAGAGCGGCTCGACCATCCCCTCGCCCGCGCGGAACACCAGCAGCGCCAGACCCGCAAGGATGACGAAACCCATCGCATCCTCGCGGCTGGGGCGTGTCAGGCGCAGCATCCGCGAGAAGCTGGGCAGGATGGGGAGCGGTTTTTTGTCGGGGCTCATGGAACGACCCTCTCACAAGGCATCAGAAGCCTGCATGAACGCGAAACGCGATGATATCGGCCGGACCGCGATCGCGGTTGTAGCCCGGATTGGCGATATGCTGATAATCGAGCGTCAGTGCACCCCAGCCCATCGGCCGGAAGGCGTAATAGGCCTCGATGATCCTCTCATCCCCCGGATGGGGCAGCACGCCATCGCCCACCAGCACGCCCATCCCGCCAGCCGCCAGCCAGCGCTTGTGCGCATCGGAAATGCCGTTGACGACGCCCGCGACGGCCAGCGTATCCTGCAGCCGCCCCCATGCCTTGCCTTTAAGCGCCCCGCCGAATGCAAGGCTGCGGTCGATATCGGTAAAATCATACGTCTCGATGGCACCGTCACTGGTCCCCGCCCGCAGAAAGAGGCCCAAGGCATCGGTCACATCCTGCTCGGCGTTGAGCGCAATGCCGAAGCGATCCTGCTTGCGCCGCGCGGGGGCAAGGTCGAGCGGCGCGCCCTTGGCCAGCGCCTCATCGAACCGCGCGAACAGGCCGCGATTGCGAAAGCCCGTCACCCGCAGCGCGCCCTCGCGCCCGGCGATGCGAAAACGCCGCTCGCCCTCGATCATCAGGGCGTTCTGGGAAAAATCGGCCTCCAGTTCGATGCCGTTGGGAACCTTGGACAGGTTGTACAGACCAGCACGCAGGGTCCATGGCCCCTGATACCATTCCGCCGCAATGCCATAGGTATAGCCCCAGGCATTGGCCGCATAATCAAAGCTGCCCGTGTCGACCAGCGACCAGTTGAGGAAATCGCCGCGCGGATCATGGGCGAATTTGTTGGTGTCGAAAATATCGCCCACGCCCATCTTGCCCGCCGTAATCACTATGCGGTTCGCCGTGGTGGTCGAACGCAACTGGTTGATCCCCGCCTCCAGCCTGACCTCATCGCCGCCCAGCGCGATGGTCTGGCGGGCAAAGGCGCGTTGCAGTTTGAAATAGGGCGCCATTTTGCCGACCTTATAGGCCTCGGCGCTGGGAAAACCGCCCGCGCCCAGCGTGTTTGACAGGCCAAAGCCCTGATCCACCTCGGGATTGATCCAGATCTCGCCGCCCTTCCAGAGGCGCAGGCCAAGGTACAGCGTGGCATCATTGGTGGCCTTGACCTGATGGGGATCAAGGCTGTTGTCGGCGGCATAGGGCGAGGCGAAACCGCCAACGCCCTGCACCACGCCGGTATATTGGCCGTGGATGGCAAAGCGCTGATCCTGCGGAGTGGCCTCATCGGCAAAGGCGGGCGCGGCCAGCATACCCAGCGCCAGAGGAGCGGCGCACAGGGCGCGCAAAGCAGTCAGAATGATCATTATCGGATCCTTGAACGGAAAGGCACGCTTTCCGCCCCGACCCATCGCGCATCAGATTACGCGCATGGTTTCCCGGTTGGGAAAGATGCCGACCGCCACGCAAGCGTCAGCAAGGCGTTAAGCCTACTGTCGCCCTCGTCGGCGGAATGGTTGCAACTTCGCGGCATCGATTGATTCCCTCGGAACGTCGGTCGTGGCTGCCGGTTGCAGTCCGACTCGACTTGGACGGACATATACCCTAGGGGAGTATAGTATCAAGGTAAAAAGGCCAGGTCATGAGCCATGTTGCGGCAGAAAAGCAAAAGCTCCTCAATCGGCTGAAACGGTTGAAGGGACAGGTTGATGCGCTGGAACGCGCCGTCAGCGGGGATGTCGAATGCGCCCGCGTGCTGCAACAGGCCACCGCCTGTCGCGGCGCGCTCGAAGGCTTCATCGCCGAAGTGATCGAGGATCACATCCGCGAACATATGATCGAGCCGGACCTGCCCGTCAGCGACCCCAAGGTGCAGGCCGCCGAGGAACTGGTGGCGATCGTCAGGGCCTATCTGCGGTAAAGCGCTGCCCGCCCTGCCCTCGCACACAGGACTTCCCGGCCGGCGTATCGCATGGCTTGCATGCGCGACTTTGCACCGCCAGACTTGCGCTCATGACCATTGAACTCTCCCTTCGTGACGCCAAACGTATTGCGCTCGCAGCGCAGGGTTTCGGGGGGCGACAGTACGAGCGTCCGGCGGCGGGGCAAATGCGCCGCGTGCTGGACCGGCTCGGCCTGTTTCAGATCGACAGCGTGAACGTGTTGACGCGGGCCCATTATCTCCCGGCCTTTTCCCGCCTCGGCCCATATGATCGCGCAGATCTGGAGCAGGCGGCGTGGGGCGCCAGGCGGCATCGCCGCATGTTCGAATATTGGGCCCATGAGGCCTCGCTGCTGCCGCTCGATCTTCATCCCCTGTTGCGCTGGCGCATGGCGCGGGCGGAGCGCGGCGAGATCGGATACCCCGCCTTGCGGCGCTTTGCGACCGAGCGCCGTCAGGAAGCGCAATGCGTACTCGACAGGATCGCGGCGGAAGGACCGCTGACCGCCGCCGATTTCGAGAATGGGGCAAGCAAAAGCGGATGGTGGGAATGGAGCCAGACCAAGCACGCCCTTGAATGGCTGTTCTGGTCCGGGCAGATCACCACCTCCACGCGGCGGGGTAGTTTCGCGCGGGTCTATGATCTGCCGGAGCGGGTTTTGCCGCAAAAGATTTTGGCCCTGCCCACGCCGGACGCCGCAACCGCGCAGCAAGAGCTTATCGCCCGCAGCGCTTTGGCTTTGGGCGTGGCGACCTTGGCCGATTTGCGCGACTATTATCGCCTCAAACCGGACGAGGCCGATCATGCCATTGCGGCGCAGGTCGATGCGGGCCTTCTCGTGCCGGTGCGTGTCGAAGGCTGGACGCAAAAGGCCTGGATGCACCGCGACGCCCGCGCACCTCGCAAGATCACCGGCGCCGCACTGCTTGCGCCTTTCGATCCGCTGATATGGGAGCGTGGCCGCGCCGAAAGGCTGTTCGGTTTCCGCTACCGCATCGAGATCTATGTGCCGCAGGAAAAGCGCGCGCATGGCTATTATGTCCTGCCGTTCCTGATGGACGAGGCTCTGGTCGCGCGCGTCGATCTGAAAGCGGACCGCGCGGCGGGCCTCCTCCTCGCCCATCGCATAACGCTTGAACCCAATGCTCAGGCCGAGACCATGGCGCGACTTCGGGCCGAACTTGAACGCATGGCGTCATGGCTTGGCCTCGCAGGGGTGCGTGTGGCGCAATAGCGCGGGAGCGATCAGGGCCGACCCGCGCGGTCCGCCTCCCTATCGCAGCGGCAGGAACAGATCCGTGATCGCCTCCTGCTCGGGCACATCGGGAAAGAAGCGGATGCGTTGGGCGTAGAGCGGAAAGTCGCGCAATTCCTCGCCGCTGAGGGGCAGCCATGTGCCGTAGAGAAATTCCGCCGCCGGGCGCAGATCATCGCTGTTGCCCATCACGCGCAGCACCGCGCAATGCCCGCCCGGAATGACGCCCGCCTCGACCCCGGCATCGGCCGATGTCAACGGGCGGCGGATTTCGGTGGCGAGATCAAGATGATAGGCGTCCGGGCCGCTGATCTCCGGGTCGGTGTGAAAGATCGTGTAGGTGGCATGATCGGCGGCACGCACGCCATTGCCCTTGCGCCACGCGATAAAGCGCCTGATCGTTTCGCCAAGGCGTTGCGGATCGCCGTGATGGCTCATCAGCGCGATGGGGATATCGGACACCTCGCGCAAAGATACATCGTCGCTGGAAAATTGCTGGGTCATGATACGGCTCCTAACCTTGGAGAGCGGCACCATTGCCGCCTCCCATGCCGCCCAGTCCGGTTGTTCCCGAAAGGCCAGAGGCGCCTGCCCGATGCGCTGCCGAAAGGCGCGTGCGAAACTGTCGGGCGCTTCATAGCCCGCCTCGAACGCGATGTGGGTCACGGTGTCGGCGCGATAGGCCAATCGCGATGCGGCCCGTTTCATCCGCGCCATCTGCACATAGCGGTGGAGCGACATGCCGAACATGGCGCTGAACTGCCGGTGGAAATGATAGGGCGAAAAGGCCGCAACCCCGCTCAGCACATCAAGCCCCAGATCGCCGT
Source organism: Novosphingobium sp. SG751A (assembly GCF_013149295.1). GTDB lineage: Bacteria > Pseudomonadota > Alphaproteobacteria > Sphingomonadales > Sphingomonadaceae > Novosphingobium. The sequence continues at coordinate 177,354 of NZ_JABGCB010000001.1, forward strand.
CGAGATGGCGGTGGATATGATCTATCACCCGCTGCATACGCAGCAGATAGCGGGTTTCGGTCGTGTCGGCGGCGATCATCGGGAACTTCCTTGGTGATGGCCCCGCCACTTAGCCACGGAGGCAGGATCCCCGCTCGACCGTTCTTGCGCAATGCCGCCCCGCATCACCACTTCGCGTGCTTTTTCGCGCCCCGCTTATGAGCGTCCCTTACGGCTCTGCCAGAACCACCAGGAATAGATCGTCGGGACCAGTGCGGCAAAGAGCGCCGCGCCCACCAGTAATCCGCCGCGCACAGCCATCGGCACGGGCAAGACCGAAGCCAGCATGACAGCAAGGCCCGCAAGGATGAATAGGCGCGCGGCAAGCCGGTGGGTTGCAATCCAGTTTTCGGTGTCGGTCAGCGTCCATGGCGTGCGGATGCCGACGAAAAAGCCCGGCCGCGACTTGGGCAGCACATTGCCCAGCGCAACCAGCATGGCGCCCGCGCCAAAGCTTATCAACGAGACAGGGAGCACGATGCCGAAGGCCGGACCCGCAATCTGCGCGAACACCAGCGTCATCAGCACCAGCAGCGAAATCCAGCCGACCCGGAGCACTTGTGCCGATTGCGCCATCCGGTCCTGCAAGGGTTCGATGCGCGGCAGAACGGCGAACAGCGCGCCCAACAGCGCAACCATCAGCGGTGCGATGAACAGCGCGCGCGCCGCAGGCATGGAGCCGTTGGGCGTGCCGTCCGCCGCCCAGTGCGTGATCAGCCGCGCGCCTTCGGGCAGGCGCATCAGCGCCAGCGCCGCCATCGCAGCCATCAGCGCGGCAAGCAGCAGGCTCGCCATCAAAAGGCCCTTCACTTTCATGCTGTTTCTCCCTTTGGCGGACAGGTTCGGGTCGAAGCGCTTTGGCCCGCGCGCACCCGATTCATGAACCCCATCACCGCCTCTTCGAGCACCGAGAGGTTCAGTGTGTAGATGATGGTCCCGCCACGGTTTTCGCCCAAAATCAGGCCTGCGGATTTCAGCTTGGCGAAATGGCCGGACATGGTCGGTTTGGAGACCGGGAAATGGTCGGCCAGCTCGCCCGCGGTCATTCCGCCGCGCTTGAGCAATTCCAGCACCTCGCGGCGAATCGGATGAGAGAGAGCGTCGAAGATAGCGTTCATAGCTATTTAGCTAATACGCTAAACAACAAATCGCAATCAGTTTGTGAGGCGGCATGCGGGGTTGGCCAACCATTGACCCTTGGCGGCGCTGTTTCCTTTCGTCGCACATGCATTCTCGTCGCATGAGGAGAGCAATTCGTCCGTGGACACGGAACCGACCCGGAGGGCATGGGTTTGCCCAGCAGGAATCCGCACACCCAGGGAGAGGCAGCATGACAAAAATGATCTTCGTGAATTTGCCGGTGACCGATCTGCCCCGCGCCATGCGTTTTTACGATGCGCTGGGCTTCACCAACAACCCGCAGTTCAGCGACGACAACTCTGCCTGCATGGTGTGGAGCGAAACGATCAGCGTGATGCTGCTCACCCATGACAAATGGCGCGTTTTCACCAGCCGCCCGATCCCGCCCGCAACATCGAGTGAAGTGATGCTGGCCATCTCCTGCGAAAGCCGCGAGGCGGTGGACCGAATGAACGAGGCCGCCGATGCCCATGGCGGTCAGGCGGACATCAATCCGGTGCAGGATCTCGGCTTCATGTATAACCGCAATCTTGCCGATCCCGACGGGCATGTCTGGGAGGCCTTCTGGATGGATATGAGCGCCATGCCCGCCGGGGAGTGAGGCGGAAAGAGCGGAGCGCGACCTGATTATGAAGGCTGCGTCCGCCGGTAATGCCCCCGGTCAACAGAAGACCGGCAGCGGCGCTAGCCCATGCGGCCGCAGCAGGGCCGCGACCATCATGGCCAGCCCCCCGACAGCAAGGTGCCTCGAACATGCCGATGTTCGTTCGGGGCGACACCCTGCGACCGGTGCGCCATGACCGGGATACGGCGCGAGATTGCAGCGCATTTTGCAGGTCAGGTCCGGTTTGCGCAGGATTTGGGGCGATATTGATCTGAGAAACACTCTGCCTGATCTTTTGGCGCAGCATGGGGTTAATGGTAATTCTCCCAGCGTGTCCGGCATTCGGCAGGGTGAGGTCGGCGGGGCAGATCGCCGCGTTCCTCGGCTTCATGGGCGCGGGTATGCTGGGCATCGGCCTTGCCGCCGACGTTGCCACGATGACGGCCTTTGCCATGATCGAACAATTCGAGGCCGGCATCCTGATCCCGGTGCTTGTGCTGTAGGCGATGCAGGGTGTCTCGCCCCAACATCGCGGGCGGGCCATGGGCATCTGGAGCGCCTGCTTCTTCCTCGGCCAGTTCACAGTCCGCTGGCGGTCTCGCTGGTGCAACTGAGCGGGGCCACCATCGGCGGAGCTTTTGCCTGGCTGGGAGGGCTGGCGATCATCTGCGCAGGTGTTGCAGTTTTGCGGGCAAGGTAGCGCGAATGGCCGGTCCGGCGCGAGTATTCGCAAACCGAGTAACGACCTGGCTGTCTGGTTGCGACACATCATTGGGCCATTGCAAGAATGCTGCGGGTTCCAATGAACCGCTCCACCTTTGCTGGATAAGTCCGCCTCAAGAACGGACGTTCACGGTCTTAACGCCGCTCTGCGAAAGCTGCCGGACATTCATCGTCGGCGCCGCTGGAACCAGCCCCACAGAGCGGGCCGCAAAACCGTTTATGGAAAGGATCTGCTATGATCGGCCAAGCGCGCGGATAGCTCGCGCTCCTGACTTTCGCGACGATTGGCCTCAATCTTGGCCACACGCTCCGCCATTGCCTGCCATGCCGCCGCCGAATGCAAATGGCGTTCGCGGACATTGGCCAGAATGCTTGCCTCGGCATGGCGCAGACTTTCTTCGGCGCAATGCCGGTAATATTCGCTTGTGTTGGCCATGGCGATCCCTTCCTGGTGGGATGAACTGTTGATCAATCCACCATATCGGCCACCAATCGCTGCATTTCGGCGACAGTGAGAACACCCGATGGCAGCGGATGGGAAAAAGCGGGGTGAACCGAAGAGGATTTCAGAGAAGCGATAAGTTTCAGAATAATAAGCATATGGATTGTCAAAAACTCAGGTAAAACTGCGGCCTCATGGCCGCGTGAGGATGGGTTGAATTGGAATAGGCAGCAGCCCCCGGCCAGAGGCGCGCAAGGGGGCATAATAGGCTGCATTTCCCGTGCCCGGCCGCGATCACGCAAAGCGGATCAAGCAGGCCAGACACGGGCCGCCGCGTTGAAAGGAAACCCTTCATCGCGACGGACAGTTCCCGGTGCCCCTGCGGACACCGGCGAACGCTTGAATCAGGCAGAAACCAGATTGACCGCAGACTGCTTGCCGCGACGGTCGGTTTCGACCTCATAGCTGAGACGCTGGTCCTTGTTCAGCGTGGTCATTCCGGCCTGCTGAACCGCGCTGATGTGGACAAAGCTGTCATTGCCGCCTTCTTCGGGCGCAATGAAGCCATAGCCTTTGTCAGTATTGAAGAATTTAACGGTGCCGATGGGCATGGGTGTTTCCTTTTCACGAAAACAAGAGAATCCATCCGCAAAAGCGCGGATGGAGCTGGCAGCATGTGAAAGGAAGAATAACCGAACGAATCGGAGTCAAATTCCGTCGCAGGCGACGTTAGCGAGTATTCCTATAGGGCAGGCCCGTATGAAAGTCAATTTAGGCCACCCAAAATCGGACGGGTCGATTATCGTGGCAACTTCGCTCCATTTCGCCTAGCAGCCCCGTACGCCCACTCGGTGGGCATTCGAATTGCACACCACAAGGCCCCAACCCGGCAAGTTTCGCGACGCATCGTGGATCGACCCGCGTCTTTGCCGGAGTTTTCGTCCCATTTCCGTGCCTGATCCCAACTTCGCCGCCGTATCATCTTCCAAACGCCATGTGCTTGTCGATGCCGATGCCTGCCCGGTAAAGGAGGAGATCTATAAGGTCGCCTTGCGCCATCAGGTGCCGGTCACCGTCGTCAGCAATCGCCCCATCCGCGTGCCGGATCACCCGCTGGTGCGCCGCGTGGTAGTCAGCGATTCCTTCGATGCCGCCGATGACTGGATAGCGCAGGCCGGCGCGCCGGGCTGCGTGGTGATCACCGCCGACATCCTGCTGGCCGACCGCGCGATCAAGGCGGGCGCCATGGTTCTGGCGCCAACGGGCAAACCCTTTACCGCCAGCTCGATCGGCGGAGCGATTGCCACGCGCGCGATCATGGCCGATCTGCGCGCCGGGGCCATGGGCGAGGCCATCGGCGGGCCGCCGCCCTTTTCAAAGGCTGACCGGTCGCGCTTCCTTTCCGCATTGGATGAGGTGCTGACCCGCCTCGAACGCGAGACGCCGCGATGATGAGAGAATATGATCTTGTTGACCGCGCGCAGGTGCCCGGCGGCGTCGAGTTGCAATTGCTGCGCAGCGGCGAGGATTTCGCCATCGTATTTGGCCGGAACGAATTGATGAGCAGCGATATGTTCGCCTCGGAACAGGCGCTGGCCACTCTGACCTGCGAAAGAATCGCCGCGCAGAAGGCACCCCAGGTGTTGATCGGCGGCTATGGCATGGGCTTCACGCTGCGCGCGGCTCTGGCGGCGCTGGGCAAGGATGCCAGCGTGATCGTGGCCGAACTGGTGCCGCAAATTCTGGTTTGGGCTCGCGGGCCGATGCATCGCCTGACCGATGGCTGCCTGGACGATGCGCGGGTGACGCTGGTGATCGATGATGTCGGCCTGCTGATCCATTCGGCGGCGAGCGGTTATGACGCCATCCTCCTGGACGTGGACAACGGGCCGGAAGGCCTGACCCGCCGCCGCAACGACATTCTCTATTCCCCCGCCGGATTGCAGGCGAGCCGAAAGGCGCTGCGTTCCGGCGGTGTGCTGGCGGTATGGTCAGCCGACGGCGACGGGGATTTCACCCAGCGGCTGGAGCAGGCCGGGTTCGATGTCAGCGAGGTCAAGGTCAACGCCTTTCCCGCCGATGCCGATCAGGCCAGCGATGAGCCATGCGTGAACCACCATATCTGGTTTGCCCGCAAGCGCTGATATCCATGGCCTGGTCGGTAGGTCCATCCGCCGACCAGGCCATGTTCCGAACGCTTTGCCGCGTCAGTATCGACGGGCGTGATAGAAGGGAAAGCGCTTCACCAGCCCCTCGATCAGATGCCCTTTCGATCGGCGACGCATCTCATCGGCCCCTTCGCTGGTCACACAGACCAGATGGGTGCCGCCCGCAGGCAGGGTTTCGATATCGCTGATCCGAACGCCCGCCTGCTCGCACATGGCTGCGACCTGCGCTTCGGGCAGGGCGATGTTCATCGCGCGGCTCATTGGCCGCACTCCGCCCGCCAGGACCGCGCAGCCCAAGCCCCCAGATACTCCTGAAAGGCCATGATGCTGCGGGCGACACCTGCCGCCTTTGCTTCATATTTCAGGCCGATTGCCTCGTCAGCGGCGCAATTCGCCCGCATCAGCAAGAGCTGATGTCGAAAATAAAGCCGGTTAAGATCCATGATAAGACTCCCTTGCGTAAGCGGGAGCACATTTGTCTCTCAGTCGCGGATGCCTACGAGAGAAGTTCCGCAATGCCTGTTATATAGCTGTTATCCAGAAAAATGTAAGATAAAATCTCAAAGGAATGATTGGAAATGATGCAGTTTATTACCAATATCCTTTGCGATCAGAGGAGAAAAATTTACGATCATCCGCCTAAAATTAAAAATGTCATCCGGTTCACGCCATGGTATATTGATCCATCACGCGATTTCCGGCCGCAAGCTCCCCTGTGACAGAGAGACATATGTGCTCCCGCTTGCCATGCAGGAGGACCACGATGTCCAACCTCTCCGATCATGCCCTTTCCGGTTTGCGATGCCGTTTTGGTGTTCAGGAAGCCCACATCTATATGGATCTCAGCGACGGCCATGCCGATCTGCGCGGTACGCCGCCATGGCGCTCCATTCCCCTGTGGGTTTCCAATGATCGCGCAGAAGCCTATTTTGAAATTTATCAGGGTGTCCCCTCGCCCGGAGTTTCCGCAACTGTCGGAGGCGAGCAATGGCAGTGGCGCCTGTGCGAGCCAGGCGGCCATGTTCGCGCATCGGGCGGGCCTTATGATAAGGCTGAGGAATGCGTGGACGCCGTGAAGGCCCTGCGTCAATCAGCCGGTACAGCCAGGATCAGGCACCTGCAAACGGAGTGATCGCCCCATACCCGCCATCCACTGTCCCAGTTGACCGTATTAACTGAAAATCGGTTTATCTGATCGCGCGCGATTCTGACATGATCGCCCGCCCCCGATTGCCCTCGCGGGAAGGACGTTCAACCTCGGGGAGTGCGCGATTGCGAGCTGCACGTTCGATGTTCATCAGCCCGGCACCCGCTCCGTTCAGCACAAGTTCCATTGCGCCTGACGGATCGCATTCCACAGCCGTGTACGCGCCCTTCAAGCGCCTCGCGGGCCATAAGCTGCTCAAGTTCCCGGCCGGCATTGGTTTGAGCCATGACGGCCATGCATGACACGCTCCTTGGCAATGAGGCTGAGGCCCAGACGGGCCTGAAACCGACCGGGATAGGGGCGACGAAGCACCCTGCGCTTTTTAAAAGAGCTGTTCGTTCAATTTCATGCCGATTTCCATCGCATCGCCCCGGTCAAGCGATACAGGAAATTGCGTATCACAGGGGTCTGCTTTTCAAACAATTGCCCAAAGATCCAGCCGACAAGCACCATCAGACCTACAGTGCCCACGTAAAGCACATAGGAAATTGTCTGATCGGCGGGATGATCAGTGCCCAGAACGCTCCCTACCGCCTGAGCCGCAGGCATATGAACAAGGTAGAGCGAATAGGAAAAACCCGCAAAATAATGGGCGAAGCGTGGAGCCGGTTTGCTCCATTGCGCCGGGTCCGTACATAGCAATGCGGTAAAGCACAGCGTTATAAGCACGTCCTTCATGGCATGTGTTTCAAACAGCGATGTGCGCGTTAATGCCAATACGAAAATCAGCGCAATCGCCGGAAACAGCGGACGCATCCGCAAAGTGACAAACCAGGGCAACAAACCTGCCGACCACAGCAGCAAACCAAAAAACGGTGTTTCGTGGTCCAGCCGCAATCCCAGCACGCCCAACCCCAAAGCGGCGATCAACGTTATCACGACGCTGATGCGAAATTGCCCGACCCATAACAGCATGAATGCCGGGGCGATCACATAGAACCAGGCCTCGCTCGACAGGCTCCACAGAGGATGGTTGTTGCATAGCGGCGCTACGAAGCCAAGGTTTTGTAAAAAGACCAGATTGCCAAGCAATGTTGGCCCATTGTCGGGCGTCTGACAGGCCAGACCATATCCGGCATATTGAAGCGCGGCTGCCCAGACAACCGCCGGGACCAGAACCACACCGAGGCGTGAGACCCGATCCAGAGCATAATTACGGGTATGGAAGCGCCCCTCCTGAATCTTGCGCAGCAAGGAACCGCCAACCAGCAGGCCGGATATCACAAAGAACAGAACAACCGCCTGCAATCCAAACCTTGTTAAAAAGAAGAATGCCTTTTCGGCCAAGGTGAAATGCGGATGCAGCCCGCGAGATTCGAAATTAGGAAAAATAATCCAGCGAACATGATCGCAAACCACGGCAAATGCCGCAATCCAGCGAAAATGATCGAGCCAAACCGAAAGACCGCTATCAAGTAAGTAGGGTTTATAGCCCCAGTGAATAATGCTTTCGCCTGCCTGATTGGTCATAGACCCCGTCCAGTGCATGACGGCGATGGATCAAGTGCCATTGCCGCTTCTGTCGAGCTACTCCTCTCCGCGGGCTTGAAATGTCAGCGAGTTGGCCATCGCATTGATGGCAGCGGAAGCAGATCGGCATCGACGGACCCAAGGGGTATATGGTCCACGTGGCTCTGCATAGGTATTTCGAACATTTAATCATTATCAGTACAAAAATTGGAATGCCGATCCAACGTTCTGGTGCAAATTTCGCCATACCACCGAGGCTTGAACCGGCAGGCGAAGTTCCAATTATAGTTCTGTTCTAAAATACTATTTTTGAATTCAAGCGCCGACGCCAAACGCCACGGAACAATCAGGCCCGCGTCTGGCCTCCCCTTGAGGCAGCCAGCGCCACCGGCTGATGCCCAGGCCCCAACGGCCTGCGCGCTTCGATCATCTGGCCCAGAGCCTCCGCGCTGACCGGGCGGGAAAAGAGAAAGCCCTGAAAATGGTCGCAGCCGCATTCCAGCAACCTTGCGCGCTGGCCTTCGGTTTCCACGCCCTCGGCAATCACATCCAGATCGAGCGCCTGCGCCAGTTGAATGATCGCCTGAATGAGGCGAAGCGCATCGGGGTCGTCATCGTCCAGATTGCGTACAAAGGCACGGTCGATCTTGATCCGGTCCACCGCGAAACGTTGCAACGAGGACAGGCTGGAATAGCCGGTGCCGAAATCATCGAGCGCGATGGCAAAGCCCTCCTGCTTGAGGGTGGCGATATTGTCGCGGGTGGCCGCATCATCGCCCAGCAGCACCGTTTCAGTGATCTCAAATTCATACTGGCGCGGGTCGATGGCATGTTCGGCCACAAGGCGGCTGATCGTGACCATAAAGGCAGGCTGGCGCAGTTGCAGCGCCGAGACGTTGATGGCCACGGGCACCCCATGCCAATTGCGCGTTTCGGCAAAAACCCGGCCGACGATAAAAGCGCCCAATTGTGCGATCAGCCCGCTCTCCTCAGCCAGCAGCACAAAGGCATTGGGCGGAATCAGGCCCTTTTCCGGGTGGTTCCAGCGTACCAGCGCCTCGACCCCGCGCATGCGGCCATGGGCATCCACCTGCGGCTGATAGACCATATGCAGCATTTCTTCGTTCAGAGCCTCGCGCAGGTCCATTTCCAGTTGGCGCCGGATGCGCAGCGCCGCATCCATTTCCGGCTCGAAAAAGGTCGCCCGGTTGCGGCCCTTTTCCTTGGAGCAATAAAGCGCCAGATCGGCCTGACGCAGCACCTCGCTGGCCGAAATATCGGGATCGTTGATGATGGTAATACCGATCGAGCAACCGATTTCCACCATTTGCCCTTCAATATCAAAGGGCCGGGCAAAGGCATTGATGATCCGCTCGGCCAGATGAGCCGCCCCCGGCGCACCCGAATGCGGTTGCAGGACGACGAATTCATCGCCCCCCAGCCGGGCCACCGTATCAGTATCACGCAGCAGATTGGCCAGCCTGCGCGCCGCCGCGCGGATCAGCGTATCGCCCGCCGGATGGCCCAGTGTGTCATTAACCTCCTTGAACCGGTCCAGATCGAGGCACAGCACCGCAACATCCATCCCCGACCGCCGAGCCAGCGAGCGCAGTTGATTGAGCCGCTCGAACATCAATGCGCGGTTGGGCAATTGGGTCAGCGTATCGTGAAAGGCCAAATGGCGCGCCCGCGCCTCGGACAGGATCAGCCCGCGGGCATAGCGATGCGTTTGCCGCGCCAGGCTGGCCCCCAGCAACAGCAACAGCCCCAGCATCGCCACCATCGGCCACACCAGCCGCACCAGAAGATCGCTGCCCGGATTGCGCCTGTCCCACGACAGCCCCGCCACCACCCTGCCGCTCAGATCCTGAAGCGGGAGGGTCGCGGTATCATCGTTGGTGCGCAGATCAGTGGTCACGCGGAAATTATTGACCAGTTTGCCCACGCCGAACATCGAGAGCACCGAGTGATCCACCGGCGCCATCGTCACCACCACGGGCGCCCGTCCTGTATCGGTCCGCGCGCGCACCAGCGTCGAGGTCATGATGTAGAGCTGGTTTTCGGCGAACAGGATATTGGTGAACTGGATCGGCTGGGGCAGCGTATCGGCCCTGCCCGACGGAATTGACGCCTCCGCCGTCCGAACCCGGCGCAAAAGGTCGGCCATCGCGCCGGCATAGGTTGCGCTGATCATGCCCGGATCCACCCGGCGCCCGTCTACGGCAAAGAACAGCGGGCGGTCGCGCCCATCCACCACGATCAACCGAGTGATATTGTTGCGATCAAGGAAATAGCGCGCCAGATTCTGTTCCGCCCATGCCGGATCGAATGTTCCGGTCAGATGGCTCAGCGCATCCCCCGATTCCAGCCTCGGCTGCACCATCGCGGCAAAGCTGGCCAGGCGATTGCGGTAACCACGTTCTGCGGTCTGGATCTGCATCGAGAGCGCAACATCGTCGAACTGGTTGACCATGACAGTCACCACCAGCGTCAAAACCGCCAGAACCCCGGCGGCAAGTGCAATGACGGGGCCATAGACACCGGCGCCAGCCCTCTCGGCGCGAGGGGTCTTGGGGTTGATCATGATCAGCGTCAGCCTTCCCTTGCTGTTGCTTTACAAAAGCATGCCAGTGTTCGGTTGTGTTGATCGCAAATAAATAAATGTACTTGCAGATTTAGCTCAGACCCTCCTCCGCAATTGCGCCTAGGGGGCATCGCGGGCCGTTTCAGAGGCGGCGCGCACCGATGGCGCGCGCCGCATTTCAGGCCATGCAGATCTGGTTTCGCCCGGCGCGTTTAGCGCGATAAAGCGCCGCATCGGCGGCCTCCAGCGCGGCGCGGGCGTTGGGAAAGGCAAAGACATTGGCGACCCCACCCGATATGGTGATATGACCGATGGGTTCGTCGCTCCTGCGGTTGACGAAATTGCGTCGGGACAGCTTTTCACGCGCTTCGTCCAGTAACTGATGAACCTGCGTGGGGGTTTTGTCGCGGAACAGCATGACGAATTCCTCGCCGCCGTGGCGCGCCACATGGCATTTGTCATCCGAAAGATGCTGCAGCGTCTGGGCGATGGCCTGAATGACGCGGTCGCCCGCCTCGTGGCCATGGGTGTCGTTGATACGTTTGAAATGGTCGATGTCGCAAAAAGCCAGACAGAGCGGTTCGATTCGAACCTGCGCCTCGCGATATTCGCTTTCCAGCACCGCTTCGAAAGCGCGACGATTGGGCAGGCCGGTCAGGTGGTCGACATGGGCATCACGCTGGGCGCGGTCGAGGCTTTTGCGCAGCGCGGTCGCTTCCTGCTCGCTGCGACGCATGCTTTCTTCCAGCAGATGCGTGCGCTCGATCATCGCGCGGGTCAGTTCGGCAAGGCTGGAGACAAATTCGCCCCCATCCGCGCCGGGCAGCACGCTGACCACCTGTTCGAGGGCGGCGTGATAGGATCCTGAATCACTGCACGCCCGCGCTGCGGTGCTGGTGAACACCTCCAGACGGTTACTTAACTTGTTGAGCATCTGCTGCGCATTCTCGCGCAGGGCCCCATCCTCATCCTTTTCGGTAACCTGGTCCATCCAGGCCTGAGTGATGACGCGGTTTTCCTCACGCATGACGCCAAATTTGCGGGCAAGGCGCGGCGATGACCCAGAATAGGCCGCATGAACGGCAAGCAGGTTCTCGGCGGTTACTTCCAATTTATTATCGACGAAGAATTCTTTAATACGATCAATCAATTGCTCCCTGCGCACGTCGTTCAAGGGCGTGGCGTCAGGGTTTTGCGACATATTATCAAATTCAGCGGAGGAGGCCAAAGCCAACTTGAACAAGCGCAAGGCTGAATCCTTTATGAGTAACGTTTGCACTGATGCCGGATTAGAACCAAGCTTCCTTCAAATGCGCCATGCTGCCCGCCACAAGATTCCCCTATTCGCCCGAAGCTTTCCTTAACTATACGCCGCCCGGCCTAGGGGTTTAGCGCTTGTACCAAAGACCCAAGACATTGGTCGTATTGGCCCCCGACTCGCTTGCAAAGTAACCAATCGGGGCGCATGCGCGGAGCCGCCCCGACAATCCCCGGCCCAACGGCCCCGGAAAGCTATCCCATTGTCAGGCCAACACAAACGCAGGAGAAGCCCTCGCCATGTCTGCGCGCATTGCCCATCAGACGCTCAAATCCCGCATCACCAGCGCCGAACAGGCCGCCGCCCTTATCAATCCGGGCGATACGGTAGGCATGAGCGGGTTTACCGGTTCCGGTTATCCCAAGGCGGTGCCTCTGGCGCTGGCCGAAAGGATCGAGGATGCCCATCGCGCGGGCGATCCGTTTCAGGTGCGCGTGTGGACCGGCGCCTCGACCGGGCCGGAACTGGACGCGGCGCTGGCCAAGGCCAATGGCATCGAATTTCGCCTGCCTTATAATTCCGACCCCATCGCCCGCGAAAAGATCAACAGCGGCCAGATGGACTATTTCGACATGCACCTCTCGCAGGTGGCGCCGATGGCATGGCAGGGCTTCCTAGGCCCGCTCGACGTTGCGCTGGTCGAAGTCACCGCGATTAATGCCGACGGCAGCCTCGTGCCCTCCTCCTCGGTGGGCAACAACAAGACCTGGCTCGACCGCGCCGACCGCATCATCCTTGAGGTCAACCACTGGCAGGCCGCTGAGCTGGAAGGGATGCACGACATCTATTACGGCACCCGCCTGCCCCCGCATCGCGTGCCCATCCCCTTGACCCGCCCGGACGATCGCATCGGCCAGCCCACGCTGCAATGCGACCCCGACAAGATCGTGGCCATTGTCGAAACCGACAAGCCCGACCGCAACCTGCCGTTTGACGCGCCGGGCGAAACGGCGCTGCGCATTGCGGGCCATATGCTCGATTTTCTCGCCAATGAGGTCAAGCAGGGGCGGATGCCGGAAAACCTGCTGCCGCTGCAATCGGGCGTGGGCAATATCGCCAATGCGGTGCTCTCGGGCCTCGTCAACAGCCCGTTCGAAAACCTGACCTCCTATACCGAGGTCATTCAGGACGGCATGATCGACCTGCTCGACGCGGGCAAGCTGCGCATGGCCTCGGCCACATCCTTCTCGCTGTCGCCCGAAGCGGCCGAGCGGATGAACAACAATATGTCGGCCTATCGGGAAAAGATGATCCTGCGCCCGCAGGAAATCAGCAACCACCCCGAGCTGATCCGCCGCCTTGGCTGTATCGCGATGAATGGTCTGATCGAGGCCGACATCTATGGCAACGTCAACTCGACGCATGTGATGGGCAGCCGCATTCAGAACGGCATCGGCGGCAGCGGCGACTTTGCCCGCAACGCCTATGTCTCGATCTTTATGACGCCCAGCACCGCCAAGGGCGGCAAGATCAGCGCCATCGTGCCGCAGGTGGCCCATGTGGACCATATCGCGCAGGACGTGCAGGTGGTCGTGACCGAACAGGGCCTGGCCGACCTGCGCGGCCTTAGCCCCAAGCAGCGCGCACTGGCCATCATCCAGAATTGCGCCCACCCCGATTTCCGCCCGATGCTGGCCGATTATTATGATCGCGCACTCAAGGGGTCGTATGGGCTGCATGCGCCTTCACTGCCCGGTGAGGCGTTGAGCTGGCATCAGCGGTTTATCGAGACGGGGTCGATGAAGGTTTAATAATAAGGGGTTTGCCTCCGGCGGGCGCCCCATGCCTCCGGCGGGCCAAGGGACTCGTCCCTTGGCAATCCCGTTACTGTCTTTGTTGCGTTAGGAACTCGACCCCGGCTTTTGAACGCAGCGTTGAAAATTAAAAGCCTGCGGCGCCTTAACAGCGCCGCAGGCTTTTATAATTTGAGATCAGGCACAAGGCGGCCATTTTACGCTACCCCATAATGGGATTGCCAAGGGACCAGTCCCTTGGCCCGCCGGAGGCATCTCAAACACAGCCCCCGCCTCAATCGTCCAACGGCACCCCCGGCAAATGCTTCGAAGTGCGAATCGTCAGCGACGTTTTCACGCTGGCAACATTGGGCGCGGGCGTCAGCTTGCTGGTCAGGAATTCCTGAAAGCTTTGCAGATCGCGCGACACGATTTTCAGGATGAAGTCGATTTCGCCGTTGAGCATATGACATTCGCGCACTTCAGGAAGGCCGCGCACATGGTCCTCGAATCCGCGCAGCGCCTCTTCGGCCTGGCTTTTTAGCGAAACCATGGCAAAGACGGTGATCGAAAAGCCCAGCTTGGCCCCGTCCAGTTCGGCGTGATAGCCCCGGATGACGCCTTCTTCTTCGAGCGCGCGCACGCGGCGCAGGCAGGGCGGCGCGGTCAGCCCGACGCGTTGGGCCAATTCGACATTGGTAACGCGGCCCTCGTCCTGCAATTCGGCCAGCAAACGCCGGTCGATCTGATCAAGATTGGCCATAAGCCCGGAAATTCCCCAATTGCGGCCCGCCGGTTGCGGCAGAAAGACCCTTCCTGTCGGCAGGGTCGCCAAAGATGAAAGAATCAGCCCATCTGTTGCGGGCCGTGCTAATATTATTATCTATGGCCGCAATCGTCCCACATTGCAACGCCACCGCGCTACGAGCTTTCGCCTGCGCGCAGGTGTGATAGGATGCAGAATAAAGTTGTACACAGGTTCCGTTGGCGATCCTAACCACTCGCTAGGAATTAACATCGTATTGGCTTGGAAAGGCCATCTGCAACACCATAACTGCTGATACACAAACCCATGCGCTATGACGACCGCCTTGCCACCGCCCTTCGCCTGACGCCAGTCGGGCAAGGCGTTGCGCGCATTCAGTTCCGGCAATTGCTGGACCTGCTGGGCACGCTGCCGGTTGATGAGCAGGGCGAGATGGTCGATCTGGCCTATCTGCGGCTGGGCGAATTGGGCGGACGGATTCCGGCGGCGGATCGCGCGGCGATTCTGCGCCAGCCCGGCCTGCGGCTGCGCGCGCCCCGGCTGGTGGCGGCGCTGGCGGGCGCCGAACCGGTGGTATCTTTGTCCGCGCTCCACTCCGCGCAATTGAGCGATGAGCAATGGATTGACCTGATCCCGGCGCTGCCGCTGGCCTCGCGCGGGACGCTGGGGATGCGGCGCGATCTGGGGCCGGGCGCGCGGGCGCTGCTGGCGCGATTGGGCATCGGCGATCCGGCATTGCCCGGCACGCCTGCCCCCAAAGAACCGGCGCCTGTTGCTATGGCCCCTGCGGCGCCGATCCAAACCGAAACGCCGCCCGAACCGACAGCCAAACCCCCGCGCGCATCGTCCTATCAGGCCTCCCCGCCTCTGGCCGAGGATACGATCGGCGCGCTGGTGCGACGAATCGAGGCCTTTCGGCAGGCCCGCGAAAACAACATCGCCGCCGAGGCCGCGCGCCCCGCCCAATCCAAAAAGGCCAAGCCGGGCCAACCGATCCAGTCCTTCGATTTCGCCAGCGATGGCGAAGGCCGCATCGTCTGGGCCGAGGCGCGGGTTGCACCGATGGTGGTGGGCTATGGGCTGGGCGGCAATGGGCCGGGAGCCAATGCGGTGCGGCTGCATCAACCTTTCCGCGCAGTGATGATCACGCTGGCCGGGGCTCCGGCAATTGCGGGCGAATGGCAAGTGGATGCCGTGCCGCGCTTTGATCCACTGGGCGGGCGCTATATTGGCCATCTGGGGCGTTTTCGGCGGCCTGCGGCGGTTGCTGCGCCCCCTGCCCCTGCTGCTCCGGCGCAGGACAGCGAGACGGACCGCCTGCGGCAATTGCTCCATGAATTGCGCACGCCGGTGAATGCCATTCAGGGCTTTGCCGAGGTGATCCAGCAGCAATTGTTCGGCCCTACCCCGCATGAATATCGCGCGCTGGCCGCTGTTGTCGCGGCCGACAGCGCGTTGATGCTGGCCGGATTTGAAGAGCTCGACCGCTATGCGAGGCTGGAAAGCGGCAGCCTTGCGCTGGCCGGGGGCGAATGCGATCTGGCCACCGCGCTCGATGCACTGGTCTCGCGGCTGGCGGGGGATGATCGCGGGCCCGCCTTGCGGCTGGAGGGGCATGAACACCCCTGCCCTGTAGCGCTGGATGGAACCGAGGCGGAGCGACTGTGCTGGCGCCTGCTGGCCACGCTGGCGGGCAATGGCGCGGCGGGGGAAGCCCTGCCGATCCGGCTGAGCCATCGCGGGGGCGCGGTGCTGGCCATGTTTACCCTGCCGCAGACGCTTGCGGCGCTGAGCGACGAGGCGCTGTTCCATGGCGCCGCGCCTGCCACCCATCAACCTGGCGCGGGCATGTTCGGCACCGGCTTTGCCCTACGCCTTGCCGCCGCCGAGGCGCGGGCCGCAGGGGGCGGATTGATCCGCGAGGGACAGCAACTTTTGCTTACATTACCGGGCTTGACCCTGCCAATGGTTAACCTTAGCCAAGTGCCTGAAAACAGGCCTGAGGCGTGCAAAACACCGGTGGCTTGATTTCACAGCGCGGCAGGGAGCCCGATTTGTCATTTCACCAGATTACCGACCAGCCCGCGCAGGACGCCTTTGTGCGTTTCCGCGAAGGCGTGGGTCAGCGCTTCGTGGTTACCATTGATACCGAAGAGGAATTTGACTGGACCAAGCCGCTGACCCGCACGCGGCACCGGGTCGATACGGTTTCGCGCCTGCGCAAGTTTCAGCAGTTTTGCGAAGGCTTCGGCATCGTCCCGATCTATCTGATCGACTATCCGGTGGCGACATCGGCGCTGGCGGCTGAGTTGCTGCGCGACGCGGTGATTGCCGGGCGGGCCGAAGTCGGGGTTCAGCTTCACCCCTGGGTTAACCCTCCTTATGAGGAGGAGGTTAACCAGTATAACAGTTTTTCGGGCAACCTGCCCTTTGCGCTGGAACGGGCCAAGTTCCTGAAACTGCACGCAACCATCGCAGAAAATTTCGGTGCCGCGCCGATGATTTATCGCGCCGGGCGTTATGGCATCGGGCCCAACACCGCCGATGTGCTGCATGAGGCCGGAGTGGCGATCGACACGTCGGTGCGCTCGCGCTTTGATTACAGCGGTTGGGGCGGGCCCAATTTCCGTGATCTGCCGCTACGGCCCTATTGGGTGGGCGAGCCGGGGCGCTTGATGGAAATGCCGCTGACCACGGTATTTTCGGGGCTTTTGCGGCGTTATGGGCAATGGCTCTATCCCAAATTGTCGCGTTTTGATCGGCTGCGCGGGGCGATGGCGCGGGTCGGCTTGCTCGAACGCATCCCTCTGACACCCGAAGGCGTGACGGTGGGCGAGGCTCTTCGCGCGATCAACATCGCGGTGGACGAAAATCTGCCCGTCATAGTCCTGTCCTTTCACAGCCCCTCGCTCTGCCCCGGCCACACGCCCTATGTGCGCACCGAGGCCGATCTGGACGAAATGTACGAATGGTGGCGCCAAGTGTTTGAATTGCTGATCGCGCGCGGGGTCAAACCGACCAGCGTGCGTGAAGTGATGGAAACCACCCTGTTCGATTGAGGGGTTCGATTAATGTGTTCGATGGAAGCCCTTGCCTGTTGCGCATGTCGCGGCTAACGCGGGGCCGCGCATCTCGCGCAAAACATGGTTGGGGCCTGTAGCTCAGCGGTTAGAGCTGGCCGCTCATAACGGCTAGGTCGCGGGTTCAAATCCTGCCGGGCCCACCATGCCTATTGAAATATAACGATAATCTATCTGGATTTGTCTAACCCATGGGGGTGGTTAGACAAATCAGAGGTCCTTTTCCGTCGAATAGCGGTCATCAATCGCGCGGATGGCGCCATCGGCAAGGTCTTCCTGTCCGGCTGCTTCGGTATAGACGCGCAGCATCTGGGTATCCTTCCAGCCGCCCACCGCCTTCATCTGTTCATCGCTCAGCTTGGTTTCGGCCATGCGGCGCGCGATGGCTTTGCGCAGGCCGTGGGCCGCGCAATGAGGCAGGCCCGCTTCGTTGCACCATTCGCGCATCTTGTTGCCGAATCCTACCTTGCTGAACGGCAGGCCCGTACCCGTCACCAGATAGCTGGTGATGCCGACCGATGGCATGGCATCAATCGCGCGGCGCATATCGCGGGCGATGGGCAGCCACAGATCGGTGCCTGTCTTGCCGGTGGTGTAATTGACCTTGCCGTTGACGATGTGCTTGGGCCCGAACAGGCGCGCATCCCCTCGCCTCTGGCCGGTCCATAGGATGATTTCCAGCGCGAGGCGGGCCCGTGTGCCGATGGCATGCTTTGCCTGATACTGGGCAATCTCTTCTTCGGTCCAGGTGTGGAAGCCTTTGAGCTTCGTCTTGCCCACCTTCTCGGCTTCGTCGACCGGGTTGTCGCCAATCCATTTCAGCTTTTTGGCATAGGCGAAAACGCGCCGGATTTCCTTGCGCAGTTTGACGGCCGCGACCTGACCGCCAAAGGTGCGGCCGCGTTCGTCCTTCTTCTTTTCGGTGCGTGCCAGCAGGATCTGTTCGATGTGTTCGAACGTAAAATTGCTGACCTGATCGTCGCCATAATCGCGTCGGAAGCTTTCCAGCAGCCATCGGCGGCGGGCCCTTGTATTGTCGCTGCCTTTGCCCGCGAAATCGGCGGCGCGGTAATAGCGCTCCAGCAGATCGCTGATTGAACCGGGGATGGCCCGGCTCTCGATCTGCGGGGCGGCCTCGATCAAGGCCTGATATTCGGCTTTGAAGCCCGGCTGATCTGGCAGCGTCTTCATGTAAACCGGCTTGCGCCCGGCCTTGCGGAAACGCGCGCGCAGCTTTCCATGCCGATCGGGATTGACCGTAACGCCGGGATAACGTGTCTTCATCTGGGGCCTTTCAACAGCCGGTCGAGCGGGTTGCGGCGCGTGACGGTTTCGCTTGGGGCCTCGCTGG
Organism: Novosphingobium sp. SG751A; assembly: GCF_013149295.1. GTDB lineage: Bacteria > Pseudomonadota > Alphaproteobacteria > Sphingomonadales > Sphingomonadaceae > Novosphingobium. The sequence continues at coordinate 195,979 of NZ_JABGCB010000001.1, forward strand.
CCTCCATCACGATATTGCCGCCGGGCTCAATAACCACGCGAATCGCCGAAAAGCCAGCCTTGCGCGCGCCCTTCATCGCGCGGGCAATGTCGGTCTGGGTGAAGCGGGCGGGGGCGCTCATCCCGTTACGCCTCCTTGTCCCCGGATATAGGCCAAGGTCTGTTCTTCGGTTTGCGGCTGTTGGCCGGGCCGGGCCATGTTGGGCAAGCCAAGTTCAGAATAGCGCTTGATAATGTCAGCGCAGCCGACGTCTTTAGGCGGAAAGTGGTCCGTCACCAGATAGATATAGCCGGGCAGCATATTCGGCGGCAGGCGGCCGTAATCAAACTTTCCGCAATCAAACACCCGGTCCGTAGGCATGTTGAATAGGGCAGCAATCGAGGCGGCGTGAAGTGTCTTACCGCATGCGGGCGGCCCATAAATGATGACGGTTTTCATGCGAACAAACCTCCTGTTGCGGGCGCGATTTTGGCCCATTGGTCGGGATAGGCGGGGTAGTCCCCTGCCCGCTCCAGTTTGGTGCGGCAGGGGGCGATCCAGTGGAGTTCGGTGGGGCGGTCGCCGTGGCCGGGGAGCCAGAGCAGCCAGCAATAGCTGGTGGCGGTGCTGGCCTTGCGGGGCTTGCCCTTCTCGTCCAGGTTGAACGGATCGGGCTTGCCTGTCTCGATCAGGCGGCCACGAAACATGCCCACCCTTTCGGAGAATTGTAGGACATGGCTAGGCCGGTGCTCGCTCGCGAACAGATCGTGGTGGCGGTCCTGACCTTCGAGGAAGGATGTGCGCACCAGCATGGCCACGCCCCGGCGCGCGTGGCGGCGGGCGGTGGCGATGAATTGTTCGGCCACCAGAAAGGGCGGGTTGGTGATGATCCATTCGACCGGCGGCCAAGGCGCATAGGTGTCGAGCGCGAGGAAATCGCACAGGCCGTTGTTGCCGTATTGATGGACATCGGTGGCGCGGACTTCCTCGAAATATTCGCCCAGCGCATGGGCCATGTGCATTTCGCCGCAGGCCGGTTCCCATGCGTGGAAGGATGACAGCGGTTCGCCGCGCGCGGCCAGCCATTCGCAGAAAGCGCGCGTGGCCCATGGAGGCGTCGGGAAATAGTCGAGCGCATCGGGCGCCGGGGCGCGCTGGGCCATGACGGCGGGGGAGCGGTTGGCAGTCATGCGGCTTGAACAGTCCGGATGGCGGCACAACATTGGAGCGAACGGTCACGCTCTATTGCATTCTGATACTTTGCCTGCCGAGCATTACCATTCTGTGGATAATTTTGATTTCTACGTAACTGGCATCCTTTATCGGAAATCTGGTTTTCTGATATTAAAGATAAACAGAATCCCAAGATATGGATACAAAAATGACAGATACGCAATACCAAAGCAGTATTGATCTCGTTGAAACCACCGGGTTTCATCGCGATTTTGAATACATGATAACCATTTCCGCTTTTAATGGCTGCAAAGATGATTGGGTAAATATTTTTATTAACGGCCAATATCTTCGCATCCGGTTCGACATCTGCATCGATAGTCTCGCTGATGTGCGGCATGGCGTTAATCTCAGAATAGGAGATTTTAAGCAGCTCGCGTTGGACGAGATCGCATCTGGAAGGTCGCAAACGCTGACCCCGCGGGAGCAAGGATGGGCATGTGGCAGAGGTCATAGCGTCTCGCTTGGCCCGGCCAGCCATTCGCAGAACGCGCGTGTGGCCCAAGGTGGCGTTTGGAAATAGTCGGGCGCGGCGGTGAAGATGTCGCGGGTCACAGGAAGCATTCCCCATCGTGGAACACTTCGCAGCGCAGGCCGTCGCAGAGCTGTCCGACCATGACGGTATAGCCGCCATAGGTGGGGCCATTGTCCCAGAAGCACATGTCGAGCGAACGGCAATAGTGACGGCCGGTGCGGCGCTCGTAGGCATCCTCCTGCGTTTGGGTCCAATGACGGCCAAGGATCAGCGCCAACGACATGCGGACGGCGCGCCAGAAGGTCCAATCATCGCCCTTCCCGGCACTGTGGCCCATGCAGCCGAGATACCCGACCTGCGGCCCGCGATAGCCCCAGAGCGCTTTGAGCGCCTTGAAGCGCTGGTGGCGCTCTTCCTGATCCAGATCCCAATGCCAGAAGCGGCGATCCTCGGCCGACATGCCCCATTCGTCTTTGGGTGGGTAGGTCATTTGTTGATCCCAAATTGCCAAGGTTGGTGGCCTGCATCGCGCAGCTTGCGTTCGACTTCGGCCAAGGTGCGTTCGGCGTAGAGGGCGCGTTTGCGCAGCAGGTCCGCATCGCGGTTGATGTTGCCGCTTTGCCGGATCAGCGAGACGACGAATTCCCAAGAGGGCGCGTCCTTGTCGCGCAGGGGCGCGTTGATGCGGGTTTTCAGCTTCTCGCCGTCAAACTCGATCAGCCCGGCCCAATCGGGGCATTCCTCCGGGCGGATCAGATCGACCGGCGTCACGTAATAGAAGCGGTCGGAGAACAGGCGGGCTTCGCGCTGTTTGATCGCGGAATCGCGCTTGAAGTCGGCGCGGGACACCTTGATTTCATAGGCGTCGGCCTTGAAACCGGAGGATGAATTGGCGCTGATCGTCCAGAAGTCGACGCGGCGCGCGCCTTGGGAAAAGGCCAGTTCGGAGGCATAGATGCCGTCACCAGCGCGCTTGACCAGTGCGGCAAGGATTTCCTCGGCGGTCATGGCGCCCCCACTTTGGAAATGCCACAAGAGGACAGGCCATTCGATTGGCTCGAAAACGGAAGGCGAAGCACGCCAACCGATGACAAACGCGTCTCCAACTTTGCCGCGATGGGATTAGTTGGTGTGGCTTCTTTTGAAAGGAAAGAAGCAATGAAGCGACACATCCGCAAGCGTTTGTCTTTGTCCGACCTAGTCCCAGCCGTCCATCTTCTGTCCCATCTATGGGATTGGTTGGAGCATTTTAGGTCGGACGATTGGAATTGGTAGGTCATGCCCCTGCCCTCCCGGTCGGCGGGGTGTCGGGGTGGGCGTTGATGCCGGTGGCGTCGGCCGGGTCGATGCAGATCCACATCGGGCAGTCTTTGGCGTGGCCCCAGCGATACCAGCGGCCCAGCGGGGTGCCGTCCTGATAGGCGTGGATCAGCCAGCGCAGGTCGCCCGGCTGATGCGGGACATAGCCCTTGTCGCTGCCGGGCACCGGGGCGCCACCCCGCCACATCGGGCGGATGGCGCGCGGGGTATAGGCGCGGGCCGATGGTTGCGCCGGGGCGCCCATGAGGTCGAGGAGGTTCATGCCGCTGCCCTTTGGGCGCAATGGACGCGCAGGCCGTGCAGTGGGCAGACCACAACGCCATCAGCATCGGGGGCGAAGCTCGACAGGTCCACCTTGCGATGGGGGCATAGCAGGCGGCCATCGGGCTTTTGGATGGGGATGGCCGGATCGGAATATTCGGCGCGCAGGGCCTGCATGGGCGGCCTATCGCCAAACGGATAAATGGGAGTTTTGCGGCTGCAACGCAGCGCCTTCAATTCCGGGCGCCCTTTGGGCACTTCGACCGGATTTGCTACGCGCCGCTTTGCCAGTGGTAGTCCGCTAACCGTGACGGCCAATGGATCAAACCCATCGGCCAAGCGTGATCCGCGCATGTAGTTGCGCACTAGGCGCGCCTGATCGGCGGTCAAAAAGCGTGCGTCGATATGGTAATGCGGCTCAGGAAAGTTGAAGTGCTTGGCATCGGTATGCATCGGGCCAAGTACCGGCCAGTCATCTTCGCGGTTCAGATAGATGAAATGGACCACGGGCACCATGTAGGTGCGGCGAATGACCGGTGGGGTGCGGAGGTCGGAAAGCAGGGGGATGGCGGGATCAGCCATTGTCGTTTTCCTTCCCAATCAGGTGAATTGGCGCAACGAGCAGTGGCGGTCGGGGCAGGCTCCGGCCTTGCCGCGTGAGACGAGGCTGTCGCATTGGTCGCACCAGCCTTTGCCTTCGGCGTTAAAGGGGGATTTGGGCGCCGGGCGTGGCGTCATGGAAACGCTCTGCACCTGTATGATTGTCGCCTTCGGCAAAGCTTCTGCGACTTCTCGCTTTGGGGCCGATGGGCGCAGGTTGGGCGCGCATTCATAGAGGATCGCCATGCGCAGGGCAGCCTCGCGCGACACGTTCAGCCGGTCGCGCTCCAGCGTGGCGCGGGCGATCCATCCGGTGGCCGGGGTGGCGCCCAGCACCTGCGCCACGCGGGCGGAATTGATGTTGTGCCGCTGCGTGTCAGGGAACAGGTCGATCAGTGCGCGCAGGATGGTCGAAGTCTGACGCATGGACGTGTCGATGTAGGCGGCGCGGGCTGTGGCCAGCGCAAAGCGGATCGGATGTTCGCCCCGCTGGCGCAGCAGCTTGACCAGCGCGGGGGCGCATTGCAGTTCGCCCGCACCCCAGCGTTCGGGGTTATTATCGCGCGTGATGCGCCAGTCGGTGTCGCGCAAGATCTGGGCCAGATGCTGCGCGTAATGATCGCCGGCTGCCAGCATGCCCAGAAACTTGTCGTTCTCGCTCAGCTTCTGGCGCTGGGTGTTGAGGTCGACGAAGGTGCGCGCCTCCTCGCCCTGGGCGATGCCGGTGACGATGAAGCAGGGCAGATGCGGAATATCGCCGCGTTCGCGCGCGCCGTTCAGCCGGTGTTGACCATCCAGCACCCACAGCGTGCGATCATCGCGGCGCGACACGGCCAAGGGCTGGCACAAGGGCCATTTCCATTCGCGAATCATCGCCACGATCAGGCGGCGCGAGGTGCCATTGTCGGCTGCGCGCTGATATTCGTGGTCGATGTTGAGCTGATCCAGCGCCACCCATTCGATGGACGGCGGGGAGCCGGTGACGGGGCCGGTGGGCACCGCAGGCTTTGCGGATGGTGAAGCGGCGGGTTTAGCCATGGCGCTGGGCCTCCTGTCGTTGTGCCTCGCGGCGGATGCGGTGGTAGAGGGTGCCGTGCAGGCGGTTTTCTTCGGCCTGTTCGGCGTCGGTGAGAGGCCGGGCGAGGCGTAGGGCGCCCAGATCGGCAAGGCGTTCGGCCACGCCGTGGCGCGGCGCCGGGCCGGGGCGGCGGCGGGGCTGTGTCCAAGGCGGCGGAGCGGATTTGCGGCGGGTTGCCATATCAGGCGCCCTTTCCCGGTTGCCCCGGCCCGGATTTGTCCGGTGCCGGGGTGGGGTTGCCCTGGGTGCGACCCTCTGGGCTATCTGCCTGCGCGGTGGCGGGCGGTGAAAGGGGGTGCGGCGCGTCGGGCCAGTCGGGTGCGGGCCAGTCGCCGCCGATCATGACTGCGACGGCATTGGCGCAGGGGCATGGGTCCATCGCGAAATGGGCGTAATCCAGCGCGCCGGTGTTGCGGCAATGGGAGCAGACGGGGCGGGCATCGCCCAGCGCGGACGGGGCCCAATGCGCGGGGAAGCGGAAAGACAGCCAGTGGCCGCTGGGGCAGTGGGAGAAGTCATCCATGCGGTCCAGCACGTCGATCAGGGCGCGTTGATCGCCGTCCATCACCAGATCGGCCAGCATGGGCAGATTGTCGCCGCGCAGGCTGAACTGGACGCAGATCCACGGGCTGTCTTTGGCGCGGGACAGAGTGCAGCGCGGCCAAAGGTGATGGTTCAGCGCTTCGACAAGGGCGCGGCGGCGGCTGAGGCGCCAGAAGCCGAAATAACCGGCGCGATACTTCCATGAAAAAAGATACTTGGGTGCCGCAATGGCTTGGGCCGTCAAAACCTTGGTAAATCCCCAAGTGATATTCAGATGGGGCACAACAACCCATCCTTCGAACGGCTGACGGTCGCCATCGGGTTGACGAAGAAATTTCATGGCATCGACCTCGCAAGCAGGAGGATCAGGCGGGCCAGCGCGTCGGTCCAGGCGGGAAGCCGGGCGATGGCGCAGCCGGTGAGAGTGCCCAGCACCAGCAGGGCGGAATAGATCAGGGCACCGCGCATCATTTCCCCCTTTGGGGCGGCGGCGGCAGCGCGGGGCGCTGTTCGAAGAAGCGGGCGGATGGGCCGCATTGCTCCACCCGCATGATCAGCGAGTGATCGCGGGCGCGTTCGCAGGTGGGGTTTTTGCTGGCCCGGATGGTCACTTCGCCCCACGCGTGGGTGAAGGTTTTGCCGATCGGGCGGGTGCAGCGCTGCGGGGCCATGCCCATCGCCGAGGATAGCCAGCGGCATTCCCCGCAGGTTGGGGCGCCGGTCATGCGTATTGCACCGTGATGCTGATCAGCGTGCAGACCACGGCCAGAACGATCAGGCCGTAATCCCACATGGCCGAGCGGACCGGGCAGACCGGGCAGCGTTCGTCGCGGCGCAGCGTGGCGCGATAGGCATCGAGGGCGGTGGCGCTGTCTTCATCGGCGCGGGGCGCGAGGGAGAGGATGGAGCGCATCAGGCTTGGCCCTCCTGCGCCCGCGTAATCTCCGCATACTGGTCGATGGCATCCTGTTCAGGGATTGCGATCTCATCGGGGTTGTCCTTGCGAACGTGCCATCCGCCATCGCGTGTGCCCGCAATCTTGAGGGCCTCGTCACGGCTATAGCGGCCAGCATTGGCAATGATGCGCGTGTAGCCGCGGCGGTCCTTGCCCCACCAAGCCGCGTGTTCGTTCGACCAGACGAGGTATTTTTGGGCATCGCGCGGGTCGATCACGCCCACGGCCTCAAGCGCGCCCGTTTCCTGAAAATGCTCTGCCATTTCCGAAAACGACACGGGCAAAGGCGCAGGGCCTTCGATGTTGGGGAGTGCGGTGATCGCAGTGGCCTGACGGTGGGCGATGATGTGAGGGAATGCAGGATGGCTGTCAGGAGCGTCCCGCAGTTCGCCTTCTGAGACCCACTCATTTCCGTTCATGGACAGAAGGATGTGCGCGAACAAATCCCGATCCATCTGCGTCACCCCATCGCTGGCCATATAGGCCTGTACGGTCGCGAACGCGGTTTTGGCGCGGCTCAGATAATGCTGGCGAACGGCATCGGCGTCATGGTCCTCGTAAAAGGCGGCCATGCAGGTGCTGCTCTCGCAATAGATGTCGTTGTCGGCATCCTGCAGGCAGGGCTCATCCCAGTTAAGCTGATCTGCCTTGGCCTGATCGCGGGCGATACGTTCGACCAGATCGGCGTGGGCGGGATAAGGTGCAGACCCGGCAATCAAGCGGGCAGCGACACCGATGATGCATGGCTGCTCTTCCTGAGGAATTAGGCCTTCAAGCGTTTCGACAGCCTTGGAAAGATTGTCCCATGATTCCTGCGACACCTCCGGCGGATTGTCGTTCGCAGTGTCGTCCAGCAGGTAATATGCATGGTTCAGAACTTCGCGAACGGCCTCGACCAGATCGGCGGGTGCGGTTTGGGTGGTATCGACCATCACGCCGCCTCCGCAATCGGGGTGTGGCTGGCGCCGTAGGGCGGGATCGGGTGGCCGTTGGGGTCAAAGGCCAGTGCGAGGCCGATGCGGTAGAGCGCGAGGGCTTCGGGGGTGCCCGTGGCGACGGCCTTGTCGCGGGTGCGGGTCAGCAGACCCGCCCAGCGGTCGCGGGGGAAGATGTTATCCGCGATGGTGCGGCGGGCGCGGCCATCGGAAACGGGGACGGTGGCGCCAAAGATGGCCTGCCCTTCCCGCTCCTCGGCAATCAGGCCGCCCAGCTCGGGCAGATCGGCGCCGCATAGGCAGGCTATGGCCAGCCACGGATGGAGCGCCCGGTCGGCCTCGGGGGCGGTGATGCGGCCAGCGTTGACCGCTGCCTGCGCGTTGGCCTTGCGGGAAAGATAGAGACCGGCCGCCATATCGGCCAGCGAGGGTTCGGATGAAACGGGCGATGTAAGGGACATGGGCGCCTCCTTTCGGTGGCGCCTGTATCGTGTGACGCATCACACCTTGTCAACTCAAAAAGTGTGATGCATCACACTGTCCGCAATCTAATCCAATCCATCACACTGATCAAAAAGGGGGAAATATCCTGCGGAAGCGACCGGGCAACAAAAAAGGCGGGCCATGCTGCCATAGCCCGCCGCTTTAAGCCGCCGCATGTTCAATCCTGGCTAGTCAGGCCGGTTCGGGCTGGTCATCTTCGTCACCCTTGTGCTTGAATTTTGCAGAGGTTTCGCGAAGGGTGTTGATGAATATCTTGGCCTGCTGCTGCATTTGCGGGTCAAGGTTCCTATAGATTTCAAATGTTTCTACTTTTTCGTCATCTTCGCGGCCAAGCATTTCCTCAAGCGTAACCCCGAAGTAATCCGCCAGCTTGACCGCAGTGCCGATATGCACATCCTTGCGCTTTGGAGCGAAGATGTCCCGCACCGCCGTTTCACCCAGACCTGCCCGGATAGACAATGACTTAGGCGCGAGGCCATGCATTTCCATCAGGTATGTCAGGCGTGTGCGAAACCGCTCAATATCGAATGCTTTACCCATGGGTGCAGTATCCCACGTGGGCATAGGGCATGAACAGTTGAGACGTTTCACCTCTTGACGGTGTGACATATCACACCTTATGCAGGCGCCATGAGCCTGCTTCATGACATCGAGACGTTCATCGTCGAAACTGGGATCGCCCCGACCGCACTTGGCGTCGGCGCGACTGGGGACCGGCATCTGGTCCGTCAAATGCGCCAAGGTCGCGAGGTATTTTCTCGCACTGAGAAGCGCATCAGGGACTTCATGGAGAGGTATCGGGGGGCTCATGAGGTGACTTCTACCGCAACTGCGAACAGCGGTTCGACTGGAAATATCAAGGATTTGTCCGCCGGAACAAACGGAGTCGCAGCCGGTCCGGGTGATGCCACGGTTGCGCATGCGGAAGCCGGAGGGGCGGCAAGCCTCTCCGGTGGATGCGAAGGATATGCGGCATGAGCGCGCCCTATGACATGTCCGACCAGATGGAGCGGACGCGGGCGCTGTTTGCGGCGATCCTGGGCGAGCTGCACCCAGTGATCCGCGAAGCGCGCGACCAGAAGCGAAATCCGATAGATGTGGCAGAAGTCATCTCCAATGCCGTGGGCAATGCGCTGGGCATGGTGATTGGCACGTTGCCGGAACCGCATCGCGGGGAAGTGCTGGCGAGGTTTATCGCGGGACTGCCGACATTCGTTGCCGCTTGGCAGGGCGATGCTCCGAAGGGCGGTGTGCAGTGAGCCCCGCCCTCGCCCGGATCAAGCGCGCGGTGCGCAAGGCGATTGGTCATAGCGGCGGGATCGACGGGGCTGCCGCCACGGTCGAGCGAAGCCGGTCCACCGTGGGGGATTGGAACAATCTGAACACGGACACTTTTCCGCCGCTCGATTGTGCCTTCGCCATGGATGAAATTGCGGTGGCCGAGGGGCAGTTGCCGCCGGTGATCTGCGCGATGGCGCGCGAGCTGGGCGGCGTGTTCGTGCCCGCGATCGATGTGGGGGCGGATGAAGGTTCGCCCGCGTTTCTGGCGATGCAGCTGGCCCAGACGCTGGGTGAGGTATCGGGCGAAATTGCGCGGTCTTTGGCCGATGACAACCGGATTGATCACCGCGAGGCGGCAAGGTGCAGCGACAAACTGCACGCGCATAATCGCATCGCCGCCCAGTTGCAGCAGCAGCTTGAGAAGATCCTGAAGGAGGGGGAATGACGCAGGATCAGGCCCTTTATGCAGACCTGCGCCAGTTGAGGGCATGGTTCCGCAATACCGGACCGGGCGGCGGGCGCGTGATCTATGCCGTGGGCGCCGGGCCTGATCCGGAGCATGAGGTTGTGCGGCAGGTCAATGCTTGGCGCCGCGCGGGCGATGTTGTCACGGTGCAGCAGCGCGTTAACGGTCGCCTGCATTATCTGGTCGAGAGGTCAAGGCGCGATAAGGGCCGGGCCGCGACCATCGCGCCCGATATGGCCGAAACGGTCGAGGGGCGCATGTTCGCGGCCATTGATCGCGCGGCGCAAAAGGGGATGCCCTGCCCCAGCTACACAGATTTGGCCGATGCGCTGGGCCTGCGCGACAAGCAGGCGGCGGCGCATCGGTTTCGCAAGCTGGTCAGCGCCGGGCTGATCAGTGTCCGGGATATTGGCGGCAGGCGGGTGGTCACGATTGTCGAGACGGGCGCCAGCACCGCAAGCGGAGTGGCCGCACCATGAAGCAATCCATTCATGAATTGCCCGCCGTGTGGGGCTTTGCGCCCGAGACGCATCAGGGCGAAAACCTTGTTGGGCGGCTGGAAGTGGTGGGCGGCGGCGAAATCCGCGTTCGGCTGAGCATCTGGCCTGAAGGTCTGCGCCGCAATGGTGAGCGCTATGCCTTTGTCGGGCGCGAGCGGCTGCACCACATGGCCGATGATATCGAGCGGGCTCTGGCCGGTGACGATGGCTCGGCCGAGGTGCTGCTGGTGTGTGGAGAGCCATTTCCGGCGCAGCAGGTCCACGCGATGCAGCGCATCTTTTCCGGTTTGATCGAGCAGTTGAAGGAAATCGGTTATGACCTTCCAGAGCCGACCAACGCGCAAAAGTGACGTGATTTCCACCGTTTGAGGTGACCCATGAGCAAGTTGAACAAGGCCATCCGCGCCATCGGCAAACGCCGGGCGCGGAACAGGGAAGTGCGTGCCCGCTCCAGGCGGGCCGAACGGCGCGATGTGGCGCAGCAGCTGGCCGCGATGGTGCGGCACGATCCGGTGAGCGGGGTGCAGATCCTGCCTGATCAAGGGAGCGAGGCGGAATGAGCGCGCAGGATGATATCGGGCCGGTTGGCCGGTTGCGGAAGTTGCCGAACTGGCGTGTTTTGCAGTTGGCAGAACAGGTCAAGGGTTTGGCCAGTGCCGCTGTTGATCATGCCCGGAGTGGTGATGTGAACAGCCTTATGGCAGCCAGAAAGGCGCTCGAAAAAATCGAACAGCTGTTGGCGGATGGTGGCGAATAATGGCCCTGCCCGCTTCATTCCTCGACGCGCTGCGCGATCGGGTGAAACTGTCCGAACTGATCGGTCAGACTGTCAAGGTCGTGAAAGCCGGGCGGGAGTTTAAGGCCTGCTGTCCGTTTCACGGTGAGAAAACGCCCAGCTTCACCATCAATGATGCCAAAGGTTTCTATCACTGTTTCGGGTGCGGCGCCCATGGCGATGTGATCCGGTGGATGATGGATGGCCAAGGGCTGGGCTTCATTGATGCGGTGAAAGAGCTGGCCGCGCGTGTGGGTGTCGATATGCCGGAGGCCAGCCCGGAACAGCGCCAACGCGAGGAACGGATCGACACCGCTCGCGCCGCGCTGGACAAGGCACAGGCCATTTATCGCCGGCAGCTTGAACCGGCTGGTGCGGTGCTGGAATATCTAAGCCAGCGGCGCATCGGGCCGGAGGAAATCGAGGTATTCGGCATCGGTTATGCGCGCGGACAGGATGGGTCGCTGCGCGGTTCGGGCATTGGTGAGCGGTTGGGCGTGATGGCCGGGCTGTTGGTGCGGCGCGAGGATGAGAGCCTGCGCGAGGTCTTTTATGATCGCATCACCATTCCCATTCATGATGCGCGCGGGAGGCTGGTGGGTTTTGGCGGCCGGGTTTGGCCGGGGCGGCGGGGCGATCAGCCCAAATTCGTCAATTCGCCCGACAGTCCGATTTTCGACAAGGGCCGGACACTGTTCAATCTACATCGTGCAGCACCAGCGGCCCGACCGCTGGCCGCGAACCGGCTGATCGTGGTCGAAGGTTATTTCGACGTGGTGGCCATGACGCGTGGGGGTTTTCCCGAATGTGTTGCGCCCATGGGCACAGCCTTGACCGAAGCGCAGCTTGAGCGGCTTTGGCGGGTGCATCATCGGCCGATCCTGTTGTTCGATGGGGATAAGGCAGGGCGCGCGGCGGCCTTGCGCGCGGCGAAGCTGGCCCTGCCCGCGCTTGGGCCGGGGCGCGAATTGCGCGTTGCCTTATTGCCGGAAGGCAAAGACCCGGATGATTTGTTGCTTCTCGATGCCAGCGGCATGGGCAAGCGGGTGATTGTAGGCGCCCTTGAAGCGGCCAAGCCACCACATGAATTGCTGTTTGAGGCAACCGCCGATGGGGTCGATCGCGAGTCGGCGCCAGAGGCCATTGCCCAGGTGTGGGCCCAACTGGCGGATATGGCCGGGCAGATCTCGGAGCCGGAAACGCGGGCGCAATATCTGGGCTTGTGGCGTGCGCGGTTTGAGCGCGAGATATCCGCGGTGCCCCAGATCGTGCCCGAACAGGCGTTGCACTCGATCACCTATGCCGATGATGGCGATTACGCCTTTCCCGAAAGTGAAAGCGACAGTGCCGGACGGTTGATCGCTCTTGTGCGGGCCGTGTTGAAGCGGCGCGAGGAGCGGCGCGCCATCACCGAGGAAATCAGGGAATTGATGAAAATGGCCGAATTGGCGGGCTTTCAAAAGAAGGCCATCACCGCCGCGGTGCAGGATATCGAAAGTGATCTGGAGCACGGCCCGGCCAAGCGGGAAGAGGATGAAATGCAGCGGGTCTTGTATCGGCGCGTGTTGGGCATTCGTGGGCCCATGACAGAGGCAATGATGCCCCAGTTGATTGAAGGCCGCCCGCGCGGGGCCAGTCCGCAAATCAAGCGGCGGGCTACGGTTCATGCCCTGATCGATGCGGGTGGTGCCTCGGTATGAAGGCGATGTCCGCATTGGAGCGGTCGAAATTGCCCTTGAACGATCTGGGCAATGCGAAACGGGTGTATGAGGCCGCCGAAGGTCGGTTGCTGTGGCTGGCCGATGCGGCAGGCGGGAAAGGCGGCTGGATTGCCTTTGACGGCGTGCGTTGGTCCGCCGATGTGGGTCCGGCGCATGCGCTCTCCTATGCCCAACGCGCGGCGATGGCCATCACTGATGAAGTTCATGCCCTGCGCGAGGCGGAGCCGGATGAGCTGGCCCGCGTCTATGGCGGCAGGTTCAGCAAGGAAATGGCGGATGAGCGCGTCAATCTGCTTTGGGCTTGGGCGATGAAGTCCGGCGATTCGGCCAAGACAACCGGCATGCTGGCCCAGTTTAAGGGTCTTCGCGATTATGAGGCATCGGGCGGTGATGTGGTTGAGGCACCTTTTATCACTCAAGCATGGTCGCGGGATTTCGATGCCAGGCCGATGGCATATCATTGCGCCAATGGAACGTTGCTGTTCGAGAAATTGCCGGGAGGGGAATGGATGCACCGTTTCGAGCCGGGGCATCGGCCTGCCGATCGCTTCATGCAGGTAGGCAATGTCGCCTATGATCCCGATGCGGTGCCCACCGAATGGATGAAGCGTATGGAAGTGATGCACCACGATCCGGTGCAACGACAAGCCCTGCGCCGGATCTACGGCATGACGCTGACGGCGCTGATATCCGATCAGGCGTTCTACATCTTTCAGGGTAAGGGGCAGGACGGCAAGAGCGTCACCAATGATATTATCTGTCAGCTGCACGGCGCCTATGCACGCAGGGCCGATCCCAAAACGTTTCTGGAAGGACCATCACAGGCCAGCGCCTCGCATCAAAGCGACATTGTACGCCTTTCGGGCGATGTGCGGCTGGTAGTCATGGATGAGCCCAAAAAGGGCAGTACATGGGATGGACAGCGCATCAAGCAGGCCACGGGCAGCGAGATGATTGCGCGCGGGGCCCATGCCACCACGGAATTGAGCTTTAAGCCGCATTGGCAGCTGATCGCGGAATGCAACGGGCTACCCAAGCCGCCCAGCGATGATCGCGGGTTTCGCCGGCGCTTCAAGCTCTATCCGTGGGTGGTGCAGTTCGGCGTCACGCCCGGCGTGGCGGATGAGCCGGTGCATCTGGTCACTGCCCGGTTGATGGCGGAGAGTTCTGGTATTCTGAACTGGATGATCGAAGGCTGTCTGGAATGGCTTGCCGATGGAAACATACCGGAGCCGGAAATGGCGAAACGGGCTACGGCCTCGTTCTGGTCGGCCAGCAGCGCTTTGGGCGAATGGATCGAGCGGTGTTGCGATATTACCGATCCGGAAGCCCGGTCGGAGGCTACGGCCCTGTATCAGCACTTCCGCCAGTTCTGTATCGAGCGCGGCGATAAGGAGGATCACATCCTCAAGCAGACCAGCTTTGGACTGCGCCTGAACGAAGCCCAGATCTATTCCGTGCCAAATCATTCAACTGGCAAGAAAGAACGTGTGGGTATCCGCCTGAAGGGTGCTGGCGACCTGGCCGGTTATGCGTCTACACACGGTGCCCCGCGCGCCAGCGATAGCACCGGCTCTCAGGATTGGGATAACCTGCCTGATGTCGATGATGATCCGTTCGGCGGCCCGGCGTAGCGATGTTGTGTCAACTGTTCGGCCAACTGTCTGCTCAACTGTCTGAAAGACTATCAGGCGATAATGATCGGACCAGAAGCTGGCAGGAAAAAGAGCGGCGATTTTGGGCAACTGAACAGTTGAACAAACACCCGCCAGACAGTTGGCCAGACAGTTTGAGCGCTTGATTTCGCGGGGTTTCCGACAGTCCTAACACCTTTGCGCCCAATTGATACCGGGCCTGTGTGCGCACCCACGCGAGAATATGAAATCTGTAGTTAACTGTAGGGGTATCGGAAGATGGCTAGAAAGGACGTTGAGCTTGAAGCGGCTGAGAACACGCTGATCGAGGCGTGGGATGCGCTGATGCGGGTGCCTGACCGGGAAAAGGGCTGGCTGCGTGCGGGAGAGCGGTGTTGGTGGCCGGAGATCGTGCGTGATGCGGTCACCGACTATAAGGCGGATGAAGCGCCCCGGCGCCCGTTGAGCCGCCGTGAGGTCGATCTGATGGATCGCGTGTTCATCCAGCCGGGTGCGTTGGTGATGATGCTGACGGATGATCAGCGCCGCCTGTTGGGCATTGTGCTGGCCCACAAGAGCCGCAAGATGGGTGAGGATGGGTTCTGGCCTGCGGTGCTGGGTGCATGGCGCAGGCTGCCCGGTAATGCCAAGCTGGGCACCACAGACGGGTTACGGGTGCGCTATGAGCGGGCATTGCAGCGGTTGGCGCGGGCGGGTGGATTGGTGGCGCTCTCGGCTTGGTGAGTCAGGAGATTGGCGGATTTGCTGGGGGTTGACGTGTCAAGAGTCTTCAACCCTCAACCCCCTAAATAAAGGGTGTTCGTTTCAACCCCTGTTTGGGGGTAACGTAGGTCATCATCGGGGCATCGCGTGTTGATCGCTGGATGCCCCGGCTCTCTCTTCGAAAGGTTTGGTGGCATGGCGGGCAAGCGCAGGCTGATGGCCGCGCCCGGTCGGCTGGTGGCGGCGAAGCCTCGATTGGTGGCTAAGCCCAAGGTAGCAGAGCCTATCTATCAGTCGGCAGAGTGGCGGGCCTTGCGGGATGCGAGGCGGAAGGATGCCGACTATCGGTGTGCGGTGTGCGGGTCGAAGCATCGGCTGATCCTCGACCACATCCGCGAGATCAGGGATGGCGGCGCGAGGTTCGACCCGAAGAACACGCAATGGCTTTGCAGGGTTCACCATGGGGTGAAGACCGAGGAGGCCAAGAGGGCGCGGGTTGGGTTGGTCGGGTGACTGGGTAGGCCGACCAGCGCAAGGCCTCCAAATCATTGAAAAATGGCTGATTTCAGCCACTTTCGCGGGGTCGAATGGGTGCAGCGAGGGTGCCTCGACCATCCACCTGTGACATTGATGCAACACCAAAGGGGGGGGGTGGGTCAAAATCGGGGGGTCTGGGCCGTCTATCACCGCCCCTCCCCCCATTCGGAGATTTTTTCCTTGGTCGATGAAATTTCGGACGCTGAACCGGGCCTGTTTGGCTGGGTTCCGGCCCCTGCAAAGGGGCAAGGGCGACCGGCCTATCTATGGACAAAAGAAAAATCTAATAAAGTCATGTGCTTATTTGCATCAAGCCATTCGGTTAAAGATGCCGCTGCCGTTTTAGGCTGCGATGCCAAGACCTTCCGCAAGGTTTTTTCCCGCGAGGTGAAGTACCGCGAGATCGCGATGCTCATTATCCGGTCGGGTATGATGGCGACCTTAGTAGCCGAAGCCGAGGGTGGCAGCGTCTCGGCTATCAAGCATTTGGACAAGATGCTGGCTGCCGAAAAGATGCGGGTGGATAGCGCTGGTTTTGCAGATAAGCCTGCCGCTGCTCAGAAGGCAGCTGCCAAGCCCAAGGGCCTCAAGGAAACCCGGCGTGAGAATGCCTATACCGCTGGTGTAGGCGATGATGAATGGGGAACCCTGCTTCATGGCAGTGTGCCAACTGGCGCCCCCAACTGACCATGGGTGATATGAGCGGTGGGTGGGATTTCTCCTGCCCTGACTGGAAAGATCGGCTTGCCGAGGGGCGCAGCCTGATCCCTTCCTTGCCGCTTAATCGCGAACTGGCCAACCGTGCGGTCAAGATCTTCAACAAACTGCGCCTGCCCGATGTGGTGGGCCTGCCGGAATTGCGGACGCATGGCGGCAACTGGCAGCGGGAAATTCCGGCTGTCATCTTTGGTTCACTGGATAGGAACGGTCGGCGGCATGTCCGCAAGCTGCTGAACCTGATCCCGAAGAAGAACAACAAAACCACCGGCAGCGCAGCTATCATGCTGACCGCGCTGCTGATGGATGATGAACCGCGCCAGAGCTATTCGCTGTTGGGCGCAACACAGAAGATTTCCAACCGTGCCTTCGCCCAGGCGGAGGGCATGATCCTTGCCGATCCGGTTCTAAAAGACCGATTTCATATTCAGGCTTACAACAAGACGATCAAGGATCAGGTCACCGACTCGATCCTTTCGGTTCAGACCTTCGACGAAAAGATCGTCACGGGCGAAATCCCCAAAGGCGCGCTGGTCGATGAACTGCATATTTTGGGCAAGGTCCATTATGCAAGCCGCGTCTGGGGCCAGTTATGGGGCGGCATGGTGGCCCGTCCGGGTGCTTTCCTGCTGGCGATCACCACGCAATCCGATGAACCGCCCGCCGGGCTGTTTAAGGAAGAGTTGGATCTGGCCCGCGCAATCCGCGACGGGCGATTGACGGGCAAGGCAGCCAATACCCTGCCCCTGCTCTATGAGTATCCGGAAGAGATCCAGACGGATCGCAACCGGCCATGGAAGAACCCGGCAATGTGGCCGATGGTGCTTCCCAACCTTGGGCTGTCATGCCACCTCGACCTGTTGGAAGAGAATTTTGCCGAGGCAGAGGCTAAAGGCGAGGCGGAGCTTATCCGCTGGGCCTCGCAGCATCTGAATATTCAGCTGGGCCTTGGCCTTCATGCGGCGCGGTGGCGCGGTGCGGATTACTGGCTGTCGCGCGCGGCTCCGCAAACCGGTGTGCCGTGCGATGATGAGGTGCAGCCGGATACGGGTATGCCGCCGTCCGACAGGGCCGATCTGTCGAATATTGATTGTACGCTGACACTGGCCACGCTGCTGGCGCGGTGCGAAGTGGTAACGGTCGGTATTGATGGCGGCGGCCTGGATGACCTTTTTGCCCTGACCGTAGTCGGCCGCGAAAAGGATACGGGGCGCTGGTTGATGTGGACGCGCGCTTGGGCGGTGCGGTCGGTGCTGGACCTGCGTAAGGACATTGCATCATACCTGCTTGATTTCGAACGTGATGGCGATCTGAAACTGGTGCCCATTCTGGATGATATCATCCAGCAGGCGGCCGATTTGCTGGATACCATCCGCAACAGCAACAAGCTTCCCGAAGCCGGTGGCATCGGCCTTGATATGGCCCTGATCGGGGCGCTGGTCGATGAACTTGTGAAGCGGGGATATGACGCGGGCGATGCTGTCAGCGGCCGTTCCGGCCTGATCGAACCTATCGCCCAGAATGCGAAAAACCTCTCATCCGCGATCTGGACGGCGGAAACCAAACTGCATGGCGGCAAACTTCACCATCCCGGCCAGGGGATCATGACCTGGTGCGTGGGCAATGCCAAATCGGAAGACAGGGGAAACGGCGTGTATATCAGCAAGCAGGCAACCGGGCGGGGGAAGATCGACCCCCTGATTGCCGGTTTCAACGCCATCAAGCTGATGGAGCGTTCGCCCGTAGCCGCCGGGCCCAGCGAATCGGTCTATGCCACGCGCGGCCTTTTGGTGCTCTGATCCATGAACTGGTTTTCCCGCCTTTTGGGTTCGGCTTCGGCCGGGCCATCCGCCGCTGCGTCTGAGCCTGATTATTTCAACGGCCCGCGCGCCGGTGTTTCGGGCACTATGATCAGCATCAATACGCCCGAGGAGCTGGAACAGGCCCTGCGCCTCGGCAACATGTCGAATTCGGGCGTACCGGTGAATGAATGCACGGCGCTGAAGGTCGCAACGGTCTTTGCCTGCCTGCGCATCCGCACCGGCGCCGTTGCCAACACACCGTTGGGTATCAAACGCAAGGTTGATGAACGCACCCGCGTTGATGCATCCGACCATGAGGCATGGAAGCTGCTGTGCCGCCGCCCGAACAAGTGGCAGACGCCGCAGCAGTTCAAGCGGATGATGGAAGCGCATGTCCTGCTGCGCGGCAATGCCCATGCGGTGAAGGTACGCGGCGTAGGCGGCAAGGTCATTGCGCTGATCCCGCTGCATCCGGATCGGGTGAAGCGCGCGCAGCTTGACAGCGGCGAACTGGCTTTCACCTATACCCGCAAGGATGGGCGCCAGTTCGTCTATCCTCAGGAAGACATGTTCTACCTCACCGGCCTGTCGCTGGATGGAGTGAACGGCCTTTCGGTGCTGCATTTCGCGCGCGAGACGATTGGCGGCATGCTGGCCATGGAAAACCATGGCAACACCGTGTTCCGCAACGGCGCCAATGTATCGGCCGCGTTCAAATTGCCTGCGGGCAAGGCGCTGACCAACGAACAGAAGGATTACCTTCGCGCACAGTTGGACGAATATCGGGCGGGCGGCGCGCGCGAGGGCAAGGCCATCGTTCTGGAAGACGGCCTTGAATACGAACAGATGGCCCTGACATCGAAGGATCTGCAATGGTTGCAGGGCCGCGAATTCGGCCGCACCGATGTCTGCATGTTCTTTGGGGTCCAGCCCCATATGATCGGCATCACGGCGGGCAACACCCAGCTGGGCAGCAGCATTGACGGCCAGACCCAGAATTTCGTGACCTTCAGCCTCGAAGATAGCTTCATCGCATGGGAAGAGGCCATCGGTCTGCAACTGCTGAAATGGGACGTGTTCACGGCCCTGTACGCCCGGTTCAACCGCAACGCGCTGGTGCGTGCGGACTTCAAGACCCGCTGGGAAGGCTACGTCAAGGCCATGCAATGGGGCGTGTTCAGCCCGAACAAGGTGCTGGCCAAAGAAGACGAAAACCCGCGCCCCGGCGGCGATGTTTATTACGATCCGCCGAACACGGCGGGCACCTCGAACAAGGACAATAGCAATGTCGCTCCGTAACCTGCCGCAGGCGGCCATGCCGACGCGCCCGCAGAATTTCCAGTGGGACGCGCCCAGCGATGTTCTCTCCCGCTGGGCCGATGTGCCGCAGGCCGCCGCCAGCGATGACGCCAACACGATCACGATCTATGACCAGATCGGCGTGGATTGGTGGACGGGCGAAGGCACCACGGCCAAGCGCATCGCGGGCGCGCTGCGCAACATCGGCAACAATCCAGTGGCGGTGAACATCAATTCGCCCGGCGGCGATATGTTCGAGGGCATCGCCATCTACAACCTGCTGGCCGCGCATCCGGCCAAGGTGACGGTAAATGTGCTGGGCCTTGCCGCCAGCGCCGCCAGCATCATCGCTATGGCGGGCGACACGATCAACATGGGCGTGGGTTCGTTCCTGATGATCCACAACGCTTGGGGCGTGATCGTGGGCAACAAGAACGACATGCGCGCAGCGGCCGATACCTTCGACGGCTTCGACGGCGCGCTTGCCGATATCTATCATGCCCGCACCGGCATGAAGCTGGCCGATGTGAAGGCGCTGCTGGATGCCGAAACCTGGCTCAATTCGTCCGACGCCATTGCCAAGGGCTTTGCCGACGCGACGGTTGCCGATCCCGCACCGGCCGCAAAGGCCGATGCGCGGGATCATGCCGCCATTCTGGCCCGCCGCCGCACCGAGGGTGCGCTGGCGCAGGCCGGTTTCTCCCGCGCCGATCGTCAACAGATGATCAGCGCCATGATGGGGTCCAGCGCGATGCAAACCCCACCCGACGCCGCGCGCGATGCAGGCGCCTTCGACCAAGCAGACCATGCCGCCGCGCAACGGCTGCTCGCAACGCTCTCCGTTTAAAGAGGTTCCACCATGAACATGATGACGCCTATTCGCCGCTTTCGCGGCCCTGCCCTTGTGCGTGCTGAAACGCCCACCCCTGCCGCCACGCTCGATGCCATCAATCGCGCCGTCACCGAAATGCGCGCGAAGTATGATGAAGAACTGGCCGCTGTTCGCAATGGTCAGTCGGATATCGTCCGCACCGAAGAGGTGAACCGCATCAATGCGGCCATCACTGAACTGACCAACACGCTCAATGCGCAGCAGGAAGCGATTGCCGCCGCCGCCGCGCTGGGCGGCAACGGCCGCAATACGCTGAGCGCCGAAGCGCGCCAGCATGCCGAGACCTTTAACCGCTGGTTTCGTCGCGGCGATCAGGCGGCCGAAGCCGCTTTGGGCGATCTTCAGGTGCGTGCAGGCCTGACCACCCAGAGCGATCCCGATGGTGGCTGGCTGATGCCGGAAGAGATGGACCGCACCATCACGCGTGTTCTGAGTGTGGTTTCGGCGATGCGCGGCCTGTCGCGCGTCATCAGCACGGCTACCGGTGAATATTCCGCGCTGGTGTCGCAGGGCGGCGCGGGCGCCGGTTGGGTCGGCGAAGAAAGCGCCCGCCCGGATACGGGTACGCCGCAGCTGAGCAAGATCGAGCTGGAAACCGGCGAGATCTATGCCAATCCGGCCGCGACCCAGCGCGTTCTGGATGATGGGTTCATCGACATTGCTCAATGGCTGGCCGATGAAATCTCGATCACCTTTGCCGAACAGGAAGGCGCCGCCTTCATCAGCGGCAATGGCATCAACAAGCCGCGCGGCATCCTCTCCTATACGCCGGTTGCCAATTCCTCCTATGCCTGGGGCAAAGTCGGTTTCGTCGTCACCGGCGGCGCCGCCGCCTTTGCCGCATCCAGCCCGACCGATGCTCTGATGGATCTCTATTATTCGCTCAAGGCAGGCTATCGCAATGGCGCCAGCTTCGTCACCAGCGATGCGGTGTTGGGCACCATCCGCAAGTTCAAGGATGGCCAGGGCAACTATATCTGGGCGCCGCCCACTGCCGATATGCCCGGCACCATTCTGGGCAAGCCGGTGATGACGGATGACAACATGCCCGCGCTGGGTGCCGGCGCGTTCCCCGTTGCCTTCGGCAATTTCCAGCGCGCCTATACGATCGTTGATCGCATGGGCACCCGCGTGTTGCGCGATCCCTATACCGCCAAGCCCTATGTGAAGTTCTACACCACCAAGCGCGTGGGCGGCGGGATCACCAATTTCGAGGCGATCAAGCTGCTCAAGTGCTCGACCTGATCAGCGCCTAGGCGGGTTGTAACTGCATCCCGCCTCCTTCCAGCGCTGGATATGATCCGGCGTTTCACCAAAATTTGCGGAGAAATCCCATGGAAGACATGCATTCGAACATCGCGCTGGCGGTGGCGATCGCTGCTGCGGCTTATGCGGCGGACAGCACCGCCGTCACTATCGACCGTCTGGGCTATGATTCGCTGGAAATCGCGCTCAATATCGGTGTTGGTGGCATCACCTTTTCGGGAACGAACAAGATTGAATTTGTTCTGACCCATTCGGATGATGACAGCACCTATACCGCTGTCGCCGATGCGGACATGCTGGGTGTTTCCGGCATCACCAATGGCATCATCAAGGCTTTGGTCGCCGCCCATGCCGCAGCGGCCGTCTATCGCTTCGGTTACAAGGGCGGAAAGCGCTACCTCAAGCTGGTCGCCGATTTCAGCGGCACGCATGGTACGGCCACGCCGATTGCGGCCAGCGCCATTCTTGGCGATCCGGCGCTGGCGCCGGTGGCCAATCAGGCCTGATGCCGGATAACTGGCGGGCCGGGCCATTCCGGCCCGCCATTTTCCCAATCACGATTTTCAGGAGGCGATCTTGGGTCTGACACTGGTCACCCCGGCCACCGAAGCGCCGATCACGCGCGATGAGGTGAAGGTGTGGGCGCGGATCAGCGCGGACAACACCGCCTTCGATGCTGCCATCGATATGGTCATCCCCGGCGTCGTGCGCCAGATCGAGAAATACACCGCCAAGACCATCAGCGAACAGGTCTGGGAACTGACCCTCGACGGGTTTTGCAGCGTGATCGATCTGCCGCGTGGGCCGGTCACGGCCATCGACAGCTTCACCTATCTGGACAGCAACGGCACCTCGCGCGACGTGATGGCCAGCACCTATGTCCTCGACCTCACCTGTTCGCCCCAGCGCGTCCTGTTGGAGCCCAATGCGGCTTGGCCGTCCTATCAAAACCGCCTGTCGGTCATCACCATCCGGTTTAGGACCAAGATGCTGGACGACATGGCGGCGGCCGACATGAAACAGGCGATGATCATGCTGGCGGCCTATCGGTTCGACCATCCCGAGGATGGCGCCATTCCGGAGGGCATCCGCGACCTGCTGTCATCCTATCGCGATCTGGTGATCTGATGGCGGACTATGGGCGAAACAGCGGCGCCCTGCGCGACCGTATCCAGCTGCGCCGCATGCAGCTGGTGGACGACGGCAAGGGCGGCCAGACCAAGGCCCCGATCATTTATGCGCAGCCCTATGCCCGCATCGAGGATCTGGGCGGCCGCGAATCGGTGATCGCCCACGCCTTGCAGGGCATAAAGGCCGTCCGCATCACCATCCGCTGGCAGGAAGGCGTTTCCGAAGAGGATCAGGTGATCCTGCCCGATGGCTCCGAAGTGACGGTCACCGCGCCGCCCACCGATCCGGATTATCGCCGCCGCTGGCTGGTCATCATGGCCAGCAACGAAAGCGTAGTGAGGGCCGAATGACCCAGACCGTCGAAAACCTGTCCGCCACACTGTCGTTTCTGGCCTCGGTCGAGCCCGCCGCGCGGCGCAGGCTGGCGCAGGAGCTGGGTGATCTGGGCGAACAGGCGCTGGCGGTTCAGATGGCCGCCGCGCCGGTCCGCACCGGCCGCCTTCGCGATGCGCTGACCGTCGCCCAGGCGATCAGCGGCCTGCGCGTCCGCGTGGGCTATCCCGACCTGAAATCCGGCCGCGATCCGCGCTTCTATGCGATCATGCAGGAGGGCGGGGTCAAAGCGGGCGAAAAGACCGTCACTCGGCTCAACAAGCGCAAGGGCCGCACGGTCCAGAAGGGCCGCGTCAAGGTCTATCCGCGCAGCACCTATATCATGCACTGGCGCGCTCGCGAAGGTCGCCATTTCGTCCATCAGGAAAGCCGCTTCGATCAGCTGCTGATCGCTGTCCAGGATCGCTTCTGGGCCGAAACCCTCAATGATGTCGGAGCCTGACCTTGGCCGAAGATGTTGACCTTCTGACCCCGTCGCAGGACGCGCTGTTCGCCGCGCTGGCGCCGCTGGCGGGCGCGGCGGATCGGCCGGATGATCTGTCCCCCGATCTGGCCCAGCTTCAGGTGTTTCAGCATCTGCCCGAAAACACCCAGCCACCCTATATCCTGATCGGCACCATCGAGGCCGATGATTTCGCAAGCCGCGATGAACAGGCCAGCACGATTAAGGCCGAGGTCATCACCGTTTGGCGCGGCAACCGCCGCCGCGAACTGCTCTGGATGATGTGGCAGGTTCGCCGCCGCCTGAATTATCAGCGCATCGCCGCCGATGGCGCCGCCTTCAACCGCCCGCAGATCGAGAAGGAAATCGCCAGCGAGGCCATTGCCGACGGCGTGACCTACACCGGCCTGTCCACCTTCACTTTCACCGCTCAACCTGCCTGAGGAGGGCATTATGACTGCTATCCACCAACTTGGTAAAGACTATCGCGTCAAGATTTCGGACGGCGCCGGTACGCCCGCATTCCTGACCATCGCAGGCGAACAGAAGGTCAGCCGCAAATCCAGCAGCGACGCCATCGACACCAGCTCGAAGGACGACGGCGCCTATAAGACCGGCACCTATGGCCAAAAGACCATCTCCCTGTCGGTCAACGGCATCACCAAGATCCCCGATCCGGGCTATACCCGTCTGTATGCCGTGCAGAAGCTGGCCCTGCCCGAGGTCGAGGTTCAGCTGGTCAACACCATCACCGATGAAGTGGTGTTTCAGGCCGTCATGGGCGTCGGCAATTTCGCCGATGATTACGACCAGAAGACCGGCGCGACCTGGAGCCCCGATCTGACGCTGGCCGCTGCGCCCACCATCGATATCGTGCCGACTGGGAGCGACTAATGGCAGTCAATCGTAAACCTCGGGCCGGGCGTTCTGCCCGGCCGAAGGCCAATCCCGTTCGCGGCGAGGCCACCCTCACCCTTGCCGGGGTCGAATATGTCCTTCGCCCCACATCGGAAGCCGCCTTTGCCATCGAGGAGGAACTGGGCGGCAGCATGTTGCTGCTGGTCCAGCGCGCGGGCTCGGTGGCGCTCAGCTATCGCGAGCTGGGGACCATCGCGGGGGCCTTTATCCGCGCGGGCGCCGCGCCGGATGACAAGCTGACCGCCAACATCAATGATGATGCGCTGGCCGACCTGATCTATGCCGAGGGTCAGGTAAAGGTTCTGGGCATCCTGTCCGCCGTGATGGCCAATGTCGTGAACGGCGGATACACCCCGCAGGGGGAGCCGCGCGCGGTGGCGGAGACCCCGTAGAGGGCCATGCCCGCTACCGCATGCTGATGGGCGTCATGATGGACGCCTTTGGGTGGAGCGCGGATCAGTTCTGGCGATCCACGCCCCATGAAATCTGGGCCATGATCGAGGCGCGGCAAAGGGCGAATGCGCGGATCAATCAGGAGTGATCGTCATGATGCATCTTGCTCACCATCCAGACCAGCTGATGTTGCAACGGCATCAGCGACAGATCGAAGACTTGCAGCTAGCTGTTTCGCTGCTTTCGTCTCAACTTCGGCATATGGAGTGTTCGATGCGAGGCCGTGAACCTTCTCCGTCCAGAAGAACGAATTACTGTCCAGCGGCCCACCGTCCTTCACTCGCCCGGTGATATAAAACGTTACGCCAAAATATTCTGGTATTTCAGGCGTCCCGATAACATTGACCGTGGTATTGCCTTCTGTTGTTGAAGTGGTCGGAACTTCATCAACCTTGTTGAAATATTGAACTGAACCATAGCCCACAATCACTTCAAGGTCGCTCATAAACCCTCCGAATCGTTGAAGGGCTTACGGTGGTCTACCTATTCGGATGAGTCCAGAGAGGCGCGCAGGATGCGGCGGATGGCTTCGGGGCGGGTCAGGGGTTCGCTCTGGGCGGCGATATAGGCGTCGAGGGCAGCCAACTCCTCGGGCGGAAACCGCGTGTTGACTGGCGTAGCATCGACCTTCGGTCGTCCTCGCGGTTTTCTAGCGCTGGGTAATGTTGACATAGGCATTTTCTAGCGCCATATAAGGCGGGCGGCAAGAGAGATTGAGCCCTCTCCGCCGCCCTAACCGCAACGTGCTTTACAGGAGCAACGTCATGGCTGATGCCGCCTATAACAGCGGATCGCACCCCCGTGCGACCGGAAAATGCAACGAAAATTCCAGCGCCTTCATCGCCGCCCTTCTGGCGCCCCTGCCCGAGGGCGAAGAACCGGCGGCAAGCAAGACCTGGCTGCGCCGGCTCGATACCGATGCGCGCATCATGTGGCAAATGGGCATGGAAGAAGTGGAACATGCGCGGGCGCATTGCATTGTGGATGACGAAAGGCTGCGTCGGTTGAAGATTCTGCGCGACAGCGCCAGCTTTGCCGTGCTGGGTGCATGGAATGCCGCGATTGATCGGCAATGCTGCATTCCGGCGCCGGGCATTATGGCCCTACGCTGGAAAAGGCGCCAACTGCGTTTCAGCAAGCTGTCCGATGCTGCCCTTGCCCAGATCGCCGCCGATGAAGCCCGTATGGCCGCAAAGGTGGCCGCATGAACGCGCTGGTGCGGATCGAGGCGGATCGCGTCGTGGCCGATAGCCGCGACGTGGCGGCGGACTTTGGCAAGCAGCATGCGCATGTTTTGCGCGCCATTGATACGAAGATCAAAACCAAGCCGGATCTTGCATCCAATTTTGGATGCAAGATGTTTCAGATCGACGCGGGCAAAGGCGCCCGGCGCTCTGCCCGTTGCTACGATATGGACCGCAAGGGCTTCATGCTTCTGGTAATGGGCTTCTCCGGGAAAAAGGCGCTCGATATTCAAGCGTGCTGGATCGATGCATTTGACCGCATGGAGCAGCAGCTCCAGCGCGCACTGGAAGTCAGCAATGATGAAGGTGAAATTGAGCCTGTCGAAGCGATGGCGTCGCTGCCCGTCGATTTCCGCGACCGCCTCCGTTTTGTCTCCGAAGCTCGCCTACTGGGCGGAAAGGAGGCCGGGCGGCGGGCATGGCGGGTGATGGAATTTCCAGACGTGTTTGTCCCTGAGGCGCTGCTTAAGACCTTTAAGGAAACGCACCGGCTAATCTCGCAGAAGGCGGAAGATGCCGGGATCGCAGATTGGGCCAGAGAGCGGCTTGCAGTGGCAGAGGGATACCGTGCCCGCCTTGGTATATTCTACGCCGATTATGATGATTGGCATAGAACACACCGGGGCGGAGGTGCGCCGGTCAGCATCGTGACCTTTGGTAAGGCGGTAAAGGGGTTGGGCCTGCGAACCTATCGGTCGGATGGGTCCTATTTAGCTGGTTGGATGTTGGCTTAAATTGACTACTTATCGGTTATTAGTGTCTTCGCGTAGTTCGTTCGCAGAATTGCAGCCGCAACAATTGTTCCGGTAATAGTAATGCTCTGGTAGTCTCCAAATCTATCATACAAGCGAAACTGCCAGCCATCTTCGGAGCAAACCTTTGCTTGATCTGCTGATACCTTTAAAACTCGCTCAGGTATTTCAAATGTCAGGTCTTCGGAAATAGTGCATCGTCTATAGGCGCCGCACGACAAAACGGATGTGTCCAATTTGTTTACACGGAGTGAGATTGGATTATCGCCATCCATATAGGCAGCCGTCGAATAATCGCGATGCTCGCCATCATATATGGCACGAACATAAATTTGATAATCTATACTTTTATTTTTACGTGACACAAAACTTCGAATGATAGCATAACTTGAAAATGCATCTTTTGAAGTAAATGGTCCGAACTGCAATTTCAAGGCGGGCTGAAATGGATCGTCTTGAATGTCTACAACTGATGCTATTTCCTCTGGCGTTTTTGACAGCAACTCGCGGTCTTTTTTGGACAGCCCCTTCAAGTCGCATTGGGCGGCAAGTGCTAAGATTAAAGGTGCGAGAATCATAAAGCCCTCCTTATCGGAAGGTATTTTTACATAGTGTACCCAGCCCCGCCAACCGGCGGGGTTTTTTATTGGAGCAAAGCCCTTGGCCGTCAAACCCCTCGTCCTTGTCCTTAGCGGCCAGACCGATAAGCTGAAGGCGGCGCTGCGTTCGGCCCAGACGGACGTTGCCGACACCAGCAAGAGCATCGGCGAGGTGCTGGAAGGCATTCAGGAAAAGGTCCGCAACTCGCTGGCCGATGCAGGCAATAACGCCGGGGAGCAGATCGGGCGCAATATCGCCCGGCAGGTCAAAGAATGGCAACGCGCGGCGGCCAGCGCCACGGCATCCGGCGGTGCTGTTGATCCCTTTGGCGGGCTGACGTCAGCCTCCGTTCTGGAGCGCGCCGCCGCGCAGGATCGTCTGGCCGCATCACTGCGCGAACAGGCCGCCGCCGCCGATAAGGCGGAAGGGTCCAACACGCGCGAGGCGCAGGCGCTGCGCCAAGTCGGCATTTCGGCCGGGATCGCTGCCATGGAGGCCGACCGGGAAGCCGAATCCCTGCGCGTGCAGGCTGGAGTGCTGGCCTCCATGGAGCAGGCGCTTGGCCGTCATACCAATGCCCAGCGGCAGGTTGCGCAGGTCAGCGGTGCCACCCGCAACGCCATGCGCGATCTGAGTTTTCAGGTGTCCGATGTGGCCACCAGCCTGTCAGGCGGGATGCCGCCCATGATGGTTTTCAGCCAGCAGTTTGGCCAGATTGTCGGCGCCTTTCAGATGATGGAGGGCGAAGGCAGCGCGGTCATTAAATTCCTGTCCGGCCCTTGGGGCATGGCTCTTTCCACGGCGGCCGTCGCCATCGTGCCCTTGCTGGGTCATCTCGACATCTTCAATGACAAGGTGGGAGATGCGGCCAAAAAGCTGAAGGATCAGGCCGAAAGCACCAAGATTGCCGATCAGGCGCAGGCCGTGTTTGACGCTACGCTCGACGGTGCCATCGCCAGAGAGAAAAAGCTGGGCGACGAACTGGACCGTCAGCTCAAGACGCGTCGGCAGATCCTACAGCTTCAGGTTGCCAACAATGAGCAAAGCCAAGCTGAACTGGCCAATCAGGTATCCGCCGCCCGCAAAGAGTTGCAGGTCGCACTTGCGGAACAGCAGAAGGCCAACGCCCGGCCCGCCAATGGTGAGGCCGCGCGTGCATCACGGGATTCGGCCATTCAAACGGCTGACAAGCGCGTGGCCGATGCACGAAAGAATTTGTATGATGCCCAGACAGCGGAATTGAATGCCGAAACCGATGTGCGCAAGGCTCGCGGTTTGCAGATTGCGCAGGCTGCAAAGGATGCCGCCACTCCGCAGGGCAAGAAATTGGCCGATCTCGATAAGCGCGCGGATTCGCTGACCGATCGCTTTGGCAAGGGCTTGATCAGCGAGGCTGAATATTCCTCGCAGATGGACGCCATTGAGAAAGCGCGGGATGCCGCCAAGCAGAAGCCCAAGAAAGACACAACGGCCGCACGCGATGCCGAGGCCGAAAAGAAGTCTGATGCGGCTTATGATGATGCCTATGCGCGCAGCCTTACCGAGCTTGCCACAATTGCGCGCCAGAATGTCACCGATCTGGAAGAGCTGGGGCGTCTGGACAAGGCAGCCGTCGATTTCGCGCGCGAGCGTGAGCGCCGGGCAACTGAGGAGCAAGGGCGCCGGGAAAAGTGGAGCCGGGCCGATATCGACGCCTTGCAGTATAAGCAAGGCGAGGTGGCCGAGGCCAAAAAAGCCCAGATCGATGAACGTGCCAAGCGCGATGTTGCAGACCGCTGGATCGAAGTTCAGCGCAATGCCCTTGGCCTCGAAACGCAGCTTTTGCAGGCCCAGTCCGGTTTGGCGCTGACTACGGCTGAGCGGCGCACGCTGGCGCTTCAGATCCTCGAAAATGAGCGCAAGCAGGCGATCCTTGCCGTCGACAAGAAGGTCACCGATGGCCAACTGACCGGCGATCAGGGCATGGCTGAAATCGGCAACATCAACCAGACCTTTGACCTGCGCCGGACGCGGACCGAACAGCAGAACGCCGGGCCGATGGCCACCTATCGGCAGCAGCTGCGCGCATCGACCGCCGATATGAACGCCTCGCTCGAAGGGGTGAAGGTCGATGGCCTGAAGGGGCTGGAAGACGGCCTTGTCGGGCTGGTGTCGGGCACGGAAACCGCCGCCGGCGCATTCAAGCGAATGGCGGCCAGCATCATCGCCGATCTGGCGCGGATTGCCATACAAAGGACGATCCTGTCGGTCATCGGCGTTGGCCTGTCCACCGGGGGCAAGGTTACCGGCCGCGCCTCGGGCGGCCTTCTCGGCTTCGCGCTGGGCGGTCTGCCGGGCTATGCGGGCGGGGTGCGCCTATCGAGCGGGATGATTTCCGGGCCGGGCACGGGCACCAGCGACAGCATCCTTGCGTTGGTCAACGGATCGCGCCCCATCGCGGTTTCAAATGAAGAGGGCATCGTCAACGCGCAGGCGGTGCGTAATTACTGGCCGATGATCGACGCGATGAACAAGGGCACCTTCCCGCGCTTTGCCGATGGCGGCCTGCTCTCGGCCGCAACGCTGTCCTATCCGCGCATCCCCACCGCCAAGTCGCTCGCGCCCATGGGCCAGACGGTCCACCAGTATTTCAACATCGACGCCAGAAACGGCATTCTGGCTAATGAACTGATGGAGACCTTCACGCAAATCTCCGCCCAGCATGCCAGCTCCGCGCTGGCCGCCGCGCCCGGCCTGACGCAACAGCGCATGCAGCAGCGCGCCGAACAAAGGATCTCCTGATGACCGACCCCATCATGTTGCCCCGCAAGCGTGGGGTGAAGGTGGACAAGGTCCACTTTGTCGATTTTGGGGGCCAGTTGAAACCCTTCATGGGCGGCCCGGTGCAGACCCTTCTGCGCCTCGGCTCACGCTTTGCGTTGGAGGTGACCATTCCCCTGATGCGCGCCGAACCCGATGGCCGCATCTGGGCCTCACGCCTGACGCAGGCCAAGATCTTTGGCGCGGCGATGCATTTTCGTCAGGACGGCCTGACCATCGGCCTGCCCGGTTCGCCGGTGGTCGATGGCGCGGGCCAGACCGGCTTTGCCATCGCCCTGCGCGGCCTGCGCCCGTCCTATGCCATCCGCGAAGGGCAGGCTGTTCCCATTGTCACCGCGAATCGCCGCTATCTCTACTTCGCCGCGCAAACCACCGTGGCCGACAGTGATGGCAATGCCACCGTGCCGATCTATCCGATGCTGCGCCGCAGCCCCTTGGACGGCGATGCCTGCGAAATCGCGGCGCCGATCATTCAGGGCAGCATCAGCGGCAACGAATTGGCTTGGGCCCGCCTCGCCGCGCCTTTCCATGATTTCGGCACGATCATCATCGCAGAGGACGAATAAGCCATGTCGCAATTACCGCCCGCCATGTCCGCTGCGCTGGCGGACAATCGGGTGTTGCTGTTCGGCGCGGCACGGATCGCTCTGCCCGATTACACCATCCGCCTTCTCGATGGTTCGGGCGCGCTGATGATCGGTGGCGAACTCTATCAGGGCCGCGATGATGTCTATGGCGTGCTGGATACAATCGAGGGCATCGAGGAGAGCCTGAGCGAGGAAACGCCCACGCTCTCCATCGGCCTGATCCCGGCCACCGATACCGCGCTGGCCGCTCTGGTTGATCCGGCGGTGCAGGGGTCCGAGGTGCAGGTCATGGTGGGCGTGGTGGATCTGTCCACCGGCCAGCCTGTGGCCACGCCTTATCAGGTGTTTGTGGGTGAGCTGGACGTGCCCACGATCACCTGGGGCGAAAATGACCGCCGCCTTGAATATCGCGTCAACAGTGTGGGCGAGCGCTTCTTTCAGATCGAGGAAGGCCGCCGCCTGTCCAGCGCTTTTCATCAAAGCGTATGGCCCGGCGAAAAAGGGCTCGATTACTGCACCGATGTCGAAATCACCCTCGCATGGGGGCAGGCCGTCGATAATTCCGTTGTTTACACCCGGTCGAACCTGCCGGGCTATGCCGAGACGTTCAACCGCACATGACCGAACATTCGTTGATCCTGCGCGCCCGCGCGGCTCAGGCCACGCTGGACGAATGGAAGGTGCGCGCCTTCCGCCTTGGCGAGGCCGATTGCGCCCGCCTCACCGCCTCGCATCTGCGCCGCCTTGGCCATCGTATCAAGCTGCCCCCGGCGCGGTCCTATCGCACGGTTAAATCGGCCGAGGCGGCGCTGGACAAGCTGGGCCTGACCACCATGGCCGACGCGCTCGATGCGCTGGGCTTTGAACGCATCGCCCCCGCCGCCGCGCTGGTGGGCGATATTATCCAGATGCCCGGCGATCCCGATGGCGTGGCGGCATCGGACCGTCTGGCGGCGTTGACCGTGGCCTTGGGCAATGGGCGCGTGGTGGGCTGGCACCCCGACGCGCCGGGCGGGGCCGTGGTGATGCAGCCGCTGGATATGGTGATGGCATGGCGCGTTGAACCGAAAGGGGCGGCCAAGTGAAAGTGCTGAAGGTCGCGGCTATCGTGGTCACGGCGGCGGTATTGGTGGCCACGGGCGTGGGCATCGCGGCCGGGGCAATGGTGGCCGGTGGCGGGCTTAGCGCCGCCTTCAGTGCAGGCGTCGCCATGACGCTGGGCGCTGGCGGTCTGGGCCTTTCCAGCGGTCTGGCCATGTCGATCGCGCTGACATCGGCGGCAATCGCGGCCAGTACCGCCTTGGAGGCCCTCTATCCAAAGCCCAGTACCGGGGGCAGCCAGACCAAATGGAAGGCCGACCCCTATGCGGGCATCCCCTATGTGATGGGCCGGACGCTGGTGGCGGGCAATATCGTGGCCAAGCTGCTGCGCGGCTCGGCCAATGAGTTTCTGGGCATGGCCACGGTGCTCTCGCTGGGCCCGATCCATGGCTATGAAGCCAGCTTCATGAACAAGACCACGATGACGTGGATGGTGCGCGATCCGCTCAATTCCGTGGGCATGGCCGAGGCATCGAACGGGTTTCGCGGCTATATCTGGGAACAGCGGACGCTGGGCCTCTGCCCTGAAACCTATGCGCCCGGCTGGTCCGATGGCTTCACCGGGTGGAACAATGACAACAAGCTGTCCGGCCTCGCCTCGGTCTTCAACATCTTCTGCTATAATTCCAAGGCGTCCGACACGCTCACCAGCGTTCCCACGCCCGGTTGGCTGGTCAATGGCGTGCTGGTCTATGATCCGCGTTTGGACAGCACCTATCCGGGCGGTTCGGGTTCCTGCCGCGCGCTGGATGAATCGACCTATGTTTACAGCGAGAACCCCCACCTTCACGCGCTGACCTGGTGCCTAGGTCGGTGGCAAAACGGGGTGCGCGTGGCGGGCCTTGGCGCGCCGATCAACCGCATCAACGTGGCCAGCTTTGTCGAGGGCGCGAACCTTGATGATGCGCGCGGGTGGAAGTTGGGCGGACAGGTTTACACCCGGCCTGATACGCAGTGGAACAGCCTGAAGGCGATGCTTCAGGCTGGCGGTGCACGGCCATCTCTGGCGGGTGGCATCATCACCGCGATCAACCGCGCGCCCCGTGTCTCGCTGGCCACGATCACCCATGCCGACATCATCGGCAAATGCACCTTTTCGGGCACGCAAAAGCGGAAAACTCGGATCAACGGCATCATCCCGCAATACCGGTCCGAAGCGCATGATTGGGAAATGGTCAGCGCCAAGCTGGTGCAGGTGGCCGCCTATGTCACCGCCGATGGCGGCGAGCGGACCAAGGAAATCAGCTATCCGCTGGTGCAGGATGTGCATCAGGTGGCGCAGCTGGCCGCCTATGACATCTGCGATGCGCGCGAGGCGGGGCCGGGCTCGATCCCGCTCAAACCGGCATGGATGAATTACGCCATCGGCGATTGCGTAACGTTTCAGCCGGAGCCGGGATGGTCGATCAAATGCCTGATCACCGGGCGCCATATCGACCCGTCCAACGGCTCGATCACCTATACCGTGCAGGGCGAAACCGATGGCAAGCACGCCTTTGCCCTGGGAGAGACGGGCGTGGCGCCGCCGATTGCCAGCCTGACCTATGACGATCCTCTGGCCGCGCCCGGTGCGGATTGGGCGCTGGCAGGAACCACGCTGACGGCGACGGACGGCACAACCGTCCCGGCGCTGGTGCTGACCGGCGATGTCAGCAACACCACGGCCGAGGCGGTGGTGGTCGAATATCGGCTCTATGTCTCGACGGCGGGCGATGATGACAACTGGATTTCGGCCAGCATCGACGCGCCCACGATCACCCGCAAGGAAATCACCCAGGTCACCAGCGGCACCGACTATCAGGTCAGCGTCCGCTATCGCTCACGCGGGCGGCTGGGCGCGCGCTCGATCTATGGCCCGGTCACAGCGGGCGCGCTGGCGGTCAATGGCGGCACGGTGTTGCCCGGCACCATCGACACGCCCCAGCTTGCCATCGGATCGGTCACCGATTCCGTGCGCGTCCTGCCCGCCACCAGCTTTTACGGAACCGGCGGCTGGGTCACGGTGGCCACGCTCAATGTCGTTCTCGATACCGATGCGCAGGTCGATATTCAGGCCAACGCCGAACAGGGCTTCAGCTCGGGCAGCCGCGACTGGGGTTTCCGCGTCAAGGTCGATGGCACAATCGTCAAGGAATATGCCTTTGGCGGCAGCCGTACCGCCCTGACCGAAATCCTGACCATCCTGCGTACCGGCCTCGATCTGCTGGCCGGAACCCGCGTGATCACGCTGGAGCATGCAGGGACCGACAGCACGGTGGTCATCCGATCTATCGACATGACAGCCACAAGGAGGAGCGCATGATGTTTGCCATAGGCCGACCCGGCGAAATGCCGCGGTGCTGGATCGAGGCGCGGCGGCGCGAACAGGCTGAGGCCCAGCTGCTGCCCGATGAAGTGCTGTCCGACGATGTGGCGATGGGCGAGGACGGGCGCCCGGTGCCTGCCGCCCTGCCCGCAAACTGAGGAACCGAACATGAGCATCTTTTTCGAACGCGGCATTGTCGCGTGGCGGCGTGTGCCCTTTGGCGGCGCGAGCGGCGATGCCGATATCGTGGTGCTGGGCCTCGACTGGTCGGATGCCACCTATGCCATGCAGATCCGCGCGGCGCCGGGCGATACGGGTGATCCGCTGGTGTCGCTGGCCAATGCCGCCGCCGGATCGCAGGGGATCAGCGCCGCCTATGATGCGGACTATGTCCACCCGATCACCGGGGCGACGGTGGGCGCCACCACCATCCGGCCGCAGATCGATGAAACGACGATGGAGGGCTTGCCGGTCAATCCCGATGACCCGGCCAGCCCGATTTATCTGTGGTGGGACATGCATGTGACGGCGGCAGGATTGCCCAAAGCCGTCTTTTGTCAGGGCAAATTTACTGTTGATCCGGGGGTTACGATCTGATGGCCGTCTTTGTCGATGCAACCAACGCTCAGCCGACCGTGCTGGCGATCAGCGAGAACACCGCAGAAGCCACCCGGCAGGCGGGTCTGGCCATGGCCCGCGCCATGGCGGCGCAAACGGCGCAAACGGGTGCAGAGACGGCGCGCGATGCCGCCTCCGCCAGCGCGACGGCGGCCGACAGCAGCAAGACCGCCGCGCAGACCGCACGCACCGGTGCAGAGACGGCGCGCGATGCTGCCTCTGCCAGCGCGACGGCGGCCGACAGCAGCAAGACCGCAGCGCAGACCGCGCGCACCGGCGCGGAAACGGCGCGCGATGCCGCCTCTGCCAGCGCGACCTCGGCCGACACCAGCAAGACCGCCGCGCAGACCGCGCGCACGGGTTCTGAAACCGCGCGTGATGCCGCCGCCGCCAGCGCGACAGCGGCAGATGCCAGCAAGACCACGGCGCAGGCTGCGCTGACCTCGGTGCAGGCTATCCAGTCCACTCTGCCCTTCCCCTATCGCGCCACACGGGCGGCGGCGCAGGCGGACAGCACGCTGGCCAATGGCGCTTGGTATGTTTCGGACGAAACCGGCGTGCTGAAAATGTACAGCAAGACCAGTTCCTCCGCGTCTGTCGATAGAGGGGCGGTTTCCACACCGGGTTATACCGACCGCCTGAAGCCGCGCACCGTGATTCCTACGCAGGATCGCGGTGCGGATGGCAGTGGAGCGGGAACGACTACGTCTATGGCGGCGGACCAAGCCGGTTTCTTGGCCTCGGTGAATGAGATTGTAGCTTCGCGCAACAATCTGCCGACCGGCATCAATGACCTTTTCCAGTTCCAAAACGGTATGGAGCTGGATCCCGGCATTTATGATGCTGGCGACTTCACCATGGCTGACTGCAAGCTGTGGATGAAGGCACGTATTCCGGGCACTGTGTTCATTCGTATCCCGGCAGGCAAGTACTTCCTGACTGTCACCGGGCAGGTGATGGGCATGTATGTCGACGGCATCGTATTCATGGGCGGTAAGGGAGCACTCAAGTTCACCCGGACCAGTACCAACGCCTGCCAGAATATGCGGATCACGAATTGCTATCTTGCCAATTACACCGAATGCGGGATCGGC
Organism: Novosphingobium sp. SG751A; assembly: GCF_013149295.1. Taxonomy (GTDB): domain Bacteria; phylum Pseudomonadota; class Alphaproteobacteria; order Sphingomonadales; family Sphingomonadaceae; genus Novosphingobium. The sequence goes on from NZ_JABGCB010000001.1 coordinate 231,933, forward strand.
AATTCCAGTGCTGATATGCCCTTCCTAAAAGTCGATAATACCCAGCTTGGCGGCAGTGGTGCAATCTGTGGTATCGCATGGGGTGGGTATGTTGATCAGTTGGCCATCAAAGATTGCGCCATTGGTGGTAATGACTACGGCGTCGCCATAGGTCCGCGCCTGTCGGCCAATTATAATCTCGATACGATTGACTTCATTGGCAATCGCAAGGCTGATATTTGGCTTAAGCCGAACATTGACGGTGGCTCCGGTCTTTCTTCGGTGGCTGGATGGGGTGCAGGCATCAAACGAATTAAATACGGAAATGAGCTTCAGACCAGCGGAAGCCCGTACCCGCGCATTCTAATCGCCAATGAGGACACGTCCGATTCCACCAAATGGCGTGGCAGCTATCCGCCGCTGACCTCGGGCGCTGGATCTGACGCCGGATTCCTGATCCTGCCCACAATCATGCATAACCATATCAACCAGATCAGCCCTTGGTATGGTCCGTTCATCCGTTCCTATATTTCCAACCTTCAATATGGCTTGATGGAGAACAACAAGTTCAACGGCGGCACCAATACATATTTCATTGAGTTTCCGAACGGGCGGACTGCGAATTACACCAACAGCAACAGCCATTTCATCTTCCGTGAAGGTGACGGCTCTGTGCCGACTGCATTTTCCACGCATGTTATTGGGCGGATGGAAGATCACGCATCGTTCTGGCCGGGCGACCCCAGCGCCATTCCGGTTTATCCCGTCAGCGACAATCCCAATCTGAAGGTGATCGGCAACGGGCTTGGTCCGTCGCTGCGAACGATTTACGGCACCGGAACGACCACCGCCGTGGCCGATCCCTATGGCGGTATGGATTTCGAGATTGTCACCGCAACCAACACGAACAGCGGCGCGGGCAAATACATCAGCCTTGACGGCACCAACCTTGCGTCTGGCGGGATGATCTTTGTCGAGATCGCTTTGCAGCAGGCCCCGACCCATAGCGTTTCGCGCGTGCTGATCGAGCTGGTGAACTATTCGTCGCCATCGGTTTGGGCATTTCAGCGCTATATCCCGTTGCCCGCTAATCTTGGCCGCTTCCTGCTGCCTATCTATGTGCCCCCGAATGCCAATCCGGGGAGCTGGCAGTTGAAATGCTATTCCGTGAGTGCCGATGTGGTTTCGGGCACCACGGACCAGTTCATCATCGGCGATATGATCGTGAACAGCGGCGGCGGCCGGATCGGGCGCGACAAGGCTCTGACGCGGTGGCCGGTGGCTCCGCGCAATCAGACGATGCTTGGCGGTGCGCAGTCCACATGGCCTACCGGATGGTCGCAGGCCAACCTCAATGGGCTGGCGGGTCTGACCACAACCATCAACAGCGTGGGTGTGGATGCGGATGGCGATTATATCGAAGTGGCGGTTTCCGGCACGACAAGCGCATCGGGTGGATGGGCTGTCTATCTGGAGCCGACCCGCGCCCTCAATGTTGTCAACGGCCAGCATTGGCAATGGTACAACAAGATCAAGCTGGTTTCCGGGAGCCTCAGCACCGCCTTCAGCGGGAGCGGCACGGATAGCACAACCGGCCAGATGCTGATGCAATGGGAAACGCATGATTCCAGCGATACGGTTGTCGGGACTACATTGAAAACCGCATTCACCCCGACCGGCACGATTGCCAATTTCGGCCATGCCAAATGGAACGGCTTCAATGGTGCCACCGCTTGGGTCCGCCCATATTTGAGCATGACCTTCCCGAACAGCACGGCGGTTTCCTTTGTCTTGCGGATCTACCAGCCGATGATCCGGAGGCTGGCATAATCCACCACCCGTAAAATCGAGCCTTCAATTTTTGCGCCGCCTTTGGGCGGTTTTTTTGTGTCCAGGGGGACCGCGCTCAATGGCTGAAATACCGCAAATTCCTGCCGAATATGTCTGGACCGGCGCCGGTGGCGTGCTGGGGCGCCTGATGTTTCATGCCCGCGAGGTCCAGCGCGGGCGGCGCAAGCCATGGTCGGGCGCCCTGCTCTACGATGTGCCGATCGCGCTGGGCATGGGGTGGAGCGCCTATGGCGCCTGCGTCTGGGCCCATCTGGCCATCCAGCCCTCGGTCACCGCCGCCATCCTCGCCAGTTACCTCGGGCCCTACACGCTCGACCGCATGATCGGCCGGGTTGCCGACAGATACCTTGGGGGAAAATCCGCATGAACTGGATCAAGCGCAAGTGGGCCGAGGTTTCGACCAAGGCCGGGACGGTCATCATCGCCGTTGCGGGCTATCTGGCCGAGGTGGCGCCGCAATATGCCGGGTTTGACCGGCGCATCGCCTATGCCGGGATCGCGGCCGGGGCGGTGCTGGTGGCGATCCGTGAGAAGGTCAAGACCGATGGCCAGTAAGCTTCTGACTGAATGCGCATGGCTGGTGCTTTACGTCGGCCTCAATGTCGCGGGTGGTTATGCTATTCGCTGGGTGAAAGGGCGCGTCAATGGCCAGTAAGCCAGCCACCGCGCGCAAGGGTCCGCGTAAACCGATTATCATCACGGCGGCCATGGCCTCGATCCTGATGGGCGTTTACGCGCATGAGGGCGGCTATGTGAACAACAAGCTGGATCGCGGCGGGGCAACGCGCTGGGGCGTGACGGAAAAGGTCGCGCGCCAGTGGGGCTATCTGGGCGATATGCGCAGCTTTCCCAAGCATTGCAGCGCGGCCGAGCCGGTGTGTGCCGATCAGATCTATGCGGGCAGCTATATGGCCGATCCGGGCGCGCTGGCCATCATCGACCTTTCGCCCGCGATCACGGCCGAGCTGGTGGATACCGGCGTCAACATGGGGTCGCAGCGACCATTGCCGTGGTTTCGTGAGGGACTGAACGCGCTGGGCGGCTTTCGCTTGCCGGTGACTTCGGCGCGGCTTGGCTCGGCCGATGTGCGCGCACTGGCTGGGCTGCGCGCTCGCAAGGGTGGGCTTTGGACCTGTGTGGCCATGCTCGATTACCTCGATGCGCGGCAGCGCCAGCGGTACGACGCCATCGTGCGGAATAACCCCAGCCAGCAAGTGTTTTACCAGGGCTGGATCAGCCTGAGGATCGGGAATGTGGACCGGCGTGAATGCCGGAAGGAGGCGATATGATCAACATTTTGAGGCGGACAGTGGGTATTGACAGGGGTGTGATAGAAGGGATCGACATCAGGGATAATGCATTTCCTAATGTATCTGCTGCCGATGATAAATTCGTCGAGGCCCTGCGGCTCATTGCGGAATTGGTCAACGATCTTGACGATCTCTTAGGCGGTGAGCGCGCGGCCTATCGTATCGCAAGTTCCGCCTCGGCAGTGCGTGATGCGCGGGAATTTCTTGCCGCGCATAATGAGCTTCTGAAGTGATGCCCATCACCACCATCTGGGCCGCCATCAAGGCATTCGGCATCTGGCAGCGTATCGCCGCCGGGCTGAAATGGCTGTTTGCCAGCCCGGTGCGCCTCTGCCTCATTCTGGCGATTACTATGGCGGCGGTGGCCTATGCCGAGCATCGCAGCGCGGCGACATGGCGCCAGCGCACTATCAATGTCGTGGCCCAGCTCAGGCGCGAACGCGCCGCCGCGACTGCCGCCAAGCTGGCCTATGAGGCCAAATCCCGAAAGGATGCCGACCATGCTGACACGAATCACGCCGCGCTTTCCGCTGGCGGCGCTGGCCGCTTTACCGATTATGCTGCTGGCCACTGGGTGCCACAAAACGCCCCCGCCCATCGCCCCGCCGGTTCCCAAAACCTCGACCCCGCAATTCCTGAAAACCCCACCACCGACGCCATCATGGCGGAAATCTCCCGCGTCTGGATCACCCGCTCGGACTGGCTGACCTGCGATGCGGATTGGGCCTATGCGCAGGCCGCGCATGATTGGGCCAAGGTACGGGATGATAATCAGCCCTAGTCGCTGGAAATCCACCGATCAAAATGTTCATTATCCGCAAGATGCCGCATGACACCGTTCAAAAACATGAACCTGTTCCAACCATTGCAGCCGGGCGTCAGGCGGCATCGGCACCGGCGATTGACCAGCGAATAATCCCGGCCGACCTTCTCGGCCAGCGTGGTCATGTCATCGCGGGTAAAGGGGCGGAACACTTTGCAGTCCATGCAAAACACCTGAATGACCGCCTCTTCGTCGATCATTGCGCCCAAGGTCAGAGCCCATGTCGGTATGGTTTTAGTCATGCCCAAACGTGAACGAACGTGGAACATATGGCAACGATTCTTGTGAGAATGGGGCGCGCAAATTGAATGGTGCCCCGGCATCGCAGGGCGCCAAAAACCACTAAAAAGGTTAGACATGTCCCCGCGCGACTCGCAGGGCCGCATAGGCAAGCTTTTTCGGGTTAGGCAAACGAAGCTATTGTTTGAAAACGCTTGTTGTTTTCCTGCCGGGCCCACCATGATAACTGGCGCAAGCTGTATAAATTGCAGTTTTCCCCTTGCGCTAAATGCCCAGCAATTCTAGGGGCGTGGCGGTGTCGGGGAGTAGCGCAGCCTGGTAGCGCATCTGCTTTGGGAGCAGGTTTCATTTGACCCTCCTAAGGCGCGGTTTTCCGCCATTTTCTGAAACACTGGTGTCAATCACTTCGGGACTATTCCGGGACTGCTGAGCATTCTCCATGGTTGCGAGCAAATCTGCGTCCGTCACATGGGCATAACGCGCGGTCGTTTCGATGCGCGTGTGGCCGAGCAGTTTCTGGGCGGCCTTGAGGTTTCCGCTGTCGCGTACAAGGCGCGTGGCGGTCGTGTGGCGCAGATCGTGGAAGCGGAAATCCTTGATGCCCGAATCTGCCAGCGCCCGCCGCCATTGCCTGTCCCAGCCCTGCGCGCTGTAAGGGTAGCGTTCGCCCTTGAGCCGTCCCACGCGGTCACCACGGCGCGGCGAGGCGCGCTTGCAAACATAGGTGAATACGTGAGCCCCTGCGCGCGGGCGGTTGGCCAGAATTTCGAGCATCCGCTGCGTCAGGGGAAAGGTGTGCCACACGCCGCCCTTGGTATAGACCGAGGCCGTGCCGCGCTTGAAATCCACCTTGGACCAGATCAGCGTCACCAACGCATTCTTGCGCGCGCCGGACAGCAGGGCGAACTCGACCAGATCGGCCAGGTCGTTGTCGCTCTCGCGCAGCGTCTTGAACAGCGCGGCCTCTTCTTCCTCGCTGGCCTCGCGCACCCGCTCTTCGCTCTCGCGCAGCTTGTGCTTGGTCCACTCGATTTCGCCCACCCGATAACGGGCTGACAGGAAGCGGATCACTCGCTTGAGCAATTCGACTTCGCGGTTGACGGTCGCGCTCGACACCGGAGGCGGGGGCGGCAGAGACTTAGCCCCCTTCCCGCGCGGCTTCTTGGCGCCGCGATTCTTCACCCGCTCAGACCGGCGCACCGCAACAAACCGGCTAAGGGTCAGGTCGTCGATTTCATGGATCGGCATCCGGCCGCCGATGAGTCGGATCAGGTTGCCAAGCTGGTATTCGGTGGTCTTGGCCGCCTTGTCGAACTGCCCCTTGTCGCCCCAATAGAGGCCCGCGCCCTCGTCCAGAGTGATCGACGGCTTCTCGCGCTTGCCTGAGGCAATCTCGGTGCGCAGGTCGCGCTCGAAGCGTTCCGCGTCACGCTTGGCCGCGCAATGGGTTGAGCCATGATAGCGAACGCCCTTCATCTGGAAGTCGTAATGGTAATAGGGGCTGTTCTTTGGCCGATAGAGCGACATGGATCAGACCTTCTTGCGCTGGGTGAACGGGACAACCTTCCCGCTGGGCGTTGCGCTGATGGAGCGGCGGCGCGTCTTGCCTTGCGGCTTCACTTCGACAGGCGGCGTCTCGACGCGAACGCGGGCCTCAACATACTCCGCAAGATCGTCCTCACGATAGGCGATCTTGCGGGCGGTAATGGCCACATAGCGGATGCGACCGTGCTGGCGCAGATCGCGCAATGACCTGGGCGACATGCGCAGGCGGCTTGCTGCTTCTTCCTCGGTAAGCAAAATGTTCAAGCCGCCCTCCCCATTTGCAAAACCTCGATCTCTGCGCGCAGGCGCTTGATGATCCGCCGCTCATGCCCGTCACGCGTCAGGATCGGTTCTTCGCCCAGCGCCAGCGCGCGGCGCTCGATGTTCTTCATTCCCATCCGGCAAACCGTGAGGCTCTTTTCATGGCCCCGAAATCGGGTGTCGCTGTGGGTTCCGGCAATCTTGGCCGCCTCAACCTCGCTCACAAGGCGGTCGAACTCGGCATAGAAAAGCCCATGCCATTCGCGCAGGAGAGCGATGCTGTTGCAGGCTGCGATGGCGGTGGGGGTGATGCTGTAGGGTGTCATAATCTCAACCGGGCGGCTTGTTGGGCGCGCCCGGCTCCCTTGGGGTGATGGGTTAGGCAAGCGGCGTCTTGAACTCGCTCACTTGAGCAAAGCCGCCCGCTTGGCGGCGACAGCATCCGTCAGACCGCCCCAAACATCATTGGGCAGCGCTTCCTTGTTGCGGTCCATATCGGCTTCAACCGCGCGCAGATCGGCGGGCTTCGCGGCGGCCTCGATGCGCTCGAAAGTGGTTTCCAGCCAACCGGCATAAGCGGGCGCTTCGTCGGCGTCGTCATGCTGGTCGCCTTGCGGTTCGTCGGTTCGACTATCAGCAGCGGCCGGACTATCCTCGCCCAGCGCCCCGTCATTGGCTGGCTGCGCTTCGATAGTCTCCCCCTTGGCCTGCTCGATCAGCATGGCGCCGGTCAGGGGAGATTGGACTTCCACCGATGCCGCCCCAGCCATGGACTGATAATCGCGCGCCTCTTCCGCAATATGGAGCCCTTTCAGAACATCGGAAAAGCCATCGCGCATTGCCCATGCGCGGGCGCGCATCTGGCGCATCCGCTGGGGGTATTGCGACCACGGCCCAGACTTGCCGGACAGGCCAGCTTTCTTGGCATCCTCCTGGCTGAAAGTTCGCACAATCGGCGTGGTCCGACCTTTGCGGACAAGGCGGCAGGTTGCCACATTACCATCGTCAAACTCTTCCATATCCTCCAGCAGGCCGGATGCCTGAACCAGCGCCAGCGCACCATCACCCCAGAGCGATGGGTTATTGCCAATCACGGCAATGGATTGAAGGGCGGCAAATGGCGTCAGGCCGACTTCGGCACCGGCCATGATGCCGACCATGATCTTGTTCTGGTCATTGCCATAGGCTTTGGGCGTCATACCCGAAGCAGCCAGCGCGCCCGACAGGCGCCACGCTTCTTCCATGGTCTGGGGCACGAAGGCTGCGAGTTTACCGCCGCTGGAGACAGCCACCTTTGCCGGGGCCTTGGGTTGTTCGGTGGTGACAAGCTGGGTGGCCATTGGGGTTTCCTTCAAGCTGCGGCCGCAAAGGCCATTTCTTCGGGGTTCAGATCGTCGATGCGCATCCGCGCCCAGATCGGCAGGCCGACTTGCTTGGGATCGTCGGCATAACCGGGCCATTTCCCGGTTTGCAGGCAGCGGTCGAACAGGTTGATGGCGCGGCGGTTCAGCACACGCCCGCGCTCGATATCCTCGCCGGGAAGCTCGTAGAGAGCGACACAGTGCGGCGCGTCACGCTCGACTACCACATGCACCCAATGGGTCGGATAGTGGCCGTAAACCGCCTTGATGCCGTCCATGTAGAACGCTGCGCTCTGGTGATAGCCGAAGTTATCAATGGCGCGCTCAAAGCCCTTGGGGCTGGCGTTGCTCTCAGCCACGAATTTCAGGTCGGAGACGACCATCACCGCCCGCTTGGTCAAGATACTGTGGGGGCGGAAATCGGGCCGCGCGCGAAGCCACACGCCGGTCTGCGGATCTTGCCAAGCCAGCGTTTCCTCGGTCACGCCGTTGGTCAGCGTGGCCACGGCCAGATCATTCTTGCGGATCGCGGCGGCAACCTGCTTGACCGTTTCGGCCTGGTCGAAAGACAGCACCACCATGCCGCTTTCCTGCGCGGCATCGGCTTCGGCAATTTCCAAGGCAAACTTCTTGCTGGCGGCGCGCGTGAAGCCCTCTGGGGTCACATGGTAAAACTCGTTCCAGCGCTCCGGCAGCAGGATCATATCATGCGCGGCCTTGCCGAAATTGAAGTGCGCCTTCTGCACCTCGACGCGCGCCGGGTTCATCGGGCTTGCGTGCCAGAAGTGAAACGGCGACTTGGTGAGCAGCATCTTCGCGCCGCTCGATGAAAGCGAGGGGCCGGGCAGAAGATCGGGGTTGCCGTGGTAATCCTCGGCGGGAATGTCGGGATAAGCGCCGGGGGCGGTGATGAGAGGCATAGCTCTATCCTCGAAAGGGTTTGCCGGTGGCCTGTGGATGGCAGAGCCACCGGCGTTCGGGCTTGGATCAGGTGCCCGAAATCAGTTGGGGGTGACGAGCCAGAGCCCGGCAATCGTGCCAAACAGCACGCCGACAATGAGCAGACCGGCGACCATTTCGGCGGGCGTCTGGCTCATGAACAGCGCATAGGCGGCGCGCAGGTCGTCACGCATCGATGTGGTCGTGCCTTTGGCGGGCAAGGAAGGCCTCGCCGGGCAGGTAGTCGATGCCGAAAATGCGCAGGCGCCTGGACACCTGGCGCAAATGGTCGGTCGCCTCGGAAAGCTGGCGCTGCATTGCGGCGATCTTATTGCCGGCCATCATGGCGGCCATGAAAAAGCCAAAGGTTGCCCCGCCAGCGATCAGCCCAAAGGTGGTGAGGATGCTCATGCAGCCCACTCCCGTTCAAGCTGGGCGCGGCGGGCGGCGGGCATGGCGGCAAGGTGCGCCTGCGCATCGACCATAGCGGCATCCAGTTCGGCCTCATAGGCGTCGATCAGGCCCAGCAGCGCGGGCTTGGTCAAAGCCCAAAGTTGCTCCTCATAATCGCCGTTGAAAGCGGACCAGCCCACCAGACCGGCGCCGTCCAGCGCCCAGCCGCGATAGGTCGGCGCGTTATAGGCGCTGCCCTCGATGTGAGGCAGCGTGAAAGCATGGTGCTTGCCCATCATGCCACCTCCAGATTGACGAAGCGGTTGCGGTGAAAGGCGACCTTCCAGCGGCGCAGGATCAGCGGGATTTCCATCGCATCGACGGCGGCGGCGATCTCCTGGGTGAACTCGCGGAACTCGTCGTTGCTCAGCCAATCGGCCAGCGAGGCCGCGCGGATGACGGCGATCTGGCTTTCCATCACGCGGCCTCCGCTTCGATGCAGTTGGCATGGTCGATCAGGTCAAAGCAGCCCTCGGCGCTGTCCTCAAAGCCCTGCAAAAGGCCCCTCGCCTCGTCGGCAAAGGCGGTGTCGTTCAAGCCGTCTGCGAGGCGAACGAGGTTTTCAAGGTTTTGGCGGGCAGCGCGCAGGTAGTGATCGAACACCAGGCCGGTTGCGATCAGCGGAACCTGTGCGGGAAAATGGGTGTGGGCGTTCATAGGTGAAACCTCCATCGAGGCGGCGAGGTCTGCGCTGGTGGCTCACTCGCTGCTGATGGAAAAATGCTACGTTTTTCGTAGTTTCAAGTCAATACGTTTTTCGTAGCGCCATGAAGAAAATTCCTGCTACACCCGCCATACGAAAAGGGCCCCGCGCGGGGGCCTTGGAGAAACGGTGATGCGGAAGATCATGGAGCCGATCTGGGCGTGGCTGCTGCGGGCGGCCCCGACCTATGCGCTGCAATATGCGCTCAATGGGCGCGCAGGCGTGAACGCGCGGCTTTTGCTGCCGGGGGAGGCACTGGACCTGCGGGTAGAGGGCGTGTGCTGGGTGACGGTGAATGAGGATTAGCAGTGGTATCGGTCAGCTATGAACGCGTTGAAGTATCGCCCCGGCGATCCAGCGGCTAGGAGGCCTTGCCAAATTTCTAGCGGCACCCCGCAATAATCATAGCTATGACCCTGAGGAAACCAGATCGTGAGCCGACCTGTTGCCTCATCGTACTCGGCGCGCTTGATGGCTGATGAATTGAAGTACGGCATTTACCCCCCGGCATCCGATCGATTCCCCAATAGCATAGCATACTTACGGACAAAAACCCCGCCGAGCAGGGCTGGGCGGGGCACAGATCATTGGATTCAAATTAGTCCACAACCGGAACATTTGAACTAACAAATGATATTTCTCTCGTAAACGTATCACCAAGAACAGTCACAGTAGCAACAATTGACAGACCCGCATGAACCTTTATTGATCCAAATTCAGCCAAAATATTTCCGTTCTGGATAATACCTCTTTCGCCAGGGTCCATAGGTATAGTCAAAAGTGGAGGAAGCGCGGGCAAATCTGAAACAGACTTATTCGATTTTGCGGTAATTTCGATAGTCGCCTCAACCGGCTCATCCGATATGTAGCGAATTATGGCGCCAACTGTGAACGACTTTACGTAACCGGAATCCCCTTCGATGATAGCTTGGGTTCCGTGCAACCCCATTAAGCTCAAACGCCCCCCCAGCTCATGGCGAACGTCATCACAGAAAAAGATAAATACTTCAGGCTTTTCCATTTTCGATTGCCCTGAACAGTTCATTTGGCTCGACAGACAAAGACGAAGACAGCAATTTGAGCTTCTCATAGCTCAACTCGCGAGTGCCCCGCTCATACTCTGAAACAGCAGCTTGTGATGTTCCCAAAAGAACCCCGAGCTGCGTCTGCGACAGGCCGCTGCGTATACGGAGTGAACGAAGGGTTTCTCCACCGGCGGACCGAGCAAACGCTTCAGCCAACTCCAAGCTGACATCTTCAAGATGCTCAGCCACGTCTGGGAGGCTCAGGACCTCATCTAGAAACGAATCCAGATCCTGCCGACTATCAAGCGATGCAACACCGTTCCACTTCAGAACATACATGACTCGATTGTCGGGAGATCTGACATAATCCCCGCCCCGAGCCTGACCAGCCCTAACCGTAACCGGATAGCCGCTTGAATCAGCGATGCGTGAAAATGTGTTCATTGAATTCTCTTTCAATTCTCGCCCAAAGGACGGGGTCATTCTCATAATCTGCAGAACGCGGCATAATCGAAAAAAGACCAATGCGAGCGGTCCTTTGATCATGCACCCAAATCAAGCGCCATTGAGAGTGATGGACAAGCTTTACGCGATAAGCATCTATCCGCTTGCTCTGCAAACTTACCAGAGCCATGACATCTTTAACAACGCCATCGGAATAATCCTCATCGATCATACATTCCAAAAATGCAGCATCGTCCTTTAGCTCGCGTATCATCAAAGCCAGAGTCGCAGCTGCTCTCGCATCCGCCTCTCGACATGCGTGAAAGTCGGCAATCGCCCCTTGGGTAATCAGGAACTGATAGTCGACCGCCACTCGCACCACCCTTATACCAGACTCGATATACACCAACTTAACGGATGGGCAATGGAAATTGCCGATTTGTCTCGTTTGAACCGCAATGACCAATCTTCAAAGATCCATCATCTGGCAATCAAACAACTCACTTATGCCGCCCATACCGCGCGCCAGTCCGGCAGTTGGCATAATGCCCTCCCCTATGACCCGATCCACCGAAGCCGCCGCGATCCGGCGTAGTGAACGCGGTATCCGTGGTGGCCGCGCGGCGGGGATGAAGTGAACAGGAGGGCAATTGTGGCCCGATTTGGCGCGATGGACACGATCAGATTGCGGATTTTTGCCGTCGCCCAAATGTTCTCATTTCGTTCTTTCCTACAAAATCGCCTCGCCATATGAGCCCCGCCCCGGAGGAGCGGGTTAGCACATTCTAACGAGGAGGAATTTTGTGCCCAAATTGCTAGACCCAGTTTCGGGCATCGAATGCAAAATTGGATGCCCCGTGTGTGACATTGGCTGTCACCTCACTCGAGTCATGATTGCAAACCTCTATCACGAGATAGAGCAATTGCGCCGCGCACAGCCACACGCAACGCGTCAGGAGTGGCTGGAGAACTTAGAGAACATCCGATCAGCTCAAGGCCATGTGCAAGCGTTGCAGACACGGCTTTTAAAGATGGGGCGGCCATTGGCGGCAGAATCGCCTCCAGAAGCGGAAGAACTACATCCGCTGAAATGGGAATATTCGTCTGGGCGGGATGCCCTTCATTGATACCCAGAGCCTCGACCAGCTTCTTGGCCTCATCAAGTTTGATCATGCGAGGCTTTTTGCTGGGGTCGGTGGTGAAAATTTCAGCAACGCGCGAAGTGGGAATGCCAATCAGGCGTGAGATCTTCGCCTGAGTGGTTTCCCCCGTCTCAAGCTTGAGGCGCAATTCCGCCAATAATTCAGCATGGCTCAACATTTTCCGACCATGCCAGCGATAGTCGCGCAAGTCCGCTTCGTTTATCGTAGTTTTTCCTTGCGATGGCACTACGTTTATCGTAGCATTTTTGACATGCAGACAGTTTCCGACATTCTGGAGGCCCTTGGTGGCGCAGCCCGTGTAGCCAGAGAGGGGCGAATTCCCCTCACCACTGTTATTGGGTGGCGTGATGCCAATTTCATTCCGGAATGGCGCAGGCCGACGATCATTGATGTATCGAAGCATCAGGGGCGTCCCCTTTCTATCAAGGATTTCCCGCCTGTTGAGGCGCGTGTTCCCAGAAAGCGCCCCTCCCCCCAAACCACAGGTAGGGCGGCATGAACGGGCATCTACTCATCCCTCGGCTGGGCGTCGACCAGGTTGGTGATGTGATAGCTCACGGGCTTCCCGCCAACCGTTTTGACGACACCATCAACCCAAAAGATTTGCTCGAACGGGTTCCCGTCGTGATGAAGGATGGCGTCCTTTACCGCGTCACCAGCGAAGGTGAGTTTTTTCTCTTTCGGCGTAAAACGGTCGATGATCCCAAAATCACCGCTTTTACCAGAAGGTGCATTGCGCATCTGGAAAAGTGCCATTGGCTCATTTTCAAACCGTATTTCATCAGGAAATTGCGAGTTCAGAAGGTGATTGGCATTATGGCTGATCGCGGACGCCTCCATTGGCGTCACGGTGTAGTGATTGATGATCGTTCCGCCCCTGTTGTCGATCATGTTTATGCGAGCGCCGTCTCCATCGATAGCAAGTGGGGCGACAAAGCTGGCGGCATTTTTGATCGTGGGTCGATCAAGCTCTTTGGCCTCTGGGGTCAGGTGCAAAATGGACTGCAGGACCGCATAAAACGAGCCTGCAAAGTCTTTGACCTTTTCGTAGGCATCGTAAAGGTCTGCTGCTTTCTGCCCAAGAGCGATCAACTCGGTAATCGTGCTGCCCGTTCTTACCTCGTGGACGAAAAGACGGGTTTCGCTATCGATCCCGTTTTCATCGGAGACGAAGCGCTTAAATTGATTTCCGAGCGCCGACAGAGAATTCGTCAAGTCGAGAAGTTCAAGCGGTCGCTTGTTTTTGTACTCGATTATTATGCTCGCTTCTTGAGTCATTCCGATTCTCCTTTGGAGAGTGATGAACATAGGATGGCCGAAGCTAGCGGGGTTTCAAGCCCTGCCAGCGGAGGGCGCGCCGCATGATTTGCCCCCGCGCGAACAGTTCCAAGCCCGTCTCGGGTCGCCGTGGTGGGCAGAGCGCAACCGCCGCCCACCCCAATTCGATTTTCATCATTCCTCATACCACTGTGGGTAACTGAAACATGACCCTGCAATCCACGGCAAAACGCCCTGTGTTTTCCGCTTATTCCGCGCTTTGCATCGTCGGTGACGCCCTCTCGCGCATCAAAAAGGACGATGGCCTGACATGGGCCGATGTTGGCGCGGTCCTCGGCAAGAGCGAGGATCAGGCGGCAAAGTATGCGGCCGGTGAGGCCGACATGGGGCTGGTGTCCTTTGCGCGAGGAATGCGCGAATGGAATGGCCGCCTTTCCGGCGAACTGCTCCAGCTTTGCAAGGACAGCCGCCCAGGCGCAGCATCGGATCGGATCGACGCAACGCGCGTCTTGCAGGCCGCTACCGCCCTGTCCGAGGCCCTGCAAACCGGCGACGAAATCACCATCGAGGCGATCCGCAAAAACCGTGCCGCGCTGGAGCGCGCCCGCGATGCCATCGACGCCCAACTCGGCAAGCTGCGCCCGGAGGCGGCTGCATGATCCCCGATGGCCTCACTCCGTCCGAGCCCACGCTGGAAAGCATCGAGGAGATTATCGCCTGCGCCGAGCGTCGGGTGAAGCGCGCGGGCCTGCGCCTTGAGCGGGCGCAGGAAGAACTTGGCGGCGCTGCTGCCGCGCTGGTGCGGGCGCGCGAGGACAAGGCGGCTTGGCTGCTGGCCAATCCTCAGGATCAGTTGGAAATGTTTGAGTGATCTCTCTCCCCTTTCCACCCTCTAGCCTGTCGGGCCATGCCAAGGGGCATTGGCACGGAAAGGCTGCTGTCACAGCCAAGTGGCGCGCATGGGCCAAGGCAGCCGCTTTGGCGGCCAAGGTTCAGGCACCTGCCACTGGTGATATTCTGGTGCGCGTGAAGTTCACGCCCCCGGATCGCCGGGGCGACCGGGTGAACTTTCCCAACCGCATGAAGCCGATCTTCGATGGCCTCGCGGATGCGTTGAAGGTCAACGATAGCCGGTTTCTGCCCAGCTTCGAGTTTGCGGCCCCTGAGAAGCCGGGCCGGATCGAGATTGAGATTTTGCCGTGAGCGATCTCCTTGCCCGCCTCATTGCTGCCGGTACGCCTGCCGATCTTGTTGCCGAAGTGGCGATGGAGATTGCGCGCGCCGATGTGGTGCGGCGGCAGGAGGCCGAAGAAGCGGCCCGCAAGGAGAAGAAGCGCGCCGACACCGCCCGCCGCCAACGCGAGTTCAAGGCCCGCAACCGGCAAGAGGTAACGCAAAGTAACGCAGATAACGCGTTACCGGCGTTAGCTGGCGTTACCTCCCCCGCCCTTTCCCCCTCCCCCAATGAAATTAATTCTAACCCCCACCCCCATACCCACCCGGAAACAAACACCGCGCGCACACGAGGGACGCGCCTTCCGGTCGATTGGGTTCCCGAACCGCTGACGGGCGATGCGGCCAAAGCCATCGCCCAATGGCCACCCGGCGCGCTGGAGCGCGAACTGGCCCGGTTTCGGGATTGGGCAGCATCCACCAGCGGCCCCAACGCCGTGAAGAAAGATTGGCAAGCGGCATGGCGCAACTGGCTCCGCAAAGCTCACGATGAAGGCAGGTATCTGAAACATGGCAACCACGAGCGAAACCAAAACCATCGGCCAGCAATTGCCCAGCCTCCCGGCGATGGGCTCACCGAAGCCCTGCGGCGCCGAGGGGTCTATGATTGCGTTGGCTATGACCGCTGAGCAGCGCCGCGACCTGCGCGCCATTGCTGCCGCCCCACTCCCGGTGCTGCGCACTTGCTCCGATGAGGGCTTTGACCGCTGCATGGCCGCGCTGAGCATCCTGCCGCGCCGCAAATCCGGATCGGACGAAGGCGCGGTGCTGCTTGAGGTCTATCGCCGCGCCCTTGGCGGCCTGCCCAGCGCGCAGCTTGTGTGGGTGGTCGATACGGCGCTGGTCCGCCTCAAGTGGTTTCCCACGATTGCCGAATTGCTGGAGATCGCGGGTGAATGGCGGCGGGATGATGAACACGCCCGCGCGCAGGCCCGCGCTGAGGCTGCGCTGCGCCATGATCGGCAAGCCCGGTATGACGGGGCCATGACGGCACTTAGCCGCGGCGAAATGGATCAGGGGGCGATTGATGCTCTCCCGCTGCCCTGGGCGCAGGCTGCGGCGCGTCTGGGCTGGCTGGTGGAGAGCGCGGGCCGGTTCGCCCTGCCCCGCCCGGTGGCTGGGCGGATCAATGGGGAAGCGGCATGACCGAAGCGCAGGATCTCTTTGCGCGTCTGGGCTTCGATCAGCGTGGCCGTTTGGCTCCCCAGCCTGCGCCCGCTCAGGTGTCCGCGCCTGCCGCCACCCTCTCGGAATACATCTGCGACCTGTTCGTGAAGCGGCTGAGCGATGCGCAGCTAACCGAGCGCAGGACCGCAGGCGCCTATCGCAACATTCGGCCCGAATATCTCAAGGGCTATCACCAAGCAGCAAGGGGGAAGTGATGAATATCCAGAGCGCCGGGCAAATGGACCTGTTTCCGCATCGGGCCGAACTGAGCCCCGCCGAACAGGTGGTTTACCAGATGATCTACGAGGCGGCCGAGAACAGCCAGCCCTGCCCGGTCAACATCGATTTCGAAGTCGCTGCGGGTTTCAATTCCAGCAGCATGGGTTCCGTCACGGTCGCGCGGCTTGAGGCCAAGGGCCTGATCAAGGTCGAGCGTTTTCAGAAATTCAGGGAGGTTGAAGTGATTGCAACGGGTAAGCGCACGGCGCGCGCATCGAACATGCATGTGGTTCGCCCGCATGTGGCGCGTGGCTTTGGCGCCGGGTCGCGCGCACCGCGTCCGACCGACCGCAAGGGCTATAAGCGGGGGAGGCTCTGAGCGTGGCTGAACTGAACGACAAGCAGCTTCGCTTTGTCGAGGAATATCTTGTGGACCTCAACGCCACGCAAGCGGCGATCCGCGCGGGCTACAGCGCGAAAACGGCTTATTCGCAGGGGGAGCGCCTGTTGAGGCATGTTGAGGTTGCCAGAGCCATTACAGAGCGGAAAACGGACAGGTCGGTCAAGACCGGCATTGATGCGCAATGGGTACTGATGCGCCTTGCCGGTGATGCCGAGGCGGATCTGGCCGACCTGTATGATGATGCGGGCGGGCTCAAGCCTATCCACGAATGGCCGGTTGCGTTTCGCAAGGGGCTGGTCGCCGGTGTAGAGGTTGAGGAACTGTTTGAAGGGCAAGGCGAGAACCGCACGCAGATTGGCCGGGTTCGCAAGATCCGCCTCGCTGACCGCCTCAAGGTGGTGGAACTGATTGGCAAGCATGTCGATGTGCAGGCGTTCAAGGAGCGGATCGACCATGGCCTGACCGATGACCTTGCCGCCGCGATCATGGCGGGCAATGCGCGGGTGGCGGGCGCCTGATGGCAGAGGTCAGCCCCAAGATGGAATTGGCGCGGCGGATTGGCGAGTTTCGCTATTCGCCGCGCAGCCATGCCCTGTTCGCCTATCCGTGGGAGAGCGAACGCTTGCCGTCCTCCGGGCCGCGCACATGGCAGAATGAAATGTTCCTGCAAATCGAGGAGCATTTGAGCAGCCCGGCCACGCGGCACACGCCCTGCCGGATCGCGGTTGCATCAGGCCATGGTATCGGCAAGTCGGCCGGTATCTCGATGGTGAACAAGTGGGCGCTCGACACCTGTGTCGATACGCGCGTGGTGGTGACGGCCAACACCGAGGGCCAGCTTCTGACCAAGACCGGGCCGGAACTGACCAAGTGGTGCCAGTTGGCGCTGACCTCAGATTGGTTCAAGCCCAGCGCCACCAGCATCGCCTCGCTGATGCGCGGGCATGACAAGGCATGGCGCACGGACCTTGTGACCTGGAGCGAGAACAACACCGAGGCTTTCGCTGGCCTGCACAATCAGGGCAAGCGCATCGTCCTGATTTTCGACGAGGCATCGGGCATCGCGGCGAAGGTCTGGGAGGTGGCGCTGGGCGCGCTGACCGACGAGGACACCGAAATCCTGTGGCTGGCGTTCGGCAACCCGACCCAGAACACCGGGGCTTTCCGCGAGTGCTTTGGCAAGGCGCGCAATCTCTGGAAAACCAAGCAGATCGACAGCCGCACGGTGGAAGGCACGAACAAGGCCTATCTGGATGAACTGGTGCGGACCTATGGTGAGGAAAGCGATATTGCTAAGGTGCGTGTGCGCGGGCTGTTCCCCTCGGCCTCCTCGATGCAGTTTATCGCGCTGGATGCGGTAGAGGCCGCCCAGAAGCGCCAGCCCTTTGATGCGCTTGGCTCTGAGCCGGTGATCTTCGGCGTGGACTGCGCGCGCATGGGCGATGACGAGAGCGTGTTGGCGATCCGCTGCGGGCGCGATGCCGTGTCGCGGCCGTGGAAGCGCTGGACCAAGATGGACAGCATGACGCTGGCCGGTGACATTGCGCTGGAGGCGGACAAATATCACCCCGATATGATATTCGTCGATGCGGGCAACATCGGGGCGGCCATCGTGGATCGCCTGCGCCAGTTGCGCCCCGATGTGCCGGTGGTCGAGGTATGGTTTGGCGCCGAGGGGCGCGATGCCGAACTGGAGCCGGGGGTGCGCGTCCACACCGCCAACAAGCGCGCCGAAATGTGGACCAAGATGCGCCATTGGCTGCGCGGCGCCAGCATCCCGCAAGAGGATCGCCTGCGGGACGATCTGATCGGGCCGACCTATTCATTTGGTGGTGACGACACCTCGATCCTGCTGGAGCGCAAGAAGGACATGAAGAAGCGCGGACTTCCCTCGCCAGATTGGGGCGATGCGCTGGCCTGCACCTTTGCCGAGCCGGTGATGCCGCGCGCGGTGCCGGGGTATCTCAATCCTGACAATTACGGGGAAAGCGGAGGGGATCGGTATGCGGAACTCGACTGATGGCTATGAGGCTTTCATCCATGGCATGATTGCCTTGGGGCATGATAGGCATTGGCTGCGGCGCAATGAGGCGGCGCTGCGGCGCAGGTTTGCGCGGGATGGGATGCCGTTTCCGCCGCTGCCTGAGCCGGAGCCGAGGGGGCGGGATCGGTATGAGGGGCTTTGAGAGTAAGCGTGTATTGGCCGCATGGTTGGGCATTGGACAAGAATTTGCTCGATAGACTTTAGACATCTAACTGAAATTTCGAAAACTTTAATACATTTATACCAATGAAAACAGAATAAATTACAAGCATCATTGAAAATTTTCAAATTTATCCGACATTAACACCAACATCACCGACTACAACGCAATGTACAGGGGTCTTAAATTCAGGGAACAACTGGATAAAAACCAGAACCAAATTAGCATATCGCCCATCTGGATCTAACTTGAGTCTAATGTTGAACCATCCTTTGGCTTCGTCGTCGCACTTGAATTCAATGTTCCTATCTTTATGACTAGAAGTATCTCCCACGTATTTTTCAATTTCCTGTGTGCGATTTAGAATAATATCTTGCAGAAACGGCTTAAATTTATCCAGTCCAAGTTGTGCAACGGCAAATGCATGCGCCGTCTTCGCCAGCCATCGCAGATACATGTCTCGAGAAATACTTCCTATTTGGGCCTTCACAAATTTTGCGCCTTTATCTCTTCCTACTTCTTGGCAAATAGAATCTATTGCAGCACGATCTCCAGTGTCCCACAAGCGCCCTTTTTCGAAACCAGGCGCTACTGGAAGCCCAAAAATCGCTGGCGGAGGTGATTCCCAAAGCACAATATACCATGGGGCTTGGGCAAGCGGAATTTTCTTGTAACCCAGATCACGGAGTTGTTGGCCATGTTTGTCAATTTCCGTGAAGGTAATCCTCATTTCACTGGGGCGATCTTTTGGTTTTGTCCTTGAAGGTGCTCCAAATTTCGCACGAAAGGTTCCAAGCTGCTTTTTTAGAACTTCTTGCTCATAACGCTGGATAATTGCCTGACACTTTACACAACATGCGTCCTTAATGCTGATAACATGGGCACCAAGGGCATACGGAATGACGTGCTCATCAGTAAGATTTTCCGAATGATTATTGCAATAAATACAACAACCAGGACTGGTTATTTTAATAGGCTTGAAATTATCTAGACTAATTATAGTAGAATTCATCATTCATCCTAATTGTCTAAATTTTTAAATTTATTAGTTTATATTAATTTTTACTAAAATATCAGCATCTGCCGAATCTTAGAAAATCCGAGATAGGGAGGCAAGCTCATTTCCCTCCCACCCCGCGATTCAAGCCCCACCCCATAAACGATAGCCAGCCTCCTAACCACAGGAGGCTCCTATCTGTTCCACCCCTGATATTTCGACGCCAGCGGAGCGGCAGGCCACAAAGGTTCCCGATGGCGGGGCGACCAACATTGGCGTTGATACCGCCAAGATGCGGCGCGCGGCGCTTGCGGGCCTGATGACCAGCCCGGCCGGGACGCTGAGCGCGCCCACCGTGGCCAAGCCGACCCTTGGCTGATGGATCAGGCCAAAGCCCAGACCCTGCGCCAGAGCCTGCAAACGCAGCTTGAGGGCATGAAATCCATTCGGACCGATTATGAGGGCGAATGGAACGATATTGCGCGCTTTGCCCAGCCTGCGCGCTCCCGCTTCCTGACCAATGCGCGGGACCGTGGCGGGCGGCGGCGCATCCGCAACAACCGCCTGCTTGACCCCAAGGGCATCGAGGCGTTCCGCACGCTGACCAACGGCATGACCTCCGGCCTGTCGAGCATTTCGCGGCCTTGGTTCCTGTTGACCATTGGCGACCCGGAATTGGCCCAGCATCCCGAAGTCAAGGCGTGGCTGGCTGAGGTCGAGAAGCGCCTCTACGACTTCCTCGCCTTCACGAACTTCTATGGCGCGCTCAAGGCGGGCTATGCCGAGTTGGGCCTGTTCGGGACTGAGGCCTGCGTGATGGTCGAGGATCGCCAATTCGGCGCGGTCTGCCATGCCATGACGGCGGGTGAATACTGGATCGCCATCAGCGCCTCGCTCAAGCCTGACACGCTGTTCCGCTATTGCCCGATGGACGTTCGCCAGGCGGTGCAGACCTTCGGCGCCCGCGTGGCGCCATGGGTGCGCCAAGCCTACAACGCCTCGAACTATACCCAGCTTGTCGAATATTATCAGGCGATCCAGCCCAACCCGGACTATAACCCGGAGAAGCTGGGCTCCAAGCCCTATCGCTCGGTCTATTGGGATCAGGGCGACACCCGCGCCGATGGGCTGACGCGGGTTTCTGGCTATGACGAGCAGCCCTTTTGGGCGCCGCGCTGGGATGTGGTGGGCGGCGATACCTATGGCGTCTCGCCGGGCATGGACGCCCTGCCCGCGCTGCGCGAATTGCAGATGCAGACCAAGCGCCGGAACGAAGCCATCGACGGCATGGTCAAGCCGGAGAAGATCGCGCCGCCCTCGGTGCGCCTGACCGGAGAGCCGGGGCGCACGGTACGCGGCACCGGTATTACTGCCGATCAGATCATCATCCCCTACCAGATACCCCATCAGGCGGTGCTGGCCATCGGCGGCGAGATCGACAAGCTCTATGTGCAGATCGACGCGCTTTCCTATGCCGACCTGTTCAACGCCATCACCAACATGCAGGGCATCCAGCCGCGCAACATGGAGGAGATCGCCTCGCGCAATGAGGAAAAGCTGACCCAGCTTGGCCCGGTGATCGAGCGCGTTTCGGATGAGAAGCTGCAACCGGCCATCGACCGCGCCTTTGGCATCATGGATCGCGGCGGGATGCTGCCGCCTGTGCCGTCTGTTCTGGCCCAAATGGCGGGGATGCCGATCAAGGTCGAGTTTATCTCGATCCTCCACCAGATGCAGCGCATGATCGGCATTGGCCAGATGGAGCGCGTGGTGGGCTTCATCGGCAATCTGGCAGGGGCCGACCCGACCGCGCTCGACAAGCTCGATACGGACGCCACGATTGACGAATATGCCTATCGCGTGGGCGCGCCGGTCAAGATGCTGCGTTCGGACGAGGATGCGCAGAAGATCCGCCAGCAGCGCGCCCAGCAGCAGCAAGCCCAGATGGCGGCCATGGCGCCAGCGGCGCAGCAGGGCGCGCAGGCCGCGCGTCTGCTCTCCGAAACCGATGCCGGGGGCCAGTCGATGCTTGATCGGCTTATCCAGCCATGAGCGGCTTTGACGGCGATGATGCCGAATATCTCCTGAATCGCCCGGAGTTTCTGCGCTTCCTGTTCGCCGCGATTCAAGGCGCGGGCATCCTCGGCCAATACGCTCCTGCCAATGGGCAAATGGGGCGCGATCTCGGCCATTTCGAGGGGCGCCGAAGCCTGGGGTTTGAATTGCTCATGCTTGCCGATGCTGGACAGCCTGAGCCGCTGCGTTCGCCCGAAGCGCTGGCAACGCTCGATCTGATCCTGCGCGAAGCCCTGAACCCCAAGCCCAAACCCAAGGACAAGCAACGTGACCACCGAAAGCCCGACCCCAGCCTCGACCGATACGCCGCCCTCGGCGGGGACGACTGATGCACCGCCCGCCGCCGCGCCGGAGGTTGCCCCTGTCGCGCCCGCAGCCAGTGAGGAAGGCGACCTTGAAACCGTGCTGGGCGGTGCGGCGCCCGAAGCAGGCGGCGAAGGCAAGGTAGAGGGCGAAGGTGAGGCCAAGCCCGAAGGCGAGGAGGCCCCGCCCGCTGGTGCGCCGGAAGCCTATGAATTGTCGCTGGAAGGCGTGACGCTCGACACGGAACTGGTCGCAGCGGCGGAACCGATTTTCCGCGAACTGAACCTGACCAACGATCAGGCCAATGCCCTGTTGCCGCTGGCCCCGCAGATCATGGAAAAGGCGCAGGCGTCCGTGGTGCAGCACCTGATCGAACAGGGCGCGTCCCAGCGCAAGGGCTGGCATGACGCCTTCAAGGCTGATCCCGACATTGGCGGGGCCAAGATGGAAGAAAGCGCCCATCTGGCCGCCAAGGGGCTGGATGGGCTCGGCTTCAAGGCCACCGGCTTTGGCGAGGGCGGCAAAGACCCCCACCCCTTCCGCGCCGCGCTCAACGAAACCGGGTTTGGCAACCACCCCGATATGATCCGCGCCTTTCGCGCCATTGGCGAAATGATGGGCGAGGATGGCCTGTTCCCCCGCGAAGGCGCCGCGCCGCGCGAGAATATTCCCGCCCACAAGGCCCTCTACCCCAACGAAACCTGAAAGGAGTGTGATCCATGGCCATTCTCGGCTCCACCTATTGGAATTTGATCGATGCGTTGAAGGCGCAGGACCTGAACGCCGAGGCCGCCGTAGCCGAGGTGCTGCATCAGTTCACGCCCTTCCTCAAGGACGCGAATGTGCAGTCCTGCAACAAGGGGACCAAGCACGCGATTTCGATCCGTTCCGGCCTGCCTTCGGTTTCGTGGGGTGCGCTCTATCAGGGCATCGCCCAGAGCAAGGGCAACTATACGACCGTCGAGGAAACGACCGGCTTTGTCGAAGGCCTCTCGAGCGTCGATACGCGCCTGCTTGGCCTCTATCCGAACGAAACCGGCAAGCTGCGCCTGATGGAGGCGCAAGGCTTTATCGAAGCCATTGCGCAGGCCTTGAGTAGCGCGATCTGGTATTCGGACGTTCGCACCTCGCCCACGCAGTTCCACGGCATGGCCCCGCGCTATAACTCGCTGGCCAACAAGAACGTCATCAACGGCGGCGGTTCCGGTTCGGACAATATGTCGATCTGGTTTGTCACCCATGGCGACATGCAGACCTCGATGCTGACCCCGCAGAGCATTGCGGCCGGTCTGCGCCGTGAGGACAAGGGCGAGCAGCGCGTTCTCGACGGCAATGGCAACCCCTATTACGTTAAGGAAGAAATGTTCTGCCAGCACGCGGGCATTGGCGTGAAGGATTGGCGCTGGAATACGCGCATCGCCAATATCGACGTGTCCGATGTGGTGGCTGGCACGGTCGTCCTGAACCCGTTGCTGCGCAAGGCCTATCACAAGCTGCAAGGCACCCATGCCTATCAGATGGACAAGCCGGGCGTGGCAGCGCCGGGCCGCACGGTCATTTACATGAACCGCACGGCCTTTGAGGCGCTGGATGCGGAAAGCACCAATTCGCGCGCCACGGACAATTTCATTCGCCTGACGCCGATGGAGATCCAGGGCGAAGAAGTCCAGACGTGGCGCGGCATTCCGATCCGCCGCGACGACACGCTGGTCGAAACCGAAACGCTTGTGGCATAAGGAGCAAAGGCCATGATCTGGGATAACACCCTCATTTTCAGCACCAATCAGGCTGTTACTGCCGATGCTGCATCGACCAATGTTCTCGACCTTGGCAAGACGGGCGCGCCCTTTGGCGGCTCGGCCATTGTGCGCGATTTGGGCGTGGGCAACGAGGTGCCGATTTCGGTTCTGGTGACGGAAACCTTCAACAACCTGACCTCGATGAACGTCAAGGTGGACCGTTCGCCGGACAATGCCACGTGGACGACCGTCTATCAGTCGGGCGAAGTGCCGCTGGCTAACCTTGTCGCGGGCTATCAGTTCAAGTGCCCGGCTGAACTCGATCTGGGTGTCAACGCGCGCTATGTGCGCCTGTATTACGACATCACCGGCACCGCGCCGACCACCGGCAAGATCACGGCGGGCGTGGTGGCTGCGCGTCAGACCAACAGCGCCATGGGCGTGGCAATCTAAGGAAGCATGACGATGGCAACCTATCGCGCCAATGGCAGTCCGATCTATCTGTGCGACGAAGGCCGCATGGTGGCCGATGGTGATCTGTTCACCACCAAGGCCATCCCCGGCAAGTTCTGGGAACCGCAGGACGATGAGGCGCAGGCCGCCTGCAAAGCCCGGTTCCCCGAAAATTACACCGCCGACGAGGCTCCGGCTGACGAGGCAAAAACCGGCCGCAAGACTTCCTGAACTTGGGGAGGGGCTGGGAGCAATCCCGGCCCCGTTTTCTATGGTGCGTTGCGCGCCTTGAAAATACTTTTCCCAAATGTATTCTCAAAGAAAGTTGCGCACCAAAGGCTACAGCAATGCCGAAATATGATCCGTTGCAGGAATTTCTTGAAAATTGCGGTTCGGATCGAATTTCATTGAGCTTCGATCAAATAGGAAGAATGGTCGGCGGCCTGCCGCCCACTGCATACAAAAACGATGAATGGTGGGCCAACGAGGATGTGCGCACCACTCGACATTCGCAGTGCAAATCCTGGCAAGGCGCAGGCTTCCGAGCTTCGGCACACCGCAATTCTAGGACAGTTGAATTCGTTCGGATATAACATTCTGCAATATGGCATTGAGTTTGCCCATTTACCTGCCTTCCATCGTTCTCTCGATTTTTCCGACTTAATGAGCCCGCGATTCAATCGCCGCTGAACTGAGCCTAGCAGGGGAACAACCCCCACCTCTGCTTAGGAGCCCGCCGCCTTGGCCTCTCTCATCACCCTCTGCAATGAGGCGCTGTCCACCATCGCGGCCGGGCAGATCTCCATGATCGACGAGCCATCCATCGAGGCCCGCGAATGCAAGCGCTGGGCGCCGACCGTGTTGGCGGAAATGGCCGATTGGACATCGTGGTCCAGCGCCATCAAGCGGGCGCCGCTGGCCCGCACGCTCAATGATCGCGGCGCGGAATGGCTTTGCGCCTATGCAGCCCCTGCCGATATGGCCGATCCTGTTGCCCTGCGAGAGCCTGAGGCGGATGCAGAATGGTTGCCGCCCTATGGCCCCGGCACCTTTCCCGCGCAGGACGCCATGGCCATTCCCTTCATTTATGAGGGCGGCAAGATCTATGCGAACATCGTCGGCGCGATCCTCGTTTACACCTCAAGCACTATGGACCCCGGCCTTATCCGCCCGCTGGTGCGCCGCGCCTTTGTGCTGGAACTGGCCGCGCGCCTTGCGCTGCCCATCAAGAAGGACGCGAAGCTGGCGCAGGCCATCAGCCAGCAAGCCGAGGTCGCGCGCAATCGCGCCATTGCCGACGAGGAAAACAAGAACCCACGCCGCGATCCTGAATATGTCTCGCAAGCCGAATGGGCGCGCATGGGGGTCGGCCTGTGAGTTTCCGGGTTGGCCAGGTCAGTTTCAGCCGCGGCGAAATCGCGCCCCCACCTCTATGCCCGCTTTGATGTGGAGGCATGGCAGTCGGGCCTGAAAACCGTGCTCAATGTGTTCGTTCTGAAATATGGCGGCGTGTGCAAACGCCCCGGCACCCAGCTTGTGGCCGAGGTCATCGACGCCAGCGGCGACAATCGCCTGATGCCGTTCCAGTTCTCGCTGACGCAGGCCTATGCGCTGGAATGGGGCAACCACTATGTTTCGCCCTGCGCCTTTGGCGGGCGCGTTCTGGATGGCACCACGCCCTATCAATGCCCCTCGCCCTATGCCGCCTCTGAACTGGCCGATCTGGATTATGAGCAAACCACCGATACGGTCTATCTGGCCCATATCGACCATGTGCCAAGCAAGCTGACCCGCAGCGGCAACACCGATTGGGCGGTGTCGGGGGTCAGTTTTGCGCCAACCATTTCAGCGCCGACCGGCCTGGGCGTTACCGCCTACATCCCCAATCAGGACCAAGGAAACAGCGGCGCGGCCTATTATCCTGTTCGCCAGACCTATGTCGTTACCGCCGTCAATGACGACACCGGCGAGGAAAGCCGGGCCAGCGCATCGATCGAGGTTCAGAACGATCTGAGCCTCAAGCGCAATTACAACTATCTGACATGGACAGCGGTGGACGGGGCGAGCCGTTACAAAGTCTATAAGGCTGATGAAAGCCAGTGGTTTGGCTATATCGGTACGACCGAAAAGCTGTGGTTCACGGATAACAACATCGGGCCCGCGCTCGATGAGGCGCCCCCTCAGGCCTATAACCCCTTCCCCGGCGCGGGGGATTATCCCTCCTCGGTCACGCTGTTTGAGCAGCGCTCCGTCTGGGGTCGAACCGCCAATGTCCCGCATGGCATCTGGGGCTCACGCACCGGGCGCATGGAAAATATGGACCGGTCGCGCCCGCTACAGGCCGATGACTGCTTTTCGCTGGCCATCGCCGGGGGCAAGGTCAACGCCATCAATCATGTGGTGGCCACTTCGGGCCTTGTGGCGCTGACCTCAGACGCGATCTGGTCGGTCGATGGGGATGGACAAGGCGGCGCGATCTCGGCGGCCTCTGCGCCCTCTGTGCGGCGCCAGAGCGGGCGCAGCGCCTCGCGCCTGAAACCGCTGCTGGTCGATAACGTGATTTTCTACACGCCTGCTGCCGGTTCAGCCGTCCGCACGATTGGCTATGACTTCTCGATTGATGGGCTCAAGACCAATGACGTCTCAATCTTCTCGCCCCATTTCCTTGAACAACATCGCATCGTGTCATGGTGCCATGCTCAAGAGCCGCGCTCTCTGATCTGGGCCGCCCGCGAGGATGGTGCGCTGCTGTGCTTTGCATGGGAGCAGGAGCAGAACGTGTGGGGCTGGACCCTGTGCGAGACGGACGGGCTTGTGAAGTCGGTCTGCTCGATCTTTGAGGATGGCGAGGACCGGGTTTATCTGATCGTCGAGCGCGTAATCGCTGGAGTGACGCGGCGCTTCGTCGAGCGCATGGCCTCGCATTGGTGGAGCGATGTGGCCGATACCTGCTTTGTCGATTGCGCCGTCTCGGCATCCTTCGATGAGCCTCGCCGCACCTTTACCGGCCTCGACCATCTGAACGGGCGAACCGATATTGCCGGGGTTGCCGATGGCTTTGTGGTGACGGGTCTGACCGTGACCGATGGCGCGGTGACGCTGCCCACCTCCCTGCCCGCCTGCCGCAAGGCTTGCTTTGGCATCCCCTATCGCGTGGCCGTCGAAACCCTGCCCTATCGCGCCAATCTGCAAGGGATCGGCATGAATGTGGGGCGGTCGCACAATGTCGGTGAGGCGGTGCTGATCCTGCGCAATTCGCGCCAGATCCTTGCCGGCATCGATGCGGATCATCTGTTCATGGTCAAATCGCGCATGACCGAAGCCTATGCCCAGCCCGACGAGCTGATGAACGGCGAATATACCGTCAACATGGACAATAAGGTTTCGGACAATGCGGCCGTCAGGATCGAGCAGACCGCCCCCCTGCCCTTCACGCTG
Source organism: Novosphingobium sp. SG751A (assembly GCF_013149295.1). Classification (GTDB taxonomy): domain Bacteria; phylum Pseudomonadota; class Alphaproteobacteria; order Sphingomonadales; family Sphingomonadaceae; genus Novosphingobium. The sequence continues at coordinate 259,540 of NZ_JABGCB010000001.1, forward strand.
CTGGGCGTGGCCTACGATCCGGTGATTAATGGCTAGGGCCGTCACCATCGTTCCGGCCCGCCATGCCCATATCGGGGCCATTGTGCGGCACATGCGCGCCATCGATGCGCTGGAATGCCGCGCCTTTGGCCGGGAGCCCAAGACCGCGCTGCGCGTGGGACTGGCCAACAGTGCAAAGGCGTGGACGGCGCTGGTCGATGGGCGCCCTGCGGCGATGTTCGGCGTGGTGGTCAATTCGGTGCTGACCGGCGATGCGGTGCCGTGGTTCCTCGGCACGGATGAGGTCTATCGCCATGGCCGGGAATTGCTGGCGTGGGGGCCGGGCCTGATCGAGCGCCTGTGCGATTCAACGCTGACCCTGCGCAATCTAGTGTCGGTCCACAACACCAAGGCCATCCGCTTGCTGGAGCGGTGGGGCTTTTCAGTGCGAAGGGAGGTGATCTTGTCCGCCGGGGTTGAGTTCTATCCGTTTGAAAAGGTGCCAGGCTGATGTGCGATCCCCTCACGCTTACCGCCGCGGCTGCGGCAACAGCGGCCATCGGCACAGGCGTCGGCGCCGTGCAGGCCTCCAGCATGGCCAACTATCGCGCGCAGATTGCCGACCGCAACGCCACGCTGGAAATGCAGGCGGCGCAGACCGAGCAGGAAAACACCCGTCAGGCCGCGCTCGACCATTACCGCAAGGTGGCCCAGCTCAAGGGTCAACAGATCGTCGGCGCTGCGGGCAATGGCGTGTCGGTCGATTTCGGGACTGCGGCCGATACGGTGAGCGACACCAACATGCTGGCCGCCGAGGACGCCAACCGGATCTATCGGCAGGGCTTTCAGGCGGTGCGTAATCACGACATCAACGCGGCGAACTATAGCGCCGAGGCAGCTTCACAGCGCTCAGAGGCGGGCGCGTCTCTGCTCAAGGGGGCCTTCGATATGAGCGGGACCGTGCTGGGCGGGGCATCGCAATATTCCAAGCTGAAGGCCGGTATAAATTTGGCGAACAACGCCCGGTCGGCGGCAAGCGGCATTCGTGTGACGAATGGTGCGGCGTCTGGGTGGGGGTTCTAACGTGCCGCACATCCCAACCTATCAGCCCGGCCAAGTCGGCCCTGTTCAGCCCACCACGGCGCGGTTCCGCGCGCCGGACAGCCGGGGCGGCATCGGCGGGGCTCTTGCGGCGGGCGCGCAGCAGTTTGGTCAGGCGATGGGCTCCTTTGCCGAAATGCAGGACCACATCAACGCGCAGAACGACGACACCCAGGCGCGCAAGATGGCGGTGGATTTTGCCGCCAAGGCCAATGCGATCAAGACCGACTTTAGCGCGCTGATGGGCGGCAATGCGCGCAGCGGACAGCAGGCGGCGCTGGACGGCCTGACGCAATACCGTGATGACCTGGTGAAGCAGGCCGCCAACCCGCGCATGGCCGCGCTGTTGCAGGAGCGCATCGCGCCGGTGTTTGCCGATGGGCAGCAGGCGATCTTTGGCCATGCGCTCAAGCAATCGCAGGTCGAGCGGGCCGGGGCGTTGAAAAGCGAACTCGACCTTGCTCAGAGCGAGGCCAGCCCTCTTTTCGGCAACCCGGAAAAATTCGGCGTCGCTTTGGGCAAGGTCCGTGCGGCGGCTCAGGCCTATGCTGATTTTACCGGTGCGGGCGATGGCGCTGGGCTGATGGTGCGCGAGGCAACCGGCTCCGTCTATTCGACCGCCATTGGCAGCGCGCTTGGGTCTGGCGATGTGGAAATGGCCAAGACCATTTTCGACGCGCATCACGATGAAATGACGTTCGACCAGCGCAACCGCGCGTTCTCGACGCTACAGAAGCCGTTGCTGGAGCATCAGGGCCGAATGGACGCTTTTGCCTCCCTTCCCGCATCAGGAGGCGCCGGGGCGGCCTCTGGCGGGAGCGGCTTTGCTATGCCAGTTGATGGCAAAGTGACTTCGCCCTTTGGCGCCAAGCGCGGCGCTGAAACGCACTCAGGCATGGATATTGCCGCACCCACGGGCAGCGCCGTGCATCCGATGGCGGGCGGCGTGGTGGTCGATGTGGCGCAGGATGACCGATCCGGCCTCTATGTCCGCATCAAGCATGATGATGGGCATATCTCCTCCTATGCCCATCTTGGGGCGCAATCGGTCAAGAAGGGGGAGCAGGTCGAAGCCGGAACCGTGATCGGCACGATTGGCATGACCGGCCATACGACCGGGCCGCACGTCCATCTGCGCGTGAAAGATGGGGCAGGCAATGACGTAGATCCCGCAAGCCTGATGGGCGGCAAGGCCGGGGCGCAAAAGGTGATCGGCGGGACCGATGCGCCGCGCAATTGGGATCTGAATGCCTGGATTACCGGCATCCGTGCCAATGGCACCAAGCAGGGCTGGAGCGAAGGGCGCATCCGGACCGCAGAGGATCAGGCGCGCTCTATCGCCTCGGTGGACCGGGCGGCGCTGGAAGATCAGTATCGCGATGCCACGGACAAGGTTTCCGAATGGGTCGGCAATTATCAGGCCAGCCACGGCGGAAAGAACCCACCGCCCGATGCTGTCCCGTCTGCCTTGCTTTCTCGCATGGAGCCGGGGCGCGCGGCGTCATTGCGCGGCGATCTGGCCCGGTCGCAAAGGGCCGAGTCGGATGCAGCCGTGGGCAAGGCGCAGGACACAGCCTATCTCAACGCGCAGTTGCGCATGTATGATGAGCCATCCGCCTTCCTGCAGGCCGATATTGGCAAGGAATACATGGGCAAGGTTTCGGGCGCGCAATTTGCCAGCCTCAAGCTGGATCAGGCCCGTATGCGACAGCAGGCCAGCAAACCGCAAAGCTGGGACCCTTATGCGGATTCTTCGAAGGCGCTTGGCTGGTATACCTCATTCAACGGTTTGAAGCTGGAGGACGCGCAGCGGGCGACCGTTCTGCAAACCATAAAGGCGCAGGCAGATGAATTGGTGAAAAAGAAGGGCGCGCCGCCCAGCGATACCGAATGGTTTGACATTGCCCGCCGTGCAGCCCGCCCGGTTGGGATGACCGGCCTCTTTGGCCGCAGCGAAAAGCCAGTTTACGATGTGAAGGCAGGCGATATTGATGCTGGCCGACGAGAGCGTGTCAGCGCTGCGTTCAGGCAGACATTCCGGCGCGATCCGACTGACGACGAACTGGCGGCGTGGTATCGCAAGGAGCAGGCGGGCGCGCCAATGAAGTGAGCAAGGGGCCGCCGCTCTTGCCATAAACCGCTTGTGTATCGTATCGCGTGGTGATACGTATCACCTTATGATACAAAGCGTCATCGGGGATCTGATACCGCAAGTGCTTGCCGGTAAACCCGGCAAAGGCTTCCCGACAGACGTGTTCCGCGTTGCGGTTCGCAAGGTGGCCATGCTGGAGGCTGCCGTGAAATTGAGCGATCTGCGTTCGCCGCCAGGCAATCGGCTTGAGGCGCTGTCTGGTGATCGAGACGGGCAGCATTCAATCCGGATCAACGACCAGTGGCGGATCTGCTTTGTTTGGACCGATAATGGTCCTGAAAATGTTGAAATGGTTGACTATCACTAAGAGGACACCGCTATGACCATGCTGCAAGTGCCGGTCCATCCCGGTGAAATTCTGCGCCATGAATTTCTGGAGGAATTGGGGATCAGCGCCGGGGCGCTGGCGAAGCGCCTGAATGTCCCTCGCACGAGGATCGAGCGTCTTTGCGCGGGCGAAACCTCAATGACCGTTGATACAGCCAAGCGCTTGGCCGCTGTATTCAGCATGACGCCGGAGTTCTGGCTCAATCTCCAGACCCACTATGACCTGCTGATGACGAAGGTTGAGGGCATTGAGGCAATTGAGCCGCTGATCGCTGCCTAAGCGGCGTGGGCGAGTTCGGTGCTGAATGAGCGACTGGTTTCGGGAAGCGCGGAAGGCCGCCTGATTGTCAGAGAAGTTAGGGGGAGCGGACGCTATTTTTCGTGAATAATACTCAAAACTGTTCCATTACGTCGGCAGAGGCGAATGACTGCCACGCCACCAAGCTTTCCACGCGGAAGATTACCCTCCACCGTCCAAACGCCATCTTGAATTTTTGCGGTAAGGGGAAATTCCGCTCGAATTGTCTGTGCGCCATAAACCTCGCTAAGATATGTATTCGCGATATTTTTGGCGATAGCATCTGAAGGGATGACGCCGCCCTCAGGTTGATAGAGCGAAACAGCTTTCTTGCACTCAACAGGCTCGGCTTGCGCTGTTTGCGGTAGCAGCAACATTGATGCCCAGAGTATTTTCTTCACTCGCTTCCCCTGCTCTCAAGCGCTATTTGGCATGGGGAAAGAACGTCCGCAACAGCACCGTGTCCGGAAAGGCGTTTTTCGTCGAAATTGTGGTGGGGGAGCGGACGTTCCGTCAATGCCCCAGCAGGTCCATACGCACCTTGGTCAATATTAGGCCGAGCAGGTTTTCACCTCGCCAAACAGTTGGCGAGTGCCCGCCTGGGTAATCGATCTCTCGCCCGTTGCCCCAAATCCAGTCACGGGGATTGGCCTCGACAAGCAAGGCGTTTCCTGTGGTGCGAAGTTGCCTTTTGGCGCCTTCATTCTGGGAAAATTTGGCAAGATTACCGCGATAGACAATGTTGATTTTCCATTGATCCCACAGGTCTTGGTCAAAGCCTCGAACTTGCTGCCCCAGTCGCTTTTGCGCAGCCGGATCAACTTCGGCGGCAATTTGCTCTGCTACGTCAAGGTCGTGAAACAACAGCGCCTTCGCGTGCATCATCCATTGTTCGGCCGTTACAAACCGCATCCCGTCCAGTTGAAAGGGTGTGTGATGCCACTGACTGAAAACCCCTTTGATGAAAGGCACAAATTCGGAATAGTCCAAGGGATCAGGCAAACTGGTTTTACTCAGTGACGGCATCAACTGTGGTTCTTCAGCGTTCATGCCTAAATCCATAGCCGACAAAACCAAGGTCCGCAAAAGCACCGTGTCCGAAATGGCATTTTTTGCTGAATAGTGCCGAAGGACGCGATTCAATACCGCGTCATCGCGGCGTACCGCTGCCCCATGCCCGATCAGATCATCCCGTTCCAGCCGTGGAAACAACCCCAGCCCGCCGTCCAGCAGCAGGATAAAGACCCGCTGATTGCCGCGATGGAGCGAGAGCGGGACGAGCGCATCCGATCCAACCTGATGATGGCGCAAAGCCCGGAACAGGTAGCGCAGGCCAGCACGCTGGCGCGGCAAATGGGCGTTTCCCCCGCCCAGATCGACGGCCTTTTGCCCGAAGCCGCTCAGGCGCAAAAGACCAAGGCGCTGGTGCAGGTCGCGCGGGATCACCCCGACATTGGCGCACATCTTGCCAACAACCCGCGAACGGCGGCGGTGGCGCAGGGCGATCATGCATCGCTGGGCGTGATGGGCGAGGCATGGCGTGTTCTCAAGGAAACCTATAATCCCGTACTGGCCTTTGGCGCCGGGCTCGATGCTTTCGACCGGGCAGACGTCGGGAGCCAAACGGCGGGCGTAGCTGCGCCGTTCATGGCGGGCACGGCGGCGCTGATGGGCGATGCAACGGCGCGGCAAGCCTTGCGCCGCGCTGCGCCCTATTCCGGCTCGGCACTGGCCGCAGGCGTTGCGGGGCTATATTCAGGCGCAGCCGGTTTTGGCCGAATGGCGGCTGATGGCGTTGGCTGGCAGAGCGCGAGCGATCTGCTCAACAGCCAGCGGCAGAATGCAGAGGCCTATCAGAAGCGCGCTATGCCCAAGACCGGGGATTGGGTGGCCGATCAGGTGTTGGGCGGCATCAGCAACTTCCCTTCAACGCTGCTGGCTCTGGGGACGAGCATGACGGGCCGGGCCCTTGGCCTTGGCATGAAGGGAGCGGCGGCGCTGGGCGCTGGCATCGGGGGCATTGTTCAGGGCGGTCAGACCTATAATCAGGCGACCGATGCGGGCCTGCCCTATCGCACGGCGGCAACCTATGCGCTGCTCGATAGCGCCTCCGAAGTCGCAGGCGAATACGTGGGCGACCTTTCGTTCCTGCGGGCCATGGAAGGTGGTGGCTCGATCCTGACGCGGTTCCTGCGCAGCCAGATTGGCGAGCAGGCGGGCGAACAGTTTTCGACCATCGCGCAGGACTTCACGCAATGGGCCTATATGCCCGAAAACCGCGACAAGCCCTTCTCCGCATTTCTGGAGAAACTGCCGGGCGACATGGCCGCCACGGCTGTTCAAACGCTTGTTGCCGGGGGCCTGTCCAACATCACGATTGGCGGGCTGGAAAAGGCAGTCGATGCCGGGATGCGCCGGATCGCCAAGACGGCGGCGCCCGATCTGCTGGCAGCGGATCAGGCGCTTTCCGCATCGGCCGCCATCGACGCCTTTGGCCGGGCGGCGGAACAATCCTCAATGCGCAAGCTCGACCCGCAGGCCTATCAGGACCTCATACGCTCCGTGGGCGAGAGCAGCGGCGTGTCGCATGTGTTCGTGCCGGGCGAGGCCGCGCAGGCCTACATGCAGTCGGAAAGCTACGACCAATACACCGACCCCCTGCGCCAGTTTGCCGCCGATGTGGCCGAGGCGGTGCAGACCGGGGGCGATCTGGTGCTGCCGGTGGAGTTTGCTTTTGGCGCCCTGCCTGGCACTTCGGCTTGGGGGGCGCTCAAGGATGACATGCGCCTTGCGCCGGGCGGCATGTCAGCGCGCGAGGCCGCCGAATTTCGGAACACGATCAGCCAGAAGCTGGATGATGTTCTGGCCCGCGTCGATGAGGGCAACGCCCAGCAGGACGGCGCGCGTCAGCAGATTGTCGAGCGTGTCCGCAAGATGCTGATGGATGCGGGCTATACCCCGGATCTGGCAAATGTTCATGCCGAACTCTTTGCCACGCGCGAGGCCGTTCGGGCGGCGCGCTTGGGGCAGGAACTGACCGGGCTGGAGTTTGACACGCGGATCGAGCAGGTTCTTCCCCCTGCCCTTGCCGCTGCGCGCAAGGCCGATGCGACCGACATGGTTATCAACGCCATGCGCAAGGGCAAGCCCGCCACGGTGCAGCAGGGCGACAGCCTGCTGGAATGGATCGCCAAGCGCGGCGGCCTGAATGACAGCGGCGGCGATCTGAAATCCATGGGGCTCGATAGCTGGCATTTGCGGACGCCTGCGCCGGGCAAGAAGGACAAGAAGGGCCGCCCTGCCCGCCCCACCCCCATTCGCGGGCGCAAGCAGATCTTGCGCGATTTCGATCCTCGGCAGGCCAGCATGGGCGGGCCGACCGGCGCGGGCGACTATGGGCTGGACACCACCCTGCGCTCAGCCATTGAGGCGGGCTATTTCCCCGAATTGCAGGGTATGGCCGATCAGGCCGGTGTCGATCAGTTGGACAGCCAGATGCTCCTCGATGCGATTGGCGAGGAACTTGCCGGCAATGCGCGCTATACCGAGGAGGCCAAGACCGACCCCATGCGCGCGGCAGCCGAGGAATTGCAGCAGCTTCTGGCCGAGCGCGGGCTTGACCCCGAAGGCATGAGCGATGCGGAATTGCGCGCGGCGATCAACCAGCTTTCGACTGAGGCGGTTGGCGCGGGTTATGACCAATCCACCAAACCCATCGCCTCAATAACCGGCGAGGAAATCGCCCCCAAGGCCACGCCGACGAAGGATCTTCGCGCCAAGGTACGCGATTGGTTCGCCGCCCATCTGCGCGGCACATCGGTTCGCAGCGAGGCCCTTGGCAAGGATGTGACCTTTGCATCGCCCAAGAAGATGCTCAGCTTCACCGCTGATCGTGAAAAACTGTTGGCGGTGGCTGGCCTGCGCGATCTGATCGCCAAGGGAGAACTGCTTTCGTCGCGGCCATCTTATGACACGGCCGAGGGCAACGCCATCAAGGCCTATCACCAGATCGGCGGCGCCCTGAACATCGCGGGAAAGGACCGGTATGTCCGCGTCACCATCCGCGAGGCGACGGACGGCACCTTCTTCTACGATCACGTAATTCCGGAGAACGCTACCCGAATCGACCCAGCCCCCGGCAACAAATCCGGACTTAAGGAAACGGGTAGCGCGCTGAAGCAATTACCAGAATCCTCACCCGTGTTCAATATGGAGATCGAAAGCGGGAAGGCAGCCAAGGACACCGGCCCGCGCGGGCGCATCATCTTCACCCCCGGCCAGCGCCCGGTCATCCAGCTTTTTCAGAGCCGCAATCTCTCCACCCTGCTGCATGAAATCAGCCACCAGTGGCTTGAGGAATTGCGGGCCGATGCCCTGCACGCCGATGCGCCCGATCAGTTGAAGGCGGATTGGCAGGCGGTGCAGGACTGGTTTGCCGCCAATGGCCACGCGATCAGCGATGATGGCGTGATCCCGGTTGATGCCCATGAACTGTTCGCGCGCGGTGGTGAGCGATACCTGATGGAGGGCAAGGCCCCCTCCTCTGCGCTGCAAGGCATGTTTGACCGTTTCCGATCCTGGCTGCTGGCGATTTACAAGACGGTGGCCGATCTGCGTTCGCCCATCACGCCGGAGATCCGCGAGGTGTTCGACCGCCTGCTGGCGACCGATGAGGAAATCGGCGCCGCGCGTGAAAGGCTGGCGCTGAACCCGCTGTTCAAGGATGCGGCGCAGGCGGGCATGGCCGGGGCCGAGTTTACCGCCTATTCCGCGCAGGTCCAGACCGCGCGCGACAAGGCCAGCGGCGATCTTCTGGCCAAGACCATGAAGGCGATCCGCCGCCGAGAGGAAGCCCGCTATGCAGCCGAGCGCCGCGAAGTTGTGGCCGAGGAAACTGACCGACTGATGCAGTCGCCCATCCTGCAATCGCTGGAACTGATGAAGGCCGACCCGATCAGCAAGGAATGGCTGCAAGGGGAATTTGGCCTTGATGCGGTCGATCTGATGCCCAAGCGCGTGCCTCCGCTCTACAAGCCGGGCGGCGCCCATCCCGACATGATTGCCGAAATGGCGGGCTTTGACAGCGGCCGGGCCATGCTCGAAGCCCTGTTTGGCCTTGAAGCCGACCACCGCCAGGCGCGCGAGGGCGGCGACAAGCGGACCATGCGCCAGCGGATGATCGACGCGGCGGCCGATGAAGAAATGGCGCGGCGCTGGGGTGAAGATCCGTTCAATGACGGCTCTATCGAGCGCGAGGCCATGGAGGCGATCAACAGCGACCGGCAGGGAGAAGTCATCGCTTCGGAGGTCCGTGTGCTGGCGCGCTCGACCGGCAACCGGCCAACGCCCTATCGATTGGCGCGCGATTGGGCGCGGCAGAAGGTGCGCGGCGGCACGGTGGCACAGGAGGCCAGCCCGGCAGCGGTACAGCGCCACACGCGCGCGGTGCAGAAGGCCGGGCGCGCGGCGGAAGAAGCATTCCTGAGAGGCGACCGGGAAGCAGCCTTCCGCGCCAAGCAGCAGCAGATGATTGCCTCGGCGCTTCTGGCCGAGGCCAAGGAGGCCATGGACGAGGTGCAGGCGGCGCAGGCACGCATGGCCAAGGTGGCGACCGCCAAGACCTCCAAGAGCGTGGATCAGGACTATCTCGAACGCGCGCAAGACCTGCTTGAAGCGGTGGATCTGCGCCCGCGTTCGCAGCGCTCCATCGACCGGCAGGCGAAATGGGAGGCATGGGCGCAGGACCGGCGCGCCGAGGGGCATGATGTGGTTGTGCCGGACAGCTATGCCGCCACGCTGGAGGGGCAGCACTGGACGCGCCTTTCGGTTGAGGGGCTGCTGGGGCTGGATGAAACGGTCAAGCAGGTCATGCACCTTGGCCGCCTGAAACAGACCTTGCTCGACAATCAGGAAGAGCGGGAATTTGATGCGGTGGTGGCCGAGGCCATCGCGGCGGCGGGCAGCATCGAGGGGCCCGCGCCAAAGGGACTGCAAGAGCAAGGCTGGTGGGATGCGCTCAAGGGCAAGGTGCTGAGCGCGGATGCATCGCTGCTCAAGATGGAAACCGTGTTTGATTGGCTCGATGGCGGCGATCCCAACGGCGTGTTCAACCGGATCGTTTTCCGCCCCATTTCGGCTGCGCAGGGCCGCGCGCAGGACATGCAGAAGGATTACATGGGGCGCATCCGCGATCTGTTCGCCGCAATCCCGGCCGAGCAAGTCTCGCGCTGGGCCGACAAGGTGCAAACGCCCTTCTTCGACAAGTTCAGCGGCAAGCCCTATTCTCCCATGCGCCACAAGCTGATCGCCATGGCGCTGAACATCGGCAACGAGGGCAACATGCAGCGCCTTGCCGATGGCTATGGCTGGAATGCCGGGGCCATTGAGGCCTTCCTGACCGACACGCTGAGCGCCGAGGAATGGCAATTCGTGCAGGGCGTGTGGGACAGGATTGAATCGCTCTGGCCGGAAATGGCCGCGCTGGAGCGCCGCGTGAATGGGGTTGAGCCGGAAAAGGTGGAGCCGCGCGCCTTCACCACCCCGCATGGCGAAATGCGCGGGGGCTATTATCCGGCGATCTATGACAGCAGCCTGTCGAGCATGGCCGAGGATCGCAGCGCCTCGCCTGAAAGCGTCCTGCTTGAGCCGATGGCCACCAAGGCGACCACGCGCGCGGGCGCGACCAAAGCCCGCGCGCAGAAGGTGTCCGAGCCGATCCTGCTCGACCTGGGCGTGATCCAGCGGCACCTGGGCGAGGTGATCCACGATCTGACGCACCGCGAGGCGGTCATGCAGGCTTGGAAATTCCTGTCTAACCGGCGCGTGTCATCCGCCATCGACGATGCGCTGGGCCAGCAGATCCGGCGCCAGCTTCGCCCATGGGTCAAGTTTGTCGCCAATAGCTGGGCGATGGAACGCGCGGGCAATGAGGGCATGGGGCGGTTCTTTGCGCTGGCCCGCACGAATGCCACGATTGTCGGCATGGGCCTGCGCATCACAACTATGGTGACGCAGCTTGCGGGTTATTCCAACTCGATTGAGGTGGTGGGCGAGGCGGCCATGGCCAAGGCGATTGCCCAGACCTACAAGGCGCCTATCGAAACTGCCCGCTTCGTCTTTGAGCGTTCGGCCGAAATGCGTCACCGCATGGACACGCTGGACCGGGATCTGCGCAATGAACTGGCCAAGATCGAGGCAACCAACGCGCTGACTAAGAGCGCGCAGGCGTTGCAGGATGGCAAGCGGCTCTTCTTCCACGGCATCGGCATGATGGATCGCGCGGTGGCGGTTCCCACTTGGATCGCGGCCTATAACGAAGCGCTGGCGCAGGGCATGACCGAGGAGGATGCCGCCTATGCCGGGGATAAGGCGGTGCGCGTTTCGCAAGGTGCGGGGTCTCCCAAGGATCTTGCCGCCGTCCAGCGCGGGACCGGGAAGCATGGCGAAGCGCTCAAGCTGTTCACCACCTTCTACAGCTATTTCTCGGCCATGTATCAGCGCGAAAGGACGCTGGCCCGCGATGTGCGCGGCAAGGATGCGCGCCAACCTCGCGCAACGCCTAAGCTGGTTGCGCGGGCTTTCTGGCTATTGATCGTGCCGCCCCTGCTCACCGAGGTTTTGCGCATGGTGGCGGGCGGGAACGCCGGGCCGGATGATGACGAATGGTGGCTGCAATGGACGATGCGCAAGCTGCTGGCCAATGCCATCGGCCCCATCCCCTTTGCGCGCGATGTGTTTGAGCCTGCATGGAACAAGGCGATCAAGGGCAAGGCGTATAGCTCAGGCATGACGCCTATCCAGCGCGCCGCCGAATCCTTTGAGCAATCGGCGGGCGACTTGGGCAATCTGGCGCGCGGCGAGCCCACCAAGCACGCGACCAAGGATCTGCTGGAAACGGCAGGCTATGTGACCGGGCTTGTGCCGGGACAGGTGGCCAGTTCGATCCAGTTCCTTGTCGATGTGGCGCGGGGGGATCAGCACCCGCAGTCGGCGTATGAGGTTTGGCGGGGGCTCTCAACAGGGAGGGCGGAGAGGGAACGCTAGGGGGCGGAATAGCAAGTTTCGACCAATTTGCGACATTCGCTTCCAAAGACGCGAACGTCGTAGTCTGACGACACCGGTCATTCGTTGATCCGCTTAAGCCCTTTTTGCACGTCCGGCCTGTTGGAGGTTAGATACTTTCCAGTTTACGGTTTAGACGCGGGAAAATAGCCCTTCGTTCAGACAGGCAGAGGGAGCAGAGTATCTACGATCACCGTCAGTTCCATTCGCGCGATTTCTGGCAATTGCTCCCAGAAATCATCGAGGTCCAGAAGCTTGATGACGTTCTCCACGTCCTTGGATTTGAATGTCTTGGGCAGATAATCCTCGAGCGCACCGAGGCCTAAAACGAACACGTTTTCCGTGCGCTTTCGTGCGAGAAAAGTCTCAAGACAAGCCTTTTGCTCATCCGTGAGAGCTGGATTAAGCTTGACCCGCTTTGACTTGATGTAGGTCCAGAGACCGCTGGCGCTCTCCCAAGAGCCTGTGGCGAGAGCTGTCTCGATCGCATCGACAAGTGTCTTGCCGTCGGTACTTTTAGGATTGTCAATTACATCCTTTTTGATCTCAGTGGTATTGACGACAAACAATCCCTTGACCGATTGGTCACCGATTTGCTCGATGTAATCGAGATCCGCGATCATTGCTGAGGGCACTTTGCAGGTTTCGAGCAATTGAGCATAGGCAGCAAAAAGGCCCTTTCCGCCTACGCTCACGATTTCCAGCGTTTCCGCGCCCTTGTCCCGATCGGGGCGTAGGTGAGCGATAACCTTCTCAAAAAAAATTCGATCGCTCAGACCTTCCACCAATAGTACGCGATCGGCGAAGAAAATACTCTCGTTGTTCTGGCTGTTGACGACATTGAACAAATGCCTGGCATTCGGAAGGCCCGCTGAGTTGAGTCTGATTACCCGGCTACGCTGTGCGTCGCTGTAAACCCTCGAAACATATTGGATCGACTTGGGTGATACGAATGTCGGGGAATGCGTCGCCAAAACAAATTGGTTGCCCGTGGATACCGACAGTCGCTCGAAGAGCCGATATAGGGAACGCTGCCAACGGGGATGCAGGTGCAGCTCGGGCTCATCAACGACGATGACTGCATCTCTGACATTCAGTGCATAAACAGCAAACAGGTAGGTTAGCAGCTCTTTCTCACCGGACGATGCTTCGCTGACGAGGAATTTTGAGCCCTGCTTTTCCAGCTCAATATCGTAATGATTGGCCAAGGCATTGATGGTTTTGAGCTTCCAATCATATCCCAAGCTTTTAAGGTCGGCCGTTAGCGCCTTGATGTTGGGATCGCTGTAGAATGCCATCTTAGCGCTTTGGTTATCTTCTTCCTGGAGAAGACGGAACTTTCCGGCAAGACGGCCCACCGCGAGCTGGATGATATTCGTGCCAGTGCGCGAGCTTGTTGCATCGGTTCCTTTCTTGAATTCGAGGTCATTGTAGCCTGCAAGCTGGATCGAAGACTGGAACTGGACACTCGCACGGTTGACGGGAAGATAGACCATCGGCATCTGAAGCGAGGCTAGTTTCAGATCCGACCGCGTCATATTGTCGATTTCGAAAAGCTGGAGATACTCTAAAAAGTGCTTCGAGTGCTGGTCTGCTGCAGGTTCCAAACTGCCATTGCGCCAGATGTAAGTGAAGCGTTCGCCAGCATTGATAGCTGCAATGTCCCATTGCCCAGAGATTTTCCAAGGGTCTTGGATCAGAGTCTTACCTATTTTCGTGACGATCTCGGTTGCCTGTTCCTTGATTCGCTTCATGTTTTCCAGATCTGTGGCGGAAGCTTCCACTTCGATCTCCACATACTGCTGCTTATCGAGGCCGGATGTATGCTTGGGAAATGCGAGTTGATTCAAATTCTGATTATAATCTAAGTTGTAGCGTTCAATTCCATCGCCGTGATCAACCCGCATCAAGTATCTGGTCGCCAATAGGTAGCGCCGAAGCATGATGACAACGGTATCCAGCAGGTTGGTTTTGCCACCACCATTTGGCCCGATGATGATCGTGATAGGCCCATCAAACAGCACTTCCTGGCGCTCAAGGAAGCTGCGCACATTTTCAATGGCAATCCTGCGGAGAAGCATTTGTGTCCCTTCAATAGCTGCACCGAGACTATACAGTGGGTGCGCGAAGAAAAGGAATAATTGTGCGGGCGGGGGGACTTGCCCCCCACGGGCAAAGCCCCACGGATTTTTACGCCGGCTACGACTTTTGCCGCCGCCCTGATGGGGGTCTGTGGTCTGGACTATCCAATTCTCACAGTCGGATCGCTAACGAGCTAATCGCTGAACGGCAGCTATTGGGAGAGCAAACTCGCGTCGGCAGCGTCGGCTTTGTCGGCGGGTTCCGCCGCACAGCCTCACGAGATCCGAACGGCTGCTTTCGGCGTAAGCAGACACTGCCAGTTGCCGCGCCAACCGGCACCAATGTCCCATAAATCACAGCAAAACGACCAGAGCAAATGACCGCCCTCCCCCATCAGGCCTAAAAGGCCACGATCATCACCCACCGAACCTGATCAAAGCCGCCTAACCCCCGCGCGATTCAAGCCCGCCCGCTCCCCCCGTAAGCCCACCGGGCAAGGAGCGCGCGAACATGCCAATCGGAACGACCAATGCCATTTCAGGCCCTTATTATGGCGATGGGGTGGTCACGGCGTTCCCGTTCGATTTTCAGGTCCTGACCGGCGACCAGGTGTCAGTCTATGTCGATGGGGTTGAGCAGAATCGCTCGGCGTTCTCGGTTGCTATGGCTGGCGCCGCCCCTTCGATTGGCACGGTGCTGTTCATTGCAGCCCCGCCCGCTGGCACAGTCATTCAGCCGGTTCTTGCCCCGTCCTTCAAGCAGGACATCGAATTTGCCGATGGAGCCGCATGGTTGGCCGATCCGGTCAACCGGGGCTATGACGAAAGTGCGCTCCGCGATCAGGCTTTGGCCCGCGATATTGCTCGGTCGGTCCGAGTTCCGATGGGCGAAGATGGCATCAGCCTGCCCGCCTCCAGCGACCGGGCCGGAAAAGTTTTCACTTTCGGGGAGGACGGCGATGCCGATCCGCAAGACCCTCAGGAGTGGATCCAGCCGCTGGCTCAGCCCTATGTTGATGCAGCGCAGGACGTGTTGGCCAGCACAAGGGCCGTTGCTGCCACGCTGCCCTATCCGTTGTACGCCAGCACGGCAGCGGCGCAGGCTGACAGCGGCCTCTTGTCAACGCGGCAATATACCGTGCTGTCGGGCACGCAAATCCTGATTTACACCAAAAATTCAGGCACGGCCTCGACGCTCTTCGGCGTCATCCCGACCCAGCCCTATGTTGACCGGCTCAAAAACCGCTCGGCTGTCCCGACCATCGACTTCGGGGCCTATGGTGACGGCGCGCATGCGGTGGCTGATCAGGCGGGCCTTGCCGCTGCCATGGCTTATGCGCAAGGGACTGCCGCGCTGCCTCTGGGCGCAGGCGATACGGTGTTCAACGATGTGGGCATCGTCTTGGAGCCGGGCGTTTATGATGCCGGTGCCTTTGTCTATGCCGGAAAGCCCATCAATATTCGGGCGCGCGTCCCCCATACGGTTGTGATCCGCATCCCTGCCGGTCAGTATTTTATGGTGCAATCCGGCAACCCGACCACTGTTTGCATGGACGGGCTCATTTTCGTCGGCGGCCTCGGCGCCTACAAAAACACCAATACCGGCACCAATGTGTCCTGGCGCGTCGAGTTTACGCGGTGCGATTTCCACAAATATACCGAATGCGCGATCCAGAATGCCGCATCGGACAGCCCCGCGCTGCACGTCAAGAATTGCCGCTTTGGCGGCGGGATGCCGACCGGACTGCAAACGGTGGGCATCTGCTGGCGCGGCATGGCCGACCAGACGATTATCGAAGATTGCTACATGGGCGGCAATCACTTTCACATCATCATCGGCCCTTACATGGGCAGCCATGTTACGATCCAGCGTTGCTATTTTCAGGGCGGCAACGACAGCTCTGTTCCGCGCACCCGCGCTGACATTTGGCTCAAGCCGAATGCCAACGGGGTGGAAACCAACAGCGGCCACAATTCGTTCGTCTTCAATAACCGCTTTGGCGGCGAATTGATGAACAGCGCCTATCCCACGCCGCGCATCCTGATTGCCAATGAAGACACCTCCATCGGCGGGAGCAATTCGCAATATCCGCCCTCGACCACCAACAGCGCCGGTGCGATTTCCGGCTTCAAGATTTTCGACAACCATGTAGGCAATCCCTCGCCGTTCAATGCGCCGTTCATCCGCTCGTATGTGAACGATGTTCGCTATTTCCATGGGCGCGGCAACACGTTCGTTGGCGGCACGCTGAGCAAATTCATCGAGTTCCCCAACGGGCGAAGCGTCAACTATTCGAACAATAACAACCGCTTTGAATTGGATGACACGGCATCGAATATCCCGCTGGCCCTGTCCAATGTTCCGGTTGGCCGCCTTGAGGATCGAAGCGGGGCTTGGCTTGGCGATATCAATTCCGTGCCGATCTTCCCTGTCAGCGATGATCCGCTGGTGGTTCCGGTGGCGGTGGGCTTGTCCGGCTATGATTTGTCCTATGCTTCGGGAACGACCTCGGTGGCCGTGGCCGATCCTTACGGCACCAATGAATATGCGGCTGTCACCGGCCTGGCCTTGCTGGCTTTCACCGATCCCTATGCCGGGGCGGGCGGGCCGATGTTCCTGGAGGTGAGCCTTTCCAAGGCCGCCGCCAACACGCTGTCCTATGTGACGGTCGATGTCGTGAACACCTCGAACAGCTACTATTCATTCCTGCGCACCTTCCCGCTTCCGGCCAATGGCTCACCGGCCAAGCTGATGCTGCCGTTCTACCTTGCCCCCAATGCCAATCCCGGTTCGTGGCAGTTCCGCGTCTATGGCAGCGGCATTGTGGCGGGCAGCGCCGACACCTTTGTCATGGGCGACATGATCCTTACCAAGGGAACGGGGCGCACCGGGCGCGACAAGGCCCTGACGCGCTTCGGCGGTGTCCAGCCCGCCAACCGTCGCCTTGTCGGCGGCGCGGCGGCAACGCTGCCGAGCGGCTGGTCAATGAGCGGCACCCCGTCGGGCGCGACCATCACCGTCACCAAGGTCGGCACCGACAAATATGGTGACTTTACCGAATTCTCGCACACCGGCACCACCACCGGCTCAGGCGGTTGGGTGCTGCGCCCGGCCCCGCAAAAATCCATGAGCTATGAGGCAGGCTCCAACTATCGCTGCATCTGGCCCGTCCGCATCATCAGCGGCGATTTCTCGGCGGCCACCACGCAAACCGGTTACGACGGCTCGTCGGGCAAGCTCACCATGCAGGTCGGCAGCTACAGCGCGGCGGACGGTCTGCTGGTGCAGCGCGGCATCGCCTTCACCCCGTCCAGCGCCTTCGCCCTCTACGGGCGCACGCTCACCGAGGGCGCGGCCTATTTCCACAATACCGCCGATTACCTCTGGCCGCTGCTCAACATCAACTACGCCAGCGGCGTCACGCTGAACACGGTTTTCCGCGTTTACGCCCCCATTTTCAACCGCACCAAATAAGGGCTTCGCCATGTCCACTCCCTTCGCCTTCTCGCTTTCCGGCCTGATGAAAGACGCCCGCACCGATCTGGCCGCGCGGCCCGCCAATGACCCCAGCTTCCCGCAGACCTGCGCCGATTTCATCCTCGGCCAGCTCGAAGCCATCCCCGAGGACAAGTCGGTCACCCTGACCATTCAGGGCACGCTGGGCTGGCAGGAAGGCCAGATCGCCGGGCCGCTGGCCTTCAGCGTCTTTGGCAATGTGGCCTGAGCCGTGCCCCATGGCTGACCTCTCGCCCCTGCCATCCCCCGCGCTGGCAACCGCAACGCTGGCCGCGCCGCATGCGCGCGGCTGGTGGGACACAATCCTTGCCCTGATGGTGATGGCCTTGGCGAATTTCTGGGAGGCCCTGCCTCACCTCATCCAATTGGGCGGCCTTGTCGTGGTCTGCCTCACCGCTGTGCAGAAGCTGATCGAGCTGGGCTGGATCAGCAACCCTCTGCGCCGCAAAAAGGAGCAATCCGATGACCTTGGTTGATGATGCGCGCGCGTGCTGGCGCTGGTGGTCGGTGCGCATGGCCGCGCTGGCCGGTGTGGTGGCGGGCGCGCTGGTCGCCCAGCCCCAGATCCTGACCGGGCTGGTGGCCTATGTGCCCGAACCATGGCGCCCCGCCGCCTCGGCGCTGGCCGGGCTGGTGGTGTTTGCCGCGCCCACCATGGCGCGGCTGATCCAGCAAGGGAGCAAGGCCAATGGCCAGTCTGCCTGAAACCGCCCAGCCCAAACGCGGCGGCGTGGTGGTGTCGATAATGGCGCTGCTGGCCCTGATCGGCTCGGCCACGACGCAACTGGTGCTGACCGAGGTGCCCAAGGAAGAAAGCGGGCGCAAGGTGGCGGTCGCCGTCTCGCCTCAAGCCGGGACCGCCACGATCACAAATATCAGCGGCAAGCAGTATTTGCGAGTCTACCTCGATATGATCGGCGTGGCGACCGCCTGCGACGGGCTGACCGGCGAAGGCATCAAGGTGGGCAAGAGCTTCACCGAGGCCCAATGCGCGCAAATGCTGGTGGACCGGCTGACGGCGGACGGCGCGCATATCATGGCCTGCACGCCCGGCCTCGCCCTCTCGATCCCGCGCCGGGATAATGTCCGCTATGCCGCGCTCAGTCTGGGCCATCATGTGGGCTGGCCAACCTATTGCCGCTCGACCATGCGCCGCCGGATCAACGCCGGGAATATCCGCGGGGCCTGCACCTCGCTCACATGGTTCAACCGCGCCGGTGGCCGCGTCGTGCCCGGCATCGTCGCGCGCCGCAAAAGGGAGCAGGCGATTTGCCTGAGGGATGCCGCATGATCCGCAAGATCCTCTCCCTCGCCCTTTCCCTGCTCACCGGCTCGCTCTGGCGCTGGCCGCTGGCGCTCCTGCGCTGGATTACCGCCACGCCTGCGCGGGCTTGGGCGGCAACAGCCATCCTCGCACTGGCGGCGGCTGGACTGCAGCACCGCCGCGCCGACCATTGGGAAGAGATCGCGCACCAGACCCAAACCTCATGGGATGCTCAAAACGCCCGCATCTTGGCGGCCGCACGCGCCGCCAATGCCCAATCGAACAAGGATGCCGCCCATGCCGACACGAACCACACCGCGCTTGCCGCTGGCGGCAATGGCCGCTTTGCTGCCTATGCTGCTGATCACGGGGTGCGCCAAAACACACCCCATCGCCCCGGCCCCGTTCAGGCCGACCCTCCCGCACTTCCTGAAAGCCCCGCCCCCGACGCCATCATGGCGGACATCTCCCGCGTCTGGATCACCCGCTCCGACTGGCTGACCTGTGACGCCGATTGGGCCTATGCGCGCGCCGCGCATGATTGGGGCCAAGGGATCGGCGAATAGGCATAATGATATGGCGGTGCCCGCGCCCCCCAGCGCAGACACCGCCACATGCGATCCCGATGGCTCAATCGGCCAAACCGAGACCATCTTTTTATATGAGTTTTTTATACAATCAACCCGACACTATCGCGAAGATCAGCTTTAACTGAGCGATAGTGCCGAGCCTCAACAATGACAACAACCCGGCCCCCGCCAACACGCTGGCCGAGCTGATCGCCTTCGCCGATGGCGCGATCCTGTCTTACGATCCCGAAACCCACCATCTGGCCGCCACCCTGCCCGATGGCGCCACGGCCACGATCAAGGCCACCACCTCACGCTGGACGCGGAAACGGTCCGCGCCACCGGCGACATTACCGCCAATGGCGATGTGGTTGCGGGTGGGATCAGCCTTAAGGGGCAAAGGCATGGTGGAGTTCAGGCGGGGGGGAGCGCAATGTGGCCCGGCAGTTTAGACCGAAGTTAGCTTGATCCAATCACATAGGGGTCGAAGAATGATAAAATGAAGTAATGTAAGCCGCATGGGTTACGTTGGGTCTGCCACAGCCTATCATGACAAGCTGGGCGAATTCATTGCTCTGCTGAACAAGCTAGCGGCAAATCTCGTAAAACGATCTTAATGCGACCGTGTTACCAGATGACGATGGCAAAGCTAGAGATCCTGTCCGGCGTGGTCGAGAACCTGAACGTGACACGAGAATCGCGGGGCAAATACGGCTCGATTCATACCGGTCGTTTTACGGTTACGAGCGTGCCCATTGAATATCAGGTCCAGTTCGGCGTTCTCCAGAAGGAGACGTTTCCCATCGCGGAGGGAGATAAGATAACCGTGGTCGGCCATATGCGCGATGCGACAGGAATGGTTGGCAAGGCGGTCCACATCGAACGAACAAACCAGTTTCTCGGCCAAAACTGGCTGTTGCCTGCATGCTTCATGGTTCCGTGCGCGATGGGAACATTGTTTGTCGCTGCTTCATCTCTTGGGCCGTCAGCTAGGTCCGCGCCCGGACATTGGGATGCATATGCTCTGGGCATTGTTGGAGTGGCGCTTGCTGCTGCCGGGCTTTGGCTGACTTTTCAAGCATGGCGGACATCCGCGATGTTGAGGGCTGCGCTGAACGACAAGTATTAAGGCGCAAAGCCCCACCTCCCTAACCCTCCCCGGTAAACCGCCCCCTACCCCATCCGCCCCCTTATCGCCTGCGCCAGTTCAGTCAGGCCCGGCCCCATGCCCACACCTGTCACCGCCCGAATGTCGGCCAGTACGGCGCACAGAACCGTGGTGTCGGTCAGGTCTGCACGGACATAGGTGGTTCCCCATCAAACGGCTCGGCAGACCTTTTACGGATGGTGCCGAGGTCAGTCAGGGCAATGTGGATTTGGCCGGGCCAGTTCGGGACTATTCCGGGACTCCCTGTGCATGTCCCCGATTCGTTCTGCCTTTCGCTGCCCTTCTTGTCTTTTTCCCCTTGCGCTAAATGCCCAGCAATTCTAGGGGCGTGGCGGTGTCGGGGAGTAGCGCAGCCTGGTAGCGCATCTGCTTTGGGAGCAGAGGGTCGCAAGTTCGAATCTTGTCTCCCCGACCATTTCCCTTAATTTTCCAGCATCTCCGTCAGCGCTCGCCGCGCGCGATAAAGGCGCGTTTCCACCGCTTTGCCCGTAATGCCCAGCAAAGCGGCCACTTCGGCCTCCGCCATGCCTTCTACCCCGCGCAGCACCAGAACCTCGCGCTGCGAGGCGGGCAGGCGCGCCATGGCGGCCATAGCGCGCGCCAGTTCCTGCCGGTCGGCCAGAACATCATCGGCCCCCACCGCCGGATCGGGCATGTTGGGCTCGTGATCCTCGGGCATGGCGAAGGAGAAGAACGCGCGCAATTTTCGGCGGCGCGCCCGGTCGCGGCATTTGTTCAGAGCGATCCGCGCGATCCAATGCGCAAAGGGCCGCGTTTGGTCATAGCGGCCAAGCGCGGCAAAGGCGCTGATGAAACTCTGCTGGGTGATGTCCAATGCGGCATCCTCATCACCGCAGGAGGCGCGCGCGATGCGGAACACCGCGTCGCGGTGGCGATGCAGCAAGGCGCTATAGGCCGCCTGCCGCCCGCCCAGCGCCAGCGCGGCCAGATCGCCATCGCTCAAGGCTTCCGGGCTCCAGGCTTCGGGTGCGGGCATCAGCGGGGCTGATCCGCCTCCGTGGCCGTCAGCATCCGGGCAACCCCGGCATCGAAGCGCGCCGCCTGATCGGGGCGCAGCACCGCGCGCATGGCAAAGACATGCTCCAGCGTAGCCTTTTGCAGCGCGCCCATCGCATGATGCGCATGATCGACGGCGGCGGCCACGCGCGGGCCATAGGAATGTTCATCGTGCAAGGCCGCCGCAAGGTCGGCGTTGGCCGCGCGCTGCTGGACCACCAGTTGCGCCTTTTGCACGGCAAAGCGGGCGTTCATTTCCGCGATCTGCTTTTGCTGCGATGCATCGAGCGCCAATTCGTCATGCAGCAATTGGTGCAGCGCGGTTTCATCGCGCGCGCCGTGCGGCATCATGCGCCCCACCATCGCCCCGCCCAGCGCCCCGACAAAGCCCAGCGCCAGCGCCAGAAGCAAAGAACCCTTGCGGTTCACAGCGCCCGCTCCAGCAAGGTGGACGGCGCCAGCGCCAAGCCCTGCCCCAGCGGATCGGCCGGCGCGCGCCGCGCGGCGCCTCCACCCACCAAAGCGCCCGAAACCAACGCCAGCGCCGCAATCCCGGCCAGCATCGGCGCCGAGAGCGCCGGTTGGCGGGCACGTTCGGCGCCTTCCAGCACCGCCGCCTCGATCATCTCCAGCCGCGGATCGGGGCCCGCCGCGCCCAGCTGCGCCAGCAGATCGTCGATTTGCACCATTATCCTTGCCTCGCCTTTCGCAACTGACCTTGCCCTCTATACGCGCCGCATTGCCCCACCCCTCACCATATCTGCGAGGGACAGCGCCGCGCCATGCGTATCGGTCCATGTGTCACTCAAACATGCCTATCCCCAAGTGGAGAATTTGCCCATGCGTTTCCTGATCCTCCCCCTGATCGCTATTGCCACGCCCGCTATTGCCACGCCCGCTATGGCCACCCCGGCGCTCACCTCGGCCTCTCCCGCCGAAGGCAGCGACACCGCCAATATCACCCGCATCACGCTGAATTTCAGCGAAGCGGTCGATCCGGCAGCATCGGGCGTTGATGTGATGATGACCGGCATGCCCGGCATGGACCATCATGATCCGATGAAGATGGCGGGCGTCAAGGTCGCCGTCTCGCCCGATGGCCGGTCGCTGGTCGCCACACTGGCCCGTCCGCTGTCCGAGGGGACCTATGTCGCGCGCTGGCATGTGGCCGACAAGAGCGCACAGAAGGCCGACGGCGCGCTGACCTTCAACACGCACTAATACCGAGAAGACCCACCCCAACGCGACACTCTGCCGCCAGACCTATCAATTTCGGCAAAGTAATGTGCGTTTCTGTCATAAGCTCGTCATAACGCAGGGCCGTCTGGCGGCCTTGCTGAAGGGGGCCGCATGATGATGAAACTGCCGCTGTTCGCGTTGGGGTGCGCGGCGATGGGGGCGACGATACTCGCCTCGCGCGCCAAACATCTTGCGCTGATCCATGGCGAGGGGCGCGGAAATATGACTTTACCGAGCACCTGCCCAAGCTGAGTTTTATTCTGCCCAGCGTGCCGGAATAAGGGACAGGCCCTGTATCACGGCTTGACCGCGGAAGAATGACCTCGATAAGAGGATATAACATGACACAGAAACCTTCCTCATCCACGCGCCTGATCGCCATCGACGCCCTGCGCGGGCTGGTGATGGCCTTCATGCTGGTCGATCATGTGCGCGAAACCTTTTTCCTGCATTTGCAGGTCAGTGATCCGGTCGACGCCAACACCGTCGATCCGGGCCTGTTCTTTACGCGCCTGCTATCCACCTTCTGCGCGCCCACCTTTGTCGCGCTGACCGGGCTTTCGGCATGGCTCTATGGCCAATCGCACAGCAAGGGCGAGGTCAGCACCTTCCTCATCAAGCGCGGCCTGTTCCTGATCGCGCTCGAACTCTCGGTCGTATGCTATGCATGGCCCACGCAGGCGAACCATTTCCCCCCGCCCACCGTCTGGTTTCAGGTGATGTGGGCGATCGGTGGGTCGATGCTGGCGCTGGCGGCGCTGCTCCATCTGCCGCGCGCGGTGCTGGTGGCGCTGGGTCTGGGGATAGTCACGCTGCACAATCTGCTCGACCCGATCCGGCTGGCCGAGGGCGACGCATGGTATGTGCCTTGGGCCTTGCTGCACCAGCGCGCAGCGATCCATGCCGCCGACTGGATGACGGTCAAGATCACCTATCCCATTCTGCCGTGGATCGGGGTAATCGCGCTTGGCTATGGTATGGGGCCGTGGTTTGCGCGCGGGAGTGATCCTGCGCCGCGCATCCGGCGTCTGGCGCTGCTGGGGCTTGGACTTGTGCTGGGCTTTGCCCTGCTGCGCTTTGCCAATGTCTATGGCGACAAGCCGTGGTTCGTGGCGCAGACCCCGCTGCGCACCGTGATGAGCTTCCTTGCGCTGACCAAATATCCGCCCAGCCTGCTGTTCCTGATGCCTACTCTTGGCGCGGGATGCCTGCTCCTGGCGTGGTTTGAACGGCTGGGCGATCATCGCGCGATGCCGATGCTGGCCTGCCTTGGGGGTGCGCCGCTCTTCTATTACGTGCTGCATCTCTATACGCTCAAACTCATCTATAATGTCGCCATGGCGCTTTATGGTCCGGTCAAAGGGCAGTTCTTCGGCGTCGATCACCTCTCGACGGTGTGGATCTGGGTGGCGATCCTGCTGCCGGTGCTCTACCTGCCCACGCGCTGGTTTGCCGGGCTGAAACAGCGCCGCCGCGATCTGGCCTGGCTCAAATATCTGTGACCCGGCGGGCCAAGGGGGGGCTGCGCAGCAATCGTGCCGCGCCCCCCTTCTTTTCGACATGATCGTCCGTCAAGTCGGCCCGCTTCGACTAAAGATTCCTTATAAAGGGCATAGCCTCACAATTGTCACAAAAGAGACCGGCCGCCGCGAAATGGACGTAAAAAATATGCGGCAGGATCGGTCCGACACCCAAGCAGGTTGAGAACAAGCATTCATCAGGGGGATTTCAGAATGATCGACCGATCCGCTATCAAACCCGTGCTGCTGGCAACAGCCGCGCTGCTCTCGACACCCGTTTTTGCCGCCGACGATCCCAGCTCGATTGTCGTCACCGGCCAGCGTCAAGCCTATCGCGGCGATGTTCCGGTCAAGGAATTGCCGCAAACGATCCAGTTGATCGACGCCAAGATGATGGACGTGGTCAACATGACCAAGATGGAGGCCATCACCGACATCGCCAGCGGCGTTGTCCGCCAGAACAATTTCGGCGGCCTGTGGGACAGTTTCGCCATCCGCGGCTTTGCGGGCGACGAGAATTTCCCTTCGGGCGTGCTGGTCAACGGGTTTAACGGCGGGCGCGGCTATGGCGGTGCGCGCGATGCGTCCAACGTGGAAACCATCGAAGTGCTCAAAGGCCCCAATGGCGCGGTCTTTGGCCGGGGCGAGCCGGGCGGCACGATCAACATCATCACGAAAAAGGCCAAGATCGGCAAAACCTTCGGCAAGATCGGCGCGCAGGCCGGTTCCTTCGACACCTATCGCGGCGAAGGCGATCTCAACCTTGGCATTTCCGACAAGCTGGCCATTCGTGTCAATGGTGCGATCGAGGATGCCCATTCGTTCCGCAACACGGTAAAATCGAACAAGGAAGTCATCAATCCTTCGATCCTGTGGCAGCCGACCGACAAGACCTCGCTGTCCTATGAAATGGAATATGTCGGGCTGGCAACGCCGTTTGATCGCGGCATTGTGGCCATCAACGGGCAATTGGGCGCAGTCTCGCGCAACACCTTCCTTGGCGAGCCCGGCGACGGTCCGACCCGCGTGAAGGTCTTTGGCCATCAGGCCCAACTGCAGCAAAAGCTGGGCGGCGACTGGGTGGCGATCCTTGGCTTTGGCCTGCGCGAAACCAGCATGATCGGTTTCTCGGAAGATGCCGAACTGGCCACCGGCCGCCAGCCCTTCTTCAGCACCGGCACGATGCTGGCCCGCCAGCGCCGCTTTCGCGATTTCCGCACCCGCAACATCACCGGCCGCGCCGAAATTTCGGGCCGGATCACCACCGGGCCGATCCTGCACCATGTCATGCTGGGCGCGGATATGGATGAATTCGACATCAACACCTGGCAGACCCGCTATCGCCCCGTCGCCTATACGCCGGGCAACCCGGTGACCGCGGCCAGCAATGCCATCAACGTCTTTGCGCCGGTCTATGGCCAGATGCCGACACCCACGGCAATCGTGCTCAACTCTCTGGAAAAGCAGAAGAGCTGGGGCATCTATTTTCAGGACCAGATGGACATCGGCGAAAAGGTCAAGATCCGCTTCGGCGGCCGCTTTGACCATTTCAACCAGTTGATCGGCGCCCGCGTGGGCAATTACAACCCCACCGTCAACACGGTCAAGGAACGCTTCAGCCCGACCGTCGGCCTGCTTTATGACATGACGCCGCGCATGGGGCTGTATGCCGCATGGGGCAACGGTTTCCGCCCCAACAGCGGTCAGGACTTTTCCGGCCAGCCCTTTGCCCCGGAAACCAGCAAGTCCTATGAAGTGGGCGCGCGCTATACCAGCAAGGTGATCTCGGCCTCGCTGGCCGTATTCACCATGACCAAGGCCAATGTGCTGACCCAAGATCCCGATCCCGCGCATCAGGGCTTTTCCATCGCGGGCGGCAGCGCTCGCAGCACCGGCGTCGAGGCCGGCGTGGACGCCCACCTGCCGGGCCAGATCGAGGTTCACGGCACCTATGCCTATACCGACGCGCATTGGACCAGCACGTCGAAGGACTTCAACTTCGGCCTTGCCATCACGCCGGGGTCCAAGCTCATCAACATTCCGGCCCACACGGCCAACCTGTTGGTGACCAAGGGCTTTGACCTTGGCGAAAAGGGCAAGGTGACGGTGGGCGCGGGCGTCAATTACGTCTCCTCGCGTCTGGGCGAAACGGCGACCAGCTTCATCCTGCCCGCCTATACGCTGACCCGCGCGCTGATGACCTATGAGCCGACCAAGCGGATCCGTTTGGGCGTTGATGTCACCAACCTGTTCGATGTGACGTGGTACGCCTCGTCCTATTCGACGCTGTGGGTGGCGCCGGGCGCGCCGCGCACGATCACGGGGCGCATCAGCTACGCGTTCTAAACTCCACCCTGACCGGCCACCGCCTGCACTCCCATGCAGGCGGTGGCTTTTTTGTGCCCCCCGCTTCCAAAAGAAGGCATGAAGGCCGGAATGAACCGCAAAAGCCTGCTGATCTGGCATCGGCGCATCGCGCTTGCCTTTGCCCCCCTGTTCCTGTTGCAAGCGCTGACGGGGCTGTTCCTGCTGCTCCCCTCGCCCCGCATGACCATCGCGCCGGGACCCGCCCTGCCCCCCTCGGCGCTGGTGGAAAGCGCGATGCGGGCCGCGCCCGGCTTTCGTGCCTTCCGCCTCGACTATCCGCCCGATGCCCCGGTGGTGGCGCGGATGAGCAATGCGCAGGGCCGGCGCATCTTTGTGACCATCGACCCGGCCACTGCGCATGTGCTGGACAGCGGCACGCTTTGGCACGACCCGTGGCGCGTGGCGCAGGAATGGCACAACAGCCTGTTTTCCGGGGCGTTTGGTTCAACTCTGGTCGCGCTCGAAGCCACCGCCCTGCTGGCGCTGGGCATCAGCGGGATCATCTTCTGGTGGCCCGGCAAGACCCGCCTGCGTCAGGGCCTGTCCATCCCCGCCCGCGCGCCCAAGCGGTTGAAACTACGCCTGTGGCATCGCTCGACCGGGGTGATTGCCTCGGCGCTGCTGGGGATGATGGCGATAACGGGGCTGCTGCTGGTCTGGCCGCTGATCGCGCCGCCCGCCGCCGCGCCCGCGCGCGCCGATCCCGCTCCCATGCTGGACGCCGCCTATGCCCGCGCCGCCCTGCCGGGTCAGTCCCTGCGCGATATTCGCCTTGCGCCCTCGGGCCATGCGACATTCCATTTTGCCGCCCATAGCCGCAATCACTGGGATCTCGATACGGTGGTGCTCGGCCCCGATGGTCGCCCGCGCATCACCCGCGCCGCCGATGCGCCCGCCCTGTGGATGCGGCTGCTGCCCTTGCATACGGGCGATGCGCTGGGCATTTTCGGGCAAATTCTCATCGCGCTGGTCGGCAGCGCGCTCCTCTTTCTCACCATCAGCGGCGTGATCGCATGGAACCGCGCCCGCAAAGGAAAAAGCAAATGACAATCGTACATTGCGGCGACCCCAAGCGCGGCGCGGCATGGGCCGAAATCTTCGCCCGAGATCTGCCGCAGGTTCCTTTCCGCTGCTGGCCCGAGATTGGCGATGCGCAGGACGTGCGCTATCTGATCGCATGGACGCTGTCCGAAGAGGTCATCAGCGCCCTGCCCAATCTGGAGGTGCTGTTTTCCATCGGCGCGGGGGTGGATCAGCTCGACCTCTCGATCCTGCCGCCCCATGTCCGCGTCATCCGCATGATCGAACCGGGCATCACCACCACCATGGCCGAATATGTCACCATGGCGGTGCTGGCGCTGCACCGCGATCTGCCCGCGCTGGTGGCGGGGCAACGCGCGGGGACGTTTCCCTATATGCCGGTCAAGATGGCGCGCGAACGCCGTGTGGGGATCATGGGATTGGGAGAGCTGGGACAGGCCGCGCTCCGCATGCTGGCCCCCATCGGCTTTCGTCTCTCGGGCTGGAGCCGCAGCGGACGCGAAATCGAAGGCGTGGAGACATTCGCAGGCGAAGAGGGCATGGACGCCTTTCTGGGCGGGCTCGACATCCTCGTCTGTCTGCTGCCGCTGACGCCGGAAACGCGCGGCATTCTGTGCCGCGAAACCTTTGCCAAAATGCCGCGCGGCGCCGCGCTCATCAATGTCGCGCGCGGCGGGCATCTGGTGCAGGAGGATCTGCTGTCTGCGCTTGATGAAGGAGCCATAAGTGCTGCCTTCCTCGATGTCTCGACCCCAGAACCCCTGCCCGAAACCCACGCTTTACGCAGCCATCCCGCGGTTTTCCTCACCCCACATATCGCGGGCGTCACCCGCATCGACACAGCGGTCTACGCCCTGATCGACGCGCTCAAAGGCGTGATGGCGGGCCGGAGCGTGGCGGGCGACATCGACCGCAGCAGGGGTTATTAAGAGCGCAGCATAGTGTGCCGAAAGGCCCGCTTAAAAAACCGTATGCGCCCCCTTGGGCCGATGCCAATCGGCTTCTTCTTCCGGCGCGGCGGTGGCCTATTATGAGGGTGTTCGGTGCCGATCGCGCACCTTTTTCAGGATGGACCCATGACCATTTTCACTCCCAAGTTCATCAGCTTCGACTGCTATGGTACGCTGATCAAGTTTCACATGAGCGACATGGCGCGCGATTTTTACGAAGGCGTGATCGGCGCGGAAAACATGCCCGCTTTCAACCGCGACTTCTCGGCCTATCGCCTTGATGAAGTGCTGGGCGCGTGGAAGCCCTATCGTGAGATCATTGGCAATGCCCTGTCGCGCACCGCCAAGAAATGGGGCGTTGCCTATGATGAAGCCTATGGCGAGGCCATCTATAACGCCGTGCCCACCTGGGGCCCGCATCCGGACGTGCCTGGCGGCCTGAGCAAAATCGGCACCAAGATCCCGCTGGTGATCCTCTCCAACGCGATGAACAGCCAGATCCACGACAATGTGGCCAAGCTGGGCGCGCCTTTCTACGCCGTCTATACCGCCGAGAGCGCACAGGCCTACAAGCCGCGCATGCAGGCCTTTGAATATATGTTCGACCAGCTCGGCTGGGGGCCTGAGGTGGGCATGCATGTCTCCTCCAGCTTCCGCTATGACCAGAACACCGCGACCGACCTTGGCTTTGGCACGCGCGTTTTCGTGGGTCGTGGGCATGAGCCTTCGAACGCGAACTATCGCGATGTCGAAATTCCGCACATCGGCTGCCTGCCCGCGCTGGTGGGCCTCTGATCCTGATGCGCGCCGCCCCTTCCCTCTGGCAAGCGACAGCCCCCGGTTTTGCCTCCGGCATGACCGGGCCTGTCGAAGGCCAATATGACGTGGCCATCATCGGCGGCGGGTTTACCGGCCTGTCGGCGGCGCTGGCTCTGGCCAAAGGCGGCGCGCGCGTTGCCCTGCTGGAAGCGGGCGCGGTGATCGGGGCGGCATCGGGGCGCAATGGCGGGCAATGCAATTCGGGCACTGCGCATGATTTCGGCGCGCTGGCCTCGGCCCATGGCGTGGACAAGGCGCGGCGTTGGTATCTGGCCCATTGTGACGCGGTGGACACGGTCGAACGCCTCGCCCGCGAGGAAGGCATCGACTGCGACTTCCGCCGCGCGGGCCGCGCCAAACTGGCCGCCAAACCGGAACATTTCACCAAGATCGAGGCGGCTTACAAGCTGCTCTCCTCCGAGGTGGACCCCAATGTCTCGCTGGTGGATGCCGATGGCCTGGCGCAGGAAATTCGCGCCGATGGATTTTACGGCGCACTGATCCAGCATACCAGCGCGCAATTGCATGTGGGCCGGTTCGGGGTGGGCCTTGCCCATGCCGCCGCCCGTGCGGGCGCGCATATCTGGGAACAGGCCGCCGTCACCGGCATCAACCGCGAGGGCGCGGCCTATCGTGTGGAAACCCCGCGCGGCGCACTTTCGGCATCGCAGGTGCTGGTCGCCACCGGCGGGGCCAGCCCGCAGGCGCCCTTCGGCTGGTTCCGCCGCCGCATCGTCACCGTGGGCAGCTTTGCCATCGCCACCGCGCCCATCGACGCCGCGTTGGTCGATCACCTGTTTCCGGGCCGCCGCAATTACGTCACCAGCCGGATCATCGGCAATTACTTCCGCCTGACCGCCGACAACCGGCTGGTGTTTGGCGGAAGGGCGCGCTTTGCCCTGTCCAATCCGGCCTCGGATCTGAAGGGCGCGGATATTCTGGAAAGGGCCATGCTGGGCCTGTTTCCCGATCTGGCGGGCGTGGGCATTGACCATCGCTGGGGCGGCGCGATCGACCTGACGCAGGACCGCCTGCCCCGCGCCGGGCAGCATGAGGGCCTCTATTACGCCATGGGCTATTCGGGCCATGGGGTGCAGATGGCCACCCATATGGGCGGACAGATGGCCAAGGTGATGGGCGGCGATGCCGATGCCAATCCCTTTGCCGATCTCAACTGGCCCGCCATTCCCGGCCATCTGGGCAAGCCATGGTTCCTGCCCTTTGTGGGCGCCTATTATCGCGTGCTGGATTATTTCCAATGATGGACTTTTCACGCCGTGCCATGATGCTGGGCGGATTAAGCGCGGGTCTGATCGGCATGCCCGCGATGGGCGCCGCCCTGCCCAAACGCGGCGGTTCGATCCGCGTGGCCACGCAATCGGTCTCCACCGCCGACACCCTCGATCCGGCCAAGGGCGCGCTTTCGACCGATTATGTGCGTCATTACATGCTCTATTCGGGCCTGACGCGGATCGGGCACGACCTGCTCGCGCATCTTTCACTCGCCGAACGGCTCGAAAGCGCCGACCGCATCACATGGCATGTCGCGCTGCGCCGGGGCGTGCATTTCCATCATGGCGGCGAACTGACCAGCGCCGATGTCGTTTTTTCGCTGCTGCGCCATAAAGACCCCAAGCTGGGCAGCAAGATGGCCAGCATCGCCGGGCAATTCGTCGATGTGCGTGCCGATGGCCGCTATGGCGTGGTCATCCGCCTTTCGGGCCCCAATGCCGATTTGCCGGCCATGCTGGCGCAGTCGCATTTCCTGATCGTGCGCCATGGGGTTGACCGGCCCGACGGCAATGGCACGGGCCCGTTCCGCCTTGCCGATTTCAAACCGGGCATCCGCACCGTGGTGGTCCGCAATCCCGACTATTGGGTGCCGGGCAAGCCCTATCTCGACCGTATCGAACTGATCGCCATTCCCGATGAGGTCAGCCGGGTCAACGCGCTGCTGGCGGGCGATGTGCAACTGGTCAATGCGGTGGCGCCGCATTCCACCCGGCGCGTCGAAGCATCGCCCACCCATGCCATCGCCACCGCGCCATCCGCGCTTTATTCCAATCTGATCACCCGGATGGATCGCCTGCCCAGCGGCAACCCCGATTTCATCGCCGCGCTCAAACATCTGATCGACCGCCCGCTGGTCAAACGCGCGCTGTTTCGCGGCTATGCCACCATCGGCAATGATCAGCCGATCCCGCCGTTCCACCCCTATTACAACCCCGCCATTCCCCAGACCGCGCTCGATCTGGACCGCGCGAAATGGCATGTGCAGCGCGGTGGGTTGCAGAATGTGCGCCTGCCGATCTTTTGCGGCCCGGCGGTCGAAGGCTCGGTCGATATGGCCTCGGTGCTTCAGGAATATGGCGCGCGCGTCGGCCTCGATCTGGCGATCACGCGGGTTCCCTCGGACGGATACTGGTCCACACACTGGATGCGCCATCCGCTTTCCTTTGGCAGCACCAATCCGCGCCCGACCGCCGATCTGATCTTCTCACTCTTCTACAAATCCGACGCTGCATGGAACGAGACGGGATGGAAAAACCCGCGCTTCGACCAACTTCTGCTGGCCGCGCGGGGCGAGACCAACGAGGCAAACCGCAAGGCCATGTATGGCGAGATGCAACAGATCGTCCATGACCGATGCGGATCGATCATCCCGGTCTTCATCAGCCTGATCGACGGCCATGACCGGCGTTTGCAGGGGCTGAACCCGCTGCCGATGGGGGGATTGATGGGCTATCAATTTGCCGAACACGTATGGTGGGCGGCATGAGCGGGGCCTCAACCGGAAAGGCCAGCCTGTGGCCACTGCTGACCCGGCGGGTGGGATCGGCCCTGCTCACGCTGCTGCTGGTCTCGATGGTGATTTTCGGCATTGCGGGCCTATTGCCCGGCGACGCGGCGCAGGAGGCCCTTGGCCAGTCGGCCACGCCCGAGCAGGTGGCCGCGCTGCGCCACGAGATGGGGCTGGATCAGCCTGCCCCGGTGCGTTACGCGCATTGGCTTTCGGGCATGGTTCAGGGCGATGCGGGCCAATCGCTGGTGGCCGGGATGCCGGTGGGCGCGATCATTGCCGAACGCCTGCCCAACACGCTGATGCTGGCGGGTATGACGGCGGTGCTGGCGGTGCCTCTTGCCTTGGCGATGGGCATCACGGCGGCGATCCGGCGCGGCACATGGATCGACCGGGCGATCAATCTGGCGTCCTTGTCCATGGTGGCCCTGCCCGAATTTCTGGTGGCGACGGTGGGCGTCCTGATCTTTTCGGTCAAGCTCATGTGGCTACCCTCGATCGCGATGGTGTCTGCGGAGGCTTCGTGGAGCGATACGCTGCGCTCCTGCGCGCTGCCGATCCTGTCGCTGACGGTGGTGGTGGTGGCGCAAATGGCGCGCATGACGCGCGCCGCCATCGCGGACCAGCTTGACCGGCCCTATGTCGAAATGGCGCGTTTGAAGGGCGCATCGCTCTCGCGGGTGGTGCTGGGCCATGTGCTGCCCAATTGTCTGGGGCCGATTGTCAATGCGATGGCGCTCTCGCTTTCCTATCTGATGGGCGGGGCGATCATTGTCGAAACCATCTTCAACTTCCCCGGTCTGGCCAGCCTGATGGTCAATGCCGTGACCAGCCGCGACATGCCCTTGCTGCAGGCCTGCGCCATGATCTTCTGCTCGGCCTATCTCCTCTTGATGCTGGTGGCCGATATGGTCGCGCTGCTGGCCAACCCAAGGTTGCGTGCGCAATGAAACGCTCGATCTCCCTTTTGGCCAAGGCGCCTTTGGCCACGCGCATTGCGGCAGGATTCGTCGGCTTCTGGCTGGTGCTGGCCGTGGCCGGACCTTGGGTCGCGCCGCATCCGGTGGGCGCCTTCGTCGATCAGGACGTGTTTTCCGGCCTGTCCTCTCGCTTATGGCTGGGCAGCGACTATCTGGGCCGCGATGTGTTCTCGCGCCTGCTCTATGGCGCGCGCTATACGGTGTTTCTGGGCCTGGGCGCAGCGCTGCTGGCGGCCTGCTGCGGCACCAGCCTCGCGCTCTGGGCCACTTTGTCGGGCGGGGCAGTGGACGAGGTGATCTCGCGCCTGATGGATACGCTGATCTCGATCCCGTCCAAAATCCTCGCGCTGGTGCTGGTGGCGGCCTGCGGCTCGTCCTTGCCGCTCCTGCTGCTGATTTGCGCTCTCACCTATGTGCCGGGCAATTTCCGCATTGCGCGCGCGCTGGCGATGAACCTTGCCGCGCTGGATTTCGTGGCGGCGGCGCGGGCGCGGGGCGAGCGCAAATTCGCCATCGCCCTCCATGAGGTGCTGCCCAATATGGTCCACCCGCTGCTGGCCGATCTGGGGCTGCGGTTTGTGTTCGTGGTGCTGTTGCTCTCGGGCCTGTCGTTCCTTGGCCTTGGGGTACAGCCGCCCTATGCCGACCTCGGCTCGCTGGTGCGCGAGAATATCTCGGGCCTCACCGAGGGCGCGCCCGCCATTCTTGCCCCCGCGCTGGCGATTGCGGTGCTGACGGTGGGGACCAACCTTCTGATTGACGCCCTCAAGCCCGAGGACAAACGATGAGCGCGCCCCATATCGAGGTTTCCGGCCTGACCGTGGCCGTGGGCGATGTGCCGATTGTTTCGGACATTTCCTTTGCGGTTCAGCGGGGCGAGGTGCTGGCGCTGATCGGCGAGTCCGGTTCGGGCAAAAGCACCACCGCGCTGGCCCTGATGGGATGGTGCCGCCATGGCGGGCGGATCGCCGCAGGCGAAATCCGCGTGGGCGGCATGGTGATCGAGGGCAAGAGCGAGGAAGCGCTCTCCGCGATCCGGGGCCGCCACATCGCCTATATCGCCCAGAGCGCGGCGGCGGCCTTCAACCCTTCGCGCCGGATCATGGCGCAGGTGATCGAACCGGCCATCATCCACCGCATCATGACGCGCGAGGAGGCCGAGGCCAAGGCGGTGGACCTGTTCCGCGCGCTGGCCCTGCCCACGCCCGAAACCATCGGGGATCGCTATCCTCATCAAGTCTCGGGCGGGCAGTTGCAGCGCCTGATGGCGGCGATGGCGCTCATCACCGATCCCGAACTGGTGATCCTTGACGAACCGACCACCGCGCTCGACGTGACCACGCAGGTCGAGGTGCTCAAATGCTTCAAGGCGGCGCTGGCTCAGTGCAACCATGGCCGGGGCGCCACCGCGATCTATGTCAGCCATGACCTTGCCGTGGTGGCTCAGATGGCCGACCGGATCGCCGTGCTTTTGAAAGGGCGGCTGGTCGAGGAAGGCCCCGCCGAGCAGATCCTGACCGCGCCGCGCGATGCCTATACGCAGGTGCTGGTCAACGCCCCGCGCCCGGTGCCTGCAGCACCCGTGGGTGACGATGGCGCGCCGGTGCTATCGGTGCGCGCGCTGACGGCGGGCTATGGGCGCGTGGTTGATGGGATGCCGCAAATCCCGGTGCTGCGCGATGTGGCATTTGATCTGCCGCCGGGCGGCGCGCTGGGCATCATTGGCGAGAGCGGTTCGGGCAAATCGACGCTGGCCCGCGTGATAGCCGGACTGCTGCCCGCCGCGCAGGGCGAGGTCTTGCTCAACGGCAGCGCCCTGCCGCCACGGCTGGAAGACCGCAGCCTCGACCAGTTCCGCACCGTGCAACTGGTTTTTCAGAACGCCGATACCGCGCTCAATCCGGCGCATAGCGTGCGCCGTATCCTTGCCCGCCCCTTGCAGCATTACCATGGGCTGACGGGCGCGGCGGCGGATCGGCGGGTGGCCGAATTGCTGGATCTGACGCGCCTGCCCGCCGAAGTGATCGACCGGCCGGTGACGAAACTGTCGGGCGGCCAGAAGCAGCGCGTCAACCTCGCCCGCGCGCTGGCCGCCGAGCCTAAGGTGTTGCTCTGCGATGAAGTGACATCCGCGCTCGATACGGTCGTTGGCGCGGCGATCCTCTCGCTGATCGAGGATCTGCGCCGCGATCTGGGTCTGGCCACGGTGTTTATCAGCCATGACATTCATGCCGTCTCGGCCGTGTGCGAAAAGGTGCTGGTGCTTTATGGCGGCACGCCGGTCGAACTGGCCACGCGCGCGGCGTTCAACGGCCCGCGCCACCATCCTTATACCAGCCTGCTCCAATCCAGTCTGCCTACGATGGACCGCGCATGGCTGGACACCACGCGCCCGCCGATCCTGCGCGGTTTCCGCGTCGAAGGCCTTTGCCCGTTTCAGCCGCGCTGTGCCGATGCCGTCCCCGGCCTGTGCGACGCCGTGCCCGCGCCCTTGCGCGAAGGCGATGGCATGCGCTGGCTGTGCCACCATTCTCCCAGCATCAAGGAACCTGCATGACCGCCCGTTTCCGCCGCCTCGTCGAAACCGACCGGCCACCGGTCAGCCTGACCATTGATGGCGTAGGTGTGACCGCGCTTTTGGGCGATACGCTGATGGTGGCGATGCTGACCCATGGCGATGCCTTGCGCACCAGCGAATTTGCCGGGAGCGAACCGGCCGCCCCGGAACCCAGTGATGGCCGCCGCGCGGGCTTCTGCCTGATGGGCGCTTGTCAGGACTGCTGGGTCTGGACCGCGTCGGGCGCGCGGCTGCGTGCCTGTTCGACGCCGGTGCAAAACGGCATGACTATTTCCACCCGGCAGCCGGAGGCCACATGGGCGAACATCGCGTAATCATCGTCGGCGCAGGCCCTGCCGGGGTGCGCGCGGCGCAGGCGGTGGTGCGCGCCGGCTTGCGCCCCATCGTCATCGACGAGGCCGCCCGCGCCGGGGGCCAGATCTATCGCCGCCCGCCCGAAAACTTCAAACGCGACCATGACGCGCTTTACGGCACCGAGGCGGCGCGTGCCCGCGCGATCCATGAGGATTTCGCCGCCCTCCTTCCCCATATCGACTATCGCCCCGAAACGCTGGTGTGGAATGTGGCCGAGGGCCATGTCTGGGCCGCGCATGAAGGCGAGACGCAGCCGCTTCCCTATGACGCGCTGATCGTGTGCAGCGGGGCCAGCGACCGCGTGGCCCCGATCAAGGGCTGGCAGGCGGCGGGGTGCTATTCGCTGGGCGGGGCGCAGATTGCGCTTAAGGCTCAGGGCTGCGCCATCGGGCATCGGGTGATCTTCCTCGGCTCCGGCCCGCTGCTCTATCTGGCTGCCGCGCAATATGTGAAGGCGGGGGCCGAAGTCGCCGCCGTGCTGGACACCTCGCCTTTCTGGCTGAGGGTGAAGGCCGCGCCGAAACTCGCCGCCATGCCCGGTCTGTTGTGGCAGGGAGTGAAACTGCTGCGCGATCTGAAGCGCGCGGGCGTGCCGGTGCTGACCGGGGTGACGCCCATCGAGATCGAGGGCGATCCGCAGACCGGCGTCTCGGGCGTGACCGTCCGCCACAAGGGCGCGGTCAAGCATTTCGCTGGCGATGCCGTGGCGATGGGCTGGCATGTGAAGCCCGAGGCGCAGATTGCCGACCTTGCCCGCGCGACTTTCGCCTTTGACGAGGCTACGCGCCAATGGTTGCCCCAGACCGACGCCGATGGGCGGGCGGGCAACGCGCTCTATCTGGGCGGCGATGGCGCCCGCGTGCTGGGCGCGCGCAGCGCCGAGGTGACGGGCGAACTGGCCGCGATGGCGGCGCTGGCCGATCTGGGCCTGACGATGGATGCCGATCGCCGCCGCTGGCTGCTGGCCGAAAAGGCCAATTACGCAAAGTTCGCCAAGGGGTTGGCGCAGGCCTTCCCATGGCCCCATGAACTGGTGGCCGCCATCCCCGATGAGGCCATCGTCTGCCGATGTGAGGCCGTCACCGCCGCCACGCTGCGCGCCAGCGTGAACACCGCCCATGCGCAGGAAGCCAACCGCGCCAAGGCCTTTAGCCGGGTCGGCATGGGTCGGTGTCAGGGGCGCTATTGCGGCCATGCCAGCGCCGAAATCATCGCGGCGGCGCGCAGCGTGTCGTTGGAGAAAACCGGCCGCCTGCGCGGACAGGCTCCCGTCAAACCCATCCCCGTAGCCCTGAAGCGGAACGACCTATGACCCAGATCCACCAGAGCGATGTCGCCATCATCGGCGGCGGGTTGATGGGATGCAGCGCGGCATTTTTCCTTCGCCAGCGCGGCATGTCGGTCACCGTGCTGGAAACCGACAAGGTGGGGCGGCAGGCCAGCGGCACCAATTTCGGCAATGTCCGCCGTCAAGGCCGCCCGATCTTTCAGCTTCCCCTAGCCAATCGCGCAATCCGCATCTGGCGCGATTCCCCGCAACTGCTGGGTTCGGATGTGGAATATCTGCAATCCGGCCATATCCGCGTTTGCTTTCGCGAGCGCCCGGAAAACATCGGCAAGATGGAGGAATATGCCGCCCTTGCCCGCGAGGAAGGGCTGGACCTCGAATTGCTGTCCGCCAATGCCCTGCGGGAGAAATTCCCATGGCTGGGGCCGGATGTGCTGGCCGGGTCTTATTCGGCCACCGATGGTCATGCCAACCCGCGCCTTGCTGCGCCCGCCTTTGCGCGGGCGGCGGCGCGGCTAGGGGCCTCGATCGTCGAAGACACCAAGATCGTCCATGCCGAAAAGGTCGGTGAGGATTTCCGCCTGACTGCCGAAGATGGTCGCCAGTTTGCCGCGCCGATCCTGCTGATCACGGCGGGCGCATGGGCGGGCAAGATCGCCGGCTGGTTTGGCGAGGAGATCCCCCTCACCCCCCGCGCGCCGACGATGAGCGTGACCGAGCCGGTGCCCTATGCCATTGCGCCCGCCGTGGGCGTGATGACGCCGGAGGAGGTGGAAACCGTCTATTTCCGGCAGGTGGCGCGCGGCAATATCGTGCTGGGCGGATCGACGCGGGCGGCGTCCTACCCGGATGATTACCGCTCCTATGTCCTGCCGCAAAACACGATGACGCAGTTTGAGCATCTGCGCCGTCTGGCCCCCGCACTTGCCAATTTGCAGGTGATCCGCGTGTGGAGCGGCATCGAGGGCTATACCGATGACGCCCTGCCGATCATGGGGCCGAGCGCCAAGGTTTCAGGCCTGTTCCACGCTTTCGGCTTTTCGGGCAGCGGGTTTCAGATCGGGCCGGGCGTGGGCGAAACCATGGCCGAATTGATCGCCACCGGCGCGACCGACATTCCGCTGGAACATTATGCGGTGACGCGGTTTACCAAATAAGCAAGGGGGCAAAGGTATCGAACCTTTGCCCCCTTTTCGTTACAGCCCGATCAGAACCGTCTTGCTCTTGCAGCTTGCCAGATAGGCCTCGCGCCCCAGATCCTTGCCCAGCCCCGATTGCTTGAAGCCGCCGGTGGGCAGGATGAAATCATCCGAGCGACCATAGCGGTTGACCCAGACCGTGCCCGCCTCAAGCGCCCGCGTGGCGCGGATCGCGCGGCTCAGGTTCTGCGTATGAACCCCCGCCGCCAGACCATAGCGCGTGCCATTGGCCAGCGCATAGGCTTCCTCGTCATCGGCAAAGCTCTGCACCGTCAGCACCGGGCCGAAGATCTCACTCTGCACCGCGGTGGCGTCGGCGGAAAGGCCCGCGATCAGCGTGGGTTCGTAGAAAGTCCCCGCCCGTTCGACCCGCGCGCCGCCGGTGATCGCTTCGCCGCCCTCGGCGCGGGCGGTTTGGACGATGGCGTCGATGCCCGACAATTGCTTTTCCGAAACGATCGGCCCCATCGTCGTGCCATCGGCCCATGTCTCGCCCAATTGATGCGCGCGGAACAGGGCGGCGATGCGGTCGGTCACCTCATCGGCCACGCTGGCCTCAACCAGCAGGCGCGAACCGGCCACGCAGACCTGCCCGGCATTGAGCGTAATCGCGCGGGCCACAATCGCGCAGGCCTTGTCCATATCGGCAT
Organism: Novosphingobium sp. SG751A; assembly: GCF_013149295.1. GTDB lineage: Bacteria > Pseudomonadota > Alphaproteobacteria > Sphingomonadales > Sphingomonadaceae > Novosphingobium. The sequence goes on from NZ_JABGCB010000001.1 coordinate 298,859, forward strand.
CGGCAAAGATGATTTGCGGGCTCTTGCCGCCCAGCTCGAGCGTACAGGGCTTGGGTCCGGTGGCGGCGCAGGCGCTCATGATCGCACGGCCCGTGGCGGTCGATCCGGTAAAGCTGACCTTGCCAACCTGCTCGGCGCGCACAAGGCCGTCGCCAATATCGTGGCCCATGCCCTGAACCACATTGAAGATGCCGGCCGGCACGCCTGCCGCCACCGCCAGTTCGGCCAGACGCACGACCGAGAAGGGCGTGAGTTCGGAAGGCTTGAGCACCACCGCATTGCCCGCCGCCAGCGCCGGGCCCAATTTCCACGCCGCCATCACCAGCGGCAGGTTCCACGGCGCAATCGCGCCGACCACGCCATAAGGCTCATTGGCGGTGAAACCAAAACGGTCATCGGCGGTTGCGCCCACCTCACCGCCATGCTTATCAGCAAATTCGGCGAAAAAGCGGATGCATTCGGCAGTATAGGGTAGATCCCATGCCAAAATCTCGGCCAGCGTCCGCGTCGAGCCGACCGCCTCCAGCGGGGCCAGCACCGCGCGGTCGGCATCAATCGCATCGGCCCAGCGGCGCAGGATGCGGGCGCGGGCGCGCGGGTCCATCCGGCCCCATCCGCTGCTTTTCTGCGCGGCGGCGGCACCTTCTGCCGCTTGACTCATCTGGTCCATGCTGGCCGCGTGCAGGGGCGAGAGCAGCCCGCCATCGGAAGGCCGCAGCACATCGAACACCGCGCCAGCACCCAGAATTTTGCGCCCACCGATGAAATTGGCCGCCAGATCGGGCCGGATGGAATCGGGGTTGAATGCAATTGTCATGGGGCATGGCTCCGCAGTGGTTCTTCGGGGGTTCTGGGGGCAAGATTATTGCCCTGCGGCAGAATCGACTGGGCAAAGCGGGGCGCTCAACGCCATAATCTTCTGATCTTATGCATAAGGCAGCAGCCTATTCCATTCGCGCGGCGCTAACCCATTATCAGGACTGGCGCATCCCATCCCCTGTGGATGCGCCGACACACCAATCCGGTTGGTGGGGCAAAGAGAAGGAGTGCGGCGATGGGCGAGCTGGTGACCAGCGGCGTGAGTTTTCGAGCGATGCGGCATGAGGACATCGAGCGTGCGGTGGAAATGTCGCGCGCGCTGTTCTGGCCGCACCGCGAAGAGGACTGGGCGCTGTTCCTGGCATTGGGCGACGGCATCGTGGCGCAGGTCGATGGAGAGGTGATCGGCACCATCATCGGCTTTCCCTATGGCGAGCGCGTCGCCACGCTGGGCATGGTGATCGTCGATGATGCGCATCAGGGCAAAGGCTATGGCCGCCAGTTGATGCAGGCTATGCTCGACCATCTGGGCGACCGGACCGTGCTGCTTCAGGCCACTGTCGAGGGCGCGCCGCTGTATGAAAAGCTGGGCTTTGTCGACATCGGCACCCTGTACCAGCATCAGGGCACGATCCCGCTGGCCCCGCTGGCAGCGCTGCGCAGCGGCGAGCGCATCCGCCCGCTCGGCTCATCCGAACAGACGCCGGGCGAATTGTACAGCAAAGCCACCGGCAGCGATCGCCATGCGATGATGCGCGCGCTGACCGCGCTGGACAGCGCGGTGGTGCTGACCCATGACGATATTCCGGTGGGCTTTGCCCTGCTGCGCCGATTTGGCCGGGGATGGTCGGTCGCCCCCGTGGTGGCGCCCGACACCGATGGCGCCAAGGCGCTGATCCTGCACTGGCTGGCCCAGAATGCGGGCAATTTCACCCGCCTCGACGTTACTGAAGAGAGCGGACTTTCGCCATGGCTTGAAGGGCTTGGCCTACCGCGCGTCGATACGGTACGCATGATGGCGCGCGGGCCGGTGCCGGAAACTTCGGGCGATGCCACGCTCTTCGCTCTCACCACCCAAGCACTGGGGTAAACCATGCAACTTTCCGATTCCACCCTTTTGAAGCAGGCCGCGCTGATTGGCGGACAATGGCTTGACGCCTCCTCACGCGATGCGCTGGCGGTGAAGGATCCGGCCGATGGTGCGGTGCTTGGCGCGGTGCCCGATTGCACGGGCGACGACACGCAGGACGCCATTGCCGCGGCCAATGCGGCATGGCCGGCATGGCGCGCGCGCACGGCGGGCGAACGCTGCGCCCTGCTGGAGGCATGGCATGCGCTCGTGCTGGCCAATCTGGATGATCTGGCCCTCATCATGACCGCCGAACAGGGCAAGCCGCTGGCCGAAGCGCAAGGCGAGATCCGCTATGCCGCCAGCTTTATCAAATGGTTTGCCGAGGAAGGCCGCCGCACCGGCGCGCGCAATGTCGTTTCGCCCGAACGCGACCGGCGCATCATCGTGCTGACCGAGCCGGTGGGTGTTTCGGCCGCCATCACGCCGTGGAATTTCCCCGCCGCGATGATTACCCGCAAATGCGCGCCCGCGCTGGCGGCCGGTTGTCCGGTGGTGATCAAGCCTTCGGAAATGACGCCTTTCACCGCGCTGGCGCTGGGCGAACTGGCGCTGCGGGCAGGTTTTCCTGAGGGCGTCATCAATATCGTGACGGGCCTGCCCACCGCGATTGGCGCGGCTATCACCGGCAGCCCGCTGGTGCGCAAACTGTCCTTTACCGGATCGACCCGCGTGGGCGCGCTGCTGCTCGAACAATGCGCCAAGACGATCAAGCGGACCAGCATGGAACTGGGCGGCAATGCGCCGCTGATCGTGTTTGCAGATGCCGATCTCGATCTGGCGGTGAAGGCGGCGATGGCCAGCAAGTTCCGCAATGCGGGCCAGACCTGCGTGTGTGCGAACCGGATGCTGGTGGCCGATGAAATCTATGATGCCTTTGCAGAAAAGCTCTCCGCAGCCGTTGCCGGATTGAACGCCGCGCCGGGGATGGAGGCGGATTCCACCGTTGGCCCGCTCATCAACGCCGCCGCCGTCGAGAAAGTCTCCGCCCATCTGGAGGACGCTCTGGGCAAGGGCGGCAAGATTCTTGGGCAGGGCAAGGGCCGCAGCGATGACCGCTTTGTCCGCCCGGTCATCATTGGCGATGCCAACCCCGAGATGCGTCTGGCGTCGGAGGAAACCTTCGGTCCCCTCGCCCCGCTGTTCCGCTTTACCAGCGAGCGTCAGGCGATCGAGATGGCCAATGACACACCTTTCGGCCTTGCCGCCTATTTCTACACCCGCGACCTCTCGCGCTCGTTCCGCGTGGCCGAGGCGTTGGAGGCCGGGATGATCGCGCTCAATACCGGCGGGATCGCGATGGAAATGGCGCCCTTTGGCGGGGTCAAGCAATCGGGCCTTGGCCGCGAAGGCGGGCATCAGGGCATCGAAGAATATCTGGAAACCAAGGCCTTCCACATTGGCGGGCTGGAATTGGGGGCGTGACATCCATGCGCAATTACAAAATCGCCGTTCTGGCCGGTGACGGCATCGGCAAGGAAGTCATGCCCGAGGGCCTGCGCGCGCTGGAACAGGCGTCGAGCCGCTATGGCTTTGGGCTCGACCTGCAAGTCCACCAATTTGCCGATTGCGATTACTATGCCCAGCATGGCCGCATGATGCCCGAGGATTGGAAGGATCAGATCGGGCGCCCCGATGCGATCTTCTTTGGCGCGGTGGGCTGGCCCGCAACGGTGCCCGATCACATTTCGCTGTGGCAATCGCTGCTGCAATTCCGCCGCGAATATGACCAGTATGTCAACCTGCGCCCCGTGCGCCTGATGCCGGGCGTGCCCTGCCCGCTGGCCGGACGTGAGCCGGGCGATATCGACTTCTGGGTCGTGCGCGAAAACACCGAGGGCGAATATTCCAGCGTCGGCGGCCATATGTTCCCCGGCACCGACCGCGAAATCGTCATTCAGGAAACCGTGATGACGCGCCAGGGCGTGGACCGCGTGCTGCGCTTCGCCTTCGATCTGGCGCAAAAGCGCGAGCGCAAGCACCTGACCAGCGCGACGAAATCCAATGGCATCGCCATCACCATGCCGTTCTGGGACAAGCGCGTCGAGGCGATTGGCGAAGAGTTCCCCGATGTGACCCATGACAAATATCACATCGACATCCTGACCGCGCAATTCGTGATGAACCCCCAGCGTTTCGACGTGGTGGTGGCCTCCAACCTGTTCGGCGACATCCTGTCCGACCTTGGCCCGGCCTGCACCGGCACGATCGGCATCGCGCCATCGGGCAACATCAACCCCACCGGCGAGCATCCCAGCCTGTTCGAGCCTGTGCATGGTTCGGCCCCGGATATTGCGGGCAAGGGCATCGCCAATCCGGTGGGCCAGATCTGGTCGGCCGCGATGATGCTCGAACATCTGGGCGAGGCGGAAGCCGCCGCCGGGATCATGCGCGCCATCGAGGATGTGCTTTCCACCCCCACGGGCCGCACCGGCGACCTCAAGGGCAGCGCCAACACCGTGGAATGCGGCAAGGCGATTTCCGAAGCCATCGGCTGAACCACGGCATAAAATGCCGCGCCCCTGCCCCTGTTTGGCGAAACACGCCTGAACCGCTAGCATAGGTTTGCCTCATGACCGAAACCCTGACCAACCGCTCGCTGATCGACCTTGACCGCGATCACCTGATCCACCCGGTGGCTTCTTTCCGTGGCCACGAGGCGCATGGCGCGCGCGTTTTGGCCAGCGGGGACGGCATGTGGCTGACCGATATAGAGGGCAAGCGGGTGATCGACGCCTTTGCCGGCCTGTGGTGCGTCAATGTCGGCTATGGTCAGGAAAGCGTGGTCGAAGCCGCGGCCGATCAGATGCGCCGCCTGCCCTATGCCACCGGCTATTTCCACTTTGCCAGCGAACCGGCCATCCGGTTGGCGGCAGAATTGACCGCACTGACGCCCGAGGGCCTCAATCACGTCTATTTCACGCAAGGCGGCTCGGAATCGGTGGACAGCGCGGTGCGCTATATCGTCCACTATTTCAACGCCATCGGCAAACCGGACAAGAAAGAGTTCATCGCGCTGGAATGGGGCTATCACGGCTCCTCGGCCACCGGGGCGGGCCTGACGGCGCTGGCCAATTTCCATCGCGGTTTCGATCTGCCCTATAAGTGGCAGCATCATATCGCCTCGCCCTATCCCTATCGCCACCCGCAGGGCCATGACGATGCCGCCGTGATCGCCGGCACCATTTCGGCGCTGGAGGCCAAGGTGGCGGAAATCGGCGCGGACAAGGTTGCCGCCTTCTGCTGCGAACCCATTCAGGGCAGCGGCGGGGTGATCGTGCCGCCGGTGGGCTGGCTCAAGGCCATCCGCGAGGCTTGCGACCGGCTGGGCATCCTGCTGCTGGTGGACGAGGTCATCACCGGTTTTGGCCGCACCGGGCCTTTGTTCGCCTGCGAGGCCGAGGGCGTGACCCCCGATTTCATGACCACCGCCAAGGGCCTGACCGCAGGCTATGCCCCGATGGGCGCGCTGTTCATGGCCGATCATATCTATCAGGCGATTGCCGACGCCAGCCCGCTGCCGGTGGGCCATGGCGGCACCTATTCGGGCCATCCGGTTTCGGCGGCGGTGGGGCTGGAGGTGCTGCGCCTCTATCGCGAGGGCGGCGTGCTGGCCAATGGCGTGATGGTGGGCGAACGCTTTGCCGCGCGTATGGAGGCAATCCGCAGCCACCCGCTGGTGGGCGATGTGCGCTATCGCGGGTTGCTGGGCGCAATTGAGCTGGTGGCCAACAAGGACACCAAGGCGCCTTTCGCCGCCGATCTGGCCATTGGCGACCGCCTCTCGCAGATGACGTGGGACAATGGCGTGATCGCGCGCTGTTTTGCCAATGCGGTCATCGGTTTCGCCCCGGCGCTGACCTGTACGCCCGACGAAATGGACATCATCTTCGACCGCGTGCAATTGTGCCTCGACCAATTGCTTGATCAGGCCGATATTCGCGCCGCAATCGGCCAATAAGAGGAAAACGCCCCATGATGCCCGGCCCCAAACTCGACCGCATCGATCTCAAGATCCTTGCCAAGCTGCAACAGGCCGGACGCGTCACCAATGTCGAACTGGCCGATGCGGTGGGCCTGTCGCCCAGCCCTTGCCTGACGCGGGTGAAACGGCTGGAACAGGCAGGCTATATCACCGGCTATGGGGCGCATTTGAACCTCGGCAAGCTGGGCGAATTTCTGACGGTTTTCACCGAGGTCACGCTGTCCGAACACCGGCGCGGCGATTTCTCGCGATTTGAAAGCCGGATCGTCAAACTGGACGAGATCGTCGAGTGTCATCTGGTGTCGGGCGGCTATGACTATCTGCTCAAATTCGTGACGCGCGGCGTGTCGCATTATCAGTCGATCATCGAGGGGATGCTGGAAAGCGATTACGGGATCGAGAAGTACTTCTCCTATGTCGTGATCAAATCGCCCTTCATCAAACATCATTTCCCGATCCAGAGCCTGTTCGGCAACTCGCTTTAAGGCCTCCGACCCATGACAGACATAGCTGCGCTCTTGGCGCCATTGGTGGCGCTGCGCCATGATATCCATGCTCACCCGGAACTGGGCTTTGCCGAACATCGCACCGCGCGGGTGATTGCCGATGCTCTGCGCGCGGCGGGGCTGGAGGTGCATGAGGGCATAGGCGGCACCGGGGTCGTGGGCGTTTTGCGCGCCGGTAATGGCCCGCGCAAAATAGGCCTGCGCGCCGATATGGACGCGTTGCCCATCGATGAAAAAACCGGCCTGCCCTATGCAAGCCGCCACGAGGGATGCTTTCACGGCTGCGGCCATGATGGGCATATGGCGATGCTGCTGGGCGCGGCCCAAGCGCTGGCAGCTTCTTTGGCGGCTGATCCTTCGGGGATCGACGGCACGGTCCATTTCATCTTCCAGCCTGCCGAGGAAGGCCAGGGCGGCGCGCGCGCGATGATCGAGGACGGTCTGTTTGAGCGCTTTCCCTGCGACCGGGTCTATGCGCTGCATAACTGGCCCGCTCTGCCCGCCGGGACGATCGCCACCCGCGCGGGCGCGATCATGGGCGCGGCGGACAAGTTTCACATCACTCTGCGCGGGCGCGGCGGCCATGCTGCGGTTCCGCATGACACGAATGACACGTTGCTGGCCGCAGCATCGCTGGTGCAGCAATTGAACACGATCATTGCGCGCAATACCCCCGCCAGCGCCAATGCAGTCCTGTCCGTCACGCAGATCCACGGCGGCCACGCGCACAACGTCATCCCCGGAGAGGCGATGGTAGCCGGCACCGTGCGCACATTCGATCCCGTGGTTCAGGACCGGATCGAGCAGCGGATGCGCCAGATCATCGCCGGGATCGAGGCCGGTTTCGAGGTCAGCGCCCAGCTGGACTATGACCGCTATTACCCCGCCACGATCAATGACGCCGATGCCGCCGAAGATGCCCTGATCGTCGCGGCAACAGTCGGCACGGCACAACGCGCGCCGGAGCCGGCGGCCACATCGGAGGACTTTTCCTTCATGCTGCAGGCCCGCCCCGGCGCCTATATCTGGCTAGGGCAAGGTGTCGGAGAAAACCCGCCCCCGCTGCACAATCCGCATTATGATTTCAACGACGCGGTGCTGGAAACCGGCCTGCGTCTCCATCTCGCGCTGGCCCGCCACTGGCTGGCCCCGCAGGAGTGATGACCATGACCACTTGCCCCTCCTTCATTGACATTGCCGCCTTTGCCCAGAGCGCCCAGCCGGGCGCGGAACCGTTTGGCGCAGATGCGGCGCTGCTGCCCCTGCGCGGCGGGCCGGTTGAATTGCTGGCCTGCGCCCTTTCCGGCAGCGGCAGCGCGCAGACGCAAACCGGCGACACGATGCTGATCGTGGCCGAAGGCGAAGCGCAGATCACCTCGGGCGGCCAGACCCACACCTTGGCCAAGGGGGGCAGCCTCGTCCTCTCCGGCCCGCAAGGCTTTGACTGGAGCGCGGACAAGGCCCGCATTGTCACCATGCGCTATACCGGCGGGGCTGGCGAAGCGGCGGGCGTCACCGCCATCGACCCGACCACGCAGCGCGTCCCCTCGGGCGCGCCTCTGGCAGAATTGCTGATCGGCCCCACGCCGCAATGCCATAATCACACGCAGTTCCTGTCCGCCGATGGCGAATTCATGGTGGGTGTCTGGGATTCCAGCCCCTATCACCGTCGCGCGATGCCCTATCGCCATTTCGAACTGATGTATCTGCTGGACGGCAGCGTCACCTTCATCGACGAGGAAGGCCGCGAGGGCACATTCCGCAAGGGCGACCTGTTCCTTGTCGAACAGAATGCCCAGTGCAGTTGGGAAAGCCGCGAGGACGTGACCAAGATCTTTGCGATCTATCGCCCCAAGTAAGGCAAGCGCAGGTTCCGGGCGGGGTTCTGGGCGATCAATGTTCGCCCAGAACCCGCGCCTTCATCCGGTGCAACCCCATCCACATGCCCACCACCACCATGGGCACCATCACGCCCATGATCTCGGCCGCCGGGAAATGCTCGAAACGATGCTCGGCGGCTTTCAGCATATAGCCGATCAGGCTGATGCCATAATAGCTGAGTGCGACGACCGACAGGCCCTCGACCAGTTGTTGCAGCCGCAATTGCAGGCTGGATGACCGCTCCATCGAACGCAGCAATCGCCCGTTCTGATTCTCGATCCGCGTTTCCACGCGGGTGCGCAGCAGCGAGGTGAAATGCGCCGCACGCCCGGTCAGATCCTCCAGCCGCCGCGAATAGGCCTGCGCGGTGCGGATCGCGGGCAAGAGGCGGCGCTGGGTGAAATCCTCAAGACTGGGGTGGCCGGGGATCGGGCGCGGGGCCAGCGCGGCAAGCCGCTCCTCGACCAGTTGCGCATAGGCAGAGGTCGCGCTCATCCGGTAATGCGTCTCGGTCGACAGCGACATCAGATCGAGGCTGAGAACCGAAACCCGTTCGAGCAAAGCATCGTCGGTCGTATCGGGGTTGGCCACATCGGCGGCCAATTCGCGCAAGGTTGCCTCGGCCGCGTCCAGCCTTGGCCAATAGGCCTGCGCCATCGGCAGGCCCATCAGCGCCAGATTGCGGTAATTGCCAAGCTCCTGAAACCTTTGCAGCAATCGCGCCAGATCGGCAGGCGCCGCGCCATTGGCCGAAACCAGCGCAATGCCCAGCCCCTCGACCCCGATGCGGAAATCCGACCACAGCCTCACACCCGAAGCCCCGATCATACAGGAAACGAGATCGGAGCCGACAAAGCCCATCTGTGGCAAAAGGTCGCGCGCCTGCGCCTGATTTTCAACGACATGGATGCGGGTGGCACGTATGGTCTGGCCGGGAAAACGCTCGATCCATGCCAGCGCATCGGCAGGATCGGCATGGGGTTCGTGCATGAACAGGGTAATACCGCAGGCCTCGCTATGCTGTTCCCAGACAAAGGAAATGCCGGGGCCAAGTTCGCCCTCGGCATGACGCGGATTGTCCGATTGGCCCAGCCAGTTTTCCAGCATCGCCCTTTGCCCCGCCCGCTCCTCGGGCGAGACAAGGCGCAGCACCTGAAGGATCTGCGTCGGCGCATGGATCGCGGGCCAGCGCCGCAGATGCATCTCGCCCACCACCTGCCGCCGCAGCGGATGTTCGTCGAGCCTCATTCACCCCTCTCCCTTAATGCGGCGATTATCCCCTGCCCCAGCGACAAGCCGCCATCATTGGCCGGCACCTGTTTGTGGGCCACCGGCACCATGCCCCGCGCGCGGATTTCCCGGCGCAAACCGGCCAGCAGCACACGGTTCTGCATCACCCCACCCGACAGGATGACATACCCGCCCGGCGCCCCCGCAGCCGCCGCCTGATGCGCCAGCACCCTTGCCAGTGTGGCATGAAACCGCGCCGCAATCCGCCCCGGCGCCACGCCTGCGTTCAAATCACCCAGCAGCGCCCGCCACAATCCGCCCCATGCCAGATCGGGCGCAATATCCCACGCCGCCTCATCATAGGGCCGGGCCAAAGCCTCCAGCGCCATGGCCGCCTGCCCCTCGTGGCTGATCCGCGCAGGGTAGATCCCCAAGGCCGCCGCCACCGCATCGAACAACCGCCCTGCCGATGAGCATGGCGGACAATTCGTGCCGCTGTCGATCATGCTTTCGGCCAAGCGCAACCGGGGCTCATCGGGCAGATACGGCATGACCGGCCCCGTCACCGCTCGCCAATCCGCCCCGAAAGCCGCGCGCAAATGGGCGAGCAGATTACGCCATGGCTCCTTCATCGCAGCGACCCCGCCGACCAGGGGCACCGGCACGAAACCGCCCACACGCTCCACCCCGCGATAGCCCCCGCGCAGCACTTCCCCGCCCCACAGCGCTCCGTCCGGACCCAGCCCCAAGCCATCGAGCAACAGGCCAATATACTCGCCATCGCCCATGCCATTATCGGCAAGGCATGAGGCCATATGGGCATGATGATGCGCCACGCGGACCAGACACGCACCGGTTTCCTGCGCAATCCGCTCGCCCATCTGGGTGGAAAGATAGCCCCCATGGGCATCGACCGCGACGATCGCAGGTGTGAAATCGAACAGGCGGCGATAGAGATCGAGCATCGCCCGGTAATCCCCCAGCGCCGCCGCCTGCTCCAGATCACCAATATGCGGGCCGACCATCGCCTCGCCGCCACGGATCAGAGTGAAGGTCGCCTTCAACTCGCCCCCGCAGGCCAGCACCGGCGGCAAGCCATCGAAGGGCAGTGCGATGGGCGCGGGCGCAAACCCGCGCGCGCGGCGGATGGGGATCGACGCCCCCGCCTCATCCATCGCCAGCACACTGTCATCCAACCGGTTTTCGATGGCGCGGTCATGCATCACAAAAGCATCGGCAATCCCCGACAAAACCTCACGCGCCTGCGCATTGTCGATAACCTGCGGCTCGCCGCTGCGGTTGCCTGAGGTCATCACCAAAGGCCCGCCAAATTCCACCAGCAGCAGATGGTGCAGCGGCGTTGCAGGCAGCATCACCCCCAGATGATCCTGATCGGGCGCCAGCGCCTCAGGCGCCGCCGCCCGGCGCGGCAACAGCACAATCGGCGCCGCCGCGCTTTCCAGCAGCGTGCGCGCCGCGGCGCTGACCTCGCACAGATCCGCCGGCCGCGTCGTCATCACCGCAAAGGGCTTGGCATCACGCGCCTTGCGGCAGCGCAATTCCGCCACCGCCTGCGCATTCATCGCATCGCAGGCCAGATGAAACCCGCCCAGCCCTTTAACCGCCACAATCGCCCCGCCGCGCAGCAATTTCACGGCGGCGGCGATGGGCTCTCCTTCGGCCCCCTCGATCCACAAGCGCGGCCCGCAAGCGGCGCAGGCGATCGGCTGGGCATGAAAGCGCCGGTCCGCCGGGTCGCCATATTGCTCTGCGCAATCCGCGCACATCGGGAAATCACCCATGCTGGTCTGCGCCCGGTCCCACGGAATGGCGCGAGCGATGGTCAGGCGCGGGCCGCAATGGGTGCAATTAGTGAAAGCATACTTATGCCGCCGCTCACCCGGATCGCGGATTTCGGCCAGGCAGGCCGGGCAGGTGGCCGCATCGGGCGGGATGGCGGTGGTGGTGGCGCCCTGCCCGCTCTCGACAATTTTGAATGCGCCCCAGCCTTGCCCATTGGGCCCATCGCAGACTTCGACCCCGGCCACGCGGGCCAAGGGGGGAGCTTCATCCCGGATGCGCCGGGCCAGTTCGTCAAGCTCCGCCTCATCGCCCCATGCCGCGATGCGCACGCCCTGGCCATCGTTCGACACCTCGCCCGTCAGGCCCAATTCGCGCGCCAGACGCCAGACGAAGGGGCGAAAGCCCACACCCTGCACCGTCCCGCGCACACGGATGCTGCGCCCTTTGGCCGACATCAATGCACCGTGCAGACCATGCAGGGATCGAAGCTGCGCACGATATGCTGGACCGAAACCGGCTCGGTCTCGCCGGGGCGGATGGGTGCGCCGACAAGCGCCTGCTCCAGCGGACCGGGGATGCCGTTGCTGTCTCTGGGCGAGAAGTTCCACGTTGTCGGCGCAATGATCTGATAATGGCTGATCCGCCCGCCATCCAGCCGCAGCCAGTGGCCCAGACTGCCCCGCGCCGCCTCGGTCAGGCCCATGGCATCGCCCGTGTCCAGACGCGGGCGCGTGTCCTGAAAGGGCGAGGCCGGGTCGATGACGGCGATCCAATGCTCCATGGCCATCACCACCAGCGCGACCTCGATGATGCGCGCCACCACGCGGGCCTCAACGCTGGCACCATCGCGCGCGACATAATCGCGCAGCAGCGGATGGCCCGCCACCAATTGCCGCGAGAGCGCGCCCACCTCGGCGACATTTCCGCCAAGGCGCGGGGCCTTGCACCAGCTATAGGCATCCGGGTTGCTCATGTCGGGCACAGGGGCGGCATGGCGCGGCGCGCCGCCATGCCCGGCATACCAGGCGTGTGAAACATCCTCGGTGATCGCGCCGATAGGCAATGGCCCCGCAGCCCCGATCCCGGCATCGAACATCCCGCGCGGAAACAGCGGTCCGTCCCCGCCGGCATAGGCGCCAAAGGCGATATGGCGCAGGCGCGTCACCCCAGCGCGGGCGAGATCAAGCCTTTGCGCAATCTTCAGGAAATGAGCAAAATCGCCCCCATTCCCCTGCGCAAAGGCATAAAGCGCATCGCGGCTGGAAATCGCGGCCACCGCCTCCAGCGGCGCGTCGAACAGGACATTTTCGCAAAAGCTGCGAAAGCCCGCCAGCATCAGCCGCAGCCGGGCCTGTTCGGCCCGCGTGATGGCCCGCGTCGATCCGCCCGGCTGGATGGAGAGCGTATGGGGCCATTTGCCCGCCAGCACGCCCATCATGTTCATCAACCCGGCCCGCGCAGGCAGCATCTGGGTTGCCGCGCTGCCCTTCAGGGCGGTGAAACGGTCCGCCGCTGCCTGATGCCATGGCTCGCCCGCATAGGCGGCGCGGGCGAAATCGGGCATGAAGAACAGATAGAAATGGGTGATATGATCCGCGATATTTTCCACCGCATGGACCAGATTGATCGCATGTTGGCCATTGGCAGGGGGCAAGCGCCGCTCCAGCCCGGCGGGGCGCACCCCGGCCAGCGCGCGAGCCGCCGCCACGCTTTGCGAGACCGAACAGATGCCGCAGATGCGCGGGGCATAGGTAAGCGCATCGGCGGCAGGGCGCCCCACCAGCATCGCCTCAAACCCGCGATAGAGCGGCGAGGTGACGCGCGCGTCCTCGACATGATCGCCCGCCAAATCGAGCCGCACCTCAAGATCGCCCTCCACCCGGTTGAACGGGCCAAGGATCAGGCGCGATGGTTTGTCGGTCATGCGCCCTCCTTGCGCCGGTCGCGCGGCAGGATGGCGGGGGTGGGCCTTGCGGCATTCTCTTTTAACCGGCGCGGCGTGGCGGCCTTGGACAGGCTGGCCAGCGCTACGAACCACGCCTTGGGCATATCGGTGGGCAGGCCGATGGGGATGCCGCTGATCTTGGGTGTGGTGGAGAAACTGTGGCCCGGATCTTCAAACCCCGGCGCGGTGCAGTTGATGCAAGGGTAGCCCCCCGAAAGGCACGATCCCGACCCGTTCCACGCCCGCGTGTTGCAATCGGCGCGCGCCTGCGTGCCCTTGCAACCAAGGTTTTCCATCATGCAGCCAAGATCGCCCAGTTCCTCGGCGCTGGCCTTGAATTCATAATATTCATTACGGGCGCAGCCGTGGTGAACAAGGCTGGCGGTATAGGCCAAGGGGCGCTCCCATTCGTCAAGATCGGCGGCGGACAAGGTGCCGTCCGCCAGTTGCAGGATCGTATCGACAAACCAGCCCGGATGGATCGGGCAACCGGCGATATTGATGACCGGCAATCCGCCCCTTGCGCGAAACCCCGCGCCCAGCAACCCGCCCGCCCGCGTGCCGTTATAGGCAAGGCCGCCCGCCTCCACCGCATTGCCGCCGCCCGCCGTGATCCCGCCAAACGCCGCGCAGGAGCCAACCGCTATAATATGGGTCGCATGGGCGGCAATCGCGCCGATCATGTCGCGCATCGGCCGCCCGGTGCCCGCCATCAGGTGAAAGCCGCCGGTGCCGTTCGGGCCGTGGATGACCGATCCTTCGAGGCAGAGAATATCGACCGGCTGTGTCCCGTCCGCGGCGGAATCCAATATCGCGCGCGCCTCCGCCCCGGTCGCCTCGGAGAGCGAGGGGTGCCACAAGACCTCGACATGGGCGGCGCGCAGGGCCGAGATCAGGTCCGGCTCCTGCTGGCCCAGCAAGGAGAGCGTGCAGCCCCCGCAGCCCCCCGACTGCAGCCAGATCAGGCGCAGCGGGCGTTGCGCGGTGCCGGAGGGATAGGTCATTCCTCGCCTCCTTCCGGCCCGGACAGGGGCAGGCGCAGTGTGAACACCGCCCCGCCGCCGGGCGCATCGGCATAGTCCAGCGATCCGCCCAATTTGCCCGCCATCGTATAAGAGACATAGAGGCCCAGCCCTGTGCCCGCGCCAATGGGCTTAGTGGTGAAGAAGGGTTCGAAGATCTTGTCCTGATGATCGCGCGCCACGCCCGGCCCATTGTCGGCCACGGACAGGGCAATCGTATCGCCATCCTGCGCGGCGGAAATACGGATCGCCCCGCCATCGCGGTCCCTCAGCGCATCAGCGGCATTTTGCACCAGATTGACGAGGATCTGGTGCAACTGTCCTTTGCGGCTGGAGATCTCCAGCCTTTCGGGCAGGGCGCAATCCAATTCGGGCGGATCGCGCAGCGCCTTCAAGACCCAATCCGCCGCCGTATGCACCAGCCGGACAAGGTTGAAACTCTCCAGCGGCTCGCGCTGGCTGGCGGAGAAGCGGCGCAGATCCTGCACAATGTCGCGCACCCGTTCGGCCCCCTCCAGCGTGCCATCGACCAGCGGACCGATGTCGGAGAGCACGCGGTCGATCTTGAGCTTCTCACGCAAGGCGGCAAGGTCTGCCCCGCCCCGCCCGGCATCAATCGCGGCCAGATATTGCGTAATCGCCCCTCCATAGCGTTTGAGGGCATACATATTGCCAAAAACAAAGCTGATCGGATTGTTCAGCTCATGCGCCACGCCCGCCACCAGACGGCCAAGCGCGGCCATCTTCTCGCTGGTCAGCAATTGCTGCTGGGTCTGGCGCAATTTGCGATGCGCCGTGTCCAGTTCGGCCAGCGTGCGTTCGAGCGCGATATTGCGCTCCTCCAGCGCGGTCTGGCTGGCGACAAGGTCGGCATAGACATCATCCATCTTGCGGATGACATCGATCCACATATCCTCGCCATTCATGCCCAGATCCGCGAGCGCGGAAAATTCCGGCATGGGGTCATGAGGGCAATCGACATGGGACGGATCGAACCGCCCATCAAACCTGTCAAAACCGCCCGCCGCCATCATCGCCCCGCCACCCCACGCAACGGGTGGACATTTTCCAGCCCATAGCGTTCCAATTTCGCCCGCAGGCCCACGCGCGAGAGGCCCAATTCGCGCGCCGCCTGCGATTTGTTCCAGCGGTGGCGGATCAGCGTTTCGCGGATGATCCGCGCCTCCATCGCGCCGACCCGTTCTTTCAGATCGCCGGTCAGGTCGCCCAGATCGGGCACGGTTTCAGCCTGCGCCGTGGCCGCGCGCGCGGCGGGCGCGGCAATATGAGGCGACAGCACGTCCACCCCCAGCCAGCGCCCCTCCACCCCGCGCACCAGCATGCGCTGGATCTCGTTCTGCAACTCGCGCACATTGCCCGGCCAGCCATAGGCCGACAGGCGCGCCATCGCCTCGTCCGAAACGCCCTGCACGCGCTTGCCCATGCTGCCCATCGCGCGGTCAAGCAAGGTCTGCACCAGCACCGGCAGATCGCCGGGGCGGTCCTTCAGATCGGGCAGGCGCACGATCATGCCCGCCAGCCGATAGAACAGATCGGCGCGGAACCGGCCCTCGCGCACTTCTTCCTCCAGATCGCGGTTAGTCGCGGCGATGATACGCACATCGACCTTGCGCGTGCGGCCATGGCCGAGCGGGCGGATCTCGCCCTCCTGAAGCACGCGCAGCAATTTGACCTGAAAGGCGGAGCTGACCTCGCCGATCTCATCAAGAAACACCGTGCCACCATCGGCGCGCTCGAACAGGCCGGTGTGGTCGTCGATGGCACCGGTGAAGGCGCCCTTTTTATGGCCGAACAATTCGCTTTCCAGCAATTCATCGGGCAAGGCGCCGCAATTCTCCACCACGAAAGCCTTGTTCCAGCGCAGCGAGCCATAGTGCAAGGCCCGCGCCGCCAGTTCCTTGCCCGTGCCCGACGATCCGATCAGCAGCACCGGCACATCAAAAGGCGCCACCTGCGCCAGGGCGCCGCAGACATCATCCATCGGGCTGCCATGGCTGCGCACGATGCCATCGTTGAAATCATAGGCGCGGCGCACCTGCGCCTTGCGCTTATCCACCACGGCGGCGGCGGCCTTGGGGGCCATGCGCAGCTCCACCGCCAGCAGTTCATTCTCGCGCTGAAGCTGAAACAGGCGGCAGGCCGAATGCAGCGTCAAGAGCAGGTGATCGGGGTGCCATGGCTTGGTGACATATTGGAAGATGCCCGCCTGATTGATGCCGTCGATAATGTCATGCGCATCGGCATAGCCGGAAATAATCATGCGGATCACATCGGGCCAGCGCTCCTTCACCAACGTCAGGAATTCAACCCCGCTGCGCTCCGGCATCCGCTGGTCGCACAGGATCACCTGCACCCAATGCCGGCCCAACATCTCCTCGGCCTCACGCGTCGAGGAGGCCGTCAGGATCTCGAACTCATCCTCCAGAATGCGGCGCAGGGATTCAAGGCTGCGGATCTCGTCATCGACGATCAGGATGGTGGGCAGGGCCGATTGCGTCATAAACCAGCTCTCTAGCAAATTCTGGGCAATTGCTCACCCGCCAACCAGTCCACCACGCGCATCCCGCCAATCAGCGTTTCCATCCGCAGCAATCCGGGCGTGCCGGGCGCAGCATGAGCGCCCACCGTGCCGATTTGCGCCGCATCGCGCCCTTCGGGATGGGCGCGCATAACGGACAAAACCGCCTCGGCCTGATCCTGCGGACAGATACAGATCAGCTTGCCCTCATTGGCGATGTGGATCGGGTCCAGCCCCAGCAATTCGCAGGCCCCCGCCACTTCGGGCCGAACCGGGATCGCTGCCTCTTTCAGAACCATGCTTACCCCCGCCGCCTCGGCCAGTTCGTTGAGCGTGGCCGAAAGCCCGCCCCGCGTGGGGTCGCGCAGGCAGGCGATGGAGGGCGCCGCCGCCAGCATATCGCCCACCATCCGATGCAGCGCCGCACTGTCGCTCTCAATCGTCGTGCCAAAGGCCAACCCCTGCCGCCGGCTCAAAATCGCCACGCCATGGTCGCCCAGCGTGCCCGACAGCAGGATCGCCATGCCCGGCGCGATGCGTTCGGGCGCGATTTCGACGCCTTCGGGGATGATGCCGATGCCGGTTGTGGTGATGAACAGACCGTCGGCGGCCCCGCGCTCAACCACCTTGGTGTCGCCTGTGACGATGGGCACGCCCGCCTTGCGCGCCGCCGCGCCCATGCTGGCGGCAATACGGTCCAGCGTTTCAAGCGGCAGCCCCTCCTCGATGATGAAAGCAGCCGACAGCGCCACCGGCACCGCGCCGCCCATGGCCACATCATTGATCGTACCATGCACGGCCAGCGAGCCGATATCCCCGCCGGGAAATTCCAGCGGGCTGATGACATGGGCATCCGTGCTCATCACAATGCGGCCATGGGGCAGGTTTAGCCGGGCCGCGTCATGGCCCTGATCGAGGATGGGATTGGCGAAATGGCGGGCGAAGATCTCGCGGATCAGTCGCGTGGTGGCCATGCCGCCCCCGCCATGGGCCATTTCGACGGCGGCTCCGGGGCGCAGGATGCCGCTCATTGCGCAGCCTCCATTTCCGCCATCGTTTCGGCGCGGCGATAGGTGTAATAGGCCGCGCAGGAGCCTTCGGAGGAAACCATACAGGCCCCCATCGGCGTTTCGGGCGTGCAGGCCTTGCCGAACAATTTGCAATCCTTGGGGCTTTTTACGCCGCGCAGGATGGCGGGGCATTCGCAGCTTTTTACCTCACGGCTCTGCTTCTCGCTGATGGCGAAACGCGCCTCGGCGTCGAAATCGGCCAATTCGGGCCGGATCGCGCGGGCACTGTCGGGCACGCTGCCCAAACCGCGCCACTCGAACGTATCGCGCAGGGCAAAGACCTTCTCGATCACCCCTTGCGCCTTGGTGTTGCCCGCATCCGTCACAACGCGCGAATATTGGTTCTCGACCTCACACCGCCCCTCATTCACCTGACGGATCAGCATCAGCACCGATTGCAGCACATCGAGCGGCTCAAACCCGGCGATCACCAGCGGCCGCCCATAATGCGCCACCAAGGGGCGATAGGCCGCAGCGCCAATCACCGTCGAAACATGGCTCGGCCCAAGGAAACCATCCAGCGCGATACCCGGCGCGGCCAGCACATGCTCCATCGCGGGCGGGGTCAGCACATGGTTGCAGAACACGCTGAAATTGGTCAGCCCCTGCGCCCGCGCAGTCAGGATGGCCATGCCGGTGGCGGGCGTGGTGGTTTCAAAACCAATCCCCATAAACACCACCTGCCGATCCGGATTGTCCCGCGCCAGCGCCAGCGCATCGAGCGGCGAATAGACCATGCGAATATCGGCCCCCGCGCCCCGCGCCGTCAGCATCGATCGCCGCCCGCTGCCCGGCACGCGCATCATGTCGCCATAAGTGGCCAGAATGACGCCATGCCGCTCGGCCAGTTCGAGCGCATCGTCCAGGCGCCGCATCGGCAGCACGCAGACGGGGCACCCCGGCCCATGCACAAAGCGCACATTGGAAGGCACGAGATCCTGCACCCCATAGCGGAAGATCGCATGGGTATGCCCGCCGCAGAACTCCATGAAAGCATAGGAGCGCGCCGGATCGACCTCGCGCGCAATCGCCGTGGCAAGGCTTTGCGCCAGCGCCGGATCGCGAAATTCGGAGACATATTTCATGCGCCCGCCCCCCATTCTTCCTCGACCAGTCCGGCCTCGGCCATCATTTTCAGCGTGGCCTCGGCTTCCTCCGGGCTGATCTTGTGCAGCGCATAGCCAACATGGAGCAGCACATAATCGCCCAGCGCCGCATCATCGACCAGCGCGACCGAAACGATGCGCGTCACACCTCCGGCGCTGACCGTGGCCATGCCATCGGGCAGGATTTCCACCACCTGCGCGGGGATCGCAAGGCACATGCGATCAGCCCTCCACCACAGGGCGCGAGGCCAGAGCCATCGCCCGCGCGGCCCGCAGCCAGTCGAGCCACTGCCCCATCCCCTCGCCGCTGCGTGCGGAAACGCGGATCAGGCGGACGCGCGGATTGACGCGGCGGGCGTTGGCCATCGCAAGGTCAATGTCGAAATCCAGATGCGGCAAAAGATCGACCTTGTTGACCAGCACCAGATCGGCGCTGGCGAACATATCGGGATATTTGAGCGGCTTGTCCTCGCCCTCGGTCACCGACAGGATCGCCACCCGCGCGCCCTCGCCCAGATCAAAGGCGGCGGGACACACCAGATTGCCGACATTCTCGATGAACAGCACGCTGCCCTGCGCGGGCGAAAGGTGATCCACCGCATGGCCCACCATATGGCCGTCGAGATGGCATCCCTTGCCGGTGTTGATCTGGATCGCGGGAGCGCCGGTGGCGCGGATGCGGTCGGCGTCGGCGCTGGTCTGCTGATCGCCCTCGATCACGGCCACGGGAAATTCGCCCGCGATCTCGCTGAGCGTGCGGCACAGCAAGGTGGTCTTGCCCGATCCGGGCGAAGACACCAGATTGAGCGCCAGAATGCCCGCCGCCGTAAAGCGATCCCGGTTGGCGGCGGCATAGCGGGCGTTCTTGCCCATAATGTCGGCCTCCAACTGGATCAGACGGGTCTGACTCATGCCCGGAACGGAAACGCCCGCCGGGCCGTGGCCATAGTGCAGATCCTCACCATGATGGTGGTGGTCATGCTCATGATCGTGGTGATGGTGATGATGATGATGATGATGATCATGGTCATGCTCATGGTCGTGCCCGTGATGATGATGCCCGCCTTCCAGCTTGGCCCCGCCGTCGCTGCATCCGCAAACCGTGCACATTACAAAACCTCCAATTCGCGGATGGTCATGTCTTCGCCACCCGTCACCTGCAATTGATAGGACCCGCATTGCGGGCAGGCATCATAGCGCGCGGCAATCGCCACATTGGCCGCGCAAGGCATACACCACGCGCGGGCCGCCACATCCTCGATTTCCAGCCGCGCGCCCTCGGCCACGCTTCCGCGCATCACCACATCGAAACCGAAGCGCAGCGCCTCCGGTTCGACGCCCGAAAGCGCGCCGATGGCCAGTTTAACCCGTTCGACGCGGGCGAAACCGGCGGACCGGGCCTGTTCTTCCAAAATCTGGCGGATGGATTCGCAAATCGCCATTTCATGCATCAGGCCGTCTCCATCGCCGCATCCATCGCCCAATCCACACAGGGGTCGATGGCCTGCATCGCCCATGCCGCATCCTCGGCCCGATGGCATTGCGCCAAAAGCGCGACCGCATCGCCATCCGGGCCGAACCGGCGCGCGGTGGGCGCATCGATGGTGTATGCCCGCACCCGCCCCTTGTGAAGCCACACGCGATGAATCAGCCGCCCCCTTGCACAGGTCAGCCCGGCCACGCCCATGTCGGGTTCAGGGGAATGCATGTCGGGCGCGACCGGCGCGCCGTTCAAACGCGCGGCAAAGATCGGGCGCAACGCCTCGGGCGCATGGGCCAGCACTCTTGCAGCCAATCCAGATGCCTCCACACCGCGCCAGTCGCCCGCGATAATCTCGCGTGCCAGCCCGGTCTGAGGCGCCTCGCCAATCAGCGCGGGCCAGTCGAGGCACAGGCGCAGGCCCGTCTCGCGCCGCGCCTCGGTATGGACGCGGGCGATGCGCTGGCTGAGATAATCCGGTGCAATTGCTTCCCCCATCGCCGCCGCCACGACCATTTCGCCCGCCAGCCCTTGTGCTTCGCGGCAAATCCCGTGCAGGCGCCGCAGGGCCTGCCCCACCTTGATGGCGGGCAGGCCGATCAGCAGGTCCTGCGCATTGGGGATCGCGCAACGGGCGATCCGGCCCCCGGCGGGCGTCATGGCGATGCGGATGGCCGGGCCGGTCACGCCGCATCCTCACAAGGCAGCCGGAACAGGGCGCGGCGGCTGAGCGCGGGTCTGAGCTCCGGCTCCGGCGCCTGAGGCTCGGTCATGATTTCGGCCATGGCGGCATCTCCCGTGGCGGTGGCCGCCTCCATGGTTTCAAATTCAAACATGGGCGAAAACAACGAGATTGCCCAATAGAAGCCCAAAGCCTCCTCATACCCCCGGATCGCCTCATAGGCGCCCGACGGCAGAGCTATGTGGCGCTTTTCCCCCACGCGGGCGGGGGCCTCATCATCCGGGCCGAAAGCCAGCACATTCATAAACCAAGGCGTGATCAGCACGCCCATGCGCCAGCCATCACGCTCGCACGCCCCGCGCATCGCCACGCCCAGCGCAGTGTTCATCACCGGCACACCCGCCATGCGCGTCTGCGCAATATCGGCAAACACCGCCTCGACCCGCGCCGCCCACGTCTTTGGCCGTGACTGGCTCTCGCTCATTCCACCACCATAAAGCCCGCCTTGGGCGCATCGCATTGCGGGCATGTCCAATGGTCGGGCAGATCGGCAAAGGGCGTGCCGGGGGCCACCTGCCAATAGGTGCAGCCATCGGCGGGGTCATAGATGTGCCAGCAGATCTTGCATTCCAGCTTTGTCTGCGGCCCGATCTTGCCCACATCCCCGCCAAAGGAGCCTTCGAAGAAATGCGGATCGCTCACCGATAGGTGTCCATGATCTCGGCCAACCGCTCGGCGCTGTCGGCAATATCCTCGGGCGCGGCCTGCGCCACGGCGGGCAGAGGGCTGATCTCGATCGTGTTGAGGATCAGCGTGTCCTGCGAATTGAAATAGCGCACCCACCAATTATGCCGCGTCCCCGTGCTGCGGATCCGGCAATTGCCATAGCCGCGCGAGAGGATGATGAGATCGCCCTTGCCCAGCGCTTCTTCAAGAAACAGCAGGTCGCCCTCGGTATGGGGCAGCAGCGAGAGGTTGATGACATGCGGCTCGGCCCGCGTGGCAGTGCCGGGGATATGGGCGTTGATCTCGGCGATCAGCGCGGGGGCGTTGAACAGGCCGTCGAAACTCTTTTCCGGGATGGTCACCTCGCCCTGCGCCCGGCCAAAGGCGGCGGCGATAAAGCCTGCCGGAAAGGCGCCTATGTCTACCCGGTCACCGCGCCGTTCGCCCGTTTGCCGCACGCGCCACACGCCCGCCAGCACCGATTCCTGCGCCTGATGGCTTTCGCCCAGCACGACCGAAACCTCACCCTCGCCCAGCAATTGATCGACAAAGGCAAGATCGGCCGGGGCCAGATGGGCCAGATCGACGCTTTCCTCCGGCCCGCCCGCCGCCACGCGGTTCAGGGCAGCCAGGATCGCCTCGCCCGCCGCCACGCCCGCGCCATGGTCGGCTGCATCGGCGGGAATGCTGGCCATCGAGAACACCCGCATCTCCTCGGGCATGATCATGTAATCGAGCTTCGCATCGTCCGGGCCGTCGGGCTGGCTGCCGGGGCCGACAAGAGCGCTGAGCAGAGTTTCGATGTCCGGGTTCATCATGCGTCTCCATTGGGCGTAGCGCAGCCCGAAGGCATACGAAAGGATGGCGGATCGGACGGTTCGCGGCCCAGCATGTCGGGCAATTCATTCATATATTCGGACCAGTCGCGGATGCCCTCCATCGCGCCCAGATATTGCCCTTCGCGCAGGAAGATCAGCGCCGGAAAGGAGGCGAAGCGAAACCGGCGCTGCATCGCGCGCTCGGCATCGCGCGCGGCCACCAAAACGCCGACATGCCCGCCCAGCGCCTTGTCCAGTTCGGGCACCACCACGGCCAGATCATCGCATTCGGCCAGACGCCACCAATCCCCCGCCACCAGCAGCATGGAGAGCGGATGGGACGCGGCGATGGCCTCGAAATCCTCCTCACCCACCACGGCGTAATGATGGCGCGCGATGATCGAGGCAAGCAGCGGCGAATGGGCCGAGCGG
Source organism: Novosphingobium sp. SG751A (assembly GCF_013149295.1). Taxonomy (GTDB): domain Bacteria; phylum Pseudomonadota; class Alphaproteobacteria; order Sphingomonadales; family Sphingomonadaceae; genus Novosphingobium. Next base: position 322,032 of record NZ_JABGCB010000001.1, read on the forward strand.
TCGAGTTCGGGGGAAAGGTCGCTCAAGGGCGGTACTCCGGCATAAGGTGGTCTGGCAATTGCGGTTCGCGCGCAATCAGATCGGCAAAGGCGGCGTCCAGATCGACAGGCTCGCCGCGCATCAGGGCCGCCAGCGCATCGGTGGCGGCCAGCGTTTGCAGCGCGGTTTCCTCATCCATCTTTTCGCGCGCGGCGCCAAGGAAGGTCATCAGCCATTCGCCCGGCGCGCATTCGCCCACCAGCGCGGTGTCGATGGAATGGAGCGCCCCGTCGTGATGGCACAGCGCAAAACCCGCGCCATTTTCCACCACACGCATCGGAAGGCCGACGCACATTACAGCGCAACTTTCAGATTGGGTCCGCCAAGGATCGACTGGATTTCGGCCTCATGATCCTCCGGCCCGGCAGGCCCGGCCCAGCCATCGGCCAGCACGCGCGCGTCGCCATGGCGGGGGGCGTCATCGGCATCGGGGCGGGCGGCCTCATAATGCTCCATCAGCATCTCAAGGCTGCCGATCCCCTGCTCGGGCGAGAGCGGCGTGGCGCGGCGCGTGGCATGCACCCCGCGCGCGGCCAGCCATTGGAGCGCCACAGCAATCGCCGGTTCCATCTGCGCCTTGACGCTTTCGCGCAGAGAGCCGCCGAAATCCTCCAGTTCTTCGGGCTGAACCCCCACCAGCAGGATTTCGGATGGCGGCTCGCCCATCATCTCGGCCATGGCCAGCACTTCCTGAAAGCCGGTCTGGTGGAGCGAGATCTTTTTCGCGCCAAGGAAGCTTGGCACTTCCTCGCCCTCAACCACTTTCATCGTGGCGGGGGGCAAGCCGTAATCCACCGCATCGAACACCACCAAGAGGTCAGCCTCGCGGATGTCCTGCACCAGATAGATGCCCTGCGTTCCGCCATCCATAAGCCGCACCTGGTCGGGAAAGGACCAGTGGCGATGGAGATGCTCGACCGCGCGCACGCCAAAGCCTTCGTCGGCCCACAACAGATTGCCAATGCCCAGAATGAGCGTGTTGAGCTTTTGCCCGTTCATTGATTGCTCCCCACCATCTCTTGCAAATGGCTTCGCTATGGAAAGATGGATAGCAAGCGCTGTGCCAGTTCCTGCCAAAGCGTGAAGATACGGGCCATATGGGTTAGGGGTGAGGCCGGGCCTGAAGAGTTAAATGCAAACTATCTTTCCACTATGGAAAGGCAACATGGACACTAGATTTCCATGCAAAAAAGGGGAGCGGTTTCCCACTCCCCTCTCCTTCACACGTGGCAAAACCGATCAGGTGTCGCGGTCAATCGGTTTGGCATCGCGGAAATTGCGCCAGCCCGAAATCATCGAGGAAATGATCGACTGGCGCGACATGATATCCTCACGCACGGCGGCATAGATATGGACGATCACAAAGATCACCATCGCCCACATCGCCAGATGATGCCAGGTATGCACCGTCTGCGAATTGCCGCCAAAGAGCCACAGGACCGGGCCGGTAAAGACCGTGTGGATCCACCCCGGTCCCTCGCCCTCGCCGTAAAGGGCAAAGCCGGTGACGATCATGAACAGGCCCACCCAAACGAACAGGACATGCATCGAAACCATTGCCAGCGGATTATGGCCGACATATTTGCGCGGATGTTCCTCGATCATCGCATACCAGCGCATTTCGTGCAGCACGCCTTTCCAAAAGCCGATATGCCAGAAAGGCGGGCGGAAGATCTCGCGCGCATGATGGTTGCCGACAAAGCTCCAGTAAAAACGCAGGACAAAGCCTACCGCCATGATCTGCCCCGAGGCGAAATGCAGAAAGCGGACCCAGCCGAAGAAGTAATGGCTGGAGGCCTCGCCCATCAGCGTGAAGGGCGGCGAGCCGATCAGATAGCCGGTGACGAAAAGCACCGTGACGGCAAGCGCATTGATCCAGTGCCAGATGCGCACCGGCGCTTCATAGACATAGACTGCCGGTTCTACGGTTAATGGCGGTTCGCTGGATAATGGTTCTTCTATGGGGGTGCTGGCCATGGCGCCCTCCCCCTTTATGCGGCAAGCAGCGCAAGGCCGGTGGCGCCAAGCGCGAGGCCCGCCGCCAGCCGACCTTGCGACCGTGAGAAGATCATCCGGCCGATGCGATAGCCCACGCTATGCAGCAGCGACGAAGAGAGCAGGAAGCCGCCGAAATAGGCCGCCAGATTGCCGCCGGCCTCCGCGCCATGGGCCAGCCCATGCACCGCGCCAGCCGCCACGATCAACCCCAGCCCAAGGCCCGAGGAAAGCCGGGTGGCCAGCACCAGCAAAGCGCCCAACACCAGCACCGAGCCCGCCACCATCGGCTCGACCATAGGCAATGCGCCCGTCATCAACCCGGCCGCGGCGCCCGCCGCCAATGCGCCCATGAAGGCCGCCGGAGCGATCATCGCCTGACGCGCAGGCCGCGTGGCCGCCCACAGGCCTACCGCCACCATCGCGGCCAGATGGTCCACGCCGGAGAAGGGATGCGCCAGCCCCGCCATCACCGATCCATCATGGCCCGGATGCGCCATCGCGGGCATGGCCGTTGCCGCAAGGACAGAGGCGGCCAGAACAGTTTTACCAATCGCTTTCATCAAACCTCTCCCTTACCGTACCTTGACCTGCGCCATTTCCTGCCCATCGGGCCCCATCACATGGGTCGAACAGGCAAGGCAGGGATCGAAACTGTGCAGCGTGCGCAGGATTTCCACCGGTTCCTCGGCACGCTCGACCTTGGTGTTCATCAGGCTGGCCTCAAAGGCGCCGATGTTGCCCTGATTGTCGCGAGGACTGCCGTTCCAAGTGGTGGGCACGACGCATTGGTAATTGTCGATCTTACCGTCCTTGATGCGGATCCAATGGCCCAGCGCCCCGCGCGGCGCCTCGGTAAAGCCTACGCCCTTGACCTCGGAGGGCCAGGTCTTGGGGTCGAATTTGGCGGTGTTGGCGGTAGCGGTGTCGCCCGCCTTGATATTGGCGATCAGCTTGTCGAGGAAATACTTCTGCTTGCGCGCAGCCCACTGCGCCTCCAGCCCGCGCGCGGCGGTGCGGCCCAGCGTCGAGAACAGGGCGTCCATCGGCACGTCCAGCGTTTTCAGCGCCCAGTCGACCTGCTCCTTGATCTCCTTGTTGCCCTGCATATAGCCGATGACATAGCGGGCCAGCGGCCCCACCTCCATCGCATGGCCGCGCCAGCGCGGAGCCTTGATCCAGCTGTATTTGGCGCTTTCGTCGATTTCCTCGATGCGGGTGCTGGTGCCCTTGGCGCCCTTGCCCAGCTCATAATGCGGTTCGGTCACGCCGTCCCACGGGTGCAGGCCCTTGCTCTCATCCTCATATTTGTACCACGAATGGGGCACAAATTCCTGCACCTGCGTCAGGTCGGCCAGATCGACCGGGTGAACCTCATTCAGCTTGCCGTTGATGATCGCCCCGCGCGGCATCAGCAGGTTGGCGGGGCTGTAATCATTGGCCTTGTCGGGAATGTCGCCATAGGCCAGCAGCGATTTGTTCGACAGGCCGCCGCCATAGAGCCAGCCCTTGTAGAATGAGGCAATCGCCATCAGGTCGGGAATATAGACATTCTCGACGAACTCGATGCAGCGCTGGGTGATGTCGGCCACGTAATTGAGGCTCGCCATGTTGATCGGCGCGCCCGCGGCCATATCGCCGTCGATGTTGATCGCGCAGGGAACGCCCCCGACCAGCCAGTTGGGGTGAATATCCTTGCCGCCAAAGATCGTGCGCACGCGCATGATTTCCTTCTGGAAATCCAGCGCCTCAAGGTAATGCGTCACCGCCATCAGATCAGCTTCGGGCGGCAATTTATAGGCCGGGTTGGTCCAGTAGCCATTCTTGAACGGCCCCAATTGCCCGCTCTCGACAAATTTGCGCAGGCGCGTCTGCACATCGCGGAAATAGCCGGGCGAGGAATTGGGGTGGCTGGGCGAGACCTTCTGCTGCAGCTCGCTGGTGGCCTTGGGGTCGGCCTTCAGCGCATTAACCGGATTGACCCAATCGAGCGCGTGCAGATGGTAGAAATGCACCAGATGGTCATGCACCTGGAGCGACAATTGCATGATGTTGCGGATCGAATTGGCGTTTTCGGGAATGTCGATCCCCAGCGCGTTTTCCACCGCGCGCACGCTGGTCAACGCATGGGTGCCGGTGCAGACGCCGCAGATGCGCTGGACAAAGGCCCATGCATCGCGCGGGTCGCGGCCTTTCAGGATCACTTCCAATCCGCGCCACATCGTGCCGGTGGAAACGGCGTTGCGGATCACATTGTTGGCATCGAGATTGACCTCGCAGCGCATATGCCCTTCGATGCGGGTGACGGGATCGACGACAACGCGCTTGCCACTGCTGTCGAGGTTAAAGCCATTGGGCGTGGCGATCGTGGCCATCAGTCCTGTCCCTCAAGTTCGTTGCTTTTGCTTTCCGGGCTTTTGGTGTCTTCGCCCGTCTTCTGGCGCGCGCGCTTCACCGCGCTGGCGGCGGCATGGGCGGCTGCCGCAATGCCCACAACGCCCGCAGCCGTCCCGCCGATCTGGTCGGCATTGGCCTCGATGCCAAAGCCCTTGATGTCGGTCAGGCGTTCATAGAACGAACCCTTGTCCCAGAAGCCATCCTCCGAACAGCCGATGCAGGGGTGGCCGGCCTGAATGGGGAAGGACAGGCCGCCGTTCCATCGCACCGTCGAACAGGCGTTATAGGTAGTCGGGCCTTTGCAACCGACCTTGTAGAGGCAATAGCCCTTGCGCGCGCCCTCATCGTCGAATTTCTCGACAAATTGCCCGGCGTCGAAATGCGGGCGGCGATAGCATTTGTCGTGAATGCGCTGCGAATAGAACATCTTGGGGCGGCCCTGAAGGTCCAGCTCCGGGAAACGTTCAAAGGTCAGGATATAGGCGATCACCGCGGTCATCACCTCGGCAATCGGCGGGCAACCGGGCACCTTGATGATGGGCTTTGCAGGCAGACCGGGCACCTTATGCACCGGGGTCGCCTGCGTGGGATTGGGCCGCGCGGCCTGAACGCAGCCCCAGCTTGCGCAAGATCCCCAAGAGATGATCGCCTTGCAGTGATCGGCGGCCTCTTTCAACTGCTCAAGGAACGGACGCCCGCCGATGATGCAGCTCATCCCTTCCTGATTGAGCGGCGGATTGCCCTCGACCGCCAGGATGAAATTGCCATCATATTTCTTGATGGTCTCCTGAATGATCGCCTCGGCCTGATGCCCGGCGGCGGCCATGATCGTGTCGTCATAATCAAGGCTGATCATCGAAAGGATCACGTCCTTGGCCAGCGGATGGCCCGAACGAATGAAGCTTTCCGAACAACAGGTGCATTCCAGCCCATGCAGCCACAGCACAGGGATGCGCGGCTTGGTTTCCATCGCGGTCTGGATCTGGGCGGCGGCGGCGGGCGGCAGGCCCAATGCGGCGGCGGTCAGGCTGCAAAACTTGGTAAAGCTGCGCCTTGTGATGCCCTGACGGCGCATCACATCGTAAAATGTCTCGGTGGCCATGCGTGTTCTTCCCCGGACGTTTCCCCTTGACGGGGATTTGCGTGTTAAGATTTCAGCGGGGGTTGTTAAGCAAGGCCTGTGCCAGATACGGATACTGGCGGGAAAGTTGGAATATCCCCGACAGGCGAACCAATCTGGATGGCAAGTTGCCTTCCACTTATGCCCGCCCGCTTTCCACTTGTGATGGGCCACCCGCCATGGGGCAATATGTCCTGAAACGAGCGGATGACGCGAGGCCCACGCGCCGCTATGCGTTTGATCGTGCATTCGATCCGCCGCCTTGCTCTGGCCCACCGCTGGCTGGCCGCCGCCCTTGTGGCGCTAGCGCTGCTGGTGCGCGCATGGGTTCCGGCAGGCTATATGCCCGATCATCGTGCGCGGGTGCTCACCATGGAAATCTGCGCCGATTCTTTGGGGCAAAGGATCACCCGCAGCATTACCCTGCCCGGCCGCGACGATGGTACGGCGCGGGTGAAGAACCATTGCGACTATGGCGTGATGGCGGACGCGGCGATGGGCGGGGCCGATGGGTTCCTGTTGGCCGCCGCGCTGGCCTTTATTCTGGCGCTGGGGTTCTTGCCCCGGCCTGCCCTGCCGCTGCGCCGCGCGCGCGCGATCCGGCCGCCTTTGCGCGGGCCGCCTGCCCGCCCCTGAACCGGCGCTTCTTGCCGGAATGACGCCATGGCGCGCCTTTGGCCGCGCCCTTCTGCGCCTGCCTGTTTCGGGGGTTTTATGTCTTTTGTTTCCTATGCGGCCCTACCTATGGTCGCCCTCTCGGCCGTTCTTGCCCTGCCTGTTCTTTCAACGCCTGCCTATGCCGGCGATGAGGACCAACGCACCATCATCGTCAATGCCCAAGCCACCACCATCGCAACACCTGCGGCCACCACCGCCTCGGTCGATGCCTCCACCATCGCCGCGCAGGTCAATGCCATCAGCGTCGAGGACACGTTCAAATATCTGCCCAGCCTGATCATCCGCAAACGCCACATAGGCGACAATTACGCCCCCATCGCCACGCGTACCAGCGGGCTGGGCTCTTCCGCGCGCAGCCTGATCTATGCCGATGGCGCGCTGCTCTCGGCGCTGATCGCCAATAATAACGGCAACGGATCGCCCCGCTGGAGCCTCGTCACGCCTTCGGAAATCGAGCGGGTGGATGTGATCTACGGCCCGTTTTCGGCGGCCTATGCGGGCAATTCAATCGGCACTGTGGTCAATATAACCACCCGCATGCCCGACCATCTGGAGGCGCGCCTCTCGGCCCAGACCAACATCCAGACCTATTCCTATTACGGCACCGACCAGACCCTGCCGACCACGCAGTTCTCCGGCTCGCTGGGCCAACGTTTCGGCCGCTTCTCGGTGCTGCTCAGCGCCACCCGCACCACCGCCAACAGCCAGCCCGTCAGCTTTATCACCGCCGCCACCGGCACGGCGGGCTATGCCGATGTCAGCCGCACAGGCTCAGCCATCCGTGTGCTGGGCGCAGGCGGCATCGAGCATCATATTCAGGACACCTATAAGGCCAAATTCGCCTTTGACCTGACGCCCAATGTTCAGGCGCGCTATGTGCTGGGCATCTGGCGCGACGATACGCAAGGAGGCGTGCAGACTTATACGTCCTCTTACACCACCGCCTTCAATTCCGCGCTCTACACCCGCGATGCGCTCCACCTGTCCCACGCGCTCAGCCTGACGGCAAGCGATTGGCAGGTGATCGGCACGCTCTATCGCTATGAACGCGATGCGCAGAACAACCCCTCGCCCGATACGACCAGCGGCACGTCCAGTACCGGATTTATAGCCACGCGCAACGATCTGCCCGGCGCGTTTTCGGGGGGCGCCGGCACGATGGCGCGGCAGGATGGCACCGGCTGGGCCACGCTGGACGCACGGATCGCGCGCGATGTGGGGGCTGGGCAAAGGATCAGCATCGGCGCACATTTCGACCGCACCACGCTGAATGCAGCCACCTATTCCATCGCCAACTGGCTCGACAGTGGCTCAGCGGTGGGTCAATTGCGCTCGGCCAGCAGGGGCAATACGCGGACCTTCGCGCTCTGGGCGCAGGATGAGATCCGCCTTGCCTCCGGCGTCAAACTGACGCTGGGCGGGCGGCAGGAATGGTGGCGGGCCTATGGCGGGGCCAACACCGCGCTTTCCTCCACGATCAACGCCGCGCTGGCCCAGCCCGAGCGCAGCTTTGCCGGGTTCAGCCCCAAGGCTGCGCTGGAATATCGCCTTGCACCGCAATGGATCGCGCGGCTTTCGGCAGGACAAGCCTTTCGCATGCCCACCGTGGGCGAGCTCTATCAGACCGTCACCACCGGCACCTTGCTGGCCAATCCCAACCCCGGCCTGTTGCCCGAACGCGCGCGCAGCCTCGAACTGGCGATGGAGCATAAGGCGGGCCATGGTTCGGCCCGGATCGCACTGTTCAACGAAGTCGTGGACAATGCTCTGATTTCGCAGCTCAATGCCGCAACCAACACAACCTATGTGCAAAATGTCGAGCGCACCCGCGCGCGCGGGGTCGAAATCGCCGCCGAACGCCACGACATCCTCGGCGCCTTCGACCTTCAGGCCAGCATGACCCATGCCGCCGCGATCACCAGCAAGAACAGCGTCCTGCCCTCGGCTCAAGGCAAATTGCTGCCCTCTGTCCCCCGCTGGAAGGCCAGCGCCGTGCTGACATGGCATCCCACGCCTCGCTTCAGCCTGAGCGCGGCGGCGCGCTATTCCAGCCGCAATTATGGCACGCTCGACAACAGCGACATCATCGGCAACACCTATCAGGGCTTCGACAAATATTTCGTCGTCGATATCCGCGCCCTGTTTCGCGTCACCGATCATTTCGAGGCCAGCCTTGGCGTCGATAATCTCAACAATGACAGATACTTCCTCTTCCACCCCTTCCCCCAGCGCAGCTTTTCGGCAGGCGTGAACTGGCGGATGTAGCGCCTTCGCAGTTTGCCCCCTTGTTCCCCCGGCGCGGCCCGGCCATAGGCTGGGCCCATGAGCATCATTCTGATCGACGCCGGGGGAACCATCTCCTCCTTGCCCGATGCGGGCGGCAAGCTGGCCGGGGGCGCGTCCGGCCTTGGGGAAACGCTGGCGGGGCCAGTCGTGCGACAGGTTTACGCAGGCCTGTCCGAGGATATGACGCTGGCCGATATGGCCCGCGTGCGCGATGCGGTGCTGTCCGCTCTGGCCAAGCCGGAGGTGAGCGGCATCGTCGTGGCCCATGGCACCGATGCGATGGAGGAAACGGCTTTCCTTATCGACCTGTCGCTGCCGCTGACCAAGCCAGTGATCGTGACCGGGGCGATGCTGCCGATCAGCGATCCGAACAGCGATGGTCCGGGCAATTTGGCCGCCGCCCTGCGCGCCGCCGCCACGCCGGAATTGGCGGCGCACGGCGCGCTGGTGGCGTTTGCCGGACACCTGATCCCGGCGGCGCTGGTGTATAAGCACGCCACCTCGGCGCTCGACGGCTTTGGCTGGCGCGGCGGCGCGGCGGGCACGGCTTCGGGCGAGGCAATCACCGCGCCCGCTCCCCTTCCCCGGTTTGCGCCTTTGTCGCCGGCGGTGCCTGATAGTTCCTGCCCGATCATCGCGCTGTCAGGCGGAGATGATGGCGCGATGATCCGCGCAGCGGTAGCCTCTGGGGCACGGGGCATCGTCCTGATGGCGCTGGGTCGCGGCAATGGTTCGGTGGGCGCAGCCCAGGCGATTGCGCATGCGGGCGTGCCGATGGTGGTCGCCTCGCGATGCCCCACAGGCTCGACCGCCGCCGATTATGCCAGCGGCCAGCGGCTTGCCGAAGCGGGCGCGATCTTTGCGGGCGGATTGGGCGCGACTCAGGCGCGCATCCTGCTTTCCACCCTGATCGCGGCGGGCGCTTCGAATATTGCCGGGGAATTTGCGGCGCGCGGCGCTCTTTATACGGAAACCCATTGATTATGCTGACCCATCGCATCGCCGTTATGGACGATCTGGACAATCTGCGCGCGCTGATGGCCCGGGCCATCGATCATCTGCAAACCGGATTTCTGACCCCGGAGCAGATCACCGCCAGTCGCCACGTGATGGGGCTGGACACCCAGCTCATCAAGGATGGCACCTATTTCCTCGTCGAATCGGATGGGGTGCTGGCCGGCTGCGGCGGCTGGTCCTATCGCGCCACGCTCTATGGCGGCGACGCCAGCGTGGTCGCGCGTGAACCCGAGGTGCTGGACCCGGCCAAGGACGCCGCCCGCATCCGCGCCATGTATACCAACCCCGATTTCGCCCGCCGCGGCATCGGCCGCCGCGTGATGCAGGTGTGCGAAGATGCCGCCCGCGCCGCCGGTTTCGCCCGCACCGAGATGATGGCGACCATGGCGGGCGTCCCGCTCTATCGCTCCTGCGGCTATAGCCCGATCGAGGAAGTGCTTTCCGCCCCCATCGACGGGGTTCAAGTGCCTCTGCTGCGCATGGGCAAGAGCTTGTAAGCAAAGAAAAAGGGCCGGCGATCAACCGGCCCTTTTTTCATCAGGGAATGGTGCCCCTGGCCCGACTCGAACGGGCACATCTCTCGATAACCGATTTTGAGTCGGTCGCGTCTACCATTCCACCACAGGGGCGCTATTCCCAAAACCATCCGCGAAAGGATTGCCGCAGCGGCTCTGTTCGCCCCGCCTAGCGATCCTTTCGCATCAGATCAATGGCTTTTATCAGCCTTCCTTCAACGCGCCCACCAGCAACTTGTGGAGACGCGAGTGGAGAGCATCATTGCCAGCCAGCACTTCCTTGTCGCAAACCGGCAGCGATTGGCCGCGATAGTTCGAGACAAAGCCGCCGGCTTCACGCACCAGCAGACAGCCAGCAGCCGAATCCCAAGGCTTCAGGTTCGATTCCCAGAAACCTTCGTAACGGCCGGCAGCGACCCAAGCCAGATCGAGCGAGGCCGCGCCAAAGCGACGAATGCCCGCCACCTGCGGCGCAATGGCCGCATAGATCTTGGCCCATTCCAGCGGATCGCCATGGCCGGCAAAGGGGATGCCGGTGGCGATCAGGCTCTCGTCCAGATGACGGCGGCCCGACACGCGCAGACGGCGATCGTGCAACCACGCCCCGCGCGACTTTTCCGCCCAGAAGCTTTCATCCGTGATCGGCTGATAGATGATCCCGGCGATAACATCGCCCCAGCCGTCGCCCGCCGGGCCCTTGCCATCATAGGCTGGCTCTTGTGCGGCGATGGAAATGGCGAAATGCGGGATGCCGTGCAGAAAGTTGCTGGTGCCATCGAGCGGGTCGATGATCCAGCGCGGGCGGGTGGGATCGCCTTCGATCACCCCGCCCTCTTCCATCACAAAGCCCCAGTCGGGGCGCGCGGCGCGCAATTCGTCATAGATCGTGCGTTCGCTCTGCTGGTCGGCGCGGCTGACGAAATCCGCCGTGCCCTTGCGGCTCACCTGCAGGTGCTCCACTTCGCCAAAGTCGCGACGCAAACGCTGACCGGCCTTGCGGGCGGCGCGTTCCATCACGCGGATCAGGCCGGAAATTGCCATACTCAGTCAGCCTTACCGACATAGGTGCGTTCGTAAACGTTCACCACAATGCGGGTGCCCGAAGCGATATGGGGCGGCACGAGAATACGCACGCCATTGTCCAGCACGGCGGGCTTATAGCTCGACGAGGCGGTCTGGCCCTTCACCACGGCATCGGCTTCAACGATGGTGGCTTCGACCTGTTCGGGCAACTGAACGCTGATCGGGCGTTCGTCATACATTTCCAGCACGGCGGTCATGCCATCCTGAAGGAAGGCCGCGGCATCGCCGATGATGTCCTTGGAAAGGTTGATCTGATCGTAGGTTTCCACGTCCATGAACACCAGATCCTCGCCCTCGGCATAGAGGAACTGGAAATCCTTGGTGTCGAGGCGCACTTTCTCCACCGTATCCTGGCTGCGAAAACGAACATTGGTCTTGCGCCCGTCGATCAGGTTCTTCATCTCGACCTGCATGAAAGCGCCGCCCTTGCCGGGCTGGGTATGCTGGGTCTTGGCGACCTTCCAGATGCCCTTTTCATACTCGATAATGTTGCCGGGGCGGATTTCGACGCCGCTGATCTTCATGGGGTTTGACCTTCGATGGAAAAGAGCAGGAATAAGTTTGGCGCAAAAGCGCAGTCGGGCGCCCTTAGCGGACCTCGGGCCATCTGGCAATCGTGCTGTGCAGTGGGATTAGCCGGAATTGCAGTCTTTTCTGCGCCCGCTCTGGCGGGGCCGGAAGGGCCTGCCTTTACCGTGCGGCGCGGAGAATATGCCTGCGAAATGCCGGGAACTGCGCTGACCTCTGCCGGATTACGCCGCCCGGAGGAGGATTTCACCATCCGCCAGGGTTCGATGTACAGCACGAGCGAGGGACGCGGATCGTATCTTGCCACGGGCGATGAGATCCACATGACCACCGGCCCCAAGCGCGGCGACCGGTTTCGCCGGGTCAGCGAGAATTTTCTGCGCAAGCTGACCAGCGAAGGCAAGGAGACCGACCTTCGCTGTATCCGCCGCGTAGCCAATAATCGCTATTAATCCGGACTATTAATCCTCCAGCGGCCATGTGGTCCGCTGGGCCGCCGCCCGCTTGGTGCTGGTGTAAAGCCAGACCAGCGCGGCGGCAAAGATCACCATGCCCAGCGGCAGGGCAACATCGCCTGGCTCGATGATTTCCAGCGGGGTCGGGCTGTTGCGCGCCGCCGCTATCCCAGCAAAGACCACGCCAAACAGGCTCTCGCCCGCAATCAGGCCCGTGGCCGCCAAAACACCCAGCCGCTCGGCCAGTTCGGGGTCGCGGCTCTTCTTGGCCCAATTGTCATAGATCCGCCCGATGATCGCCCCCACCGGGATCAGCAGCGTCAGGCCCATCGGCAGATAAATGCCCATGCCCAGCGCGAGCGGGGGCAGCGCGCCCTTCTTCATCGCGCGCAAGACTTCGTCGATGATGACGGCCACCACACCGATCCCCGCACCGATGCCGATCAGGCCCCAATCGAGACTGCCGCCCAAAACGCCCTGCGCGATGGCGGAAATCAGCGCGGCCTGCGGGGCGGCCAAGGCTTCCGGTCCGGCATTGGCTGCGCCCTGAAAGCCGAAGGTGGTGTTGAGCAGGCTGAGCACCGGCGGGATCACCAGCGCGCCAAACACCACGCCCAGCACCAGCGCGATCTGCTGCCGCCAGGGCGTCGCGCCGATCAGTTCGCCCGTTTTCAGATCCTGAAGGTTGTCGTTCGAAATCGTCGCCACGCCAAAGACGATGGCCGTGACAAACAGCGCAAAGGCCACCAGCGCGCGGGTCGCCTCAGGCGCAATGCCCCGGCCAAAGATCGCCGCCAAGAGCAGCGCAATGCCCAGCGCGGAAATGATGCCGGTGCCCGAAATCGGGCTGTTCGAGGCGCCGATCAGCCCCGCCATATAGCCGCAGACCGAAGCGATCACGATGCCGATCAGCAGCACATACAGCACCGTGAGCACCAGCACCGGCACGAAATGCGCCTCAATCGGCCCTCCGGCGGCGAACCCTGCCAAGAGCAAACCAATCGGCACCATCGAAGCGGCAATCACCGCGCCCACAAGGCCAATCGGCAGATCCTGTTCGGACAGCGCCAGCGCCGCACCGCCGCCCGCCTTGCGCGCGCGCTGCGCCGCCAGAGCGCCCGTAATCCCCTTCACAATCGGCCCGATTACGCGCAGCAGCGTCCAGACCGCCGCCACGCCAATGGTGCCCGCGCCGATGAAGCGCACCTTGCTCTTGAACACGCCCGAAACGAAACCGGCCATTTCATGCGCCGCCGGAACCGCGCCTGCGGTATAATGCGGCACCAGCACGACCCAGCTGATCAGCATCCCAATCAGCATCGCAATGCCCACCGTCAACCCGACCAGATGGCCGACACCGATGAGAGCAAGGCTGAAACTGGTGGAAACGCCCGAAGCGCCTGCGCCAAAACGGAACACGCGCGAGGCCTCCTCGGCCACCACGCCCATCTTGGCCAGCAAAGTGTAGCCCACCGACACGCCCGAACCCAGCACGATGGCGGCCAGCCCCTTGCGGTTCTCCTCCTCGCCGCCCACGCCCGCGCCGACCTTGAGCACCTCGGCCGCCGCCACCCCTTCGGGATAGGGCAGATCGCTGCCCGTGACCAGCGCGCGGCGCAGGGGCACGGAATACATCACCCCCAGAATGCCGCCCACGCCGATCACCGCCACCGATTGCCAGTAAGGGAAATCCACCCACCAGCCGATCATAATCAGGCCCGGCAGCACGAAGATGATCGCGCTCAACGTCCCCGCCGCGCTGGCGATGGTTTGGACGATGTTGTTTTCCTGAATGGTCGCGCCCGAGAAATGGCGCAGCACCGCCATCGAGATCACCGCCGCCGGGATCGATGTGGCAAAGGTCAGGCCGATCTTCAGCCCCAGATAGACATTGGCCGCCGTGAACACGATGGTGAGCAAAGCGCCCAATACGATGCCACGCAGGGTCAGTTCGCGCGGGGCGGTTTCGGAAATGGGGGCGCCGTCAGGATTTGCTTGGGTCATGTCCATGTTCTGACACGCCGGCGCCCCTTGGGAAAGGGGCAGCCGACATGCTCTTCAACAACTTTATTGCGCGGCCAAGATAGCATCCATCAAGGCTTTGACATTCGCAACCTCGTCGCCGTTCCACACCGCGCCCGAGACGGCGAGGAAATCGGCCCCCGCACGCACCAGAGGCGCCGCGTTTTCCGCCGTGATCCCGCCAATCGCCACGCAGGGAATTTCAAACAGGCCTTGCCACCAGGTCAGCAGATCCGGCTCGGCGTAATGTTCGACCTCTTTGGTGGCGGTGGGATAATAGGCGCCAAAGGCCACATAATCGGCCCCCGCCTCGCCGGCCTCCAGCGCCAGATGGCGGCTGTTGTGGCAGGTCACGCCGATCTGCGCGTCCTGCCCCAATTCCTGCCGCGCCACTTTCACGCCGCCTTCGCGCTCCAGATCGTCCTGCCCCAGATGGACGCCATCGGCGTTCAGGCGCTTGGCCAGCGTGAGCGAATCGTTGACAATGAAGGCAATCTCGCGCTCGGCGCAAATCGCCTGCAGCGGTGCTGCCAGACGTGCGGCAGCGTGATCATCCAGCCCCTTTACGCGGAACTGGAAAGCGGCGATCCGATGACGCCCCTTCAGGCCCGCATCGAGCGCGCGCGCCAGCCTTTCGGGAAAATCGCCGCCCACATCGGCGGGCGAGATCAGGTAAAGCTGCGTGGGCGCGCGGGTGTGTTCGAAAGTCGGTGCTTCTTCAGTCATGCCCGCGCCCATACCGCATAAAAAACGCGGAGGCCAGTGTCGGCCCCCGCGTCTTTTGCGCCACCCAAGGGGCTTAAGGATTATTCCTTGCCCTTGTAGATGTTGATCAGCTTGCCCAACATGGCCAGCGCTTCGTCGCGCGGGCGCTGGAACGTGTTGCGGCCGATGATCGAGCCATTGCCGCCGCCATCGCGAATGTCGCGCGCGTCCTGATAGACCGCATCGGCGCCCTTGGTGGCCCCGCCCGAGAAGATCACGATGCGGCGGCCGTTGAAGCACGACTGGACCACATGCTTGACGCGATCGGACTGTGCCGACCAGTCGGCGCCCTCATAGCAGGGCTTGGCTTCGGCCTGTTCGATGTGGTTGCTGGGCAGCTTCACCTTGATGATATGCGCGCCGATCAGCGCCGCGATATGCGCAGCATAGGCGCCCACGTCCAAGGCCAGTTCGCCGCTCTTGGGCAGCTTGCCGCCGCGCGGATAGGACCAGATCACCGTGGCAAGGCCAACGCTGGCCGCTTCGTTGCGCAGTTCCTTGATCTCTTCGATCATCTCGAACACATCGTCCGAGCCGGGATAGATCGTAAAACCGATGGCCGAGCAGCCCAGACGCAGCGCATCATCAACGCCGCCCGTCAGCGCCTGATTGGCCGCCGTGCCCCAGCTGTTCGAGCTGTTGACTTTGAGGATGGTCGGGATCTGGCCTGCAAACTTGTCGGCGCCCGCCTCCAGCATGCCCAGCGGCGCGGCATAGGCCGACAGGCCAGCGTCGATGGCGAGCTGATAGTGGTAATGCGGGTCATAGGCGTCGGGGTTGACCGAGAAGCTGCGCGCGGGGCCATGTTCAAAGCCCTGATCGACCGGCAGAATGATCATCTTGCCGGTGCCGCCCAGCTTGCCCTGATTGAGCATGCGATAGAGATTGGCCTTAACGCCGGGATTGTCGGATTCGTAATTGCTGAGGATCTTCTGGACAACCTTCGTGGTCATGCGTGTTTCCCTGTTGGTTAAGGCCTGTTGTTCATACCTATGCGCAAAAGATTGCATAGGTATGCGCGGCCAGTCTGAAATAGCCCGCCCGGTTTTGCAATGCAACTGCTGCACTGCAACCGAGCGGGCGGAATTATTTAGATTTCGAGCGCCTTGACGCCCGGCAGTTCGCGGCCTTCCATCCATTCAAGGAAAGCGCCGCCTGCGGTCGAGATATAGGAGAAGTCTCCCGCCACCCCGGCATGATGCAGCGCAGCAACGGTGTCGCCTCCGCCCGCCACGGAAACCAGCGAACCTTCCTTGGTCAGCGCCGCCGCGATTTGGGCCAGAGCCACGGTCGCCGCGTCGAAAGGCACGGTTTCAAACGCGCCCATCGGCCCGTTCCACACCAGCGTCTTGCAGGTTTTCAGCGCATCGGCCAGCGCTTCGACCGCGCTGGGGCCAACGTCGAGGATCATCTCGTCGGCAGCCACCTCATGCACGTTGCAGGTGCGCAAAGACGGCGGATTGGCGGCAAATTCCTTCGACACCACCACTTCATAGGGCAGATGCACGGTGCAACCGGCAGCATCGGCCGCTTCCATGATCTCTTCGGCGGTGCCGGCCAGATCATGCTCGCACAGGCTCTTGCCCACATCCACGCCGCGCGCGGCCAGGAACGTGTTGGCCATGCCGCCGCCGATGATCAGATGATCGACCTTGGTCACCAGATGCTTCAACACATCCAGCTTGCTCGACACCTTGGCCCCGCCGACAACGGCGGCGACCGGACGCACCGGCTTACCCAGCGCATTTTCCAGCGCCTCAAGCTCGGCCTGCATCGAACGACCGGCATAAGCGGGCAGCACATGGGCCAGACCTTCGGTGCTGGCATGGGCGCGGTGCGCGGCGGAAAAAGCGTCATTGACGTAGAAATCGCCAACCTCGGCAATGGCTTTCACCAGCTCGGGGTCGTTCTTTTCCTCGCCGGGCCAGAAACGGGTGTTTTCCAGCAAAGCAATGTCGCCCGCGCGCAGGATGCCGGCGGCCTGCTTGACCACATCGCCCGCAATTTCCGGCACGAACATCACTTCGCGGCCCAGCACCTTTTCCACCGCGCCCACGACCAGCGACAACGACTGATCCGCCACGCGATTGCCCTTGGGACGACCGAAATGCGCCAGCAGCAGCACCTTGGCACCCTTGTCGGCCAGCTCCAGAATGGTCGGCGCCACGGCGCGCACGCGCGTATCTTCCGTGACCGCGCCATCCTTCATCGGCAGATTGAAATCGACGCGCACCAGCGCGACCTTGCCGGTCACATCGCCCAGATCGTCGAGCTTACGAAAAGCCATCACTAACCCCTAATTTGCAGAACCCCAGAAACAAAGGGCGGAAAGGTTTCCCTTCCCGCCCCTGTGTTCCATCAGAGGAACTTGGCCATCGCGCCTGCCGTGTCCAGCATGCGGTTCGAGAAGCCCCACTCATTGTCGTACCAGCTCAGCACGCGCACCAGCTTGCCGTCGATGACAGCCGTTTCCAGCGCGTCGATGGTCGAGGAATGCGGATCGTGGTTGAAGTCGATCGAAACCAGCGGCTCTTCGGTATAGCCCAGCACGCCCTTGAGCGGACCTTCGGCAGCAGCCTTGAGCAGAGCGTTCACTTCCTCGATGGTCGTGTCGCGCTTGGGCTGGAACGTCAGGTCGACGACCGAAACGTTCGGGGTCGGCACGCGGATCGACGAACCGTCCAGCTTGCCCTTCAATTCGGGCAGCACTTCGCCCACGGCCACAGCAGCGCCGGTCGAGGTCGGGATCATGTTGAGAGCCGCAGCGCGGGCGCGGCGCGGATCCTTGTGGATCTGGTCCAGGATCTTCTGATCGTTGGTGTACGAGTGGATCGTGGTCATCAGGCCACGCTCGATGCCGATCGATTCATGCAGAACCTTGGCGAAGGGCGCAAGGCAGTTGGTGGTGCACGAAGCGTTCGAGACGATCAGATCGTCGGCCGTCAGCGTTTCGTGGTTCACGCCGAACACGACGGTCTTGTCCACCTTCTTGGCGGGCGCCGAGATCAGCACGCGCTTGGCGCCTGCCGTCAGGTGCTTGCCGGCCGAATCGCGGTCAACGAAGAAGCCGGTGCATTCCAGCGCAATGTCGATGCCATTGGCGGCATGCGGCAGGTTGGCCGGGTCCTTCTCGGCGGTCACCTGAACGCGCTTGCCGTTCAGGATCAGGTCGTTGCCGTCCACTTCGACGGTGCCCGAGAAAGTGCCATGCACGCTGTCATGCTTGAAGAGGCGGGCATTGGCCTTGGCATCGGCCAGATCGTTGATCGAAACCAGTTCGAGCCCGCAATCGGGGCGCTCCAGAATGGCGCGGGCCACATTGCGCCCAATGCGACCGAAACCGTTGATGGCAACCTTCACAGCCATGAATATCCTCCTCGTTAGTTCTGGAGTACCGCAAGAATTTGCGGCGCAATCTTTTCAGCCGTAAGACCGAAATAGTCATAAAGAGCCGGGGCCGGAGCCGATGCGCCGAAGGTGTCGATACCAAAGCGCAGACCGTCAAGGCCCGTAATACGTTCCCAGCCAAAGGTCGTACCTGCCTCGATGCTGACGCGCAGCACATCAGCAGGCAGAACATCGGCCTTGTAAGCCGCATCCTGTTCAAGGAAACGGCTCATCGAAGGCATCGAGACCACATCGGCGCCCACACCCTGCGCTTCAAGCGCGGCGCGGGTCGCCATGGCAATCTCAACTTCCGAACCGGTCGCCACGATCACCACCTTGCGCGCCGCACCGGCGGCTTCAAGACGATAGGCGCCCTTCGCCGTCAGGTTCGGACCCGAATGGCGATATTGCGGCAGGTTCTGACGGGTCAGAGCCAGCACGCTGGGGCGGCCTTCATTGGCGATCGCCAATTGCCATGCCTCGGCGGTTTCAATCACGTCGGCGGGGCGGAACACTTCCAGATTCGGGATCATGCGCATCGACATCACATGTTCGATCGGCTGATGGGTCGGACCGTCCTCGCCAAGGCCAATCGAATCGTGCGTCAGCACATAGACCACCTTGGCCCGCTGCAAAGCCGACATACGAATGGCATTGCGGCAATAATCCGAAAACACGAGGAAAGTGCCGCCATAGGGGATGATCCCGCCATGCAGCGCCATGCCGTTCATGGCCGCAGCCATGCCGAATTCGCGGATGCCGTAATAGACATAACGGCCCGAATAGTCCTGCGGACCGAAGGGCTTGGTCGATTTCGTCACGGTCAGGTTCGAGCCGGTAAGGTCGGCCGAGCCGCCCACCATTTCGGGCACATGGGCGGTCAGCACTTCCAGCGCCATTTCGCTGGCCTTGCGGGTGGCGACCTTGGTGCTGCCTTCGAGCCATGAGTCAAATGTGGCCTGCACCTCGGTCTGATCGGGCAGTTCGCCGTTCATCCGGCGCAGCAGTTCGCCGCCCTTGTCGCTGGCCGCCACGCGCGCGGCCCAGTCAACCGCCGCCGTCTTGCCCAGCGCGCCGACATTGCGCCAGTCGCCCAGCACATCGGCGGGCAGTTCGAACGCGGGCAGCGTCCAGCCCAGTTCGCCGCGCGCAGCTTCCACTTCGGCCGCGCCCAGCGGCGAGCCGTGCACCGAATGGCCGCCCTGCTTGTTCGGGGCGCCCTTACCAATGATCGTGCGGCAGGCGACGAGCGAGGGGCGCGGATCGGCCATCGCTTCGGCAATCGCGCGTTCGATATCGGCGAAATCATGGCCATCGCACGACACCACATGCCAGCCGGTCGCCGTATAGCGCGCGGCCACGTCTTCGCTGGTCGACAGATCGGTGTCGCCGTCGATGGTGATGCGATTGTCATCCCACAGCACGACCAGACGGCCCAGCTTCAGGTGACCGGCAAGGCCGATGGCCTCGTGGTTGATGCCCTCCATGATACAGCCGTCGCCCGCGATCACAAAGGTCTTGTGATCAACCAGATCGTCGCCGAACTGCGCATTCAGATGACGCTCGGCAATGGCAAAGCCCACCGACATGGCCAGACCCTGACCCAAGGGACCAGTGGTGCATTCCACGCCCGGCAGCTCAAAGTTTTCCGGGTGACCGGCGCAAACCGAGTGCAGTTGACGGAAATTCTTGATGTCCTCGATCGTGGGCTGTTCATAGCCGGTCAGGTGCAGCAGGCTGTAGATCAGCATCGAACCATGGCCCGCCGACAGGATAAACCGGTCGCGGTCGGGCCAGCGCGGCTGGGCCGGATCGAACTTCAGGAACTTCGAAAACAGCACCGTGGCAACATCGGCCATGCCCATCGGCATGCCGGGGTGGCCTGAATTTGCGGCCTGAACCGCATCCATCGAGAGCACACGGATGGCGTTGGCCATGTTTTGCAGGCGGGGGGCGGTAATGCTCATGATGCTTTCGAAAGCTCCGAATAGGTATGCACAGACACACAGGCGTGCGATTCGCGCCGCCTCCATTGCGGACCGGGGGGCGCTGCGTCAACCTCTGCGCGGGGCCAAAATGGCATGGAAATCGCCGCAACCGTTGTCATTTGGGCCGCAGCGACCTTTGCAAGGGCAAAATTATTACGCTAGGCCTTTGCCGGTGATGGCCAGCAGCGAACCCGAACCCGCCCCGATGAACAGCGCCCTTGACCGGATCGAGGCCGCGCTGGACCGGATCACCCATGCTGCTCAGCGCGCAAGGGAAGCGCGCCTTGAGGCCGCCGGTCAGACCGCCCAGCTTGAAGTGCGCCACGAAATCCTGCGCGAAAAGGTGGGCGATGCGCTCTCCACCCTCGATGGACTGATCGCACGGGTGCAAAAATCATGAGCCGGGTCGACCTGATGATCGGCGGGCGCGATTATGCGGTTGCCTGCTCGCCGGGCGAGGAAGACCATGTGCGCCTGCTGGGCCGCATCATCGAGGAGAAGATGGACGCCCTGCCCGGCACCACGAATCAGAGCGAGGTGCGCTCGATGCTCTTTGCCGCGCTGCTTCTGGCCGACGAGGTGCAGGAATTGCGCCAGCAGGCCGATCAGGGCGCCCCCGATACGCCGCCTGCCGATCCTGCGCTGGCCCAAAGGCTGGACGCCGTGGCGGCCAAGCTCGAACAACTGGCCGCATCGGTCGAAGGGCTTTTCTAATACACCCCTACTAGCCCTTGAGAAATCGCTCCATCGCGCCTACATAGGTGATTGACGGGTACTGCCCGGTGCGAGCCGCATGAAAATCCCTGAGGCTATAAGCAATCCTAGGGGGCTGTCCCTGCCACTGGCTCTGGCCTCTGGCACATGGTCCCCACCTGACGTCGAGGCGTCAGAGGATTTCCCGGCAACGGCCCATGGTGGTCCCGTCACCCTGTATTTGTTGCGCGCTGGCCCTCCGGCCAACGCTTGCGGCGTCAGCCCTCTCCCCCTGCCCTGCCACCCAGATGATAACCCGCAGGGTAGCATGGCAGGGGGAGAGGGCTGACGCCGTTTGAGAGGCTGCCTTGACCGACAAAAAATCCCTGCGCGCCCGTTTGCGCCGCCTGCGTCGCGAGCATGTGAACGCCCTGCCCGGCTCCATGTCCGCCCTATTGTTCCTGCGGCCGCCCGGCACGGTGGCGAAGGTGGCGGGCGAAGGCTCGGTGGTGGGGCTCTATCACGCCATTTCGGGCGAGGCGCCGACCCGCTCCTACGCCAAGTGGTTTGCCGAAAACGGCCGGCGAATCGCCCTGCCGTGGTTTGCCGCCGTAGGCGCGCCGATGCAGTTTCGCGCATGGAACGATCCGTTCGGCGACGAAGGGCTGGAAACAGGCCCCTATGGCGCGCTGCAACCCTCTGCCGATGCCGAAGAACTGTTTCCCGATGTCGCCTTTGTGCCTCTGGTCGGCTTTACCGCCGAGGGCCTGCGACTGGGGCAAGGCGGCGGGCATTACGACCGCTGGTTGGGCGCGAATCCGGGCGTCATGGCGCTGGGGCTGGCATGGGACTGTCAGAAGGTGGACAGCCTGCCCGCAGAGCCCCATGATATGCCCCTACGCGCGGTGATCACCCCCACACGCCTTTACGGAGATATTTAATGCGCAAGGAACCTACGTGGCGCATTCCGGCAGGCCTTCTGCTGCTGCTGGCCGCTCTGGCAGTCTATGCGGCGCTGGTGGCGCGCTATATCGCGCCATGGATCGCACCGTGGCCTGCGCTGGGTCAAATGCCGGTCTATGTTGTGCTGGGCGTGGTGTGGCTGCTGCCCTTGCGGCGATTCCTGATCTGGATGGAAACGGGGCGCTGGGGTTAAGTCCCGGCGCTTTTTTTAAAGCCCAAACGCAAAAAGGCCCGATCCGCGTAGGACCGGGCCTTTTTGATACCATTCCAAGAATGGACCCAAGGTGGCGCGAGTGACGGGGCTCGAACCCGCGACCTCCGGCGTGACAGGCCGGCACTCTAACCAACTGAGCTACACCCGCGCAATATGCTTGGGCCTCGCAAGGAACCATGAAGTGGCGCGAGTGACGGGGCTCGAACCCGCGACCTCCGGCGTGACAGGCCGGCACTCTAACCAACTGAGCTACACCCGCTCACTTCGATGTTTCCTTCGGGGCAGCGCCCCTTGGGTGACGCGGCCTCTACGTTGGGAGGGGCGACCTGTCAACAGGCTTGAACATGCTTTTGCCCAAGCCCCGGTTTTTCAGGGTTTTCGCGCGGTGAACGTCCCGTAATCTCTGCCACGAATCTGTTTCCGGCGCATGACAATGCGATTTATCCACAGACTAATGCCGAAAAATCAGCACTTTTCGTATTTCCAGTTGCGTCTTTTCCCTTCCGCCATCCATTCCACCGCCTGAGTGATACGGCGGGCGCGGGTGGCGGGCGCTTTGGCCTCGACAATCCATTCCAGATAATCGCGCCGATGCGATGGCGCGAAAGCGGCAAACACTGCGCCGGCCGCAGCATTCTCCGCCAGAGCCGCCGTCAGATCATCAGGAACGGCAATCTCCGGCTTAGGCGCCTTGGGCGCGCGGGGCGCCTTCTTCGCCCCCGACAGGCCCTGCGCGGCCTCCACCAATCGCATCCGAAACGTATCGGCATCGGGCAAATCGTCCATACTGGCGATCTTGCCATAGGCGCCCAGCCCATCATCACGGCGGCCCTCCTCGGCCCCCTGACGCCCCGCGCCATGGATCACAAAGGCGCAATGCGCCTTGAACGCCGCCATCCCGGCCAGATTCTTACCATTGAGCGTGAAATGGGGCATCGACCATTTGATCGTCTCGCCCAGCCCCGGGACGGCCTCATGCACCGCGCGGCGCAAATGGGTCAGGATCGGCCGCGCGAAATCGGGCGCGGCCGCGATATAGGCATCGATTCTCTGATCCATTTGCTCTCCCTTTTACACAGCCACTGGCGCTCCCAACTTCCCCTGGGGCGCATAATCCAGCACCGAGAAATCCTCGATGGCATAATCAAAGATGCTGTCCGGTTGGCGCGTCATCGCCAGCTTCGGCTCGCTCGAGGGCACGCGCTTCAACTGTTCCTCGACCAGATCGCCATGGTTGAGATAGAGATGCACATCGCCCCCCATCCACACCAGCTCGCCCGGCTCCAGCCCGGTCTGCGCCGCCAGCAACCGCACAAACAGCGCCGCGCCCCACAGGTTGAACGGCACGCCCAGCGCCAGATCCGCGCTGCGCTGATACAGGATGCCCGACAGGCGCCCGTCGGCCACGTGGAACTGATAGGTCTTGTGGCAGGGCGGCAGCGCCATCGCGTCCACTTCGGCCACATTCCAGCCTTCGACGATATGGCGGCGGCTGCCCGGATTGGTTTTCAGCGCATGGACCAGATCAGCCACCTGATTGATCCCCTGCCCCAGCCGGTAAAGCCCATCACCCTTTTCATCAAAACCGGCCGGCTCATAGGTCGGCCAGTTCACCCATTGCTTGCCATAGACCGGGCCAAGATCGCCCCAGCGCGCCGCAAATTCCACATCGGCCACGATACGCGCGGAAAAATCCTCACGGCTGATGTGATCCCCCGTCTCGCGCCGATAATGCGCCAGCGGCCAGTCGGTCCAGATCTCCACCCCCTGCGTACAGAGCGCACGGATATTGGTATCACCGGTCAGGAACCACAAAAATTCGCGCGTCGCCGTTTTCCAGAACACCCGCTTGGTGGTGACCAGCGGCATACGCCCATCGGACAGGTCACAGCGAATCGTCGCCCCGAACAGCGATCGCGTGCCCACACCCGTACGATCGCGCCTCTCATCGCCCGTTTCCCAGATCTGGCGCATCAGATCGAGATATTGCCATTCCCAATGGCGGCGAGAGTGAGAGCTGTCGGTCTGCATCACCCTCATCTAACGCCGCCCCGCGCCGAAAGCCACCGGCAATCGCCCCACGCCATCTATGGATGTTTGCGTAATACCTCCGCGCGAAATGCCAAAGTCTACTCGGTAAAACGAGCAAATATCCCTCATTCCCATGGGTTGCCTGTGTTGAGATCCGTTATCCTTCCCTATCGGCAATTGGCCGTCGCTCAACTGGCCTTGGTGCTGGTGCTGGTGCCGCTGATCGCGCTTTGGCCGCGGGCCGGGATGGCGGTGCTGGTGCTGCCTTTGCCCGGGCACAGCGCCGGGGCGGCCCTTTGGGCCAGAGAGCAGGGCCTGCCCCTGACGGGCCGCGGAATTGCGAGGGGAAGCCTGATCCTGATCGGGGGCCGCCAGCAGTATACGCCTTTCTCCGCGCTGGGTGCGGGGGCGCTGGTTTTCGCCGTCCCCTCTTCGCTTTGCCGGTCTCCTTCAAACTTTCCATCTGCCAATCGCCAAGGATAAGTCATGCATGAAATTATCAATCTGCGTCATCTGGGGATGAAAGCCCTTGTGGGCGTATGCTGGCTGATCACCATTCTGGTGCTGATGGGCAGCATGATCGCCGGTTCGGGCTTTACCCCGGTCTTGCTGGCGCTGGGGCTGGTGGCGGTGCCGACCTTGCTGTTGATGTCTGGCAAGGATGACGCGGTGGCGCGCATCGCCATGGGCGCCACCCTGCCGCTGTTCAGCGCGGTGCTGCTCTATCAATGGAACGGCGCTACATGGCAGGTCGATCTGCACATGACCTTCTTTGCGCTGATCGCGATGCTGCCCGTTCTGGTCGACTGGCGCCCTGTCATTGCGGCAACCGTGGTCACGGCGCTTCATCACCTGCTGCTCAGCTATATTGCGCCTTCGCTGGTGTTTGGCGCCACGGGTGATTTCTTTCGCGTGGTTCTGCATGCGGTGATCCTGCTGGTGGAAACCGGGGTGCTCATCGCGCTTGTGCAGAAATTGTCGCAGGTGATGATCCAGCAGGAGGTCGCGCAAGAGGAAAAGGAGCGCATCACCCTTGCCGCAGAGCGCGAGCGTGAAAGCGTCGAGGCCGAGCGGCGCGAAGTCGTCGAGGAAATCGGTGCCGCGATGCAGGCGCTGGCGCGCGGCAATCTGGCCCACCGGCTCAACCGCCGCTTTCCGGCCCAGTTCGAGGAACTGCGCGAGGACTTCAACCGTTCGGTGGGCGATCTGGCCGCACTGGTCAGCCAGGTTTCGCGCGCTTCCAGCGTCATTCAGGCCGGGTCAGCCGAAATCCGCACCGCCAGCAACGATCTGGCCCTGCGCACCGAGCAACAGGCCGCCCGCGTCGAACAGGCCGGCTCCACCATGCACCGGCTTGTCGAGGCCGCACGCGATACCGCCCAGAGCGCCGCCTCGGTCAATGCCGCACTGGATCAGGCTCAGCAAAGCGCCAATGATGGCCAGCATGTCGTCAGCCGCGCGATGGCGACGATGGAACTGGTCGAGAAATCCGCGCAGGAGATCCGCCAGATCATCACCCTGATCGACGGCATTGCGTTCCAGACCAACCTGCTGGCGCTGAACGCGGGGGTCGAGGCCGCGCGCGCCGGGGATGCGGGCAAGGGCTTTGCCGTTGTCGCCAATGAAGTGCGCGCGCTGGCCCAGCGCAGCGCGGACGCGGCCAATGGCATCAAGCAGTTGATCGACACATCCACCCATCAGGTTTCCGAAGGCGTGGCGCAGGTGCTCCAGACCGGCGAGGCGTTGCAAGGCATCATCGGCCAGATCGGCCAGATTGCGCAGGCCGTGGGCGCGATTGCCGACGCAGCCCACAGCAATGCCGAAGACCTTTCGCAAGTGGGCGACACCTTCCGCATCCTTGACCAATCAACCCAGCAAAACGCCGCCATGGTCGAGGAAAGCAACGCCGCGCTGCAGGCGCTTTCGGGCGAAACCAACGTGCTCATCAACGCCGTGGGGCGGTTCAGCGGCGAGGGTCAGGGGGGCCATTCCGGGGGCCGTTTGGGGCTGGCGGCGTAAATCAGCCCTGTGGAAAACTTTGAAAAGCCGGGATTTCTGCGGTTTTTCGAAAAAATGCATCGGTTTTTGAAAAAACTTGCCACTTGCCGCTTGCCAACCCGAATACCCCCCTATATAGGCGCCCTCCTGCCCAGCGGCGCTCTTAGAGAGCCGCTCCGGTCGGGGAATAGCTCAGCCTGGTAGAGCACTGTCTTCGGGAGGCAGGGGCCGGAGGTTCGAATCCTCTTTCCCCGACCATTTTCTCTTTTTCAAGAGAGATACAGGATAAGGCGACCTTCGGGTCGCCTTTTTCTTTGCGCGCGATATATTCGCCCTCTGCGCGGTCCGCCCCGCCCAACCCCGCCGCCGCGACAATTATTAACGCAAATTTTACAACCTGATCCTAGATTTCATCCAAATTCGCGCTTCAGGGGCAAGCCATCTCCATGTCCGTCATTGCCAAGATCCAGCGGGCCAATTCACAGCCAGACGCTCGGCCCTCCCGGTCCGCGCGCAATGATATGCTCGCGCTGGCCATTGCGGTCACGGCAACCTGCATGGTCGCCGCCATCGGCGGGAAGGCGCTCTCGCAGGTTTGGGCGCGGGCCAGCGGCATCGGGCTTGGCCCGGATCAACTGCTGACCAATGCGCTTTTGCTTAACATCGCGCTCGTCATCTTTGGCTGGCGCCGGTATCAGGATCTGCATGGCGAAGTGGTCGCGCGCCGTCAGGCCGAAGATCTGGCCCGCCAGATGGAGCAGACCGATCCGCTGACCGGCTGCCTTAACCGCCATTCCTTTGCCCCGCGCGCCAATCAGTTGCTGGCGACGCTGCGCGAACGCGGCGAAACGGCGGCGCTGGTGATGCTCGACATCAATGACTTCAAGGTCATCAATGACAAGATCGGCACTGCCGGCGGCGATCTCCTGTTGACCGACACGGCACAGCGGATCGAGGCGCTCTTGCCTCCCGAGGCTCTGCTGGCTCGGCTAGGCGGCGATGAATTCGCCTGTGTCATTCCCTTTACGCCGGGCCATCCCGAACGCGTTGATCATATTGCCGACGCCATGCTGGCCACGATGGACCGCAAGCTGGAAAACCACCGGCTGAGCGCCAGCGTGGGGCTGGCCAGCGGCGATCGCCAGAACCGGCTGGGCAATGCGCCTATCGACGCCAATGGCCTGCTGCATCTGGCCGAGGTTGCGCTGTTTCATGCCAAGAAGCAGGCGCGCCCTGCCCCGCTGTGGTTCGAGGAATCGCTGGAAACCGAATTGCGCTATCGCTGCGAACTGGAACTGGCGATCCGCGAGGCGATCCCGGCAGGCGAATTCGTGCCTTATTATGAACAACAGGTCGATCTGGCCACAGGCGAAGTGCTGGGCTTTGAAATGCTGGCGCGCTGGCATTCGCCCACCTTTGGCCTGATCGGGCCGGATGTGTTCATCCCGATTGCCGAGGAAATCGGCGTGATCGCCGAAATGTCCGAATCGCTGATCCGTCAGGCCCTGCGCGATGCGCGCGAATGGCACCCGCGCCTCACGCTCTCGGTCAATATCTCGCCGCTGCAATTGCGCGACCCGTGGTTTGCGCAAAAGCTGCTCAAGCTGCTGGTCGAGGCGCAATTCCCGCCCCAGCGGCTGGAGGTGGAAATCACCGAAACCAGCCTGCACCAGAATATCGCTGTGGTTCAGGCGCTCGTCACCTCGCTGCGCAATCAGGGCATCACGATCAGCCTCGATGATTTCGGCACCGGCTATTCCTCCTTTGCCCAACTACGCAAGCTGCCTTTTGATCGCATCAAGATCGACCGCAGTTTTGTGCTGGCCATGCAGGAGGATTCCGACAGCCGCACCATCGTGGAAACCATCGCGCTGCTGGGCAAGGGTCTGGGCCTGCCGATTACGGCCGAGGGGGTCGAATCGACCGAATTGCTCGAAAGCCTGCAGTCTTTGGGCAGCTTCAAAGGCCAGGGCTATCTCTACGGCAAACCTCAAGACGCACAGGCCACCCGCGAATTTCTGGCCGAACGCGCGCTGCTGGCGCCCCACGCCCATGACGTTTCGCTGGCCAGCAGCCGTCAGGCCGAGCCCGCACCATCGACCCAGCCATCAACTGTGCCGCAAGAGTGGCTCCGCACCGCCTAAAAGGGTGGACCTGAGGCGCCAACAGGCATAGAGCGCGGCCCATGCGCATAGGTTTTGTCAAGATGCACGGGCTGGGCAATGACTTCGTCGTCCTTGATGGGCGCGGCGAAGCCTTGCCCGAAATCACCACCTCGCTGGCCGCCGCGCTGGCCAACCGCCACACCGGCATCGGCTGTGACCAACTGGTTGTGCTGGACGGGTCGGATGTGGCCGATTTCCGGATGCGGTTTTTCAATGCGGACGGCAGCGAAAGCGGCGCCTGCGGCAATGCCAGTCGCGCGGTCGGCCTGCTGCATGGCCGCCCCGCCCGGATCGAAACGCAGGGCGGCATCCTGACCACCGAGCCGAGCGATGCCGGGATCAGTGTCGATATGGGCGTACCGCGCTTTGACTGGGATGCGATTCCCTTGGGCTTTGCCATGGATACGCTGACCATGCCTGTCGGCTGGGAAGATTTGCAGGACCCCACGGCGGTCAACGTCGGCAATCCGCATGTGATCTTTTTCACCCCCGACACCGACGCCGTCGATCTGGCCCGCATTGGCCCGATCATCGAGCATGACCCGCTCTTCCCTGAGCGCATCAACGTCAATGTCGCCACGATTGTCTCGCGCAGCGCCATCCGCCTGCGCGTGTGGGAGCGCGGCTCGGGCATTACCCTTGCCTGCGGCACCGGGGCCTGCGCCACGGCGGTGAGCGCCATGCGTCGGGGCCTTGTGGACCGCCGCGTCGAGGTCACGCTGCCGGGCGGCACGCTGGTGATCGAATGGGGCGCGGATAACCGGATCATCATGACCGGCCCGGCCACCGAGGCCTTTCGCGGCAGCTTCGAGCTTTCTGACTATCTCGCATGAGCGTTGAGGTCGTCTCTCTGGGCTGCCGGATGAATCTGGCCGAAAGCGAGCGGATGCAGGCGATGCTGGCGGGTGAAACCGATCTGGTGGTCATCAATTCCTGCGCCGTGACGGCCGAGGCGCTGCGCCAGACGCGGCAAGCCATCCGCCGCGCGCGCCGCAACAGCCCCGATGCGCGCCTGATGGTGACGGGCTGCGCCGCCGAGATCGAGCGTGAGGCAATTGCCGCCATGCCTGAGGTGGACGGCTTGATCGCCAATGCGGCAAAGCTGGATGCGCGGGCGTGGAATGTGCCCGATCTGGCCCCGGTGGCGGCGCGCTCGGTGGGCCATACGCGGGCCTTTGTCGCGGTACAGAATGGCTGCGATCATGCCTGTACCTTCTGCATCATACCGCAGGGGCGCGGGCCGTCACGCTCGCGCCTGCCGGCCGATGTCGTGGCCGAAGTGCGCGAACATGTCGCGGGCGGCGTGGGCGAAGTGGTGCTGACGGGGGTGGACCTCACCTCCTGGGGTCAGGATTTCGGGCTGCGTCTGGGGGCCCTGGTGGCCGAGATCCTGCGCGAAGTGCCCGAACTGGCGCGCCTGCGTCTGTCATCGGTCGATGGGGTGGAGATCGATCCTGAATTGTTCGACCTGCTGGCCGGGGAAGCGCGGCTGATGCCCCATCTGCATCTTTCGCTGCAACATGGCGACGATCTGATCCTGAAGCGCATGAAACGCCGCCACAGCCGGGCCGATGCGCTGGATCTGGTGGCGCGGTTGAAGGCCTTGCGCCCGGATATGGCGATCGGCGCCGACATCATCGCCGGTTTCCCGACCGAGGATGAGGCCGCCCATCAGGCCAACCTGTCGATCATTGCCGAACTGGCCATCGTCCATGGCCATATCTTCCCCTATTCCCCACGCCCCGGCACGCCCGCCGCGCGTATGCCGCAGGTGGCCCGCGAGGTCGTGCTCTCCCGCGCCGCCGCCCTGCGCGAAGCGGTCGCGGCCCAGCGTCATGCATGGCAGGAAAGCCTGATCGGGCGGCCCCAGACGATTCTGGTCGAACGCGACGGGACGGGCCATGCGGAAAATTTCGCCTCCATTCGCGCGCCTGCCGGTGCGCAGCGCGGGGCCGTCATCACCATCACACCCACATGTTTGATCGAAGGAATGCTGGCATGAGTGCCGATAGTTGGTCCGAGCGCCTGTTGGGCGGTTTTGCCAAAACGAGCGACCGGCTGACGGGCAATATCGCCGGTCTGCTGGGCGGGGCCGCGCGCCTGACCGAGGATCAGTTGGATGACCTTGAAGACGCGCTGATCCTGTCCGACCTTGGCCCGCGCGCGGCGGCCCGCATTCGCGAGCGTCTGGCCGCCACGCGGTTTGACAATGGCGTCGATGAAACCGCCATCCGCGCCGCCGTGGCCGAGGAAATCGCCGCGATCCTGCGCCCGGTGGCCAAGCCGCTGGACGTCACCGCCTTTCCGCGCCCGCATGTCGTGTTGGTCATCGGCGTCAACGGCAGCGGCAAGACCACGACCATCGCCAAGCTGGCCCATCTGTTTCAGGAACAGGATTATGCGGTGATGCTGGCCGCAGGCGACACCTTCCGCGCAGCGGCCATCGGGCAGTTGGGCGTCTGGGCGGATCGCTTGGGCGTGCCGATCATCAAAGGTCCCGAGGGCGGCGATCCGGCCAGCGTGGTGTTCGACGCGGTGAAAGCCGCGACCGACAAGGGCACTGACGCGCTGATCGTGGACACCGCCGGGCGCTTGCAGAACAAGCGCGAATTGATGGATGAGCTGGCCAAGATCCGCCGCGTTCTGGGCCGTTTGAACCCGGCAGCGCCGCATGATGTCGTGCTGGTGCTGGACGCCACCAACGGCCAGAACGCTTTGGCCCAGATCGAGGTGTTCCGCGAGGTGGCCGGGGTGACCGGCTTGGTGATGACCAAGCTGGACGGCACCGCGCGCGGCGGCGTGCTGGTGGCGGCGGCCGAGCAATATGGCCTGCCGATCCATGCCATTGGCGTGGGCGAAACCATCGACGACCTGCGCCCGTTTGACCCGGACCTTGTGGCCCGCGTGATCGCCGGGGTTGCGGCATGAGCGCGACGAAGAAGAAGTCGGGCTGGCTCAATATCGTCATCGATTATGGGCCGATGCTGGCCTTTTTCCTCGCCTATCGCGCATCACGCCCGGCGGGCGGCGAAGCGGGGATCGGTGATGTGGTGGCCATCACCAAAAGCACGGTGGTGTTTATCGTCGCAACGCTGGTGGCGCTGGTCGTTTCGAAATGGAGGCTGGGGCGGATCGGGCCGATGCTGTGGCTCTCCTCAGGCCTGGTCGTGTTCTTTGGCGGCCTCACGGTGCTGCTGCATGACGCCACTTGGGTGCAGATCAAGCCTACCGCGATCTATGTCGCCAGCGGGCTGGCTCTGCTGATCGGGTTGATGCGCGGGCATGCACTGCTCAAAATTCTGCTGGAGGACGCCTTTGCAGGCCTGTCCGACGAAGGATGGATGAAGCTGTCGCGCAACTGGGGCTGGTTCTTCCTGTTCCTCGCGGTGCTGAATGAGGTGCTGCGCCACTTCTACAATCAGGCGAATCACAATTTCGACACTTGGTTGGCGATGAAGATCTGGCTGTTTATGCCGCTGTCCTTCCTGTTCACCTTTGCCCAGATGCCGATGCTGTTGAAGCATGGGTTAGGGGCGGAGGAGGATTCCAAGGAAGATTGAATGCGAGGGACTGGTCCATCGCGCTCCCGTTAATGTCTGTTCGACCTTGCATGTCGGACGCGGCGTTGAAAAATAAAAGCCTGCGGCGCACTCAATCGGCGCCGCAGACTTTTTCATAAAAATAGCCCCAAAGCGCAAAGCCTCAGGACCATCCCAAACCCCATAATGGGGGTGCAGGGGGACAAGTCCCCCTGCAAAAATCAATCGCGAAGCGAATAGATCAACCCTGCTGATCCGCGCGGGCGGCGCCTTCGCCATCGAGGTTGGCTTCGACAAACGCCCAGTTCACATGGTCGAGCAGCGCGTCGAGGTAGCTGGGGCGCAGGTTACGATAATCGACGTAATAGGCGTGTTCCCAAACGTCGAGCGTGAAGAGCGGCTTCACGCCTTCATAGGCGACGGGGGTGTCGGCGTCGTGATAGCTCGTCACCTTGAGCTTGCCGTCTTCCAACACCAGCCAGCCCCAGCCGCTGGCGAAATGGCCAGCGCTTTCAGCCTTGATCGCGGCCTTAAACGCGTCGAGGCCGCCCAGATCGGCGTCGATCTTGGCCAGCAGTTCGGCCGAAGGAGCGGTCTTTTCCGGCGACAGGCCCAGCCAATAGAACGTGTGGTTCCAGATCTGGGCCGAAGCGTTGAACAGCTTCTTGTTGCCCGCAGCCTTGGCGGCCGCGATCACTTCGAGCAGGCTCTTGCCTTCCAGATCGGTGCCCTTGATCTGGTCGTTGGCCTGCGTGACATAGGCATTGTGATGCTTGCCATGGTGATAATCAAAGGTTTCGGCCGAGAGGACCGTGCCAAAGGCGTCCTTGGCATAGGGCAGTTCGGGAAGAGTGAAGGCCATGACTTTCTCCTGTGTTATCGCGAATCCCCGGCCCCGGGGTTGTGGCGTCATATGGGTATCAAAGCGCGGATCGACCACCGTGCAGAGCGAAAAAATCTGTAGGGCGGGAAAGTTTTACCCTTCCCGCCCCTCTATTTAGATCTCGACCTGGCTGCCCAGTTCGACCACGCGGTTGACGGGCAGGCGGAAGAATTCCATCGCGGATGCCGCATTGCGCATCATCCATGCAAACAGCTTTTCGCGCCAGATCGCCATGCCCGGCTTGGACGAGGCGATCAAAGTCTGGCGCGAGAGGAAGAAGCTGGTCTTCATCATGTCGATCGGCACGCCGTCCAGCGTCACACCCTTGAGCGCGGCGGGCACATCGGTATCCTCAAGAAAGCCGAACTTGATCGCCATCTTGTAGAAGCCCTGACCGAAGTTTTTAAGTTCGATCCGCTCGCCGTCCTCCAGCACCGGCACGTCCTGAATGGCGATGGTCAGCACCACCACGCGTTCATGCAGCACCTTGTTATGCTTGATATTATGCAGCAGCGCCGAAGGCACCCCGCCCCGCGTCGATGACATGAAGATCGCCGTGCCCGCCACGCGCTGCGCGCTGGAATGGGCGCTCTTGGCGAAGACCTCAAACGGGATCGTGCCCTCGGCCATACTGGCCCGCATCAGCGCGCGCCCCTTGGACCATGTGGTGAGCAGGGTGAAAATCGCCAGGCCCATCACCAGCGGCACCCAGCCGCCATCGGGGATCTTCGTCAGATTGGCCGAGAGATAACCGAAATCGAGCAGCGTAAAGACCACCAGCAAGGGGATCGCCAGCCACTTGGCCCATTTCCACACCACAAACAGCATCACCGCCAGCAGGAAATTGTCGATCATCATCGCGCCCGTCACCGCGATGCCATAGGCCGCCGTCAGGTTCGAGCTTTCCTTGAACACAAACACCAGCAGGATCACCGCGATCATCAGCGCCCAGTTGATGACCGGAATATAGATCTGCCCGGCGTTCACGCTGGTGTATTTGATCGACATGCGCGGGATAAAGCCCAGCTGGATCGCCTGCTGCGTCACCGAAAAAGCGCCGGTGATGACCGCCTGCGACGCAATGATCGCGGCCAGACTGGCCAGACCCAGCAAGGGCCACTGAAACCATTCGGGCGCGAGGAAATAGAACGGGCTGGCCAGAGCGGGCGCGCCCACACGCACCAGCAGCGATGCCTGCCCCAGATAATTGAGCACCAGCGAAGGCAGCACGATGGCCAGCCACGACAGGCGAATCGGCGGACGCCCAAAGTGGCCCATATCGGCATAAAGCGCCTCGGCGCCCGTCACGGCCAGCACCGCCGAACCCATCGCCAGAAATCCGCGCATCGGATCGGCCACAAACATGGCGGCGGCAAAATGGGGCGAAAGCGCGGCGATCACGCCGGGATGCTCCAGAATGCTCATCACGCCCAAGACCGCGATCACCGCGAAATAGACCAGCATGACCGGGCCAAAAAAGGCCGCAACCTTGGCCGTGCCGCGGCTCTGGATCAGAAACAGGCCGATCAGGATCACCACCACCATCGGCACGACCGCGCCATGCATCCCCGGTTCGTAAACGGCCAGCCCCTCAATCGCACCCATCACCGACACGGCGGGCGTAATCATCGAATCGCCATAGAACAGCGAAGTGGCAAACACGCCCAGCAGCACGATACCCGCCGACCAGCGCTTGCCCGAAATATGCTGATTGACCAAAGCCAGCAGGGCCAGCGACCCGCCCTCGCCTCGGTTATCCGCGCGCATGATAATTGAGACATATTTCAACGTCACAATCACCATCATCGACCAGAACATCAGGCTGATGATGCCGTAAACATGCAATTGGTCGAGCGGCAGGCGGTGATGCCCGGCAAAAGTGTCGCGCATCGCGTAAAGCGGGCTGGTGCCGATGTCGCCAAACACCACGCCCATCGCCCCCAGCGCCAGCTTGGGCAGGCCGCCATGTGATCCGTGATGGGTGGTAGAGTGTTCGACCTTATCGGTCTCGCCCGGCTGCGCCACTGGCTGCATCATGCCTATGCCCCTGAGTCGCCGCGAAAAGCGGCAAGGCCCGGCGATTAGCAGCGCGGCAATGCCCCGGCAACAGCCGTTTGCATCCCGCCGCGCTGCCCAACCGCTTATTGCGGCGCTGCCATTGGGGCGGCCATGGGGGGCGCCATCGGCGCGCCTTGCGGGGCGGCGGCCTCAGCCTGCGCGCGCTGGCGCAGCATCGCCATCAATTCGTCCAAGCGCTTCAAACGCATGGCAATATCATCGCGCCACGGTGCATCGGCGGGCGCCTTGGCCACCAGATCGGCCCAGAGGCTGCGCGTTTCGTCAAAACGCCCCGCCCGCGCCATCGCCAGTCCAAGAAAGAAGGACGGCCCCGGCGCCTTGGGATCGGCATTCTGCGCCTGACGGAAGGCATAGAGCGCGGCGGGCGAAATATTGCCCTCGGCATGGCTGACCAGCGCATTGGCAATCGCCAGCCACGCATCGCCATTCTTGGGATCGGCCTCGACCGCCCCGCGCAAAACCGTAGCCGCCTCGGCATATTGGCCATGCATCGCCAGCGCATCGCCCGGTACGATCCAGCGATTCTTGGTCGGGTCCTGCCCCGACAGCTTCTGCCGCTCCTCGACCAAAGCCTTGCCATTGCCCGCCGCCGGATTGCTCGGCGCCTTCATGGCCGAGGGCATCGCGGGCTGGCCTTGCAACGCATAGCCGGCAAGACCGACCATCAGCGCTGCGGCCACCGCCTCCCAGCCCTCACGCCGCCGCCGCATCAGCCACAGCAAAACCGCCAGCACCAGCACCACCAGCGCGATCAAAACCACCCAGGTCATGCCTCAGTCTCCGTTCCGCTGGTAAACCTTTTGCGCAGCAAAAACGCCGCCAGCGCCAGCAGCAGCAGAGGCGCGGCAAACAGCGGCCATGTCGCGGCGCTGACGCGCGGCTCATAGCTGACATAATCGCCATAACGTTGGATCAGCCAGGCGCGGATCGCCTCCGGGTCCTCGCCCGCGGCGATGCGCTCGCGCACCTGCGAGCGCATGTCGCCCGCAATCGAGGCGTCAGAATCGGCAATCGACTGGCTCTGACAGACCAGACAGCGCAGCGTTTCCATCAGCGCCTTGGCCTTGGCCTCCTGCGCGGGGTCGGGCAACTGACGATAGGCCCAAGGCGCAGGCGGCATCGAATCATCGGCCCAGACAGGCCCTGCCAACATCAACACCAAAGCGGCAAAAAGCGTGCGAATCATCACTGCGCCTCCTTCAACAGGCGCAGGATGTCAGGGATCTGCTCAGGCCGAATGTCGCCGATATGCTGGTAACGGATCACGCCCTTGCCATCGATGACGAAGGTTTCGGGCACGCCGCTCGAACCGATCGCCAATTGCACCGCCGAGACGTCATCCGCGCCGATCCGCGCATAGGGATTGCCGTACTGGCCCAAAAATGCCGCCAGATCGGCCTTATGATCGCGGATGGCGATGGCGTTGATCGTCACGCCCTGACGGCGCAATTCATCCAGCACCGGCGCCTCAGCGCGACAGGGAATGCACCAGCTGGCAAAGATATTCAGCAATTGCGGCTTGCCGGTCTGAAAATCACCCGTGGCCAGACCAGGCCGCTCATCGGCCGCCGCGCGCAGGGTAAAGGCGGGCAAAGGCTTACCCACCATCTGGCTGGCAATATCGGTGTTCTTGGGCTTGACCAGCCCGACCACCACCAGCACCACAAAACCGGCAAACAGCGCCAAAGGCAGCCACAGCGCCCAGCGCGGGGCCTTGGCGGGATTGTCCTTGCTCATGCCGCATCTCCCTTGGCCAAAGCCGCCACTTCATCGCGCCGATGACCGCCCTTGGCCCGCGCCAGACGGCGCTTCAAATCCTGCGCCACGCGGCTGAGCAAAGCCAGACCACCACCCAGCGCCACCAACAGGCCCCCGATCCAGATCAGCGGCACATAGGGCTTCCACCAGAGGCGCAATTGCCAACGGCTCTCGCCCTTGTCCGACACCGTCTCATCTCCCAGCACCGTATAAAGCTGACCATTCCAGCGACCTTTCAGCGCCGAAACCGCATTGGTCTGGAGCGGGGCCCAGAAAGTGCGCGATTGCGGGCGCAAGGTGACCTCGGCCCCGCCGTCATAGCGCGCCTTCAGTACGCCTTCCATCGCGGTCCAGTTCTGCCCGGCAATCGGGGCCACCTCGGCCAGCTTAATGCTCCACGGGCCGACCTGCTGGACCTCGCCCACCTTGGCGGCGACCAGCTTTTCAACCGTAAACGCACTGTCGGACGCCATGCCGAACAGCGCCACGCCGATCCCGGCATGGGCAATCACCATGCCCCACAGGCTGAGGGGCGCACGCAGCACCGAACGGCCACGCAGCGGCAGCACACTGGCCACCACCAGCGCAGGCCCCAGCGCCAGCCCCAGCAGCGGCAACACATGGCGCACGCCCACCGCAAAGGCCCAACCCCCCGCGATCAGGGCCACCACCAGCGGCAGCGCCAGCACGCCCGAAACGCGCGAAAACTTGTCCCGTCGCCAGCGCAGCATCGGCCCGAACAGCAGCACGACAAACATCGGCACCGCAAACATCGCCGAAACCGGCGTGAAATAGGGCGGGCCGACCGAAACCTTGGTCCCCATCGCCTCGGTAAACAGCGGATAGAGCGTGCCGATCAGCGTGATGCCAAGAATCGAGGAAAGCATGACATTGTTGAACACCAGCGCGCCCTCGCGGCTAGTGATGGCAAAGCGTTCGCCCTCGGTCACGGTAGCGGCGCGCAGGGCGAAGAGCAACAAGGCCCCGCCGATATAGATCGCCAGCAAGGCCAGAATGAACCCGCCCCGGCGCGGATCGACCGCAAAGGCATGAACCGAGGTCAGAATGCCCGAACGCACAAGGAAGGTACCCACCATCGACATGGAGAAGGCCACCACGCCCAGCATCACCGTCCACGCCCGCAACGCATTGCGCGCGGCCAGAACACTGCAACTATGCAGCAGAGCCGTCGCCGCCAGCCAAGGCATCAGCGAGGCGTTCTCAACCGGGTCCCAGAACCACCAGCCGCCCCAGCCCAGCACGTAATAGGCCCAATAGCTGCCCGCCGTGATACCCACGGTCAGAAAGATCCACGCGCCCAGCACCCAGGGCCGCATCGCGCGGGCGAAATCGGGCCCGACCTGCCGCGTGATCAACGCGCCGATGGCAAAGGAGAAGGCGATCGAAAGCCCGACATAGCCCAGATAAAGCGTGGGCGGATGGAACGCGAGGCCGGGGTCTTGCAGCAGCGGGTTAAGCCCATTGCCATCCTCCGGCACCGGATAGAGCCGCGCAAAGGGATTGGAGGCGAACAGCAGGAAGGCATAGAAGCCAAGGCTGACAAAAGCCTGCCCCGCCAGCGTCGCCATCATCGTGGGTTCGGGCAACCGGCGCTCAACGGCGGCGACAAACGCCCCGCCCAGCCCCATCACCGTCACCCAGAGCAGCATCGAGCCCTCGTGATTGCCCCAAGTGCCCGCGATCTTGTACATCAGCGGTTTTGCCGAATGGCTGTTTTCCGCCACCAGCTTGACCGACAGATCGGTCTGCACGAACAGCCAGATCAGGATGCCCATCGCCGCCGCGGCCAAAACACCCTGCACGATCGCCACCGGGCGCACGATGCCCGCCATGCCGCCGCCATTGGCGCTCAGCGACAATCCGCCCGCCAGCAATTGCAGACCGGCCAGTGCCGCCGCCAGCCACAACAGGCCCAAACCGATTTCAGGAAGCACGGGGGGAAATCCTCATTTGGTGTTTTCGATGGCCTTGCGAGCCTGCTGCATATCTTTCATCTCGCGCGGCACGTACTTCTCATCGTGCTTGGCCAGCAGATTGTCGGCCACGAAAGTCCCGTCGCGGCCCAGCTTGCCCTCGGCCACAACGCCGCTGCCCTCGACGAACAGCGCGGGGCGGATGCCGGCGAAGCGCACCGGAATGCGCGCCTTGCCATCCGAAACGATGAAGTTGACGGTCACGCCATCGGCCGCATTCTTCATGCTGCCGCGTTCGACCATGCCGCCAAGGCGCACGGCGCGATCCGATTCCGGCGGATTGGCGGCCATATCGGCGGGCACATAGAAATAGCTGGCCTGGCTGCGCAGCGCCCACGTTGCCAGCAAACCCGCCCCGATCAGCGCGACCAGCGCGATGCCCAGCAAAACCAGACGTTGATGTTTGGCCCGAACCGCCATTTAACCCTCTCGAACTTTATCGCGGCGCGCCTCGGCCCGGCGCATCGCCAGCCAGCTATAGGCCGCAAGACCCAATGTTGTCGCGCCCCCTAATGCATAGGCGGCGATCACGAATTGCCATTGGTCAAATGTCTCGGTCATTACCAAGCCTCCCCGGCGCCCGGAGCCTGCGCCCGCATCGCTTTACGACGAAGCCGCGCCTCAGCCTGTTCATCGGCCAGAATGGTGCGCATCCGCGCCATCACGATCCCGCCAAAGATCAGCGAGAAACCGACCGTGGCGATCAGCAACGGCACGAGGAAATCGGCCGCCATGGCTGATTTGCCCATGGTGATGCTGGGCGGCTGGTGCAGGCTGTTCCACCAGGTGACCGAATAATGGATCACCGGGATGTTAACGGCCCCCACAAGGCCGAAAATGGCGGTGATGCGGCTCTGCCCCTGCCCCGCCTGCTGGCTGCCTCGCGCGGCGGCGTCGAGCGCCATATAGCCGAAATAGAGGAACAGCAGCACCAGCATCGAGGTCAGCCGCCCATCCCACACCCACCATGTGCCCCAAGCCGGACGTCCCCAGATCGAGCCTGTGATCAGACACAGCGCGGTAAACACCGCGCCCGGCAGCGCCACGGCCCGCGCCGCAATCCCGGCCAGCGGGTGGCGCCAGACGATTTCTGTAAAGCTGGCGATCGCTATCGCGCTCCACCCGCCCATGCCCAGCCAGGCGGTGGGCACATGCAGGTAAACGATTCGCACCGTATCGCCCTGAAGCGTATCGGCGGGGGCAAAGAACACGCCCCACACCAGCGCCCATGTGGCCAGCGCCAGCCCCAGCAACAGACAGAGCGGCGTGGCCCAGCGGGCAATACGCAGGAAACGGGCGGGATTGGCAAAACCGTGCATGACCGATCAATAACCGCAAAAGCGCCGACCCTTTCGGCGCGCGCCATTGCTTTGGCAGGCCGCATCGCGCGCGGCAAGGGGGCCATGGGACCAGCACCATGGTTTTTACGCGTATAGGAAGGCCGATAAAAAGCAGAAAGGGCAATAAAAAAGCGGCCCGTTGAGGCCGCTGCTGCTTTAGAAAAATGGGGCGATTAAAGGGGTTCGAACCCTCGACCTCCGGTACCACAAACCGGCGCTCTAACCAACTGAGCTATAATCGCCACTCTATTTTTGCGGGGTTTTTCAACCGCGCCGTCCCTGCCGGGAGCGGCCCTTTGCACCAGCTTGGCGGAGATGGAAAGAGTTATTTTCACTTTTCGTGAAAAATTTTTCCCACACCCGCCATTTTCGCTCATGCCATATGACAGAGCAGGCGCGCGACAGGCCGGTGCAGGCCCGCCGCGCCCCGTAAAACGCTTACTTCTTGGTAAGCGAAAGCCCGCCAAAGCGCTTGTTGAACTGCGCCACGCGGCCGCCCTGATCCAGCAGACGGGCGTTACCGCCGGTCCATGCCGGGTGCGAGGTCGGGTCGATGTCCAGAGCCAGCGTGTCGCCTTCCTTGCCGTAGGTCGAACGGGTCTGGAAAACGGTACCGTCGGTCATCTGCACGTTGATGAAGTGGTAGTCGGGATGGATGTTAGCCTTGGCCATGGCATTCACTTTCGCAAAAACGGCCGGTTCCGACCGGCCTGAATGAGAAGCGGCGCGCATAGACGCGCGCCGCTTGCTTGTCCAGTTGAATCAATCCTTGGGCGGATCGGCGATCATCGCGGTAAAGTTAACCTCGCAGGTCACCTTGCCGTCAATTTCCGCCTTGCCCCAGAATTTGCACACGCGCGCGCGCTTCTGGATAAAGCCCACCTTGAGATCGAGCAGTACGCCCGGCTCGACAGGAGCACGGAACTTGGCGTCCTCGATGCTCATGAAATAGACCAGCTTGTTGCTGCCGGCCAGTTCCAGAGTCTCGATGGCCAGAATGGCCGCCGCCTGCGCCAGCGCCTCGATCTGAAGCACGCCGGGCATGATCGGGCGGCCGGGGAAATGGCCCTGAAAGAACGCCTCGTTGAACGAGACGGCCTTCACCGCGTGGATGTCCTCGCCAATGTTCAGCGCGGCAACCCGATCCACCAGAAGCAAGGGGTAACGATGAGGCAGCGCCGCCAGAACCTTGCGAATGTCATATGTCAGCGGCGCCGCGGCTGCGGCAGTATCGTCGCTCATCCTATCCCCCTCACTCTTTCCTTAGCGGCTCTCGTTGGCCGGAGCCTGCTGCTGCTGAGCGGCGGCTTCGCGAGCTTCGCGCGGCTGCCAGCCAGCGGGCGGCACGATCTGAACCGACGGCAGCGAGGTGTTCAGCTCGGTCAGGATCTGCTGGTTGAGGTTGTAAGCGTTGGTCGCGGCCAGAATCGCTTCGGGGTTGAGCAGCAGCGTAACGCCGGCCTTGCTCATCGCGCTCTGCACGGCAGCGGCACGCTTTTCCATGATCTGCTCAAGCACATAGGCGTCCGACAGGCGAACCGGTTCGACAATCTTTTCGATCTCGGCCTTGCCCTGCTCCTGAATCTGCTGAACCTGCTGCTGAGCAGCGGCAGCAAGAGCGTTCACATTAGCGCCGGGCGCCGCGCGATCCTTCTGGAACTTGTCCACGATCGGCTTGATCTGGGCGTTGAGTGCGGCTTCCTTCGACTTGGCGGCGTCAAGCTGCGCCTTGTAGGTCACTTCGCGATCAGCCTGCGCCTTCTTGAAGGCCAGCGAATTGGCGACGACAGCGTCGAGGTTGGCCACAGCCACGCCGTTGACGCCGGCGCTTGCCGACGCTGCCGGAGCAGCCGCCGCAGCGGGCTTGGCAGCCGGAGCAGCCATGGCAGCCTGCGAAATACCAGCCAGCGCGGCCAGAGCGATAATCTTGGCAAAAGTTTTCATCAGAACTGCGTTCCCACGTTGAATTGGAAGGTCTTGGTGTCGTCGCCCTCTTCGTGCAGCAGCGACTTGGCAATGTCGATGCGGAACGGGCCGAAGGGCGAATTCCAGTTAAAGCCAACGCCGATCGCGATACGCGGACGCGGGCTGTCGCCGTAATAGAATTCCTTGAACGGACTGATATTGCTGCCAATTGCGGTGTTGGCGGCGCCCGTCGCGGTGTTGGTCTTGTTGGTCGTGGTGACCACGCTGCCATCGGTGTTGGTCTGATAATACAGCGCATTACCGGTGGTATCGCGGGTCGGCACAAAGATCGAGCAGCCCACATAGCCGCAGATCGCCGTCGAATCCTGAAGCGTGGGCTTGGTGATGCCCCAAACCGCGCCCGCATCAAGGAAGATCGAGGGACGGATGCCCATTTCCTTGGCGCCCGAACCCAGCGGAATTTCGACCTCGGCGTGGAACAGATAGTAATACTTGCCGCCGACCGCGTCCTGAGTCCAGGAATTCTTGTCCGTGGTCAGGACATAGGCCCCGGTGCTGTCGGTCGTATAAGGCTTGCGCACCACGCGCGGACCGATGCCGCGAATGTCGAAGCCGCGCATCTGCGGTTCGCCAAGATAGAAGCGGTCGGTCAGATAGACGTCATCCACCCCGGCCACATTACGGCTGCTGAGCGCCTTGATCGCGCCCGCTTCGCCCTTCATCGAGAAGATGAAGCCCTTGCCCAGCGGATAGAATTGCGAGGCATTGGCGCGCAGGCGCGCATAGCGCACATCACCGCCAAGCCCGGCGAAATCCACGCCCAGCGAGCCCGAACGGCCGCGCGTCGGGCGCACGCGATTGTCCAGATTGTCATAGATCAGCGAAGCGCCGACAATCGAGGAAAGGCGCTTGCCTTCCGCATCGCAAAGATAGCGGCCCGCGAGCAGCGGGTTACAAGCATTAACGCCGGAAGAATTCACCGTGTAAAACTGCGACTTGGACAGCGACACATTGTCATAGTTCAACGTGTAACGACCAACCAGCGACATATATTCGGTCACCGGGAAACCAAGGCGAGCCTGAAAACCGATGGTCGAGTTGCTGTAGGTGGTCGAGGTGTTGCTGCTGTAATAATTGTAGTTATTATAGTCGCGGCGGTAGATATCGACACCCATCGAGACATTCTTGTCCATCAGATAGGGTTCGGTAAAGGACAGCACGAGGCTCTTGGAATAGCGCGAGACCGAGCCCGACAGGCCGATCGTCTGACCGCGCCCGCGGAAGTTGTTCTGGCGGATCGATGCCTGGAAAATGAAGCTTTCAAGGCTGGAGTAACCGGCCGAGAGCTGCAATTCGCCGGTCGGCTTTTCTTCGACGTTGGCTTCCAGAATGATGCGGTCGCGCGCCGATCCGTTGACCTGCTTGACCTCGAACTTTTCCTGGAAATAGCCAAGGCTCTTGATACGGTTGGTCGAACGCTTCACCTGCACCG
Organism: Novosphingobium sp. SG751A; assembly: GCF_013149295.1. Lineage (GTDB taxonomy): Bacteria > Pseudomonadota > Alphaproteobacteria > Sphingomonadales > Sphingomonadaceae > Novosphingobium. The sequence continues at coordinate 365,382 of NZ_JABGCB010000001.1, forward strand.
AGTTGAACGCATCGCCCTCGGCCAGACGGAATTCGCGGCGCACCACCTTGTCCTGCGTCAGCGTGTTGCCGTTCACGTCGATCCGCTCGACATAAACGCGCGGCGCTTCCTGAAGGTTGAAGGTAACGCCCATTTCCAGATTCTTGGCGTCGCGCTGATAATCGGGGCGCGCGTCGGCAAAGGCATAGCCGAACACGCCGACCGTCTCGTTCATCTTGTCGATCGTGTCTTCGACCAGCTTGGCGTTGTACCACTGGCCCTTCTTCATCGGCAATTGCTTGGCCAACTGCGCACCGTCAAAGTCGCGAAGCTGGCTTTCGACCTTCACATCGCCAAACTTATAGCGCTGCCCTTCTTCCACCACATAGGTGATGATGAAGTCGCGCTTGTTGGGCGTCAGTTCGGCCACGGCCGAGACCACGCGGAAATCGGCATAGCCCTGCGTCAGATAGAACTGGCGCAGTTTCTGCTGGTCATAGGCCAGCTTGTCCGGGTCATAGGAGGTGTTCGAGCGGAAGATATGCAAAGGCCGTGCGGTCTTGGTGATCATCGCAGCTTCAATTTCCTTGATGCTGAAATGGTCATTGCCGATCACGTTGATCTGGCGAACCTTCGACTTGGGGCCTTCGTTGATTTCAAAGACGATATCGACGCGGTTCTGGTCCAGCCGCACCATCTTGGGCTCCACCGTCGCGGCGAAGCGGCCCTGACGCTTGTAAAGCTCGATAATGCGCGACACGTCCGCGCGAACCTTGGACCGGGTAAAGATCTGGCGCGGGGCCAGCTTGATTTCCGGATTGATCTTGTCTTCCTTGAGGTGCTTGTTGCCCTCAAGCACGATGCGGTTGATGACCGGGTTTTCCTTAACCGTAATCACCACGCGCCCGGCATCGTTGCGCACCGAAACGTCGGCGAACAATTCGGTGGCGTACAGATCCTTGAGCGCCTGGTCGGCGGCGGCCTCGCTATAGGGCTGGCCCGCGCGCATCTGGATATAGGACAGGACCGTATCGGGTTCGAGACGCTGCGCGCCCTCAACCGTAAGCGACAGGATCGGCTCGGCCGCAACCGTCGCCACCGGCTGGGCGGCAATCGCGGGGGTTGCCGCAGGAGTGGCAGCAGGCTTGGCCGCCGGAGCAGCAGCAGTGGCCGCAGCGGCGGACTTTTGCGCCGGACGCTCGGCCGCGCTTGCCATCTGGGGCGCGCCCGCCAAGATCGTCGTGCCCAGCAAGGCCATGCCGATCTGGCCCAGGCGAGTCATCTTATCCGTATTTGCCTGCCCGAAAGCCATATTCCGATCCATCTTCGACACGGTACTTCCCATCCATTAGCAACCGTCGGTCACCCGACCGGTTAATGCGCCCCCGACAATCGGCCACCATCCGGCGGCCAGCTGCACGGTCCCCGTGTTTGCCCGTTTCATGGACCGGACGAACCGGCCGAAACAGCATCCCTTTTGCGCGTCATGCGCCCTCTGCCCGATGCGGGCCCAGCTTTCAAGGCATCTTGCGCCGTCCGGCCAAAAGCGGGCCGGTCAAAACCGCCCCGTTAAAGGCCGAACAAATCCGCCGGCACCAGATCGTTGATCGTGACGAACACCATCAACGCCAGCACGAAGGCAATCCCGGTGCGAAACGCCCATTCCTGGCTCTTCGCATCCAAAGGTTTGCGCCGCACCGCCTCGGCCAGATAAAATGCCAGATGTCCACCATCCAGCGCCGGGATTGGCAGCAGATTGATGAATGCCAAATTAATTGAAATGAAAGCAGCAAAGGACACAAACGGCAACCAGCCCATTTGCAGGGTCTGGCCCGAATATTGCGCCATTTTGATCGGGCCGCTCATCTCGCGCACGCTGCGCTGGCCTGTCACGATCTGCTTCAAACCCGTGGCAATCAGGCCCATCAGATGGAGCGACTGATCGCCCGCCGTCACAAAGGAATCGACCACACCCATCCGGATATGGATCACCTCTGTATCGCCCAGCGGCCGCCCGACGCCAAGACGCCCGATCCGCGCGCTGTTGCCCAACCCGTCTTTCATCATTTCGGAGGCCAGCGTGACCGGGATCGTCAGGCGATGGCCCGAACGCTCGATCTGCAATTGCACGGTTTCGCCCGGAAAAGGTTTCACCGCATCGGGGATCTGCTCAAACCCGGAAATCGCCTTACCGTCGATGGCCACGATCCGGTCGCCCAACTGCACACCAGCAGCCTGCGCGGCGGAATTTTCGCCAAAGCGCCCCACCACGGCGGGCACGGTCAGGCGCCCATAGGCCATATTGAAAGCGGCAAAAATCAACACCGCCACGATCAGATTGGTCGCCGGGCCCGCCAGCACGATCAGGAAGCGCTGCCACAGGGGTTTGAAATGGAACCAGCCCTCGCGTTCCTTGATGTCGAGCGGGATCTTGTCCACCCCCGCCGAGGCAGGGTTCATGTCGCCTGCGAACTGAACATAGCCGCCCAAAGGCAGCATCGAGAGCCGCCAGCGCGTGCCTTGTCGATCCGTCCAGCCCGCGATTTCCCGGCCAAAACCAATGGAAAAGGCCACCACCCTCACCCCGCACCAGCGGCCAACCAGATAGTGGCCCAGCTCATGCACCAGCACCAGCGGCCCCAGCAGCAGGGCAAAGGCAAGGATCGTCATCAAAATCGTCGGCTGCGCCATGGTTCAGGCCATCTCCAGCAAGGCGGCGGCGCGGCGGCGGGCCTGCGCATCCACCTCATGCACCTCTTCAATAGCAGCCGGAGGCGGCGGCGCATAGGCGCTCAGCACATCCTCGACCATCGCGGGAATGCGGGTAAAGCCGATCCGGCCGTTGAGGAAAGCATCGACCGCCACTTCATTGGCCGCGTTCAGCACCGCCGGAATGCCGCCTCCGGCATGGGCCGCCTGCCGCGCCAGCCTTGTTGCGGGAAAACGCTTTTCATCGGGCGCGCGGAAGGTCAATTCGCCAATCGCGGCCAGATCGAGCTGGCTCGACAGCGGCGTCTCCATCCGCTCCGGCCATGCCAGGCACGAGGCAATCGGCACGCGCATGTCGGACGGCCCCAATTGCGCCAGCGTTGAACCGTCGTGATATTCCACCATCGAATGGATGATCGATTGGGGATGGACGATGATGCGCAACCGATCCAGCCCCACCGGGAACAGGTGATAGGCCTCGATGAACTCCAGCCCCTTGTTCATCATGCTGGCCGAATCGACGCTGATCTTGGCGCCCATGCTCCAGTTGGGATGCTTGATCGCCTGGGCCGGGGTGGCGCTCTGCAATTGCTCAAGGCTCCAGTCGCGGAACGGGCCGCCGCTGGCCGTCAGCGTGATCCAGCGGACGTGGCGGGTCTTGTTGCCCGACAGGCATTGAAAGATCGCATTATGCTCGGAATCAACCGGCAGCAGCGTAGTGCCATGCTTGGCCACCGCCGCGATCATCAACTCGCCCGCCGAAACCAGCGCTTCCTTATTGGCCAGCGCCACGGTGCGGCCCTGCTCAATCGCGGCCATCGTGGGGGCCAATCCGGCGCAACCGACAATCGAGGCCATCACAATATCAGCCGGACGCCGCGCGGCGTCGACCAGAGCACCCGCCCCCGCCATAGCCTCAATACCGGTCCCGGCCAAAGCCTCGCTCAGCGCGGGCAGCGCGGCATGATCGGCACAAACCGCCACCTCGGCCTCGAACTCCCGCGCCAGCGCCGCCAGCGCCTGCGCATTGCCATTGGCCGTCAACGCGACAACGCGCCACTCCTCGCGATTGCGCCGGATCAGATCCAGCGTGGAGGCGCCGATCGAACCGGTGGCGCCCAAAACGGATATTGATCGCACGGAAATGGATCGCACTTAGAATCTTCCTATTGCGCCGAGCATCCCGGCAACGAACAGCACCGCGAGCAAACCGTCAACCCTGTCGAACAGCCCGCCATGGCCCGGAATGAGATGGCCGGAGTCCTTGACCCCCGCGCGGCGCTTCATCCAGCTTTCGAAAAAGTCGCCGGTTTGGGCGATGATGGCGACCAGCAGGCCGCTCACCGCAACCTCCAGCCAGTTAATGGCGAAAGGCGCAGCGGCAACCGGAATATGCAGCGCCGCCATCGCGCTGACGGCGCGCCAATGCGCATAGGCCTGAAGCCCGGCCAGCGCCAGACCAGCGCCAATGGCCCCGCCTGCAAGCCCGCTCCACGTCTTGCTGGGGCTGATTTTCGGCGCGATCTTTGGCCCGCCAAAGGTGCGCCCGGCAAAATAGGCGCCAATATCGGTCGCGATCACCGCCAGCACCGGCATCAGCACCGACACGGTATCCTCGGCCCGCAGCACGATCAGCATCTCGCCCGCCAGCCCGACATAGGCCACGCCCGCCGCCAGCCAGATGAGCCGCGCCCAATGGCTTGCCGCAATAGCGCGCGAGAGCTTGCTCCACTCCCACAAGACGCCCGTAGCGACCAGCAGCACGAAGACCGTCCATGCAATCCCGCCCAGCCAGAGCGCTCCGCCCGCGACCGCCACCATCACGATGGCCGAAAGCGTGCGCGCCTTAAGATCAGAGTTTTTCTTGGGAGCCGCAGCCCCCTCGCCTTCAGCGGCCGCCAAAGCGACGCTCCCGCTGACCAAAGGCGCCAAGCGCGTGGGCCAGATGGTCGGGCGTGAAATCGGGCCACAGCACATCGGTGAACCACATTTCGGCATAGGCGGCCTGCCACAGCAGGAAGTTCGACAGGCGCACCTCGCCGCTGGTGCGCACCACCAGATCGAGCGGCGGCAGGCAGGCCGTGTCGAGTTCGGCCTCGATGGCCTCCGCCGTGATTTCCCCCTTGATCGCCGCCGCAGCGGCCGCGCGGGCGATCTCCTGCTGGCTGCCGTAATTGAGCGCAATGGCCAGTGTCAGCTCGCAATTGCCCGCAGTGCGCGCCATCGCACCTTCAAGCAGATCGACAATGTCTGCTGACAAAGCCTTGTAATCACCAATAATTTTCAAACGAACGCCGTTGGCAGCAATCTCGTCGATATCGCTGATGATAAAGCGCTTGAGCAGCCCCATCAGGTCCGACACTTCCTGTTCCGGGCGGCGCCAGTTTTCCGACGAAAACGCATAAAGCGTGACCGCCTCCAGCCCCATGCCGCGCACCCCGCGGATCAGGCGGCGCACCGCCTCGACCCCGCGTTGATGCCCCAGCACGCGAGGCAAATGGCGCTTCTTGGCCCAGCGGCCATTCCCATCCATGATGATGGCCACGTGGCGGACACCGTGTTCGGGTCCGCCAGAAGCAGGAAGTACCGCAGCGGTCACTTGCCCAGGATTTCCTTTTCCTTGGCCGCAGCGGCTTCATCGGCGCCCTTGATCGCCTCGTCGGTCAGCTTCTGCACTTCGGTTTCAAAGCGCTTGCGCTCGTCTTCCGAGATCAGCTTCTTGTTCTCGTCAGCCTTGAGCGCTTCCATGCCGTCGCGGCGGACATTGCGGATCGCGATGCGCGCGCCTTCGGCATATTTGCTGGCCAACTTGGCCAGTTCCTTGCGGCGTTCCTCGGTCAGATCGGGGATCGGCAGACGGATCGTATTGCCGTCGGTGATCGGGTTCAGGCCCAGACCCGCCGAACGGATCGCCTTTTCCACCGGCGTCACACTCGAACGGTCCCACACGGTCACGGTCAACATGCGCGATTCGGGCGCGGCCACCGTGGCGCAGGCGTTGAGCGGCATGTGGCTGCCATAGATTTCGACCGTGATCGGATCGAGCAGCGCGGTATTGGCGCGGCCCGTGCGCAGGCCCGACAGATCGCCCTTCAACGATTCCACCGCGCCCTTCATCCGGCGCTCAAGATCAGCCTTGTCATATTTGGGAGCAGCCATTGGTAATCTCCTGAATTACTGCACAATCGTCTGGACGCCTTGCCCCACCAGCACGCGGGCCAGATTGCCACGCTCGCGGATGGAAAAGACGACGATCGGAATCTTGTTGTCACGGCACAGCGCCACCGCGCTGGCATCCATTACCTTGAGGTTGTCGGCCAGAACAGTGTCATAGTCGATGGTGTCATAACGCTTTGCCGCAGGATCATGCTTGGGATCGGCATTGTACACGCCATCTACACTGGTGCCCTTGAGCAGCGCATCGCAACGCATTTCGGCCGCACGCAAGGCCGCGCCCGAATCCGTGGTGAAATAAGGCGCGCCAACCCCGGCAGCAAAGATCACCACACGGCCCTTTTCAAGATGGCGCTCGGCGCGGCGGCGGATGACCGGCTCGCACACCTTGTCCATTTCGATCGCGCTCTGCACACGGGTGGGAACGCCCAGTTGCTCCAGGGCATTCTGCATCGCCAGCGCGTTCATCACCGTGGCCAGCATGCCCATATAATCAGCCTGCGCGCGGTCCATGCCCTTGGCGGCACCCGCCATGCCGCGGAAGATATTGCCCCCGCCGATCACCAGACAGATTTCCAGACCGCTTTCCTTGGCAGCCTTCACCTCGGCGGCCATTTCGGCGACGAATTCGGGATCGATGCCGAAAGGCTGGCTTCCCATCAACACTTCGCCCGAAAGTTTCAGCAAAACGCGCTTATATTGGGGCTGAGCCATGGTTTCGATCTATCCTTATGCTTCGCAAGCGCCCTTATACCGTGGCGTTGCCCGTGCCAAGGGTGCGCAAAAACTAATGCACACAGGGATAGAGAAAACGCGCCGGAGCACCAAACAAAAAGGCCCGCCGTTTCCGGCGAGCCCCTTGTTTTCCATTGCTGGAAAGAAACTTACTTCAGGCCGGCGGCAGCAGCCACTTCGGCGGCGAAGTCGGTTTCTTCCTTTTCGATGCCTTCGCCAAGCTGGAAGCGGACATAGTCCACCAGCTTGATCGTGGCACCGGCTTCCTTGGCCGCGGCGGCAACGACGTCCGAAACCGGGGTCTTGCCGTCCATCACGAAGAGCTGCGACAGAAGAGCATTTTCCTTGGCATACTTGGCCACGGCGCCGTCGATCATCTTGGCCTGAACGGCTTCGGGCTTGCCCGATTCAGCAGCCTTTTCAGCAGCGATCTTGCGCTCGCGCTCGATCAGAGCCGAGTCAAGGTCATCAGCCGACAGGGCCAGCGGGAAAGCGGCGGCAATGTGCATGCCGATCTGCTTGCCCAGCGGCTCCAGAACGTCAGCCGGAGCATTGCCTTCCAGAGCGACCAGCACGCCGATCTTGCCCAGGTTGGGGGCGGCGGCATTGTGCATGTAGGCCACGACCACGCCTTCCGAGACCGAAACGGCCTTGATGCGGCGGATCTGCTGGTTTTCGCCAATGGTGGCCACGTTGCTCGTCAGCTTTTCGCCAACCGTGCCGCCGTCAGGATAGGCAGCAGCCTTGAGCGCTTCGACTTCGACGACATCGCCGTTCAGAGCGACTTCGGTGGTCTTGCGCACGAAATCCTGGAACTGGTCGTTCTTGGCGACGAAGTCGGTTTCCGAGTTCACTTCGACCGCGATGCCCTTGGTGCCGGCAATCGCCAGACCCACCAGACCTTCAGCGGCGGTGCGGCTCGACTTCTTGGCGGCAGCAGCCAGACCCTTGGCGCGCAGGGCGTCAACGGCAGCTTCCATGTCGCCATTGGCTTCCTTGAGCGCCTTCTGGCAATCCATCATGCCAGCGCCAGTGCGTTCGCGCAGGTTCTTCACGTCGGCGGCAGTAAAGGCCATGTCCGATAGTCCTTAGACAAGAGTTTTATACAGTTGCGCCGGGCCACATGGACCCGGCGCGTTCCAGTTTTGTGACGGCGCCCGTTTCAGGCGCCAGTCCAAAGGCTTATCAGCCTTCGATCACTTCTTCGGCAACCGGCTCGGCCATAGCGCCGATGTCCGCGCCCGAAGCGACCACAGCCGCGCGGTTGCCCTTGGTGGCAGCAGCGGCAACAGCGTCGCAGTACAGGCGGATGGCGCGCGAGGCGTCATCGTTGGCGGGGATCGGGAAAGCGATGCCTTCGGGCGAAACGTTCGAGTCGAGGATCGCAACGACCGGGATACCCAGCACGTTGGCTTCCTTGATCGCCAGTTCTTCCTTGTTGGCGTCGATCACGAACATCACGTCGGGGATGCCGCCCATGTCGCGGATGCCGCCCAGCGACAGTTCGAGCTTGTCGCGCTCGCGGGTCAGCTGAAGGATTTCCTTCTTGGTCAGGCCCGAGGTGGCGCTGGCCAGACGTTCTTCCAGCGTCTTGAGGCGCTTGATCGACTGCGAGATCGTCTTCCAGTTGGTGAGCATGCCGCCCAGCCAGCGATGGTTGACGAAGTGCTGACCGGCAGCGCGAGCGGCTTCAGCGATGGGTTCCTGGGCCTGACGCTTGGTGCCGACGAACAGAACCTTGCCACCGGCCTGAACGGTCGCCGAGATAAACTCCAGAGCGCGGCTGAAGAGCGGCACGGTCTGCGACAGGTCAAGGATGTGGATGCCGTTGCGCGCGCCGAAGATATAGGGCTTCATGCGCGGGTTCCAACGGTGCGTCTGGTGGCCGAAGTGGGCACCGGCTTCGATAAGCTGCTGAATCGTAACGACGGGAGCCGCCATAAATAAGTCCTTCCGGTTGTTCCTCTGAGACGCTGGAACCGTGCGGCCAAGGCCATGAAGGCCCGAATTCCCGCTGCGGCACCGGTGAAGATGCATCCCATGTGGGTTGGCCCGAGCCTTGTGAGACCCGCGTGACTGCGAATCCCTGTGCGGTTCGGGTGCCGCGCCCTTAGACTCAGTTTGAGAAATAATCCAGCGCCATTTTGGACGAGGCTGAGCGCAATGTTTGCAAGGAATCCTCGGTTCATCGCAAAAAGCGCTTGACCGGACGGAACAGGTGTGGAACAAATTGCCAACAGAACGGAACTAGGGAACATCCATATAGGAACCGTTCAAACTCTTACTGGTTATCCACATGTTGTACGCAAGGCCGGTCGTCGCCGCAATCGACGCCCCCGCCCGATGGACAAAGGACTATACCGCGATGCTGACTCTTGCGATCAATGGTATGACCGGCCTGATAGCCGCCCTCGTTATCGCTTCGCTGATCCAGAGCGCGCGGACCTTTATGCCCGCATGGCGTCAGCTCAGCGCAGAGGTAAAGCGGCTCGAAGCGGGCAACGTGCTGCATGCCACCCTGCGAGAAGCCAGCCCCGCCGATTGGGAGCGGCTCGCCGCCCCCACCCCGGCGCCCTCAACGCGGAGCGAACGCCCCGCTGCCACGGCGATTATTCCCCAGTCTCGCCGCGCGTTTCGCTCAACCTTGCGCCACGCGGCCGCCTGACCCGCGCATACATCACCAGCCCAATCGGGATCAGGATCAGATAGGCCACGCAAATTCCCACCAGCGTAAACCAGGGTTCGCTGAGCAAGGCGGCAAAAACGATGCCGAAAAGCGCGATCAGTTCCAGACGAACCGAACGGCGCGGGCGCAAGGATTTCCAGCTGAGCGTGGGAATGGCAGAGATCAGCAGGAAAGCGTTGAAGGCAAGCCAGACGCCGACGATGCGTGGATCGCGAAAAATCGGATCGCCCGAAGCATCGCCTCCGCTGGCAATCCACAAATAGATAGGCAGAAACGCCAGCCCTGCCCCCACCGGCGCGGGAACACCAGTCAGGAAACCGGCCTGCTTGCGCGGCTCATCAGGCATGTCGATACGGGCGTTGAAGCGAGCAAGACGCAAAGCCATGCAGATCGCGAAAGCAAGTGCCGCAAACCAGCCAAGACGCGGCACATCCTTGAGCGACCACAGGAACACGATCAGCGCGGGCGCCACGCCAAAGGAAATGGCATCGGCCAGACTGTCGAGTTCGGCGCCAAAACGCGACTGAGCCTTGAGCAGGCGGGCAATACGACCATCGATGCCATCGAGCACCCCGGCCAGAATCACAGCCATCACGGACTTTTCCCACTCGCCCTCAATGGCAAAGCGGATGCCGGTCAACCCGCAGCACAGCGCCGCCGACGTAATCGCATTGGGCGCCAGAGCCCTCAGCGTCAGCCCGCCGGGCATCCGCTTTTGCCGGCGCGTTTCATCGCCTACTGGCCCATCGCTCACTGGCTCACGCCCTCAATCAGGCCAACGTCGCCGATTTCGGCCAGAACAGTTTCCCCCGCCACCGTGCGCTGGCCCAACAGAACCTTGGGCTCAGTGCCTTCGGGCAGATAGACGTCGACGCGGCTGCCGAAACGAATCAGGCCTACGCGCTGACCGGCGCCGATGATGTCGCCGGGTTTGACGAAAGGCACGATGCGGCGCGCGACAAGGCCCGCAATCTGGGTAAAGCCGATCATCGCGCCATTGCCACGGTCGATCAGGATATGCTGACGTTCGTTCTCTTCACTGGCCTTGTCGAGGTCGGCGTTGAGGAACTTGCCCGGGATATAGATGACGCGCGAAACGGTGCCGTTGATGGGCGCGCGGTTGATGTGAACGTCGAACACGCTCATGAAAATCGACACGCGCGTGACCAGCGCATCGGGCAGACCGGGCGTGCCGGTGCCGTCTTCCATCACCAGTTCGCGCGGCGGAGCCACCTTCTGGATCAGCGTGATGAGGCCATCGGCGGGTGCCACAACATAGCGGTCGCCGCGCGGCGTCACGCGCAGGGGATCGCGGAAAAACGCGCAAATCCCATAGGTTAGAATACCAAGCGGCCAAGCCAGCAGGCTCCACCCCATCAGCGCCGCCATCAGGCAGGCAAGGGCGGAAACCGCAGCGAATTTGCGCGCTTCGGGGTGTACGGCGGGCCAGTGCCATCCGGCAGTGCCACGCCCCTGGTTATCAAGAATTTCTCCGGGCATGGCGCTGTCTCTAGGCGCAGGAAGGCGGCGCTGCAAGCATCGCTTCGCTGCTACCCCCAGTTGTCTGCGGCGCGCGCTTTAATCTCGCCCACCTAATCGCCCACCGGTTCCTCAACCACCTCGACGATTTCGAACACATAGCTTTTCCAGCCCCGCATCCGCGCGCCATCGCCCGCTGCCGCCTTCAGCCGCGTGGCATCGCCCAGCGAGCGCGTATGCCCCCAGAACACCTCGGTCTTGCCGTTGGCCAATTCGGCCACGATGCGCCAGTAATGGGTAAAGCGGTCGCTGGTCGGGCCGATCCGCTTGACATAGCCATCCGGCATGGTCGCGGTCAGATATCGCTTCTTCTTTGCCATGCCCGCGCGCCTAACAGATCACTCAGTCCTCATCATCCCCAATCCACAGGTGATGACTGTCGATCCGCAGGCGCGTGATGGCGGCATGGGCGTCGCCGCGCGCGATGCTCTCAGCGCGCGCGGCATCCTGCGTCTGACGCTCGGCCAGCAACAGTTCGGACAGGTCGAGCGCGCCCGCCTGAAACCCGCGCCGCACCTTGACCAGCGCGGCCTCCTGAGCGCGCCGACTGGCATCGGCGCGTTCCCATGCATGCAATGCAGCCTGCGCGCCGGCCAGATCGGAATCGGCCGTTTCTTGCAAAGTCCGGCGCACGACCTGCAAATCGGCCCCGGCGGCGGCGGCATTGGCTCCGGCCTGATCGGCCAGAGCGCTGCGTCGCCCATTGCCAAAGGGCATGATGAAGATCAGCCCCGCGCCCCGTTCGATGCCGCCCTTGTCGGAAAAGACGCGCACGCCCACCTGCGGATCGGCGATCCGGTCGGCGCGGGCGCGCTCGGCGCTGGCATCGGCCATATGGGCGGTGGCCTCGGCGGCGGCGATCTCGTGGCTACGCGCAAATACCAGATCGCGCAGATGCGTCAGCCCTCCCTCGGGCTCATGCGGAACGGGAATTGCCTCGGCATGATCGGGCAGAGTCATGGCGGGAAACTGCGCCTGCAGCCGGCTGCGCGCGACCTTTTCGCGCCCGCTCGACCTTTCGGCGGCCAATCGCGCCGCCTCCAGCGCCGCCACCGTCTGATCGGCCTCCAGCACCGAGGCATCGCGCAGCTCCACCCGCCGCTTCACTGCGGAGAGCAAGGTCTGGTAATTGGCCACGCTCTGGCGATCCACCTCGGCCTCGCTGGCGGCCGAAAGCCATGCCCACCAGTAATCGGCCAGCATCAGCGCGGTCTGATGGCGGGTGTCCTCGGCGCGGTTCTTCTGCGCGGTCAGCCCATATTGGCCGATCTCGCGGTCCAGCCGCACCTTGCCCGGCCAACGCACGCCTTTGGTCAGTTGCGCCTCGAATTCGTCATAGACGCTTTCCTGAACAATGGACCGCCTATTGTATGAAGTTTGCAGATTGTAATCGTAAGGCCCGCGCTCCAGCACGCGCACTTCGGCCTCGGCGGCGCGGGTGCGGGCGTTGGCGGCCTCGACGCCGGGGTGGCTGGCCAGCGCCTGCGCCACGGCGGCCGGATCGGGCAGGCCCGGTTCAGGCGCGGCGGCCATCACCGGCAAGGGAGCAAGGCAAAGGGCGAGGGAGAGAAACTTACGCATCGGCTTTCTCCGCGCGGGTTTCGCCAAACCGTTCATACAGGATCGGCAAGAGCACCAGCGTGAGCAGAGTGGAGGTAATCAGCCCGCCGATCACCACGATGGCCAGCGGCTTTTGAATTTCCGAGCCCGGCCCGGTTGCGAACAGCAAAGGCACAAGGCCAAAGGCGGCAATCGTGGCCGTCATCATCACGGGCCGCAGACGTCGCCGCGCCCCCACCCGCACTGCCTGCGCCAGATCCATGCCGCCATCGCGCAATTGCCGGAAATAGCTGACCATGACCAAGCCGTTGAGCACGGCAATGCCCAGCAGCGCGATAAAACCGACCGATGCGGGCACCGAAAGATACTCGCCCGAGACGGCGAGCGAGACCATACCCCCCACCAGCGCAAAGGGAATATTGACCAGAATGAGCAGCGAGGCCCGCACCGAGGACAGCGTGGCGTAAAGCACGACAAAGATCATCAGCAGCGCAATCGGCAACACCACCATCAGACGAGCCGAGGCGCGCTGCTGGTTCTCAAACTGGCCGCCCCAGACAATGCGATAGCCCTGCGGCAATTTCACATTGGCGCCGATGTCCGCCTTGGCCTGCTGCACATAGCCCACCAGATCGCGCCCGCCGACAAAGGCCTGCACCATGGCAAAGCGCGAGCCGTTTTCATGCTCGACCTTGACCGGGCCTTCGGTGCGTTCAACCTTGGCCACATCGCTGGCACGCACCAGTTGGCCGGTGGGGCTGCGATAGAGGCGGTCGGCGAAACTGGCCGGATTGGCGGCCTCGCCCTCGCCCCGGATCAGGATCGGCACGCGGCGCAGCCCTTCGGCCACCACGCCCGAACGCACGCCTTCCAGTTCGGAACGCATCGCATCCTGAAGCGTGTCGATGGGCATGCCCACGCGGCCCGCCGCCGTGCGGTCGATGTCGATCTGCAGATAGTCCACCTTGTCATTGGCCACGGTCAACGCCTCGCTGGTACCGGGAATAGCGCGCAGGCGGCGCTGGACCTCGCCCGCAAGGCGGCCCAGTTCGGCGCTGTCGGGGCCAAAGATCTTGATCGCCAGATCGCCGCGCGCGCCGGTCAGCATTTCGGAAATGCGCATCTCGATCGGCTGGGTAAAACTGGTCTGGACGCCGGGCAGATTGGCCACCGCCTTGCGGATTTCATTGACCAGCCATTCCTTGTCGCCCACGCGCCATTCGCTGCGGGGTTTCAGGATGATGAAACTGTCCGTCTCGTTCAACCCCATCGGGTCGAGGCCCAATTCGTCCGAGCCCGTGCGCGATATGACATTGGTCACCTCGGGCACCTTGGACATGATCGCCTTTTGCGCGGCATGGTCGATTTCCATACTATGCGGCAGAGAAATCGAGGGCAGCTTGGTGAGCTGAACAATGGCCGAGCCTTCATCCATCGTCGGCAGGAAAGTCTTGCCCGTCATCTGATAGGCCACCACCGCCAGCACCAGCGACAGGCCCGCCGTAATGAACACCGGCAACCGATGCGCAAAGGCCCAGTCGAGCAACCGCCCATAACGCGGCGACAAATGCCGCATCAGCCATGGTTCGTGATGGGCATCACCCTGTTTCAACCCGAAAAAGGACAGCACCGGCACCAAAGTCAGCGCCAGCACCAGCGCTGATAGCAGCGCCAGCACGATGGTCAGCGCGACCGGGGCAAACAGCTTGCCCTCCAGCCCCTCAAGCGTCAGCAGCGGCAGGAACACCAGCGCGATAATGGCAAGGCCGCTGGCGACAGGCGTGGCGACTTCGGCGGCAGCGACGAACACATTGTGCAGCCGCCCGGCCCCGGCATGGCGCGGATCATTCATCCGCTCGACCACATTTTCAACCACCACGACCGCGCCATCGACCAGCATGCCCACCGCAATGGCCAGCCCGCCAAGGCTCATCAGATTGGCCGTCAGCCCCACCGCGCGCATGGCGATAAAGGTCAGCAGCACCGCCATGGGCAGCGCCAGCGCCACGATCACCGAGGCGCGCACGTCGCCAAGGAAGAGCAGCAGCAGCACGACCACCAGCAACGTCGCCTCGATCAGCGCCTCTTCCACCGTGCCCACCGCGCGTTCGATCAGATCGGAGCGGTCATAGAAGGTCGCGATCTTCATACCCTTGGGCAGGCTGGGCTTCAGCTCCTCGATCCGCGCCTTCACGCCATCGACGATCTTGGCCGCATCCACGCCGCGCAGGCCGATGACAATGCCTTCGACTGCCTCGCCGCGCGCGCCCTGGCTGACCGCGCCGTATCGCGTCAACGCCCCGATCCGCACCCGCGCCACATCGCCCACGCGCACCACGCGGCCGGTCGAGGATTTGACCACCACCGCCGACAGGTCCGCCACATTGCGGATCGCGCCTGAGGAGCGCACGATCAAGGCCTCCTCGCCCGCGACCAGACGCCCCGCGCCATCATTGCGGTTCGAGGTGTTGATCGCCTCGGACAGGTCGGTCACCGTCAGCCCCGCGGCTGCCAGCGCCTGATTGTCGGGCACCACCTCATAGCTTTCGGCCAGACCGCCCAGCGCGTTCACATCGGCCACCCCCGGCACCGTGCGCAGCGCAGGCCGGATCACCCAGTCCAGCACCCGGCGCTTTTCCGCCAGATCCTGCGGACCTTCGATGGTAAACATGAACATGTCGGTCAAAGGCGTGGCAATCGGCGCCAGACCGCCGCTGACCGTGGCGGGCAGATTGCCCATCACCCCCGTCAGCCGCTCGTTGACCTGATTGCGCGCCCAGTAAATATCGGTGCTATCATCAAAATTGATGGTAACGTCGGCAATCGCATATTTGGCCACAGAGCGCAGCACGGTCTGATGCGGGATGCCCAGCATTTCCATTTCGATGGGGGCCACCACGCGGCTTTCCACCTCTTCGGGCGTCATGCCGGGGGCCTTCAGGATCACCTTGACCTGAGTTGAGGAAATATCGGGAAAGGCGTCAATCGGCAGATTGAGAAAGGACCATACGCCCCATCCCGCCAGCGCCAGCGCGATCGCCAGCACCGCTATCCGCGCGCTCAGCGCCCGTTCGACCAGTTTGCGCAGCATCGGATCAGGCCCCTGCGAAAATGGCTTTGAGTTCGGCCACGCCCTTGGTGACCACCTGCGCATGGGCGTCCAGCCCCGACCCAATCACCATGCGCCCGCCGCTCTCGCCCGCGACCTTGACCACCTGACGGCGGAAATTCTTGCCGTCGCGGACAAAGACCACATCATGCCCGTCGACATTGGCCACCGCCGTGCGCGCCACGCTGACGCCCTTGGCCGTTTCGCCTGCGGCCTCGATGACCGCCGTCACGCCCTTGCCGGGGATCAGGCCCGCATCGCCCGCCACACTGGCCCGCGCCACCAGCGACCGCGTCATCGGATCGAGCGAGGTGCCCACCGAGAGCAATTTGCCCACCGCGCGCCGCCCGTCCTGTTCAACCGCCACGGGCATGCCTGGGTGCAATTTGCCCGCCAGCCTTTCGGGCAATTGCAGATCGAGGCGAAGTGCAGCAATATTCTCCACCACAAAGGGCGCGCCATCGGTGCTGACCGCGCCGCCGGTTTCCACGCTGACGCTGGCCACGCGGCCCGCGATGGGCGAACGCAATGTCACCGTGCCATCGCGCGACGCGCCGCCCAGCGCCAGCAGGCGGCGGTTTTCCGCCAAAGTCGCCTGCACCGCGCGCAGATTGGCCACCGCTTCCTCGGCGCGCGAGGGGGCGATCACGCCTTCCTTCGCCAATTGGCTGAGGCGGGCGGCATTGGCCTGCGCCACGGGCAATTCGGCCTGCGAACGCGCCATCGCCCCGCTGAACTGCACCGATTCGGCGGCCTTGACCACGCCCAGCACCGCGCCGCGCGCTACCTCCTGCCCCGGTATCACCAGCACCTTGACCGCCGTGCCGCCAAAGGGAGACGTTACCGCCACGCGCGCCTCGGGCGGCAGCGATACGGTGGCCGGAACGCTGGCCAGCGGGATCGGCGCATCGCCCTGTGCAGGCTCGACCGTAATGCCCAGTTCCTTGACCTGCGCTTCGCTGAGCGCCACCAGATCACCCTGGGGACTGGGCGCTTCAGGCGCGGCCTCCTGGGGGCTACGCGAACAGGCGGAAAGCAGGGCGAGTGCGGCACCGGCGGCCAGCAGGGAGTTTTTGCGCATCATGGCCGCCGCCATGGCGCACAAAGCTGACAGGAACTTGTCAGTTTCGTATGGCAGGTCCAATAGTCATGACCGACAGGGAAACAGGGACTCAAGGCTTGCGGCTGTTGTTGATCGAGGATGACGGCGAATTGGCAAGCCGCCTGAGCAATCGCCTGCGCGATGCCGGGTTTGCCGTGGATATCGCCGGATCGCAGGCCGATGGCGAAGGCTGGCCCGATCTGGACAAGATCGCCGCGATCATCCTCGACCTTGGATTGCCCGATGGCAACGGGCTGGATCTGCTGCGCTATTGGCGGGCGCGGCGGGTCGATTGCCCGGTGCTGATCCTGACGGCGCGGGGAAGCTGGCAGGACAAGGTGGAGGGATTGAACGCGGGGGCCGATGATTTCGTGGTGAAACCGGTTCGTTTCGAGGAATTGCTGGCGCGGCTTCACGCGCTGCTGCGCCGCCACAGCGGCCGGCGCGCGCAATGGATCGAGGCGGGCGGGGTGCGTCTCGATCCGGTGGGGCGCAATGCCGAGGTGGACGGGGCGGCGCTGTCGCTGTCCAAACAGGAGTTTCGCCTGTTACAACTCTTTGTCCGCCGCCCCGGTCAGGTCTTGTCCCAAGGCGATATTCTCGAGCATCTCTATGACCTTGACGCCCAGCGCGACCTGAACGCCATCGAGGTGCTGGTCAGCCGTTTGCGGCGCAAGGTGGGCGCGGGACGGATCAAGACCCTGCGCGGCCTTGGCTACAGGTTTGAGGCATGAAGCGCGTGCTGACCCCCGCCCGATTTGCCGCGCACAGCCTGCGGCTGCGGTTTTTGCTGGCGATCCTGTTATGGGTGGCGCTGGGCATCGGCGGCATCTGGTATTCGGCCACGCGCGTGTTCACCCGCCATATCGAGGCACAATATCACGACGAACTCTATGGCCATGTGCGCGAACTGGCCGGATTGGTGAATATTTCAAAGGACAGCCATCTTTCGCTCTCGCGCCCGCTGTCCGATCCGCGCTATCTCGAACCGATGTCGGGCTATTACTGGCAGGTGTCGGTGCATCGGGGCGACCGTATCCATTCGGCCTCGATGGTACGCGGCGAGATTGACGAGGACATCGCCCATTCGCCCGAGATCTTCCATTCAATCGACAATGGCCCGACCGGCAAGACCATCGCCTATGGCTTTACCGGGTTCACTCCCGATGGCCGGGTGGTCCATTATGTGATCGCGGTTGATAAACGCTATCTGGATCAGACCATCGCCAGTTTCACACGTGAATTGACGCTGTGGCTGACGGCGCTGGCGACGGCGCTGCTCATTACCGGCTATGCGGTGGTGCTGTTTGGCCTTCGCCCGCTCAACCGTCTGGCCACGGCCATCGGCCAATTGCGCGAGGGCACCAGCGCCCGGCTCGAAGGCGCCTATCCATCGGAAATCGCGCCTTTGGTCGAGGATTTGAACGCCTATATCGCAGGCAATGAGGCGGTGATCGAACGTGCGCGGGTCGAGGCGGGCAATCTTGCCCATGGGCTGCGCACACCGCTGGCGGTCATCACCGACGAGGCCGAAAGGCTGGCCCGACAGCCCGAAAGCGCAAGGGCAGCGCGCGCTCTGCTCGATCAGGCACATGTGATGGTGCAGCAGATCGACTTTCGCCTGGCGCGCACCCGTTCGGCGGCGGGCGCACGCGCTTCGCTGCGGGTCAGCCATTTGCCCGAGGCCGTTTTGCCCATCCTTTCTGCCATGCGCAAATTGCATCCCGATTGCGCCTTTGAACTCTCGGCCCCCATCCCGGTGCGCATGGCCATCGACCCGGTGGACCTGTCCGAACTGGTCTCCAACCTGCTGGACAATGCCGGGAAATGGGCGCGCCGCAGCGTGGTGCTGACCATTGCCGAGGGGCCGCGTATCCGCGTGGAGGATGACGGGCCCGGCATGAGCGAGGAGCAGATCGCCCGCGCCTGCGAGATAGGCAGCCGGTTCGACGCCGATATGCCCGGCAGCGGCCTTGGCCTTGCCATCGCGCGCGACATTGCCGAAGCCTATGGGCTGCGCCTCAGGCTTTCCTCGCCGCCGGGCGGCGGACTGATTGCAGAGCTGGTATGAAGATTCTCTGGCAAACAGCCATTATCATGGCCTTTTATGGCATAGGCGAAATCATTGCCCGCCTGACCCATGCCCCTCTGCCCGCCAGTGTGATCAGTCTGGCGCTGATCCTGATCGCGCTGCATCGGCGCTGGATCAAACCGGCGCAATTGCGCGATGGGGCACATGGTTTGCTGGGTCGGATGCTGCTGTTTTTCGTGCCTGCCGTGCCGGTTCTGATCGAACATCGTGAATTTGCGGGCCTCTTGGGGGTCCGCCTGTTGCTCGTGGTGGCAATCGGCACTGTGCTGGTGATGGCGGTAACTGGCGCGGTGGTGCAAATGGTGGCGGGCGCCGATGATTGACCCTACCAATGATTGACGGGGCCGCAACCGCCCTATGGTCCGCCCTCACGCTGGCCAGTTTTGGCGTCACGCGCGCGGCTCATCGGCGCTGGCCGCGCTGGTGGCTGATGCCGCTGATCACGGCGCCGCTGGGGATCGCGCTGATTTTGCTGGTGTTTCATGTGCCCTATGCGGCCTATCGCGCCGGGGCGGGATGGCTGCTGTGGATGCTGGGCCCGGCGGTCACCGCCTTTGCCGTGCCGATCTATGACCAGCGCGCGATGATCCGCCGCTATTGGCGTCCGCTGCTGGCCGGGATGATCGCGGGCAGCGCCACCTCTTTCCTCTCGGGCTGGGCGCTGGCGAGCGCGCTGGGCATTGACGGACCTTTGCGCCTCTCACTGCTGCCGCGCTCGGTCAGCACGCCTTTTGCCATGGCGATTTCGGCCGAAATCGGCGGCATGCCCGATATCACCGCCGTTTTCGTGATCGCCACCGGCATTCTTGGTGCCCTGCTGGGCGAAGTCGCGGTGATGCGCGGCCTACCCTCGGGGCGAACCGCGCAGGGGGCCATGGTCGGTGTAGCCGCCCATGCCATCGGCACTGCACAGGTGCAGTCGCTCCACCCCCGCGTGGGGGCCGTGGCGGGCATGGCGATGGTGCTGACGGGGCTTTTGAACCTTGCCCTTGCGCCGCTGGTTCTTTGGTTTCTACCTGCTTAACCGGCGCGGCCTGTTTTGGCGCCGGAACCGAGGCAATGGCGCGACGGGAAGGCAAAAACTTTCCGCCCTGTTAACTTTTTAAGCCTAGTATCTAGGCCTCCGTGGAGGTCGATTTTCGTGAATATGAAAAGTTATCAGTGTTTTGGTAAATCAGGTTCCGGCGGTCAAGGCGGCCGGGGAGATAATCAGCGTGTCGATTTGTCCGCCGTTTGCGAAGTGCGACAAGGCATGGCTGAATGGCGCCGCGTCACGCTGGATGAACTCTCGCCCGGCGGCTTTCGCATCAACCGTTTTGGCGAAGCGGACCCCAGCCAGCCTCTGCGCATTCGCATTCCGGGCCTGCAAATGCTTTCCGCCCGGATTGTATGGCAAAAGGATGGCGCGATTGGCTGCGCCTTTGCCGCCCCGCTGCATGCCGCCGTTTTTGAACACATCACTCGCAGCCTGACCCGCTAAATCAACGGACCTTGCGGCCAAAGCGGCGTGTCGGAAGCGAGCGCCGCACCGTCTGAGGCACCAGAATCGGCTGCGCCCTCAGGCTGGATCGGCGGGCCAAATGGCAGGCGATGATCTGATCGGGGTCCCAATCATCACTTTCGTCGCGCCCGTCCTGCGACGCTGCTTTGCGTCTGCGCCCGGATTCGCGCAGGTGCAGGACCAGCGCGACAAAGCCGACAAACAGACCGACCCCCACCAGTCCCAGCACCAGCAGCATCCCGCCGGTCGAGGCCCAGGCCATATCGGCGATCTGTTTAAGATCGAACATCATCGAAGAGATGCCCCAGATGGCGGCAAAGCTGAGCGCAAATATATTGCGCAATATCGAACCCACAGTATCGAACAGGCTGAACATCACTAGCACCTCGCCAGCAAAGCATAATGTTGGCTGGTTAATGACGTGCTAACCCTAAACCGCAAACCTCGTAAAAATACGAGGACCAACGAAAGAGGGCGGAAAGCTTTCGCTTCCCGCCCCCATTTCCTTACGCAGATGACTGCGATCCGATATGGCCGAATCAGATATGAATCGCCCGGCCATAGGCCGCCAACGTCGCTTCATGCATCATTTCCGACAGGGTCGGATGCGGGAAGACGGTGTTCATCAGTTCGACTTCGGTGGTTTCCAGCGTCTTGCCAACCACATAGCCCTGAATGAGTTCGGTCACTTCCGCGCCGATCATGTGCGCGCCCAGCAATTCGCCGGTCTTGGCGTCGAACACGGTCTTGATGAAGCCTTCCGGCTCACCCAGAGCGATGGCCTTGCCATTGCCGATGAAGGGGAAATTGCCGACCTTGAGCGTATACCCGGCTTCCTTGGCTTTGGCCTCGGTCAGGCCGACGCTGGCCACCTGCGGGTGGCAATAGGTGCAGCCCGGGATGTTGCGGCGGTCAAGACCGTGCGGATGCACTTCCTTGTTTCCCAGTTCCTGCGCGATGGCTTCGGCCGCCGTCACGCCTTCATGGCTGGCCTTGTGCGCCAGCCACGGGCCGGGCGTCACGTCGCCAATGGCCCACACACCCTTGACGCCGGTGCGGCCCAGCGGATCGGTGGAAATGATGCCGCGATCGGTTTTGATGCCCAGCGTTTCCAGACCGATGTTTTCCGTGTTGGCGACAACGCCCACGGCCACGATCACATGGCTGAACTCTTCCTCCGTCACCTTGCCGTCGGGAGCCTTGATCTTGGCCTTCACGCCCTTGGCGTCGGCGACCAGACCTTCCAGACCCGTCTTGGTGCGGATCTTGAAGCCCTGCTTGGTCAGCGACTTTTCAAGGAAGGCCGAGACGTCGGCGTCTTCGGCCGGAACGATGCGGTCGGCCATTTCGACAACCGTAACGTCCGCCCCCAGATCGTTGTAGAAGCTGGCAAATTCGATGCCGATCGCGCCCGAACCGATAACCAGCAGCTTGGTCGGCATTTCCTTGGGCGTCATCGCATGGCGATAGGTCCAGATGCGATTGCCATCGGCAGGGGCAAAGGGCAGATCGCGCGCACGCGCGCCGGTCGCCACGATAATGTGCTTGGCGGTCAGCGTTTCAGTGCCCTTCTCGCCGGTCACTTCCAGCTTGCCCGGGGCCAGCAGCTTGCCATTGCCCATATGGACCGTGACCTTGTTCTTCTTCATCAGATGCGTGACGCCCTGATTAAGCTGCTTGGCCACGCCGCGGCTGCGCGCGACCACAGCGGCCAGATCGGCGGCAACGCCCGTTGCCGACAGGCCGTAAGCCTTGGCATGCTGCATCTGGTGAAACACCTCGGCGCTGCGCAGCAGGGCCTTGGTCGGGATACAGCCCCAGTTGAGGCAGATGCCCCCCAGATTTTCGCGTTCGACAATCGCGGTCTTAAGGCCCAGCTGCGCGCTGCGGATCGCCGCGACATAGCCACCGGGGCCCGAACCCAGAACAATCACATCATACTGTTCAGCCACGTTGTTTACTCCTGAACCACCGAGCGGGGCCGCCCGGCGTCATCGACAGCCACAAAGGTAAAGACCGCTTCGGTCACCTTTTGCGCCTCGTGTTGAAAACGGTCGCGCCGCCATGCCTCGATGGCAATCGTCATCGAGGAGCGGCCCACCTTGCGGATTTCGCCATAGACCGAAACCTCATCGCCGACCTTGACCGGCTTGAGGAATTGCACGCCGTCCATGGCAATGGTCACGGCCCGGCCGCGCGAATGCCGCGCGGCCAGCAGCCCTGCCCCCATATCCATCTGACACAGCAGCCACCCGCCGAAGATGTCGCCATAGGCATTGGCATCGGCGGGCATCGCGGTGACCCGGATGACCGGTTCAGTGGCGGGGCGCAGGGTCAAGGCCTCCATCTCAGGCCAGCAGGCCCAGCGGATTTTCGACCAGCTCGCGGAAGGCCGCCATCAGCTGAGCGCCATCGGCGCCGTCGATGGCGCGGTGGTCAAAGCTGCCCGTGGCGCACATCGCCGTGGCCACGCCCAGGCTGCCGTCTTCCAGCACCCAAGGGCGCTTTTCGCCGGCGCCGATGGCCATGATCATGCCCTGCGGCGGGTTGATGACGGCTTCGAACTGCTTGATACCCATCATGCCCATGTTCGACAGGCTGGCAGTGCCGCCGATGAACTCGGTCGGGGCCAGCTTGCCTTCCTTGGCGCGCTTGGCCAGATCGGCCATGCCGGTGCTGATCGCGGCCAGACCCTTGCCCGAAGCATCGGTAATGATCGGCGTAATCAGACCATTGGGGATCGAGACGGCCACCGACACGTCGGCGCGGCTGTATTGACGCAGCGTGTCACCAGCAAAAGCGACGTTGCACTGCGGCACCTGCGCCAGAGCAACGCCCAGCGCCTTGATCAGCATGTCATTGACCGACAGCTTGACCTTGCGCGCGGCCAACGCCGCGTTCAGTTCGCCGCGCAGCTTGAGCAGCGCATCAAGACGGATATCCACGGTCAGGTAGATATGCGGCACCTGCTGCTTCGACTCGGTCAGGCGACGCGCAATCGTCTTGCGCATGGTCGAGAGCGGCAGATCCTCATGCGGGATACCAAAGTCGGGCAGAGCCGCCGCGACCGGGGCCGGAGCCGCCACAGGCGCGGGAGCAGCAGCCGGAGCCGCCGCCGCAACAGGAGCCGCAGCGCCCGGCTGCGTGCCTTCAACGTCGACCTTTACAATGCGGCCATTGGGGCCGGTGCCCTTGACGCCCGCCAGATCGACGCCCTTTTGCGCGGCAATCCGCTTGGCCAGCGGCGAGGCAACCACGCGGTCGCCGGTCTTGACCGGAGCCACCGTGGCCGCAGCCGCAGGAGCCGGCGCCGCAGCAGCAACAGGAGCGGGGGCAGCAGCGGCAGCAGGAGCAGCCTTGGCCACCGGGGCCGAGGCATCTTCACCCTCGCCCGCCAGTTGGGCGATCACGGTGCCGACCTTCACATTGTCGGTGCCTTCGGCGATTTCGATGGCGACAATCGTGCCTTCGTCCACCGCTTCGAATTCCATCGTAGCCTTATCGGTTTCAATCTCGGCCATGATATCGCCAGCGCTAACCGTATCGCCCACTTTAACCAGCCAGCGGGCCAGTTTCCCCTGCTCCATCGTGGGAGACAGAGCGGGCATCTTGATCGAGATCGGCATGAGGGCTTCTCGTCCTTATGGCTAATTTTAGAATCGGTCTGCTTCTGCCGGGGATTGTCGCAATCGGCAAGATGCTTGAGCCGAATAGGAATGTGCTTGATGGCTTAACCCACAAAACTTATGACCTGTGCGCGCCGTGCGACAAGGGCAAAGACGCGCGTTCCCGGCCAAAATTGCTTCCCTGTTGCGATTGTGTCATCACCACGCACGCCAACTATTCGGTTCACAGGGCCGGACATATCGGTTCAAAGGGAATGTACGATGCGTGTCTATCTGGTGATCGTGGATGAAAGCGATGAAGCGCGCGTTGCCCTGCGCTTTGCCACAAGGCGCGCGATCAAGACGCAGGGGCAGGTCCATATCCTCGCCCTTGTGCCGCCCCAGCCCTTCTCGGCCTTTGGCGGCATTCAGGCCACCATCGAGGAAGAAGCCCGCGCCCGCGCCGAAACCATCGCGGCGGCGGCGGCGGGCAGCGTCCTCTCGCAGGCCGGGCATATGCCGGTGATCGCGGTCGTTGCGGGCGATCCGGTCAAGGCGGTGCGCGAATATCTTTCCCAGCACAGTGAAGTGGCCGCGCTGGTTCTGGGTGCGCCATCAGGCGGAGGTCAGGATCCGCTGATCGGCCACTTTACCGGGGCCGGGCTGGGCGCCCTGTCCTGTCCGCTGTTCATCGTGCCGGGCGGCATGGATGAGGCGGAGATCGACCGCCTCAGCTAATTACCGCCGCTTGCCCTGATGACGGATGTTGGCCGGGCGGCCCCGCTTGCCCACCAGATGGCTGCCGCGCCGTTTCGTCCCTGCCTCGCCGTCATTGCCCGGCAACCGAGCCCCGCGCTTCTCAATGCGGCCCTGCCCGTCCTCGGGCTCGAACTTCAAAGCGCCGGTCAATGCATTGGCCTCGGCCAGACGCAGTTTCAGGCGGTCGCCGATGGCATAGACGGTGCCGGTGGAATCGCCGCGCAAAACCTGCGCCTTTTCATCATGGCTGAACCGCTCATCGCCCAGCACCGAAATCGGCACCAGCCCATCGCCGCCAAGGCCAAGGATCGTGGCGAAAAGGCCAAAGCGCTGAACCCCGGTGATCCGGCAATCAAACACCTCGCCCACATGCATCGAGAGCCATGCCGCAACATAGCGATCGACCGTCTCGCGCTCGGCTTCCATCGCGCGGCGCTCGGCCGTGGAGATGGCATCGCAGATCCGCGCCAGATCCGAACGGTCCCGCCCATGCAGGCCCGAAAGCGCAGGCAGATCGCCCTCAGGCGAAGGCTGCTCCAGATGAAACGCATCAACCAGCGCGCGGTGGACCAGAAGGTCGGAATAGCGGCGGATCGGCGATGTGAAATGCGCATAGGAGCCGAGGCTGAGGCCAAAGTGCCCCGCATTGCGCGGGCCGTAATAGGCCTGCGTCTGGCTGCGCAGCACCGCCTCCATGATGAGGGCCTTTTCCACCTCGTCATCAATGCTCTTCAGCATCCGGTTGAACAGCGCGGGCGTAATCACCTGCCCCAGCGCCAGCTTGCGCTCGAAGGTGGCGAGGTAATCCTTGAGCGCGATCAGCTTTTCGCGGTTTGGCGGCTCGTGGATGCGATAGACCACCGGCGCGGCCTTGCTTTCCAGCGCCTTGGCCGCCGCGACATTGGCCGCGATCATAAAGTCCTCGACCACGCGATGGGCGTCCAGTCGCTCACGCAGCGCCACCTGCGCCACACGTCCCATCTCGTCCAGCACCACGCGCCTTTCGGGCAGGTCCAGTTCGAGCGGATCGCGATTGGTGCGCGCATGGGCCAGCGCCTTCCACGCGCCCCACAGGTTGACCAGATGCGCCTCGGCCTCATTGGCGTCGATGCGGCGCTGGGCCTCCTCATAGGCGATCACTTCGGCAATCCGCACAATCGCGCGGGTAAAGCGGAAGGAGGTCATCCGCCCTTCGGCGTCAAACGTCAGATGGCAGGCCATGGCCGCGCGCGGTGCGCCGGCCTTGAGCGAGCAGACATCCGCCGAGAGCACCTCCGGCAGCATCGGCACCACACGGTCGGGGAAATAGACCGAATTCCCTCGCTTGCGGGCCTCGCGGTCCAACGCGCCGCCGGGACGGACATAGAAAGACACGTCGGCAATCGCCACCACCGCGCGCCATCCGCCCTCACCATCCGGTTCGGCCCAGATCGCATCGTCATGGTCGCGCGCGTCCACCGGGTCGATGGCCACGATGGGCAGATGCGTCAGATCCTCGCGCTGCTCCTGGCTCAACGCCTGCCGCGCGGACAATTCGGCCTCGGCGATCACTTCGCCGCCGAAAATATGCGGCAGACCATGCTTGTGAATGGCAATCAGGCTG
Source organism: Novosphingobium sp. SG751A (assembly GCF_013149295.1). GTDB lineage: Bacteria > Pseudomonadota > Alphaproteobacteria > Sphingomonadales > Sphingomonadaceae > Novosphingobium. Next base: position 391,535 of record NZ_JABGCB010000001.1, read on the forward strand.
AAGCTCTTGGGCGCCAGCGGATCGCCCAGCACCGCCACCACGCGCATGCCCGCGCGCGGACTGCGGCCCGCCGGTTCGGCCATCACCAACTGCCCCTCGACCGCCCCGCCCAGATCCGAGATGGGCGCGGCATGGCGCTCGCGCTTGTCGATGGGGGCCAGCCAGCCCTTGCCCGCGCCATCGATTTCGACCACGCCCATGACGCCCTCGGCATCATTGGGCAGCTTCTTCATGGGAAAGGCCAGCCAGCCCTCGGGCGTTTCCTCGGTACGGCTCAAAATCCGGTCGCCGGGCTTGAGCGCGCCCACGCCGCGCATCTGCGGCCCCTTCTTCTGGGCGACACGCTGCTCCACCACGGTCAGGCGCGGCGGAGCGCCGGCATCGTCAGGCTCCCACTTGTCGGGCACGGCAATCGGCAAGCCATCCTCGACACCCACCACGCGCAGCACGGTGACCTTGGGCACGCCGCCCATGCGGTGATAGGCGGTGCGCTTGCCGTCGATCAGGCCTTCCTCGGCCATGTCTTTGAGCAACGCCTTAAGCTCGATCTTCTCCGCGCCCTTCAACCCAAAAGCCTTGGCGATCTCGCGCTTGCCCACCTCGTCGGCGGCATTGGCGATGAAATCCAGCACCTGCTGGCGGTTGGGCATGCCCGGCTCCATCTTGCGGACGGAAAGTTTGCCGGGTTTGCGCGGGGGTCGTTTGTCAAAGGCCATGACAGATGCCTTGGCCCCAAAGCGCGCGTATTACAAGCCTAGGGCGTCAGGCGCTCATACGATCCACCGGGCAGAGCGCTGGCAATCGGGCTTTGCGCGCCATTGGCCCCGACCGCCGAAACGCCAAGGAACCAGTCATCCCCACGCAGGCCTTTGAACGTCATGTCGGTGTTGCCGGTGGTGGCAAAGGGCTTGGCCTCCCACCCGGCGGCATCGGTCCGGCGGCGCCAGATGGCATAGGAAGTCGCGCCGGGAACCGCGCGCCATTTCAGATCGGTGTCGGGCGAGACGGCGATCTTTTGCGTCACCGTGGGCGGCATGGGCGCGGCGGCGATGGCAGCGGCGGCGCGGATGTTGAGCGCGGTCACGCGGGCCAGATAGGCAAAATCCATGAATTCGATCGTGTCGCCATATTGGGTGGCCCCTTCGCGACGGATGTCCTGATGCTGGTGGTCGTAATTTTCGACCGCCACGGTGATGCGCACGGCGGGAAAGCCCTTCTCCTCAAAGGGCAGATGATCGCCCCCGCGCCCCACCCGGTCCGCGCGCCAAACCTGCCGCACGGCCAGATTCTTGACCGACAGCTCGGCGATAAAGCGCGAAAGGTTGCGGCTGGGGCTGTCATTCTCGCCCCCTTCGCGGCGCTGGGCGGCGGTGAGTTTCGCATCCGCATTGGCGCGCGGCCCTTCGGAAAAAACGCGGATATGCGTGTCATCCACCAGCCCATCCGACCCACGCGTATTGCCGACAATGTCATTGTTCAGCACCGCCTTCACCTTCCACCCCCGCTCCGCCGCCACATCGGCCAGCAAGCGGCCGCCCAGCAGGCCCTGCTCCTCGCCGGAAAGGATCGCGTAAACCACGGTGGTGGGGAATTTGCGCTGCGCCATAATCCGCGCCGCCTCGATCACCAGCGCCACGCCCGAGCCATCGTCATTGGCCCCCGGCGCATCGGCGGCTGCGTTCATCACGTCCGAGACACGCGTGTCGATATGGGCCTGAATAATCGTCACCTCATCGGGCCGCTCGGTGCCTTTTTGAATGGCCACAACATTGACCAGCCGCGCAGGGCTCGGGATGCGGGCGCTGGTCACCATGCGCTCGGGCAGTTCTATCGACAGACAGCCGCCGCATTGCGCCCCAATGGCGCGGAATTGCTCTTCGGCCCATTTTCGCGCCGCGCCGATGCCGCGTTTCGGATCGTCCTGCGAGGAAAGCGTATGGCGCGTGCCAAAGCCCACCAGCGAGGCGACCGTGGCGCGCAACCGTTCGGGCGAAGGAGCGGTTTGGGCGAAAGCGGCGGTGGGCAGCAGGGCGGCGGCAAGGAGCGTGTGGCGGATCATGGGCGCGAATGTGCCACGCCCTCATTCACGCGCAAGGGGGCAAACTAGCGTAGTTTTTCCAGCCATATCGTGCGGCGGATCGTTTCGTCGATCATGCAGGAGGAATATTCGATAGCCTCCAGCGTGCCGCCCTCGGCCTCTTTCGATTGCAGCAGGCAGTGCTTTTGCCGATCGTTGATCCATGCCCGCTCGGCGCTGCGCAGCGCGGCCTGACGCGCCGGGCCGACACGTTTGAACGTCACCGCCCATGCCGCATTCAGCCGCACATCCTGCCGCTTCATCTCCTGACCATTGCACTGGTCATGCAGGATGGTGTTGAGATCGCTGCGCGCCATGCACCGCCGATAGGGCGGCGAATAACGCGCGTCGATTTCCGGATGGCTGGGCGCCGGATCAGCCAGCGTCAGGATCGGCCCAAAGGAATAGGCCGGAACCGCTGCTGCCAGAACCCCAGAGGCCAGAACCAGCCCCAGCAGCATCAATAGGCCCGCGCGACGTAGATGCGCTCAACCGCCGCTTCGCCGGTGAAGGGGCAAAGCCCTTGCGCGGGCGCGGCGTCGAGCGCGGTGTTGCGGATGGTGAGCTTCAGCGCCTTGAGCTGCTCCACCACCTTCTCCAGCGCATCGCCGGTCGGGCGGCTCCAATTGAGTTCAACCCAGCCGGGGTAGCGCTTGTCCTCGGCAAAGAACTCGGCAAGCTGTTCCAGCGTGGTCAGGCCGCGCGTGATGTTGGCGTCACGCTTTGCGGTCGCTTCTCGGTGCAGGCTGGCCTGAATATCCTCCAGCAGCGCGGCAGCCCCGGCGACAAATTCTTCGCGGCTCTGGCCCACGAAATTGGTCTTGGCATCCTCGCGCCAGATACGGTCGCGGCGCAACGCCGAAACCATGCCGCCCGCTGCATCGCGCCCGCCGATTTCCAGAATGATCGGCGCGCCCTTCTTGACCCAAGCCCAGCGCTTTTGCGTGGCCTTGCCGGGGCGCTTGTCGAGCAACACGCGGATCGGTTCGCCCAAGGCCGAGAGCTTGAGCAATTCGCGGCGGATTTCCTCGCAATAGGCCAGCAGCGCCTCGTCGCCGTCATCCTCGCGCAGCATGGGCAGGATGATGATCTGATGCGGGGCGATCGCGGGGGGAACGCGCAGGCCGTCATCGTCGCCATGGGTCATGATGACGCCGCCGATCATGCGGGTCGAAACGCCCCAGCTGGTCGTATGCGCCAGTTCCTGCGCGCCTTCCTTGCTCTGATAGCGGATGCCCGCCGCCTCGGCAAAACCGGTGCCGAGGTAATGGCTGGTGCCGGCCTGCAGCGCCTTGCCATCCTGCATCATCGCTTCGATCGAATAGGTGGCGACGGCGCCGGGGAAACGTTCGTTCTCCGGCTTTTCGCCCGCCACCACCGGCATGGCCAGCACGTTTTCGGCAAAATGGCGATACATTTCAAGCGCGCGCAGCGTTTCCTTCATCGCGTCATCGCGGTCGGCATGGGCAGTATGGCCTTCCTGCCACAAGAACTCGCTGGTGCGCAAAAACATGCGCGTGCGCATTTCCCAGCGCACGACGTTCGCCCACTGATTGACCATCAGCGGCAGATCGCGCCAGCTTTGCACCCAGCGCGCCATGGCCGCGCCAATCACCGTTTCGGAGGTGGGGCGCACGATCAGCGGCTCTTCCAGCTTGGCCTCAGGATCGGGCATCAAGCCGCCCTTGCCGTCCGCGATCAGGCGGTGATGCGTGACGACCGCCATTTCCTTGGCAAAGCCTTCAACGTGGTCGGCTTCCTTGGCGAAATAGGAGAGCGGGATGAACAGCGGGAAATAGCAATTGTCGACGCCCGCTTCCTTGATCGCGGCGTCCATGATCTTCTGGATGCGTTCCCAGATGCCATAGCCCCACGGCTTGATGACCATGCAGCCGCGCACGCCGCTTTCCTCGGCCATCTCACCTTCGGAGACGACTTGCTGATACCATGCGGCGAAATCATCTTCGCGCTTCACGGTCAGGGCGTGGCGGATCTGGGCGGGCTTTTGCGTTTTCTGATTCATGGCGCGCAGCGTTTAAGCAAGGCGCCGAAAAACGGGAACCGGTTTTTTGCAAAAATCGGCATGGGAACTGAAATTCCCTGCCCCTGCCCCCGGATATGCCCGGCGCAGCCCCCGCTGCGCCCGGCGAAATGCTTATTTGGCCAGCTTGTCGAGCATCTTCTGCATTTCCAGCATCTGGTTGCGCAGCGCGTCGATTTCCGATTTCGTGCCGGTTTCGGCCTCCGGCTCGCGCGCGGGTTCGGCGGGCTTGGGCGGCGTGCCATCGGCGCCGGGCATGAAAGCAGCGGCGGCGGCCTGGAACATGGCGATGTTCTGCTGGGCCAGACGGGCCAGCGGATTGCTCTCCATGCTGTCCTCAAACGCCTTGCGCAGCTTCATCTGATTGGCGCGGAACTGCTCCATGCTGGCTTCGAGATAATGCGGGATCAGGCCCTGCATCGAATTGCCATACATGCCGATCAACTGGCGCAGAAAATTGACCGGCAGCATCTGCTCGCCGCTGGCCTCTTCCTCCATGATGATCTGAGTCAGGATCTGATGCGTGATATCGGCGCCCGACTTGGCGTCCAGAACGCGAAACTCGATCCCTTCGCGCGTCATCTTGGACAGATGATCCAGCGTAATATAGCTCGACGATTGGGTATTATAGAGACGCCGGTTAGCGTATTTCTTGATGATAACCGTGTCGCTTTTGCCTTCTGCCTTTTCGGTCATGCGCCCTCGCTCCTCCCAGAGTTGTAGCTTACGCTAACACCGTATGGCGGTGCGGTGCAACATATTGCTGCTGCGCGGCAGTGGTTTGTCACAATTGAATTTATGCGATTTCGCCTTCGCCTTTTGCAAAGCTGGAAAATGCCTGCAACACCGCGCGCCAGCCCAGCAAAATCGCCCCGTGGCGGCCCGGAAATTCGCGCGCCGGGGCAATCGCGCCAAGGCCGGGCCAGTCGGGCAGATCGCCCCCCTCCGCCAGCCAGCGCAGGATGTCAGCCTCGGCGTCGGCAAAGTCGGATTGACTGCGCCCGATGGCCGCATCGGCCATGATCGCGCCCGCCGCCTGCCCGATTGCGCAGGCCTGTGCGGCAAGACCGATCCGCGCGATCCGGCCATCGGCGGCCAGATCGATCCCCACCTTCATCGTGCTGCCGCAACTGGGGGAACGCGCTGCGCCCTGCAAGGCCAGCCCATCGTCCCAACGATGCCTAACCAGCCCCGTCGCCAGCATCAGCACCTCGGGCGTATAAAGAGCGGCAACCGAGGCCATGTCAGTCCGCCGTCCGATGCGTCTTGCGCTTGGCATGAGTCGTCGGCGTGCGAGTCGTCGGCTGGGGGCTGGGCTCGGCCTCATCCTTGGCGCGATCCTCGGCGGCCTCGCGGCGGCGCTGAGAGATCATCTTGACCAACGCTTCGCTACTGGCATCGATGAAACTGTAGGTGCGCGAATGGGTGATCCAGCCGGGACGCCCCTTCGGCCCCCAGATCGTATCATAGGCCAGAATCAGAACCGAATAGCCCAGCACGATAATCAGCGTGCCCTTGACCGCGCCAAAACCGAAACCCAAAACCCGGTCTACCGGTGCCAGCGCCGAAGCGCGGCTGGCCGTGCCCAGATAGCGCGCCACGCCCCGCACCAGCAGATAAGGCACAATCAGCAGCAGGAAGAACGCCAGCACGCTGGCCCCGCTCTCGGTGCCGATATGGGGCGTGAGCACTTCGGCCAGCGGCGTGTGCAGCATATGGATCGCAAAGATCGCCACAGCGCCCGCGAAAAGCGAGATCGCCTCCTGCACAAAACCGCGCAGAAAACCGAAGGTGGCGGCAAGGCCGACCACCACAAGCACAAGAATATCAAATCCGGTCATAGGCCAAGGGGGTTATTCGTCCCCCACGATGCGGTCAACGAGATTTGGCAAAAGGTTGATGACGCGGTGCCGCATTTCGGCGGGCGCTTCCCCCGCCCCGCCGCTATCCTCCGGCCCATAGGCCTGTTCAAACCCCAGCTTTGCCCCTTCGCGCAGACGCAGGCCGCCATGGGCCACAGGGCGGATCTCTCCGGCAAGCGACACTTCGCCAAACCACACTGATCGCGCGGGCAGGGGCTTGTCCGCCAGCGCCGAAACCAGCGCGGCCGCCACCGCCAGATCCGCCGCCGGATCGGCCAGACGATAGCCCCCCGCGACATTGAGATAGACTTCGCAAGCCGAGAAATTGAGCCCGCAGCGCGCCTCGAGCACCGCCAGCAGCATGGCCAGACGCCCATTGTCCCAGCCCACCACCGCGCGCCGGGGTGTCGCTCCCGACTGCAACCGCACGATCAGCGCCTGAATTTCCACCAGCACTGGGCGCGTGCCCTCAATCGCAGGGAACACCGCGCTGCCCGGCACCGGGTTTTCCCGGCCCGACAGGAACAGCATCGAAGGGTTCGACACTTCCTCCAGCCCCTTGCCCGCCATGGCGAAGACGCCGATCTCATCGACCGGGCCAAACCGGTTCTTCAGGTTGCGCAGGATGCGATATTGATGGCTGCGCTCGCCCTCAAACGCCATCACCACATCGACCATATGCTCAAGCACGCGCGGCCCGGCGATGCTGCCATCCTTGGTCACATGACCCACCAGCACCAGCACCGCGCCATTCTCCTTGGCATAACGGATCAGTTCGAACGCGCAGCCGCGCACCTGGCTGACCGTGCCGGGCGCGCCCTCGATCTGGTCGGAATGCATGCACTGGATCGAATCGATGACCAAGAGCGCTGGCGCCTCCATCCCGCCCAGCGTGGTCAGAATATCGCGCACCGACGTGGACGAGGCGAGCCGAATCGGGGCGCTCTGCAAGCCAAGCCGCTCGGCACGCAGACGGATTTGCCCCGGCGCTTCCTCGCCGCTGATATAGACCGCAAGGCCGCCCGCTTGCGCCACCTTCGCGCTGGCCTGAAGCAGCAGCGTCGATTTGCCGATGCCCGGATCGCCGCCCATCAAGATCGCGCTGCCGGGCACAAGACCCCCACCCAGCGCACGGTCGAACTCGGCAATCCCCGTGCTGCGCCGCACCAGCTTGTCATCGGCCTTGTCCAGCGGCTCAAACAGGATCGCCCGCCCGCCGCTCGACAAATCATGCTTGGCCGAAAACACCGTCTGCGGCGCCTCCTCGCCCAGCGTGTTCCATTCGCCGCAATCGGCGCATTGCCCCTGCCATCGGTTGGTGACGCTGCCACAGGAGGAGCAGACGAAGCGGCGTTTCGGTTTGGCCATGCGCGCATCGTAGGGAGAACAAAAGGGGAAATCAAGAGGGTTGAGGGTGCCTCCGGCGGGCAAAGGGGCCTGGTCCCTTTGCAATCCCATTTTTGGGGTAGCGCCTCACTGGCGGCAGAGCGCCAGACCAAAAATAAAGCCTGCGGCGCCATTATGCTGCGCCGCAGGCTTTAAAATTCAAACGCCGCGCCCGACCCAACGGCCGAACCGCAAACTATACAGTAACGGGATTGCAAAGGGACCGGGCCCCTTTGCCCGCCGGAGGCAAAAGCCCCCAACCTTACTCCGTCAAATCGCTCCAGACATTCTTCAACCGGTCAAAGAACCCCTTGGCCTCAGGGCATTCATCACCGGTTTCGGTCGCCTGAAACTCGCGCAGCAATTCCTTCTGCCGCGCCGAAAGCTTGGTCGGCGTTTCCACCGCGACCTCGACCACCAGATCGCCAACCCCGCGCCCGTTGAGCACCGGCATACCGGCTCCGCGCTTTTGCAACTGCTTGCCGGTCTGAATGCCTGCGGGAATGTCGATGACATGCCTGACGCCATCCATGCCCGGGATTTCGATCTGTCCGCCCAGCGCCGCCGTGGTAAAGCTGATCGGCGCGCGGGTCAGCAGCGTGGTGTTCTCGCGGTCGAACACCGCGTGGCGACGGATATGCAGGAAGATGTACAGATCCCCCGGCGGCGAACCGTTCGGCCCGGCCTCCCCCTTGCCCGACAGGCGGATGCGGTTGCCATTGTCCACACCCTTGGGGATCGCGACTTCCAGCTTCTTGCGCTGATCGACGCGACCTTCGCCGTGGCACTTCTTGCAAGGCTTCTCGATCACCTCGCCCCGGCCGTGACAGGTCGGGCATGTGCGCTCGACCATGAAAAAGCCCTGCTGGGCGCGCACCTTGCCATGGCCGCCACACAGGTTGCAGCGGCGCTTGCCCGTGCCCGGTTGCGCCCCGGTGCCCGCGCAAGGCTCGCAGCTTGTGGCGACCTCGACCTCGATTTCCACGGTCTTGCCATGGAACGCGTCTTCGAGCCCGATTTCGAGATCATAGCGCAGGTCGGCCCCGCGACGGGGCTGTTGCCTCGCCCCGCCGCCGCCAAAGGCATTGCCAAAGATGCTCTCGAAGATATCGCCGATATCGCCGAAATCACCGCCGCCGTGAAAACCGCCGCCGCCCGCGCCCGGCCCGCCGTTTTGAAACGCAGCATGGCCGAAACGGTCATAGGCCGCGCGCTTTTGGGGGTCCTTCAGGCAATCATAGGCTTCGCTGATCTGTTTGAATTTGGCCTCGGACTCGTTGCAACCTGGGTTGCGGTCCGGGTGAAATTTCATCGCCAGTTTGCGATAGGAAGATTTCAGCGTCGCATCATCGGCGTCACGCGAAACTTCCAGCAGTTCGTAATAGTCGATTTCAGCCGACATTGCACATTTCCCCTGAAGAGAGGCCCGCCTCGTTCAAGGCGGGCCTCTTTCATCGCAACATCAGGCCTTCTTGTCGTCCACTTCCGAGAACTCGGCGTCGACCACATCATCCTGAGCCGGAGCGGCGCCCGGCGAAGCGGCAGCGGCCTGTTCCTTTTCATAGATCGCCTGACCCATCTTCATGGCCTTTTCAGTCAGGGCCTGAGTCTTGGCGGTCATGTCGGCCGGATCATTGCCTTCGATCGCCTTCTTGGCATCGGCAATCGCCGCTTCGATCTCGGCCTTCAGCGAGGCGTCGATCTTGTCGCCATTTTCGGCCAATTGCTGCTCGGTGGCATGGACGAGGCTGTCGGCGTTGTTCTTGGCCTCGGCGGCCTCACGACGCTTCTTGTCCTCTTCGGCAAACTTTTCAGCATCCTTGACCATCTGGTCGATGTCGGCATCATTGAGGCCGCCCGACGCCTGGATCTTGATCTGCTGTTCCTTGCCGGTGCCCTTATCCTTGGCCGACACGTTCACGATGCCGTTGGCGTCAATGTCGAAGGTCACTTCGATCTGGGGCACACCGCGACGCGCCGGAGGAATGCCGATCAGGTCGAAATTGCCCAGCATCTTGTTGTCCTGCGCCATTTCGCGCTCGCCCTGGAACACGCGGATGGTCACGGCCTGCTGGTTGTCATCGGCGGTCGAGAACACCTGCGACTTCTTGGTCGGGATCGTGGTGTTGCGGTCGATCATGCGGGTGAACACGCCGCCCAGCGTTTCGATACCCAGCGAGAGCGGGGTCACGTCGAGCAGCAGCACATCCTTGACATCGCCCTGAAGCACGCCGGCCTGAATGGCCGCGCCCATGGCGACGACTTCGTCAGGGTTCACGCCGGTGTGGGGTTCCTTGCCGAAGAATTCCTTCACCGCTTCGCGCACCTTGGGCATGCGGGTCATGCCGCCCACCAGCACCACGTCGTCGATCTGCGCCGCAGTCACGCCCGCGTCCTGCATCGCCTTGCGGCAGGGTTCCATCGTGCGCGCGATCAGATCGGCCACCATGCGTTCCAGATCCGAACGGGTGATGGTTTCAACCAGATGCAGCGGGGTGGTCGCGCCACCTTCCATGCGAGCGGTGATGAAGGGCAGGTTGATTTCGGTCGTCTGCGCACTCGACAGCTCGATCTTGGCCTTTTCGGCGGCTTCCTTCAGACGCTGAAGCGCCAGACGGTCGCCGCGCAGGTCCAGGCCTTCCTTCGCCTTGAACTTGTCGGCCAGATATTCGACGACCTTGGTGTCGAAGTCTTCACCGCCAAGGAAGGTGTCGCCGTTGGTCGACTTCACCTCGAACACGCCGTCGCCGATTTCCAGGATCGAGACGTCGAACGTGCCGCCGCCAAGGTCGTAAACAGCGATGGTCTTGCCATCGTTCTTGTCCAGACCATAGGCCAGCGCAGCCGCAGTCGGCTCGTTGATGATGCGCAGCACTTCAAGGCCCGCGATCTGACCCGCGTCCTTGGTGGCCTGACGCTGGGCGTCGTTGAAGTAGGCGGGCACGGTGATGACGGCCTGCGTCACGGTTTCGCCCAGATACGATTCGGCCGTTTCCTTCATCTTCTGAAGAGTGAAGGCGCTGATCTGCGAAGGCGAATAATCGGTGCCACCGGCTGCAACCCATGCATCGCCATTCTTGCCCTTGGCGATGGCATAGGGAACCAGTTCCATGTCCTTCTGGGTCATCGGATCGTCATAGCGACGACCGATAAGGCGCTTCACAGCGAAAATGGTGTTGTCGGGGTTGGTCACCGCCTGACGCTTGGCGGGCTGCCCGATCAGGCGTTCGCCATCCTTGGTGAAGGCCACGATCGAGGGCGTGGTGCGCGCGCCTTCAGAATTTTCGATAACCTTGGGCTTGCCCCCATCCATAACAGCGACGCAGCTGTTGGTGGTGCCAAGGTCAATACCGATTACTTTACCCATATCGTCGATCCCTAAGTCCAGTGTTGACACCACCCTTTGGCTTCCCGAAAAATCCGGCAAAGCGGCTCGATGGCTCGTTTGACTTGGCGGCATATAGGTGGGCTTTTGCGCCTAACAAGGGCCTTGGCGCGCGAAGCGTCACTTCATCCACGGCCTTGGCGCATTTTGCCGGTCATTTTGGCTGTGTCGGGCCCGCGCGGGCATCGCAACGCCTCGCCCCACGAAACGGCATTTTTCCTCATTCATGCGGCATTTACACCGGATTGATCGCAGTCATGCTTGGAATAATGCGAAAAAGTGCCTAACCCAAACGTCAGCCGCGATCCCCAGCATGGGCGTGCCGGAACCATTCATTCGCATAATGACCAAAACCCAAGGATTGCCGCCCGATGAAACAGATCGCTTTGGCCCTCTGCCTGCCTCTCGCCCTTGGCGCTCTTTCCGCATGTGGGGGCGACAAGAAGGCACAGCCCCCCGCCGGACTTTCCGCGATGGACGGCATGCTGATCCACGATGGCCGCCTCGTGCTGCCTGCGGTCAAGGGGCGCCCGGCGGCGGGCTATTTCACCGTTTCCAATCAGAGCGGCTCGGCCGCCACCCTCACCGGGGTCAGCGTGGCTCATACCGGCAAGGCCGAAATGCATGTGACGCTTGACGGCATCATGGAGGCTGTGCCCCGGCTGGATATCGGTTCGGGGCAGAGCGTCTCCTTCGGGCCGGGCGGCAAACATGCGATGGTGTTCGATGTCTCGCCCGATCTGCAACCGGGCGGAACCACGGAACTCACATTGACCTTTTCGGACGGGCGCAAGCTGACCGCGCCGATGCAGATTGAGGCGCCCGGCATGATGGGCGCCATGGATCATTCCAAAATGTAGGGCGCCATGAAAAAGGCCCGCGTGTCGCAATGATACGCGGGCCTTTTCTTATCAGACATATGTTCGCCCCGGGTCAGCCCCAGGTCAGCAACGAACGCGATATTCCCGGCCGCGATCGTCCATCCGATAGCAATTGCCGTCGCGCTTGCGCACCGTCGAACCGGCCACACCGCCCGCCGCCGCGCCAATCGCCGCGCCGGTGGCCACATCGCCGCCCGAAACCCCCGCCACAACCGCGCCGACGCCGGCGCCTGCCAGAGCGCCCTCGCCGCCATAATTGCTGGCACAGCCCTCGGTCATCACCAAAGCACCGGCCAACATGCCGACCATCAGAAATTTGCGCATAACAGCCTCCTTTCCTCGTTACCAAGGAAAGGGTTCAGGCGGGGGAAGGTTCCACCCGCCCCGCGCCTTAACACTTATTCCGGCTTTTTCGCCACGGCCACCATAGCCGGACGCAGCAGACGATCCTTGATCGAATAGCCATGCTGAAGCACCTGAATCACCGTGCCGGGTTCAGCATCATGGGGCACTTCGATCATCGCCTGATGCTGGTTGGGGTCCAGCGGCAGGCCATGGGCGGCCACTTTCTGGATACCATGCTGGCCAAACACCTTGTCCAGCTCGCGGCCCGTGGCCTCGATCCCGGCCAGCAAGGCCTTCAACCGCTCATCCTCGCGCAGATCGGCGGGGATGGCGTCGAGCGCGCGCGAAAGGTTGTCGGCAACGCTCAGCATATCGCGGGCAAAGCTGGTGCTGGCATAGGCGCGCGCATCGGCAATGTCCTTTTCCAGACGGCGGCGCACGTTCTGCGTGTCGGCGCGTGCGTAAAGCACGTCATTGCGCGCGGCTTCCAGATCGTTTTCGAGTTGGGCGATGCGGGTGGCCAGATCGTCTCCGGCCTCATTCTGACCCTGCGTAGTTTCTTCCGTCATTGTTCCGATTATTCCAGTTTCAACCGATCAGTTTGCCCAAAGACTGGGCTGTGAAATCCACCATGGGGACGAGACGCGCATAATTCAACCGCGTTGGCCCGATTACCCCCACAACGCCGATCACCCGCCCATCGCGATCTCTGTAGGGAGATGCAATGACCGAAGAGCCGGAAAGCGCGAAAAGCCGGTTCTCGCTGCCGATAAAGATCCGGGTGGAATCCCCCTCCTTGGCGCGGTCCAACAATTCGCCCACCGATTGTTTATTTTCCAAATCGTCCAGCAAGGATCGCACCCGGTCCAAATCGTGCAAAGCCGCCTCGTCCAGCAGATTGGCCTGTCCGCGCACGATCAGGACGGGGCGATGGGCCGCATCCTCGCTCCACACCGCCAATCCGCGCTGGACCAGATCAGCGCTGGCGGCATCAAGCGCGCTTTTTCCGCTGACGATTTCGGCCTGCATCGCGCCCGCCGCCTCGGCCAAGGTGCGCCCGCCCAGATGAGCCGTGATATAATTGGACGCCGCCTCCAGCGCGCCTGCGCCAATCGAGGCCGGCAGGGCCAGAATGCGGTTCTCGATGCCCCCATCCTCGCCCACCAGCACCGCCAGAGCGCGGCCCGGCGAGAGCGGCACAAGGCTCATCTGCGCCAGACGCGGCTCGCGCTGGGGCACCATGACCACGCCCGCGCAGGCCGAAATATCGGACAGCGCCGCGCTGGTGGCGGCCAGCGCCGCCTCGATCGGGCCGGGCTGGTGCAAGGATCGCTCGATTGCGGCACGCTCCTCCATGCTGGGTTCGCGCACCTGCATCATGCCGTCGACAAACAGGCGCAGCCCCTGCTCGGTCGGCATTCGCCCCGCGCTGGTATGGGGATGGCTGAGCAGGCCCAGCCCCTCAAGCTCGGCCAGCACGCTGCGGATCGAGGCGGGCGAAAGATTGAGCGCCCCGCCGCCCGCCAGCGTTTTCGACCCTACAGGCTGCCCCGAATGGATATAGGCCTCGACCACCTGTCGAAATATTTCGCGCGCGCGCCCCGTCACCTCGGGAAAGGAAAGTTCAGAAGGAGCGGATCTGGCCATCCCCATCATATTGGGCGGCCAATCCCGTCAAATCAAGAGACATGGCAAATCAGCCAGAACCGACAGGCAAAACCTTGCCCCTGCCCGCTCAACGCGATAGGGCCGCGTCAACTTCATCAAGAACCAAACTTCACCTATAGAAAGGCCTGCCATGCGTCCCTCTGGCCGCGCGCCCGACGAAATGCGCGAGATCGAAATCATCACCAATTTCACCAAGCATGCCGAAGGCAGCGTGCTGGTCTGCTTTGGCGACACCAAGGTTCTGGTCACGGCCAGCGTTGAAGAACGTGTGCCGCCGTTCCTGCGCGGCAAGGGCGAAGGCTGGGTGACGGCGGAATATTCGATGCTGCCGCGCGCCACCCACACCCGCGGCAGCCGCGAGGCCGCCAAAGGCAAGCAGTCGGGCCGCACGCAGGAAATCCAGCGTTTGATCGGCCGCTCGCTGCGCGCCGTCACTGATCTCAAGAAGTTGGGCGAACGCCAGATCACGCTGGATTGCGACGTGATCCAGGCCGATGGCGGCACGCGCACGGCCTCGATTTCGGGCGCCTGGGTGGCGCTGCGCCTGGCGGTCAACGGGCTGATGGCCAAAGGTCTGATCGCCGAAGATCCGCTGCCGCGCAAGGTGGCCGCGATTTCCTGCGGCATCGTCAATGGCGCGGCGGTTTTGGATCTCGATTATATTGAGGATTCGGGCGCGGATGCCGATGCCAATTTCGTGCTGATCGAAGGCGGCCATATTGCCGAAGCGCAGGCCACCGCCGAAGGCGCGACCTATGACGAGGAAGGCCTGCTGCGCCTGCTGCGTTTGGCCCGCATCGGCTGCGACCGCATCTTTGCCGCACAGGACAAGGCGGTCGGGGCTTAATTGCCCTGCCCCCCTGCCGTACAACATCCAAACATCCGCCAAAGGGGCCAAGCGCCGATGACCAGACTTTCCGGCAAGATCGTGATCGCCACGCATAATCTGGGCAAACTGGCCGAGATGCAGAAGATGTTGGCCCCTTACGGCCTGGAATGCGTGTCGGCGGGCGAACTGGGGCTGAAAGAGCCTGAGGAAGTCGGCACCACCTTTATCGAAAATGCTCTGATCAAGGCGCGCTTCGCGGCGGTGGAAAGCGGGCTTCCCGCGCTGGCTGACGATTCGGGCCTTTGCGTACAGGCGCTGGGGGGACGGCCCGGCGTCTACACCGCCGACTGGGCCGAGCGGCACTGGTACGAAGGCCCCGAAGGCCGCGACTGGTTCATGGCCATGGGCAAGGTCGAGGGGCTGCTTTGCGAACATGGGCCGGACGTGGGTCGCGCAGCGCATTTCGCCTGCGTGCTGGCGCTGGCATGGCCCGATGGCGTCGATGCGGTCTATGAAGGCCGCGTCGATGGCACCATGACATGGCCCCCGCGCGGGCGTCTGGGCTTTGGCTTCGACCCGGTATTCATCCCGCGCGGCTATAACCAGACCTTTGCCGAAATCCCCCCCGCCGATAAGGCAAAGATCAGCCACCGTGCCGATGCTTTTGCCAAGCTGGTGGCGGATCAGTTCGGGTAAGGGTTGATAAGTTTTATGCCTCCGGCGGGCAAAGGGACTCGTCCCTTTGCAATCCCCTTACTGTCGGCGTTTGCGCTGATCATTCGGCCAAGGCGCTCAAAACGCTACATTGAAATTTGAAAGCCTGCGGCGCGGCAGGCTCACCCTATCTGGCGCCGCAGGCTTTCAAACTATACCGCACATGCTTCGTTGCCGATCATACACGCCCCTATAACGGGATTGCAAAGGGCCCCCGCCCTTTGCCCGCCGGAGGCAAAACCTCAAAACCCCTTAAAACACCTTCTGCCCAAAGATATTCCCCGCAGGCCAATAGCGGCAAACGAGGAAATCATCCCTCGGCCCTCGCGCCATCGCGCAACCCACCTTCTGCGTCCCGCGCCAGACGATCTGGGTGTAATGGGCAACATTGTGCCAATTGCCGTCGCGCGAAACGGCCGGGAATGTGCCGGGCAGGAAATCGTCGCGCTCGGAGATAAACTGCTCGATCATCGTTTCGATCGGAAAGGCCCCCGCCGTGCCCATAAACAGGTTTTCGCCCGCTTTCCTGCGCCGCTCGGCCGAGGCATGTTCGAACTTTCCGCTGCGCGCCAGTTCCTGCGCCCAATCGAGCGCGCCTTGGGCCAGCGCCTCGTCCCAGACCAGCGGGGCCTCGCTCATCCGCCCCCTTTCGCGATTGTGCGCGGCCAGCGCGCGCGCAGCCAGAGCGGGCGCCATGGCGGGCGGGCCGGCGCCATAAACGGCAACCGGAGTGATCGCGGGGGCGGCCGAAACCGGACCGCCGATCAGGCAACAGAGGACAAAAGCATGGCGCATCATACCCGCCCCTTGACATCTCAACCTTAAACCAGCGTGAAGAAGCCATGGCACGCGCACTTTATATTCACTGGCCCTTCTGTCTCAAGAAATGCCCCTATTGCGACTTCAACAGCCACGTGCGCGATGGGGTGGACCATGAATTGTGGCGTCGCGCGCTGCTGGCCGACCTGCACCGCGAGGCCGAACTGGCGGGCGGCGAGGCGCTGGAGAGTATCTTTTTCGGCGGCGGCACGCCCAGCCTGATGCCGCCCGCGCTGGTCGCCGCCTTGCTGGAGGAGGCGCAGCGTCTCTGGGGCTTTGCGCCCGACATCGAGATCACGCTGGAGGCCAATCCGTCGAGCGTGGAGGCCGCCAATTTCGCAGCGCTGGCCGCTGCCGGTGTCAATCGCGTGTCGCTGGGGGTTCAGGCGCTCGATGATGAGGCGCTGCGTTTCCTTGGGCGGCTGCATGGGGTGGACGAGGCTCTGGCCGCGCTTTCGGTCGCGCAGGAGCATTTCTCGCGCGTCAGCTTCGACCTCATCTATGCCCGCCCCGATCAGTCCGCGCAGGCGTGGGAGGCCGAACTGACCCGCGCCCTCGCGCTGGGCACCGATCACCTCTCGCTCTATCAACTGACCATCGAGGAAGGCACCCGCTTTGCCACGCTGGTGCGCGAGGGGGCCTTTACCCCGCTGGAGGATGATCCGGCCGCCGACCTCTTCGCCCAAACCCGCGCGATCACCGCGCGCGCCGGTTTGCCTGCCTATGAAGTGTCGAACCATGCCAAACCGGGACAGGAAAGCCGCCACAATCTGACCTATTGGCGCTATCGCGACTATGCCGGGATCGGGCCGGGGGCGCATGGGCGGAGAGGCGGATTTGCCACCACGCGCCACAAAAAGCCCGAAAACTGGCTCTCGGCCATTGATCGACAGGGCGATGGCATTCAGGAGGCTCGCGCTCTGGGCATTCCCGAACAGGGGGCCGAGGCGGTGCTGATGGGCCTGCGCCTTGCCGAGGGGCTGGATGTGGGCGCGCTGGCGGCGCGGCTGGGTCTGGCGCCGGGCGATCTGATCGAGGCGGATAAGCTGGCTCTGTTCATCCGGCAAGGGCTGATGTGGCAGGACGGCGCGCGCATCGGCGCGACCGAGGCCGGGATGCTGGTGCTTAACAGCCTGATCGCGCAAGTCACGTCCGACGGATTGGCCGGATGAACGAAGCCGCCGCCTTCCTTGCCGCCCGTGCCGATGTGTTGGCCGCATGGCATGCGCATCTGACCGATGCCCGCCGCCGAAGCCCGCATACGGTGCGCGCCTATATGGCCACGGCGGGGCGATTGATGGATGCGCTGGAGGCCTATGACTGGGCGGCGCTGGCGCGGATCGACACGGCGGGCCTGCGCCATTTCCTGGCCGAGCGGCGCGAGGATGGCATAGCCAATATCTCGGTCGCGCGCGAATTGTCGGCCTTGCGCGGGTTCCTCAGCTTTGCCCGCGAAAAGGCGGGCATGGTCAAACCCGCCCCGCCCCGCCTGCGCGGCCCCCGGATCAAGCGCGGCATCCCCCGTCCGGTCACGCCCGACGAGGCGACCGATCTGGCCGATCTGGTCGCGGTCAACGCGCGCGAGGACTGGCAGGGATTGCGCGACCGGGCGGTGCTGCTGCTGCTCTATGGAGCAGGACTTCGTATCGCCGAGGCTTTGTCGCTGACCGGCGCGGACTGGCCGATGGGCGACCGGCTGACCATCACCGGCAAGCGGAGCAAGCAGCGCGTGATCGCCATCCTGCCCGCCGTGCGCGAGGCGATTGCGGCCTATCTGGCGGCCTGCCCCTATCCGGTCGAGCGCGACAAGGCGCTGTTTAGGACGGTAAAAGGCGCAGCGCTCTATCAATCGGCGGTGCAAAAGGCAGTGGCTGATGCGCGCGGGATGCTGGGCCTGCCCGACACAGCCACGCCCCATGCGCTGCGCCATTCCTTTGCCACCCATCTGCTGGGCGCAGGGGCGGATCTGCGCTCGATTCAGGAATTGCTGGGCCATGCCAGCCTGTCCTCGACGCAGGTTTATACGCGGGTGGATGCCGCCGTCCTGCTCGATGCCTATCGCAACGCGCATCCCCGAGCCGAAGATTAAACGCGCCGAAGATTAAGCCTGAAACATCCCGTCAATCCGGGGCCGCATCCAGCGCAGCACCGGCACCTCGACCCAGCGATAGACCGCCACCGACAGCGCCACCACGGCCAAGCTGACCAGCCCCGCCCATGGCAGCCACGGCAGCGCACCATCGCCCAGCCAGTCCTGCACCGCCAGCGCGCCATGCACCACCGGCAGGTGCACCAGATAAAGCGCAAAGGACGCATCGCCCAGCAGGATCAGCCAGCCCTGTCGCGAAAGCCAGTTCGACAAGGCCCCGCCCCCTGCGCCAAAGATCCAGATGAACAGCGCCATCAACGGCAGATAGGCCAACTGCATCCGCCACACATCGGACAGGCCCAGCAGCGGATAGGCCACCATCGCGGACACCAGCAAAGCCAGGGCGCCGATCTCCGCCCCCGTCCCGCCCCGGCGCGGCAGACGATAGACCAGCATCCCCACCAGAAAATCCAGCAAGCGCGAAACCGGGCTGATATAGGTCAGCCAATGGGTCAGTGTAGGCTCATCACCCGCGCTTATCGCCCCCTGCCCCGATGCCGCGCGCCAGACCACCACGCCCAGATTGAGCGCCAGCAGCCCCGCCGCCAGCCAGCCCAGCCGCCGCAGCGGCATCAGCGCCAATCCCGCAAAGCAGGCATAGAAAAACGCCTCGTCCGACAGGCTCCAGCTCGGCTCGTTGATGGTGAAATACCAGTCGGCATGCGGCACCCATGCCTGTAGCAACAGCAGATTGACCGCCACCTTGGGCCACACACCAGCGCCTTCCTGCACCAACGCCAGCACCGCCAGCGGCACGCCCACCAGCCAGTGCAGCGGCAGCACCCGCGCCAGCCGGAGCGCGAAATAATGCGCGGCCCCGATCCGCCCCTGCGCCAGCCGCGCCTGATAGGTATGGGCAAGGATATAGCCCGAGAGCATGAAGAAGAAGGACACGCCCGCATAGCCCTCGTGAAAGAGGGTTCGCGCGATGGGCTGCAACGCATTGGGATATTCGGCCAGCGGCCAGAGATGCGAGGCCAGCACCGCCAGCGCCGCGAAGAACCGCAGCGCTGTCAGTTGATCGAGACGCATCCTCAGGCCGCCGTCAAATCCTTATGCCGCCGCTCGATCGCGGCCCAGATCAGCGCGCCGCAATCGCTGTTGTTGAACCGGTCGATGGCGACGATGCCGGTGGGCGATGTCACGTTGATTTCGGTCAGCCATTGCCCCCCGATGACGTCAATGCCGACAAACACCAGCCCGCGCGCGCGCAGTTCCGGCCCCAGCACGCGGCAGATTTCCGCCTCGCGCTCGGTCAGTTCGGTCGCCTCGGCGCTGCCGCCCACGGCAAGGTTGGAGCGGAACTCGCCCTCGCCAGGTTTGCGGTTGATGGCGCCGGCCACCTCGCCATCGACCAGCACGATGCGCTTGTCGCCCTTGGCCACGTCGGGCAGGAAGGGCTGGACCATGAAGGGCTCCTTCCACATCTGGGTGAACACTTCGATGAGAGCGCCCAGATTGTCGCCGCTGGCAGGCACGCGGAACACCGCCTTGCCGCCATTGCCATGCAGCGGCTTGATGACCAGATCACCGCCGAAACCGCGCTCCACCATCCGCTTTTGGAAATCGCGTACATCCTCGATCCGGCGTGCGACCAGCGTAGGCGGCATGAATTGCGCGAAATCGAGGACGAACACCTTCTCCGGCGCATTGCGGACCTGTTCCGGGTCATTGATGACCAGCGTGGTGCCCTTCAGCTTTTCAAGGATATGCGCGCCGGTGATATAGCCCAGATCGAACGGCGGATCCTGACGCATCAGCACCACGTCAATGTCCGCGCCAAGGTCGATATTGGCAAATTCGCCCAGCTTGTAATGCGATTCGTCCGCTTGCGGACGATGCACCATGACGGGGGCGGCCCATGCCGAAACGCGGCCCTTTCCGTCCGGCGTCGATTCCCATGCCAGCGTGCCGACATCGTAATACCACAGCGTATGCCCCCGCGCCTGAGCAGACAGCATCAGGGCAAAGGTGGAATCGCCCGCGACATTGATCGAGGGCAACGGGTCCATCTGGACGGCAATACGAAGCGACATCAGTCTATTCTCCAAATGGATCACATCGGCATCCATGCGTTGGCGATGTGGCGCACCATCGCGCCGGGCGCAAGCAGCAGAATATCTATCCGCATGTCATCGCCAGCTTTCTCATACTCCGGCCACAGCAATTCGGCCGCGCGCGCCACGCGGGTCAGACGGCGCTGGTCGATGGCGAAATCGAGGTCGGCCTCGCGGGCGCGCCATTTGACCTCGACAAAAACCACCAATCCGGGCCGGCGCGCGATAATGTCAACCTCGCCGCGCGGGGTTTTCACGCGCTGGGCCACAATCTCAAAACCCTGATCGCGCAACCAGTCGCAAGCCAGAACCTCGCCATGCCGCCCGCGCGCCTCAGCAGCGATGCGGTCGGCCTCGCGTTTCCAGTTCATAGGGGCCAGTTCATTTAAGCGTCAATGCGAGGGCATAAAGCGCCTTGCGATCCAACCCGGTAGCCTTGGCCACGGCGGCGGCGGCCTGGCTGGGCTTCAACTCGCGCAATTGTTCGCGCAGCAGCTTTTCCGCGTCCTCCATGCTGGCCGCCTCGGCCACCGCCGGGCCCACCATCAGCACGATTTCGCCGCGCGGCGGATTGGCGGTGTAATGGTCGATCAGCTCGTCGGGGCTGCCGCTGCGGCATTCCTCGAACATCTTGGTCAATTCGCGCGCCACGGCCACATCGCGCCCCGGCAGAACCTTGGCAATCGCGGCCAGAGCGTCAATCAATCGCGGCGCGGTTTCGTAAAACACCAGCGTCGAGGGCACCACCGCCAGCTCGGCCAGAGCATGTTCACGCGCCTTTTCCTTGGGCGGCAAAAAGCCTGCAAACAGAAACTTGTCCGAAGGCAGGCCCGACAGCGTGATGCCCACAATCGCCGCGCTGGGGCCGGGAATGGAGGTGACGGGAATACCCCGCTCGCGGCATTCGCGCACAAGGCGATAGCCCGGATCGGACACCAGCGGCGTGCCCGCATCCGATACCAGCGCCACCGGCTGCTCCGCCATCAGCGCCAGCAGCCCTTCGCGCGCTCGCTCGTCGGCGTGGTCGTCATAGCGGATCATGCGCTGCTTGATGTCCAGATGCTGCAACAATCGCCCGGTAACCCGCGTATCCTCACAGGCCACCGCCGCCACGTCTCGCAATGTCTCGATCGCGCGCAGGGTGATATCGCGGAGATTGCCAATTGGCGTGGCGACAATATACAGGCCAGAAGAGAGTTTTTGTTCCATAGGTCAGCTTCATAGCAGGGCCGAACGGAGCAAGCCAACAGGACAAAAAAGATGGAACAGCCCGGGGCTCCCGCATACCGCACGCTTTGGCGCAAAAGCCTCGCTCTTGGCGCCACCGCGCTGCTCTCGGCCTGCGCGGTCGTGCCCAAGGCGCCGGTGGAAACGCCCAATGCGCCGCCCCCGCCCACCGCGCAATTGCCCACCGACGAAGGCCGCCATCGCATCGCGCTGCTGGTGCCGCTCTCGGGTCCGGGCGGCGCTGTGGGTCAGGCAATGGAACATGCCACCACCATGGCCTTGCTGGACACCAATGCCACCAAGATCCGCATCACCACCTATGACACCTCGCTGGGCGCGCCGGGCGCGGCGGCCAAGGCGCTGGCCGATGGCAACCGGCTGATTCTGGGGCCGATGCTGGGCGAGGATGCGCTGGCCGTGGCGCAGACGGCGCGGGCGGGGCATGTGCCGGTGATCTCCTATAGCGGCGATGCAGGCGTGGCGGGCAATGATGTGTTTGTGATGGGCACGGTCCCGGCCCAATCTATCGCCCGAGTGGTCAAATATGCCCGCGCGCAGGGGCTGACGCGCTTTGCCGCGCTGATGCCGCTGGGTAATTATGGCGAGCGTGCGGGCAATGCCACGATTGCGGCGGTGCGCGCGGCGGGCGGCACGCTGGTGGGCATGGAAAGCTATGACCGGTCCAAGGGCGCGTTGACGGCGGCGGTGCGGCGGCTGAAGGGGCGCGGAGCGTTTGATGCGGTGGTGATCGGCGATACGGCGGCCATGGCGGCGCAGGCGGCGCCTCTGCTGAAAGTCGCGGCGCCCAATCTGCGCATTCTGGGCAATGAATTGTGGGCCGGCGAAGCCGTGGTGGCGCGCACGCCCGCGCTGAACGGCGCATGGTTTGCCGCGCTTTCCGATCAGCGCTTTGGCCGCTTTACCGAAAGCTATAAGGCGCGCTTTGGCCAATCGCCCTATCGCGCGGCGACTTTGGGCTATGACAGCGTGCTGCTGACCCTGCGCATTGCGCGCGAATGGGCGCCGGGCACCCCCTTCCCCACCGGACGACTGCTCGACCGCGGGGGCTTTCTTGGGCTCGACGGCATCTTCCGTTTCAGCGCCAATCAGGTGATCGAGCGCGCCTTGGAAGTGCGCGAGGCGCGCGGCGGCGTGGTCAATGTGCTCAGCCCCGCGCCCGTCCGCTTCGAGGACTGAGGTTTCAGGGAATTAAGGCGGGGGATTTTGACCGGGCGGCGCTTGCGTTCGGGCGCAACGCCGGTCTAGGCTGTCGTTCATGTCGGACGATCTGTTTGAAACCCCACGCGGCCCTTCGGGCGAGGCTTATGACGGCTCGGCGATCGAGGTGCTTGAAGGCCTTGAGCCTGTGCGCCGCCGCCCGGGCATGTATATTGGCGGCACCGACGAACGCGCGCTCCATCACCTCGTTGCCGAAGTCCTGGACAATGCGATGGACGAAGCCGTGGCGGGCCATGCCAACCGGATCGAGGTTTACCTTGAGGAAGCGCCGGGGGCGGCCGGGCGCATCACGATTGTCGACAACGGACGCGGCATTCCGGTCGATGAACACCCCAAGTTCCCCGGGAAATCGGCGCTGGAGGTCATCCTTTCGACGCTCCATTCGGGCGGCAAGTTTTCAGGTAAGGCCTATGCCACCAGCGGCGGTCTGCATGGCGTGGGGATCAGCGTGGTCAATGCGCTTTCGACGCTGACCCGTGTTGAGGTGGCGCGCAACAAGGAATTGTTTGCGCAGGAATTTTCGCGCGGGCAAACGCTTGGCCCCATTCAAAAGATCGGCGCGGCGCCCAACCGGCGCGGCACGTCGGTACAGTTCACGCCCGACCCGGAAATCTTCGGAGCCGATGCGCGCTTCAAGCCCGCCCGCCTGTTCAAACTGGTGCGCTCCAAGGCCTATCTGTTTGCGGGCGTCGAAATCCGCTGGAAATGCGCGCCCTCGCTGGCCTCCGAGGATGTGCCTGCCGAAGCCACGTTCCAGTTCCCCGGCGGCCTTGCCGACCATCTGGCCGAACAGATCGCCACGCGCGAATGCGTGACCGCCGCGCCCTTTTCGGGCACGCAGGATTTCCCCGGCGAGATGAATGGCCGCGTCGAATGGGCAATTGCATGGCCTTTGTGGTCCGAGGGCGCCTATTCCTATTACTGCAACACCATCCCCACGCCCGATGGCGGCACCCATGAACAGGGCCTGCGCGCGGCGCTGACCAAGGGCATCCGCGCCTTTGGCGAACTGGTGGGCAACAAAAAGGCCAAGGACATCGCGCCCGAGGACGTGGTGACCTGCTGCGAGGCAATGCTCAGCGTCTTTATCCGCGATCCGCAGTTTCAGTCGCAAACCAAGGATCGCCTGACCAGTCCTGAAGCCGCGCGTCTGGTGGAAAGCGCTGTGCGCGACCATTTCGACCATTTCCTGACCGACAATATGGAACGCGGCAAGGCGCTGCTGGGCCATGTGATGGAGCGAATGGACGAACGCCTGCGCCGCAAGGCCGAGCGCGAGGTCAAGCGCAAGACCGCCACCAATGCGCGCAAGCTGCGCCTGCCGGGCAAGCTGACCGATTGCAGCGGCGAAGGCGAAGGGGAAACCGAACTCTTCATCGTCGAAGGCGATTCGGCAGGCGGCAGCGCCAAACAGGCCCGCGACCGCAAGACGCAGGCCATCCTGCCCATTCGGGGCAAGATCCTGAACGTGGCCAGCGCCAGCATGGACAAGATCCGCGCCAATCAGGAAATCGCCGATCTCTCGCTGGCCATGGGCTGCGGGATGCGCAAGGACTGCAACCCGGACAATCTGCGCTATGACCGCATCATCATCATGACCGACGCCGATGTGGACGGCGCACATATCGCCACGCTGCTGATGACCTTCTTCTTTCAGGAGATGGCCGAAGTGGTGCGGCGCGGCCATATCTATCTGGCCCAGCCGCCGCTCTACCGCCTGACCAGCGGCAAGGAGAGCGCCTATGCCCGCGATGACGCGCACCGGGCCGAGCTGGAAAAGACAAAATTCAAGGGCAAGAAGGTCGAGGTGGGCCGGTTCAAGGGCCTTGGCGAAATGAACCCGCAGCAATTGCGCGAAACCACGATGGACCCGGCCAAGCGCAGCCTTGTGCGCATCACCCTGCCGCAGGAATATGAGGACCGCGCGCAGGTGAAGGATCTGGTGGACCGCCTGATGGGCCGCAATCCGGAACACCGCTTTCACTTCATCCAGAACCGGGCCGCCGACATCGATCCGGAAATGATCGACGCGTAATATGGCGACCAAGGCGCATTACGAGGTGCTGGACGGCCTGCGCGGGGTGGCCGCGCTGCTGGTTCTGGTGTTCCATATCAGCGAGATCCTGTCCAAGGGCGTGATGGCCGACAATTGGCTGCCCCATGGCGCGCTGGCGGTGGATTTCTTCTTTGCGCTTTCGGGCTTTGTCATCGCCCATGCCTATGACCGGCGCATGGCCGAGGGGCTGGGGTTTGGCGGGTTTATGCTGCGCCGGTTTGTGCGGCTGCACCCCATTGTGCCGCTGGCCACGTTGATCGGCGCGCTGGCGTGGGTGTTTGCCCCCTTCCCCCATGCGGCCCATGCGGTCGATGGGCGGTTCTGGACGGCGGTGGTCATGGGGCTGGTCCTGCTGCCCTATCCCACGCTGGCGGACCGGGCGGAGGATACCCATTCGCTCGACGGGCCGACATGGACGCTGTTTCAGGAATATATCGGGTCGATCGCCTATGGGCTGGTGCTGCACCGCCTGAGCCCTCGCGTTCTGGCATATTTGCTGGTCCCGGCCGGCGCTCTGCTGGCATGGGGCGCGGTGGCCTATGGCAATCTCTCGGTCGGCTGGGGGTGGAGTCATTGGTGGATGGCCGAGGCGCGACTGGCCTTCCCCTTCATCTTTGGCCTGTTGCTGCGCCGGATCCTGCCGCGCCTGACGCCTTTGCGGATGAGCTTTGGCGGCTTGTCCATCGTGATGGCCATCGCCTTTGCTGCGGGCGTGCCGGGGGGCAAGCCGGGCTGGGCCAATGGTCTGCTCGAATTTGCCTATGTCGCGGTGCTGTTTCCGCTCATCATCCTGATGGGCGCCCATTCGCGGATGAGCGCGGGGATGCGCAAGCTGGCCAAGGCGCTGGGCCGCCTGTCTTACCCATTGTATATCATCCATTATCCCTTCATCTATTGGTATTGGGACATGGCGCTTGACTCGCATCCGCATGACCTCGCCCTCTGGGCGCCGGTGCTTTACATCGGCTCGGTCGCGCTGGGCTGGGCGGCGCTCCGGCTTTGGGATGAACCCTTGCGGCGCTGGGCCACGGCGCGCTGGATTGCCAAGGAGAATTGAGATGACCCATACCGGACCTCATACCGGACAGTGCCTGTGCGGCGCGGTGAAGCTCTCGCTGGCGGGCGCCCCCATCGCCGCGCGCATGTGCTGGTGCCATGACTGCCAGCGGCTGGCCAGCGGATCGGCCACGGTCAACGCCCTGTTCGCGCCGGAAAATGTGACGGTAACCGGGCCGGTGACGCTGCATCACAAGACCGCCGACAGCGGCAACACAGTCGAGCGCGCCTTTTGCAGCGCCTGCGGCAGCCATGTGTTCTCGCGGCCCCTGCTCGACCCGCCGGTGGCCTATCGCATCCGCGCGGGCGCGCTGGACAATCCCGAGATTGCCAAGCCGACCGGCATCATCTGGACCGCAAGCGCCCCATCATGGGCTGTGTTCGACCCGGCCCTTCCGCAATTCCCCAAAGCGCCGCCGGCGTAAATCCAGCGGCGCCTGCGGGCATCAATCCTGCGGGCGCAGCTTTTCCATCGGCACTTCGGCAAACATTTTCTGCACCGCCGGGCGCGCGTTGATCTGGTTGATCCAGCGCACCAGATGCGGCGCGTCGGCCTCGTTCACCATTTCGGGGAAGCTGTAATTCATGCCATTGGCGATGGCGAAATTGCAGATATCGGCCAGCGTGAACATGCCGCCCGCCAGCCATTCATGGTCGGCCAGATGGTCGTTGAGGCGCGTCACCGAAAAAGCGATCTTGCGCATTTCCTCGTCGAGCAGATCCTGCGGGAAGCCCTCTCGCGCGCGGCGCCATTTCACCTGTTGTTCAAAGACGGGAATGCCCTTCACCTTCTCCTCGAACGCCTCATCGCTCAGGCTTTTGACCATATTGCCGACATAGCGGTGCCAGCCGATGGTCGAGACGCACCAGCAGAAATATTCGTCGACCCACTTGGTCCAGATCCGCATTTGCGCGCGGCCATAGGAATCGGCAGGACGCAGCTTGACCTCGCCGGGGTGTTCGTCTTCCAGATATTCGCAGATCACCGTGCTTTCGGTAATCACCTTGTCGCCATCGACCAGCGCGGGCACCTGTCCGCGCGGATTGATGGCCTTGAACCAATCCTGATGATGCTCAAAGATGGCCGGGTTCAGGCGGTGGCCTTCAAAGGGCGTGCCCTTTTCATAAAGGGTAAGCAGCGGCTTCATCGAATTGGCGGCGGGGCCAAAGGAATAGAGTTTGAGCATTGTCCGGGCATCCTCTTGTGCTTTGCGCCGACCTTAAGGAATGTAAGCAATGCATACAAGTGGTGGGGAAAATACCCGTCAGATTCAGCCCATCGGGCCCAGCCGCTTTGCCGCAATCCGCGCACGCATCGAAAGCTTTTCCCCGCGCCCCGGCTGGCGCACATGGGTCTATGAGTTCCTGCTCTTCGGTTTCAAGCAAGGCTGGGCCTGCCTGTTTGGCGGCCTGATGCTGGGGCTGCTGCTGCTCACCCATCTGTTCTATCCCGCCCATGCGGCGCTGGCCCGCTATGATATGCTAACGCTGGCAGCGCTGGGCATACAGGTTGCCATGCTGGCGCTACGGCTGGAAAGCCGGGAAGAGGCGCGGGTGATAGCCGCCTTTCACATCGTGGGTACGGCGATGGAACTGTTCAAGACCGCACAGGGGTCATGGGTCTATCCTGAAGCGGGGTTTCTGCGGATCGGCAATGTGCCGCTGTTCTCCGGCTTCATGTATGCGGCGGTGGGCAGCTATATCGCCCGCGTGTGGCGCATCTTTGATTTCCGTTTCAGCCATTATCCCGATGAAAGGCTGGCGGTACTGGTGGCGGTGCTGATCTATGTGAATTTCTTTGCACATCATTGGCTGCCCGATATCCGCTTGGGCCTGTTTGCAGCGATCGGCCTGCTGTTCTCGCGCACGCGGGTCTATTTCCGGAATTGGCGGGTACATCGCTGGATGCCGCTTTTGCTGGGGTGGTCTCTGGTGGCGGGCTTTATCTGGATCGCGGAAAATATCGCCACATTCGCCAATGCATGGCTCTATCCGGGGCAGCGGCACGGCTGGGTGATGGTTTCGCCCGGCAAGCTGGGGGCTTGGTATCTGTTGATGTATATTTCGTTTGTGCTGGTGGCGCGGCTGCATCGCGCCGCGCCGCCGCGCGATCAATAGAGCAGATAGGGAGCGACTTCCTCCGCCCAGCGCGCCTCGTCCGGCGTGGTGATCGCATCGAGATCGGTCGCGCAAGAGCCTGCATCATCCACCCATTCACGCAGCTCCGGACCACCATTGATGACGTCAATGGCCAGCCGCGTCAGCTCATACTCATAGGGAAAATCGCGCCACAGCGGATAATCGGGATAGAGCCGCCGGATCGCCTTGAAGGCCAGCGCCTGCAAGCGCCATGGGCGGAAGGCTTGGTGATCGTAAAATCCGCCCTCGGCATGGATCATCAGCGCGCTGCACAATTGGCCGACATGCTTGTGGAACGTCGGCGTGAACCAGCATTCGCGCAGGGCGCAACCGGTCATCCATTGCGGGGCGAAGCTCTGCATCTCGGCCAGCACCGCCTTGGCATCCACATCCGGCGCGCCGAAAAGCACCTCCAAAGGCCGCGTCGTGCCGCGCCCTTCGGACAGGTTCGTGCCCTCCAGCATCACCGTCCCGGCATAAGCGCGCGCCATATTGAGGCTCGCGGCATTCGGGCTGGGGTTGATCCAGAGCCGCTCCTCGGGCCAGCCAAAACCGGCCAGACCTGCCCGCGCCGGGGCATCGGGCTGCCAGCCCTCCATTGTGATGACGCGGTAATCAACGTCCAGCTTGAAATGATCGACGAACCAGCGCCCCATCTCGCCCAGCGTCAGGCCGTGGCGCATCGGCATCGGCCCGGCGCCAACAAAACTCTCCTGCCCAGGCAGGAGCGTCAGCCCCTCGATGGGCCGCCCCGCAGGGTTGGGTCGGTCCAGCACCCAGACCGATTTGCCCGTGCCCGATGCGGCCTCCAGCAGATAGAGCAGCGTGGTGACGAAAGTGTAGATCCGGCAGCCAAGGTCCTGAAGATCGAAGAGAAAAACGTCCGCTGTGTCCATCATCGCCGGGGTCGGGCGGCGCACCTGTCCATAAAGGCTGAACACCGGGATGCCCAGAGCGGGGTCGAACTCGTCCTCCGTCTCGACCATATTGTCCTGCTTGTCGCCCTTCAGCCCATGCTGCGGACCAAAGGCGCTGGTCAGGCTCACATCCACGCAGGTGGCCAGCGCGTCGAGACTATGCACCAACCCAGCCGTCAGCGAGGCGGGATGCGCGACCAGCGAAACGCGGCGTCCGGCAAGCGGCGCACGAAGCGAGGGATCAGCGAGCAGGCGGTCAAGGCCGAACAGAACAGTCATGGTGCCTCCGCTGCCGCAAGCTGGAGCGTGAAGCAAGAGCGCTTGTGAAAATCGGGCCGTCCTTCGCCGTGTGCCAGCGCCCAATAGGATTTATGCCCCCCCGCCTCCTCGATCACGGCGGTCAGGCCCGCACAAACCGCGCCATCCAGAATCGCGCGCGGCAGGCGGACCTCGCAGATCGCCTCATCCCCCGCCCGCGCCATGGCGATTACCGGGGCGATTGGCATATCCGCATCATCGCCATCAGCGCGATAATCGGCAAAAGCATAAGTCGCCCAGCGCGAGGAGGGCGAGAAATTGAACTCCTGATAAGTCGTCCCCGCCCGCCCTAGAAACAGCTCAAAACAGGTCGCCTGCCACAGGTCATCCTTGCGCTCCGGCGCGGCGGGCGCGGGCAGCACCAGCCCCCCCGCCCCGCCCACGCGATAGCGCAGCACCAGCGCATCCCCGCGCGCCTCCCATTCCACCCGCAGGGATTTCACCTCCAACGCGGGCGTTTGCGGATGACAGATCAGCGAGAAAGTTCCCAAAGCCAATTCTCCATGCTAGGCGGCAGCTTCAATCAAGAGGCAAACATGACCGAATACAAGTCCGACCTGCTGCGCCTGCTCAACGAGCGGGGCTATATCCACCAGTTGACCGATGCCGCCGCGCTCGATGCGTTGGCCTGTAAGCAGGTGGTGCCGGG
Organism: Novosphingobium sp. SG751A; assembly: GCF_013149295.1. GTDB lineage: Bacteria > Pseudomonadota > Alphaproteobacteria > Sphingomonadales > Sphingomonadaceae > Novosphingobium. The sequence goes on from NZ_JABGCB010000001.1 coordinate 421,349, forward strand.
CTATATCGGCTTCGATCCCACCGCGCCATCGCTGCACGTGGGGTCGATGGTGCAGATCATGCTGCTGCGCCGTTTGCAACAGGCCGGGCACAAGCCCATCGTCGTGATGGGCGGCGGCACCGGCAAGATCGGCGACCCCAGCTTCAAGGACGAAGCGCGCAAGCTGATGACCGACGAGATCATCGCGGACAATGTCGCCTCGATCCGCCGGGTGTTCGATCGTTTCCTGACCTTTGGTGACGGGCCGAGCGATGCGATCATGGTCGACAATGCCGAATGGCTCGACAAGCTGGGCTATATCTCGTTCCTGCGCGAGGTGGGCCAGCATTTCAGCGTCAACCGGATGCTTTCCTTCGACTCGGTCAAAACAAGGCTGGATCGTGAACAGTCGCTGTCGTTCCTTGAATTCAACTATATGATTCTTCAAGGCTATGACTTCCGCGAATTGTCAAAGCGCTATGGCTGCCGCCTGCAGATGGGCGGGTCGGACCAATGGGGCAATATCGTCAACGGCATCGAACTGACCCGCCGCATGGACGGGGTCGAGGTGTTTGGCGTCACCACCCCGCTGCTGACCACAGCCGACGGCGCCAAGATGGGCAAGTCCGTCAATGGCGCGGTCTGGCTCAACGATGATGCGCTGCCCGCCTATGACTTCTGGCAATATTGGCGCAACACAGACGATCGCGACGTGGGCCGCTTCCTCAAGCTGTTCACCGACCTGCCGCTCGATGAAATCGCCCGCCTTGAAAGCCTTGAGGGCAGCGAGATCAACGCCGCCAAGATCGTGCTGGCCAATGAAGTGACGAAACTGGTGCGCGGCGAAGAAGCCGCCAAGGCTGCCGAAGCCACCGCCAGCGCCACTTTTGCCGGCGGCGGGCTGGGCGCGGATCTGCCCGTGTGGCATGTTCCGGCCGAGGGCTGTACGATCGTCGATGCGCTGGTCGGAATTGGTTTTGCGGCGAGCCGAGGCGAAGCCAAGCGTTTGATCGCGGGCGGCGGGGCCAAGCTGGACGGCGTCGGCGTTAGTGATGAAAATCAGGTCATTAGCCTTGAAAGCGGGGAAATCCGCCTTTCTTCGGGCAAAAAAAAGCACGGGATTCTCAAGGCTCTGTAATGGTCAAAGGGGGCGGCAAGCTCTTGCCGCCCCCACCGGCAGGTTCTTGCCATATTTACCATTTTTTCGCCATTTGTGTCATAAAAGCATCTCCTCACATATATAACGCAGGAGATTGACACATGGCATCAGGGGCACAGCTTTCGGTTACCGAACTGCGCCGCGCCGCGCGCCATCCGGTCAGTTTTCGGGTGGTCGCAGAACACCGGCGCGAAGGCGATGTGATGCTCGACATCGCCAATATTTCAATCCACGGCTTTATGGTCGGCAACAAGGTCGAACTGGGGCGCGGCGAAAGAGTGACGATCCGCCTGCCCGTTGTCGGGCGCATTGAGGCTCATCTCATCTGGTCGACCGATGATCGTTCGGGTTTTCAATTCGAACGCATCATCCGTCAGGATGACTTCACCAACATGATCGCCGCCCTTCAACCCAACCCGCGCCTGCGCCGCTAAATCATTCCGGCCGGGCACAGGGGGACGAAAGGCAGATTTTTCGTTCCCCAAGCACTGGTATCTTGGCAATCGCCCTCGCACCTGCCACATCGGCGCGGTGATGGAGCCAACCAACCCTCTGCAAATCGCCGACTATCGCCGATTTTGGATCGCCCGTTTCCTCTCATGGCTGTCAGGGTCGGGCATGGTGGTCATCATCGGCTATCAGCTTTATGATCTGGCGCGCCAATCCTATGGGATGACCATTGCCCAGGCCTCCTTCATGCTGGGGGTGCTGGGTTTTGTGCAATTCGTGCCGATGCTTCTTTTGACGCCGGTTTCGGGCGTGGTGTCCGACCGGTTTGACCGGCGCAAAGTGGGCGCGCTCTCGGTTTCTGTCGATATGGTCATGGCCTTCACGCTGGCGATCACCACATGGCAAGGCTGGCTCAGCCTGCCGCTGGTGCTGTTTCTGGGCATGGCGCATGGCACGGCGCGGGTGTTTGTCGGGCCCTCGGTCGGGGCCATCGCGCCGATGATCGTGCCGCCCGCACTCTTGCCCCGCGCGATTGCGATGAATTCCATGGCGATGCAGTCGGGCACGATTGCCGGGCCTGCGGTGGCCGGACTGCTGTTTGGCTGGCACCCTTCGCTGTTCTATTGGATGGCCTCTGCGCTGCTGTGCGTTTCGGCGCTGGCCTTGCTGACGATCCGCCCCCTGCCCGCCCATGCCGCCAATCGCGAAACCCATCCGATGCGCATGGCATGGGAGGGCCTCACCTTTGTGCGCGGCAATCCGTTCCTGCTGGGCTGCATTACGCTCGATCTGTTCGCGGTGCTGCTGGCCGGGGCCACAGCGCTGATGCCGGTCTATGCGCGCGACATTCTGCATGTCGGCCCCACGGGTCTGGGCCAGATGCGCGCGGCCCCGGCGGTGGGCGCGGCAGTGCTTGGGGTGCTGCTGTCCATCAAGCCGCTGGAGCGGCGGGTGGGCATCACCATGCTCGGCTCGGTCGCGTTGTTTGGCGCGGCCACGGCGGTGTTTGCCGTTTCCACCAATTATGCGCTGTCGCTGGCCATGCTGGCGGTACTGGGCGCGGCGGACATGATCAGCATGTTCGTACGCTCCACCTTGGTTCAGATGCATACGCCCGATGCGATGCGCGGGCGGGTTTCGGCGATTTCGGGTCTGGCCATCGGCGCTTCCAACGAATTGGGCGAGATGGAATCGGGCATTGCCGCATGGCTGCTGGGCGCGCAGGGGGCGGTGCTGTTTGGCGGCCTTGGCGCGGTGGCTGTGACGCTGATCTGGGCCGTGTTGTTCCCGCAAATCCGCAAAGCCAATCGCTTTACCCCCCAAGAGGATGATTGATCATGCTTGAGCCTGTTTCCTATTCCGACGGCGATGTCTCGCTGACGGGCTGGCTGGCGCGCCCGGCCGGGGTGCCGCGCGCCGCGATCCTGATCTGGCCCACCATCGCCAATGTCGGCCCCGCCATTGAGGCGCGCGCCGCCGCTCTGGCAGAGCAAGGCTATCTGGCCATGATCGGCGATTTCTATGGCGCGCCGGTGGCCAGTTTCGAGGCTTCCTTCCCCATGGCCGAGGCGCTGCGCGGCGATTGGGACCAATATCGCACCCGCCTGCATGCCGCGCTTTCGGCGCTGCGCGCACTGCCCGGTGCCGAAGGACTCAAGGTCGGCGTGATCGGCTATTGCATGGGCGGTCAGGCCGCGCTCGAACTGGCGCGTGACGGGGCCGACATTGCCGCCGCGGTCAGCTTCCACGGCGTGTTCGGCACGCAAAAGCCCGCCGCCCCCGGCGCGGTCAAGGCGCGCATTCTGGTGCTGCATGGCGATGCCGACCCACTGGCCCCGCGCAGCGCCGTCATCGGCCTGTGGGAGGAATTGGACGCCGCCGGGGCCAATTGGCATTTCCACGCCTATGCGGGTGTGCGCCATGGCTTTACCGACCCCGACAGCGATGCGCGCGGCAAGGACTTCCTGGGCTATAACACCAGCGCCGACCGTCAGAGCTGGGCCGCGATGCTCAGCTTCTTTGACGAGATTTTTGCCTGATTAATCGACGCGCTGGAGGGCATCCCCCTCCAGCTTGCGATAGAAGCAACTGCGCGCGCCCGTGTGGCAGGCCGGACCTTCGGGCTTGCACAACATGACCAGCGCGTCCTGATCGCAATCGACGCGAATTTCCTGCACCCGCAGAAAATGGCCCGAGGTTTCGCCCTTGAGCCAAAGCCGCCCGCGCGAACGCGAATGGAAATGGGCCAGTCCCGTCTCACGTGTTTTGTCCAGCGCCTGCGCATCCATGAACGCTACCATCAGGATTTCCCGGCTTTCCGAATCAACCGCGATGGCCGTCAAAAGCCCCTGCGCATCGAAACGCGGCATGAAAGTGGAACCGGATTCGCGCTCGATATTCCCGGCGGACATACGTAAAACTTCCCGTTCAAGGCGCCCCAGCCCTCTGCTGGACGCGGTGATGTTGCGCGATAACCACAACTGGGGGCGAAAATCCACACTTGCGATGATCGCCTCTTTATCTTTGGCCCGAAAAGTTGAAACAAATCGGTCACGGTCTTGAGGGAGATCGTATTGCCAGGCAGCGTAAAGCGCCACGGTTCAGGGAAATGCCAGCCAGCGCTGAAAGAGTGTTGCGCGGTAGAGAAGAGGGTTCAGGTGTGGTGGCCCATCAGGGGGGGACACCAGTTGCGCTGAGAAGCGTCGCCTATCAGTTTCGTCACGTTAACGCCCGGAGGTCTGACCTCCGGGCGTTTTCTTATGGCGCAGTTACGCAAGCTCCTCGCCATGCACGCGGGCGAAACAGGCCACCATTACCCGCGCCGCGCCCGCCTGCTCCAGCGCGGCGATGCAGGCATTGGTGGTCGCCCCGCTGGTCAGCACATCATCGGCCAGAATCACTTTGGCGCCATGCAGGCGCACCTTGCGGCCGGGATGCACGCATATCGCGCCGCTCAGCACCTTGGCCCGTTCCTGCGGCCCCAATCCGCCCAGCATCGGCGTCTTACGCCGCCGCACCAGCGCATCGACCATCGGTCGCGCGCCGGTATGCCGCGCAATCTCCTGCGCCAACAGCGCCGATTGGTTGAACCCGCGCGCCCACAGCCGCCAGCGATGCAGCGGCACCGGCACCACCAGCCATCCGGGCCCGATATCCTGCGCCCTTAATCGTGCCGCCATCAGTCGCCCCATCAGCCCTGCCAGCGCCACCCGCCGCCCATGTTTGAGCGCGATCACCAATTGGCGCGAGGTATCATTATAAAGCGTGGCCGCCGCGACTCCATGATGGCGCGGCGCCTCAACCACGCAGGTGTGGCACAGCAGGCCATCCTCGGTATGAGAGGCCGCCGCGCTGCTCAAAGGGCGCTGGCATAGCCGACACGAAGGATCACCCGGCATCGCAAGGCCCGACCAGCAAGGCGCGCAAAGCCCGCCATGCGCACTCACCCCATCGCCGCATAAGGGGCAGCGCGGAGGGAAGAGCAGGTCGAGAACGGGCGAAAGGCGGCTCATCGACAAAAGTCTAATGGCTGGTTTTGCCGGGGCAAGCACGAAGATCCTTGCAGGCGCGCGACGCAAAAGGCAGGACAGAGGCCATGAGTCAACCTCCTCGCATTTTTGCGCCGCACCGCCGCCTTGCCGCCCGCCGCCGGGCCATAATCCTGCAAAATCAGCCTAATGCTGCACATTACCTGCTCGACGATATGGTTGAAGATGTGCTGGAACGGCTCTCCTTTGTGCAAATGGTGCCGCAGCGGGCGCTGGTGGTGGGCGACTGGACCGGAGCGCTGGCGGCAAATCTGCGCGCGCAGGGGGCCGAGGTGATCGAAGCCGATCCGGCGGGCTTGCGAGGAGCCATCGTGCTGGATGAGGAACAGCCCTATCTGCTGCGCGATTTCGATCTGATCGCCTCGCTGGGCACATTGGATACGGTCAATGACCTGCCCGGCGCGCTGATCCATATGCGACAGGCGCTCAAGCCCGGAGGCGTGATGATCGCCAGCTTTGCCGGGGCCGGGTCGCTGCCCACCCTGCGCGCGATCATGATGGCCGCCGATGGCGACCGCCCCGCCGCCCGGATGCACCCGATGGTCGATGTGCGCGCTGGCGCCCAACTGCTGCAACGCGCCGGCTTTGCCGATCCGGTCAGCGATGGCCGCTCGGTCAAGGTGCGGTTCCGCTCGCTGGCGGGGCTTGTCGGCGATGTGCGCGCGCAAGGATGGGGCGGGGTTTTGACCCAGAACGGCCCCGCCGTGGGCGAGGCCGGTTATGCCCGCGCGCTGGTGGCCTTTGACGAACAGGCCGAGGATGGGCGTGTGACCGAGGTGTTTGAGATTTTGACGTTGAGTGGCTGGAGAAGGTGAAGGGATAGATGCGAGGGTCCAAACCCTCGCGCTCCCGTTACTGTCTGCGTTGCGTGTCGGGTTCGGCGTTTTGGGTCGGACGCGACAATAAAAAGCCTGCGGTGCCTTATCTTGGCGCCGCAGGCTTTTATTCATTCAACGCTTCAGATCAAGCACGCCCCAGTAACGGGATCGCCAAGGGACGAGTCCCTTGGCCCGCCGGAGGCATAAAGCCTGCCTTACCCCAAAGCCGCCTGCGCAGCCGCCAACCGCGCAATCGGCACGCGGAAGGGCGAAGCCGAAACATAATCCAGCCCCGTCTTTTCGCAGAAGGCAATCGAGGCCGGATCCCCGCCATGCTCGCCGCAAATGCCCAGCTTGATACCCGGCAGGGTCTTGCGCCCGCGCTCAGCGGCCAATTCGACCAATTGGCCCACGCCCTCGACATCGAGGCTGACGAAGGGATCGCGCGCATAAATGCCCTGCTCGACATAGGCCGAGAGGAAACGGGCCGCATCATCGCGCGACACGCCCAGCGTGGTCTGCGTCAGGTCATTGGTGCCGAAGGAGAAGAATTTGGCTTCTTCGGCAATCTCGCCCGCCATCAACGCCGCGCGCGGCAATTCGATCATCGTGCCGACGAGGTAATCCAGCACCTTGCCCTTCTCGGCAAAGACCTGCGCAGCGGTGCGGTCCACCAGAGCCTTCAGGATCGAAAGCTCCTTCTTGGTCGCCACTAGCGGGATCATCACTTCGGGCACAACCGCTTCGCCGCTGGCCAGCGCCACATCGACGGCGGCCTCAAAGATCGCGCGCGCCTGCATCTCATAGATTTCCGGGAAGGTAATCCCCAGACGGCACCCGCGATGGCCCAGCATCGGGTTGAATTCATGCAATTCGCCTGCGCGACGCTTGAGCGTTTCCACGCCAATGCCGATGGCGTCCGACAGTTCGGCAAATTCCGCGTCGCCATGCGGCAGGAATTCGTGCAGCGGCGGATCGAGCAGACGGATCGTCACCGGCAGGCCCGCCATGATCTCGAAGATCGCATGGAAATCGGCGCGCTGCTCGGGCAGCAATTTGGCCAGAGCAGCGCGGCGGCCTTCCTCGTCCTCAGCCAAGATCATTTGGCGCACGGCCGAAATGCGGCCCGCGTCAAAGAACATATGCTCGGTGCGGCAAAGGCCGATGCCTTCGGCGCCAAAACTGCGCGCGGTGCGGCAATCCTCAGGCGTTTCGGCATTGGTGCGCACCTTCATCCGGCGGTGCTTGTCGGCCCAGACCATCAGCGTGCCGAAATCGCCCACCAGTTCAGGCTCAATGGTCGGCACGGCGCCGCCCATGATGTCGCCCGTCGCGCCGTCCAGCGTGATGATGTCGCCTTCCTTCAGATCGCGCGTGCCGATCTTCAGAGTGCGGCGGTTCATGTCGATGCTGACCGCACTGGCGCCCGAGACGCAGGGGCGGCCCATGCCGCGCGCAACCACGGCTGCGTGGCTGGTCATGCCGCCGCGCGCAGTCAGGATACCCTTGGCCGCATGCATGCCGTGTATGTCTTCAGGGCTGGTTTCCACGCGCACGAGGATGACGCTGTCGCCGCGCTCGGCCCGCGCCTGCGCCGTTTCGGCGTCCAGCACGATCGCGCCGCTGGCCGCGCCCGGCGACGCGGGAAGCCCCTTGCCCAGATAGTCACGCTCCGCCTTGGGGTCGAGCGTGGGGTGCAGCAGTTGATCGAGCGCCATCGGATCGACGCGGCGAACCGCGCTGGCCTCGTCGATCAGGCCTTCGCCCACCATATCGACCGCCATCTTGAGCGCAGCCTTGGCCGTGCGCTTGCCGCTTCGCGTTTGCAGCATCCACAGCTTGTTGCGCTCGACGGTGAATTCGATGTCCTGCATGTCCTTGTAGTGCTTTTCCAGCAGTTCAAAGACAGCGGCCAGCTCAGTGTAGGCCTCGGGCATCGCCTCTTCCATCGAAAGCGGCTTGGCCCCGGCGCGCTCGCGAGCGAATTTGGTCAGATATTGCGGGGTGCGGATGCCCGCCACCACGTCTTCGCCCTGCGCATTGACCAGCCATTCGCCGTAATAGGCCTTCTCGCCGGTCGCCGGATCGCGGGTGAAGGCAACGCCGGTGGCCGAGGTGTCTCCCATATTGCCGAACACCATCGCCTGCACGTTGACCGCCGTGCCCCAATCGCCCGGAATGTCGTTCAGACGGCGATAGACCTTGGCGCGCTCGCTCTCCCAACTGTCGAACACAGCGCCGATCGCGCCCCAGAGCTGTTCATGCACATCCTGCGGGAACGCGCGGCCCAGCGCCTTTTCGACGATGGCCTTGTACTCGCCAACCAGAGCCTGCCAATGCTCGGCTTCCAGCTCAACATCGGCGTAAAAACCGTTGTCTTCCTTGACGATTTCCAGAGCATCCTCGAACAGGTGATGGTCGATGCCCAGCACCACGTCGGAATACATCTGAATGAAGCGACGATAGGAATCCCATGCAAAGCGCGGGTTGCCCGAACCCTGTGCCAGACCCTGCACCGTTTCGTCATTCAGGCCAAGGTTGAGCACCGTGTCCATCATGCCCGGCATCGAAACCCGCGCGCCCGAACGCACCGAGACCAGCAGCGGATTGGCCGTATCGCCAAACTTGCGGCCCGTGGAGCTTTCGACATGCGCCACGCCCGCAGCAACGCCCGCGCGCAGGTCATCGTCAAAGCTCTTGCCGTTCGCGTTATAGGTGGCGCAAACTTCGGTGCTGATCGTAAAGCCCGGCGGCACCGGCAGGCCGATCCCGGCCATTTCGGCCAGATTGGCGCCTTTGCCGCCGACAACGGTCTTGTCGCGGCTGCGCGGGTCGGTCGAATTGGCGCCACCACCGAAATAGAATACGTATGCAGACATGATTAGACCAAGCCTCCCAGAACGAATCGGCCTTTGTAGTTTCCCTGCCCCTAGCCTTCGATCCTTGAGAAGTCAGCCACTTTGTGCGTTGCAGCACGCAATTGCGACAAAAGACCTAGACGCGCCGAGCGGATACCCTGATCCTCGGCATTTACTGTGACGTGGTTAAAGAACTCGTCAACCGCGCTGCGCAAGGACGCCAGAGCCGCCATCGCCCCGGTGAAATCCTCAGCCGCCACGGCCTTTTCCGCGCGCGGCGCCGCATCGGCCAGCGCCGCGATCAGCGCGGCTTCGGCCGGTTCGGGCGCAGGATTGGTGGCGCCAGCCTCCCAGCCCTTCTTCTCCTCGGCCTTGAGGATATTAGCCGCGCGCTTGTAACCGGCGAGCAGGTTCTTGCCGTCGTCGGTCTGCACAAAAGCCTGCAACGCATGAACGCGGGCGAGCAGGCGGACGAGGTCGTCCTCGCCGCCAAGCGCAAACACCGCGTCGATCAGGTCGTGGCGAACGCCCGCTTCTTTCTGCTGGACCTTGAGGCGGTCGGCGAAGAAGGAGAGCAGATCGTCGGCCGCATCATTCACCGCCACGCCCTGATCGCGATAAAGCCCTGCACCTGCCCCGAACAAGGGCAGCAGGTTCAAACGCAGCCCGTTTTCCGTAATCAGCCGGATCACGCCCAAGGCCGCACGGCGCAGCGCAAAGGGGTCCTTAGAGCCGGTGGGCTTGAGATCGGCGCCAAAGAAGCCGACCAGCGCGTCCACCTTGTCGATAATCGCGGTCAAGATCGCGGCGCCCTCGACCGGCAATTCGTCCGACTGGCCCGCAGGCTTGTAATGATCGCGGATGGCGGCCACGACCGGCGCAGGCAGACCTTCGGCAGCGGCATAATAGCCGCCCATCAGTCCCTGCAATTCGGGGAATTCGCCCACCATTTCGGTGACCAGATCGGCCTTGAGAATGGAGGCTGCGGCGCGCGCATGATCCACGCTCTGGGCCAGCGCGCCCTGAAACGCGCCGGTCAGCGCGACAAAGCGCTCCTGACGCTGCGCTACCGTGCCCAGCTTCTCATGGAACGTAATCCGCTCCAGCTTCTTGGCCTGATCGGCCAGCTTGATCTTCAAATCCTGCTGCCAGAAAAACCGCGCATCGCTCAAACGCGCGGCCAGCACCTTGCGGTTGCCCGCGATGATGCCCTTGCCCCCGTCGATGGCGTCAATATTGGCGGTGCAGACAAAGGCATTGGCCAGCTTGCCATTCTCTTCGCACACGAAATACTTCTGGTTCACGCGCGCGGTCAACTGGATGACCTCGGGCGGAACCTCAAGGAAAGCCTCGTCAAACCGGCCCAGCAAAGGCTGCGGCCATTCGGTCAGGCCCGCATTCTCGATCACCAGACCCTCGTCCTCAACCAAGGTCAGGCCAGCAGCAGACGCCGCCTCCTTGGCCTTGGCGCGGATGATGTCCTGCCGCTCTTCGTGGTTCACCAGAACATGCGCGGCGCGCAGATCATCGGCATAGCTGGCGGCATCGGCTACCGAAACCACGCCCGAGGAATGGAAACGATGCCCCACCGTCTCACGGCCCGACACGATCCCGCCGACCTCGCATTCCACCACCGCGCCGTCGAGCAGCGCGACAATGCCCTGCAACGGGCGCACCCAGCGCAGGCTCTCGGTGGACAGCGAAGCCGCCCCCCAGCGCTGCGATTTGGGCCAGCTAAACCCGCGCACAATGGCGGGAATGGCTTCGGCCAGCACATCTGCCGTCGCGCGGCCCGGCTTTTCGGTCACAGCGAAAAGCACGCCATCGCGCTCTTCCAACTGCTCACGTGTCAATCCGGTCTTGCGCAGGAACCCGGCCAGCGCCTGTTCGGGCGCCGAGGCTTTCGGCCCCTTCACTTCCTCACGCACCGCCTGCGTCGCCACGGGCAGCCCGCGCGCGATCAGCGCCAGACGTCGCGGCGTCGACCACAGCGTCAGTTCGCCAACCGCAACGCCCGCCGCCGCCATTGCAGCGCGAAACAGCTTTTCCAGTTCGGCCCGCGCGCCCGCCTGCATCCGCGCGGGAATTTCCTCGCTGCGCAGTTCAAGAAGGAAATCGCTCATTTCGTCCACCCCGGAAATTTCACGGCCCATTCGGCCTCGTTCTTCTCGATCCACGCTTCGCACGCGCCCTTGGCCAGATCGCGCACGCGGCCGATATAGCTGGCGCGCTCCTGCACGGAAATCACGCCGCGCGCCTGAAGCAGGTTGAAGAGATGCGACGCCTCAATGGCTTGGTCGTAAGCGGCCAGCGGGATCTTCGCCTCGATGCAGCGCTTGGCCTCGGCCTCGGCATGGGCAAAGCCTTTGAACAATTGCTCGGTGTCGGCCACCTCGAAATTGTACTTCGACATTTCCTGCTCATTCTTCAGGAACACATCGCCATAGGTCACACCGGCGTCATTGAAGCGCAGGTCGTAAACCCAGTCCACGCCCTGAATATACATGGCCAGACGCTCAAGCCCATAGGTCAGCTCGCCCGCAACCGGCTTGCAGTCAAACCCGCCGACCTGCTGGAAATAGGTGAACTGCGTCACCTCCATGCCGTCGCACCAGACCTCCCAGCCCAGCCCCCATGCGCCCAGCGTCGGGCTTTCCCAGTCATCCTCGACAAAACGGATGTCATGGGCCAGCAGGTCCACGCCAATCGCAGCCAAGGATTGCAGATACAGTTCCTGCAAATTCTCCGGCGAAGGCTTGAGGATCACCTGATACTGATAATAGTGCTGAAGGCGGTTGGGATTTTCGCCATAGCGGCCATCGGTCGGGCGGCGGCTGGGCTGCACATAGGCGGCCTTCCACGGTTCGGGGCCCAGCGCGCGCAGGGTCGTGGCGGGGTGAAACGTACCCGCGCCCATGCGCATGTCATAGGGCTGCAGGATCGCACACCCCTGCTTGCTCCAGAAATCATGGAGGGTCAGGATCATGTCCTGAAAGCTCAGCGGCTTTTTGGCCAAAGGTGCTGTTTCGCTCATAGGGCCTGCCTTTGGCGTATGGCCTGCAACGGGTCAAGGGCGGCAAAACCCGTCACGCGCGCCAACACCCCCCGTTTTCCGCCGAAATTAACCCCTTGTTCGCCTATTAGCGCAATCGACAGGTGACACAGGATCTTTATAGGGACCGCCATGTCGAAGGTCATCCTCCCCCGCTTCACACGCGCTGTGGCTTATGCCTGCGCGCTTCTGGCCGCCGCGTTGGCATTTGTCGCGCCCGCCACCGCCAGAGTTCAACATCACCCCACCCCGGTCGCCAGCCAGAAGCTGGCCAGCCCGCATATCGCCCGCCCCGCCTTGTGGAAAGTGCAGAGCGGCGAGACGGTGATCTATCTGTTCGGCACGGTCCACGCTCTGCCCGCCAATATCGACTGGTTCGACGGCGCGGTGGCGCAGGCTTTTTCGGAATCCACCTCGCTGGTGACCGAAATTATCGAGAAAAAGCCGGAGGATATGCGCGCTATCGTGATGGATAAGGCGATGCTGCCGCAGGGCCAGAACCTGCGCGCCACGCTCTCGCCCACCACGCGCAAGGCGCTGGAAAAGGCACTGGCGGGCAACGGTCTGGCGCCTGCCATGTTCGACAGTTTCCGTCCATGGTATGCTGCCGTGGCGCTTTCCACTCTTCCCCTGATGAAGTCGGGCTATGACCCGGCCAATGGGGTTGATGGCCGCCTTGTCAAAATGGCGCAGGAACGCGGGATTGAGCATGTCGCGCTCGAAACGCCCGAATATCAGCTTGGCCTGTTCGATTCGCTGCCCATCGCCTCGCAGCGGGGATATTTGCGCGAAGTGGCGGTCAATTCGCCCAAAATCACCACCGAACTGGGCGTGATGATCGCCGCGTGGAAGGTGGGCAATGCTGCCCGTCTGGCCAAACTCATCAACGCCGACCAGAGCGACCCCAAGCTGGCCGAGGCGTTGCTGCTGGGCCGCAACCGCAACTGGGCGGCATGGATCGGGCAACGGCTGAGCAAGCCGGGTAAGGTATTCATCGCGGTGGGCGCGGGCCATCTGGCCGGACATGGCAGCGTGCAGGAACAATTGGCCAAGCAGGGCATCATCGCCACGCGGGTTCAATAATGAAACGGGGCTGGGCCGCTCTTGCCGCGCTCTCGCTGGCGGGCGGGGCGGCGTGGTATGGGCTGCATCGGCCTGAGGCGGTTCATCCGGCCCTGTGGCAGGTTGAAGGCCCCGGCGGACAGAAAGGTTGGCTGCTGGGCACGATCCACGCCCTGCCCCGCGCGGCGGATTGGCGCGAGGGCGCTGTGGCGTCGGCATGGGATGGGGCCGATACGATCATCGTCGAAATCGCTGCCCTGAATGACGATGCGGCCACGGCGCGGGCGTTTCAGGCGCTGGCCCATACGCCCGGCCTGCCCCCGCTGGATGCGCGGGTTGCACCGCAAAACCGCGCCGCTCTGGCGCGGGCGCTGGCTGATGCTCATGCCAAACCCGCCGATTTTGCCGATACCGAAACCTGGGCCGCCGCGCTGATGTTGGCGCGCGAGGCGGCCACGGGCAACCCGGCCTATGGCATAGACCGCGCCGTTCTCGCCGAGGCGGGAGCCAAACGGATCGTCGAGCTGGAAGGCGCGGGCGCGCAACTGGCGATCTTCGACCGCCTGCCCGAAACCGCCCAGCGCCGCCTGCTGGACGAGGCGCTGTCCGATGCGCAGCCCCCCGCCGATCTGGCCGCCGCGTGGAAAAAGGGCGATGTCGCCACGCTGGCGCGGGAAACCAACCGCGGAATTCTGGCCGATCCGGTTTTGCGTGAGGCGCTCTATACCGGCCGCAACCGGGCCTGGAGCGCCAAGATCGCCCAGAGCCTTGCCACCGGCGCGCATCCCTTTGTGGCCGTGGGCGCAGCGCATATGGCCGGACCGGACGGCTTGCCCGCAATGCTCGCCGCGCGCGGCTATCACGTCACGCGGGTGCAATAGCCGCCTTGCTTTTCGCCCGCTTTGCGCCTAAGGGCCGCCGCTTGCCCGGCATGGTCATCCCTGGAGGCGTGTCGGGTGTATCAAGAGTTCCAGAAGTTTTGAAAGGCTTGTGTTATGAGCAATACCCTGACCCTGCCGGCCGAGACGCGCGCGAAGACTGGCAAGGGAGCCAGCCGCACCCTGCGTCGTGAAGGCCGCGTGCCCGCCGTGATCTATGGTGGCAATGCCGAACCCATTTCGATCCACGTCGAAGCCAAGGAGCTGGCCCGTCAGCTCAACACCGGCACTTTCTTCGACAGCGTGATCGAGCTGACCGTTGACGGCCAGACCATCAAGACCATTGCCAAGGACGTTGCGCTCCACCCCGTGAGCGACCGTGCCGAGCACGTGGACTTCCTGCGCGCTTAATTGCGACAGGCGCCGCATGACGCGGCGATGAAACAGGCGGGAAAGATGGCCTTGCAAAGGGTGCATTTTTCCCGCCTTTTCTTTGCGCCAGATGGGAATTTTGAAACGATGCAATTGTGGGTGGGCCTTGGCAATCCGGGCGACCAGTACAAGATGAACCGCCACAATGTGGGCTTTATGGCCTGCGATGTGATTGCGGACATGCATCGCTTTGGCCCGGTGCAAAAGAAGTTTCAGGGCTGGCTTCAGGATGGCCGCATCGGCACCGAACGGGTGATCCTGCTCAAACCCGCGACCTTCATGAATGAAAGCGGGCGATCCGTTGCCGAGGCGATGCGCTTCTTCAAGCTCGACCTCGACGCCCTCACCGTCTTTCACGACGAGCTTGATCTGGCCCCCATGAAGGTCAAGGTGAAACGCGGCGGCGGCCATGCAGGGCATAACGGCCTGCGCTCGATCGCCCAGCATATGGGGCCGGACTATCGCCGCGTGCGCATCGGCATCGGCCATCCGGGGCATAAGGACCGCGTGACGGGCCATGTTCTGGGCAATTACGCGAAGGCCGAAATGGACGATCTGGCCGACATGCTGGGCGCGATTGGCGCCGAAGCGCCATGGCTGGCCAAGGGCGACGATGTGCGTTTTATGAATGATGTTGCGCTGCGTCTTGGCTGAATTGCGCAACGATACTTTCTGGGCATTACTGGTGCTTTGCTTTATCATTAACCGCGCTTCAACCGTTATTGCCCCATAGATCGCGCCGATTAGATGGCGCAATCGGCGGGCAACGTGCCTTGCCGCGTCAACAGGACGGGGCATTATGGCACTAACCCAGCAACCGGGGCACCAGCAGGACGCTCAGCAGCAAAGCGGGCGCAAGCAGAACTGGCTGCTGACCGGCGTGACCATCGGCAGCATCATTCTGGCCATTCTGGGCTGGACGCGCAAAGTGGACTGCGGCTGCCCCAAGGACCTGAACGCCACCGTGTCGAGCGCGGTCAAGGGTCTGGGCGAAGGCATCGGGCAAGGCAACGGTGCGAAGGCCGTTGACGCGAAGGGGCTGGCCATCCGCGTGGGCGCGCCCGATGCGGGCAAGACCTCGCCGCAGGGCCGCTCGGCTATTCTGGGCGTCGGCACAGGCGGTCCCTCCGCACCGGCCAATCTGGCCAACACGCGCGGCCCGCTGGGCGTTGGGCGCGGGGTCGGCACGGGCGCGGCGCCTTCCGGCAGCGGCAATCTTCGCGCCGATGGTACGCCGTTTGACGGCAGCGGCAATGGCTTTGCCCGCAGCAATGGCGCCAATGGCATCGGCGCCACCGCATCGCGCGGCACCAGCGGCGGCCCCGGCAATCCCTCGGGCGGATCGGGCGGCGCATCCAGCGGCCAGCTGATTCCCAATGGCCAATCGGCAGGTGCCAGTTCGACCAGCTCCACAGGCGGCACCGGCTCTCAGGGCACCGGATCGACATCGGGCGGACCGCAGGCGATAAGCAGCAGCGGCGGTTCGGGCAATGGATCAACGGGCGGAGCGGCCAGCGGGCAAGGTTCCGGCCAAGGTTCAGGTCAGGGCGCAACCTCTGGCAGCGTGACCAGCACCAGTTCGACCACTTCGGGCGGTTTTGCCACCAGCGGCGGAAGCACCGGCGGCGCGAACACCACGGGCGGCAACACGACCGGCGGGCGCGATCCCTTTGGCCCGCGCGATCCCGACATTCGCCCAGGCGGCGATGGCGCGACCTCCGGCGCAACCTCCGGCGGGCGCGGCCCTGCGGGTGGCCCCGGCGGACAGGGCGGTCCGGGCGGAGATCGCCCCGGCGCTGGCGGACCCGACCGCGACGGCCATAACGGCAATGGCGGGCGCGGAAACGGCGAGCATGGCAACGGCTGGTTCGACGGTTTCCACTTTGGCGACAAGGACAATGGCAAGGGCGGGGGCGCAGGCGCGACCGACGTGCCCGAACCGGGCACCTTTGGCCTGATGGGCATTGGCGTGGCCGGGCTGGGCTTTGTCTCTTGGCGCCGCCGCCGGGGCAAGGGTGCGGCGGCGCGGCAGGCCGATGATGCCCGGAGCGAGGAGGGCAAGGCTGCCTGAAACCCACTTTTCCCTTGATTTCGCCCCTTGGCTGGACCATCGCGCGCCCATGACCAAGGCCCCGCCGCAGCGGGGGCCAATGACGTGCGCCTGCCTTGCATAAAGGCAGGCCGCCAGGCGATTAAAAGGATCGAGCGATGGGTTTCAAATGCGGGATCGTCGGCCTGCCCAACGTGGGCAAGTCCACCCTGTTCAATGCGTTGACCGAAACGCAGGCGGCGCAGGCGGCCAATTATCCCTTCTGCACCATCGAGCCCAATGTGGGTCAGGTGGGCGTGCCCGATCCGCGCCTTGACAAGCTGGCCGAGATCGCGGGCAGCCAGAAGATCATCCCGACGCAATTGTCCTTTGTCGACATCGCGGGCCTCGTGCGCGGCGCGTCCAAGGGTGAAGGTCTGGGCAACCAGTTCCTTGGCAACATTCGCGAAGTGGACGCCATCGTCCATGTGCTGCGCTGTTTTGAAAATGACGACATCCAGCATGTCGACAACCGCGTGGACCCGATTTCGGACGCCGAAACGGTCGAAACCGAACTGATGCTCTCCGACCTCGAAAGTCTGGAAAAGCGCGTTTCGGCAGCCCAGAAGAAGGCCAACAGCGGCGACAAGGAAGCCAAGATCCTCGTCTCGGTGCTGGGTCAGGCGCTGGAACTGCTGCGCGAGGGCAAGCCTGCCCGCCTGACCGAACCCAAGGATGAGGACGAAGCCCGCGTCTTTGCACAGGCGCAGCTTTTGACCGCCAAGCCGGTGCTTTATGTCTGCAACGTCGAAGAAGAAAGCGCGGCCACGGGCAATGCCTTCTCGGCCAAGGTGTTCGAAAAGGCCAAGGCCGAAGGCGCCACCGCCGTGATCGTTTCGGCCGCGATCGAGGCCGATCTGGTGGGCATGGACGCCGAGGAACGCACCGAATTCCTCTCCGAACTGGGCCTTGCCGAAACGGGCCTCGCGCGCATCATCCGCGCCGGTTACGAATTGCTCGGCCTGCTGACGTTCTTCACCGTCGGCCCCAAGGAAGCGCGCGCATGGACCGTGGCCAAGGGCTCGAAGGCCCCGCAGGCGGCGGGCGCGATCCACTCGGACTTTGAACGCGGCTTCATCCGCGCCGAAACCATCGCCTATGATGACTATGTCGGACTGGGCGGCGAAGCGCCCTGCCGCGATGCGGGCAAGCTGCGTCAGGAAGGCAAGGAATATGTCACCAAGGATGGCGACGTGTTCCACTTCAAGTTCAACGTCTGATGAGCGCGCCATTCCGCACCTTTTTCGAGGACCTCGTACAGGGCGAAACGCATAAATTCGGCCGGTACGAGGTGAAGCGCGAGGAGGTCATCGACTTTGCCCGCGCCTATGATCCGCATGAGTTCCACCTGTCGGACGAGGCAGCCGCGGACAGCCATTTCGGCCGCCTCTCGGCCAGCGGGTGGCACACTTGCGCGATGACCATGCGCATGATGGTCGATCAGATGCATGAAAAGGGCGTTGCCAGCATGGGCGGCGCGGGGGTGGATGAACTGCGCTGGACCGCGCCGGTCTACCCGGGCGATGTCTTGCGCGTCGAATCCGAATTGCTGGAAAAGCGCCGCAGCCGCTCGCGCCCCGAAATGGGCCTGATCCGGCGGCGCAACACCGTGTTCAATCAGGAAAACCGCGCAGTGATGAGCTTTCTTGTCACGGGCATGATTGCCCTGCGCGATCCTTCGGCGCCGATGGAAGATTGACGCGAATTTGCAAGAATACAGGTTCAGGGCCATTGGTATGAAACAATTTTTCCGTCTGATGGCCGCCCTGTTCCTCTTGCTGGCCCCGCCCGCCATGGCGCGCGGCAAGGCGGCTGAGCGCATCCCCACGATCCTGATTTCCATCGACGGTTTCCGCCCCGATTACATCAGCCCTGCCCTCACCCCCAATCTGGCCGCAATTGCGGCCAAGGGCGTGTCGGGCACGATGACCCCGTCCTTTCCCAGCATCACCTTTCCCAACCACTGGACCATGGCCACCGGCCTGCGCCCGGACCGGCACGGCGTCATCAATGGCGCGATGAGCGATCCGGCCCATCCCGGCGTCACCTTCGGCAAATCCAGCGAGCAGCCATGGTGGTGGGACGGCAGCGGCGGCCCGGTGCATGTCGAGCCGATCTGGGTGGCCGCCGAGCGCGCCCATATCCGCAGCGGCATCATGTTCTGGCCCGGATCGACCACGGCCATCGACGGCATCCGCGCCAGCGACTGGCAGGCCTATCACGCCGATCTGCCCAATCACGAACGCGCCGAGGTGGTGCTGGACTGGATGCGGCGGCCCGCGAAAATTCGGCCCGGTCTGGCGCTGCTCTATTTTGGCGATGTGGATGTGAATGGCCATCGCCATGGGCCGGATTCGCCCGAAACCACCGCCGCCATCCACGATGTCGATGCCGCCATCGGCTATCTGCGCCGGGGGCTGGCGGCCATGCATCGCCGGGTCAATCTGGTCATCGTGTCGGATCACGGCATGGCCCGCACCGTTCCCGACCATGTGATCTGGACAAAGGATTATGTGGCCAAGGAGGATTACGCCCTCGTCTCCTATGGCGGCATATTGTTCATCAACAATGTGCCCGGCCATGAGGCGAAGCTGGCCGAGAGCCTGAAGAAAATGCCCGGCTTCATCCATTGCTGGCGCAAGGGCGAATTGCCGGAACGCTTCCACTATGGCCGCAATCCGCGCGTGCCCGACTGGCTGTGCCTGCCCGATCCGGGCGCGCGGATCATGGACGGCAACCCGGAACATCCCAATGATGGCGGCGACCATGGCTATGACCCGGCCAGCCCCGACATGCGCGCGCTGTTTCTGGCCACCGGCCCTGCCTTCCGCCCCGGCACGCATCTGCCCGTATTCGACAATGTCAGCATCGAGCCGCTGCTTCGCCGGTTGATCGGTCTGGCGCCCGGCAAGGATCGCGACGGGACGGTGGCGCCGGTGGAAAAGGCGCTACGATAAAGGCGGGTTATTTCAGGGTGACCTGACAAACGCCGTAGGTCTCGCCCTCGTCCTCGGCGCGAAACCCATAGCCGACCCAGATCGTATAGGTTCCCGCCCGCACAAAAACAGGTCGCGGGCCTTTGCCATCCGCGTCGATTCCTCGCGCCCGCGCCAGATCGAGCAGGAAACTGTCCTTGCCCTCCAGGCCGGACCATTCCGTCTGCGCTCGGCCCGTCAAAACTAGATTGAAGACTCGCCCGCTGGCCTCATGCTCGATGTGGATTTCCCGCCCCACGTTGCGCCGGCTGAAGCGCAGTAACACGCTCCCCTTCCTATCCACCTCCCGCGGCAGACACGAGGCCAGCCCGTTACCCGATCTCTGATCGGCCAGCAGCACCTCTTGCGGCAAACCAGCCCAGAGCAAAGCAGCGAGCAGCACGCTCATTTCCGCCCGAACAGCTTTTCAATATCCCCATGGGCCAGCTTCACCCAGGTCGGCCGCCCGTGGTTGCACTGGCCTGAGCGCGGGGTCACTTCCATCTCGCGCAGCAGGGCGTTCATTTCGGCCACATTAAGCGCCCGGCCCGCCCGCACGCTGCCGTGGCAGGCCATAGTGGCCAGCACCAGATCGAGCCTTTCGCCCAGCAGCAGAGCATCGCCATTAAGCGCCAGATCATCGGCCACATCGCGCACCAGCGCCTGAACATCACCCTTGCCCAGCGCGGCGGGGACCGAGCGCGCCAGCATCGCCGTCGCGCCAAAACGCTCCAGCGCCAGCCCGTGCTGTGCCAGCGTGGGGATCGCCTCTTCCAGCCGGTCGCAGCTTGGCTCGTCCAGCTCGATCACCTCGGGCAGGAGCAGCGCCTGCGCGGCGGCCACCTTGTCCCCTGCCCCCGCCGCCTTCAACCGCTCCAGCACGATGCGTTCATGGGCGGCATGTTGATCGACGATCACCAGACCATCCTCGGCCTCGGCAATGATATAGGTATGGGCAACCTGTCCGCGCGCCACGCCAAGCGGGTGGCGGACGGCCTCGGGGGCGGCTTCCTGCGCAGTCTCGGCCCGCCCCATGGGCAGATCCTGCGCGGGGGCCATCACCTGCGCCTCATAGCCGCGCCATGCGGCGCCCGCCTCGCTGACGCGGTTGGGAGTGGGGGCATATTGGCGGGCGAACAGGCTCGACAAAGCGGGCGCAGGCGCAGGAGCAATCGGCTCCGCTTGCCCAATCCCCGATGTCCAGGCGGCCATGGCCGGGGCCGCCGGGGTCTGGGCGGTCTTTTGCCCCGCCCCTTCCAGCGCATGGCGCAGACCCGACACGATAAAGCCGCGGATGAAGGACGGATCGCGGAAACGTACCTCGGTCTTGGCCGGATGGACGTTCACATCGACCTCCTCGGGCGGCACATCGAGAAACAGCGCCAGCACCGCATGGCGATCACGGGCCAGCATATCGGCATAGGCCCCGCGCACCGCGCCCACCAAAAGGCGATCCTTGACCGGACGACCATTGACGAAAAGATACTGATGATCGGCCACGCCCCGGTTGAACGTAGGCAATCCCGCCACGCCCGTCAGCCGCGCAGGCCCGCGCTCAAGGTCGATAATCACCCCGTCCTCGGCCAGTTCGCGCGCGACGATCTGAGCCACGCGGGCCGGGCCGCTCTGCCCCGGCTGAACCGAAAGCACGCGCCGCCCGTCATGCTCCAGCACAAAGCCCACCTCGGGCCGCGCCATGGCAAGGCGGCGCACCACATCGAGGCAGGCGGCATATTCGCTGCGGCCCGAGCGCAGGAATTTGCGCCGGGCCGGGATTTTGGCGAAAAGATTGTCCACCCGGATCCGCGTGCCGGGGGGCAGCGCGGCGGGGCCATCCTCGACCACATCGCCGTGATCGACCACCCGGCGCCAGCCCTCTGCGGCCCCGCGCGGGCGGCTCTCGATGGAAAAGCGCGCCACGCTGGCGATGGAGGGTAAAGCCTCGCCGCGAAAGCCCAGCGTAGTGACCAGTTCGATGGCCTCATCGGGCAATTTGGATGTGGCATGCCGTTCCAAGGCCAGCGCCATCTGATCGGGCGCCATGCCGCAGCCATCGTCGGTCACCTCGATCGCGTCCAGCCCGCCGTCGGACAGGCGCACGCTGATCTGCCCCGCCCCGGCGTCGATGGAATTTTCCATCAGTTCCTTGAGCGCGGAGGCAGGCCGTTCGACCACCTCGCCGGCGGCGATGCGGTTGACCAGATTTTCGGGCAGGCGGCGGATGATCGGCATGAACCCCATATAGAGCGCCTTGATCCAAAGCGCAGGACGCCGCCGCGACAATTTCCACCGATTTTCCGCAAAAGCGCGAAGCCAATCGCCACCACGCTGGTGCAATCGTCACACGAATCAGCCATGGCCGGGATCAAGCGAAAGCGATTCGCGCCGATCCGTTGATGCATTGCAGGACAGAGCCAACAAATTTTTGGCCTTTGTGCTGCTCATGCGTTATGGAGCGGCGCGCCCACACCCCAATATCCTGCCGGACGTTCAGAATGTCCGGCAAAGCCACGGAAATCTCGATGTCGTCCTTTTTCTCGCGTTTCATGAAATTCGGTTCGCAAAACATGGCCATCGACCTCGGTACGGCCAACACGCTGGTCTATGTGCAGGACCGGGGAATCGTGCTGAACGAACCCAGCGTGGTCGCCATCGAGACGATCAACGGCAACAAGAGCGTCAAGGCCGTGGGCGATGACGCCAAGATGATGATGGGCAAGACCCCCGACAGCATCGAGGCGATCCGCCCGCTGCGCGATGGCGTGATTGCCGACATCGAAATCGCCGAAGAAATGATCAAGCATTTCATCCGCAAGGTCCATGGCAAGCGCAGCCTGTTCCGCTATCCCGAAATCGTGATCTGCGTCCCCTCGGGGTCCACCAGCGTTGAGCGCCGCGCGATCCGCGATGCGGCCAGCAATGCGGGCGCCAGCCAGGTTTACCTGATCCTCGAACCGATGGCCGCCGCGATCGGCGCCGACATGCCCGTGACCGAGCCGGTGGGTTCGATGGTGGTCGATATCGGCGGCGGCACGACCGAAGTGGCCGTGCTTTCGCTGCGCGGTCTGGCCTACACCACCAGCGTGCGCGTGGGCGGCGACAAGATGGACGAAGCCATCGTTTCCTATGTCCGCCGACACCACAACCTGCTGATCGGTGAAGCCACCGCCGAGCGCATCAAGAAGGATTACGGCATTGCAGTGATGCCCGCCGACGGCATTGGCGAAACGATCCACCTCAAGGGTCGCGATCTGGTCAATGGCGTGCCCAAGGAAATCACGATCACGCAGGCCAATATCGCCGAGGCGCTGTCCGAACCGATCAGCGCGATCATCGAAGGCGTGCGCATCGCGCTGGAAAACACCGCGCCCGAACTGGCCGCCGACATTGTCGATCAGGGCATCGTGCTGACGGGCGGCGGCGCTCTCATCAAGGGTCTGGACGATTATCTGCGCGAGGAAACCGGTCTGCCGGTGTCGATCGCCGAGGATCCTTTGTCCTGCGTCGCGCTGGGCACGGGCCGCGCGATGGAGGATCCGATCTATCGCGGCGTGCTGATGACGGCCTGATCGATTAAAGTTTTGGTTCCCTGTCCGCCGCTGATATTGGATCACGGCGGACAGATAATGCGTAGGAAAGGCGGGATGCATGGCTCCGCCAGGCAACCGGCGCCCGGGCTATTCGCGCAGGGCGCATAACAATATCTTCTTCGCCTATGTGGCCGCCGGTGTGGGCGCGCTGGTGGGCGGCGCGCTGCTGTTCGGTTCGATGAGCAGCACCGGCAATTTCGCGTCCCTGCGCAATATGGCCAGCGATGTGACCCAACCTGCGGCTAAGCTCTCGGCGCAGGGACGTTCGGCTGCGGGCGGCGCATGGGGCGTGGCGGCGGGCTATTTCACTTCGGGTCCGGAAAACGCGCGACTGAAGAAAGAGGTCGCGCTGGGCCGGGTGCAGGCGGTCGAACTGGCGGCGGTCAAGCAGGAGAACGAGCGGCTCAAGGCCATGCTCGGCCTCACTTCGGATACGCCCAGGCCGATCACCTTTGGCTGGCTTGTGGCCAGCACCAGCGCCAACGCGCGCCGTTATGCCACGATCTCGGTGGGCAGTCTTCAGGGCGTGAAAAGCGGCATGCCGGTGCGCACCCATCTGGGGCTGATCGGGCGGGTGCTGGAGGTTGGTCTGCATTCGGCGCGGGTGCTGATGATCACCGATCCTGAAAGCGTGGTGCCGGTGCGCCGCGCCAGCGATTCCATCCCCGCCTTTGCCACCGGCAAGGGCGATGGCACAGTGCAATTGCGGCTGCTGACGCTGGGGATCAATCCGCTCAAGGTGGGCGATGCCTTTGTAACGTCGGGTTCGGGCGGGCTTTACTGGCCCGGCACGCCGATTGCGGTGGTCTCCAGCCTGACGCGTGATGGAGCGATTGCCCGCGTGCTGGGCGATCCGGCGGTCAGCGAAATGGTGGCCGTGCTGCCCACGTGGGCGCCGGGCGATGATCCCACCCTGCCTCCGCCCGCCGATCCGGTAAAGGCCAAGGCGGACGCCGATGCCGCGGCCAAGGCCGCAGCGAAGGCGGCCAAGCAAAAGGCGGCGGAATAAATGCCCGCCAACCGGCTCTCGCGCAGGATCAGCCGCGCGCCATCGCCGTTGATCGCCTATGCCGCGCCATGGGCCACGGTGGTGCTGGCCTCGTGTATGCCGGAATGGCCGCTGATTGCGATGGCGCCGATCATGCCGCCGCTGGGCTTCATGACGCTGCTGGCATGGCGGCAATTGCGGCCCGGATTGCTGCCGGTCTGGGCGGGCGCTCTGCTGGGGCTGGTCGATGATCTGTTCAGCGGCGCGCCCTTTGGCGCGGCCATGGCGCTGTGGTCGGTCACGATGATCGTGATGGATGTGATCGAGGCGCGCTTTCCATGGCGCAATTTCCTCACCGACTGGCTGGTGGCAGGGGTATTTATCATCGCCTATCTGGCGCTGGGCTGGGTGATTGCGGGGCGTTCGGGCGGGATGATCGCGCCTGCTCTCATCGTGCCGCAAGGGCTGGTGGCGCTGGTGGCCTATCCGATGGTGGGCCGCACGGTCGGCCTGATCGACCGTTGGCGTTTGATGCGATTCCGGGTGCTGAGTTGATGGCAAAGCGCAAGAAAGCGCCAAAATTGATTACGCCGGCCATGCTGCGCGACAGTTTCGACCGTCGCTCCATGGTGGTGGGCGTGTTGCAGGGCGGGGTCGGCGTGCTGCTGGCCACGCGCATGGGCTATATCGCTCTGGCCGAGAGTCAGAAGTATCAGATGATGGCGGAAAGCAACCGGGTCAACCTGTCGCTGATCCCGCCGCGCCGTGGCTGGATTCTCGACCGCGATGGCCAACCGATTGCCAGCAACCGCGCCGATTTCCGCGTCGATCTGATCCCTGACCGGGTGATCGAAAAGGAAAAGACGCTCGACGAACTGGCCCACATGCTGGGGCTGGACGAGATTGCGCTGCAGGACGTGCGCGACCGCCTGGAAAAGGCACGCGGGTTTCAGCCGGTCGAGGCCGGATCGCATTTAAGCTGGGAACAATTCGCCGCCATTTCGGTGCGCCAGCCCGATCTGCCCGGCGTGGTGCCTCAGCGCAGCTTTTCGCGCTATTATCCTTCCGGCCCCTGCGTGGGGCATCTGGTGGGCTATGTGGGCGCGGCCAATGCCAAGGATTATGAGAAAGAGCATAATCCGCTGCTGATCACACCCGGGTTCAAGATCGGCAAGGACGGGCTGGAAAAGGTCTACGATCAGGTGCTGCGCGGGGAACCGGGTGCGCGGCGCACCGAGGTGACCGCCAGCGGCAAGATCGTGCGCGACCTTGAAACGCGCGAGGACGTGCCGGGAAAGCCCATCAAGTTGACCGTCCATGCGGGCCTTCAGGAATATGCTTCGCGCCGGATCGGCACGGAGAGCGGCGCCTGCGTGGTGATTGATTGCCTGACGGGCGACATCCTGTGCTTTGTCTCCATGCCCAGCTTCGACCCCAACAGCTTTACCGATGGCGTCGGGCGGCTGGAATGGAAGATGCTGTCGGACGATGACCATGTGCCGCTGCGCAACAAGCTGCTGCACGGGCTTTATCCGCCCGGATCGACGGTCAAGCCCACCGTGGCGCTGGCCTTCCTTGAGGCGGGCCTGTCGCCCACGGCTTCGGTCAATTGCTCGGGCGGGCTGCGCGTGGGCAATCGCGTGTTCCACTGCTGGAACCACCACGGCCATGGCAGCGTCGATATGGCCAAGGGCATTTATCAGTCCTGCGACGTCTATTTCTATCACTTCGCCCAGCAGATCGGCATGGATCAGATTGCCAAGACCATGCGCAAGATCGGCTATGGTCAGAAATTCCCCATGCCCTTCCCCAGCCAGTCTTTTGGCACCGTGCCCGACCCGGCGTGGAAGATGAAGAAATACGGCAAGGAATGGGCCATTTACGACACGGTGAACGCCACCATCGGTCAGGGCTATGTGCAGGTAACGCCCTTGCAGCAGGCGGTGATCGCAAGCCGCCTGGCCAGCGGCAAGATGCTCTTCCCCCGCCTGATGCATGACGACAAAATCGGCACGCCCGCCTCGCTGGATTTCCCGCAGGAGCATCTCGATCTGATCCACTCGGCGATGAACGAGATGGTCAACGGGCGCGGCACCGGCGCGCGCGCGCGCATTCCCATCCCCGGCGTGCAAATGGCGGGCAAGAGCGGCACCGCGCAGGTGGTGGGCCTCAACATCGGCAATGGCAAGGGAGGCCTGTGGCGCCACCGCGACCATGGCCATTTCATCTGCTTCGCCCCGTTTGACAAACCGCGCTATGCCTGCGCGGTGCTGGTCGAGCATGGCGGCGGTTCGGGTGCGGCCATGCCGATCGCCAAGGATGTGATGACCTATATGTTCGATCAGCAGAAAGCGTGGGACGCATTGGCCCCGCTGGAAGCCGGATGGGGCGGCACCCCGCAACAGAGGCAGGCAACCAAATATCGCGCCTATGCCGCGCAATATGGCGTCAGCGCGCCTGCGGTTCAGGACAGCGACGAAGCTCTGGCGCGCGAGAGCGAGGCCGATGCAAGGCCCGCGCCCCAGCCGATCCAGTCGGACGCCGCCCCGCCCGCGCCCGAACCGCAGGCCGACGACACGCCCGCCCCCGCGCCTGCGCCTTCGGCCACACCCTCGGGCACAGCGGGCCCGCACCCATGAGCATGACTGTCATCCCTACGCCTCTGCGCGGCCTGCCGTGGGGCGTGCTGATCCCGCTGACGGCGCTGGTGCTGTTTGGGGCGACGGTGCTGTGGTCTGCTGCGGGGGGCCATTGGTCGCCCTATGCGTGGAAGCATATTTTCAACTTCGGCCTGTTTCTCTCGCTGGCCATTGCAATTTCGCGCCTGCCCGAACGTGCTTTTCGCCAATCGGCCTATCCGATTTATGGCGGCCTTGTGTTCCTGCTGATGCTGGTCGAAGCGGTGGGCAAGGTCGGCGGGGGCAGCCAGCGCTGGCTCAACATCGGCTTTATGAACCTCCAGCCTTCGGAACTGATGAAGCCGGGGATCGTGCTGGTGATGGCGCTGTTCTATGCCAGCCTGCCGCCCACGCTGATCCGCAGTTGGCGCGCGCTGGTACCACCGGTGATCCTGCTGGGCGTTCCGGCTGCTTTGGTGATGCTTCAGCCCGATCTGGGCACGGCGCTGGCCATCTGTTTTGGCGCGGTGGTGGTGGTGTTCATGTCGGGCGTGCCGATGTGGTGGTTCCTCAGCGGCGGGGCGGCGGCGGCGGTGGTGGCGCCTCTGGCCTTCTTCTTTGCGCTGCATGATTATCAGCGCAAGCGCGTGCTGGTGTTCATGGACCCGGAGGCCGACATGCTGGGTTCGGGCTATCACATCACCCAATCGAAGATCGCCATCGGTTCGGGTGGTTTCTTTGGCAAGGGGCTGGGCAATGGCACGCAGAGCCATCTGAAATACCTGCCCGAGGCGCATACCGACTTTGCCTTTGCCACCATGGCCGAGGAATGGGGGATGATCGGGGGGCTGTTCATCCTGTTCGTGTTCTTTGTCGTGCTGTTCCGCTGGGGCATGGGCGTGGCGCGGCGCGCGCCGGATCGCTTCAGCCAACTGCTGGCGGCAGGCATGACCGCGACGATCTTTTTCTATGTGGCGATCAATATGATGATGGTCATGGGCCTTGCCCCCGTGGTGGGCATCCCCCTGCCCTTTATCAGCCATGGCGGGTCGTCCATGATGACCAACATGATCTGTATCGGCACGATCATGGCTGTCGATCGCTGGACCAAAGGGACCGGCGGCAGGCTGGGTTGAGGCGCTATTAACAAGTCACGCAATTTTTTTGAAAGAATCACTTGCACGCCCGCGATCACACGCTAAAGGGGGCGCCTCCGGAGGGAAGCCAACCAAGCTTCTTTCGCAAAACCGGTACGGACGCATAGCTCAGTTGGTAGAGCAGCTGACTCTTAATCAGCGGGTCCTAGGTTCGAGCCCTAGTGCGTCCACCACGGTTTTTTCGCCTTTACGGCGTGGATGGACGCATAGCTCAGTTGGTAGAGCAGCTGACTCTTAATCAGCGGGTCCTAGGTTCGAGCCCTAGTGCGTCCACCAAAATCTTCTGGCCCTTTTGGCACAGACGGACGCATAGCTCAGTTGGTAGAGCAGCTGACTCTTAATCAGCGGGTCCTAGGTTCGAGCCCTAGTGCGTCCACCATTTCCTTTCAGAGACTTAGCCACCATTTACCTCCTCCGGTGCTGAACCGGAGGGCGGTGGTTTACCGTCTGGTTTACAATCCCCGGCGTTTTCGAGCCTGACAATGGCCGCCTCCCCCAGCCCGGAATCACGCATCAGATAATGCGCATCGAGGATCGCCTCGACATCCTTGAGACTGTGCCCGGTGATCGTGGCGATCTGGGGAACGCTGCAACCAGCGATCGCCAGACGGGTCACGACCGTACCGCGCAGATCATGGAAGGTCAGGCCTGCAACTCCAGCGGCGATGCAGCCCCTGCGCCAGGATGTCCTGAAGCCATCACTGGTCCACGGACTGCCCCGCAAGGTCACCAGGATCGTTTCAGGGAGCGCGTTGCCCTGTTCGCCATAGCTGAGCTTGTGTGCATCGAGAGCGGCTTTGAGCGGCGCTCCCACGGGAATGGCGACTCGCTTCAACTGGCGCTTGCCCGTTTTGCTCCTGGTCTTGTTCTGGGCCAGCCGGATATGGGTTCCATCATAGGCCTTCCAGGTCAGCTTGATCAGGTCGCCTTGACGCTGCCCGGTCCACAAGGCCAGCGTGAGAGCCAGATGAAGATGTTGGGGCGCTTTGGCAAAGAAAGCCGCCTCCTCGGCCTCACGCCAGATGAACTCGGCGCGGCTGCCCCGATAAAGGCGGCCGGGCCTTTTGCAGGGATTGGCTGGCACCAGCCCGCGGTCCAGCGCCCAGGCGATGATTCGCGCGAGGATCGCGAAGCGATAATCGGCGGTGCGTTCAGACGATTTTCCAACGCGGTCACGCCAGGCCAAAAATTCGCCGCGCGTCCGGCGGTCCGCCAAAGCCGTTATCGGAAAATCGGCGAACTCGGCCTCGATATGCCTGAGGTGTTTCGCATAGTCCTTGCGCGTCCGGTCGGCGAGGGCAGCATAATCGGAGGATTGCTCAAACGCGCGGAACACCGCGTTAAGCGTATCGACCGGTCGATTGCGCCGCGCCTCATGCGCCATGACATAGGCCTGATGAAATTCAGGCGTGCCAAATTTGGCTTCGATACGCGGACCTCCGCGCCATGCGTAATAATAGGTTGCGAAGAGCCCGCTCGCCAACCGCTTGCGGACCCGATGGACACCTTTAAGATTGACGCGCATCGCGCCGCGCCTTCCATTGATCGAAGGGGCTCGACGAAACCGCAGATGGCTCCGTTTCCATATGCACGAGGATGATCCGCCCGTCTGGGTGGATTTCGGTGCGCACGATCGTCAGGCCGCTCTCACAGGCCATACGGATGGCCTGTGAGAGGCTTGGACGTCGCGGCGAGGATTTATGCTGTCCAGCCACGGGAAGCTCTCCAGCGGCCTGCAGGGTCAATCCAGCTCGTGGTCCCCTGCCCCCTCCTCACACCCTTCCCTCCAACTGATGGACGGTTGGAACCAGATGATCGCGCAATCGCGGGTGGTGGACAGACGGGCTTCTGAAGATGGATCGAGGGGAGAACAGGCGAGCAGTGTAGCAAGCCAAGGGGGCCCAACACCGAAGACCTGACAGGACCAGCGGTGGGCACAACGGTCTGGAAGATGGTGATTCGCATTGTGGCGCCTTCTCGGGAGGCACCCACGCAGCGTCATGAAGCAAGAGCTATCGTATCATAAACGTGAGCAACTTGAAGCGCGTCTTTTGCGCAATTTTCCAGCCATCTATTCGGCGACCTTGCACCCGCTCAGCACAGGACAGAAACGGAGAGGATGGCCCCCCACAGTCACTCGTTGATCCGGGCGAGTTCGTCTTGCACAAGCGTTCCTTCATCCGTTGGCATGGTTTCATGCATCCCAAAATCCGCTTTTGCGACCGTGGCCCGCCTTCAGTTTGGCAACATAGGCATCATGGTCGCAGTGTTCCCCAAACGCATCGATCCGCCTGGCCAGATAGAGGCAGGTCTGAAGGTGGCGGGCGGCATGGACGTAACGTTTGGATTTGGCGCGATCGAGTGAGAAATCGATCATGGAGCGCAAGATCAGCGTCGCAGCCAGAGGATGGCTTTGCTCCAGCGCTTCAGCAGACGGTGTCAGCAACCAATATTGATCACCATCAAGTTCCCCGTGACGCGCAAGAACCAGATCAGCAGCGAGTCCATGGGCAGGCCAGTCCATCAGGAAATTGAGCGCCCGGTGAAAATCGGCATGATCGCGAACGTAGGTCAGGGCGCCTGTTTCCGCTTCCTCATCATCGAAATCGGGCAGGCGCTTGAGATGGGCGCGTAAATATTCGGCATTGAGGTCGCGCTCGAAGATGGTCCGTCGGGCATTTTGCGCCTCTTCTGCCTGTCCCATGGCATCCAGCGTATCAATCCATACCCTGTGCCAGTCAGGCCAATGCCGCCCGTTATGGTAATTCGCTTCCGCCAGTTTGAGGGCGGCCATGGCATCCTCCGGCCGATGCGCGCCGAGCAGGCGTTCGGCAATATTGGCCGCAATGGCTGGATTGGTGCGCTCCTCGTCAGAATAGCGCGCAGCATAACCATCCGCATCGCCAAGCGCGTCAGCAATATCAGTCAGGGCAGACTGGATGCGGCGAGCTTTGTAGCGCGCCTCGAAATCCTCCTGGTAGACCGGACCGCGCGTGCTGATGCCAATGACCTTGCGATCGTCGACCTTGGACTTGGCAGGCGTGGCGGCCAGTTCCTCGAACCGCGCCTTGAGCATCGCCAGCCCTTCGTCTCCCAGCGCCGGGGCCATCAGGCCGATGACCCCATCAAACTGCCCATAGTCATTGGCAAATACCGCAGCCTCTACCCGGTCCGCCAGCATGCGGATATTGGGCCTGGCCTGTGCGGCCATGATCCCCAGATCATTCAACGCTTCGGTGAAGATGCTCCCGACAGTGCCGTTGCTGTCGTCACAGCGCTCGTAAATAGAAGGCGCCAATTCCAGCAAGCGCCAAAGCAGATCAAAGGCATCGCCCGGTGAAGCCGTCGCGACATGTTTGAGAATGGCGCTGCGCTGCATGTCGAGATCGGCCGCGAGTGAGCGCACTTTGTGCCAATCCACAAAGGATCGCGACTTGGCAATGGCGGCAAGGCGCTTGCGGATTTCTGCAGCCACATCCCCACCACCACTGCGACTTGCCAGTTCGAGGCGCAGAAGGCGCTTGGCCGCAGCATCGCCTGCCACCATTTCCATAAGCAGTTCGGCTAGGCGATCCGCGCCCAGAGCAGCTAGGTTTTTGGCATTGAGGGTTTTGTCGGAGGCCATAGGCTGTACTTGCGCCGCAATCAGGCAGGGTCAAGTGTGTACTCTTTTTCTAGGCCGGTCGGCGCGCCATCGCTCCTCCCGCCGCGTCGCCATACCCGTCGTTCCGAGTCCAGCCTGACCGATCATTTCCAAACATAGCTTGGGACATGCTCGAAAATGACCTGGTCTGGGACTTTGCGGTCGTTCAAAACACCCTTGATGAACGGCAGCATGCGCCCCTATTGCTGACGTCCGACTGGTGCACACCATGACGGAGAATGTTTTGACCGACGAGATGGCGTTTGACGAGCAACTGCGACTGGAGCGGAAAGGTGCCAATGCGGGTCTCAATCCGATGTTTGGTGAGTGGCAGCATCGCTTCGAGTTTCCGCCCGTTCCTTATGGAAACGGCGCGGCGCAGCGCGGAGAGTTCCGCGCCGCGATTCAGGGGGAGCTCAAAAACCATTGGCTTTTTTCCAATGAAATCCATCTCGAGATCACCCTGCATGTCGACGTGCAGACAGTGCTCGAAACCGATGAGGCCGCTGACCTCGACAATTATGCGAAGGCAATACTGGACGGTCTCAAGGGGCCGAGCGGAATCATGATCGACGATACGCAGGTGCAGGCGCTCACGATCAGTTGGATCGACGGATATGGGCCGCCAGCCTTTACGATTACCGCCAAAGGGTCACCGGACGAGTTCGTCCTTAAGCCGCAGGAATTCTACGAGATGCCGGACGGTCTTTGGTATCCGCACGGTCGCTACCTATGGAGCCAAGGCGGCAGCGAGCCATGTGATGATTTCAATCACTTCGTGGGGCTCTCGATCATGGAACTGATGAGCTCCACCAAGCGGCGAGCGCGCGCCGAGATGCGCAAAGTCGGCGCCGATCGGCTACGCGCCTATCAGCAGGCGATGTACCTCTCGAATAGCGCACGCGGCTTTCATCGCAGCCGGATCGAGGGCGGGTTCCCGATGCATAATCGACGGGACTGGCAGGAAGAGCGCACGAGGTGGGCCGCGACCGATCCGGAACGCTGGTCGATGCTGGAGGACACGCTGCGCGGGATGCGGGAGAGCCACGACCAGGTGATCTCGGCCATGGCGAAGCTCGGCTAGGTCCCCCTTCTAGCTTATGCGTCTGCCGTGCCTGAATTACTATGAACCGCAAGGCGACTGTCTGAGATGGTCTTGTCGTAACGATCAACGAAATCGACACGCTTCTCTGTGTCGCTATTGTAGGTTTCCAGCCATTTCACCAGCGCGGCACCGTAGGCTTTGATGAGGCCATAGAAGCTGAAATAGTGGATGCCATCACGCTCATGGAAATCCTTGGTGCCGACGGAGAAGGATACCTGACGCACCTTTTTTTTGCTGACCTCGCGTGAATTCAGGTTGGTCATGTGAAGTAGGCCGTTGCGCATTTCCCATAGTTCCTTGGGCGTGATGCCAAGGTGCGAAATGTCCGCATAGGTGGTCAGCCATTTCTCAAAGATGTCCTTCTTGTCGCCATATTCAATGTAGGCGATGCTATCGATGGCGCTGAGCAGCAGCTTCATCGACGAGACATACAGCTTCGCGTTGAACGTGAGTTTGATGGCGAGGAAATAGTCATCGTTGATAAGCTGACTGATGTCGATGGTTGTGCCATTGGCATATTTGATCAGCCAGTCTGTCATGCTGACGCCATCGGTCATGTCCTCGCGCAGATAGATATCTGGATCGCCAATGGCGCTTGAGAAACGGACTTGAGGAATATTATTGACGACCTGCGTTGCAACGTGAAGCGGTTGTTCCCCAGCCCCAAGGGCGATGAACAAAGGTTCGTAGAGCCAATGGCCTTGGCCAAGGCGCATCCGTGCGTTGTATTCGTCTAGCGTGAATGATGTGCCCAATTTCAACTTCTTGGACGCATGGAGGTCTGCTTGGACACGGCTTTGAAGAAATTTGACGGCAGCGTCATCGTCCATTTCAACTTCATGAGTGGCGTAGCGGATCTCGCTACACACGTCGTCCTCCCACATCAGAAAGATGTTATAGATCACTTCCTTCATGTCCCACCGTTCTGAGAAACGCATAAGCTGGCCACGATAAGCGTGATTACCAGATAATGGCTAGCGCAGATTCATCACATTTCCGGCCATTTGCTTGTGGCGCTTAGCCGACAAAACAGAACTTCAGCTTCCAGGATACTAAAAAGTGAGGCTGGAAGTCCGAAGGGGGCGCACTGCGGACCAGCCGGTATGCTAAACCCGAATGGCGGGTTGCAGGGTAAGCCGACGTACGCGCGATCACGCCGGAACGACCGGGTCTGGTCGGAACCGGCTCTAAGAGCCCGCCCCGAAAGTTGTTGAGCAATACCAGCAAGTTGTGATTCAGGCGGTCCTGCGAGAGATGGAGTGAACCATGGCATGGGCTGGTATTGCTCGGCAGGAGCATAGCCGAAAAGGATTGCGTTATTCCAGTGATATGACCGACCGGGAGTGGGCGTTGGCAGCGCCGTTCATCCCTGCGGCGAAGCGGGGAGGTCGGCGCCGGACAACGGACATGCGCGAAGTTTTAAACGCCTTGCTCTACATCGCGGCGAGCGGTTGTGCCTGGCGGCTTCTGCCCAAATGTTTCCCGCCGGTCTCGACGGTCCAGCGTTATTTCTATACCTGGCGCAACGCGGGCCTGCTTGAAGCAATGAACACGGTGCTGGTCATGAACCTTCGTGAAATTGAGGGGCGCGAGGCAAGCCCAAGTGCTGGAGTGATCGACAGCCAGTCGGTCAAAACCACGAAAAGTGGCGGCCCTTGCGGCTATGACGCGGGCAAAAAGATCAAGGGGCGCAAGCGCCACATCCTGACCGACACCTGCGGCTTTCTCATCTTCATCCTCGTGCACACCGCCGATGTTCAGGACCGCGATGGCGCCGTCGATGTCCTCAAGGCCGTGCGGCGGCGCTTCCCCTGGATGCGCCATGTCTTTGCCGATGGCGGCTATGCGGGCGACAAACTCCGCGATGCCATCGCCGGTTCGGGTCAGTGGACGATCGAGAGCATCAAACGGTCAGATAAGGCCAAGGGCTTTCAGGTTCTGCACCGCCGGTGGGTGGTCGAGCGAACCTTTGCATGGCTCGGCCGATGCCGCCGCCTGGCCAAGGATTGGGAAACCACCATTGCCTCGTCCACCGCATGGGCCACAATCTCCTCCATCCGCATGCTCACGCGCAGAACCGCAAGATATTGCTATGCTTGAGGATCTTTCGAGTCAGGCACTTAGGAAAATTCAGCACAGTCAATAAAAATCATTTGAATTTTCTAGCTAAATGCCATTGCCGATCGTTTCAGCACTTGCGACCTCGGATGCGCTGGGCTGATTACCCTTAAATCCGGCAGGGTGACTGGCCTTCACCGCCACCTGAACATCATTCAGCCGGATATCGGCTTTGTCGGCCTCCTCCCCCGCCGCGATGGCAGCCTTGAGATACCGCCCAGCCGCAACCTCACTCTGAAACCAGAGCGCCTCCTTATCGGTGTTCAATGCCGAATCGTCTCCAAGCGATTGAGACGCCCCCATATCAAAGGCGCCACACTGGTCGAGCTTGGCCCACGTAAAATGCCGCCCCAAGGCATCATAGCAATTCTGGCTGTAGATCATTTCTCCAGCCAACTCTTCTGCCTTGGCGGCAAGTTTGAGGTGAGCAATGGCAATGCGGACATTGCTGCGCCCTAGCGGCTCGATAGTTTGCGCGCTCT
The DNA here is from genome assembly GCF_013149295.1 of Novosphingobium sp. SG751A. Taxonomy (GTDB): domain Bacteria; phylum Pseudomonadota; class Alphaproteobacteria; order Sphingomonadales; family Sphingomonadaceae; genus Novosphingobium. The sequence goes on from NZ_JABGCB010000001.1 coordinate 456,350, forward strand.
GGGCTTGAATGGCGCTGGTAATGGCCTGTTGCGCTATTTCGTTCTGAGCTGCGGGAGAATTGCCGCTCTTTCCCGAACACTGGCTGATTGCAAAGACCACAAACGAAATAACGGCGATCCAGACTATCGCAGTCACACCATCCTTCTGCTTCGGCGGCACGGGAGCTCCATTGGGTGAACCACCGGGATGCAACGATCGCTGTCTATTCGGTTCGACCATTCGGCTCCCTCACACTTCGAGCATCGGCACATTAGCGAAGGTATCACCGCTGACAACCACGCGATACAATCAGCCGTTTCATTTGCTTCAGATCAATTCGTCGCCTAACAATACTTACCAGATTTGACCCCAGTTTCACGCCGCTGCCGACATCGACCACCTAACGATATTTTTCTTGTTTTTCTGTGCACTCCATCACGCGACGGAATTGATTGAGAGACCTGTGTATTTGTGATGAAACAGCTGATCACAAACATGAAAATTGTCCATCCCAAAGCTGGGTCTGGTGAAGGCAGCCAGCCTTGGGCAACAGTCATTGCGATGCTTGCGCAATGACTGTTGCTGCGATCCGCCAGCATCCCATGAAAGACGGGCAAGCCCTTTGCGTGAACAATGCAGGCGGCTTCTTTCTCGCTTCGCCAGAATGCCTTGAACGCCTCAATGCCGATCACCTGAAGGAAAGTGATCGGTCTTTTCTGCAAACGCGTGGCCATATTCCTGATTCACGGGACCGGCTCGGCCAGGCCGCCTTTGCTTTCGCCAAAGCCCAACGCTTGCTGCGACCTAGCCAGCTTGATTATCTGATCCTTGTGCCGACCCTACGCTGCAATCTGTCCTGCAGCTACTGTCAGGTTTCCAGAGTCAGTGAAAACCAGTCCGGCTTTGACTGGAGCGAAGAGACCCTCTCGGCCGTGCTCGAACTCCTCGACACATTGGAAACCCGGCATATCAAGATCGAGTTTCAGGGCGGTGAACCGACCTTGCGCCCGGATCTGATAGGCAGGGTGATCGAAAAATGTGCCCGCTTCGAACGGCGGGAATTCGTCATCTGTTCCAATCTGCAGAACGTGACCGACGAGCTGCTGGCCCTCTTCGACCATCCGGAGGTCTTTATCAGCACCTCGCTTGACGGCGATCCGGCCACTCATGAGCATAACCGCACCGAGCGGTCAGACGCGACCAATCAGTTTCTGGCCAATCTCAGCATGATCGTCAGACGCTATGGACCCACGAAGATATCGGCCCTGCCGACCATCAACCCGACCTCTCCGCCGGACATCGACGATCTGATCGACAGTTACACACGTTTCGGGCTGGAGAGTATCTTCCTGCGCCCCATCAACTATCAGGGTTTTGCCAGAAAACGCCACAAAGATGCCCGCGAGCAAGGCCGCGAATGGCGAGAATTCTATGAACGGTTTGTACGACGGGTCATCCAAAGGAACTGGGAGGACCGCAGCCGGGTTCTGGAAGAAACCTATTTCAGCATCACACTGCGGCGAATTTTCTATCCTGGTCGCGAACGGCATGTCGATTTGCGAAGCCCTAACCCGATGGGCATTGATTACATCGTCGTCGATCACGACGGGACTATCTACCCGACCGATGAGGCCCGCATGTTATCGCGGTCCGGGGTGATCGATCTGTCGATAGGTACAATTGAAAGCGGGTGGGACAGTGAGGCCCGCGACCTACTCAACCGCTACGCCAGCAACGAGCACGATCCGGCATGCCGTCAGTGCGCCTTTCAGCCTTACTGCGGCCGTGATCTGGTCGATGATATCGCCCGCTACGGAAGGATCGACCTCCCCCGATATGAAACCGAGTTTTGCCGCCGTCATATGCATCTCTTCGGCTTTGTCTTCGAGATGATCTATGATCAGGACCCGGCTGTGCGCTATTCCTTGGCACGGTGGCTGCGGCTCCCGGCGACACCGACTTCATTCGGCGAGGTGCTGGCATGATACCTCTGACGTTCCCGGCCATATCTGAGGCGCAAGCCCCCTATATCACCCGCCTGAGGTCGCGAGATATTACAGAGCTTGGGGACTTTGATTCACGCCTTGTCGATCAGGACGATAGCGGCGTGGCCTATGTCGGAGCAGAAGGCCTGCTGGCCATTGATGGGGCGACGGCCGACATGCTCGAGGGTGATGTCCTTCTGGTGCAGCCAGGAGGCAAGCGCGTCGAACGGATTTTACGCGCAGGCTCACTTCACAATACCCTTCTCGTCACCGAACGATGCGATCAACTCTGCGTGATGTGTTCCCAGCCGCCCAAGAAGAGCCATGTTGATCGGTTTGCTTTGCTGGAACAGGCATGCCTGCTCGCCGAGCCTAATCTGCTGATCGGGATTTCCGGCGGTGAGCCCACGCTTTTCAAGGATCAACTCCTGTCCATGGTGGAAAGGGTACTGGTAGCCCGGCCAGATCTGAGCTTTCATATTCTGACCAATGGACAGCATTTCGCCGAGGATGACATCGAACGCCTGAGTGCGCCGATCTATCGCAAGGTCAGCTGGGGCATTCCGCTTTATGCTTCGTCCCCTGAGCTCCACGACGAGATCGTCGGAAAACAAGGCGCCTTCGACGCTTTGCAGGATGGTTTTGCCAATCTGCTCATAGCAGGCGGGCGCGTTGAATTACGAACCGCGCTGCTATCGTCCAATCTCGATGCTCTTCCTGATCTGGCAAGCTTTGTGACATCGCGCCTACGCTTCGTCGAGGCATGGTCGATCATGCAACTTGAACATATCGGCTTTGCCAAAGGGCGATGGAACAAACTGTTCGTCGATCATCGCCAGCAATTTGGTCCCTTGGCTCAGGCAATTGATTGGGCTCTGCTGCATGGTGTGCGGGCACAGCTTTTCAACTTTCCGCGCTGTACGGTGCCGCAGGCATATCGGAGCCTTGCACTGGCCTCGATTTCTGACTGGAAACGAAAATACCCGTCCGGGTGCGCGCCCTGTCGTGAACGATCGCAGTGCAGCGGATTTTTCGAATGGCATCCGGACGAACATGCCGGAATGATCGTGGAGCCTCTATGAAACGCCGGAACTTTCTTATTCCCAGCCTGATCGCAGCAGGCTTCGGATCTCATGATCCGGCCGCAGCGGGAGATGCGCCAGGAGCAGCAACGGGCTTTGATGATCCTAATGCGGGCAATGTTCTGAAAAACTATTCTCAGGACCATCTCTTCACGCTGGCCAGCCATCGCAGTCACAGTAGCCACAGTAGCCATGCCAGTCATAGTTCCGGAGCGGGCGGTGGCGGGCATTACAGCCATACGAGCCACCGTTCCAGCACAGGCGGCTATGATGGAGGCGGCTTCAATTACAACCCCGCCCCGGCAGCTCCTGCGGCACCGACGCCTTCACCCACACGTACAAATAGCCCAACAGTTGAACCGCTGTTCACGCCTTCGGACCGGGCAAGCGCGCCACCACCCGATGGCCTGCCACCGCTGTCCGGGCGCACGAAGCGATTTGCGTCAATCGTGCGCCGGGTGCAAATCGCATTGCTGGCTCAGGATTTCTATAAGGGGCCTATCAATGGCACCGTCACTCCAGCACTACGCTCTGCTCTTAGAAAATTTCAAAATAGCAGGGGTCTGGAGGCAACAGGAACAATCACTCCGCCGACACTGGATGCTTTGATGGTTTCTAGTCAGTAGGGACAATGGTCACCCTCGCCGCCATTCCTGACATTCAGCGCCCATGATCGGAGCCTCCAAACCGGTCGTAGGTTCATTCTGGCATTGAGATGGTGGAATGCTGGGGCGTGGGACGTCCCACTCGTTCCCAAGCAACAGGCCGAATGACGGATCTTGCCAGCCCCCCCAGCCATCGGTACCTACCGACTCATCCCAGGGCCGCCCGCCAACCATATGTTGACGAGATTGTGGAGTTCAGACCACTTTCCTCAAATGTTTTGGACTGATTTTTGCGAGACTTTTTAGGGCGGTTCGTGCCATGTTGGTGACGGGAGGCCTTCGATTGACCGAATTCACCTTTGTTCATGCTGCGGATCTTCACCTCGATAGTCCCTTACTTGGATTGGCGGGTAAATCTGCGGAATATGCCGTGCGCGTCGAGGCGGCGTCGCGCGAAGCCTTCGATAACCTGGTTTCCCTTGCGATCGAGGAGGGCTGCCGGTTCATGCTATTGGCCGGTGACATTTTCGATGGCGATCTGCGTAACTTCCAGACGGGTCTTTATTTTATGGAAGGGATGCGCCGGCTGGGCGAAGCCGGCATCGCAGTGTTCATGGTCCTTGGAAACCATGACTCCGCCAATCGTTTTGCCGACAAACTGTCCTTATCGGGCAATGTCCATGTCTATCCCAAAAATAAAGCAACCACGTATCGTCTCGATGATGTCGGGGTCGCGATCCATGGGCGGAGCTTCCCCCGCCCGGACGTCTCCGAAGATCTGGCGCGCGAATATCCGGTATCAACCGAGGCCATGTTCAATATTGGCGTTCTCCATACGGCCTGTGCGGGCAGCGAAGGTCATCACGCTCGCTATGCGCCCTGCACGCCCGAGCAACTCACCAATCATGGCTATGACTATTGGGCGCTAGGCCACGTTCACGCCTATGCCGTACTTGGGGAGCACCCGTACATCGTCTATCCCGGCAATCTTCAAGGCCGACACCCACGTGAGACAGGCCCCAAGGGAGCCGTCCTGGTCAAGGTCAAAGACGGCAGGGTCACCAGCCTCGAGCATCGCGCGCTGGATGTGGTGCGCTGGGCATCGATCACAGTTGATGTGTCGGGAACGAGCGAACACCCTGAATTACTGGATCTCCTTCGCGGTCATATCGCTCAATGCGCTGAGCAGGCCGACGGACGGCCTATTGCCCTGCGCCTGACGGTGACGGGAACGACATCGCTTCATTCCAGATTGATCCTCGAGCGCGCTGTCTTCCGCGAGGACGTGGAGACATTGCTGGCTACGCTCTCGGATGATGTGTGGCTCGAAAAGCTGAGTTTGGAAACGGCCCATCCTGAGGCCCCGGACGCCGTCGATCCAACGGTGGCTGGAAAGCTTGATCAAGAAGTGACCCGCCTCAGCCAAGACAGCGCGATTGCACAAGTTCTCGAAGCGCGGCTTGCCGAGATTCGGGCGAAACTGCCTGCTGGAGCCCATGCCGATGCATTCATTGAGCAGATGCGCGCCGAGATACCCGAACGCGCCGCATCCCTTGCGCGCAGTCTAGTCAGCGAGGCTGGTCATGCGCCTGACTAAACTCAGTCTTGAGAAATATGGCGGCTGCGCGAGTCGCGAGCTCATCATTCCGAAATCGGCGGGCCTCACGGTTGTGTATGGTGCCAATGAGGCGGGCAAGAGCACCTGTCTCGAGGCGATCAGCGACTTTCTGTTCTCGATCCCCAAGAATACCCAGCGTGGGAGCTTGTTCGGATATGATGGCATGCGCATCGGGGCTTCGATGCTCATGGCCGATGACCGCACGTTGACCCTCAAGCGCCGCAAGGGCAACGGCAAGACACTGGCTGACCTTTCTGGAACAGCATTCGATGACACCGTCCTTGCGCCGGTGCTGGGCGCCATCACACGAGAGCGGTTCGAAACGCTCTTCGGTCTGAACCACGAAACCTTGCGGAACGGCGGGGAGCGATTGCTTCACGCCGATGGCGACATCGGGCGTCTGATCGTCGAAGCAGGCGGCGGCTTGCGCACGCTGGTATCTCGCCTCGAAGGTATCGACAGCGAAGCGGACAAGCTATTCGATACGAGGCGGTCGGTGAACCGTGTCTTCTACCAACAGCTGACGGCATTCGAGGCAGCCGATAAGACGGCCCGCAGCGCGCAACTTACCCGGGAAACCTTTGAGCAGACGCGCAAGGCATCGCTCGCAGCGGCGGAAAAGCTCCAGGCCCTGCGCATCGAGAGGCGCAGCCTCGGCGCGTCGACGTCCCGGCTGGAGCGCGTCCTGCGCGTCGCACCCCACTTGCGTCAGTTGGCCGGTCTGACGCAGGATCTGGTCTGCTACGACGATGTCGCGTCCTTCCCGGATGATTTCGCGGCCAAGATGCGGACTGTCCTGGACCAGCGCAACAAGGCTGAAGCGCGGCTCGAAGGCGCAATCGAGCGGCGGGACCGCCTGAAGGCACGGCTTGATGCGCTGGTGGTGAACCCGGGTCTCAAAGCCGCCGAACAGCGGGTGCGTGATCTGGCTGAACGCGCCATTCACGTCAGCAAGGCCCGGTCCGATCGTGCCAATCGTCAGCGCGAGATTGATGACGGCGAGGCTCAACTAGCGGCGCTGCGCCGGATGCTTGGCCTGCCGGCCGATGCGGACCTTGCACCACTGATCCCGGACCAGTCTGCCCTCAATCTTGTGCGCTCGGCTGCCGACGAGATGGTGGAGCGCCGTCCAGGTCTAGCCTCTGCCAGAAAGCGCCTTGGCGAACTGGTGGCTTCGCTTGCGGTGATTGACGATCGTTTGGAAACGGCACGCCAGGCAGGGCATAATGATCCGCCAGAGGCATCGTCATCGGCCTTTGCTAGCCTTGCGGCCCAGAAGTCAGCACACCAAGCACGTCAGCAGGCGCTGGATACTGACAACGCAACATTGACCGGACGGCTCAAGGCTCTGGGCTTCGATACCATCGATGTTCTTGCGACCCTGCCATGCCCCAGCGTTGACGATATTCGCAGCGAGCAGGCCGCGCGCGAGACGTTAACGTCACAGATCGAGGATCAGGCCAAGCTTAAGCGGCAGGCCGAACGCGAGATTTCAACCGGAGAGGCTGAGATTGGCTCGCTTCAGGCGTCCGGGACCATTGCAAGTGACGCGTCACTTGCCGAAGCGCGCACTCTGCGCGCCGATGCTTGGCGGCCGATAAAATCGGCATATGTCGCGGGACATCTGCCCGATGACGCCACCGCTCGCCTTGCCGTTGCCGACGACCTGGAATCGGCAATCGTGTCTGCGGACCAACTTGCCGATCGCCGCGCCGCAGAGGCAGAACGGGCTGCATCACTTGCACTCGCATTGCGGCGCGTGGCAGACGCAAGGACTGACAACACGGTGGCAGAGGCCGAGATGGCCGCACTTGTCGCGCAGTTAGAAGTGCGCACCGGGCAATGGGGAAACAGTTTCCCTCAAGTACAAGCCAAACATCCGGAACTGGCCTCACTGCTTCAATTTGCCCAGGCTCGGCAGCTGGTGCTGGACGAATCGGAACGGCTACGCACTTCGTCGAATGCACTCGCAATTGATGTGGCCCAACTTGCGCCGACCGTCGAGCTGCTCGAACGGATCGAACAGAACCGCAAGCTCGATTCTACACTGTCGTTCTCAGTTCGAGTCAGCGCGGTGCAAAACGCCATCTCCCTGCACGAACAGGCCCATGCCGGATATGTCAGGGACATGCGAGACCGGGAGGACTTCGAACGGCAACACAAGCTGGTTGAGGCGGAAGTGCAACAATTGTCGGACGCACAGGCTGCCTGGGACGCGGCATGGCCTGCTGTGACAGGTGCGCTGGGGCTCAAACCCGACATTTCGCCGACAGATGCCAACAGTGCGGTGACTGAATGGGTCGGCGCACGCGGTGTCCTTTCGGCAATAGGGCAGACCCGCCAGCGGCTAAAGCGCATGGACGAAGACGAGACGAACCTTACAAAGGACATCAGTAGCCTCGCGACCGAACTCGCCATCGAGATCGGCGAAGACTGTGTGGTTGCAGCGCAGATGCTGCTGGCCCGGTTTACCGACAACGCCACCGCGCAAACCCAATATGATGGGATACTACCAGACTTTGAGGAGGCGAAGGTCGAGGCCGACCAGGCACAAGAGGCTCTCGGCACCGCTCGGGAGGTGCTGGCTAGGCTCACGGCTTCGGTAAAACTCGATAGCGGCGATGATGGGGCCCTTCTGGACGCAGCATCACGGTGTGAAGCACGCATGGCTTTGTGCGATGAGATCGCCCTGGTGGAACGCACCGCGACGGACGTGGGCGACAAGCTTGATCTCACTGATTTGCGGGCTGAATGGGATGAACGCGACCTCGATGAGGTTCGCGCAGAACTGACCGAACAGACATCGCGTGCTACCGAGATCGAGAGCGAAATCGAGGCAGCCATTCTCGCCGAGAAGGCCGCGAAGGACGACCTTGCTGCCTATCTGAGCCAGAACGAGGTCAATCACGCCGTTGCTGAACGCGAGGCGGCCGCAGCGCAGATGCATCTCGCCCTCGAACGCTATCTCGAGCTGTCGGTTGCGCGCGAATTGGTGACGACTGCCATGGCAACGATCCGCGCAGAACAGCAAGATCCGCTCATTGCGCGGGCAGGCGAACTGTTCACGGCGACGACACTCGGTGAATTTGCCGGCATCGAGACTGATATCGATGACAAAGGCCATCCGGTCGTGGTCGGACGGCGAGCCAGTGGCGGTATTGCTGCAGTCTCTACCATGAGCGACGGCACACGCGATCAGCTTTTCCTCGCGTTCCGGCTGGCGAGTCTTGAGAATTATGCCAGTGCGACGGAGCCGCTGCCCTTCATCGCGGACGACATTCTGTGTCCGTCATCAGAACATTTGGCACAAATTGCGTCGTAGATTAGCGGGGTGCGGGCCTCGTCTGGGGGTTGGTTTTAGGCGGCTAGCTTGCGGTGTTGCAAGCGCCGATGTTCGATGGTCTTTCGTTTGATGCGTTCGCGCTGCCTGATGATGGCCGCAGCCCTGCCGAAGTAGGCGTCAGCGGGCGTCACGTTTTTCAGGCTCTCGTGGTAACGCTGGTGATTGTAGTGCTCGACGAAGGCCTCGATCTGAGCCTCCAAGTCGCCGGGTAGGAAGTAGTTCTCCAGCAGGATGCGGTTCTTCAAGGTCTGGTGCCAGCGCTCGATTTTGCCCTGGGTTTGCGGGTGCATCGGGGCGCCGCGTACATGGCTCATTTTGTTGGCCTCTATATATACCGCCAGTTCGCCCGCGATATAGCTAGGGCCATTGTCGCTGAGTAGTCGCGGTTTGTGCAACACCGTGGCGCTGTCGCAGCCTGAGGCGGCCAGTGCCAGATCCAGCGTATCGGTCACATCCTCAGCCCGCATGTTGGTGCATAGCTTCCAGGCGATGATGTAGCGCGAGTAATCGTCGAGCACGGTGGAGAGGTACATCCAGCCCCAGCCGATGATCTTGAAGTAGGTAAAATCGGTCTGCCACATCTCGTTCGGTCGGGTGGTCTTGGTGTGGAACGCATCGGCGGCCTTGATCACGACGTAGGCCGGGCTGGTGATCAGGTCGTGGGCCTTGAGCAGGCGGTAAACCGTGGCTTCCGACACAAAGTACTGGCGTTCATCGGTAAATCGCACAGCCAGTTCGCGCGGGGACAGCTCGGACTGTTCAAGCGCCATTTCGACGATCTGATCCTGCATCTCGGGCGGGATGCGGTTCCACACCCGGCTTGGTGCAGAAGGTCGGTCCTCCAACGCCTCCGGCCCGCCTTCAAGGTAGCGGTCATACCAACGGTAGAACGTCCGGCGGGCAATGCCGAGCCTGTCCAACGTCTGCTTGGCGGGCAGGTGCGACTGTTCGACGATACGGATGATCTCCAGCTTTTCTGCGGCAGGATACCTCATTCTTCGTCGCCCCCATCCGCGATCATGCTTTTTT
>NZ_JABGCB010000002.1 GCF_013149295.1 Novosphingobium sp. SG751A
ATTGTGATAACCTCCGACACGGACGCCTCCTTCAGTGGTGTTCAACACCTCCACTATGGCACATCGATGCCGTCGGGGGGCGTCCACCCCATCAGCTTGATGGGGGCTTTATGCCTCCGGCGGGTAAACCCCTAAAACCCCTAAAACCCCTAAAACCCCGATCAGCAAGTCGCCGTCTTCGTCCCCGACAACCCAGCCGTCAGATTGCGCGAATCGCGGATGAGGAAGGCCGCTTCCTGATGCAGCGTCATGGGTTTGACGAACATGGATCCGAACAGGCCCGATTGCTGATAATAGACCTCGACAAACATCACGGCCATGCCGCTGGCGGCTGTCACCTGATTGCCGGTGGGGCCCATGCCGGTCACGACCGCGCTTTCAACGCCATAGGCCGATGCGGCGGTCATGCTGCCGGTGCAGCGTTGCCAGTGGATATATTGCTTGCTGGTGGAGGAATTGAGTTCGAGGCTGGAGACGATCACCTTGCCTTTGGTGCTCAGGTTGATGCTCTTGCCTTCCTGCACCGCGCCGGTCAGCACCGAATTGATCTCGGTTTCGGTGACGGTGGGGCTGACGCTGGATGTGCTGCTTTGTTCAAGGCGCGAGGCATTGTCGGCGGTGGACATGGCGATCTGGCTGACCTGAAGGCTGACGATCGTCATATTGGCCATTTCGATGCCATAGAGCCCGATGAGCAGCAGCACGGGCATGGTGGCGCCCAATTCGATGATCGAGACGCCCGAACGATCGCGCCACAGGCGGCCAAGCAGCGCGCGCAGCCTCATGTGCAGGTCCTCGTGGCCGAACCATAGGCGACCTGTGCTGCCCATGGCTGGTTGCGCCGCACCGCCGTGGCGTTCAGCGTGACCTTGCCCCACATGCTTTTCATGAAGGGCACGCTGAACATCGGGGTATAGCTGGCCGATGTGGTATAGACGATGATGTCGCCCGCCGCGCCATTGCCCGATGCGCCAATGTCCGAATTCCACGATCCGTCGCCATTTTCGTCCGTATAGGGTTCGCCATTGTCACAGCGGCCATTGGCGTTGGAATCGGTCCATTTTTCCGCGCGGCCAATATCGGTGAAATCATAATAGGACTTGCGGGTCGAGGTGACCGTCACCCCCGGCAGCGCGGGGGCCAGCACCTTGGCCACGTTCTGGTCGAGCGTGGTGGTGTTGGCGTTTTCCAGCGTGGCATCGCGCGCGGCCTGACGCACCGCGCCATTGAGCAACGCGCGGCCATAGAACATCTGGCCATAGTAACCCATGCCCATCAGCAACAGCATCAGGATCGGCAGGACAAAGGCATATTCCACCGCCGTGGCCCCGCGCCGGTCGCGCCACAGATGGCCAAGCCGCCGCGCCATCAACTGGCCACCCGCAAGGCGCTGGCGGTCTTGGCGATCTGCTGAAACGCGCTGTTCAGCTCGCTGGCGCTATTGGCGGTAAAGCCGCTGTCGGGAGAGGCGCAATAGGACAGGTCGGTTGAAAGGCTGGTGGAATAGCCGATCACCCAGATACGCACCCCGCGCCCCTTGATCGCATCACAGATCGCGCGAAAACGGGCGATATGGCGGTTGTCATCGTTGCTGTAGCCATCATCGGTGATGCGCCGGTCGTGATATTCGATGCCATAGGCCTGCTGAATGCTATAGGCAGCATTTGGCTCGCCGTCGGTCATATAGATGATGTGGCGCGTGACATTGCCGCCATTGGTGGGCACCTCGGTCACGTTGCTGGAAAAGATGCCGGTCGAGGAGATCAGCCGCGCCCCCCACAACATGCCGATGTCGTGATAGGTGCTGCCCGCCGGGGTCAACGAATTGACATAGGTGGTGAAATCGGTCTGCGTCATGGTGGCCAGCGTGCGCGCGGCCGCCGGGCAATAGGAATTGGCCAGCGAACCCGATGTGCTCAGGATCGAATTGCTGCTGCTGGTGCCGCGATAATAGGCGATATCGGGCCACATCGGCGCCCATTTAGTCGCATCGTCGCTGGTGGGCGCCATGTCGATGTTGAGATCGGTGGCAGTCGTAGGCGAAATACGGTCGGTCAGCGAGCTGTAGGTGAAGGCTGAGTCCGAGACGGTAAAGCGTTCCTCGATGCAGCCATTCCATGTCGAGCTTTGCGAAGCGCCACTGCTGCCGGTGCTGGTGGTGGCTGCGGCAAAGGTCTTGAACGTGCTGGTATCCACATTGGCCAGAACATAGTCGAAATGGTCGAAGGCGGTCCCGCTGGTGGGCGAGGAGGCCGTGCCCAGGCCGCTGTATGTATAGGATTTCAGGCTGAGATATGCGTAATAGCGATACTGGTAATAGCTGTCGCCCGAACGCGTGCAAGTGTAGAGTGATCGAACCTTGGGCTGGGTCACGATGCTGGCGCTGTAGGTATAGGAGCCGGTCGTGACATTGCCGGTGCTGTTGGTGGATGAGCCGTTGTTGGTCCATGCCGATGTCGCGGGCAGGGCGGCAAAGCACGCGCTCTGGCTGGCATAGGCGGTGCTGGAATAAAGCGCGGGGGTCGAGTTGGGGGTTGAGTTATAGACCTCTTCGGAGGTTTTCAGCGTGCGCGAATTATACACCGCATAGGTGATCGCCTCGAACTGGGGCACACGGGTCTGCAGCGCATAGGTGCTGGCCAGATAGGACGGGCTGAGATTGTAGAGCAGGCGCCCGACATTGACCGAGCTGCTGTAGGGCACGAAGCCATAGCGCACGCGGGCGTTGGTGCCCGCCGTGGCGTTGATGATGGTCGTGTTGAAATTCTTGAGCGCGGTTTGCAGGCCGGTGATCTTGACCGTGCCGTTATAGGTGTCCGACATCGACCCGGTGGTGTCCAGTACGAAGACGATATCGGAATTGCCGATGCTCTGCGTCGAGGCGCAGGTCAGGCTGAGATTATAGGTATAGCGGCCAAAGAGCGCCATGATCCGCAGCGGCACGGTGGTGGTGGCGGTGCCGTTGACGGTGACGCCATTGTCGGTGCTCGACAGAGTAAAGGCGGTGCTTTTGGTGCCTTGCTGGGCGTCGGTGTAGTTGACGTTGAAATAGGATTTGCCCTGCGCGGTGGCGGTGGCGTCCAGCCCGCTCGTGGTCACCGCGCGCCGCGCGGCCAGCACACCGGCATCACATGCGCCCTGAAGCCGGTTTTGCGCGCGATAAACAAGGCTCAGATCCACCGCCCCGCCGATAAGGGCCGTCAGTACGAACATGATCGAGGCGGCCAGCATCAGCACATTGCCGCGCCGGTCATGGGCCAATCGGCGCAAGAAGGGCTGGGATCGCGGCATGATGATCGGGCCTTGTGTCAGCGGACAAGATGCGCGCCCGGCAGGACGCTCAATGGTTTTCCCTAGTGGTTAACGCTTAAAGATTCATAAATTCTCAGGACTTGGCCTTACCCCGGCAGTATTGTGGCCCTGCCTGCATCCCCGCAAATGCACCACTTTTGCAACTGCGGATGCAGGAATCGAGTTTGAGTGTGTCGGAAATAGGCGTAAATCGGCGCCACCCCGATTGGCCGCCATCTTCGCATATCGTCGGAGTCGGCTTCCTTACATGGAGATCATCATGAAGAACCTTTTGGCTTGGGCTTTTGCCGTGTCGCTGCTGTCTGGCGCGCCTGTGCAGGCGGCCGCGCCGGGTCTCGATTTCCACCTTTTTGAAAATGCCTATGTGCGCAATGGTGCGCCCGAGGCAGGCTATGACGCGGTGCGCCGCGCGGTGCCGGTGGGCGCCAATGCGCAGGGCGGCGTGGCGCTGTTGCGTCAGGCGGGCGCGCATTGCGGCGCGGCGCGCGGCGATATGGTCGATTGCTTTTATCGCGAACGCATTTCGGTCGACGATGTGGTGGACACTTACGCAACCTGGGACATGCAGCTTAACCTGAGCGGCGACAAGGTTGCCGCGCTCAACATCGAGCGCAGCGTCGAACAGCGCTGAGCCTGCGCCGCGAAGCGGCCTTTAATCCGGCCCCGATGCGTTCTGCCGTTACGCCGAACCTAAAGCGCGACGAGGACAGTAACGGGATTGCAAAGGGACCAGTCCCTTTGCCCGCCGGAGGCTCTCTTAACTCTTACCCCCACCCGGACTGGTGAAATCATACACCGCCAGCCCGGAAGGGTCGCTGGGTAATTCCAGCACTTCGCGCTGGGCCAGCGTATGGGCGGCATCCTCATAGCCGCTGCGCCAATGGTCCTCCATCGTCTGGCGGCTGAATTCATAGTCCTTGTAATCGCCTTCATAATTGGGCGACTGATAGACCATCTGCACAATATTGTAGCGGGCCGGATCGGTGGCTTCCATCAACAGCTTGCCCTCGGGGCTGGCCAGTTGCTCTTGCGTCATCGTCTCGGCCAGCTTGCGAAAGGCGTTGCGCAATTCCTGCCGCTCGCGAAACATGTCGGTGGCGGCGCGGGTGCGGCTGGAATACTGGATTTCTTTCATGCGCGAGGCGACGGCGGCCATGTCGCCGGGCATATGGCCGCGCGCGCTCCACAGATCGACCTGAAACACCAGCGTGTCGAGACGCGAGTCGGAGGAGAGCACCCAGTCGAGCGGCGTGTTCGACACCAGCCCGCCGTCCCAGTAATATTCGCCATCGACCTCCACCGCCGGAAATCCGGGCGGCAGCGCGCCCGAGGCAATGATATGTTCGGGCCGGATCGCGCATTGGGCATTGTCGAAATATTTGAAATTGCCGGTGCGCACATTGACCGCGCCCACGCTGAAGCGGGTTTCGCGCGTATTGATCCGATCGAAATCGACCAGACTTTCCAGCGTGGCGCGCAAATGGCTGGTGTCATACCAGCTTGTCGCCTCGGCGGTCTTGTCGGGCTGGAAAAAGGGCGGGATCAGGCGGGGGGAAAAGAACCCCGGCGCGCCCTGCATCAAGACCTGCCCGGCCGCCATCTGGTTGATCGCCCCGCGCAGATGCGGGTTCACCGCCAGATGCGACAGGCCAAGCGTGGCCAGCCATGGCGCCCAAGCGGTTGAGCGGCCCGACACGCCCTCCCAGAACCGGCGCAATTGGCCCACGCGGGCATGGGGCGCATTGCCCGCGATGATCGCGCTGTTGATCGCGCCGATGGAAATGCCCGCGATCCAGCCCGGCTCGATGTCCCGTTCGGCCAGCGCTTCGTAAACGCCCGCCTGATAGGCTCCCAAGGCTCCCCCGCCTTGCAACAGCAGCGCTACGGTTTCAAAGGGCGTGCCATTGCCTCTCGCATGGGTGACGGGGGCTTTCCAGCGGCGCATTCGGGGCATGGATGGACGGCTCCTTGATGATCCGCCCTTCAAGGTAGCGGTTAATGGCTGCTATTCAATCCACTCCTGTTCAATCCACCTTGGGCAAGGTCAGCGTGAACAGCGCGGCGACCATCAGCGTGGCGGCGGCAAAAGCCATGGTCCACACCGGCGCGCCGGGAAAGAAGGCGTCCATCACCGTATGCATGACCGTGGCCACCAGCAATTGCGGCACCACGACAAACACATTGAACAGGCCCATCGACACGCCCAGTTTCGATTGCGGCAGGCTGGAGGCCAGCATCGCGTAGGGCATGGCCAGAATGGAGGCCCATGCCAGCCCAATCGCCACCTCGCTGACCTGTAACCACGCCGGATCGCGCAGCACGAGATAGGAACCGAATCCCGCCGCCCCCGCGATCAGGCTGACCGCATGGGTGCGCGCCTTGCCGAGGCGCCGGGCCAGCCATGGCAGCACGATGAGCGCGGCGGGCGCGGCCACGCCATTATAGATGGAAAACAGGCGCCCGACATAGTTGGCCGCCGCCTGATAGGCCGGGCTGGCCGGATCGGTGGCGCCGAAATGATATTGGGCGACGATGGGCGTGGTATAGATCCACATGATGAACAGCGCGGACCAACTGAAGAACTGCACCAGCGCCAGGCGCTTCATCAGCGGTGGCATTCCGGCAAAATCACCCACCACGCTGGAGAGCAGAGTGGTGCGCCCCGCGCGCGCCAGCAGGATGGCCGCCGCCAGCGCCGCACCATAGGCCGCCATCAGCCCGGCCAGCAGATAGAGTTCCTTGGCCAGCGCCCAATGCGCCACGCAGGACGCCAGCGCGCCACCCGCACCGATCCACGGCAAAGCGCCCAGTGGTGAACGCGCTGCCAGAGCAAGGTCGGGGCCGATTTCTGGGGCTGCGGCCTCGCCGAACTCCTCCATCTGCGCGGGCGAATATTCCTGCGTGTTCAGAACCGTCCACAGCACGGCCGCGAGCAGGATCGCCCCGCCCGCCCAGAAACTGTAGCGCACCGTATCGGGGATCTGTCCGGCAGGCGCGACATTGGCCACGCCCAGCGCGTCGAGCAGCGAGGGGAACAGCGAGCCCACCACCGCGCCCCCGCCGATAAAGGCGGTCTGCACCGCATAGCCCGCCGTATGCTGGCTTTTATCGAGCACATCGCCTACGAAAGCGCGGAACGGCTCCATCGCCACATTCAGGCTGGCGTCGAGCAGCCAGAGCAGCATGGCCGCGCCCAGCAATATGCCCTGCAACGGCATGACCAGCAGCGCCAGACAGGCCAGCACCGCGCCCGCCAGAAAATAGGGCCGCCGCCGCCCCAGCCGCCCCAGCCATGTTCGGTCCGACAGATGCCCGATCACCGGCTGCACCAGCAGGCCCGTCAAAGGCGCGGCGATCCACAGCGCGGGCAGATCGTCGATTGAGGAACCAAGCGACTGAAAAACGCGGCTCATATTGGCATTTTGCAGGGCAAAGCCGATCTGGATGCCGAAAAAGCCAAAGCTGACATTGCACAGCCCGGCCCAGCCAAGTTTGGGCTTGCCCGACATGATCTCCCCTTCCGCGTGGTGGTCTGTTTGTTGCGCCCGGCGTTGCATGGACCGGGGCGCGGGGCAATCACGTATACGAATACCTAGTGGTGGTTTGGGCATCCGGCCGGCGCCGTTTACCCTCCGCAACTTCTTCGCCGCACCAGCCTTGTGGGCAAAACCGGCGAGGGCAGGGCGCGATCCTCGATCTGGGCCAGCAGCGTTTCGATCAGCAACACGCCCGCCGCTTTCAGATCCTGCATCATCGTGGTCAACGGAGGATTGGTCATGCCCGCCGCCGGAATATCGTCAAAGCCCATCAGCGCCACATCGCCCGGCACCGACAATCCCGCCTCGGAAAGCGCCCGCAGCGCGCCGATGGCGATCAGGTCCGATCCGGCAAAGATCGCGTCAAACCGCGCGCCTTGCGCAATCAGCGCGCGGGCGGCCAGATAGCCCGATTCCTCGGTGGTGAGTGCGTCAATCTGCAAATCGGGATTTACCGGCAGGCCGCCTTGCGCCAGCGCCGCCTGAAGCCCGCGATAACGGTCGGAAAATTCTGGATAATGCTCGTCCGCCTGCCCCAGAAAGGCGATGTCGCGGCGGCCCTGTGCGATCAGATGTTCGCCCGCCATCTGCCCGGCGCCGAAATTGTCGCTGCCCACGGTCGCGCCAATATTGTCGGGCCGCACTGAACCCCAGCGCACAAAGCGCGTCCCCTGCGCGACGAGGCCGGTCAGCCGCTGTTCGTATTGGGTGTAATCACCATAGCCCAGCAGGATCAGCCCGTCCGCGCGGTGGCTGTCCTGATAGCGGGTGTGCCAGTCATCCTCCATTTTCTGAAACGAAATCAAAAGGTCAAACCCGCGATTGGCGCATTGCCTTGTGATTGAGCCGAGCATGGCGAGGAAGAAGGGATTGATGCGCGAATCATCCTCGCTGGGCTCTTCGAAAAATAACAGCGCAATCGTGTTGGCGCGTTGCGAGCGCAGCGAGGAGGCGTTTTTGTCGACCGTATAATTCAATTCGCGGGCAATCGCCTCGATCCTTGCGCGCGTCTCGGCGCTGACCGAACGCGACCCGCGCAGAGCCCGGCTGACCGTGGGCTGGGACACGCCTGCGCGATAGGCGATGTCGAAACTGGTGGGCCTGTTCGACCTCTTTTGCCCCATAATCGTGCGACCTCCTGACTGGCTCTTGCGTGGCCTTAGCGCAACATTACCCGATTGCGCATAATATGGGTATACGTATGCCATCTTTTGTTCGCGGCCATCACCGCTGTAAACGGGCTCCACGTTGACCGGAACCAAGGGGCAGGGGTGCCCTATGCCGGGACGAAGCCGGCGCGCATGGACTGTGTGTCATCCATGCGCAGCCGGTGTGATCAGGAGAGGAATATCATGAGCTTCCGCAGCTTCAAGGCGGGGCGCCTTGGTGCGTCCGCCGCATGCATTGCCGTGTCTGCTTTCATTTTTCCGGCGCTGGCCACAGCTCAGGAAGCCGCGCCTGCGGCCAATGATCAGGCCATCGTGGTGACGGGCATCCGCGCCTCGCTCGATGCTTCGGCCTCGCTCAAGCGCCGTTCGCCGGTGATCGTGGAATCCATTTCGGCCGAAGACATCGGCAAATTGCCCGACGTGTCCATCGCGGACTCGCTGGCCCGTCTGCCCGGCGTCACGGCCCAGCGTCTGGAAGGGCGCGACCAGCGCCTCTCGATCCGCGGCCTTGGCCCCGATTTCGGCACCACACTGCTCAACGGCCGTGAACAGGTGACCGTGGGCGACAATCGCGGCGTGGAATATGACCAGTATCCGTCGGAATTCTTCAAGAATGTGGTGGTGTACAAGGCCTCCAATGCCGCGCTGATTTCGGCGGGCGTGTCGGGCACGGTGGATCTGCGCATGCTGCGCCCGCTGGCGCAAAAGGACCGGATCATCGCGGTGCAGCTGCGCGGCCAGATGAACGGCATGAAGGCGCTGAACCCCGACAGTGACAACAAGGGTTTCCGCGCCTCGGCCGCCTATGTCGACAAATTCGCCAATGACACTTTCGGCATCGCCATCGGCCTGTCGGCCACCCATGCCCCCTCGCAGAACGAGCGCTATAACGCATGGGGCTTCCCCAATGAGGCGGCGGCGGGCGGCTCGCTGTTCCTTGGCGGGGCCAAGCCCTATGTGCAGTCGAACATGCTCAAGCGCTATGGCGGCGTGGTGACGCTGGAATGGGCGCCCAGCGACAATTTTCACTCCACGCTCGACCTGCTCTATTCCAAGTTCAAGGAAACCCAGCACCTGCGCGGCATCGAATTCCCGATTGCCCCGACATGGGGCTCGGCAGCGACCATCCAGCCGGGCTATAGCACCACCAACGGTCTGGTCACCGACGCCACGCTGACCAATGTCCATGCGGTGCAGCGCAATGACCTGAACGAGCGCACGGCGGACAATTTCTCTGCCGGGTGGAACGGCGTGTGGACCGTGGCCGAGGACACCCACATCACGCTCGACGCCAGCTACAGTACGGCCAAGCGCACCGACTTCCTGCTCGAAACCTATACGGGCACGGGCTATAACACGACCGGCGCGTCCGACACGATCCATATCAGCGCCAATCCCAATGGCACGTACCGGATCGTGCCCACGCTCGATTATTCGAACACCGCCCTTTTCGGCATCACCGACCCGCGCGGCTGGGGCTATAATGGCACCACCGCCGTGGTTCAGGCAGGTTTCCTCAACAAGCCCAGCTTCAAGGACGATCTGCTGGCCCTGCGCGCCGGGGTCGATGGCAAGTTTGGCGGCCACTCGATCTTTTCGGGCTGGGAAGTGGGCGTGAATTATTCGCGTCGCAAGAAGACCTCGAACTTCCTGTCCTACTTCCTCTGCCCCAAGGGCACGGGCACCAATTGCACCGTGTCGAGCGGCACCACCACCTTTGCCCCCGTGCCCAGCGCGGCGGTGATCGGCACGGTGGCGCTGGACTATCTGGGCGTGCCCAAGATGCTCGCGCTCGATCCGATGTATCTGTATAATAACAGCCTGAGCGCGGCCTATGACAACCGCCCCGTCTCGCTGGTGCGCGACAATTCGGTGACGGAAAATGTCATCACCGGCTATGCGATGCTGAAGATCGACGGCGATGTTGCGGGCCGTAAGCTGACCGGCAGCATCGGTGCGCAGGTGGTCCATACCAACCAAAGCTCGAACGGTTCGATCTCTAACTTCTCGAACGGTGCCGTCTCGCTCTATCCGGCCACGGGCGGGGCGAAATACACCAATGTCCTGCCCAGCCTGAACCTGTCGCTGGAAATGGACCCGTCGATGTTCGTGAAATTCTCGGCCTCGCACACGATGGTGCGCGCGCGCCTTGACCAGATCCGCGTCAATCAGGAATTCAACATTGACCCCACCCGTCTGGGCTCGACCACGCCGGGCATGTCGGTGTTCAGCTCGACCGGGGGCAATTCGCAACTGCGCCCCTATCACTCCACCAACATCGACCTCTCGCTGGAGCGTTATTTCCGCAAGGGCGGCTATGTCTCGGTGGCGGGTTATTACAAGAAGCTGACCCAGTTCGTCGATCCGTCGAACAATTTCCTCTATGACTTCTCCTCCGCGCTCAGCAGCCTGACGCCCGCACAGCGCGCGGCGGTGGGCACCACGCTGGGCACGGTGAACGCTCCGGCCAACACCGGCCATGGCGATGTAAAGGGTGTGGAAGGCACGCTTTCGCTGCCCTTCTCGCTGCTGACGCCCAAGCTCGACGGCTTCGGCTTCTATGGCAGCCTGTCCTATACCGACAGCACCATCTATCTGGCCAGCAATCCAGGGCAGGCGATCACGCTGCCTGGCCTGTCGGACTGGGTGCAGAACGCGGCGCTTTATTATGAAAAGCACGGGTTCCAGGCGCGCGTGAACTATCGCTTCCGCTCGACCTTCCTGGCCGAAGTGGCGGGCCTTTCGGCCAATCCCACCTATCGTCAGGCCAAGGCCGAAGCGATTGTGGACGCCCAGATCGGCTATGAGTTCCAGCCCAGCTCCAAGCTCTACGGCCTCTCGGTCATGCTTCAGGCCAAGAACCTGACCGACCGGCCCTTCATCACCTATCAGAACAATGATGTGCGCCAGCTGATCGACTATCAGCGCTATGGCCGCGATTATTACCTGAGCGTCAGCTACAAGTTCTGATCGCTTGAGGATAATGCGGGCGGGGTTTCGCGGTCCCGCCCGCGCATAATAGTGACCGAGGGAAGAGCAGGATGAAGCGGAACACCATCGCGGGCCTATTTATGGCCGGGGCCTTTGCTCTGACGTCTGCGGCGCAAGCCACGCCTGTTTCCGATCTGCGCGCCCGCACGCCCGAACAGGAAGTGATCTATTTCGTTCTGCCCGACCGCTTCGCCAATGGCGATCCGGCCAATGATACGGGCGGCATCGCCGGAGATCGCCTGACCCATGGTTTCGATCCTGCCGACAAGGGCTTCTATCATGGCGGCGACCTCAAAGGGCTGATCCAAAAGCTCGATTATATTCAGGGGCTGGGCGCCAGCGCGATCTGGGTCGGGCCGATTTTCAAGAACAAGCCGGTGCAGGGGGCCAAGGGCCACGAAAGCGCCGGCTATCACGGCTATTGGATCACCGATTTTCTGCATGTCGATCCGCATTTCGGCAGCGACGCGGATTTCGCCGCGCTGGTAAAGGCGGCCCATGCGCGGGGGATGAAGGTCTATATGGACATCATCGTCAACCACACCGCCGATGTCATCCAATACCGCGAGGCGGGCGATGCTGTCGCGCTCTATCGTTCCAAGGCCGATTATCCTTTTTCGCGCCGGGGCGGGGTGGCGGCCACGCCGATCAATGCCGGGTTTGCGGGCGATGATGATGCCCGCCCTGCCAACTGGGCGCATATGACCGATCCGGGTTTTGCCTATACGCCCTATGTGCCTGCGGGCGAGGAGAAGGCGAAGAACCCGGCCTGGCTTAACAATCCCATCTGGTATCACAATCGCGGCGACACCGACTGGAAGGGCGAGAGCGCGCAATATGGCGATTTCGTCGGGTTGGACGATCTGGCCACGGAAAATCCGCGCGTGGTCCAAGGGTTCATCGACATATACAGCAGCTGGATCGACCGTTTCGGCATTGACGGCTATCGCATCGATACGGCCAAGCATGTGAACCCGCAATTCTGGCGCGCCTTTGTGCCCGCCATACAGGCGCGGGCGCGGGTGCGCGGCATCCCCAATTTCCACATCTTCGGCGAGGTGGCGACCGGGGATTATGATCCGGCGCTGCTGGCCGGATGGGTGCATCGCGCCGGTCTGCCTGCGGTGCTGGATTTCGCCTTCATGCGCGCGGCGACCGATGCGGCCAGCGGCAGGACCGGCACGCAGGAACTGGCCCGCATGGTAGAGGATGATGCGCTCTATGGGCCAAAGGGCGCGTTGCGTCTGCCCACCTTCCTTGGCAATCATGACAATGGCCGCTTCGCCATGGCCCTGCGTGAGGCCAAGCCGGGGATCGGCGCGCAGGAGTGGCTGGCGCGCGACCTGTTGGGCCATGCCATGCTGTTGACCCTGCGCGGCGTGCCCACGATCTATTATGGCGACGAACAGGGCTTTGCCGGACGCGGGGGCGACCAATCCTCGCGTCAGGATATGTTCGCCAGCAAGGTGACGGAATATAATCAGGACGCCCTTGTCGGCACCGCTTCCTCCACCGCCGCTGCCAATTTCACGCCCGGCCATCCGCTCTATCAGGCCATCGCCCGGCTTGCGCAGATCCGGCGCGCCACCCCCGCGCTCTGGGGCGGGCGGACGCTGCTGCGCGCCTCGGGCGAGGGGGCGGGCCTGTTTGCCGTCTCGCGCCTCGATCCCAAAACCGGGTCCGAGGTGCTGCTGGCCTTCAACACCTCGGACCAGCCCATCACTGCGCAGGTTGCCGTCGAGAGCGCGACGCAGCGCTTCACCGCGCTGTCCGGCCCATGCCCCGCCGCGCCCGCCGCGCCGGGCAGCGCCACGATCAGCCTGCCCGCTTTCGGCTATGCCATCTGCGCCGCCACCAAGTAAGGACCCCCGATAATGACCCTCTCGCAAGGACCATGGTGGCGCGGCGCCACCATCTACCAGATCTATCCGCGCAGCTTTGCCGACAGCAATGGTGATGGCATCGGCGACCTTCCGGGCATCACCGCGCATCTGGACCATATCGCGTCTCTGGGCGTCGATGCGATCTGGATCAGCCCGTTCTTCACCAGTCCGATGGCCGATTTCGGCTATGACGTGGCCGATTATCGCGATGTCGATCCGATCTTTGGCACGCTGGGCGATTTCGACGCTTTGGTGGCGCGGGCGCATGGGCTGGGGCTGAAGGTCATGATCGACATGGTTTTCGCCCATACCAGCGATGCCCATGCATGGTTCGTGCAAAGCCGCTCCGACAAGACCAGCGCTTATGCCGACTGGTATGTCTGGCGCGATGCCAACCCGGACGGCACGCCGCCCAACAATTGGCAGTCCGTCTTTGGCGGCCCGGCATGGACATGGGACGCGCGCCGCCAGCAATATTACATGCACCAGTTCCTGAAAGAACAACCGCAACTCAACGGCCATAATCCGGCGGTGCAGGAGGCCTGCCTTGATGTGCTGCGTTTCTGGCTGGACCGCGGGGTGGATGGGTTCCGGCTCGATGCGCTCAACCATGCGATGTTCGACCCCGGTTTTGCCGACAATCCCATTGCGCCCGCAAATGGCAAGCCCCGCACCCGGCCCTATGATTTTCAGGCCAAGGTCAACAGCATGAACCACCCCGATGTGGTCGGCTTTGTCGAACGCATCGCGGCCGTGTGTCAGGCGGCAGGCGCGACCTTTACCGTGGCCGAAATCGGGGGCGAGGATTCCGATCCGCTGATGAAGGCCTATACGGCGGGCGATGGGCGGCTTTCGAGCGCCTACAGCTTCGACTTCCTCTATGCCGACCGCCTGACCGCCGATCTGGTGGCCAAAACGCAGGTGCAGTGGGACGGCGCGCCGGATGCCGATGGCCGGGCGCAGGGCTGGCCAAGCTGGGCCTTTGAAAACCACGATGCGCCGCGCCATGTGTCGCGCTGGGTGGGGGCGGAGCATCGCGATGCCTATGCGCGGCTGACCATGGCGCTGTTGATGGCGCTGCGCGGCAATGCGTTTCTGTATCAGGGGCAGGAGCTTGGCCTGACGCAGGACGACATCCCGTTCCATCTGCTGCAAGACCCCGAGGCCATCGCCAACTGGCCGCTGACCTTGAGCCGCGACGGTGTGCGCACGCCGATGCCATGGCAGGTGCAGGACGAGCAGGGCGGCTTTACCAAGGGTGCGCCTTGGTTGCCGCTCTCGCCGGAAAACATCGCCCGCGCGGTGGACCGGCAGGAGGCCGATCCGCACAGCCAATTGGCCATCACCCGCCGGATCATCGCCTTGCGCCGCGTGCATAGGGCGCTGGCGGTGGGCGCGATGGAGGATCTGCGCGTGGATGGCGACCTGCTCACTTTCACCCGGCGCGAGGGTGGCGAGGCAATTGTCTGCGCCTTTAACCTTGGCGATCAAACCATCGTCCATGCCGCGCCGGACGGGCAGATCCTGCTGGCGCTGAACGACGCGGATGAGGGGCAATTGCCGCCCTATGCCGCGCATTTCACCCTGTCTGCCTAAACCCCCTTCTTCCCCCGGAGAGAGACCA
The DNA here is from genome assembly GCF_013149295.1 of Novosphingobium sp. SG751A. Taxonomy (GTDB): domain Bacteria; phylum Pseudomonadota; class Alphaproteobacteria; order Sphingomonadales; family Sphingomonadaceae; genus Novosphingobium. The sequence continues at coordinate 14,516 of NZ_JABGCB010000002.1, forward strand.
TCATGGCCCGCTCGCTTGCCCTCCCCCTCCCCCTCCCCCTTGCTCCACCCCTTGCCGCTTTTTTGCTGACCGCCACCTCGGCCTATGCCCAGACCGCGCCTGCCAGCTATTCGGCCACATCGCCCGACGGCACCATCGCGGTTGCCATCACCACCGACAGCGACCACCGTCCCCGCTACAGCATCACCCGCAAGGGCAAACCCCTGATCGCGCCCTCGCTGATGGGTTTCATCCTGACCGATGGCGTCAACATGGTGCGCGGCTGGGACATCACCGGCGCCGACACCGGCAAGGGCGATGACACATGGGAGCAGCCCTGGGGCGAGCGCCGCTATGTGCGCGACCATTATAACGAGATCACCGTCCACCTGCGCCAGTCCAAGGAGCAGGGCGAGCGGTTGATGGATGTGCATTTCCGCGTCTTCGACAATGGCGTGGGCTTTCGCTACGAGCTGCCCAAACAGGCTGCGATGACCACGATGCGCATCGCCGATGAAGTGACCGAATTCGACATCGTGCCCAAGGGTACCGCATGGTGGATCACCGGGGGCGAATGGAATCGCTATGAGCAGGTCTATCAAAAGACCCCGATCGAGGCCGTTTCCACCGCCCATACGCCGATCACCATGCGCCTTGACGATGGCACGCATCTCTCCTTCCACGAGGCTGCGCTGGTCGATTATTCCGCCATGTGGTTCAAGCGGGCCGAGGGGCAGAAATTCCGCTCCACCCTTTCGCCTTCGGGGCAGGGGGCGCGGGTGGTACGCGATCTGCCTTTCAACACGCCATGGCGCGCGATCCGCATGGCCGATGATGCAGCCGGGTTGGTGGAAAACGACCTTGAATTGAACCTCAACGAGCCGAACAAGATCGGCGATGTAAGCTGGTTCAAGCCCCAGAAGTATATCGGCATCTGGTGGGGCATGATCCGGGGCGACTGGACATGGGCAGAAGGGCCCAAGCATGGCGCCACCACCGAGCGGGCTAAACAGTACATCGACTTTGCCGCCAAGAACGGCTTTTCCAGCGTGCTGATCGAAGGCTGGGACAAGGGTTGGAACGGCAACTGGCTGGGCACGGGGGGCGACTTCAGCTTTACCAAATCGGCCGATGGTTTCGATCTGGAGGCCGTCACCGCCTATGGCCACAAGAAGGGCGTGAACATCATTGGCCACCATGAAACGGGCGGCAATATCGCCAATTACGAGGCCCAGCTTGAGGATGCGATGAAGCTGTACAACCGCCTCGGCGTGTCGACGGTCAAGACCGGCTATGTGGCGGATGCGGGCGGCATTCAGGCGCCTTGCGGAAGTGATCCGGCCAAGATCTGCATGGAATATCACGATGGCCAGCGGCAGGTGCAGCATCACCTGCGCGTGGTGCAGGTGGCGGCGAAATATCACATCGCGGTCAACGCGCATGAGCCGGTGAAGGACACCGGCCTGCGCCGCACCTATCCCAACTGGATCGCACGCGAGGGCGCGCGCGGCATGGAATATAACGCATGGGGTGCCTTCGCCAATGGCCCGAGCCACGAGCCGACCTTGGTCTACACCCGCATGTTGTCCGGCCCGATGGATTTCACCCCCGGCGTGCTAAGTCTTGAGGGCGCCAACCATGCGCCCTTGGCCTCGACGCTCGCCAAACAGCTTGGCCTCTATCTGGCGCTCTATTCGCCCATCCAGATGGCGGCTGATTTTATCGAGAACCTTGAGGCGCATCCCAAGGAGTTGGCCTTTATCCGCCAAGTCCCCGCCGATTGGGCGCAGAGCCATCTGATCGTCGGGGCAGTGGGCGAATATGCGATCTTTGCTCGTCAGGATCGCAACAGCCCCGACTGGTATGTCGGCGGGGTCAATGATGCCACTGCGCGCGATGTGGATCTCAAACTCGACTTCCTTGACGCGGGCAAGACCTATACCGCCACGATCTACAAGGATGGCGAGGGCGCGACCTACCTGACCGAGGCGCGCCATCGCATCGCCTATGAAACGCGCAAGGTGAGCAAGGGTGACACCATCAAACTGTGGCTGGCGCCGGGCGGAGGCGGGGCAATTCGTCTCACCCCCGGCAAATAAGCCGCAGCCCGGTTGACGCGGGCGCATCACGGGATAGGGAAGGGCGATGAGCCAAAAACCCTGTCCCAACTGGGTCAGCTGGGCCATCGGGCGCATCGACGCGGATTATACCCGCAGCGCCGATACCCATCTGATCCCGGTGCCGCTGCCCGCCCTGCCGCATATCGCGATTTATCTGAAGGATGAATCGAGCCATCCCACCGGCAGCCTGAAGCACCGCCTCGCGCGCTCGCTCTTCCTCTATGCGCTGTGCAACGGCTGGATCGCGCAGGGGATGACGATTGTCGAGGCCTCCTCCGGCTCGACCGCCGTGTCCGAGGCTTACTTTGCGCGAATGCTGGGCCTGCCCTTCATCGCGGTGGTGCCGCGCAGCACCGCGCCGGAAAAGATCGCCGCCATCGAGGCGCTGGGCGGGCAATGTCACAAGGTCGACAGCGCGGGCGCGGTTTACGGTGAGGCCTCGCGTCTGGCCGCCGACCTCAACGGCCATTACATGGACCAGTTCACCTATGCTGAGCGCGCGACCGACTGGCGCGGCAACAACAATATCGCCGACAGCATCTTCAGCCAGATGGCGCGCGAACCCCATCCGATCCCGGCATGGATCGTGACCGGTGCGGGCACGGGTGGCACCTCGGCCACCATTGGTCGCTATGTCCATTACAACCGCCATGCCACACAGGTCTGCGTGGCCGATCCGGCGGCCTCGGTGTTCCACCGCCATTGGCACGATGCCGCCGTCACCACCGCCGATGGCCCCACCAGCCGCATCGAGGGCATCGGCCGCCCCCGCGTCGAACCCAGCTTTATCCGCAGCGTGATCGACCGGATGGAAGTGGTCGAGGACCGCGCCTCCATCGCCGCCGCGAGGGTGCTCTCGCGCTATCTGGGGCGGCGGGTAGGCGGCTCGACCGGCACCAATCTGGTGGCCATCGCACGTATCGCCACGCAGATGGCGGCGGCGGGCGAGAAAGGTTCGATCGTCTCGATCCTGTGCGATGCGGGCGAGCGCTATGGCTCGACCTATTACAATGACGAATGGCTGGCCGCGCAGGGGCTTTTGGACGAAGCGGAGGAAGAACGCATGGCCGCCTTCCTTGCCAGCGGGCGTTACGCTTCCTAAATTGCCTGAATACAATTCTCATTTGCAGGATCTTATGTCGAACAACCCGCTGCTGGCCGCCGATGCTCTGCCCGATTTTGCCGCGATCCGGCCCGAACATGTCGTGCCCGCGGTCGAGGCCGCGATTGCCACCCATGCCGGGGCGATGAAGGCTCTGAGCGCGCGGAGCGGCGATCCGGCGCTGCTGGCGGACAAGGACGCGGCCGATGTGGCGATTTCGCGGGTCTGGGGCGTGGTCAGCCATCTGGTGATGGTGGCGACCACGCCGGAACTGCGCGAGGCGCATGGGCAGGCGCAACCCCTGATCGACGCGCATTTCAGCGCGGTGGGTCAGGACAAGGCGCTGTATCAGGCGTTGAAGGCTATTGATCCGCAGGCCCTGCCGCAGGAGGAGCGTCGCGCCCTGACGCTGGCACTTCAGGATTTTGAACTGTCGGGCGTGGCGCTGGAAGGGCAGGCGGCGCAGGATTTCGTTGCCAACCGAATCGAACAGGGCCGCCTCTCGACCGAATTTTCCAATGCCGTACTGGACGCGACCGAGGCGTGGACGCTTGAAATCACCGACGAAGCGCGCCTTGCCGGTATTCCCGAGGCCGACCGGGCCGGGATGCGCGCAGCAGCGGAGCGCGCCGGTAAGGAAGGCTGGCTGGTCACGCTCCATGCGCCCAGCGTCATGGCGGTGCTCTCGCATGCCGAGGACCGGGCGCTGCGCGAGGAAGCTTATCGCGCATGGAACACCCGCGCTTCCGACCAAGGCCCGAACGCGGGCCAGTTCGACAATGGCCCGCGCATTGCCGAAATCCTTGCGCGCCGAGGTCAGGCCGCGCTGGCGCTGGGGTTTGACGATCCGGTGGCGGTGTCGCTGGCCGCGAAAATGGCGCGTGACGGGGCGCAGGTGGATGAATTCCTCTCCAGCCTTGGCGCGGCGGCACGGCCTCAGGCGGCGCGCGATCTGGCCGCGCTGGCCGAATTTGCCCGCGACGAATTGGGCATTGCGGACCTGCGCCCATGGGATGTCGGCTTTGCCAGCGAGCGGATGCGGCGCAAGCTGCACGATCTCGATACGTCGGAAATCCGCCGCTATCTGCCGCTGCCCCGCGTGATGGAGGCTCTGTTCGGCCTTGTGCGCGAATTGTTCGGCGTCGAATTTCGCGCCGCGCAGGGCGTGCCGGTCTGGCATAGCGATGTGCGCTATTTCACCCTGCACCGTGATGGGCATGAGGTGGCCTCGCTCTATGCCGATTTCTTTGCGCGCGAGGGCAAGCGCGGCGGGGCATGGATGGATTCGGCCCGCCCGCGCCAGCATGGCGTCACGCCGGTGGCCTATCTGGTGACGAATTTCGCGCCGCCGGTGGGCGATGCGCCCGCCTATATCACGCATAATGACATGGTGACGCTGTTCCACGAAATGGGCCACTGCCTGCATCACCTGCTGGGCGAGGTTGATCTGCCCAGCATCGGCGGTATCGCCGGGGTGGAATGGGATGCGGTCGAATTACCCAGCCAGTTCCTTGAGAATTTCGCGTGGGAACCGGCCACGCTGAAAGCCGCGAGCGCGCATGAGGAAAGCGGCGAGCCTTTGCCCGATGCAATGATCGCGCGGATGCTGGGGGCGCAGAAATTTCTTGGCGCCATGGGATTGGTGCGACAGGCTGAATTCGCCCTTTTCGATTTGCGCCTGCATCGCGCGGCGGGCGGCGACAATGCGCCCGATTACCGCGACGTTCTGGCGCAGGTGCGGTCCGAGGTCGCCGTCATCGACTATCCCGAATGGCACCGCTTCCCTACCAGTTTCAGCCATATTTTCGCCGGTGGCTATGCGGCGGGCTATTATTCCTATCTCTGGGCCGAGCGCTTGTCGGCCGACGCCTATGCCGCGTTTGAGGAAGGCAGCGCCCCGCGCGCGGAATTGGGCGAACGTTTCCGCGCCGAAGTCCTTTCGCGCGGGGGCACGCGCCCGGCGATTGAAAACTTCACCGCCTTTCGCGGGCGCGAGCCGGAGAATGAGCCGCTGCTGGAAAGCTGGGGAATCGCGGCGTAAGGCGTGTGCCCCTGCCGCCGCATCTTTACACGCTGGCCGACTATGCGCGTGAGGCGCAGGCGCGGATCGATGCTGCGGTCTGGGCTTGGCTGGAAGGCGCCAGCGGAGATGGTGCGGCGCGGCGGCGCGAGGAGTCCAGCTTTGCCGCCCACGCAATCCTGAACCGGCCTCTGGCCGATCTACGCGGGGGCCATACGCGGCGGCGCCTGCTGGGGCTGGAACTGGCGCATCCAGTGTTGCTCTCGCCGCTGGGCTATCATGGGCTGGTGCATCCCGAAGGCGAACTGGCCACCGCGCGCGGCTGCCTTGAAACGGTGATGACCGTCTCGACCATGGCCAGCCAGCCCATTGAGGCCATCGCGCAGGTGGCCGCCGGGCCGCTGTGGTTCCAGCTCTATGTCCAGCCTCGGCGCGAGGATACGCTGTGCCTGATCCGCCGGGCCGAGGCGGCGGGGGCAAGGGCGATTGTCGTGACGCTCGACACCCCCGCTCAGCCCGCCAGCCCGCAGGCCCTGCGCGCCGGTTTCGCCATTCCGCGCGGTATCGAGGCGGTGCATCTCTCCGGTTTCACGCCCGCGCCTGAGGCATCGGGCCAATGGTACAATCCCGCGCTCTCGCGTCTGGCCGCCGTAGCGCCGGGGTGGGATGATATGGCATGGCTGCGCGGGCAAACCGACCTGCCGCTGCTGGCCAAGGGCATGTCGCGGGCCGATGATGCGGCGCGGCTGATGGCGCTGGGCTGGGATGGGCTGGTGCTTTCCACCCATGGCGGGCGGGCGATGGAGGCGGCGGAGGCGCCTTTGACGCTGCTGCGCGCGACGCGCGCGGCGCTGGGGAAAGATTGCGTGATCCTGCTGGACGGATCGGTGCGGACCGGGGCGGATGTGTTCCGGGCGCTCGCGCTGGGGGCCGATGCGGTGATGATCGGGCGGCCGCAATTGCATGGGCTGGCCGTGGGCGGCGCTTTGGGCGTGGCCCATATGCTGAAAATTCTGCGCGAGGAGCTGGAACTGGCGATGGTGCTGGCGGGATGCGCCAAGCTGGACGCCATCGGGCCGGATGCGCTGACGGGGATGTAATATGCTGATCGTGATCGAGAAACTCTTTACCCCCGGCGAGATTGCCGCCCTGCGCGAACGCCTGCTCTCCGCCCCATGGGCCGATGGCGCGGCCACAGCGGGCGAGCGGGCGGTGCAGGTAAAGCAAAACCTGCAAGTGCCGATGGACGATCCTGTGGCTAAGGACATCGGGCAGGTGATCCTGACCCGGCTGGGCCAGAATCCGCAATTTCTCGCCGCCGCGCTGCCGGTGACGATCCATCCGCCGCGTTTCAACCTCTATCGCGACGGCGGCCATTATGGCGCCCATGTCGATGGCGCGCTGATGCGTATGCCGGGAGAGGACCGCCTGCTGCGCACCGATCTGTCGGCTACTTTGTTCCTGAACGATCCGACGGATTACGACGGCGGCGAATTGACCGTCGAGGGCCAGTTCGGCGGCCAGAGCGTCAAGCTGCCCGCCGGCGATATGGTGCTTTATCCCAGTTCCAGCCTGCACAAGGTGACGCCGGTCACGCGGGGGATGCGGATCGCCAGCTTCTTCTGGATGCAGAGCGCGGTGAAGGATGGCGAGGCGCGCGCGATGCTCTATGACCTTGACCGTTCGATACAGGGCCTTTCGGTTCAGACGGGGGCGCCCGGACGGGGCAAGGATGATGCGGATATTGACCGTTTGATGCAGGTCTATCACAACCTGTTGCGCCGCTGGGCGCAGATTTGAAGCCAAAGGGTCTGAAACGCATGTCGAAATTCCCCGCTCACCTGTTTGCCGAACCCGAACCCGATGTCGATACGCTGGCCAATCTAGGCCCCTTGGCGCCGATGGCGGGCGTGTGGGAAGGCATCAAGGGGCGCGATGTCAAACCCACCGAGGATGGCGCCGAGGAGCAGGCCTATATCGAGCGGATGACCATTCAGCCCATCGACCCCCAGATGAACGGGCCGCAATTGCTTTATGGCCTGCGCTATCACACGGCGATCACCAAGCCGGGCGAGGTCGAGATGTATCACGATCAGGTCGGTTATTGGCTGTGGGAACCGGCCACGGGGCGCATCCTGCACACGCTGACCATCCCGCGCGGACAGGCGGCGCTGGCCAAGGGCGAGGCGGCGGCGGACGCCACCAGCTTTACCCTGACGGCGCAGCGGGGCAGTACGGAGAATGGCATCATCTCGGCGGTATTTCTGGAACAGAATTTCAGGACCGACAGTTTTGCCATCACTGTCACCATCAACGGGCCGGATCAGTGGAGTTATGAGCAGACCACGATGTTGCAAATCCGCGGGGTGGAGCAGCCGTTTGAACATACCGACCGCAATACGTTGCACCGGGTTGGCCCGGCGGTGCCCAATCCCTTGGCGCGCGAGAATGCCGAGGCTTAAGCCGTTCTGATTTTTGCGACAGGATAAGCGAAATTTTGCGCTTTATCGAACGCACTGCCAATCGCATGGAGAGATCAGGCTAAGATTAGGGGACGCGCCTTGGATATCACCGAATGGCTCAATCTGGGGCTGCGCTGGCTGCATCTGATCACCGGCATCGCGTGGATCGGCTCGTCCTTCTACTTCGTCTGGCTGGATAACCATTTGAAACCGCCCAAGGAAGGTGAGGCCTCGGGCGAGGTCTGGTCGGTCCATGGCGGCGGCTTTTACCACAAGCAGAAATATCAGGTCGCCCCGTCCCAGATGCCGGACGAGCTGCACTGGTTCAAATGGGAGGCCTATTTCACCTGGGTCAGCGGGTTCTCGCTGCTGGTGCTGGTCTATTATATCGGGGCGCGCGCTTTCCTGATCGACACGGCCAAGGCGGCGCTGGAGCCGTGGCAGGCGGCAGGCATCGGCATGGGCGCGATTGTGCTGGGCTGGGTGGTGTATGACGGGCTGTGCCGGTCGGCGCTGGGGCGCAACAATCGGCTGCTGGGGGTGGTGTGGTATGCGTTTCTGGTCGCGGCGGCCTACGGCCTCAACAGCGTGTTCAGCGCGCGCGGGGCCTATCTGCATGTCGGCGCCATTATCGGCACGGTGATGGCGGCCAATGTGTTCATGATTATCATTCCCGGCCAGCGCAAGGTGGTCAATGCGCTGATCGAGGGGCGCGAACCGGACCCGGCGCTGGGCGCGCGGGGCAAGCAAAGGTCGCTGCATAACAATTACATGACGCTGCCTGTGCTGTTCATCATGATAAGCCATCATTACCCGATGACCTTTGGCGCAGAGCGGCCTTGGCTGGTGCTGGCGATGATCTCGGCCATGGGGGTGGCGATCCGCCATGTATTCAACCTGCGCCACAAGGGCGTCGATCCGCGCTCGACCATGGCCGTTGCGGCGGCGATCGGCATTGCCACGATCACCTATGTCGCCATGGAGAAATCGGGCGCCAAGCCGGTGGGCGAGGCAAGCTATGCCGATATTCAACCCATTCTGGCCCGGCATTGCGTGACATGTCATGCGCCGCATCCCACCAATCCGGCCTTTGCCGCGCCGCCTTTAGGCGTGCTGCTGGACAATGCCGAACATGCCTCGGCCGCCGCGCCGCGCATCAAAAAGGTGGCTGTGGACGCGCAGGTCATGCCGCTGGGCAATATGACCCATATGACGTTGGAAGAACGCGTAAAACTGGGCGCATGGATCGCCGGTGGGGCGCGGCAATAGGGGGCGATTTTACGCGGACTTTACGCACGACCCCCGCCTTGCCCATGGCGATTTAATGCCGATCCGTCCGATGCGTCAGGTTCCTATCCTTCAGGCGAACCGACGCATCATGTTGATGACCGCATCCTCCACCAGCGAACATTCCGCACATAGTCCGGGCCATCACGGCCCCTCTTCGCTTTTCGCGCTCACGCTGGGCGCGATCGGCGTGGTCTATGGCGATATCGGCACCAGCCCGCTCTATGCCTTCCGCGAGGCATTGGCCCAGACCGCGCAGGGGGGCATCGACCGGGGCGAGATCCTTGGCGTGCTGGCGCTGGCGCTATGGGCGCTGATCATCGTGGTGACGATGAAATATGTGCTGTTTCTCAGCAGGATGGATAATCATGGCGAGGGCGGTGTGCTGTCGCTGATGGCGCTGGCGCGGCGGGCGACGGGGGGCAAGTGGCTGATCGTGCTGCTGCTGGGCGCTACCGGCGCGGCGCTGTTTTACGGCGATGCGATCATTACGCCCGCGCTTTCAGTGCTTTCTGCCATCGAGGGGATGAAGACCGTCCCCGGCCTTGAGAGCATGAGCGAGCCGGTGATCCTTGGCCTCTCGCTCACGATCCTCATCGGCCTCTTTGCGCTTCAGGTGCGCGGCACGGCCAGCGTGGCGGGCCTGTTCGGCCCGGTCTGCGCGTTCTGGTTCGTGGCGATCGGCGCGCTGGGCCTGTGGCATATTGTCGAGGCGCCCGATGTTCTCTCGGCCTTTAACCCGATGTGGGCGGTCAATTTCATGCTGGGGCATGGCGTGGCGGGCCTGTTCGTGCTGGGCGCGGTGTTCCTGACCGTGACCGGGGCCGAGGCGCTGATTGCCGATATGGGCCATTTCGGGCGGCAGCCGATTCAACTGGGCTGGCTGACCTTTGTCTGGCCCGCGCTGACGCTCAATTATCTGGGGCAGGGCGCGTTGGCGCTGACCGCACTGGCGCGCGCGCAGGCCCATGGGCAATTGCTGCAAAATGCCGACTGGTTCTTCCTGATGGCGCCGGATTCGCTGCGCGCGCCGCTGGTGGTGCTGGCCACGATGGCCACGATCATCGCCAGTCAGGCGGTCATCACCGGGGCCTATTCGCTGACCCAACAGGCCATCGCGCTGGGCCTGATGCCGCGCCTTGTCATCCGCCAGACCTCGGCGGCGCAGATCGGTCAGATCTATATGCCTGGCGTCAACTGGATGCTGCTCTTGGGCGTCATCTGCCTCGTCTTCGCTTTCCGATCCAGCAGCGCGATGGCCGCGGCCTATGGCATTGCGGTGACGGGCACGATGGTGGTGACCACCTGCCTTGCCTTTATCATCGCGTGGCGGTCGTGGGGGTGGAACCCGATGCTGGCCATGCTGCTCATCGCGCCCTTCCTTGCGCTCGACATCTTCTTCTTTGGCGCCAATGTGCTGCGCGTAGCCGAGGGCGGCTGGGTGCCGCTGATGGTGGCCGGGATCATCGGGGTGGTGATCGCCACATGGCTGCGCGGGCGCAAGATGGCGCTGCAACGCGCCAGTGAGCAGGGCGTCGCGCTTGATGAACTGGTCAAGGCGCTCTCTGCCCGCCCGCCGCTGGTGGTTGAAGGCACGGCGGTGTTCCTGACGCAGGACGCCAGCGTGGCCCCTTCGGCGCTGTTGCATAATCTCAAGCATAACAAGGCGCTGCACCGCACCAACATCATGCTGACCGTGGAAACCCAGACCACGCCCTATGTCGATCCGGAAAATCGCCTGTGCCTCGAACGGCTCGACGAACGCTTTTTGCGGGCCAAGCTGCGGTATGGCTATATGGACAAGATCGACGTGCCCAGCGACCTTGCGCGCGAAAAGGGCCTGCTGACGGGCACGGGCGGCACCTCGTTCTTCGTGGGCCGCAGCGCGATCCGCTTCGGTTCGCGCCCCTGCATGCCGCGCATCATGGTGCTGCTCTATCAGTTCCTGCATCGCAACGCATCCGATCCCACCGCCTTTTTTGCCATCCCCCCCAACCGCGTGGTCGAATTGGGCACACAGATCGAGCTTTGATCGCTATAGATGCCACCCATGTGGCGCGTGCTGACCTCTTATGCGATCCCCTTGCTGGGCGTCGCGCTGGTGACATGGATCACCAGCGCGATGCTGGCGCAATGGGGGCTGGCGTCTGCGGCGCTGCTGTTCCTGCTGCCGGTGCTGCTGGGCGCGGCGCGTGGCGGGCTGGGGCCGGGTCTGCTGGCGGCGCTGGCCGGGGCGGGGGCGTATAATTTCTTCCTGCTGCCGCCTTATTTCAGCTTTCATGTCCATGGGCCCGATCATGCGGTGTCGGTTCTCGTGCTGGTGCTGGTGGCGCTGGTCACCAGCCGCCTTGCCACTCGGCTGCGCGCGCGTGAGGAAGAGGCCAATGCCCGCGCCGCGATCAGCGAGGAGCTGGCGCAGATCTCGCGCCTGCTGGCCAAGGGCGCCCCGGTCGAGGCGCTGGAGCGCGCGCGGGCCTATGTGGCGGGGATCTATGGCCCTGTGCGGATTGATGGCTCGCAGGACGGCTTTTCCTCGCTTGATCAGGCGGCCTTTGCATGGGCGATGCATAATGGCGACGCCACCGGCCATGGCACGGGCGTGATGGCGGCGGCGGAATGGACCTTTCTGCCGCTCTCGCCCAAGGGGCGGGGCAGCCATGCGTTGATGGCTCTGGCGCGGCCCGCTGATGGTCATACGCGCCCGATGGTCCAGATCGAGCATATGCAGCAGGTCGCGCTTGTGCTGGGGCAGGGCTGCGACCGGATCGCGCTGGAGGAAGAGCGCCGCGCGCGCGAAACTCTGGCCGAGAGCGACCGGTTGCGGCGGACCTTTCTGGCCAGCCTCGCGCATGATTTCCGCACGCCCTTGACCGTTATCACCGGGCAGCTTGAGACGCTGGCCACCCGCAGCCCCGAGGCGGGCGAGGCGCTGAACGCCGCGCGCAGGCTGGAGCGCACGATGAGCGACCTGATCGCGGCGGCACGGATCGAGGAAGGCTCGCTGCGTCCGCAGGCCGAGAGCCTCGATCTGATCGACGCCGCCGATGCCGCCTTTGGCGCGGTGGTGGTGCCGGCGGGCCTCTCGCTGGGCCATGTGATCCCGGCCGATCTGCCCTTTGTGCGGGCCGATGCGGTGCTGCTGCATCATGTACTGATCAATCTGATCGATAATGCGCTGGGCCATGCGGCATCGCGGGTGATGTTGGGCGCGGCTTTGCGGGACGGACAGGTTGCGCTTTGGGTCGAGGATGACGGGCCGGGTGTGCCGCCCGATCAACGCGCGCGGATTTTCGAACGTTTCGCCCGGATCGAGGGCGGCGACCGCGCGCAGGGCAGCGGGCTTGGCCTTGCCATCGTGCGCGGTTTTGCCGAAGCGATGGGCATGCAGGTGAGCATCGAGGACAGCCCGCTGGGCGGTGCGCGTTTCATATTGAGGATGGGGGCATGAACCGGGTTCTGGTGGTGGATGATGAACCGGCGATCCTGCGCCTGCTGGGCGCGGTGCTGGCGCGCGGGGGCTATGAGGCGGCGGGAGCGGCCACGGCATCGGCGGCGCTGGCTGCCTTGCGCGGGGGGGGATTGTCGGCGGCGATCCTCGATCTGGGCCTGCCGGACCGCGATGGGCTGGAGCTTATCCCGCTGTTGCGGGCCGCCCATGTGCCGGTGATCGTCCTTTCCGCGCGTGAAGATGTGGGCGAGAAGGTGGCAGCGCTCGATCTGGGCGCTTCGGACTATATCACCAAGCCCTTTGACGGCGAGGAATTGCTGGCCCGCCTGCGCGTGGCGTTGCGGCAATCGGGGCATCCATCGGGCGCGGCGGCGCAGGAGGTGCTGGCCTATGGCCCCCTGCGCATCGACACCGCCCGCCATGAGGCCAGCATTGACGGGCGCGGGCTGACCCTGCCTCCCAAGGAATTCGCTTTGCTTCAGGCGCTGGTCGAGGCGGGCGGGCGCATCCTGACCCATGCCGCCTTGCTGGAAAAGGTCTGGGGCCGGGCGCATGTGGGCGATGTCGAATATTTGCGCGTGGCGATCCGGGCCTTGCGGCTGAAGGTCGAGGAGGACCCGGCCCACCCCCGCCTGATCCGCAACGAGCCGGGCATCGGTTATCGTTTGATGGAGGGCTGAACTCTTACTGTACTTGACCGGCTGCCTGCCTTGCGTGCAAGGCCGCGCGGCATGGCATCCCATCCCAAACCCTTTCACCGCGCCGATATTGACGGCCTGCGCGCGATCAGCGTGGGCGTGGTTGTCGCCTTTCATGCGTGGTGGCGGCAGGGCTTCGGCGGCTTTGTCGGGGTGGACATTTTCTTTGTCATCTCGGGCTATCTGATCTCAGGCGCGATTTTCGATGATGTGAGGGCCGGGGGCTTCTCGCTGGCGGCGTTTTACGGGCGGCGGGTGCGGCGGATCTATCCCGCGCTGATCACTGTGCTGCTGGCCACTTTCGCGTTCGGCTGGGTGCAGTTGTTCGATGACCGGTTTGCGCAACTGGGCGCGCATCTGGCGGGGGCTGCGGTGTTCGCCTCCAACCTCGTCCTCTATGCCGAGAGCGGCTATTTCGACGCCTCCTCCGATGCCAAACCCCTGCTCCATCTGTGGAGCCTTGGGGTGGAGGAGCAATTCTACATCCTCTGGCCGCTGGCGGTCATGCTGGCGTGGCGATGGCGGGGCGCGCAGGGGGTGGTTTGGGCGCTGGGGCTGGGCTTTGCGGCCAGCATGGCCCACGAACTATTCCTGATGCGGATTGACACATCGGCCGCCTTTTACATCCCCACCGCGCGTTTCTGGGAAATGCTGGCGGGGGCCGCGCTGGCCTGGGTCGAGCGTCGCCGGGTCGGCGCGATACCGCTGCGCATGGCGCATGGGTTCAGCCTGATCGGCCTCGCGCTGTTGCTCGGCAGTTTCCGCTACATCACTGAGGGCGGGGTGCCTTTCCCCGGTTGGGCGGCCCTGGCGCCGGTGGGCGGGGCGGTGCTGTTGCTGGCGGCAGGGCCAAGGGCGCTGGTCAATGCGCGGCTGCTCTCGCTTTTGCCGATGCGCTGGCTGGGGCAAATCTCCTATCCGCTCTATCTGTGGCACTGGCCGGTGCTGGTGCTGGCGCGGACATCGGGATGGGTCGATGGTTGGGCGATGCTGGTCTGTGTGGGCGTGGCCGTCGCACTGTCATGGATCACGGCGCGCTGGATCGAGCCGCCTTTGCGCTATGGCGGCTCGGCCACGCGCAAGGTCAAGGGCCTGCTGGCGGCGATGGGGTTGCTGGGGCTGGGCGGGCTGGTGGTGGCATGGGCGCATGTCCCCTCGGCCGGCCATGCGCGGGTCGAACCGCTGACGCGCGAGATCGGCTGGAGCATCCCGGTGGGCAGCGAGGCGCAGGGGCGGGCCTGCGTCGCGCTGATGCCGGGGCGGGGCGCGCTTGTGCCGGGGGTTGCGGGCAATGATTTCTGCTATCTGGCGCGTCCCGGCGCGCCCGATGTTGCGCTCATCGGCGATTCGCTCAATCTCAGCCTGTTTCCGGGTCTGGCTTCCTATCCGGACCTCAACGTGCTTATCGCCTCGGCCAGCGAGGCCGCGCCTTTCTATGACACGACCACCACCGAGAGCTTTGACCGCACCCGCCTCAACAATTGGAAGCTGACCAATCAGGCACTGGATTACGCGGTGGTCAGCCCTTCGATCCGGGTGGTGGTGCTGTCCTATGCCAATGGCGACCAGTTGCTGCGGCGCAGTTCAGCCCATGACATGACCGACCGCGCCGACCCCACGCCCGCGCCGCCCGAGGCCCGCCTTGAACGCGCGCTGCGCCGGACGTTGGCGCGGCTGACGGGGGCGGGCAAGGGTGTGATTATCACGCTGCCCAACCGGCGGATGGGGTTTGATCCGCCCGATTGCCTGACCGACCTGCGGCCCCTGCACGGCCCCGCCTATCGCCACCCCTGCGGCGAACCGCGCGGCGGCGTGCTGGAGGATGCGCAGGACGCCTATGCCGCGCAGGTCCGCCGCGTGGCGAAGGATTTTTCCGGCGTGGTGCTGGTCGATCTGGCCGGGCCTTTGTGCGATGCGCGCCTGTGTTATGCGATGCGGGGTGGGCAGATGTATTATCGCGACCGCTTGCACCTGTCCGATGCCGGATCGCGGGCGGTGGCGCCGGTGTTGCATGACGCCATTCGGGCGATGATGCATCGGTAAAGCGCTTGCCCGGCGCAAGTTTCGATATACATAGCGATATTGAAAGGGGCGCCCTCCAATGTTTCGCAGGATGATCTTTGCCGCGCTGGCCTTGCTTGCAATGTCCGCCGTGGGGCCCGCCATGGCGCAGGCGCCGCGCGGGCCGCTGGTTCTGGCTGCGGCCAGCCTTCAGGAATCGCTCAATGCCGCCGCCGACACATGGGCGGCGCAAGGCCATCCGCGCCCGGTTCTCTCTTTTGCGGCCTCATCCGCCCTTGCGCGCCAGATCGAGAATGGCGCGCCCGCTGACCTGTTCCTATCGGCCGATGAGGAATGGATGGACCATGTGGTCAAGGCCCCCGGCGGCCGGGTAAAGCCCGGTACGCGGATCAGCCTGCTGACCAATTCGCTGGCCCTGATTGCGCCTGCGCAGAGCGCGGTGCGGTTGACCATCGCGCCGGGTTTCCCGCTGGCTGCTGCGCTGGGGCCGACCGGGCGTCTGGCGATGGGGCAGGTGGCCTCGGTCCCGGCGGGCAAATATGGGCGCGACGCGTTGATCGCCCTGCGCGTTTGGCCCGCCGTTGAGGGCCGCGTGGCGGGCGCCGACAGCGTGCGTTCGGCCATGGCGCTGGTCTCGCACGGCGAGGCGCCGCTGGGCATTGTTTACGCCACCGATGCGCGGGCGGATAAAAAGGTGCGCGTGGTCGGTATCTTCCCGGCTAATTCGCATAAACCTATCGTCTATCCGCTGGCCCGCCTGTCGGCCTCGACCAACCCGGATGCCGAGGGCTTCCGCCGCTTCCTTGCATCGCCGCAGGGCAAGGCGATATTCCGCGCCTATGGCTTTGGCACCAAATAGCATCAGCCCCGAGGAATGGGGCATCATCTGGCTTTCGCTGAAGGTCAGCGCGGCGGCGATGGTCGCCACGCTGCCGGTGGGCTTTGCGCTGGCATGGGCGCTGGCGCGGGGGCGGTTTCCGGGGCGGGTGTTGCTTGATGGGCTGGTGCATCTGCCGCTGGTGCTGCCGCCGGTGGTGACGGGTTGGATGCTGCTGATCGTGTTTGGCGGACAGGGCGTGGCGGGGCGCTGGCTGGCAGCGATGGGGATGCCGGTGATGTTTCGCTGGACCGGGGCGGCGCTGGCGGCCTCGGTCATGGCGCTGCCTTTGATGGTGCGGGCGATCCGCCTGTCGCTGGAAAGTGTGGACCGGCGGCTGGAGGCGGCGGCGCGCACGCTGGGGGCCTCACCCATGCGGGTGTTTGTCACGATCACTTTGCCGCTGGCGCTGCCCGGCGTGCTGGCTGGCATGGTGCTGGGCTTTGCGCGCAGCCTTGGCGAATTTGGCGCGACGATCACCTTTGTTTCGAACATTCCGGGCGAGACGCAGACCCTGCCGCTGGCGATCTATGCCGCCTTGCAGGTGCCGGGGCAGGAGGGGATCGTGACGCGACTTGCGCTGATTTCGGTTGGCCTGTCGCTGGTGGCGCTGGTGGCGTCCGAGGTGTTGACGCGGCGGATGGGGATGCGCGCGCATGTCCTTTGAGGTTGACGTAAGCATCACGCGCGGCAGCCGCCGAATTGCCGCCGGCTTTGCGACCGGGCCGGGGATCACCGCGCTGTTTGGTCGGTCGGGCGCGGGCAAGACCAGCGTGCTGGACATGATCGCGGGGCTGGCGCGGCCCGATGAGGGGCGGATCGCGGTCGGTGGGCGGGTGCTGTTCGATGCGGAGGCAGGGATCGACCTGCGGCCGGAGGTGCGCGGATGCGGCTATGTGTTCCAGGATTACCGCCTGTTTCCGCATATGAGCGTCGAGGGCAATCTGCGCTATGGCTGGCGCATGGCCGCGCCCGATGCGCGATGGATCGCCTTTGAACAGGTGGTGGAGTTTCTTGGCCTTGGCGGCTTGCTCACCGCCCGCCCGCGCCGCCTGTCGGGGGGCGAGGCGCAGCGGGTGGCGATTGGCCGCGCGCTGCTCTCGGGCGCGCGTTTCCTGTTGATGGACGAGCCGCTTTCCTCGCTGGATGCGGACCGCCGCGAGGAGATCATGCGCGTTATCGAGCGCATCCGCGACGAACTGGCCCTGCCGATCCTTTACGTCAGCCATGACCGGCGCGAGGTGGAGCGACTGGCGGGCCAGATTGTCGAGATGGACTGATTATTTCCCCGCTACTGACAGCACGGCCAGCGCCAGCGTCTGCACCCCGGCGCGGATCGAGGGCTGGGCCAAGGGCGCGAAGAAGGGCGAGTGGTTGACCGGAACCGGCTTGCCCTCGGCCTTCAGCCGGTCCAGCATCGCCGGATCGCTGCCGCCGATGGAAAAGAACACCGATTTGGACACGCCCGCCATCACGAATTCGGAATAATCCTCGCTGGCGGTCCAGCCCGGCTTATAAGCAGGCTCCAGCCGCACCGCGCCGGGCAGGCCCGCTTTAGACAGCACGGCATAGGTGCTGGCGCCAAGGGCCTCGTCATTGACCACGCTGGAAATACCATGGCGGCGGGTCACTTCGGGCGCGGGCGCGCGCGACATGTCAGCCACCGATTTGGCGGTGATATCAACGCCGGTGTTGAGCAGTTTACGCGTTTCATCGTCGAAGGAGCGCAGCGAGAGGCCCAGTTCCGCCGTGTCGGGGATGATGTTGGCCACCGTGCCTGAACGGAAATAGCCCACCGTGACGACGCCGAATTTCTGCGGGTCCTTCTGGCGGCTGATGACGGTCTGCACGTCCTCGACAAAGCGGGCGCCCATGACGATGGGGTCGATGCTCATATTGGGCATCGAGCCATGCGCGCCTTGCCCGTGAAAGATGATGCGCACCGAATCGGAATTGCTCGTGGCCACGCCCTGCTTGACCTCGATGTCGCCCGCCCGCGCCGCGCCGACATGGGCGGCAAAGGCGTAATCGGGTTTGGGGAAGCGGGTAAACAGGCCATCGTCGATCATCGCGCGCGCGCCTTCGCCGATTTCCTCCGAAGGCTGGCCGATCATGATCAGCGTGCCCTTCCACTGATCCTTCATCGCCACCAGCGCCTGCGCCGTGCCCAGCCACCATGCCATGTGGATGTCATGGCCGCAGGCATGCATGACATAGGTGGTCTTGCCGTCTGCTCCGGTCTGCTGCGCCTTGCTGGCCCATGCAAGGCCCGTCTTTTCCTCCATGGGCAGCGCGTCCATTTCCACACGCACCATGACCACCGGGCCGGGGCCGTTCTTCAACACGCCGACAAGCCCGGTCTTGCCGACATGCTCGGTCACCTCAAAACCCAGCTTGCGCAGCTTTTCGCTCAGGATGCCCGCCGTGCGCGTCTCGGTAAAACCGATCTCCGGGTGGCTGTGCAGATCCTTGTAAAGCGCTTCCAGTTCGGGCCAGTTCTTGGTGGTCTGCGCGTCGATGCGGGCGGCGGTGCCGGGCTTGACCGGGGCGGCAAGGGCGGGAAAAGCAGCCATCATCAAGGGCAGGCAAAGCAGCATCGCGCGGCGCATCGGGATCTCCTGAGGTGAATGTGTTATGTTGCATAAGGCTTTACTGGCCGCGCTGCGTCAAGGAGCGTATTGTGCGGCCAGCATGGTGCGGCAGGAAAGCGCAACCAAGGTCGCGGGAAGAGAAGCCAGATGGCAGTCAGCATATTTGAATTGTTCAAGATCGGTGTGGGGCCGTCATCGAGCCACACGATGGGGCCGATGACGGCGGCCTGTCGGTTCGTCTCGGCCTTGGGCGAGAGTATCAGCCGCGTGGCGCGGGTCGAGGTGGCGCTCTATGCCAGCCTCGCGCTGACCGGGCGGGGCCATGCCACCGATACGGCCACCATCGTTGGCCTGCATGGCATTGCGCCCGAAGAGGCCGACCCCGATGCCGCCGTGGCGCTGATCGAGCAGGTGCGCGCCAGCGGGCGGATGATGCTGGGCGGGGTGCAGGACATTGCCTTTGACGAGCGGGCCGACATCTTGTGGCTGGGGCGCGAGAGCCTGCCGTTTCACCCCAATGGCATCCGGTTCACCGGATTTGATGCGGAGGGCGGGGTTCTCCTGACCCGCACCTATTTCTCCATTGGCGGCGGCTTTGTGGTGGACGAGGATCAGACCACGGCGAACGCCCCGGTCGAGGATCACGACGAGCCCTATCCCTTCACCACGGCGGCCGAACTGCTGGAAATGGCGCAGCAGGGCGGCTTGACGATTGCGGGCCTTGCGCTGGCCAATGAAGACGCGCGGCGGCCGCGCGCCGAGACGGAGGCGGGCATTGCCCGGATCGCGGCGGCGATGGACGCCTGCATCGAACGCGGCATGAGCCAGCGCGGCGAATTGCCCGGCGGGCTGAAGGTCCAGCGCCGGGCTGCCCACTTGCGCGAGCGTTTCTATGCGCGGGTCGAAAGGGTGCTGGCCGATCCGCTGGCTACGCTCGATCTGGTCAATCTCTGGGCCATTGCGGTCAATGAGGAGAATGCGGCGGGCGGCAAGGTGGTGACTTCCCCCACCAATGGCGCGGCTGGGATCATCCCGGCGGTGCTGCGCTATGCCGAGCGATACCATGGCGCCGACGATGCGGCCAAGGGGACCTTCCTGTTGACCGCCACCGCGATTGGCGGATTGTACAAGCGCAACGCCAGCATTTCGGCCGCTGAGGTGGGCTGTCAGGGCGAGGTGGGCGTGGCCTGCTCGATGGCGGCGGCGGGGCTGACCGCGATCATGGGCGGCAGCAATGGCCAGATCGAGAATGCCGCCGAAATCGCCATGGAGCATAATCTGGGCCTGACCTGCGACCCTATTGGCGGATTGGTCCAGATCCCCTGCATCGAGCGCAATGCGATGGGCGCGGTCAAGGCCATTGATGCGGCCCGTCTGGCGCTGGGCGGGGATGGCACGCATCTGGTCAGTCTGGATCAGGTGATCGAAACCATGCGCCGTACCGGGGCAGATATGATGAGCCAGTACAAGGAAACCTCGCTGGGCGGATTGGCGGTTTGCGTTCCGGCTTGCTGATCGCACGGCTGGACCGTTCCGTTACGGGCCTGCGACAAAAACGCGCTTGCCTATAGCCATCGAGTATCTATCACCACGCGCCACGGGTTCGCAGGAGTTTGTTTCGATGAAGAGATTGGTGTTGGCGGTTGCGGCGATGCTGATGGTGGCCGCGCCGGCCCAGGCCCGGCATCATAGGGCCTCGCATACGGCGGCCAAGGTCACGAAGAAGAAAGCCGTTGCCACGTCCGTCAAGGGGCGCAAGGCCGAGAAGGCGGTTCACGGCAAGGTTGCGGCAAAGAAGCTGAGCCGGGCGGAAAAGCGTGCGCTGGCGCGGGCTGAGGCCAAGGCGAAGACGCGGCCCAAGCTGACGCGGGCCCAAAAGCGGGCAGAGCAGCGCGAACTGGCCCGTGGCAAGCACAAGGTCGAGCCCAGGCTGACCCGTGCGCAGCAGCGCGAACTGGCGCGTGCCGCCAAGGCTGAAAAGCAGGCTGCACCCAAGCTGACGCGGGCGCAGAAGCGCGCAATGGCCAAGGCGGAAAAGCACGGCAAGCTGACCCGTGCGGAAAAGCGGGCGTTGGCCCAGGCGCAAAAGGCGACTGCCAAGGCGGCCCCCGCGCATCGCATGACCCGCGCCGAACGCCGCGCCGCCGCGCGTGAGGCACGCCAGTCGCGCCATAGCTCGCGCTATGCCTCGCGTCGTTCGTCGGGTCGTGGTTCCTCTGGGCGCTCGGCTGCGCACACTGCCTATACGCCGCCGCATTACAACGCCCCGCCGCCGGTGCCCAGCGCCAGCGGGCCGAGCAGCGGGTTCAACGCTGCCTTTCGGGATATCCATCCCAACGGGCAATAAGCAAAAGGGCGCCGCAACCGGCGCCCTTTTTCATTGGGCCAGATGCGCGGCCCAATCCTGCGGCGGATCGGGATAGGCCTCGATCACCGGCCCCAGCGCATCACGCAGCGGGGCCAGCCAATCGGCGTAATGGGTCCATTGCTCCAGCCCGTCGCGATAGATCGGGCGGCGGACCTGTTCGCTGCTGGCGGTGCGTACGGCGCGTTTGTTTTCCCAGAAGGACAGGCAGGCCTCTTCAAAATCGACACCGACATAGGTCAGCAGACGCGCAACCTCGGCCTGGGTGTCGGCCACCATCTGTTCGTAGATGACCCGGTGGACAGCGCCGGGCACAGCCTCGTCAAAAGCAGCCATTTGGGCGACATAATCGCGGTAATATGCCCCGATTTCGGCCAGATCATAGGTGAACACCTGACCGCGCGCGAAATGCTGTTTCCAGCCTGAAAAGCAGCAGGCCATCGGGTGACGCCGCGCATCGATGATCCTGGCGCGCGGCAGGATCATCTTGATAAGCCCCGCATTCTGCCAGTTATTGGGCATCTTGTCGATGAACAGTGGCCGGTCTGTCTGGCGATGAATCCGAGTCAGGTCGATATATTCCTCGCCCAGTCTCGTCCGGTCGGCGGGCGAGAGCGAGGCCAGCAGGTCGCCATAGGAGGCGTACTCGCCCTGCTCGGCGCGCGATTTCAGACGTCCGGCGATCATCATCATCTCGGGCAGTTCATGCGTGCCCTCGATCATCGAATGGCTCGACAGGATCTGTTCCACCAGCGTCGAGCCGGAGCGGGGCAGGCCGAGGATGAAGATCGGATCGGGGGCCATGCAGCCGCCTTCGCCATCGCGCGCGGCATAGAAAGGCGCGGTGAAAGTGGCCGCATGTTCGGCCGCCGCCTCATGTGTGCCTTGCGCGCTATAGTCGATCTCGGCGCGGCGCAGGCGGTTGGCTGTCGCGTAATGATCAAAGGAGGCGGCGTAATCGCTGGCATCCTCCAGCGCCTTGCCCAGCGCGAAGTGGAGGTGAAACAGGTCTTCGCCGGTCGGACCCGTGGCAATCGCGGCCTGCATCGCGGCGCGGTCCTCGGCCGTGAATTTGGCGGTTTTCAGATTGGCCAGCGACCACCATGCTTCGCCCATCGTGGCGGTGATGCCGATGGCGCGGCGATAGGCCTCGACCGCGGCGTTTTGATCGCCCAACGTCTTGCGCACATGGCCCAGATTTTGCCAGACATGAGCGTTGTCGGGCGCGTCCCTCAGCAATGCTTCATAGATCGCCCCCGCGCCCTCCTGATCGCCCAGCCGCACCAGCACCGAGGCTCGCAACAGCCGGTGCGCGGGGCTTTGCATCGGCGAGGCGCAGAGCGTTTCGGCATGGGCCTGCGCCTCGGGCAGGCGGTTGGTCTGCAGCAGCAGGCGGATCAGGAAATCGCGCGCGAGATCGAAACCGGGCGCCATGTCCAGCGCCTTTTCCACCCATACCATCGCCTCGGCCAGATCGCCCCGGCGCCAGTGGATTTCCCCGATCAGCCGGGTGGCCGAGGCATCGTCCGGGACGCGGCCGAGGCGGGCGCGCAGCATCGCCTCGGCCGCGTCCAATTCACCCGCGTTCATCGCCAAGGCGGCCTTGACCAGTTCGGGGTCTGAGGAGGATGCGTGGATCGCCGACAGATCCGCGCGCCATGCCTTGTCCGTCTCGCCCAGCCGCCGCCATTCGCGCGCCAACAGATACCATCCGCTGGCCACCTGCGGCTGCGCGCGGGTCAGAGTTTCGAGCGCGGCCACGGCACGGCGGCCATCGCCCACCTCGCCGGCAGCCTGCGCCAGTTCCCACAGGATCGGTGCCACACCCGGCTGCGCCCGGTCCAGCGCGATCAGGCGGGTCAGCGCCGATTGCCCTTTGCCCATCCGGCGCAGGGCCTGCGCCGCGATCAGTTCGGCGGGTGGAAGGCCGCGATGCGCCTTGATTAGTGCCTCTGCCCGCGCCAGTGCCATGGCCGGATCGCTGTCCAGCAAACGCGCCGCCTCGGCCAGCGCCGCCCCCGGCACAGCCTGCGCAGATGGGCGCGGCGAAGGTCGCGCAGCGATGGTCCCAAGAGCCATGGATGTCCTTTCAGCAGGCCGGTCTGGCTTGCTGTTGTCGCGCGCTGCACCTGCGTAAACATATACGTCAGACGACGTAACCCCTCGGGACATCTTGCGTTGTTTGCTCCCTTGACTCGCGGGGCACCTATGACATTCTTGCGAAACCGGACGACCGTACTAATTGCTGCAATCGCGTAAGGGGCACCAGACGCAGCGCAGCCAATCGGGTCGCCAGGGGGTTCAATGACGTTTCGGCATCCGGCGGGTGCATTGGCGTAAAACATTGTTTTCGCCGGATGATCCCGCTTGTCTGGCGAACATGGCCTGAGCCCGTTGCGGGAAGAACAGGGCTGAGGATTTCGGGGCAGATTGGCCAGTAATGGGGGAAGCATTACGATGATTGCAGAGTTTTCCAAAAGATCGCGCCGGGTGATCGCGCTGAGCGCGGCGACATTCCTGACGCCCTTCGCGCTGGTTGGGGCTGCCCATGCCGCGGGCACCGATGCTGCGGCTGATCCTGCGCCGGCGGCTGCCGATGGCGGCGGTCTGGGCGACATCGTGGTGACCGCCACCCGCCGTTCGGAAAGCGTCCAGAAAGTGCCGATCTCGATGCAGGCGCTGAGCATGGAAAAGCTGGCCGAGCGCAACGTTAAAGGTTTGTCCGACTTTGCTTTGCTGATGCCCTCGGTCTCTTTCGCCGGGCTTGGGCCGGGGCGCCAGACCGCTTATTTCCGCGGCATTGTTCCGGCGGGCGGCACTTACGCCTCGGTCGGCTATTACCTTGACGATATTCCCATCACCGGCACCGGCGTTCCCGACATATTCGTTTATGATATGGAGCGCGTCGAGGGCCTGTCGGGACCGCAAGGCACCCTGTATGGCGCAGGCTCGCTGGCGGGCACCATCCGCATGATCACGAACAAGCCCAAACTGGGCAAGTTCGAATGGGGTTATGACACTGAGGCCAACAAATACGGCAAGGGCGCTTTTGGCGGCCAGTTGGCCACTTATGCCAACATCCCCTTTGGCGACAATCTGGCCGCGCGCGTGGTGGGTTTTTATCGCAAGGAGGGCGGCTATGTTGATAACACGCCCAACAATGGCAAGTTCAACGATGGTACGACCTCGACCCTGAAGCTTGGCGATGCCAATCCGGCTACCAATTACACGCTGAACAATGCTGCCATCGCCAAGAAGGATTACAACCCCGTCTATATGTACGGCGGGCGCCTTTCGGTGCTGTGGGAACCGACGCCGGGCTGGCAGATCACCCCCGAACTGGCGGGCCAGTCGCAGACGGCCTATGGCTATTTCGGCTATGACCCGCGCGTCGGCGATCTTCAGGTGCATGACTATGACCTGACGCGCCGTCAGGATTCATGGTATCAGGGCGCGCTGTCGGTCCATGGCCATATTGGCGATTTCGATGTGGTGTCCTCGACCGGCTATTTCGGTCGCAAGGTTCACCTGCAAAACGACTACACCTACTATACCGTGACCTATGACAATTTTGGTCCGGGCTATGAGAACTATCTGCAATTCTTCAGCAAGGATGGTTGCACTGGTTCGGGTGCTTCGATGAAGTGCAACAAGCTGATCAATCCGACCCAGTATTTCGAAGGCTGGACCTATTCGGAAAAGCTGACCCAGGAATTGCGCCTCTCCACCCCTAAGAGCTGGCCCTTTGACGCCACCTTTGGCGGTTTCTATCAGTGGCAGAAGACCGAGAACAACAATTACTATGGCATCCATGGTCTGGCCGATATTGCCGGTTATACCAAGGCGGGCGGCGGAGACAGCAATCCGGCCGGTTTCGGCATTCCCACCACGGCGGGCGGCACCATGATCCTCGGCTCGCCTGCGGTAAAGGGCGATGGCTTTTATATCAACGAAAACAATCAGTACACGCATGACACTGCGGTGTTTGTCGAAGGCCATTACAACATCACGCCCAAGTTGAAGATCACGGGCGGGTTGCGCTATTTCTGGACTGATTACTGGACCACCGGTTTTGCCGGTGTGGCCGCTTCGGCCCGCAGCACGACGACATCGAAGAACATGCTGACCGGCACGATGGGCTGTTCGCTGCCGCTGCCGACCGAGCGCCTGACCTGCCGCAACACCAACATGCTCGATCCCAACCAGATCGGTCGGTACAGCGAGCAGGGCGAGACACATAAGGTCGCGGTCAATTATCAGTTGACGCCCAGCAAGATGGTTTATGCCAATTATTCCACCGGCTTCCGTCCCGGCGGCTATAACCGTCCGCTGCGTGTCAGCGGGGTGGGCGTGTTCAGGGTCGATCCCTTCAAGTCGGAGACGCTGACCAATTACGAAATCGGCATCAAGACCCAATGGGGCAATAATTTCCGCTTCAACACCGCCATCTACATGGAAGAATGGAATAATATCCAGTATTCCGTCGTGGTGGCCGGCACCCAGGGCGCGGGCATGACCGGCAATGCCGGCAAGGCCAAGGTCTATGGCATGGAATATGAAGCCGACCTCAAGCTGGGCAAGGTGACGGTTTCCAGTTCGGGCGCCTATAACCGCGCGCGGCTGGATGGCAATTTCTGCAATTTCAAGGCCGACAAGACCAATTTGACGATTGCCGCCGACCCCACCTGTTCTTCGGGCATCGCCGCGGCCAGCGGTAGCCGCCTGCCGCGTCAGCCGGAATTCAAGGGCAATGTTTCGGTCCGCTATGACACCGAATTTGGTGACTATAAGGCCTATCTGCTCGGCTCTGCGCTGTATCAGAGCAGCGCCACGCAGGACCTTAAGTTGTCCAATAACAACCTGCTGAACTGTCAGGATATTGCAGCGGCCGAAACGGCGGCAGGGCGTCAATGCACGACGAAGGGCTTTACCACCTTCGATTTTTCGGCCGGTTTGAAAAAGGATAACTGGGCCTTTGACATCTATATCCAGAACGCCTTCGACGGTCGAGGCGTGCTGACCACCAATACGTTCTGTTCGATTGATTTCTGTGCCGGTTCCTCGCGCAACTTTACCGTGCGCCCGCAGATCTTCGGCATCAAGTTTGGTCAGAAATTCTGACCTGACTCATTCTCTTCACCCTGCGAAGGACAACTTAAGCCCCCATGGTTCGCGCCATGGGGGCGTTTTTTACAGGGCGGGATGGGAAGATAGCGCCGCCCGCAGGGCGACGGACGTCTTATGCACCCGCGCCAAAGCCGCGGCAAATCCGCTGGCCTGGGCCACGGCAAAGCTGATGCCATAGAGGTTGCGCCGTTGCGGCACACCGGGGATTGGCCGGGGATAGCCGCTGGCGACCATCTGTCCATCGCGCCACTGGAATGTCTCGCGCGGAATATCCCAATCCAGCCCCACGCCCAAGACACCGGGCAGCGATCCGGGCAGGCAAGGCAGGCCATCGGCCTGCGCGGCGGCCAACACCAGCGCGCCCGGCGCCCCGGCGATGGCTTCGGCAAACAACGGGGCATGGGCGGCATTGGTGGTGCCAAGGCTGAGGTTGATGATATGCGCGCCTTGCTGCGCAGCGATGCCTATGGCGCTGGCCAAACCCATCGCGCTGCTGCGCAGGGCATCGTGAAAGACGCGGATGGGCAGGATGTCGGCCTCCGGCGCCTTTTCCTGTATCGCGGCGGTGACGGCGGTGCCATGGCCTAATCGGTCGATAGGGATGGCGCCCTGTTCGATGATCATACCATCCGCGCCGATCGCGAAACCGGGGCGCAGGCGGGCCGGGTCGATATGCGGGTGATCGGGATGCACGCCGCTGTCGATCACCGCGACCAGAATGCGTTCAGCCATAAGTCGTCATGCCATCTTTCAGGGTAATCACCATGTCCGCCATCGCGGCCAGCGCGGGCTTATGCGTGATGACGATCAGCGTGGCATGGGGCAGGGCCCGGCGCAGGCCGGCGGCGATCAGCGCCTCGGTATCGCCATCGAGCGCGGCGGTGGGCTCATCCAGGATCAGCACATCGGGCCGCCGCAACAGCGCGCGGGCCAGCGCCACGCGCTGCCGCTCGCCCGCCGAGAGGGCCAGCCCGCGCTCGCCCACCGGCGTATCCAGCCCCTGCGGCAGGCGGGCCAGCAAAGCCTCCAGCCCGGCATCATGCGCGGCGGCGATCACCGCATCGTGCCCCGGATCGTTCAGGCCAAAGGCGATATTGGCATAAAGCGAGGCGTTGAACAGAAAGGGCGTCTGTTCGACCAGCAGCACCGCATGGCGCAGATCGCCCAGCGCCACCTCGCGCAGGTCCAGATCGCCCAGCATCACCTGCCCGCCATCGGGGTCGATCATCCGCACCATCAGATCGGCCATCGTCGATTTACCCGCCCCGCTGGGGCCGAGGATCGCGCAGAAGGCCCCCGCGTGTATGGTGAAATCGGCGTCATGCAGCACCGGCGCCCGGCCATGCGAGAGGCGCACGTGATCGAAGCGGATGCTGCAAGGCCCGGCGGGCAGGGGCAGGGGGCTGGTCGCCTCCTCCACCTCGGGCGCGGTGTCCATCAATTCAAAGATCCGCGCCAGCGCCACGCGCGTCTGGGCCAGCGTGGCGGACAGGCCGAGCAGGCCCTGAATAGGCGCGAACAGGCGCTGCTGATAGGCGAGGAAGGCAACCAGCGTGCCGATGGTCATGCGCCCGGCGGTGATCTCATAGCCGCCCCACAGCATGGCGCCCGCCGTCGAGGCGGAAAGCAGGGTGCCCGGCACCGCGCCGGAGAGAAAGGATGTCACCTGCATCCGCAACATGGCGCGCACGAAGCCGCCATTGGCGATGGCAAAACGCTCCCGCTCGCGCTCCTGCGCGCCCAGCGTCACCACCGTGCGCATCCCCATGATCGTATCGACCAGCATGCTGCCAATATCGGCGCCTGCCTCGCGCATTTGCCGCGACAGTTCGGTCAGCCGTTTTTGCGCGCGCAGGAAAGCCCCCACCGCCAGCGGCACCAGCACCACGCCCACCACAAACAGGCGCCAGTCGAGCCAGAGCATCAGCGCGATGCTGCCCGCCAGAAACAGCAGATTGGCCAGCGCGGCCAGTAATGTGTCGCCCGCCACGCGCTGAATATCGGACACATCGCTGTTCAACCGGCTCATCAGATCGCCAAGGCGGAAGCGGCCGAAGAAGCGAGGCGAGAGCTTTTGCAGATGCGACAACACCGCGATGCGAATATCAAACAGCATCGCCGCCGAGAGCGAGACATGCAGCCAGCTTGCCGCAATGTTGAGCACATAAGAGCCCACCGTCGCTCCCAGCATCAGCCCTGCCACGCGCCACAGCACGCCCATATCGTGCCGCATCAACGCGCCATCGATCATCAGCTTGGAAATATAGGGCTGGGCCAGGCTGAGCCCGGTGGCCATCAGGCTGACCAGCATGACGGCGGGCAGGCGCGGCAGATAGGGGCGCAGATAGGGCCAGAGCCGCCGATAGGCCGCCCATGGCGCAGGAGGTGGGGAAGCATGGAAAGCGTTATGCGGCGCGTTCAGGTCGCGGCCTCCCGTTCGATCAGTTGAAACCCGCGCAGCAGATAGCGCGGTTCGGGCATATGCGCGAGCTGCGCGGTGGTCCATGCGTAACCTTGCGCAAGGGCTGCCACCTGTTCGCGCCACCATGGGCCGTCGCCGCCGGTGGCATAGAATTGACCTGAAATCTGAATATGGCGGCGCAAAGAGGCCGTCAGCATCGAATGGTAATGCGTGGCCAGCGCAGTCGGATCGCCCTTGTGCGCGATCACCGCAGCGGCGAGGATCGCCTCGCGCACCGATTGCGCGCTGCCATCGCCACAGATAGGGTCAAACGCGATGGCCGACATGCCGCAGGCCAGCCAATCCGGCCCGGCCAGCCGCGCCAATTGACGCGGCGCGGTTTCAAACCCCGGCGAACTCTCGCCAAGGCCCGCGATCAGGGGCGCGATCAGCAGGCTGCCCTCCAGCAGGCGCTCCAAGGGCGCGCCTACGCCCAGCAACCAGCATTGCGCCGGGCAGGAGGGGATCAGAAACAGCCAGCCCTGCGCCACCGCCTCGATATGGCAGCACGCATGATCGGCCCCGGCCCGCAGCATCACGCGCGCTGCCATCGCCCGCCGCTGGCCAAAGCGCATCAGCGAGGCATCAGGAAAGGGCGGGGCACAATGGAGCGTGGCGACGGGCGCAAGGGCATCGGCATCGCCCGCCAGTTCTCCGCCCAGCGCCGTGATCAGATCATCCTCGGACACGACCACCGCGCCATGGGGCATGGACAGTGCATCACCGCCCCAGCGCACCACGCGCCGCGCGATCCGGTGGGCATCGGCAAACAGATCATCCCGCCCAAAGGCATCGCGGATCAGCCCCAGCGCTGCGTCCGAAAGCATGATCACCGGCACGGGCGAACGCCGCATCGGCTCATGCCCAATCGCAAACCCCGCGTCGCGCAGCAAATGCGCCGCGCAAGCCCCCGCCAGTCCGCCGCCCCGGATCAGCACGGACTGGCGCGGCGCTTCGCTCACTGGGCGTAAACCAGCCCCGCCATGGTGGCGTCGGCGTCAAGGTTCCACGTCTTGTCCCATTTCAGCGTCTTGGCGTCATAGACCTCGATGTCATAGCTGGCGCCATAGATGTAGAGCTTCTTGCCATCGCTCGACATGCCGAACTGGAAACGCGAGCGGCAGGGGAATTCGGCCTTGTCCACCACCTTGTTGGTGCCAAGGTCGAAGTGCCAGATTTCGCAGCGTTTGTTGCCCGTCGTGCCCTGCGTGGTGACGGTATAACCGTCCTTGCTGTCGGGCGTGATCTGCAGGCCCGCCATCTGATAGGGCGCCGGGCCGATGGGGGTGAAATCGAAGGTTTTCGACGCCAGCTTGAAGCGGCCGATGCCAAAGATCTTGTTGTGAATATAGGGATCGGCCGCGGTAAACAGCGAGACATATTCGTCATTGTTGCGCAGCAATTCCACCCCGCCGCCAAAGCTGGTGTTTTCCAGCCCGGCGCCCTCGGGCTTGGCCATGTCGATGCGGTCCACCACCTTGAAATCGCTGGTGTTGAGGATCACCACTTTGTCGCGGAACAGATAGAGCAGCTTGCCATCGGGCGAGATCATCATGTTGGCACGCGCGGCGTTGAGCGCATTGTCCTCGTCGGGCAGATCGACGGTCTTCACCACCTTCTTGAGCGTCAGGTCAATGGTGGCATATTGCCATTTGCTGACCTTGTAGCGGTCGACCGATTTGTCGATCGTCATCATGATCGTATAGAAATACTTGCCCGTCGGATCGGGCACGCCGCCGGTAAAGCGATATTTGGTGGTCGGCGTGTTCAGGCTGAACTTGTTCAAAACCTTGCGCGTCGCGGTGTCCAGCACCTCAATCCCGCCGGTGGTGATGGTGGTGACATAGATCCGTTTGTGATCGTTCGACAGGCGCAGCGAGGTGGGCAGGCCGGTGTCGAGCTTGATATGCTCGGCGATCTTGCCGGTGGTTTCCTCCACCACGAACAGCTTGTCCGGGTAGGTGCCCATCACGATGGGGGCGGCACTTGCGGCCACAGGAGCGGCGGCCAGCAACAGACCGGCCAGACGGAAAGGTTTGCCAAAGCGAGAATGCGTCATGTGGCAGGCTCTTTCATAAGAAGACTCGCGAAATCAGGGCCGCCAAGGCCCGATTACGGAAAGATGATGTCCAGACTGCGCCAGTCCTTGGCCGCGGCAGAGCAATTGCTGGCCCAATCGGGCGAGTAATTGACATGGTCGGGCACCTGCACCGGCCAGAAGCAGGTGACATAGCAGTCATAGATGTCACGCTCGACGGGCTGGCAAAGGCCCGCCGTGCCGCCGCTGGCATCCACTTCCCAGCCGGGCGAGAAGGACAGGGTGCAGCCCATCGGCACATGCGGGCGCACTTGCTGTTGCAGGGCCACGACATCGTCCTGCATGGCCGCAATCTGCGTGTCCACGCTTTCGTCAATCGCCTTGGCCTTTTGGTTGATGGGGCGCAAATGCTTCATGACAGGCCCTTTCTTTCAGCAAACTTTTCGAGGAATTCGGGGTTTTGCACCGCCAGCGTGCCCTGAATTTTTAGGCACGTATCGGTCCATTCGCGGATCCAGTCGCAATAATGCAGATTGGCGTGACCGGTGTCGCCATAGCGCACGAAGGCCTCGTGATGGCACCCGCCCGCGCATAAAGGACGCGCCCAGCAGGATTGGCATTCATACTTGGCGCCCACATGGCCCTTGGTCAGGAACTCGCCCTGCGCCTTGCGGTCGATGCCCGATGAAACATGGCCCATCACATGGCTGTCGGCGTCGGTAAAGCGATGGCAGGGCGAGAGATCGCCCGAAGGGCCGACGCCCAGCAGGCCCAGACCTGCGCCGCAGGGATGGCTCTTGTTGGTGCCCTGAACCAGCTCGCCAATGGTTTCCGAAACATTGGAAAACCCGTGCATTCGGCCTTTAAGCGCGTAATCGAGCCATTCATCGGCCAGTTGGTGGAACTGCTCCAGCACAGTGACCATGCCTTCCTCGCCCAAGGCATAGGCCTGCTCGCCCGATTCCGTGACCGGCGCAAAACCGACCTCGTGAAAGCCGATATCCTCGCGCAGGTGGCGGAAGATGCTGACCACATCGGTCACGCCCTTGCTCAGCGTCACGCGCGCGGTGATCGCGCGGGTGCGATGGCGGGCGATCAGCTTGCGCAGCTTGGGCTCGATAACGTCATAGCTGCCCTTGCCGCTCTTATAGACGCGGCGCTTGTCCTGCATCTCCTTGGGACCGT
Organism: Novosphingobium sp. SG751A; assembly: GCF_013149295.1. GTDB lineage: Bacteria > Pseudomonadota > Alphaproteobacteria > Sphingomonadales > Sphingomonadaceae > Novosphingobium. The sequence continues at coordinate 46,298 of NZ_JABGCB010000002.1, forward strand.
CGATGCTGACGGTGACGCCAATCTGCTGGGTCGCGAGAAATTCGATGATCTCGTCGGTCAGCAGCGTGGCATTGGTGGTCAGGCTGAAGGTTATGGTGCGACCCTGGGCCGTGGCCTGATCCGTGGCATAGGCGACGACCTGCCGCAGCAGCGGAAAGTTCATGAGCGTTTCGCCGCCGAAGAAGGTGATATGCACCGCCGGACGCCCGCCCGACTGCGCCAGCAGCAGATCGACCGAGGCCTTGGCCGTGTCGATCGTCATATATTTGGGTTTGCCGTTTGGCGTGGCGATCTTGTCCGCGCCAAATTCATAGCAATAGGTGCAGGCCAGATTGCACTGGTTGGTGACGTTGAGCACCAGCGCCTGAAGCGGATAATCGCCCTCCGGCTTGGCCGGGGCGGGGGCTGCCACCGTCTGATCCGAAACGATCACGCGGGCAAGGCGCAGCTCGCGCACCAGATCTTCGGCATCGGCCGCGCTGTAGCCCGAGCCGGTCAGCGCCGTAACCAGATCGGCATGGGCCATCTCGGCGCTGTCCAGCATGGCCAGCACGTCGCCCACCGCGCCGTCGAGCGCGAAGATCGCGCCAGCCGATACGAGGTAGATGAAATCCTGCCCCTGTGCGTCAAAGCGGTGGACTTCGCCGCTGCGATAGGTGTGGGTCAAGGGCGCGCTCATTGATTCACCTCCGGCTGATCCCAACGCTTATAGGCAGGGACGGTTACGACCATGAAAGCCTTGGCGGTCAAAGGCTTGCCATCGGCGCCCTTTTCAGCCTTGGCGGTCGCGGTCACCCAGACCTCGCCGTAATTGTTGCGGTTCCATTTGCGCTGGGGGTTGGGCCCGTCGATGTTGGGGGTGAAGAAGCCGGCGGTCGAAAGCTTGCCGACGAAATTCACGTCATCATCGTAATAGACCGAGGGGAATTCTCCCATCGAGAAGGTGGCGTCGATCGGGCCGATAGCGACATCGTCGGCCGTGCCCACCTTGCCATCGGCGCCCTTGTCATAACCAATGGCCTCGAATTGCAGATAGCCCTTGGGGTGCTTCTCGCTGCCGCCAAGGCGGGCCAGCGAGGTTTCGGGCGTGACCTTGATGTAATCGACCTTTTTGTAGATCGGCAGCGCCTTTTCCAGCACCGCCCCGCCAATGGCCACGTCATGCGCGCCCACTGTGGCGTCGGCCGCCACATCGACGCTCAGCACGATCTCGTCATCGCTGGCCGAAACGATCTTTCTGGCCACAACGCCCTTGCCCAGCGTGATGTCCGACAGGACAAATTTGGTCGGCAGCTTGTCGCCAATGATGTGGAGCTGCGCGCCCATCGTGCCGGTCTTGACCGCATCGGGGGTGACGCTGGCGATGGTGGGTTCGGCGCTGGCCTTGGTCAGCTTGACGTCAAAGCCGAATTCCTCATAGGCGCCCCAGTACCAGCGCCCCGCCGCCGACTTCTGATCGGGGGCAAACCACATGGTTTCGCGGGCCTCATGGGCGGGGGCATCCGGGGCGGCCATATCGCCCGCGCCCTTCGACTTGCCGCGCCAGGAATAGCCTGAATAGACGATGCCGCTGCCCGTGCGGGTGATCGTGCTGCCGTCCTTGAGCGATTTCAGCGTGATCGTGGTGGTGAAATCATCACCCTTGGGCGCGATCACCATCGATCCGGCATAGCGGCCCTTGCCGGGAAGGTCGGCCGAAACCAGCCATTTGCCCGCCAGAGCGGCCGGGCGCATCCGCGCGCTCCACGATGCCCATTCGGCTGAATGCAGCGGGGCGGTCTTGCGCATATATTCCAGCGCAACCTCGCCCGGCGTCGGCCCCTTGGCCGCCGGTGCGCCATAGCCCTGCGGGATGCCATGTTCGTCAACGCCGCGGCGATATTGCACTTCGGCCTGCGAATAGAGCGCGACGTGGAATTCCTGAAGCAGCTTCCACTCATTGGCCGACCGGCGCCAGCTCAGCGGCTGGGCAAAGGCGTGGCACGAGGCGCAAGCCGCGCGAACCGTTTCGTTGGGGATGTTGGTTTCATCCAGCACGCGCTTTTCGGTCAGATACATGACCGGCTTGGCCTCGTCCGGCGCCAGACCATGGCTGGCCGAAAGCGAGCGGATGACCTTCTTGGCGTCCTCGGCGGTGATGACCAGCCCGTTGAGCTTGACCATGCGGTGGATCGCCTGCGCCCAGCCCTCGGGCGTGGTGCGCATCCACGAAATGCGCGACAGGTTGCCCTTGCCGTCATTGGTGTGGCACGCGCCGCATTTGTCGATGACCAGCTTGTCGGTCACGGGAATGCCCGCTTCCTTTTCGCCGGCCTGTTCGTCGGCCTGCGCCACCGCCGGCGCTGCGCCATGCAGCACCGCCATGCCCAGCGCTGTGGCCGTCAGGCCCAGCAGAGCCAAGCGGCGCCGATGCCTTGATGGCGTATGTTTGAATGACGCAGGCGCGCCAATATCCGAAGGATCGGACGGGAAGGTCATAGTATCAAATTCCCCCCAAGCTGGAACTCGCTGGCTCAAACTGTGGCGCCATGAATCGGCGGCTTCGGGGAGAAGATTGGACAGGCGTCAAAAATCCTTCAAGCGCCTTTTTGCCTTATACGCAGTTTGGCGCAAACCGCCCGGGGCCATGACAGAAAAACCCGCCCCCTGCTGTGCAAGGGACGGGTTTTATCGTGCATTTCGGGCGTTTTTCAGGCCGGCTTCAGCGGCAATTGGCGCAGCCTCTGACCCGTTGCGGCAAAGATCGCATTGGCCAGCGCCGGGATCACCGGGGGCAGCGAGGGTTCGCCAAGCCCGGTGGGCGGATAATCGGTTTTCAGAAATTGCACCGCGATTTCGCGCGGCACCTGCTCGATGCGGATGAGGGGGAAGTCACCAAAGCTCTCGGCCTGCACCACGCCCTTCACCTGCTCGATCTTCTGCTCGACCATGCCCTGGCCAAGGCCTTCGTTGACCGCGCCCTGCACCTGATGGCGCGCGTTGATCGGGTTGATGATCTGGCTGCCGATGTCACCGCAGGCCCAAACCTTGTCCACCCGCACATTCGCGCCGTCGGTGATGGTGACATCCACCACTTCGGCAAAATAGCCGCGATGGCTGAAATAGAAGCCAAAGCCGCGCCCGCGTTTCTCGCCCTTGGGGCCGGGGGCCAGCTTGCCGCCCTGCCAGCCCGCCATTTTGCACACGCCGTCGATCACCGCGCGCGCCCGGCCCGAATTGAGCACTGGCCGCCCCGGCACCACCGCCAGATCGCGCGGCGCCCCCAGCGTGCGGCGCATCAGTTCGGGCAGATCGATCCCGGCGGCTTGTGCGATTTCGTCCATAAAACTTTGATAGACAAAGGATACCGCATTGGATGTGGGCGCGCGCAGCCAGCCTGTCGCCAGATTGGTCGGCAGATAGGTGATGCCGATTTCGGAATCGGCCAGCACATTGACCGGGAATTCAAACGGGCTCATCTCCGCCGCGCGGATCGGTTTGCCATCCTTGCCAAAGCTGACGAAATGGTCGCGGAAGGCGATCAGATCCCCTTTGGCGTCCAGCCCAGCAGTAAAGCGGTGCCAGCCTGCGGGGCGGTAATAATCGTGGCGCAGATCATCGGTCCGGTCGAACAGGATCTTGACCGGTTTGCCCGGCAGAGCCTTGGCCACCTGCGCCACCATCACCATGTAATCATTGATCAGCCGTCGCCCAAAGCCGCCGCCGATCCGCGTCTGGTGGATGGTGATGTCCTCGCCCTTCATGCCAACATGGCGGCGGTGTCATTGCGGCCATTGTTCGGCGCCTGACTTGGCGCCCAGATTTCCAGCTTGCCATCGACCCAGCGGCCCGTGCAATTCTGCGGCTCCAGCGTGCCATGGGCGAGGAAGGGATAGGAGTAGTCCGCCGTGATGGTCTTGACCGCGCCCGCCAGCGCCTTGGCCACATCGCCGTTTTTGGCGTGTGTAACCTGCGGCCCGGAGGCAAAGGCGGCGGCGGCTTGCCGGTCATAGGCCTCGGTGGAAAAGCCGACTTGCGCGGCATCGTCCCACGTCACCTTGACCGCCTCGCGCGCATTCTTGGCCGTCCACCAACTGTCGGCCACCACGACCAGCGTGTCGAACTTGCCGGGCGCGACCGAATTGCTGTTCACCGGCACCACGGCCAGCACGCCCTTGCGTTTCAGCGCGGCAGCGGGGTCATGGGATGCGATGGTAGCGCCATGGGCGGGGGCCTTGATGATCGCGCCATGGATCAGGCCGGGCATATCCACGTCGATGCCGAACAGCGGCTTGCCCTGCGTGATGGCCACCGTATCGACGCCGATCTTGGACTGGCCGATGATGGAAAAGCGCGAGGGATCTTTCAGCGCCACCTTGGCCAAATCGGGTGCCGTTTCGGAGGCAGCGCCCCGCGCAAAGGCGGCATAGGGTGCGCTCCGGCCCGAGGCCGCATGGGAAACCTTGCCCGCCGCCGTGGTCAGGCTGCTCGCCTCCACGCCCCATTCCTTGGCCGCCGCACTCAGGATCATCGCCCGCGCCGCCGCGCCGACCTGTCGCATCGGCAGCCAGTTGTTCGGCGTCGAATTCGACCCGCCCGCGCTTTGCACGCCATAGATCTTGTCATTGGCCAGCGTGGGCTCGATCACCACCTGATCCCAGCCCAGATCCAGCTCTTCGGCGATCAGCATGGGCAGCATGGTTCGGATGCCCTGACCGATCTCGGGGTTCTTGGAGCCGATGACGACCTTGTTATCCGCCCCGATGCGGATGAAGGCATTGAGCGCAACCGCTCCCGGCTCCTGCGCCAGAGCGATCCGCGCCTCAAATGCCAGTGCGCCAGCCCCCACCAGCGAGGCGGCCATGAAACCGCGACGATCAATAACAGCGCTCATGCCGCGTCTCCCGTCACATCGGCCATTCCGGCTGCTTTCCTGATCGCGCGGCGGATGCGCAGGTATGTGGCGCAGCGGCACAGATTGCCGTTCATCCCCGCGTCGATCTCCTCATCGCTGGGCTTTGGATTGGCCAGCAACAGCGCCGTTGCCGACAGGATCTGGCCCGCCTGGCAATATCCGCATTGCGGCACGTCGATCTCGCGCCACATTTCCACCAATTTCGCGCCTTGCGGCACGGCGCTTGCGCCCTCGATGGTGGTGATCTTATGCCCTGCCGCGGCCGATACCGGGGTCTGGCACGAGCGCACCGCCTGTCCGTCGAGCAGCACCGTGCAGGCCCCGCAAAGCCCTTGTCCGCAGCCGAACTTGGTGCCCGGCATCTTCAATTCCTCGCGCAGCACCCAGAGCAAAGGCTTGTCCGCATCGGCGCTCACGCTGACCGGTTTGCGGTTGATGGTCAGGGCGAATTTTCCTTGGCTCACGTTTGCGGGCTCCTGATGGGATACTTAGCGATACTGGACGCGCTTCAAGATTTCGTCAAGCGGGGCGCCCGGGAAGGTTGCAAGACGGGCAAGCCGATGGCATGGCGCCCCAAGGAGAAGAAGCCCCATGGATCTATCGGAAGACATCGTCAGCACCGCGCGCCCCGGCACCTACTCGCGCGGGACAGAGACGGTGGACGCGATTTTGAAAGCAGCGCTTGGCGTGCTGATCGACGAGGGCGCGGCGGCCTTTACCATCCGGCGAATCGCGGCGGCCTGCGGGATGAAGGTGGGCAATGTCTCCTATCATTTCCCGCGCAAGGAAATGCTGGTTCAGGTGCTGCTCGATGAATTGCTGGCTTCCTATGAAAAGGTGCTGGAGGACCGGGTGCGCCAGCCCGACCTGACCACCGAGGAGCGGCTGCGGCTGCTGATCGTGATTTGCCTTGAGGATATTGCGGGCAAGCGGACCACGCGCCTGTTCACGGAACTGTGGGCGCTGGCCAATCACAATGATTTCATCGCCGACCGGGTGCGCGGTTTTTATCAGCGGGTACATGATTTCATTGGCGAATATGTCGCCGCGCTCAATCCCGCGCTCTCGGCGGACGAGGTGCGCACGGTGGCCATCTATATCAGCGCCAGCATGGAGGGCTCGACGCCGTTTCTGGGCTTTGAAAAGCCATGGGCCGACCGGATGCCAGCCTATACGTCAATTGCCGCCCATGCGCTTGTATCGCTTGCCAAAACGATCACTTCGCGAGAGATTGCCGGAATGACAAGCCAGACGGCCTGAGCCGTCGGCGCCTTCTGACGCAGGACACCGGTCCGTCGCGATGGTCGCGGCGGGCAAAGGGGGCTGTTTATGCGTCGGACTTTGCTTGCAGAGCAGGATGGCTGGGCATTGGGGCTGGGCTGGGGGCGTGCGCGTGGTTGCGCCTTGCCGGCGGCGGCGGTGCTGGGGTGTCTGCAACCGGCGATTGATCCGGTGTTCCTCACGCTGCTCTCGCTGGCCACGCCTTTGCGCGTCGCCGATCATGGCTGGGTGGTGGGCATGACCCAAAGCGCTTCGGCGTTGGCGGCAATGATGGTGTGGTGGCTGGGGCCAAGGATGCCGATGCGGGCTGTGATGGCGCTGGCGCTGGGTGCGATGGCGGCGGGTCTGCTGACGCCGCTGGCGCAGGGGTTGGCCGGATTGCTGGCGCTGCGCGGGATCTATGGGCTGGGGATGGGGGCCGTCTATGCCCGCGCGATGGGGGGCTTTGCCGCGGCGCGGCCCACGGGCGCCTATGCCATTGTCCTGCTTGTGCAATTGATGCTGGCCACGCTGCTCTCGCTGGCTCTGCCCGATCTGGCCGCAACGATTGGGGCGGGGCGGGCGCTGGGGCTGTTGGCGCTGGTGCCGCTGGCGGCGGCGGTGGCTTTGCGCTTTGCCCGCGAAGGGGGCGGCGCGCGCGTCATGCCGGTGGGTGATGGGGCCACGCCGCGCGCGGGCTGGGCGCTGGCGCTTGCCAATTTCTGGTTCATTTGCGCGACGATGATGGTGTGGAGCCTGTGCGGCGCACTGGCCGTGCAGGCCGGGCACAGCGAGGGGCTGATCGGGCGCGCGGTGGCGATCGGTTCGTTGGCGGGGGCGGCCACGGCGATTGCGGTGATGCGCGAGAGGTTGCGCGTGCCTTTGCCGGTCACGGCCTGTCTGGTGGGGGCGGCCCTACTGGCCCCGCTGGTGCTGACGCGGCCCGGCGCTGGGGCCGGTTTCGTGCTGGCGATGGTCCTGCTTAATGTCGGGTCCACCGCGATCATCATCCGCTGCTCGGGTCTGGCCAGCGCCTTGGGGTTGGGGCCGCGCTTCCGGGTCTTTGTGGCAGCCACGCATAATCTGGGGATGAGCGCGGGGCCCGCGCTGGGGTCGGGAATGCTCTGGGTGATGCCGGATGGGGGATTGCTGCTGGGCGCGGGGCTGGCGGTGCTGGCCGGGGTGGGCGCGGTTGTGATAGGCTGGCGTGGTTTACGCCATTGTGCGCATTGGCCATTGTCGCGCCCGGTTTTCGCACGATTGGGCCATCAGAAGGGGCTTGATTAATTCTGGACACTCGTCCAGCCTTGGCCGGTCTGAACGCATGATCGGTTCCGCAGGGGGTTGGACCAGCGCCCCGGCCTGTTTTTGCCGCCATTATGCCGCTTTCAAGGAGGGTTTCGGCCAGATGTCTCGCCACACTTCGCAAGCTTTCGCCCTTCGTGCCGCTATGATGCTGATCGGAACGGCGCTGGCTTCTTCTGGCGCGCAAGCCGCCGTGCCCACCGAGCCCGAAACCCCCAATGTCGCAACGCTTGCCTCGCCCAATCCGGGCTGGTTCTATGTGCGCGGCGGGTTTGATACGGCGGGCACCCAGATCGTGGACAGCGCCACCGGCAAAATGGTGGGCATGGTCGACACCAGCCGCACATCGGATATGGCGGTCGATCCGGCGGGCAAATTCTATTACGTTTCTGAAACGATCTGGAGCAAGGGCAACCGGGGGACGCGGCAGGACCTGCTGAGCATCTATGACGCCAACAGCTTGAAACTGCAGACCGAGGTGCCGTTTCCGGGCCGTCTGATCATTGGCGCGCAGGTCAATAATTTCGCGATCTCGCCCGATGGCAAGAGCGCCTATATCTTCAACCTGACGCCGGCCGCGTCGGTCAATATTGTTGATCTGGGCAAGCGCAAATTTGCTCGCAATGTCGAATTGCCGGGCTGCGCGGGGCTGATGCCGATTTCTGAAGGGTTGGTGTCGGTCTGTTCGGATGGCTCGCTGGCCTCGCTCAACCTGTCGGGCGGCAAGGCCGAGATCACCCGCAGTGCGCCTTTCTTTTCGGCCACCAATGACCCGGTGTTTGACGCCTATAACTATTCGGTCAAGCGCAAGGAGGCGGTGTTCCTCAGCTATACCGGGCTGATCTATATGGCGAAAATCGGACTGAAGCCCGAAGTCGCCGCGCCCTTTTCCATTCAGGCCGCCGCAGGTCTGCGTCCCGGTGATACCAAGCCGCTCGATGTCAACTGGCTGCCCGGTGGGCGGCAGTTGACCGCATGGCATCATGCCAGCAACCACCTCTATGTGCTGATGCATATGGGCGAATTCTGGACCCAGAAGGATGCGGGCGAGGAAATCTGGGACGTGGATCTGTCGGCCAAGAAGGTGGTCAAGCGCTTCCCGCTGGAGGATCACATCGACAATATCGAGGTGACGCAGGGGGAAAAGCCCAAGCTCTTCGTCAATACCGGCAAGAATGACGGCTACATCCTCGATCTGGCGACATGGACGCTGGGGCCGAAAATCGGCGCGATTGGCGGCGGCATTATCGCCACGGTCGAGGCGCCGTGATGGCTGCGCTTCTGGCGACATTGCTGACGGGCTTTGGCATCGGGGCGGGGTTGATCTTTGCCTTTGCCGGGCTGGGCCATTGGCGACATCGGCGCCTGCTGGTCGGGGTTGTCGGCAATTATCGCCTGTTGCTCGATGGGCTGATCGCTCCCGTGGCGGGGCTGTTGCCATGGGGCGAAATGGCGATTGGGCTGGCTCTGGTGATGGCGCCTTTTGCGGCGGGGGTTGGGCGCGCCGGTGCGCTGGCGGGTGGCGGTTTGCTGCTGCTGTTCGGCTGGGCGATGGCGGTCAATCTGCGGCGCGGACGCGGCTTTATCGATTGCGGCTGCGGCCATGCGGAATTGCGTCAACCGCTTAGCTGGATGCTGGTGGCGCGCAATCTGGTGCTGGCGCTGCCCTTGCTGGCTTTTGCCGCGCTTGGTCCGGTTTTGCCCGACGGCATGGCGCTGATCGCCGCGATGGTCGCGGGGCTGGCGGTATGGTTGGGCTATCATTTGTTCAATGCCTTGGCGGCGCTGCAATCCAGCCCGCTTTCGGCCAGTCTGCATCCCATTCGGCTTCCCACTCGGAGATAGAGCCATGATCCTTTCGCTGGTCATTTCACAGGTTGTTTCGTGGCTGGTCATTGCCGGGCTGGTGGTGGCGCTGCTGGCGCTGGCGCGGCAGGTGGGCGTTTTGCATATGCGCGTGGCGCCTGCCGGTGCGCTGACCACGGCGGGCGGGCCTGCGGTGGGTTCGGGCAGCCCGGTGATCGAGGCCAATGATCTGAACGGTCGCCATGTCCATATCGGCGGCCCGGCCAAGGACAAGCCGCTGCGCTTGCTGATGTTCGTGTCGGCCATGTGTCCTTTGTGCAAGGGGCTGATCCCGGTGGCCAAGAGCTTTGCCAAGGATGAGCGGCTCGACCTGACCTTCATCGGCGACGATGATGCGGCAACCCAGCGCAAGCTGATCGCGCAGCAGGGGCTGGAGGCCTATACTTTCGTCAATGGCCCGGATGTGGGTCAGGCCTTCGCCGTGGGCAAGCTGCCCTATGCGGTGCTGATGGATGCCGATGGGGTCGTGCTGTCCAAGGGGCTGGTGAACAGCCGCGAGCATCTTGAGAGCCTGATTATCGCTCATGAGATGGGCGTGAAGAGCGTGCAGGACTATATCGCTTCGCTCAAGGTCGTCGGCTGAAGGCTTTTTTCATTTTTCTACGGGGGTTTGCCGATGAAACTGTTCAATCCCGATGCCGCCGCCGAAAAGCTGCTGCGCCGCTTTGCCGGGGGCACATCGCGCCGGGGGATGCTGGCGCGCCTTGGCGGGGCGCTGGTGGCCGCGCCTGTGTTCCCGCTGCTGCCCGTCAGCCGCGCCGGGGCCGCCAAGCCCGACCGCAGCCCGGAGGCCAAGACCGCCTTTGCCCGCAAGGCGCAGACGGTCGATGACACCAAATGCGATTACTGGCGCTATTGCGCGATCGACGGGGCGCTGTGCTCATGCTGCGGCGGGGGCATCCACACCTGCCCGCCGGGCGCGGAATCCTCGCCGGTGTCATGGGTCGGCACCTGTATGAACCCCGAGGACGGCAAGGCCTATATGATCGCCTATCGCGATTGCTGCGGCAAGCCGATGTGCACCCAGTGCATGTGCGACAATCAGGACCGCGAAACGCCGCTCTATGTGCCGCAGCTCAACAATAACATCATCTGGTGTTTCGGCACGCAGAGCATGGAATATCACTGCTCGACCGCGGTGATGGTGGGGCCGGCCTGAGGATGAAAGTAGCGCGGTGGATCGGGGCCGGCGCTTTGCTGACGCTGCCTTGGCTGGCGGCGTCGGTGTCGGCGCAGGCTGATCCGGCAAAGGGCATCAGCGATCCTGACCTCGCACGGTCCGATTTTATCGAGCATTGTGGCGGGTGCCATGGGCCGGACGGGCGCTCGGCGCCTGCCGCTTTGCCTGAATTGCGGGGTAGGGTGGGCTGGCTGATGTGTACACCCGCCTCGCGTGCCTATCTGCTGCGCCTGCCCAATATCGCGCATAGCCGGATCACCGATAATGCCGAGCTGGCCGATATGCTCAATTATATGGTGTTCGTGGTGGGCGGGGATAGCGCCCCTGTGGGCACCCGGCCTTTTACCGCCGAGGAAGTAACCCGCGAAAGGGGGCATCCTTTGGTCTCAGGGTCCCTGACAGCCGAGCGGGCGCAGCATGTGGGCGAGGCGATCCGGCAGTGTCATGCGCCGGTTTCGCTGCGGCTGAACTATCCTGGCGAGAAGAAGGGGTAGGGTTTTGCCTCCGGCGGGCAAAGGGACTTGTTCCCTTGCAATCCTGTTAATGGAGGCGCGCTTCGGCTCGTAGGGCTGGCTTACTTTGCGATATGATAAAGCCTGCGGCGCTTTGATTGGCGCCGCAGCTTTGAAATTTTTTACATTACGTCCGACACGAAATGCCGAACCTGATCAGTATAGGGAGCGCGAGGGTCTGGACCCTCGCATAGACCCCTTAAAGCGCCCGGTCGATCAGCACCGCGATTTCATAGAAGGCCGCGCCCACCAGAGCTGCGGCCGGAATGGTCACCAACCATGCCACAACCAGACGCTGCGCCACGCCCCAGCGCACCGCGCTGGTCCGCTTGGCAGCACCCACGCCCATGATGCAGCCGGTGATTGTGTGCGTCGTCGAAACCGGGATACCGAAAGCGGTGGCGCCGAACAGCAGCAGCGAACCGCCCATCGAGGCGCAGAAGCCCTGATGATGCGACAGCTTGGTGATGCGGCTGCCCATGGTTTCGATGATTTTCCACCCGCCCGACAGCGTGCCAAGGCCCATGGCGACATAGCAGCCGATCACGACCCAGCCCGGCACCGCAAAGTCGCCCTTGAGCAGACCCTGCGAATAGAGCAGCACCGTGATGATGCCCATGGTCTTTTGCGCGTCATTGGCGCCGTGGCCCAGCGAATAGGCCGCCGCCGAGACGATATGCAGCTTCTTGAACACGCCTTCCGCGCTCTTGGCGGTGGCCTTCATGAAGATCCACGAGGTGATCATCATCAGCATCATCGCCGCCATCATGCCCAGCAAAGGCGCCAGCGCGATGAAGGAGGTGGTCTTGATGATGCCCGACCATACGACGGCATGGGTGCCCGCATGCATCACGCCCGAGCCGACCAGCCCGCCCACCAGCGCATGGCTGGATGACGAGGGGATGCCTTTAATCCATGTGAACACATTCCAGACCATCGCGCCCACCAGGGCGCCGAAGATGACATGGGGGGTGACCACATCCTTGTCGATGATGCCCTTGCCCACCGTTTCGGCCACTTTCAACCCGAACAGCCAATAGGCGGCAAAGTTGAAGAAGGCGGCGAAAAGCACCGCCTGCACCGGCGTCAACAGCTTGGTCGAAACCACCGTTGCGATGGAATTGGCTGCGTCATGCAGGCCGTTGATAAAGTCGAATGCCAGCGCCAGCGCCACAAGGGCGATGATCAAGGGCAGGGCCACGATAACATGGTCCATGATCTGTTCGCCCCCTTAGGCGTGGTCGATCACGAGACCGTCGATCTCGTTGGCGACGTCCTCGAAACGGTCCACCACCTTTTCGAGGTGAATGTAGATTTCGCGCTGGATAAAGAAAGTCAGCGGATCGGCCTTGCCATAAAGCTTGAAGGTCTTCTTCAGGCCCTTGGCGTGGATTTCGTCCGAATGGCCTTCCATTTCGACGATGCGCCCGGTCAGCTCGTGCAGGCGGGCGGCATTGCCGTGAATGTCGCGCAGCAGCGGCATCGCTTCGGCCAGCAGGCGCGAGCAATCGACGATGATCGCGGCCATGTCGCGCATTTCCTGCTCGAATTCGGTCACTTCATACAGGCTGACCGCGCCGGCGGTCTGCTGCATCTGGTCGATCGAATCGTCCATCGAACCGATCAGGCTGGTGATCGCGCTGCGGTCGAACGGGGTCAGGAACGTCTTGCGCACCGTGGTGAGCACTTCGCGCGTGATATTGTCGGCTTCTTCCTCGCGCTCGACAATCTCGCGGATATGCTGATTCATGCCCGAACCGCCTTGAAGCAGGCGGGCCAAAGCGTCGCTGCCCGCGGTCAGCGTGGCAACATGGGCTTCAAACAGCGCGAAGAAATTGCCCTGCTTGGGGAGCAGCGCCTGAAACCAGTGAAACATTCGAACAGTTTCCCTCATCAGTGCCAGACTGCGGCCCACGATTGGCTTGCCGGACGAATCGGCAAAGTCGGATGGCCGAAACCGGACCATCAGTGCGCGCAGTTCTGGCTCATCAACAAGGTCCGCCGCCGTTGCCAGCGGGAACCATTGCCGCGTCCGCTGCCCTGCTTCGGGCCATTCGTCAAGTTCGGTTGTTACAGCCAACGGAAAAACCCTCACGTCCACAAGGAGTGAGGCGCCCGATTTTAACTGCTTGCGATAGCGGTAATCGCCCAGAGGAGTGGGACAAACCGCGCCTTCCAGCCCTGCTTCCTCATACGCTTCCTGCGCAGCGGCGGCATGGGCGGACAGACCCTTCATCGCATTGCCTTTGGGCAAAACCCAACGTCCGGTCCCCCGCGAGGTAACCATAAGGACCTCAACAGGCGAATCGGGCGAATCACCAACGCGTCGATAGGGCAGGCTGGCGATCTGACGAATTGTCACTATCCTTGTCATGAAAATGAAACAATAGGGAATTTGCTGGCTGTCATTTTAACCCGCAAACCTTGCCATACACAAGCGATCCCTATTGGTGTTCGCGCGGGATGGGCAAAAGCTGGGCCTTCAGGCTTTGCCATTCCGCCCCGTTTTCCACCATCGCGGCGCCGCTTTGCAGGGCGCGATAGGCGTCCAGCACCTTGCGCCCGGCAACGCTGAGCCGCGCGCCCGAACGCGCCGCGCCATTGGGCATGGTTTCCACCAAAGGCGAGGCCCAGCACCGGTTCATCGCATCGACCAGCAGCCATGCCCGGCGATAGCTCATGTCCATGGCCCGCCCGGCGGCCGAAATCGACCCGGTGGCATCAATCGCCTCAAGCAGATCGGCTTTGCCCGGCCCCATGGCGATTTCATCCCCGCTCATCACCCGGATCGCGATTTTCAGGCGCAGGCTGGTATCGCTCATGACTCTCCCTTTTATCCTTCCTGCCCCGGCTAGCGCCTTACAGCGCTTCCCACCAGCCTGCATGGGCCTTTTCCAGACCCAGCCCATCGCGGGCCCGATCAATTGCCTGCGCGCGCGCCGCAGCGTGCAGGGCCATGGCCGCGTCGAGCTGCGATTGCAACGTCAGCGCCTCGCCGCGCGGCATGTCGAGCAGGCGTGCAATGGCCACGCCCGCCTGCATCGCGCTGGCCTGATCCTGTATCCGGCCCAGCGCTTCCTGCACCTGCTCCAGTGCATCCTGATGCGCGCGCGCGGTCCGGCTTTTGTCCAGCGGCTGAAAGAATCCCGCCGAATAGCGCAGCTTTTTCAAATCCTTGCGCAGGTCATGCAGGTCCCGGTCGCTCATCCCGGCCAGACGTTTGCGCATCCCCCGGATCGCGCCGCGCTGGCGCTCGATCATGGTGGCGGCCAAAGGTTCTACCGCTGCCCCGGCCAGCGGCGAAGCCAGATAGGCGCCTTCTTCCAGCCAGAGTGCGAGTTGCAGCCAGAGTCGCTGAAACCGGGGTTGGCCCAACCCCTCGCGTGCGGCCTGAGTTGCGATGGTCTGCGCGCGCAGCAGCGCTTCGGGCGGATGTTTGATCCCCTGCGCCAACACATAGAGATCGCGCGCCGGGGCCAGCAGTATCGCGGCCTCGCGCAATTCCTGCCGCCATTCCCGCGCCCGCGGATCACCCGTCAGCAGATCTTTGCCAAACAGCGAAAGCGCCGCGCGCAGCCGCCGGATCGCCACCCGCAACTGATGGATCGCCCCTGCATCGCCCCGCGTGATCACCAGCCCCAGATTGCCCACCGCATGGGCCAGCGCATTCCACCCGATCGTCTGAACGGCGCGGCCCGCGCTCATGCCCCGCGTCAGGGCCACCGGGGCGGCGGATACGGCCTGCGGTGCGCGCCCCTTGGCCAGCGCCTGCGCCCGGTGCGCCTTGGTGCGGATCGACCAGCCCAGATCCGGCCCCAGCGGCAATTCCAGCGCCAGTCGCAAAAGGTCCGCCAACCGCCCTTCGCATAATTCCAGCTCGATTTCGGCAATCGGCTGACTGGGACGTTCACCAGCACGGATCTCGCCCGTGTCAAAGGCGACCTCGATCAAAGCCTTGTCCCGCCGCAGCAGTCTCGTTTCACGCTCCACGATCAGCTCGGCATAAGGCACAAGATGCGCGCCCTGCCGCATCTGATCCAGCGCCAGCGCCGCCGGGGCCGGAAAGGCGGCCGGGTCGGGGGCCTGCGCATCGGCATGCAAGGGCTGGTTCCATTCGCTGCGCTGCATCTGGCTCTTGCGGCCCAGCGCGATTTTCAGCGTCTGTTCGCAGCCCTTCGCCCGCCGCCTGACGCGCAGACTGGCCTTGCCCGCCGCCAGCGCGCCGTCCAGCGTGTCGAAATAGGTTGTACGCAGGCTTTCGCATTGGCTTTCGCCCTGCAAGGCGGGATGTCGGCGCAAGGCTTTGAGCATGGCCTCGCCGGTGGCCAGCTTGATCTCCACCTCTTCGGGCCCAGAATCAGACAGCGCATCGGGCGCGGGCTTTCGCAAGGTTGTGTCGACAGCGCCAGTCTCGTTTATGCGCGTCTGGTTCATGCGTGGCTTTCTTCGCTGGGCGGGGCCATAAGGCGGTTTCCATAGCATCGCGCGCGCGGCTGATCCAGCCAGCCTTGTTGACGAGGCGCAACATGCGCCATGATCTGATATGCAATAGATTGAGCAGAAGGCATAAAGGCGCATCCCATGGCCATGGATCACAGCGAGCAGGACCAGAGCGTGACCATCGCCTTTCTCTCCGCGCCCGGCGTCGAGCGGATCGACACCCATGGGGCGATGATCTTCCTTGGCCCCGACACAGTCTATAAGCTCAAGCGCGCGGTTGATCTGGGCTATCTCGATTTCTCCACGCTGGCCCTGCGTGAGGCGGCGTGCCGGGCCGAACTGGTGCTCAACCGACGCACGGCGCCCGACCTCTATTGCGGGCTGCGCGCGATCCGGCGTGGGGCGGACGGGGCGCCGGGCTGGGATGGGGCAGGCGAGGTGATCGACTGGGTGGTCGTCATGCGCCGCTTTCCCGCGCAGGACCTGTTGACGCAGGTGGCCGCGCGTGGGGCGCTGACCCAGCCGATGCTCCATGCTCTGGCCGATGGCGTGGCCGATTTTCATGGCAAGGCGCAGATCCTGCCCGACGCCGATGGGGCGGCTCGGATGCGGGAGGTGATTATCGGCAACGCCCGCTCCTTTGCCGCCATCGCCCCCGATCTGCTGCCCGCGGGCAAGGTCGCTGATTTGCAGGCGCGAAGCCTTGAGGCTCTGGCCCAGGTGGCCGATCTGCTCGACGTCCGGGCGCGGGCGGGCAAGGTGCGCCATGGGCACGGCGATCTCCATCTGGCCAATATATGCCTGTGGCAGGGGCGGCCCGTGCCTTTCGACTGCCTTGAATTCAGCGCCGAACTGGCGACGACTGACCTGCTTTATGATCTGGCTTTTCTGCTGATGGATCTGTGGCACAAGGGCTATGCCCAAGCCGCCAATCTCATCGCCAATCGCTATGCTGATCGGATGGGCGAGGAGGATGGCTGGCCCGCGCTGCCGCTGTTCCTGTCGGTGCGCGCGGCGATCCGGGCGCATGTGGGGGCGGCCACGGCGGTGCGGTTGAGCGGCGCGGCGCGCGCGGACAAGGCGGGCGAGGCGCTTGCTTATCTCGATGCGGCGCTGAAATTTTTGCGGCCCGGCGCGGTGGGGCTGATCGCGGTGGGCGGGCTGTCGGGCACGGGCAAATCGACGTTGGCCGGGGCGCTGGCGCACAGGATCGGCGCGGCGCCGGGTGCGCGCTGGCTGCGTTCCGATGTGATCCGCAAGAGTTTGGCGGGCGTGGCCCCCGAAGATCGCCTGCCGGGCGAAACCTATACAAGAGAGGCCAGCGCGCTGGTCTATGCCGCGATGGTTGATCGGGCCGGGGCGATGCTGTGCCGGGGATGGCCGGTGGTGGCCGATGCGGTCTTTGCCGCGCCGGACGAACGCGCGGCCATCGCGCAGGCGGCCCGTGCGGCGGATGCGCCCTTTCTCGGTCTTTGGCTGACGGCCGATGGCGCGACGATGCAGCAAAGGGTTACGGCGCGGCGGGGCGATGCTTCGGATGCCGATGCCGCCGTGGTGGCGCGCCAGATGGCCTATAATTGCGGCGATCTGTCGGATTGGCGCGTCCTTGCGGCGGATGGTTCGCGCGATGCGGTGGTCGCGGCCGCACTCGATGCGGCACAGGGCCTGTTCATCTTGCAAAAGTCATAAGGCGCACCAGATCACGTTGCGGCGCGGCTTGCGTCAAATGGAGTGAGGAAGATGAAGAAGTCTGCCCTGTGGCTTTTGGCCCCTGTGGCCCTGATGATGGTGTCGGCGCCGGTGATGGCGGCCGAACCAAGCGTGCGCGATGTCTATGCCACCGCCCGCGCGGGGCAGGTGGACAAGGCCGTGACCATGATGGACGAGGTGCTCAAGGCTCACCCGAACAGCGCCAAGGCCCATTACGTTCAGGCCGAATTGCTGGCCAAGCAGGGCAAGACCGCCGATGCGCGGGCGCAACTGGCGCAGGCGGAAAAGCTGGCGCCGGGTCTGCCGGGCATCCAGCCGCAATCGGTGGCCGCGCTCAAGTCGCAGCTTAATGGCGGATCGGTGGGAAACGGCGCGGTCACGCGCAGTGAGGCGCCCCAGCCTGCGCAATCGCGCGGGATCTCGTGGGTCGGCATCGTACTGATCGGCGCGCTGGTGTTTGGCGTACTGGCCTTTTTCCGCCGCCGCAGCCGTCAGGCCGAGGTCTATAATGCGCCCTATGGTGCGCAGGGCGGGCAGGGTTTTGGAGGCCCCGGCTATGGCGGCCCCGGTTATGGCAATCAGGGCTATGGCGGCGGTTATCCGCAGCCCGGCTATCCTCCGCAGCAGGGCGGCGGCATGGGCTCCTCGATCCTTGGTGGTTTGGCCACGGGCGCGGCGGCGGGCGCGGGTTTTGCCGCCGGTGAGAAGATCATCGACGGCATGTTCGGCGATCATAAGGACGAACAGCGCCGCCCGTTGCGCGAGGACAATTCGGGCTGGGATTCGGGCAATTCCAATCAGGACATGGGCGGCAATGACTTTGGCATTTCCGACGACAGTTCCTGGGATTCCTCGGATGACGGCAATGGCGGGGACTGGTAACCCCGCCTGACATCAGGCGCTGCGCTGGGCGTCGTTCCAGCGTTCGCGCTTGCGATAAAGCGTCGATGGGCTGACCCCCAGAATGCGCGCGGCCCCCGGCAGGCTGCCATGTGCGGCCTGAATGGCCCCCTCGATCGCCAGTCTTTCGATCTG
Organism: Novosphingobium sp. SG751A; assembly: GCF_013149295.1. Classification (GTDB taxonomy): domain Bacteria; phylum Pseudomonadota; class Alphaproteobacteria; order Sphingomonadales; family Sphingomonadaceae; genus Novosphingobium. The sequence continues at coordinate 64,500 of NZ_JABGCB010000002.1, forward strand.
ATCCAGTGTCAACCCGGCCAGCGCTTCGAACAAAGCCTCGTGGCTGGTTTCGGCGGAGGCGGGCCGCTGGGCCGGGGCTTCGACCGTTTGCGGGGTCTGGCCCAAGGGCGCGGGCGGCACGGCGGGCAGCGCGCGCAACGGCAGGTCCGGCCCGTCGAACAATAGGACGGCGCGGCGGATCACATTCTGCAATTCCTGAAGATTGCCCGGCCACGCATAGGCTTCGAGCGCTGCAATGTGATCCGGGCCAAGGGGATCGAATTTCTTGCCCTGTTCGCGGGCAAAGCGGCGCAGGAAACTTTGCGCCAACGCCTCGATATCGCCGCCGCGTTCGCGCAAGGGCGGCAGTTCGAGCGGCACCACCGCCAGACGGTAATAGAGATCCTCGCGGAATTTGCCCGAGGCCAGTTCGTTCAGCATCGGGCGGCTGCTCGAACAGATCAGACGAACATCAACCAGCGTGCGCCCCGCCATGCCGCTTTGCAAAAAGCGCAGCAGGCGCCCCTGAAGCGGCAGGGGCAGCACGCTGACCTCATCAAGAAACAAGGTGCCGCGATCAGCCGCGCGCAGTGCGAAGGGGGGGGCGGCAGGCGAGCTTTCGGACGGGTCACCAAAGATCCGCCGCTCGATCAGCTCGGGCGGCATGGCATTGCAGGACACCGTGACAAAGGGCGCGGCCGAGCGGGGCGATGCGCGATGGATGGCTTCGGCGCAGGCCTCCTTGCCGGTGCCGGTTTCGCCCGAAATAAAGATATTGGCCCGGCTTGCGGCCAGATATTTGATCTGGGAATAGACCTCGCGCATGGCCGGGGAGGCCCCGATCAGCCCATGCAGGCCCGAGGTGAAAGACACATCGGAAAGGTTTTCGCCATGCGAGGGGGGCGTCTCGACAGCCATGGAGTTGATCCTTGCCAGAATAAGCGGCGCAGGAATTATCCTAACGCCACACCTAGTAAGAATGCATAGTAACGGCAATATTCCTAAGAAATTACAAAGCCCGTCATCAAATCAACATATTAAATAGGACAAGGGGGCAGATTTTTTGGCCGGATTAGCCTGCCAGCGCTTTTGCGTGGGATAATCCGGTGGCCGATTCGGAAATCGGGAACCACGGCTCCAGCGCGAATTCGTGCAGCATGGCGTTGGCCCATTGCCATTCGGTCTCGCCGGGGGCGCGGCGCGGATGGATAAGGCGAGTCAGCAAGGGACGCCCGTCGGGTGGGCGATCGGTGGGCGAACGCTCGACAAAGGCCTGATGAAAGTCGGCCTGGGGCGCCTCGCATCCCATGATTTGCGCCACATTGCGACGCGCGGCATCCAGCGGCGAAGGATAACGCACCACATGCAGGCGAGATGGCGCGATGCGCGACAGCAAAAACGCATGGGCCACGCACCATGTCAGCACGTAACGCTGAAACGGGCTGCGCGCGCGGGCGATCAGCCGAGGCAATTGTGGAAAAGCTGCCAGCAGCACCTCATCGCGCGCCAGCATCTCAACCTGGCTGAACCATACCCAATCGGAAAGCGCGCATTTCGACGCAGCCACTTCGCAAGGGTGGCGCAGGATCACCACCGGGCGGAGCCAGGGTAGCAATTCGATCATGCGCGGCGCGACCATCAGGGCAAAGACATCGCGGATGATTAGCCCGCCATCGGCGCGTCGGTCACTCTCGCCAAAACGGGCGGTGCGGTGATGGCCCGCCCGGATCGCCTCGAACAAGGGCACCAGCTTGTTTTCAATCACCGGGTCGCAAGGCAGAGGCAATTGCGCCTCATCGCTCAGCGTCGGGGTGAAAAGCGGGTGAACAGGCTCATGTTCGATATGGCAGGGGCGCGCCGAGGCCAACAGGCGCGAAAACCACGTGCTGCCACTGCGACCGTCAGAAATCAGCCAGATTGCCTCGTCCATCTTCACTCCCCGCGTTCGGAGAGCAGTTTGGGCAGGTGATGATTCGCGGCAAGATCGTTAACCGGACCTGTGCCGGAATGGGGCGGAAAGCATCCCGCCCCGGTGCTGCATCAGGCCGCAGCCACCAGCATCCTTTCACGCGCGATGGACTGCATCGCCTTTTGCAGCTTTTCAAAGGCGCGCACCTCGATCTGGCGCACACGTTCGCGGCTGACATTATAGGTCTGGCTCAGTTCTTCGAGCGTCTTGGGATCGTCGGTCAGGCGCCGTTCGAAGAGGATCGCACGCTCGCGCTCGTTCAAACTTTCCATCGCCTCGGCCAGCAGCGCGTGGCGCCATTGGGCCTCCTCGGCATTGGCGACGGTTTCGTCCTGCAACGGGCCCTGATCGGCCAGCATGTCCTGCCACTGGCCCTCGCCATCCTCGTTGAAGGACACGTTGAGCGAAGCATCGCCGCCCATCATCATCCGGCGGTTCATGTTGACCACCTCGGCCTCGGACACGCCAAGGTCGGTGGCGATCTTCTTCACATCGTCAGGGTGAAGGTCGGTGTCCTCAAAGGCGTCGATGTTCTTCTTCATCCGACGCAGGTTGAAGAACAGCTTCTTTTGCGCCGCCGTGGTGCCCATCTTCACAAGGCTCCACGAACGCAGGATAAACTCCTGCATGCTGGCCTTGATCCACCACATCGCATAGGTGGCCAGACGGAAACCGCGGTCGGGTTCGAATTTCTTGACGCCCTGCATCAACCCGATGTTGCCTTCGGAAATCAGCTCGCTCATCGGCAGGCCATAGCCGCGATAGCCCATCGCGATCTTCGCCACGAGGCGCAGGTGGCTGGTGACCAGTTGGCGCGCGGCATCAGGATCCTGATGCTCGGCATAGCGCTTGGCCAGCATATATTCCTGTTCCGCCGTCAGCACGGGGAACTTGCGGATTTGCGACATATAGCGGTTCAGCCCGTCCTCGCCGGAGGCAAGCGCCGGGACGGCGGGCAGATTGCTGTCTTGGGTCATAGCAGTCATCGTCCTTCAACTTGTCAGCACGCGCATTGACGGACCCTTAACAGGCATCCCTCGGCGGCGGCCACGGTTGGCCCTCCTTGCTGCCCGGCCCAATGGCACCGGATAGCAGGGAAGAGACCGGCTGGTCGGCATCAGAACCGCCCAACCGGCATAAAAGTTCCCGCATGTCAGCGGGCAACTGGCTGGCGAAACGGAGAGTTTCGCCAGAAACCGGATGCGTAAAACCGAGAACCGCAGCATGCAACGCCTGCCGCGCAAAGCCAAGCTCTGCCAGGATTGGTTTTTGCGATTTCTGTGATCGGGCATAAACCGGATCGCCCAGCAAGGCGTGGCCGATCGAGGCCATATGCACGCGCACCTGATGCGTGCGCCCGGTTTCGAGTCGGCATTCGACCAGCGCGGCGCGATCCAGCGACTCGAGCAGGCGGAAATGTGTGACGGCATGTTTGCCGCGCTTTGGGCCTGTGTCATCGCCCTCTATGGTATCGCCGCCCGGTTTGATAAGGGTTTCAGGCATCAGGGCCATCCGCTTGCGGTCGGTGGGGTGGCGGGCGATCACGCCGCGCAGCGTCCCGCGCGGCGGATTGGGAATGCCCTGCGTCAGCGCCAGATAGGCGCGTTCGATCGAGTGGTCGGCAAATTGCCGCGCAAGACCTTCATGCGCGATGTCCGATTTGGCCACCACCAGCAGGCCCGATGTGTCCTTGTCGATCCGGTGGACGATGCCTGGGCGCGCCACCCCGCCAATGCCCGACAACTGCCCCGCGCAATGATGCAGCAGCGCATTGACCAGCGTACCGTCGGGATTGCCGGCCGCCGGATGAACGACAAGGCCCGCTGGCTTGTCCACCACGATCAGATGGTCATCCTCGTAAACCACGTCGAGCGGAATATCCTGCGCCACCGCGTCCAGGCGCGCGGTTTCGGGCAGGGCGATGATGAATTGCGCGCCCGCGGCCACTTTCATCGAGGCCTGCGACACTGCGCGGCCATCGATGGTTACCCGGCCTTCGCCGATCAGCGCCTTGATTCGCTCGCGCGAGAGCGCTGCCCCTGCCGGGCAGCTTTCCGCCAGCGCGCGGTCCAGCCGACCGCCGCCTGAAATTGCCCCTTGTACGATGCTTTCCCCCATGCTCATTCTTTTGCAAATGGGCATGGAAATTCACTTGGCAAGGGGAATAATCGCCGCGATCCGCGAAGAGTCCGTCCGGGCGCACCCGGATGAGGCCTGCGGATTGCTGTTGGGGTGGGGCCAAAATGTGGCGCAAATCCGCCCCTGCGCCAATGTCGCGCCCGATCCTTCGCGCCATTTTGAGATTGATCCGGCGGCCCTTATCGCGGCCTTTCGCGCCGAAAGGGCGGGGGAAGAGCAGGTGCTGGGCTATTACCATTCCCACCCCACCGGCCTTGCCACGCCCAGCAAAACCGATGCCGCCATGGCCGCGCGCGATGGCCGGATCTGGGCGATTTGTGGCGGCAAAACGGTCAGTTGGTGGCGCGATGGGGCCAATGGATTTGAAGTGCTTTTCACACGCGAAGATGAGGGTTAAGGGAAGCGTAAGGGCGCCCTGCGACAAACAGGCGCAACCATCAGGCGCCATCCGGGAAAATGCACAAAATGTCCGATACCATCGACCGTACGATTGCCCTTGAACTTGCCAGCCTGCTCTGTTCGCGCCTGTGTCACGATATGCTCAGCCCGGTGGGCGCGCTGTCGAACGGGCTGGAACTGCTGGCCGAGGAAAAAGATCCGGCGATGCGCGAGCGCTGTTTCGAACTGCTCGAACAATCGGCGCGGGTCAGCGCGAACAAGCTGAAATTCTACCGTCTGGCCTTTGGCGCGGCGGGGGGCTTTGGCGACCTGATTCCCGTGGCCGAACCGCGCGGGCTGATCGAGGCTTTGCTGGCGGGCAAGGATCGGGTGGCGGTCAATTTCGCGCTGGGCAATGATATGCTGCCCAAATCGGCGGTGAAAACGCTGCTCAACTTTGCATTGATCGCGATTGATGGGCTGGTGCGCGGCGGCACGATCGACATTGCCGCCGAGGTGCGCGACGGCGCCGCCGAAATCGTCGTGCGCGCGGCGGGGCCGCGCATCGCCTTCGATCCGGCCATCGGGCTGGCGCTGGACGGCAAATTGGCGCCGGGCGAATTGTCAAGCAAGACCGCGCCTGCGGCCATGCTTCAGGTGATGGCGGCGGGTCTTGGCGGCAGCGTGCAATATGCGCTGAGCGAGGAAGCGCTGGTGATGGGCGCGGTCATTCCGGCCTGATGGCATTGGGGGAGAAGCTGGCATGAACGAACTGGTTCACCGCGAATGCCTCTCGCCCAATTGCAATGAGCGAAAATTGCCGATCAGCATGGTCGTGCTGCATTACACAGGCATGCAGACCATGCAGGAGGCGCTCGACCGTCTGTGCGATCCGGCCGCTGAGGTTTCGGCCCATTACCTGATCGACGAGGATGGCACCGTCATCCGCCTTGTGCCCGAGGAAAAGCGGGCGTGGCATGCGGGGCGATCCTATTGGCGCGGAATCACCGACGTCAACTCGGCCAGCATCGGCATCGAGATCGTCAACCCCGGCCACGAATTCGGCTATCGCCCCTTTACCGAGGCGCAGATGGAATCGTTGATTCCGCTCCTTTCCAGCATCATGGCGCGGCATAATATCGAACCGGCCAATGTGGTGGGCCATTCCGATGTTGCCCCCGCGCGCAAACAGGATCCGGGCGAGTTGTTCGACTGGGAATTGCTCGCGCGCTATGGGCTGGCGCTGCCCACGCCGCATCCGCGCATCCGGCTGCTGCATGAAAATCCGGGGGCGTTTTATTTGTCCCTCGAACGCTTCGGCTATGAAGTCACCGATGGCCGGGCCGCTGTCGCCGCCTTTCAGCGCCGGTTCCGCCCGCGCATCGTCGATGGCGAACTGGACGGCGAGGTGGGGGCTTTGCTCTTCGAATTGCTGATCGCGCGTGATGCATCGGAGGGCGAGGATTGGAAGGAATGCGGGGAGGAGGACTTTCCCTATTAACAGGGGAAGGTTTGCCTCCGGCGGGCAAAGGGCGGGGGCCCTTTGCAATCCCGATACTGTCATCGTTGCGCCATGGGATTGGCCTTGGGCGAAGGACGCGGCGTTTGAATTTTGAGGCCTGCGGCGCCGATCAGCACAAGGTTGCCGCGCCGCAAGCTTTCAAACCATCCGGAAAAATCACCCCCACAAATCCGGCACCACCCAATTCATGGGATTGCAAAGGGCCCCCGCCCTTTGCCCGCCGGAGGCATACTTCCCCCCTAAAAACAAAAAAGGCGCCGCCCCCGCAATGGAAAGGCAGCGCCCAATTGCTCATCCGCAGGCCGGAAAGAGCCAAAGCCCTTTCCGGCCCACGCGATGTTTACATCTTGATGTTCACGCCCGCGCGGAATTCGCGGCCCACCAGACCGGCATAGTGCCAGGTGGTGAGGAAGTTCGGCGCGCTGGAGTAGGCGGCCGGGGCCACCGGAGCCTTGGCGTCGAACAGGTTCTTCACAATGCCATAGACGGTCATGCGATCGTTGATCTTGAGCGTCGCGTTGAAGTCATTGTTGATGAACGGGCTGACATAGCAGAAGTTGTTGCCGGTCTTGTAGAGGTTCTGCGAGCAGCTGGTGTCCGTGCTGGCCTGGTCGGCAGCCGTTTCCTTGATGCGGCCCACATAGTAGGTCGTCAGGCTGAGCGAGAGCTGACCGATTTCCAGCGTGTTCTGCCAGTTGCCGCGGATGCGCGGCGTGCCGTTGCCCGACGACAGGTCGTAGGGGCCAAAGGTGCCGGCATAACGCTGGAGCACACCGGCATTGTTCAGGTCATAACGAATGACATAAGTGGCTTCCAGACGGCTGGTCCACTTGATGTTGCGCGGCAGATTGACCTTGGCCGTGGCCGAGAAATCAAGGCCCGAGGTGACCGAGTAGTTCGCGTTCACATAGGGCACGTTGATGATCAGCACGCGCGGCAGGGCGTCGGGATAGAGCGGGTCGACAGAGTCAACCGAGTTCACCGAATAGCCCGGCCCAACAGCGGCCACGGCGGCCTGAGCAGCGGCCAGATTGGTGGCGCTGAAATAGGCGTCCACAGCCTTACCGGCCAGCGGGCCCGAAACGATCAGGTTCGACTTCTTGATGTTGTAATAGTCAGCCGTGAAGCTGAGCCAACGCGTCGGCTGGGCGATCATGCCCAACGTAAAGCTGCGCGAGTTTTCCGGCTTGAGGTTGGGGTTGCCAACCGAGCCACGGCCCAGATTATAGACGTTGTTATAGGAATTGTTGGCCGCGGCGCCGCCGTGCTGGTCAACAAAACCGGCGGGCGGGGTCGTCGAAACGAAACCGGCATACTGGCTGCGCGGACCCGATTCGGCAAAGGTCGGGGCACGGAAGCCTTCCGAGTAGGTGCCGCGGAAGGCCAGCGCCTTGATCGGGGTGAACTTCACGCCAACTTTGGGCGAGAACTTCGAATAGCCTTCCGAATAATGGTCGAAACGGCCCGAGAAGTTGGTGTCGAGCATGCGCGAGATCGGCGCATCGACTTCGAAATAGGCCGCCGACACGGTGTGCTGGCCATAGGCCGAAGCCGTGGTCAGGCCATAGGTGTCGAGCGCCACATTCTGGTTGCGGTTTTCCAGTTTTTCAGCGCGGATCTGGCCGCCGATGGCCAGCTGCGCCTTGCCGCCGGGCAGTTCGAACAGCGAGCGCGTCATCGAAGCGTCAACGCCATACATTTCCGAATAGGACGGCGTGGTCCGGTCCGGGGCGATGAAGTTGCGCACAGCCGCCGAATTGGCCGACGGATTGGCGAAATTATACGACCCGGTGTTGATGGCCTTCATCAGGTTGGCGATGTTGAGCAGGCCGTGCTGGGTCAGCTTCAGGTTGTCGCGGGCATAGACGCCCTCAACGCGCCAGTCGGTGCTTTCGCCAATCTTGCCGTTCAGGCCCGAGGTGAAGCGATACACGTCATTGGTGCGCTCGCTGCCCGCCGGAATGTCGCCGAACATGTAATAGATGCGGGCCGCGCCATTGGTCGGATCATTGGCATAGGCCGAAGCATAGGGGTTGTTCGTCGTGTTGAGCTGACGATCCGCCGCCGTGGCGCAGTTCACGCCCGAGGAGCAGACGTAGACGGGCAGCACGATGCCGGGGCTGGACGAGGCCAGCGTGGGCGAGCCGCCGAAGGGCTGGGTGGCGCGAATGGCCGAAGGCGTGCCATTGATCGACACATAGCTGTGGCTCCAGCTGCCGGTGATATAGCCTTCGATGCTGTCCGAGACGCGGAAGCTGAGGCGGCCGTTGATCGAGTAGCGTTCCTGCAGCGGGGCGATCTGGCGATACTGGTTGACCAGATCGTATTTGCAGCCGGTGCCGTTTGAGGCAGTGAAGGTGCCGCCCGCGCAATTGGCAAGGCCAAGCGCGGTATATTGCGCCGTCTTGCCGTCGGATGCATTAATGCCGCCCGAAAGCGGGTTGTTCAGATCGCTCTGCGAGGTGCGCACGACATAGGCGGTGGGCACGTTGCGGGTCATCGAGGAGTCGTCGGCGTTCTTGTCGAGGCCGCCGATCGAGAGCAGATCCTGGGTGTTGTAGGGGAAGCCGCGGCTCGCGTTCGATATGCGGCCGTTGTATTGGTATTCGCCGTTGACGTAGAAATTCCAGCCCTCGTTCTGATAGTCGCCAAAGCCGACCGTGGCGCTCAGGCGGCTGTAGCGGCCATCGCCGCGCTCGGAGATGCCGCTTTCGGCATTGCCGGCCACGCCGTTGAACTGCTTCTTCAGCTTGAGGTTGACCACGCCGCCGATCGCATCCGCGCCATAGCTCGACGAAGCGCCGTCCTTGAGCACTTCGATCTTGTCGATCAGGCTGAAGGGGATCGAATTGAGGTCGACATAGGCATTGTGGCCGTCATCGTTCAGCGGGAAATTGGCCGAACGCAGGCCATCGACCAGCACGAGGGTCGAGGAAACGCCCAGACCGCGCAGCGACACGGCCGAACCGCCCGCCGAGAAGCCCGACTGGAAGCCCGAACCGATCGAACCGGCGCCGTCGGCCGAAATCGAGCGAATCGCGTCCGAGGCGGTGGTGATACCGGCCTTAATCAACGATTCAGAGGTCAGCACGGTGACCGGCGAAGGCGTTTCGGTGTTGGTGCGGCGGAACAGCGTGCCGGTGACGACGATGGTTTCCGGTTCGCTGGCAGTGGCCTGCGCAAAGGCCGGGGCCGAGGCGAGCGTGGTGACAAGCGAGAGCGCTGCAACACCATGGCGCAGCCACGCGCCACGAAGGTGCTTGTGGTTATTCATAACTGGATTGTCCCCCTGAAAGCGCCTGTGGGAAGAGCCCGCACCGGCACTTTACTTACAGTGATGAAAGTCTATTGGGGGGTGGGCCGCGACATGCAATCGCGTTTTGACATATTCATCCAAAATTCAGCAACAGTGTGACGCAGTTGCAACATAAGTGTAATGTGATGGTTTCTGAATATATCGAGCGCGCGGCGTATGGTGTCAGGCCTGCCATGGCATCGTGGGCAAGCCTTGCCTTGATGCAGCGCAAAAATCGTCGCCTTAATCGCTTTTCTCCCCTGCCAAAGCCTGCTAGCGGTCCGCGCGTCAGGGGGCGGGGCAGCCGCGTCAGGGTTCAACTCTGCCGAGGAAAGTCCGGGCTCCACGAAACGAGGGTGGCGGGTAACGCCCGCCGGGGGGAAGGCTTTTGGCCGACCTTCAAGGGAAAGTGCCACAGAGAGCAAACCGCCGAACGGATGCAAATCCCAAGGTAAGGGTGAAAGGGTGCGGTAAGAGCGCACCGCGATTCTGGCGACAGAATCGGCAAGGCAAACCCCACCCGGAGCAAGACCGAATAGGGGCAACGCGTCCGCAAGGACAGGCGGGTTTCGCGCCAGTTGCCCGGGTTGGTTGCTGGAGCGCACTGGCAACAGGGCGCCGAGAGGAATGGCTGCCGCTGGCCGCCGCGTCCGCAAGGATACGAGCGGCCTTCACAGAACCCGGCTTACAGGCCCCCTGACATTTTCGATTTTGTGCGGTCCCAGCCCCGCTCCCGGCGCTGCAAGCTTCGGGCGGATGCCTGAGGTGCGGCCCCGCAGCAGATCCTCTGCAGGCAAAGAAAAAGGCGCCGGAACCGCCCGGATCGCTCCTTGGGGTTCCAGCGCCTCTTCGTAGATCCTGCCGGTCAGCCTGTTTGGCCGGAAATGGCCGCCAAACCAGCGAGGCAGGGTCTTTGTAGCCTTATTTGGGCGAAAGCACCATCAGCATCTGACGGCCTTCCATGCGCGGATAGGCTTCGACCTTGGCCAGTTCGGCCGCATCTTCCTGCACGCGCTTGAGCAGGTTCATGCCCAACTGCTGGTGCGAAAGTTCGCGACCGCGGAAGCGCAACGTCACCTTCACCTTGTCACCTTCGCCGATGAACTTGTGAATGGCGCGCATCTTCACGTCATAGTCGTGATCGTCGATATTGGGACGCATCTTGATCTCTTTGATCTCCTGCGTCTTTTGCGACTTGCGGGCCAGGTTGGCCTTTTTCTGCGCCTCATAGCGGAACTTGCCCACGTCGAGGAATTTGCAGACCGGCGGGTCGGCGTTGGGCGACACTTCGACAAGGTCAAGCCCAAGTTCGAACGCACGCTCGATCGCTTCGCGCGTGTACAGGATGCCGAGGTTTTCGCCCTCGTCATCGATCACGCGCACCTTGGGCACGTTAATCATCTCGTTGTAGCGAGGCCCGCTTTTGACGGGGGGCGCCATGCTGCGCCGGGGAGGGGGGGCTATAATCTACTCTCCATAGAACATTTCTGGATGAGCGCCTTTAGATCGAAACACACATGCATGAAAGCGCAATTTCGCCACAGGTGAGGCAAAATCGCGAAACTTGTGTCTCAGGCGGTCCAGACGGGCATGATGACGGCTTTTGCCGCCGCGCACAAGATCGCCTCGGCGCGTTTTGCGGGCCGCATAGCGGCGATCAGCGCCGGGTCGGCGGCATCCATCCCCCCGGTCAACGCGCCAAATGCGGGCAAAATCAGCCGATTCTCGCTGCGCAGCGCACAGGGACGGCTGATCGCGCGTCCGCGTACCCGCAGCCGCAATTTGGGATGGTAATGGCCTGAGATCTCCGGCCCTGCTTCTTCGGCCAGAGCCTCGTGACGCAAGGCGATGCCGTTCAGCGTCATCTCCTCGACCACATCGCCCGTCATTTCTGCGGCCAGCCCCGCATCGTGATTGCCCACGATCCATACCACATCGAGTCGCCGCGCCAGATCGCCCAGCATCCGGGCCGCTTCCGGCTCCATGCGTGCCGGGCCGCCGTCATCGTGGAAATTGTCGCCAAGGCACAATATCCGCCGCGCGCCCGTCATCGCCGCCGCCGCGTTCAACCGCTCCAACGTTTCGCGGCTGTCATAGGGGGGCAGCATCTGGCCGGTCTGGGCATACCAACTGGCCTTTTCCAGATGCAGGTCGGCCACCAGCAGCGCCTGCTGCGCGGGCCAATAGACCGCGCGGCTGTCCGAGATCAGCCATTCCTGATCGGCAAAGGAAAAAGGGGCAAACTGCATCGCGGCCATCCGGCCCCCTTGCCGCGCCCGTCCGGCGGTGGCAAGCGGGAGCGCAACAATCCCCGCAAGAGAGGCGATAAGTGACCGACTGGACCCCCTATACGCAGCGCGCCAAGACCTGGTTCGAAGCTCTGCGCGATGGCATTTGCGCCGAATTTGAAAAGATCGAGCGCGAGGCGGGTTCGGACGCCGGTTTCCAATATACGCCGTGGACCCGCGATGCGGTAGCGGGCGAGGCGGACACCGGAGGCGGCGTGCAGGGCCTGATGAAGGGCAAGGTGTTTGAAAAGGTGGGGGTCAATGTCTCGACCGTCCATGGCGCCTTTTCGCCCCAGTTCGCTGCCAGCATCAACGGCGCCAGCGTGGAAAACCCCGGCTTTACCGCCACGGGCATCAGCCTTGTCGCGCATATGGCCAATCCGCATGTGCCCGCCGTACATATGAATACGCGGTTTTTGACCACCACCAAAGCGTGGTTCGGCGGCGGCGCGGATCTCAATCCGCCGCTGCCTTATGATGAGGATACCGCGGATTTCCACGGCGCCTTCAAGGCCACCTGCGACGCGCATGGCGAGGGCTATTACGAGCGCTATAAGGCATGGGCGGATGACTATTTCTACATCCCCCATCGCAAGGTGCATCGCGGGGTGGGCGGCATTTTCTACGATCATCTGGAATGCGCCGACGAGGCGGCGTGGGAGGCCAATTTCGCCTTTACCAAAGAGGTGGGCGAGACCTTCCTGTCGATTTTTCCGCAACTGGTGCGCCGCCGGATGGGCATCGCCTTTGACGCCGCACAAAAGCAGCAGCAGCTTGAATGGCGCGGCCGCTATGCCGAATTCAATCTGGTTTACGACCGGGGCACTTTGTTCGGGCTGAAAACCGGCGGCAATATCGATGCGATCCTGATGAGCCTGCCGCCCGAAGCGGTCTGGAGCTGATACGGGAGCAAAAACCGGGTTGGCGCGTTAAGGGCGCGGATAGGTGGAAAGGATCGGATGATGGCTAAGATTTTGACGGGTCTGACGATTGCCGGGGCGCTGGCCGGGGTGATGCTGCCGGGTGCGGGCATGGCCAAGGTGGCCCCCCCCAAGGAGAAGGTGCTGGCCAGCGCGGCGCTGATGAAGGGCGATACGATGCCTGCCGGCCTTGCCTCGATCGTTGAGGTCAAGGGCAAGCTGGGGCTCAAGCTCTCGCTCTCTGGCCTGCCGGCGGGCGTGCATGCGGTCCATCTGCATATGCGCGGCGTGTGCGAGGTTCCCGCCTTCACCTCGGCGGGCGGACACCTGAACCCGGCCGGGCATCAGCATGGCCGCGACAACCCGATGGGCGCGCATATGGGCGATATGCCCAATATCACCGTGGGCGATGACGGCACGGCCAATGTCACCCTGCCGCTGGACTATAAGGCGGATGAACTGCTCACCGCGCTGTTCGACAAGGATGGCGGGGCGGTGGTCGTCCATGCCGCGCCCGACGATTACAAGACTGACCCCACCGGGAATGCGGGTGGGCGGATTGCCTGCGGGGCGTTTGTTCGGGGGGCGTAAGAAGGGGGAGATTTGCCTCCGGCGGGCAAAGGGCGAGGGCCCTTTGCAATCCCGTTAATGGGGTGGTTGGAGGTTTGCAGCCTTGATGTAATTTCGACGGTTGGAAAGCCTGCGGCGCTGCGAACTTACGCTCAAAAGCGCCGCAGGCTTTGTTTTTAAAGCCTGGCTCTGTTGCGCTCCGCCGAACCCGACGCACCACGATGACAGTAATGGGATTGCAAAGGGCCCTCGCCCTTTGCCCGCCGGAGGCATTTAACTCCCGCCGAAACCCGGCCTAAAATCCCATAAACCCCCTTGCCCTTCTGCGCCCATCCCCCCAAAGTCGCATAACGATGTTGCGCCAATACGAACTTGTCGAGAGGGTTAAGGCTTACGCGCCTGATGCGGATGAGCAGATGCTCAACCGCGCCTATGTTTATACCGTCCAGAAGCATGGCAGCCAGAAGCGCGCCAGCGGCGACCCTTATTTCAGCCACCCGGTCGAGGTGGCCGGGTTGATGACCGAGCTGAAGCTCGATCAGGACACGATCATCACCGCCTTGCTGCACGATACGGTCGAGGACACGCTGGCCACCATTGATGAGGTGGAAAAGCTGTTCGGGCCGGATGTGGCGCGGATGGTCGATGGCGTGACCAAGCTGACCAAGATCGAGGCGATGAGCGAGAAGGAGCGCGCGGCCGAAAACCTGCGCAAGTTCCTGCTGGCGATGAGCGAGGACCTGCGCGTTCTGCTGGTCAAGCTGGCCGACCGGCTGCACAATATGCGCACGCTCCATTACATCAAGAGCGAGGACAAGCGCCGCCGCATCGCCAAGGAAACCATGGATATCTATGCCCCGCTGGCCGAGCGCGTGGGCATGTATGAATATATGCGCGAGATGCAGTTGCTGGCGTTTCAGCAGCTTGAGCCCGAAGCCTATGCCACGATCACCGGCCGCCTTGCCCAAATCCGCAGCCAGGACCACGGGCAGGTGGACGCGATCGCCCTCTCGATCAGCCAGGCGCTGACCGAGGCGGGGGTGAAGTGCAAGGTGTGGGGGCGCGAAAAGCACCCCTATTCGATCTGGCGCAAGATGGCCGAACGCCATGTCAATTTCGACCAGATCACCGACATCATGGCCTTCCGCGTACTGGTGGGCAATGTCGAGGATTGCTATCGCGCCATCGGCGTGCTGCACACCACTTGGCAGGCGCTGCCGGGGCGCTTCAAGGATTATATCTCGACCCCCAAGGTCAATGGCTATCAAAGCCTGCATACCTCGATGATCTATGAAAAGGCCATGCGGATGGAGGTGCAGATCCGCACATGGGATATGCACGAAACCAACGAATATGGCTTGGCCGCGCATTGGAGCTATAAGCAGGGCGGGGTGGTGCCCGATACGCAGGTGGGCTGGCTGCGCGATCTGGTCGAGGTGCTGGAGGCCAGCAACGATCCCGAAGAACTGCTCGAAAACACGCGGATGGCGATCTATCAGGACCGCATCTTCGCCTTCACCCCCAAGGGCAAATTGTTCCAGTTGCCCAAGGGCGCGACCCCCATCGACTTTGCCTATGCGGTGCACAGCGACCTGGGCAGCATGGCCGTGGGCGCCAAGCTCAACGGGCGCCATGTGCCTTTGCGCACGGCGCTGAGCAATGGCGATGTGGTGGAAATCATCAAGAACCGCAGCGCCAGCCCGCAACTGGCATGGCTGGGCTTTTGCGTGACGGGCAAGGCGCGCGCCGCCATCCGGCGCGCGGTGCGCATCAAGGAGCGCTCCGAACTGGCCGCCATCGGGCGCAAGCTGTTTGATGAGATCATCGAGCGCCTGCCCACCAAGGTCGGCAAGAAGGCCACCGCCGAGGCGGTCAAGCGGCTGGGGCTGAAGAACGAGGACGAGTTGATGGCCGCCATCGGCACGGCCAAGCTGGACGACCGGCAGGTGATGGAGGCGCTGGTCCCCGGCTCTGCGCGCGATATGCCCGAGCCTGAGGCATGGCCCAAGCAGGAGCGCGCGATCTCGATCAAGGGGCTCACCCCCGGCATGGCCTTCCACCTTGCCGAATGCTGCCACCCGGTGCCGGGCGACCGCATCGTGGGCCTGCGCAAACCCGGCGTCGGGGTGGAGGTCCATTCCATCGCCTGCGACGTCCTGATCGAGGGCGGGGACCATGACTGGATCGACCTGTCATGGGGCGATCGCAGCGTCGGCGCCGTCGGCCGCCTGCGCTGCATCCTCTATAACCGCCCCGGTACGCTGGCCGAGGTCACCGGCATCTTCGCCGCCAACAAGGCCAACATCACCCAGCTCCAGAATGTCCACCGCGATGAACTCTTCGGCACTTACGAGGTTGATCTGGAGGTCAGCGATCTGGCGCATCTGACGCGCATCGTTTCGAGTTTGCGCGCCAGTGATGCGGTGTCGCAGGCTGATCGGTTGTAGGTTTGGCGGAGGCACACTTCCTTAAACCCCTACCCTAACAACCCCTCATACGCCCCCACCACCTCGGCCAGTACGGATAGCGCCAGCACCGAGGGCGTCCGCGTGGCGGGGATCAACCCGATGGGCGAATGCAGACGCGCCAGCGCCGCCTCGTCAAACCCCAGCGAGGAGAGCAATTCCACCCGGTTCGCCCGCGTTTTCGCGCCGCCCTGCGCGCCCACATAAAACGCATCGGTGCCCATCGCCCATGGGATCAGCGTTCGCTCCCATTCGTGGTCGTGGAACAGGACAGCCACGGCGGTCCATGGATCGGGCGTCCAGCCATCGGGCAGGGCGGGGGGCCGGCCCAGCGACATTATGGCATCTCCCGCCTGTCCATGGGGCGTGACCAGAAGGACCTCGATCCCCTGCGTGCGACCCATGGCGGCAAGGGCGGCGGCCTCAGGCCCGCTGCCCAGCACCAGCAGGCGCAGGCGGGGCAGATAGCGCCGCGTAAAGCCTTCGCCCAGCGACAGATGCGCCACCTCGCGCCGCTCCAGCGCCGCCACTGCGCCCTTTAGCGCATCGGCATCGGGGGCCGGATCGACCATCACCTCGACCCCCGAACCGCAGGGCAGGCGGATGTCGATAAAGGGCGAACCCGCGCCATAGCGCAGCACGCGCGGACGACCGCCTGCCATCGCTTCGCGCATCAAGGCGGCTTCGAGGCAGCCATCGGCCAGCGATCCCACCATCGTCTTTTCGCCCAGCACCGCCAGTTGCGCGCCCCAGCGCCGCGACCAACTGCCGTCGATCCCCACGACTGTGCAAAGCGCGCCGCCATGCGCGGCCACCGCGGCCAGCGCGGCATGATCGTCATCAATGGGCAATGTCATGCGGGCGTGTTAGCCCAATGTCTGGCGAATGAAAACTGCGCCGAATGGCGGTAATTGCGCCGCCCCGCCGCCATTGACCGACAGTATCAGCGCGCCCGCCGGACAGGCATGGCGCATCGGCGCGGCGCCAAGGTTGAAGGCGCAATGCACCCGTTCATCTCCCCAATGCCGGGCGAAATGCAGCAACATGCCATGGGTATGCACATCCTCCATCGCGCCGAGGCGCAAGGCCGCGCTGCCCCGGCGCAGGGCGAGCATCGCGCGGGTCCAGTGCAGCGGGCTGGCCGGATCGGCCTCCTGCGTGGCGGCGGCGCGGGCGATATTGGCCTCCGAAAGGGGCAGCCACGGCTCGCCCGTGGTAAAGCCGCCATGGGAGGAGTCCGATTGCCATGGCATCGGCGTGCGCACCCCGTCGCGCGATAGCGTCAGCGGCCAGTTGGCGATGGCCTCTGGGTCCTTGAGCAGGTGGAAGGGGATCTCGTCCTGCGTCAGCGCCAGTTCCTGACCCTGATAGAGGAAGATATTGCCCCGCAGCGCGATCAGCAGCGCCATGGTCAGCCGGGCATAGGCGGTCAGATCGGCGCCGTGGTCGGCATTTGGCGCCCAGCGCGAGATATGGCGCGGCGCATCGTGGTTCTCAAAGGCCCAGCTCGGCCAGCCTTCATCCCCACCATGCCATTGGCCCAGCGAGCTTTTGATCCGCTGCGGCGTCAGTTCGGGGGCATAGAGGAAGTCGAAGCTGTAGGCGCTCGACAGGCGCGCATCGCCCGCCGTGTAATCCTTCATCAGCCCCACCGCGCCATCGCCGCCGACCTCGGCCACGGTGAAGATCGCGCCATATTCCCCGCACAGCGCGCCGATGCGTTCGATGAAGGGAATGGCGGCGGGGTGGTTCTGGCTGTGGATCTTGTCCTGAAAATCGAAGGGGCGGGTGCGCACATGATGCCCGCGCGACACCGGATTGTCGCGCAGTTCGGGGTCGAAAAAGGCGTGGTTCAAAGCATCAAGCCGAAACCCGTTCACCCCGCGATCCAGCCAGAAGCGCATTACATCAAGGCAGGCTTCCTGCACCGCAGGGTTATGCGCGTTGAGCTGGGGCTGCTCTTTCAGGAACTGGTGATAGTAATATTGCTGGCGGCGCGCGTCCCATGTCCATGCCGGGCCGCCGAACACCGATTGCCAATTGTTGGGCGGGGTGCCGTCCGGGTTGGCGTCGCGCCAGACGTACCAGTCGGCATGGTCGCTTTCCTTCGATGCTCGGCTGTCGGCAAACCATGGGTGGGCGTCGCTGGTATGGGCAAAGACAAGGTCGATGGTGACCTTGACCCCCAGTTCATGCGCGCGCGCCACCAGCGCGTCGAAATCATCCAGCGTGCCGAAGATCGGATCGACATCGCAATAATCGGCCACGTCATAGCCATAATCGGCCATCGGGCTGGTAAAGAACGGGCTGATCCAGATCGCCTCGACGCCAAGGGAGGCGATATGGGACAGGCGGGCGGTGATGCCCGGCAGGTCGCCGATGCCGTCGCCATTGCTGTCGGCAAAGCTGCGCGGATAGATCTGATAGATCGCCGCGCCGCGCCACCAGAGCGTCTGTTCCGAAAGGGTATCATTCATCGCGCGGCTCCGCAGCATGGGGCGCGGGAAGGCCCCGATGACCCTCATTCTGGCATTGCTGCGCCGCAGCGCCAAGAGTGCTGCGCCGCGATGGCATACGTATTGCCAAAGGAGCCGCATCGACAGGGCAAGAAATTGCGACAATAGATTGCATCATACCTTGTCGGGTTGGGCAAAGCTGTCCTAGTCTCCTGCAAAGGAAGCGACGCGAAATCCTATGCGCTCATCAGAGGCAAGGCGCGAAGTCGGTTGGGGGAGGACAGGACATCAGCGTCTCGGGCGGCCATTGGGCGCCTCGGGCATCATGGGGAGTATCGTTGCATGAGCCAGTCCCAGACAGATTCCCAGCCCTCGATCAGCGATCTCATCGTCGATGTTCTGCGCCACCGCGTGGGCAAGGACGAACGCGCCGCCAAGCCGCATGACTGGTTTCACGCCGCCGTGCTTTCGGTGCGCGACCGGATCATCGACCGCTGGTTTGAATCGACCCGCCGCACCTATGAGGAAGAGGGTAAGCGGGTTTACTATCTCAGCCTTGAGTTCCTGATCGGGCGGCTGATGCGCGATGCGCTCTCCAATCTGGACGTGACGCGCGAGATGGAGGCGGCGCTGCGCGAACATGGGTTCGATCTGGCGCAGTTGGAGGAACTGGAGCCCGATGCGGCGCTGGGCAATGGCGGGCTTGGGCGTCTGGCGGCCTGTTTCATGGAGAGTTTGGCCAGCCTTGATATTCCGGCCTATGGCTATGGCATCCGATACGTGAACGGCATGTTCCGTCAGCGGATCGACGATGGCTGGCAGGTGGAATTGCCCGAAACATGGCTGGCCCATGGCAATCCGTGGGAATTCGACCGCCGGGAAAGCGCCTATCGCGTGGGCTTTGGCGGCGAGGTGATCGAGGGCAATGGCGGAGTGGTGTGGCACCCGGCCGAGCAGGTCGAGGCCAGCGCGGTCGATACGCCGGTGGTGGGCTGGCGCGGGGCGCGGGTGAATACTTTGCGCCTGTGGACGGCATGGGCGCTCGATCCGCTGCGTTTGGATGCGTTCAACGCGGGCGATCATGCCGGCGCTCTGGCCGAACAGGTCAAGGCCGACAGCCTGGTGCGCGTGCTCTATCCCGCCGACAACACGCCTGCGGGTCAGGAACTGCGGCTGCGTCAGGAATATTTCTTCTCCAGCGCCTCGATTCAGGACATCCTGCGCCGCCATCTTCAGGCCGACAAGGATGTGCGCAACCTGCCGAAAATGGCCGCGATCCAGTTGAACGATACGCACCCCAGCGTGGCCGTGGCCGAACTGATGCGTCTGCTGATCGATGTGCATCATCTCGAGTTCGACGAGGCGTGGGAGGTGACCAAGGGCACCATCGGCTATACCAACCACACGCTCTTGCCCGAGGCGCTGGAAAGCTGGCCGCTGCCGCTGTTCGAACGGCTTTTGCCGCGCCATATGCAGATCGTCTATGCGATCAACAGCCGCGTATTGCGCGAGGCGCGCAAGGCCGGGATGAGCGGCGAGCAGATTGCCGCGATCAGCCTGATCGATGAACATGGCGAACGCCGGGTGCGCATGGCGAATCTGGCCTTTGTGGGCGCGCATTCGATCAACGGCGTGGCCGCGTTGCATACCGACCTGATGAAAAGCACGGTCTTTTCCGATCTGCACAAGCTCTACCCCACGCGGATCAACAATAAGACCAATGGCGTGACCCCGCGCCGCTGGCTCCAGCAATGCAATCCGGGCCTGACCAAGGTGATCCGCGAGGGGATCGGGGATGGCTTCCTTGACGATGCGGAAAAACTGGCGGGGCTGAACGCTCTGGCCGGGGACGCGCAGTTTGGCGAGCGCATTGCCGAGGTGAAGCGCGCGAACAAGGTGGCGCTGGCTAACCATATCAAGCAATTGATGGGCGTGCGGCTCGATCCCGATGCGCTGTTCGACGTTCAGATCAAGCGCATCCATGAATATAAGCGTCAGTTGCTCAATCTGGTCGAGACGGTCGCGCTTTATGACCAGATCCGCAGCCATCCCGAGCGCGACTGGGTGCCGCGCGTCAAGATCTTCGGCGGCAAGGCCGCGCCCAGCTATCACAATGCCAAGCTGATCATCAAACTGGCCAATGACATTGCGCGCCGCGTCAATTCCGATCCATCGGTGGGCGGTTTGCTCAAGGTCGTCTTCGTGCCCAATTACAATGTCAGCTTTGCCGAGCGGATCATCCCGGCCGCTGATCTGTCCGAACAGATCAGCACGGCGGGCATGGAGGCCTCGGGCACCGGCAATATGAAATTCGCCCTCAATGGCGCGCTGACCATTGGCACGCTGGACGGCGCGAATATCGAGATCAAGGACCATGTGGGCGACGAGAATATCGTCATCTTCGGCATGACGGCGCAGGAGGTCGAGGACACCCGCGCCAATGGATACAACCCGCGCGCCATCATCGAGGGCAACCGCGAATTGCGTCAGGCGGTGCAGGCCATCGCCAGCGGCGTGTTCAGCCCCGATGACCGCGACCGTTACAAGGGCCTGATGGGTGGTCTGTATGACAGCGACTGGTTCCTTGTGGCCGCCGATTTCGACTCCTATGCTCAGGCCCAGCGCGCCGTCGATGCGCGCTGGATGGATGAGGCCGGTTGGCGCAAGTCGGCTATTCACAACATTGCCAATGTCGGCTGGTTTTCCTCTGATCGCACGATCGGCGAATATGCACGCGACATCTGGGGCGTGAAATAAGGATAATGTCCAAGTGAAGCCCGACCCGACCGCTATTGCCGCCCTGCTCGATGGAACTCATGCCGATCCCTTCTCCTTGCTGGGGCCGCATGAGGGGCCGGGGGGCACTTTTGTCCGGGCGGTTCTGCCCGGAGCGCAGGTCGCGGTGGCCTGCGCGCTGGACGGGGCGGAGTTGGGCGCGCTGGAGCGGGTCGATGACCGGGGCCTGTTTGAAGGCGTGATCGCCGGGGCGTCGCAGCCCTTGCGCTATCGCGTGGGGGCGCTGGGCGCGCATTGGTTTGTCGAGGATGCCTTTTCCTATGGGCCGGTGCTGGGGCCTCTGGATGATTACCTCATCAACGAGGGCCATCACCTGCGCCTGTTCGACAAGCTGGGCGCGCATTGCATCCATCATGAGGGCAGCGACGGCGTTCACTTTGCGGTCTGGGCGCCCAATGCCGCGCTGGTCAGCGTGGTGGGCGATTTCAACGATTGGGACCATCGCCGCCATCCGATGCGCCGCCGCGCCGACATCGGCGTGTGGGAAATCTTCGTGCCCACCGTGGGCGTGGGGGCGGCGTATAAATATCGCATCGTGGGGGCCGATGGCGCAGTCCTGCCGCTTAAAGCCGATCCGTGGGGGCAGGCGGGCGAATTGCGCCCCTCGACCGCCAGTCTGACCGCGCATCCGGTGAAACAGGACTGGGGCGATGAAGGCCACCGCGAATATTGGGCCAGTGTCGATCCGCGCCGCGCGCCGATCAGCATCTATGAGGTCCACGCCGGATCATGGATGCGCGACGACAAGGACTGGTTCCTCGACTGGGACGCCATGGCGGAAAAGCTGATCCCCTATGTGGTTGAGATGGGCTTTACCCATATCGAGTTCCTGCCGATTGCCGAGCATCCTTATGATCCGTCATGGGGCTATCAGACGCTGGGCCTGTTTGCCCCCTCGGCCCGCTTTGGCCCGCCCGAAGGGTTTGCCCGTTTCGTCGATGGGGCGCATCGGGTCGGGATCGGCGTGCTGGTCGATTGGGTGCCCGCCCATTTCCCCACCGACGCACATGGGCTGGCGCGCTTTGACGGCACGGCGCTTTATGAACATGATGATCCGCGTCTGGGTTTTCACCCCGACTGGAACACCGCCATCTATAATTTCGGGCGCCGCGAGGTGTCCTCTTTCCTCGTCAACAACGCGCTGTTCTGGGCCGAGCGCTATCATGTCGATGGCCTTCGCGTCGATGCGGTGGCCTCGATGCTCTATCGCGATTACAGCCGCAAGGCGGGCGAATGGATCCCCAACGAGGCGGGCGGGCGCGAGAACTGGGAAGCGGTGGATTTCCTGCGCGCGGTCAACCGGGCGGTCTATGGCCAGTTCCCCGGCTTCTTCACCGTGGCCGAGGAATCGACCGCATGGCCGGGCGTGACGCTGCCCGCGGTCGATGACAATCGCAACGCGCTGGGCTTTGGCTTCAAGTGGAACATGGGCTTCATGCATGACACGCTGCGCTATATGGCGCGCGATCCCATCCACCGGCGTCACCACCATAACGACATCACCTTTGGCCTGATGTATGCCTTTGCCGAGAATTTCGTGCTGGCGATCAGCCATGACGAGGTGGTCCATGGCAAGGGCAGTCTGGTCAACAAGATGGCGGGCGATGAATGGCAGAGATTCGCCAATCTGCGCGCCTATTACGGGTTGATGTGGGGCTATCCGGGCAAGAAGCTGCTGTTCATGGGGCAGGAGTTTGCGCAACTTCGCGAATGGAGCGAGGAGCGCAGCCTCGACTGGGATCTGCTGGCCAATCCGGCGCATGAGGGGATGCGCGCGCTGGTGCGTGATCTCAACCGCGCCTATCGCGAAACGCCCGCGCTCCACGCCCGCGATTGCGAGGGCGAGGGGTTCCAATGGCTGGTGGTCGACGATGCGCTGGCCAGTGTGTTTGCATGGGCGCGCCATTCCGGCGATGGGGCCTGTGTGGCCGTCATCAGCAATATGACGCCTCAGGTGCATGGCTCTTACCGCCTGCCTTTGCCGCGCGACGGGGTGTGGCGCGAAATCATCAACACCGATGCGGCCTGCTATGGCGGGACCGGCGCGGGGAATATGGGACAGGTTGTGGCGCAGGATGGCGCGGCGTTGGTCACGCTGCCGCCTCTGGCCACGATTATGCTGGAATGGACTGAAGCTGCGGCGTGAATGGGAGGGTATGATGCGCGATACGAATAGCCAGCCTTTGGCTCGCGAGGCGATGGCCTATGTCTTGGCCGGGGGGCGGGGCAGCAGGCTGAAGGAACTGACCGACAATCGCGCCAAGCCGGCGGTCTATTTCGGGGGGATGAGCCGGATCATCGACTTTGCCCTGTCGAATGCAATCAATTCAGGCATCCGGCGCATCGGCGTGGCCACACAGTATAAGGCCCACAGCCTGATCCGCCACATGAACCGCGCGTGGAATTTCATGCGCCCGGAACGTAACGAAAGCTTCGACATCCTGCCCGCATCGCAGCGCGTTTCCGAAACCCAGTGGTATGAAGGCACCGCCGACGCCGTTTACCAGAACATCGACATCATCGAGAGCTATGGTCCCAAATATATGGTCATCCTGGCGGGCGACCATATCTACAAGATGGACTATGAATTGATGCTGCGTCAGCATGTGAACAGCGGCGCGGATGTGACGATCGGTTGCCTTGTGGTCCCGCAAAAGGAGGCCAGCGGCTTTGGCGTGATGGCGGTGGACGGCAATGACGTCATCACTGATTTCGTCGAAAAGCCGATCAATCCGCCTGAAATTCCGGGCAAGCCGGGCTGGTCGCTGGCGTCGATGGGCATTTATGTGTTCGATACCAAATTCCTGTTCGACCTGCTGCGCGAGGATGCGGCCAACCCGATCAGCACGCATGATTTCGGCAATGATCTCATCCCCAAGATCGTCAAGGGCGGCAAGGCGGTGGCGCATCGCTTTACCGAAAGCTGCGTTCGCGCCGCCGACGAGATCGGTGAATACTGGCGCGATGTCGGCACGCTTGATGCTTATTTCGAGACCAATCTCGATCTGACCGACACGGTGCCGATGCTCAACATGTATGACCGTGACTGGCGCATCTGGACCGATCAGGTCGTGGCCGCGCCCGCCAAATTCGTCCACGATGACGAAGGGCGCCGGGGCCATGCGATCCGCTCGTTGATCTCGCAGGACTGCATTGTCTCGGGGGCCACGGCCTATCGCTCGCTGTTGTTTACGGGGGTCAAGATGGGGAGCTGGTCGCAGGTCAATGAGGCGGTGATCCTGCCTTATTGCAACATCGGGCGTCATGCCAAACTCTCTCGCGTGATCATCGATTCGGGCGTGCGCATCCCTGAAGGTCTGGTGGTGGGCGAGGACCCCGAACTGGACGCCAAGCGTTTTCGCCGCACTGAAAACGGCGTCTGTCTCATCACAAAGCCGATGATACAGGCGCTGGATCTGGATTGAAGGGATTGGGAGCCATGACCCTGCGCGTCCTCAGCCTCGCCTCGGAGGCCGTGCCTTTCATCAAGACCGGCGGGTTGGCCGATGTGGCGGGCGCGCTGCCCGCCGCGGTGGCCCCGCATGGGGTGGCGATGACCACGATGCTGCCGGGCTATCCGGGGGTGCTGGCGCGGCTGGGGGCGCAATATCCCGCGCCAAAATCAAAACGCGCCAAACCGGCGGGGCCAAAGGTTCTCCACGAATGGGAGGCGATCTTTGGCCACCGCGCGCGGCTGCTGGCCGGAACGCTGGATGGGGCGGCTGATGGCGCGCCGGTGCTGGTGCTCGATTGCCCGGCGCTGTTTGATCGCCCCGGCGGGCCTTATGGCAATGAGGCGGGGCAGGACTGGCCCGACAATGGCCTGCGCTTTGCCGTCTTTGCGCGGGCGGCGGCCGATGTGGCGGGGGGCATTGTCGAGGGCATGGAGTTCGACCTCCTCCATGCCCATGATTGGCAATCGGGTCTGGCCCCGGCCTATCTCAAATTCGCGCCCTATGCCGGGCGTTCTGTGCCCAGCGTGATGACCATCCACAATATGGCGTTTCAGGGCCATTTCCCCGCCGCGCTGTTTCACCAGATCGGATTGCCGCCACAGGCATGGGCGGTCAATGGCGTGGAATATCACGGCGGCGTGGGCATGCTCAAGGCCGGCCTTGAGGCTGCCCATGCGATCACCACCGTTTCGCCCACCTATGCGCTGGAAATCCGCGAGCCGCATTTCGGCATGGGGCTGGAAGGGCTGATCCGCAGCCGGGGCGCGCAGGTGCATGGCATTGTCAACGGCATCGACCCGGCCGAATGGAATCCGGCCACCGACCCTGCGATCAAGAGCCAGTTCACCGCGCGCAGCCTTGCCAAACGGCAGGCGAACAAGCGAGCGCTGGAAAAGGAATTCGGCCTCGAATCCGACGATGGCCCGCTGTTTATCGTGGTCAGCCGCCTGACATGGCAAAAGGGCATGGATGTGCTGGCCGGGTGCCTTGACCATCTGGCCGGGCTGGGCGGGCGTCTGGCGCTGCTGGGGTCGGGCGATGCGGGGCTGGTGGGTGAACTCTCCGCTGCCGCCGCGCGCCATCCGGGCCGCATCGCCCTGCGCATCGGCTATGATGAGGCGCTCTCGCACCGGATGCAGGCGGGGGGCGACGCCATCCTCGTGCCCAGCCGGTTCGAGCCTTGCGGGCTGACGCAATTATATGGGCTGGCCTATGGCTGCGTGCCGGTGGTGGCGCGCACGGGGGGGCTGGCCGATACGGTGGTCGATGCCAATCTGGCCGCGCTCAAGGCCGGGGCGGCTACGGGCGTGCAATTCGATGCGGTCGACCATGATGCCCTGTGCGAGGCGATCGCGCGGACAATTTCGCTTTATCATAAACAGGATGTCTGGCGCGCCATGCAAAAGGCGGGGATGCTTTCGGACTTTACGTGGACACAATCAGGCGGCACCTATGCTGATCTGTATCGTTCCATCGCCTCGGAGTATTCGCCAGCATGACCGCGACAATTGCGACCCCACAGGTCATCACTCAGGCTACCCAGCCGATTGCCGGGCAAAAGCCGGGCACTTCGGGCCTGCGCAAAAAGGTGAAGGTCTTCGCCCAGCCCAATTACGCGGAAAACTTTATCCAAAGCGTGTTTGATGTGGTTGAGCGGGGCGATGGGGCCACGCTGGTGATCGGCGGCGATGGGCGCTATCACAACCGCACCGTGATCCAGCAGGCGATCCGCATGGCCGCGGCCAATGGCTATGGGCGCGTGCTGGTGGGGCAGGGGGGCATCCTGTCCACGCCTGCGGCCTCCAACGTGATCCGCCAATATGGCGCCAGCGGCGGTCTTGTCCTGTCGGCCAGCCATAATCCGGGCGGGCCGGACGAGGATTTCGGCATCAAGTATAACATCGCCAATGGCGGCCCCGCGCCCGAGGGCGTGACCGAGGCGATCTATCAGCGCAGCACGGAAATCACCGAGTGGCGCGCGGTGGATACGGCCGACATCGATCTGGACACGCTTGGCGTGAGTGATGTGGCGGGCATGGCGGTCGAGGTGATCGACAGCGTGGCTGATTATGCGGCGCTGATGGAAAAGCTGTTCGACTTCGGAGCGATCCGTGCTGCTGTCGCCGGCGGGCTGACGATGAGCTTTGATGCTATGCATGCCGTGACCGGCCCTTACGCGCATGAGATTTTGGAGCGGCGTCTGGGCTTTGCGCCGGGCACGGTGAAGAATGGCGTGCCGCTGGAGGATTTCGGCGGGCATCACCCGGACCCCAATATGGTCCATGCCCATGAATTGTTTGAAACGATGTTTGGCCCCGATGCGCCTGATTTCGGCGCGGCATCCGATGGCGATGGCGACCGCAACCTGATCGTGGGGCGCGGGATTTTCGTGACGCCTTCGGATTCGCTGGCGATGCTGGCGGCCAATGCCCATCTGGCGCCCGCCTATGCGGGGGGCCTCAAGGGTATTGCGCGGTCGATGCCGACCAGCGCGGCGGCCGATCTTGTGGCGCAGAGCCTTGGCATCCCGGCCTTTGAAACGCCCACGGGCTGGAAATTCTTCGGCAATCTGCTCGATGCGGGCATGGCCACGATCTGCGGCGAGGAAAGCGCCGGGACCGGCAGCGACCATGTGCGCGAAAAGGATGGGCTCTGGGCGGTGTTGCTCTGGCTGAACATTCTGGCCGTGCGCAAGCAGCCGGTGGCGCAGATCGCGGCGGAACATTGGGCCAAATTCGGGCGCAATTACTATGCCCGCCACGATTACGAGGGCCTGCCCACCGAGGCGGCCAATGCATTGATGGGTGAATTGAACGGTGCGCTGGCCACCCTGCCGGGGCAGAGTTTCGAAGGGCTGACTATCGAGACCGCGGACAATTTTGCCTATACCGATCCGGTCGATGGCTCGATCTCGACCAATCAGGGCGTGCGCATCCTGTTCGTCGGGGGCAGCCGCATCGTCTTCCGCCTGTCGGGCACGGGCACCGAAGGGGCAACCCTGCGCGTCTATCTGGAGCGATATGAGCCTGTGGGCGGCGATCTGGCGGGCGAGACACCGGTCAAGCTGGCCGATCTGATCGCGGCGGCAGACGGCATCGCGGGCATCTCGCGCCACACCGGGCGGACCGAGCCCAGCGTCATCACCTGATGGCGCGTTACGGCGCGTGGGCAGAGGCAGGCGCGACCCATTTCTCGGTGCGCGCCCCGCTGGCCGATGCGGTGTGCCTCTGTCTGTTTGAAGGGCAGGCGGAGGTGCGGATCGCCATGACGCGCGACGGCGATGACTGGTGCGTCAGCCTGCCCGGAAACCGGGCAGGCGCGCGCTATGCCTATCGCGCCGATGGCATGTGGGATCCGCGTAATGGCCGCTGGTTCGATCCGGCCAAATTGCTGGTCGATCCCTATGCGGTGGAGCTGGACCGGCGCTTTGTTCAGGACCCGAGGCTGGCGCTTTATGGCGCGGATACGGGCGCGATTGTGCCCCGCGCGATTGTGCCGGGCGAGATGCCGCCGGTCTCGCCTCTGCCGCCCTGTTTCGCACCCGGCGGGCTGATTTATGAGGTCAATGTGCGCGGCTTCACGCTGCTGCACCCCCATGTGCCGCAGGCGCAGCGCGGCACGGTGGGGGCGCTGGCCCATCCCGCGATCATCGCGCATCTGAAAAAACTGGGCGTGGGCGCGGTGGAACTGATGCCGATTGTGGCTTGGCTGGATGAGCGTCATTTGCCGCCTTTGGGCCTGCGCAATTTCTGGGGCTATAATCCGGTGGCGATGATGGCGCTGGATCCCGGCCTGTGCCCTGGCGGGGTGGCCGAATTGCGCGAGACGGTGGCGGCGCTGCGGGCCGAGGGGATCGGGGTGATCCTCGATCTGGTGTTCAACCACAGCGGCGAGAGCGATGTGCTGGGCGGCGTATTGTCGCTGCGCGGGCTGGATAATGCGGCCTATGCCCATGCCCCGGCGGGGGCGTTGATCAACGATACGGGTTGCGGCAATACGCTGGATTTCGCCTATGCGCCGGTGCGCGAACTGACGCTGGCGGCGTTGCGGCATTTTGTGGCCACATGCGGAGTGGATGGGTTCCGCTTCGATCTGGCGCCGGTTCTCGCGCGGGGGCCGGGGTTTGACGCCCATGCGCCGATCTTTGCCGAAATTGCCGCCGATCCCCTGCTGGCCGACCGGGTGATGATTGCTGAGCCGTGGGATATTGGCCCGGGCGGCTATCAGTTGGGGCGCTTTCCGGCGGGCTGGCTGGAATGGAATGATGCGTTTCGCGATGATGTGCGGCGGTTCTGGAAGGGTGAGGGTTCGCTGGGCGCATTGGCCACGCGCCTTGCGGGCAGCGCGGATGTGTTTGGCGAGCAGCAATGCCGCAGCGTCAATTTTCTGGCCGCCCATGACGGCTTCACGCTGGCCGATCTGGTGGCCTATGCCCATCGCCACAACCATGCCAATGGCGAGGATAATCGCGACGGCCATGGCGAGAATCACAGCTGGAACTGCGGCGTGGAAGGGCCCAGCGATTCGCCCGAGGTGAACGCGCGGCGTGGGGCGGATATGCGCGCGCTGCTGGGTACTTTGTTCGCCTCGACCGGCACGATCATGCTGACCGCAGGCGATGAATTTGGCCGCACCCAGCAGGGCAACAACAATGCCTATTGTCAGGACAGCGCGATCGGCTGGGTCGATTGGGCCGCGCGGGACGAGGCGCTGGAGGATTATGTCGCGGCGCTTTCGGCCCAGCGGCGAGCCGGGGATTTCGCGCAATTTCCGCGTGATGGGCGCTGGTTGCGGCGCGATTGGGAGGCGATGGCGGCGGCTGATTGGGAGGCGCGGGGGGCGGGCTATGTCGCCCATGTTTCGCATGATCCCCACAGGCGGCAGGGGTGGCGGATCGACCGGGACAATCGGCGGGTGGAATTTTTTTAAAGATATATCTTGAAGGTTTTTAGAATTCTCCTACATTCGGCTTCATGACCGATATGAAGGAGTATGCAATGTTCGGATCGAACATCGGAAAACACGGGCGCAAGGGCGCCCACGGCTTTGGCCATCACGGCCATCGCCAACATGGGCATCACGACCATCACGGGCGCTTTGCCGCCGGGTTTGACGGCGGCTTTGAAGGCGGCCCGTTCGGGCGCGGTGGCTTTGGCGGGGGCGGTTTCGGCGGGGGCGGCTTTGGCGGCCGGGGCGGCGGGCGCGGCTTCGGCGGACGCCGGGGCAAGCTGTATGACGGCGATGAATTGCGCCTGCTGGTCCTCGCGCTGCTGGCCGATGCGCCCCAGCACGGCTATCAGATCATCCGTGCCTTTGCCGAGCAATCGGGCGGCGCCTATCAGCCCAGCCCCGGCGTGCTTTACCCGCTGCTGGTGATGCTGAGCGAAATGGAGCTGGTGGTCGAGGTGGACACCGCAGGGGGCAAGCGCCGCCTGTTTGCCATCAGCGACCTTGGCCGCGGCGAAATCGAGGGTAAGACCGAACAGATCGAGGCGCTCTTTGCCCGGCTGAAGGCCTTGGCCGCGCAGGCCGAGCGGACCGATGGCGCCCCGGTGCGCCGCGCGGTCCACAATCTGCGTGCGGCGATCATGGAGCGGCTGGGCCGCGATGGGGCGGGCGAGGATCTGCCTTTCGAAGTGGCGCGCATCATTGATGAGGCCACGCAGAAGATCGAAAGGCTGTAATTCCTATTCAGCGCGCCGACAGCCATTTTGTCCGATAAGAGCCGTACAGCGCAAAACTGCGCATTGTGGGACAAGGGGCGGCAAGGCCAGAGAAAATGCCAGAGGTTCGCGTTGTTTATGAACGCGATCGGGCCTTTCTCAACGCTTGCTTTCCCCGCCACTTTGCGGGCATGAGCGCCGATGAAAAGGACGGTCGGGATGATTCTTGATGAATCGCATATTCCGGGCCTTTCGCTTGAAAAGAGGATGAATGACGATGTCGCGACTGTTTACCCCCGCTGCCGCGCTGGTGGCTGCCGCCACGATGGCTCTCGGTTTTGCCGCTCCTGCTGCTGCTGCCGGTGACCCGGTCAAGGGCGCGGCCTCGTTCAAGACCAAGTGCCAGCTGTGCCACGTGATCGGCGCGGGCCAGAAGCCCACCATGGCCCCCAACCTGCTGGGCGTGGTTGGCCGCAAGGCCGGCACCACCGATTTCGCGATGTATTCGCCCCAGCTCAAGGCCTATGGCAAGGCTTGGACCCCGGCGCTGATCGATCAGTGGATTGCCGGCCCGACCAAGCTGGTGCCTGGCAGCCGCATGGCGATGGTGATCCCCGATGCGGCCGAGCGCGCCAACATCGTGGCTTATCTGGGCACGCTGAAGAAGTAAGCCTGTTTCAGGTTTCGGATACAGGGGCGGAAGGCTTAGGCTTTCCGCCCCTTTTTGCTTTGGCGCGCAGCGGGGCGTTGGTGCTAGACTGACCGTGATGGAGCAACCTTCCTATCGAGTGCGCCTTGGCGCCGCCATGCTGGCGGGCGGGATACAGGGGCTGGTGCTGCTGGCCCTGCTGGGGCTGGGCCGCGGGGTGGAGGGGGTGCCTGATGGCGCGGCGGGGGCGATGGAAAGCGTCGATTTCACTCTGCCGCCGCCCGCACCCAAACCTCAGACGCAACCCAAACCGCAGGCTGCCGCGCCCAAGGGGGCCGCTGGCGACAAGGCCATCCCTCGCCCGGTGATCGCGCCCAAGGCCGCACTTGCCCTGCGTCCCGCCGTGGCGCCCTCCGTGGCCGGCACCGGCGCCGCGCAATCCTCGGGCGCGAGCAGCGGGGCGGGGACGGGCGCCGCGCCATCGGGCGATGGCGGCGGCGCGGGGGGCAGCGGCATGGGGCAGGGCGGGGGCGGCCCGGCCGTCAAGATCGCCGGAACCATCACCGCCCGCGACTATCCGCGCGAGGGGCGCGAAGCACGGATCGGCGATTATGTCATCGTGGCGATCACGGTGGGTCTCGATGGTCGCCCGGTTGCCTGCCGCATCCACCGGCCCAGCCGCGATCCCGCCGCCGACGCGCTGACCTGCCGGATGGCGATGGAGCGCTTCCGTTTCAATCCCGCGCGCGACGGGGCCGGGCGGGCGGTCGAATCGGTCTTTGGGTGGAAGCAGAGCTGGTTCCTGTGAATAGGAATCGGGGGGCCTTGGGTTTGGCGCGCCCATGAATTAGAAACGAAGCCATGATTGCGCATACTATCCAGCTTGCCCTTGCCCCGGTTTTCGTTCTGGTGGCGATTGGGAATATCATGAACATCCTGTCCACGCGGCTGGGCCGGATCGTGGATCGTGCGCGCGCTTTGCAAAAGCTCTATGGCGAAACCACCGGGGCGGCGCATGACATCGTGGTGCTGGAAATGCGTCAGGTGGATCTGCGTATCCAATTGAACACCAAGGCTATTCGCGTGCTGGTGATGTCGGGTCTGTGCATCGGGCTGACGGTGGCGATCCTGTTTCTGGAGGAGATGGTGTCGGTGCCGCTGGAGCGCGTGGCGGCGGGGGGCTTTCTGATCTCGGTTGCGCTGTTGATGTGGGGCCTGTGGCTTTTTCTGCGCGAGACCCAGATTGCCGCCGAGATCCTGCGCATTCCTGAGAAATACCTCGAATCGCACCGGGAAATCTGAGGCGACCATAGCGTCGCCTCCGCGGGCCAATGCGGATAAAGGGCCGTGGACCGGCAGGCATGGCGGGCCGCCTTGGTGCGCAAGGGCGGCGGTGTGGCGCGTTTTGGCGAATGGCAGGGGAAACGCCGGTGTCCCTGCTCGGCCCTCATCAGCTGGGTGGATGGCGGGCGGGCTCGCAGGCTTCCGTCCATCGTCTTGATCCCGCTGGCTTTTTGGCGGTTGGGCGCGCTGGCGACTGTGATGCCGCCGCCTTTGCCCCGCATTGCCTGCCGGTCCTCCCTTGCCGGGGTCCGATGGGGGCTGTCGACGGCCCCCGATGCGGATCATGGCGCGGGATGGTGGCGGCTTATAACCGGAATGGTTTGCTGTAGGACAGGATTATTTCTTCGTTGCCGCCGGGCCGCTGCTGAAGGCGTCGGCAATCGAACAGGCCGCCGGGCCAAGGATGACGATGAAGAGCACCGGCAGGATGAACAGGATCAGCGGCACGGTCATGATCGCGGGCAGGCGCGCGGCTTTTTCCTCGGCGCGCATCATGCGCTCGTTGCGGAATTCGGCCGAGAGCACGCGCAGCGCCGAGGCCAGCGGGGTGCCGTAGCGCTCGGTCTGGATCATGGTGGTCACCACCCCGCGCACCGAATCGAGCGCCACGCGATAGGCAAGATTTTCAAACGCCTGGCGCCGTTCGGACAGGAAGGACAATTCGATGGCGGTCAGCGCGAATTCATCGCCCAATTCAGGGTATGCGCGGCCCAGTTCCTTGGCCACGCGCGAAAAGGCTGCGTCCACCGTCAGGCCCGCCTCGGCGCAGATCACCAACAGGTCGAGCGCATCGGGCAGCCCCTTGCGGATCGCGGCGGTGCGCTTGGTAATCAGGTTCTGGACGTAAATGTCGGGGCCTTTGTAGCCCCCGACGACGGCGGCGGCAAAGCCCATGAATTTCTTGAAATCGGTCCACAGCGGGAAATAATTGATCCAATAGATCACGATTGCCGCCAGACCGCCCAGGATGATCGGCGCCACCATGCGGCCAAAGATGATCGCGACCGCCCATTCCTTGTTGCGGATGCCTGCCTGCGCCAGCTTTTGCTGGGCATCGGCCAACTGGCTGTCCTGCAACACTTTCAGCTTGTCGAGGATCATGCGGATCGCATCGGTCGTGTCCGACCGGCGCACGATATTGGCGCGCTTTTTGGGCGTGTGCGAGACGATGCCCGCCTTCAACTGCTCGCGCCTTTCGTTGAGCGCCTTGACCCGCTTCTGCATCGGATCGCGCACGGTCAGCGCGGCATAGATCGCCACCATCACCATGATCGCGGCCACGCCCGCCAGCAGCGTGCCGACGAAAAACACATCAAAGCCCAGAATATGGGGGTGCGCCGCAGTCTGGTCCATCGCCTTGCCCCCTTTAGATCTCGAAGCTGACCATTTTGGCCATGATGAACACGCCGATGCCCATCCATGTCAGCCCGCCAAGGCCGGTGATGATCAGGCGATCATCAGTGAAAAAACCGGCCAGATATTGCGGGTTTACCCAGTTGATCATCAGAAATACCATGAAAGGCAGCGAACCGACGATATAGGCCGAAGCTTTCGATTCCGAACTCATCGCGCGGATCTTCAGCTTCATCTGGGCGCGTTTGCGCAAAACATCGGCCAGATTGCCCAGTGTTTCGGCCAGATTGCCGCCCGTTTCGCGCTGAATGGCGATGGTGATGCAGAAAAAGTTGAATTCGGCCATGTTGAGCCGGTCGGCGGTGTCCTGAAGCGCCTCGTCCATGCCGCGCCCGATCTTGATGCGTTCGGTCACCAGCTTGAATTCCTGACCCACAGGGCCGGGCACTTCGGTCGAGACGATGCCCAGCGTTTCGGTCACCGGCAGGCCGGAGCGCAGGCCGCGCACCAGCAATTCGATGGCGTCGGGAAATTTGGCGGTGAAATCATCATAGCGTTTGCGGATCAGATAGCCCACCACCATATGCGGCACGCCCGCCCCCACCAGCAGACCCACCATCAGCGCCAGCATCAGCGATCCGCTTTTGAGCCAGAGCAGCAGCGCCACCACCGCCGCAAGGCCCGCCGAGGCCTGGATATATTGCCGGACGGTCCATGTCTTGCCCGCGCGGTGCAGGCGCAGCGCCAGCATTTCGAGCTGGGAACGCGGGCGGCCATCGTTGCTGATCATCGGGCGGCGCTGGGCCAGGGCGCGGCGCATCTGCGCCTCGACCTTGTCGGTCGCGCTTTCGGAATGGCGGAAACGCACCGATTGCAACCGGCGCGCGCCTTCCTTGGCCGGCGAAGGCCCGCCAAAGGCCAGCGCCAGCAGCATCAGCACGCCGCCCGCGCCAAAAGTGATCAGCAGGATCTGGACCGTGTCCATATCAGCGCGCCTTTTCTTTCGCCCCGTCCTTCTTGCCGCTCAGCAGCGCCATGAAATCGATCTTGCCCAGCAGCGATTTGCGTTCCGGCTGGGCCGTGCCTTCCTTGGCCTCGACCGCGATCAGCGATTTGACCGAGAGCGCCAGATCGCGCAGCGCCGCGCCTGCCTTGGTGGCGCGGTTGGCCTCGGCAAAGGTCTGGCCCAGTTTCGCGCAATGGACGGCGGCCTTGACGTCAAAGGGGATCACCACGTTGATCTTGCGCTCGATCGAGGCTTCGAAATCGGCGCGGCTGATTTCGGCGATGCCGGTCTGCACGCGGTTGGCCACCACCATCACCTGCGCGTGCGATGCATTGGCGCGCAGCCACGACAGGATGCGGATCGCATCGCGCGCGCCCGCCAGCGTCAGCTCCGTCACCAGCAGCACGACATTCACGTCCGCCAGCACATGCGGAAAATTGATCAGCATGTTGCGCGGCAGATCGATGACCGTGTGTTCAAAGGCGTGGCGGAATTCTTCCTCCAGCCGGACAAAGGCCGAACCGTCGGTCAGCAGCGGATGGCTGATCGGCGCCTCGGCCGAGAGCAGCGAGAGATGTTCGCCCGCCCGGATCATCGCGCGTTCGATAAACAGTCCGTCGATGCGGCTGGGGTTCTCGATGGCGTCGGTCAGGCCGCGGCCCGGCTCCAGATCGAGGCTGAGCGCGCCGGTGCCGAAATGGATGTCCAGATCGAGCAGGGCGGTGGGTTGTTTGTGGTCGGTGGAAAACAGCCATGCGATCGAACTGGCCACGGTCGAGGCGCCGACACCGCCGCGCGTGCCGATGACGGCGGTGCTCAGATGCGGCGTGTCCGATCCGGCCTCGCTGGCGCGCGGGGCGTTGAGCATGTTCTGCGCCTGAACCAGCGCGTCGCGCATCAGGCCCGAGGAGAGGGGCTTGAGCAGATAATCGTGGATGCCGCTGCCCAGCAGGTCGCGATAGAGGCGCACGTCATTGACCTGGCCGATGGCGATCACCACCGTGCCGGGCTCGCACACCTCGGCCAAGGCGTTGATATCGCCCAGCGGATCGCCGCTTTCCGACAGATCAACCACGAGGATCGAGGGCGAGGAGCTGACCGAGAGCGCCTGAACCGCGCTGCGCAGGCCCCCGCGCGTGCATTTTTCCGGCGCCCAGCCGAAATCGGCGGCCAGCGGGCGCATCACGTCCAGCGTTGCCTCGTCGCAGACATAGGCGGCGAAACTGTCGCGCCCTTGCGCCGATCCGGGTTTCCACGGTGCGTTCATGGCTTAATTGCTCCCCCCGGTGCCGACCTTCTTGACCGCATTGCCGCCATCGCCCGATGGTTTGGCCGCGCGATAGGCGTCGATGGCCTTGTTGCTGGTCATCACCACGGTCTGGCCCTTGGCCCGCGCGCCCGAAAGCAGGTGGTCCGGATCGGCCACCATCGCGGCCAGATTGCCGTTTACCGCGCAGCCGTAATTATGGCTGGTGGCATTGTTGAAATTGCTTTCGCTGTTGTCCGACCAGTTGGGGCAATTGGGCACGCTGGCCACCGCGCGCGTCACCACGATGCGCGCCATGCCCGCGTTCACGCTGCCTTCGCCCACCGGCACCTCGCGGCTGATCTGCAAGCCGCGCCGCCCGACCAGTTCGGCAAGCGCGCCAAGGGTTGCCTCGCTTTTGAGCGGATCGTCAATCGCTACCCGGTCGCCATAGCGCAGACCCAGCGCATCGAACCAGCCCGACAGGCGCTGCGCCTCGGCGCGCGAGATGCCGCCCGGCCCGGTGATGACATCAAGGGCAAAGCTGTTGTGGCTGACCACGGGCTGATTGACGCTGGAGAGCATCCGGTTTTCCGCCACGCCGCCGCATCCCGCCAGCATCAGCGACAGGCCAAGCGCGGCTCCGCCCCAAAGGCGCCCGGACAAAGGAGAAGAGATCCTGTTCATCGCTGCCTCGCTTTAGTTCAGGCTGAAGCCGGGTTGGGTTGCTTCGCCGGCCACGGCGCGTTTGCCCGCCTTGGTTTCGGGGGCGGCGCTCACCTTTTTGGGCGGCGCGTTCTCGCCTTCGGAGGGCTTGAGGGTCGGCTTGGGACGTTCCGCCCCGCTCTTGCCCTCGCTCAACATATTGGCGGCCACCTGCTGGATGTCATTGGCGGTCTGCATGCCGTCGGTGGGCAGCTTGATGTCGCCATCATTGACCGGCTTGACCAGATAGGGGGTGATGACGATCACCAGTTCGGTCTCGCCCTTGGTAAAGCTGGTGGATTTGAACAAGGCGCCCAGCACCGGCAGATCGCCCGCACCGGGCATTTTCTGGATCGTGTTGCTTGCCTTGTTTGACAACAGGCCGCCGATCATCATGCTTTGCCCCGAACCCAGCTCGACCGAGGTTTCGGTGCGGCGGGTGGAAAGCGCGGGGATCGAATAGCCGTTGAGCGTGACCGCGCCCTGGCTGGAGAGTTCGGAAACCTCGGGGCGCACACGCATGCTGATCCGCCCGTCGGACAGGACGGTGGGGGTAAAGCTCAGGCTGACGCCATATTTCTTATATTCGATCGAGACCGTGCCGAGGCCCGATGAGATCGGAATCGGAAATTCGCCGCCCGCCAAAAACTCGCCCGTCTCGCCCGACAGCGCGGTCAGGTTGGGCTGGGCCAGCGTGGTGACCAGACCGATCTGTTCGCCCGCATCCAGCGCGCCCAGAATGTTTACGCCCAGCAGCGTGCCGGTACCGGCCAGCGTGGTGGCGGTGGAGAGGGCCGACAGCGATGTGGCGTCCTTTTCCTGGACGCCGTTGGGGGTGTTCGCATAATATTTTCCTGTCCCCCCCACATTCAGCGGCGAACCGGGGGTGAAGGTGGTAAAGGAGCGGCCCTGCGAAACGCCGAACTGGAATCCGTTGCCGCCATTGCCCATGGTGGTCAGGTTGAACCCCAGCGTCTTGGTCAGCGAGCGCGAGACTTCGGCGATGCGCACCTGAAGGTTGACCTGAAGCGGGGTGGCCGTTTTCAGGCGGGTGATGACATTGGCTTCCTTGCCAAGATAGGCGGTGACGAGGCGTTGGGCCTCGGCCGCATCCTCGGGTGCGCCCACGGTGCCGGTCAGCAGATAGGTGCCTGCGCTCAGCGTTGCCACATTGATGTGCGATTCGGGCATGGCGACTTTCAGCATCTGGTCGACGCTGTCGATGTTGCTGGCCACGCGCACATTGGTGGACCAGATCACTTGCCCTGCCGCATTGCTGGCATAGATCGTCGTCTCGCCCGCGCTGCGGCCATAGACATAGAGCTGGTTGTTCGATTTGACCTGAACATCGGCGATCTTGTCATCGGCGACAAAGACATCCTTCATCGGGCCGGGCAGATTGACCAGTTGTCCGCGCCCCAGCGCGACCGCCATGGCCGCCGAAGGGCCGCTGATCGCCACGGGGGCATAGGCACGCGCGCCAAGGTCGCGCATCGTTTCGCGGCTGGGGCCGTTGGCGGGGGCCATAACCGGCTTTGCGGCGGGCTTTTTGACCGCATGGGCAGGCCCCGCGCTCAGCGTGGCAGGCGCAAGGCCTGCCAGACAGGCCGAGGCCAGCGCGATGGCGGCCAGAGGGCCAGACAGTGGAAGGGTGAGGCGGTGCTGCATCTTGTGGCCTCTCATCTCAAGGTTGGGCCAGAGGGCCGGATGCACCGCCGCCAAAGGCGTTGCCCGCCGCGCCCATGCCATTGGCAATCGCGGCAACCGGCTGGCCATTGGCGCCCATGGAAACGGTCTGACTGTCGCGTCCGCGGATCACGCGCACGCCATTGTTGTTCACTCGCGCCACCACCGGCGCGCCCATCGAGGGGCCGCCTGCTGCAGGCATGGTCGGGCCGCTGGCGGGCAGGGTGCGCTTTTGAAAACGCGAAACTTCGGCCCCGGTGGTCATCGATTCGCCGCCCGATCCGCTGTTGCTGAACGAAGCAGGACGGCGCGCGGCGCCGGCCAGCAGGCGGGTCTCATCGGCCTTGGATGCGCCCTCGGGCAGCTTGACCGCGCCATTGGCGATCGCCCGGTCCAGATCGCCCTGATTGTCGGCAAGGCTGCGCAGCGTCAGGCTGAGCGCGCCCACGGCCTGAGCCACCTCGATCTTTTCGGCGATCTTGGGCGTGACCTCCAGCGTGACCGTGTGGAAGGTGCGTACCACGGTCTTGCCCTCGTTGGTCTGGTTTTCGGTCGATTGGTCGGTGGCCAGCACGCGCAGATTGCGCAGCACGGTTTCCGTCACGTTAAGCGATTGCGCGTCGCCGCCATTGCCGCGAATGGTCTGGGTGAGCATGACGTCCACCCGGTCGCCCGGAAAGATGAAGCCCGCCACGCCCGACTTTTCCGAGACGGTGATGGTGATCGCGCGCATCCCCGCGCCCAGCGCGGCGGCAAGGAAGCCCCGGTCGCCCGGCGCCACCAGCGCGCCTTGCGTCAGCGGCTGGCCCGCGGTGACCGGATAGCGCACCACCGTGCCGATCAGCTTGTTCATGTCGATCTTGCCGTCAACGAAATAGGCTTCCTTCATCAGGTTGCCCGGCCAATCCTGAAAATTGACCGCGTCGGCCGTGATGATCGTGCCGGGGGGCAGCGCGCGCTGGGCCACCAGAACCTTGGGGCCGGTGGGCGCCACGGGCAGCGCGGCCTGAACGACCGGGGCCACGTTTCCGCCCGAGAGCATGCTGCGGGCAGCAAGCGCTGTGCCGATCGCGATGACCATCGCGCCAATCAACAGCATCAGCCTTCGTCTATCCATCGCGGAACAAGCCCCTTACGCATTAACGGCAGAACGACCGGAAATATCCGATAAATTGGTTAACATTCGATCACCCCGCCAGAACGGTTCCGGCGGCGGGAAATAAATAGCCCGATGCGATCACCCACAGCCCGCCAAGGGCAATGGCAACGCCATAGGGAATCGATGGCCTGTGCGGATGGCGCCGCGCCACATGCCATGCGGCCAGAGCCACCGTCAGCACGCCGCCCGACACCGCCATCACCATCAGCAACTGGGCAAACCAGACCGGCTTGATCCACAGCGCCAGCGCCACCAGCAGCTTGACATCGCCCCCGCCCATGGCCCCGATCGCAAACAATCCGGCCAGCACCACAAAGGCCCCGCCCGCCAGCGCCAGTTGCCAGCCGATTTCGGCCATGCCCATATGGCAGGCCCACCAGAACAGCGGCGCGGCAAGGGCGATCCCGGCATTGAGCCAGTTGTCGATCTGGCGCCGCCGCATATCGGTATAGGCAGCCACCAGCAGCGCGATTGCCAAGCCGATCAGCAGACCGTAGGAAAAGGAGAAACCAAGCATGCGGACCTCTGGGTGGATCAGGGTTCCGGTTTAGTGGTGATGACTTACCAAACAGTAACCAACGCAAGGCGCGCAAATGGCGGATGCGGGCGCAATCGGGGGGCTGACGGGCGGCAAGGCGGAAAAGAGGTGCTAATGGAACTTCCCGAGGGCGGTGTTGAGCAATTCTGGATGGCGCCCGATGGCTGGCCGATCCGTCGAATCGATCTTTCCCCTCGCCATGTTCTGCGCGGCAGCCTGCTGTTCATGCCCGGACGGGGCGATTTCTATGAAAAATACCTCGAGTCGCTGGAGGAATGGCGCGATGCCGGGTGGCATGTGACCAGCCTCGACTGGCGCGGTCAGGCCGGGTCGGGGCGGCTGGGGATGGATGCGACTACCGGGCATGTCGATGATTTTTCGGTGTGGGTCGAGGATCTGGCCGCGTTCTGGCGGCAATGGCGGGGCGAAAGGTCGGGGCCGGTGGTGCTGATCGGCCATTCGATGGGCGGGCATCTGGCGCTGCGCGCACTGGCGCAGGGGCGGGTCGATCCCGATGCGCTGGTGCTTTCGGCGCCAATGCTGGGTTTTGCGGCGGGGGGGGCGCCTTTCTGGTCGCAAAAGATGCTGGGCTGGGCGATGCTCAAACTGGGCGATGCGCGGCGTCCGGCGTGGAATGGCGGGGAAAAACCGGCCAGCTCGCTCCATGCGCGCAAAGGGCTGCTGACCCATGACGCGCGGCGCTATCAGCAGGAGATGGACTGGCGCGCGGTGCGGCCCGAACTGGCGATGGGCCCGGCCAGTTGGGGCTGGATGGCGGCGGGGCTGCGCTCGATGGAGACGTTCATGGCGCCCGGCGTGCTGGAGCGGGTCGAGACGCCGGTGCTGATCCTGTCGACCGCCGCCGATGGGCTGGTGTGCCACCGGGCCAATCTGAAGGCGGCGCGGCGCTTGCCCCATGGCGAGATCATGAGTTTCGGCCCCGAGGCCGCCCATGAGATCCTGCGCGAGGTGGACGAGGTGCGCGAGCCTGCCATGGAGCGGATCGAGGCCTTTCTGAGCGAGCATGTGGCCCAGCCTGTGACACCGGACTTGACCCGCGCGCTTTGAGCGGCTTGGGTCGGGCGATGAGCCAGAGGTTTGATATAGCAATCGTGGGCGCCGGGATGGCGGGCGCCTCGCTGGGCGCGCATTTGCTGGCGCGCGGCGCGGGGTCTGTGGTCATGCTGGAGGGCGAGGACCGCCCCGGATACCATTCCACCGGGCGCAGCGCGGCTTTCTGGCAGGAAACCTATGGCGGGCCGCAGGTTCAGCCTTTGACGCTGGCCTCCGGGCCGGTGCTGGAGGAACTGGGCTTTCTGCATCCGCGCGGCGGGCTGCATCTGGCGCGGCGTGAGGATCTGGCCGCGTTGGAGGAATTTGCCGAGGATTTTGCAGGCGCTGGCGTCGATCTGCCCGCCGTGGACCGCGCGGGGATGGAGGCGCAGGTGCCGGGCCTCGATCCGCAATGGGTGGCGGGCCTTGCCGAGCCGTCATGCCGCGACATCGATGTGGCGGGGCTGCATCAGCATTACCTCTCTGCCTTTCGGCGCGGCGGGGGCGAGGTGTGGACGCGGGCGCGGTTGGCGGCTGCGTCTCGTGATGGCGATTGGGCGCTGAGCCTTGAGGATGGGCGCGAGATCCGCGCCGGGGTGCTGGTCAATGCGGCGGGCGCCTGGGCGGACGAGGTGGCTGCGATGGCCGGGGCGCGGCCCGTGGGTATTCAGCCGTTAAGGCGCACTATGGCCCAGATCCGTGTTTCGCCCGAAGCGCAGGCCGCCATGCCGCTGGTGATGGACATGGGTGGGACGTTCTATTTCAAGCCCGAGGGCGGACGGCTCTGGCTGACGCCGCACGATGAAACGCCCGTGCCGCCCTGCGATGCGGCGCCCGAGGAAATCGACGTGGCCGTGGCGATCGATCGCTTTGAGGGGGTGGTCGACTGGCGCGTCGAGGCGGTCGAGCATCGCTGGGCGGGGTTGCGCAGCTTCGCGCCGGATCGGTTGCCGGTCTATGGCTGGGATGTTTCGGTGCCGGGCTTTTTCTGGTGCGCGGGGCAGGGTGGGTTTGGCATCCAGACCGCGCCCGCTGCGGCGGAGATGGCGGCGCGGTTGCTCTTGGGGCAGGAGCCGGGCGAGGTTGATCCGGGGGTGTTTGGACCGGGGAGGTTTGTTTAAAGGGGGGAGGTTTGCCTCCGGCGGGCAAAGGGCGGGGGCCCTTTGCAATCCCGTTATGGGGTGGCGCGTGGGTGGCGGCGTGGTGTTTTGGGGCGAGGTGACGGGTTTGAAGGCCGCTGCGCGGCGGGGGATGGTCGCAGGGCTGGGGTATCAATTTGTTTTGGGCGGCTTCGGCTTGGCATGGTTGAACAAAGACCACACAATCAGCACCAAGGTCGCACACTCCATTCCAATATTGAGTGGGCGGCCTAAACGCGATTGCACCTTGATTTCTAATGGCGAGATCAATTCTGCGGCTTTCAGCACAATGAGGAAGCCGAATACGGCGAGCACAACGCGCCCTCTCCAATGATATTGGCTGGCAAGCAGCACGCACAGCCAAATACTCAAGCTCAAAGCGCTACTGAGTATATCGGTCATCGACACCACCATCGTGGAAACACGGAAAAAACGGCATCTCTCATGTCCACTGTAGCCCCGTTTTGCGCAACGCCTATTTTCTTTCCGCGAAGCGGCTTACCTGCCTTTCTCGTCCTCGCCTCCAAACGCACCGTTGCAGTTCCTCCGCAACGCCGACAGTAACGGGATTGCAAAGGGCCCTCGCCCTTTGCCCGCCGGAGGCAAACTTCTACCTGCCCGCCCGCAACGCCGCCGCCCCGGCAAAAGGCGTCAAGGCCACCAGCACCAGACTGGCCGCGCCCGCCAGCGCCAATCCGCTCTCGCCGCCGATGGCCAGCGCACCTGCGCCGAAGATGAGCAATGGCACGCATAGGGGGATGAAGAGCAGGCCCGCCAGCGCCGCGCCGCCTTTCAACCCTGCGGTGATGGTGGCCACCGCTACGCCCACGGCGGCAAGGCCGGGGGTTCCGGCAAGGAGGCCCAGTTCGACGAGGGTGATGGTGCGCGCGTCGAGGCCGAGCAGCGCGGCGGCGGGCAGGGTGGCCAGCATGAGGGGCGGGGCGAAGGAGAGCCAGTGGGCCAGCAGGCGCAGGGCGACGATGACTTCTTCGGAGATGCCGCGCAGGGCCCATTGCTCGAACAGGCCGGCTTCGCGGTCGGGCTCGATCAGGCGGTCGAGCGGCAGGATCGCGGCCAGCAGCGC
Organism: Novosphingobium sp. SG751A; assembly: GCF_013149295.1. Taxonomy (GTDB): domain Bacteria; phylum Pseudomonadota; class Alphaproteobacteria; order Sphingomonadales; family Sphingomonadaceae; genus Novosphingobium. The sequence continues at coordinate 107,357 of NZ_JABGCB010000002.1, forward strand.
GGCCAGCCAGATCACGCCTCCGCCCACGCGGGCGAGGAGTTTGGGGTCCGGTCCGACGGCGAAGGGGAAGATGATGGCGACGGCAAGGAAGAACAGGATGGGCAGCATGATGCCGCCTCCGCCCCCGCTGCCCAACAGGAGCAGGCGCAGATCGCGGCGCAGGATGGCGAGGAGGGCGGCCCCCTTCACAGCGCGTACTCGGCAAGGTCGAGGCGGGTGAGTCCGGGGATGCCAAGGGATTGATGCGAGGCGATAATGCAGGCGCCTCCGCCCGCACAGTGGCGCGCGATCATGCGTTCGACCATCGCGCAGGCGGCCACGTCCAGCCCGTTCAAAGGCTCGTCCAGCAGCCAGTTGGGCGCGTTCTGGCCGATCAGGCGGGCAAGGGCGGCGCGCTTCTTCTGGCCGGTGGAGAGATAGCGCACCGGCACGTCGAGCAGATTGGCCAAGCCCAGCCCGTTGATGGCTTCATCGGGCACCGGCCCATCGACCCGCGCCCAAAACGCCAGCGCCGCGCCCAGAGGCTGGCCCAGATCAAGGCCGTGGCGCTCGTCCATCAGGGCCAGCGGGCCGTCCCACGCGATGGCGCCAGTGATGCCGCTGACCGGATCGGGGCTGGGCGGGAGCAGGCCCGCGAGCATCCGCATCAGACTGGATTTGCCCAGCCCATTCGGCCCCAGAACATGCAGCGCCTGTCCCCGCGCCAAGCCCAGAGAAAGGCCCGAAAACAGCCAGCGGTCGCCGCGGCGGCAGCACAGATCAGTGGCGGTGAGGGCGGTGGCGGTCATGGTGGGGTGGCGATAGGGAAAAGTGGGGGGGCTGCCAAGAAGAAGGTTTTGCCTCCGGCGGGCTTTGATGTGCCTCCGGCGGGCAAAGGGCGGGGGCCCTTTGCAATCCCGTTAATGGGGGGAGGCTGGCCAGGGGGTGTTTAGAGGAGTGAAAGCCTGCGGCGCGGTAGGGTCAGGCCTGTCCGCGCCGCAGGCTTTCCATTTCAACCTCGCGTCCGACACGCAACGCCGCCGCCCTTGCGCTACGCAGACAGTAATGGGAGCGCGAGGGACGAGTCCCTCGCATCTTGACTTTCCTTAATCAAAACAATCACAAAGCCGCATTGTTATAGCAATGCCACGTAAAGATCGCCGCCGCGCCCCGATGGGGCCGCCACCCTTCGGCCAATATCCGCGTCTGCTTCTCGCTTGGCCGCTCTGGCAGTCCCAGCAATTTGCCAAGGCCGATCTGGACGGCAAGGTCGCCGGCGGGCCAGATGTCGGGGCGGCCTTCGGCGAAGAGGAGGTAGATTTCGGCCGACCAGCGCCCGATGCCCTTGATGCGGGTGAGGAGGGTGATGGCTTCCTCGTCATCGGCGGGCAGGGCGGAAAAATCGAGTTCGCCCGCCAGCACCATTTCGCACAGCGACCGCGCATAGGACTGTTTCTGGCGCGAGAGGCCGCAGGCGCGCAAAGTATCGAAATCGGCGGCCAGCAGCGCGGATGGATCAGCCTCCTCGCCCGCAACGCCCACCATTTTGGCCCACATGGACGAGGCGGCGGCTACTGAAACCTGTTGCCCCACGATGGTGCGCAGCATGGTGGCATGGCCGCGCGCGCGGATGCGCGGCTCGGGCAATCCCACCCGGCCGAGCGCTTGCGCAATGCCCGGCGTGGTTTGCGCAATGGCATTCAGCCCCTTTTCAATCGCTTCTGCCGAAAGTCCCATTTGTGCCCGTTTCGTGAATGGAAATGACAAAATTTTGCGCAATTCGGCCTGTTGCCAAACCGGCGGCTTGCCGATAGCAGCCGTGGCCAAGCGCCGTTGCGCTGCGCTTCATATAACTGCGCATCATACAGAGGGATTTGATATGCCGAAGCTGGTGATCGTCAATAGTGCGGGTGAAGAAAAGGAAGTCGAGGCCCAGACCGGCCGCACGGTGATGGAAGTGATTCGCGATGCGGGTTTTGACGATCTGCTGGCGCTGTGCGGGGGCTGCTGCTCCTGCGCGACGTGCCATGTGCATATCGACCCGGCCTTTGCCGACAAGCTGCCCGCGATCAGCGCCGACGAAGACGACCTGCTGGACAGCAGCGACCACCGCGACGGCAATTCGCGCCTGTCGTGCCAGTTGCCCGTGACCGACGCCATCGACGGCATGCGCGTGACGATTGCCGAGGCGGACTGATCTTTTGGGGCCGCGCCGGGTTTCGCGCGCGGGTTTAAAAGCCTGACTTTAGGGGTGCCTTGCGCAAATGCATTGCGCGTTGCGCAAGGCGCCCCTACCTAGGGCGGCATGACGAAAGCGCCCGTTTATCAAAACACCCTCGATCTGATTGGCAACACCCCGATGGTCCTTTTGAAAGGGCCGAGCGAGGCGGCAGGTTGCGAGATCTGGGGCAAGTGCGAATTTGCCAATCCGGGGCAGAGCGTGAAGGATCGCGCCGCCTTGTGGATCATCCGCGATGCGGAGCGCTCGGGCGCGCTTAAGCCCGACGGCACGATTGTCGAGGGTACGGCGGGCAATACGGGCATCGGCATCGCGCTGGTCGCCAATGCGCTGGGCTATAAGACGATCATCGTCATGCCCGAAACCCAGAGCCGCGAGAAGATGGACACGTTGCGCGCGCTGCGGGCCGAGCTGGTGCTGGTGCCGGCCGCGCCCTTCAGCAATCCGGGGCATTTCGTGCATACGTCGCGCCGTCTGGCCGAGGAAACCGAGGGCGCGATCTGGGCCAACCAGTTCGACAATACCGCCAACCGCAAGGCCCATATCGAATCGACCGCGCCGGAAATCTGGGAACAGATGGAAGGGCGGCTTGATGGTTTTACCTGCGCGGCGGGCACGGGCGGCACGCTGGCGGGCGTCGGGCTGGGGCTGAAGGCGTTTGATGAGAACATCACCATTGCGCTGACCGATCCCTATGGCGCGGCGCTGTATAATTACTATGCCCATGGCGAGTTGAAGGCCGAAGGCAGCAGCGTGGCCGAGGGCATCGGGCAGGGGCGGATCACCGCCAATCTGGACGGGGCGCCGATCGACACGCAATTCCGCATGTCGGACGCGGAAGGGCTCGAATGGGTCCGCCGCCTGCTGGCCGAGGAAGGCCTTGCGCTGGGCCTGTCGAGCGGGATCAATGTCGCGGGGGCGGTGGCATTGGGGCGCAAGCTGGTGGCCGAGGGCAAGAAGGACGCGCGCGTCGCCACGATCCTGTGCGACACCGGGCTGCGTTATCTCTCCACGCTCTATAACAAGGCGTGGCTTGAGGCGAAGGGGCTGCCGGTCTTTCCTTGGCTGGCGTGATGGAGTAAGATCCGCGCGATGACGGAGATTTCCACCCCAAGCGATCCGGCCACCTCGGAATTTGAGCGCACCCCGCGCGAAATCCGCGCGCAGATGGTGCAGCGTTTGCAGGTGGGCCTGTTCGGCCTGTCGCTGATGCTGCTGCTGGTGGGGCTGGCCAATATCATCATGGACAATGCGCGGCGCAACGATGCCGCCGCCGCCAGCGCGCAGGCCAGCACCAGCGCGGGGGGCAGCAGCGATCCTCTGGCCGACATTGGCGTCATTCCTTCGCCCGATGCGGGCAAGGTGCAAGCGGGCGCATCGCCCCGCGTGACGCCCGCCGCGCCGCATTGATCGGCGTTCTTCTCCGCGCGCGCAGATCGGCGCGGGAAAACCTGCCACTTTTGGGAAAACCTGCCACCGGCGGGAAACTGTGCCACCTGCGGGAAGACCTGCCGTAGTCGGGAAAATGCGCCACCGGGCGGCACCTTGGCGCAACAATCGGGCAAAATAACGGGAATCATGCGGGATTCGCGAATCTCTGTATGCGGGAATCGGCGGGAAGGGTCGTTTTCCACCCATGGCGAACCTCGGGAAATTACGGAATTGACGTGCTCTCAGAGGTGGTTTGGTAATGATTTGGTAATAAATTGCCGTTGAGCGTAGCGTTATATAAACCTGAAAAATAAGGGAATTTTCATTCTTTTCCACAAAGTGGCAGATTTTCCCGCAAAGTCCCTTTCCCGCCCGCAGACTCCGCGATAGAACATGATCATCGGGTAGAGTTTCAGCCGTCCTTTTGCGGGGGTTTGGCGTGGCCTTGGCGCTGCGGCAATCGGCGAAGCTTTGCCCAATTGGTGGGGCTTTCTTCGCAAAGGTAGTGGGTGGGGTGACTGGTTTCCCGGTCATTTATATGGGACAGGGCTTCTCGCCGAAGGGCGACAAGGAGCGCTTCGTCCTGCCTGCCGACATCCGCAAGATCGTGGCCGAGGCCAGCGACAACATTAACGAGATGCTGGTGGCCCGCCATGAAGAATGGCCCTGTCTGTTCGCCTGCGGCACGTCCTATCGAAACCAGCTTGCCGAGGAAATCCGTGTGAAGCATGCCGCCGATGTGGCCGCCGGTCGCCCCTCTACCCGGGCGCGTGATGCGTTGGTCTTTGGCAATCTGACGCGCGTGGCCTTTGACAATTCGGGCCGCTTTATCCTGCCCGCGCACATGCGCGCCCAGGCTTCGATCACGGATGGGCTCTATATCCACGGTACGATGGACTATTTCACGCTGTGGTCGCCCGAAGTGCTGATGGCGATGGCGGGCGATGAATGGATCGGGCCCAAGGCGAGCTGCGAGAGCTATCTGGCCGCAGCGGGCGGGAGGGCGCGCAAATGAGCCTTCTGGCTGCGATCCCGCATGATGCCCCGCATATTCCGGTGCTGCTCGATGAGGTCATCGGCGCGTTGGATCCGGCAGGCTCGCTTGATTTTTCGGGCAAGGTCATCGTCGATGCCACGCTGGGCGCGGGCGGCTATACGCGCGCGCTGCTGGCGGCGGGGGCCACGGTCCATGCGTTTGACCGCGACCCCGATGCGATTGCCGCCGCGCGCGAATGGGGCGCCGGTTATGACCGGCTGATCCTGCATCCGCGCCGCTTTTCGGAAGTTGGCGATGCGCTGGCGCAGGCGGGCGTGAGCGCGATTGACGGGTTGGTGGCCGATATTGGCGTGTCCTCGATGCAGCTTGACCAGCAGGGCCGCGGCTTTGCCTTTTCCAGCGATGGGCCTCTGGACATGCGCATGTCGCAGGAAGGGCCCAGCGCGGCCGATTTCTGCAACGAGGCGGCTGAGGAAGAGATCGCCAACGTCCTCTATAATTACGCCGAGGAGCGCCAGTCGCGCCGCATCGCCCGCGCCATCGTCGCCGCGCGCCCGCTTGAAACCACCGGGCAACTGGCCAATGTCGTGCGCCGCGCGCTGGGCTACAAGCCGGGCGCGCCCAAGGACCCGGCCACGCGCAGCTTTCAGGCGATCCGCATCCATGTGAACGATGAGCTGGGCGAACTGGAGGCTCTGCTGGCCACTGCCGAGAGCCTGCTCAATCCCGGCGGGCGTCTGGCCATCGTCAGTTTTCACAGCCTCGAGGACCGCATCGTCAAGCAGTTCTTCAAGGATGCCAGCGGCGTGGCCAGTGCCACCTCGCGCTATATGCCGGTCGCCGCAAGCGCGGCTCCTGCTGTCTACAGCCATATTTCCAAAGCCATTCGCGCGGGCGAGGTGGAGTTGAACCGCAACCCCCGCGCGCGTTCGGCCACTTTGCGCTTTGCCACGCGCACCGATGTTCCCGCTCGTCCTGCTGTCTCCCGGAGGCGCCCGTGAATCTGACCCGTGATCGCATGCACACGATCGGCTGGGGCATGACCCTGGTGATTTGCCTTGCCCTGACGCTGGCGCTGACGTTCCGCGTCAATGCGGTGAAAAGTCAGGTGCGGCTGGCCGAGCGACAGATCACGCAGTTGAAGCAGGAAAAGCTGTTCCTCGAAACCGAGTTCGAGACGCGCGCCAGCCAGCAGCAGCTTAAAGCCTTCAACGATGTGGACTTTGGCTACAGCGCGCCCACGGTCGGACAATATCTGGAAAGCGAGCGTCAGCTCGCCGCCCTTGGCAAGCCGCGTTCGCCCGATGCGCCCGATCCGATCCGCGTGGCTTCGGCCGATGCGGTCAATGCCTCGGTGCGCACGATGATGGCGGTGGAGGCCAAGCCCACCTCGCCCTTCGCCGCGCTGGGCATGGGCGCCAAGCCGGAACCGGCGGTCGCGACACCGGGCGCGAAGAAGGCAAAGAAATCCGAGGATATCTCCGAGCATCTGGCTCGCTTTTCCGGGCGGGCGGGGCAAAATGCGGGGCATCGTGAATGAGCATACTGGCAGCGGCGGGCATGGCGGATAAAGGCGTCACTTTGCAAGGGCAGGGCCCGGAAAAGGCCCGCGTGCTCAAGAATGTGCGCGCGCTGGCGCTGGCGCAGGCGCGGTTTCGCGCGCTCTGGGTGCTGGTGGGTTTTGCCATGCTGCTGCTTCTGGCGCTGCTGCGCATCGCGCATCTGGGCCTTTCCGATCCGGGGCGTCCGGGCGGAGAGGGGACGGCGGGGCTGCCCGACCGGGGCGATATTCTTGATCGCAACGGCGTGCCGCTGGCGCGCGCCTTTCCGGCCTATGCGCTCTGGTTCAACCCCCATGCCATGGGCGACGGCTCGCCGCTGGTGCGTTCGCCCGCCGATCTGGCCGCCGCGCTCGTCCGCATTTTTCCCGATGAGGATGTCGAGGAACTGACCCGGCGCCTTGCTTCGGGCAAGGCGGGCTATCTGCGCCGCCGCATCCTGCCTGAAGAGGCGAACAAGATCCACGCGCTGGGCGAACCGGCGCTGGAATTCCCGCGTGAGGCCGAGCGTTACTATCCCCAAGGCACGATGGCGGCCCATATTCTGGGCTATGTCGACAGCAAGGGGCTGGGCCAGGTCGGCATGGAGGCGGTTTTCCAAAAGCAGTTGACCGATCCGGCGACGCGCGGTGCGCCCGCTGTCCTCTCCATCGACGCGCGGGTTCAGGGCGCGCTCGAGGATGAATTGATGTGGGGCATGACCCGCGCACAGGCCAAGGGCGCGGCGGGCATCGTGATGGATGTGGACACGGGCGAAGTGATGGCGCTGGCCTCGCTGCCCAGCTTTAACCCCAACGCCCTGCGCCCGCAGGATATTTCCGACAGCGATCCGACCAAGCAGGCCAATATTTTCAACCGCGCCACCAACCAGACCTATGAGCTGGGCAGCGTGATGAAGCCGATCACCGTGGCCAGCGCGATTGATGCGGGGATCATCACCAATCTGGCGCGGCGCTATCCGGCGGACCATCCGCTGGAAATCGCCGGGATCACCGTGCATGACCACGAGAATTACGGCGCCAGCCTGAACATCATCGAGGCGCTGATCCATTCGAGCAACATCGTGCTGGCGCAGGTGGGTGACCAGTTGGGCGCGCAAAGGATGCAGACCACGCTCAAGGCGCTGGGCTTTTCCGAGCGGCCCTATATCGAGCTGCCCGCGCGCGGACGGCCCAGCTGGCCGCGCGGCGACCGCAACGGCGTGTGGTCGCGCGTCACCACGGTCACGGCCTCTTATGGCCATGGCTTTTCAATCACTCCGATCCATCTGGCCAGCGCCTATGCCGCGATGGTCAATGGCGGGATCTGGCGCCCGGCCACCTTGCAGAAGATCGCGCCGGGTCAGGCCGCCGCCGGCCGCCGCGTATGGCAGGCATCGACCAGCGCGCGCATGCGCCAGTTGCTGCGCTCGATCGTGGATGTGGGCACCGGGCGCAGCGCCAATGCCGTGGGATACCGGGTCGGCGGCAAGACCGGCACCGCCGAAATCGGCGACGCGCAGGGCTATCACCACGACCGCGTGGTGGCCACCTTTGCCGCCGCCTTTCCGATGGACCGCCCGCGCTATGTGGTGATCGCCACGCTGGACCAGCCCAAGGCCAACGCCGCCACCAGTTTTCAACGAACCGCCGCATGGAATGCAGCGCCCATCGTGGGCCGGGTGATTCCGCGCATCGGCCCCTTGCTGGGCGTGATGCCCGATGCCACGCGCGACATTGATATCAGCGACATTGCCCCGCTGATCGCCAATGGAGACGGCGAATGAGATTAGCCGACCTGATCCAAGGTGGAAACAAGGTGGAAGCCGGTGACATAGACGTCACCGGCTTTGCCATTGATAATCGCAAGGTTGCGCCGGGCAATGTGTTCGGCGCATTTGTTGGCGCCACCGTCAATGGCGAGGATTTTATCGCGCAGGCGGTCAAGGCTGGGGCGGTGGCCGTGGTGGCCCGGCCCGAGGCGCGCGGCGCGATCGAGGCGGCGGGCGCGGTGGCGCTGGTCGATGATAATCCGCGCCGGGCCTTTGCGCGTCTGGCCGCGCCTTTCTATGCGCCGCTGCCCGAAACTCTGATGGCCGTAACGGGCACCAACGGCAAGACCAGCACCGTGGAAATGCTGCGCCAGATCTGGCGCATGGCCGGGCACAGCGCGGCCAGCATCGGCACGCTGGGCATCACCACGGCGGATGAGACGACCTATACGGGCCTCACCACACCCGACATCGTGACCTTCCTTGCCAATCTGGCGGGTCTTGCGCGCGAAGGCGTCAGCCATGTCGCCTATGAGGCCTCGAGCCACGGTCTGTCGCAATATCGCAGCGAGGGGCCGCGCGTGATGGCGGGGGCCTTTACCAACCTTTCGCGCGACCATCTCGATTATCACGCGACGATGGAGGACTATTTCGCCGCCAAGATGCGCCTGTTCGACGAGGTTGTGGTTGATGGCGGATCGGCGGTGGTCTGGGCCGATGATGCCTGGAGCGAGCGGGCCATCGCCCATGTCCGCGCGCGCGGTCTGCGCCTGATCACGGTGGGCGAGGAAGGGGATGTGATCCGTCTGATCCGCCGCGAGCCGGGGCCTTTGGGGCAGGTGTTGACGGTTGTGCATGAGGGCGTCGAGCGGCGGATCAACCTGCCGCTGATCGGGGCCTATCAGGCGGCCAATGCGCTGGTGGCCGCCGGACTGGCTTTGGCCGGCGGTTTGAACCCGGCGCAGGTGTTTGACGCGTTGGGTCGTCTGACCCCGGTGCGCGGGCGGCTGGAGCGCGCGGCGATCAATGCGGCGGGCGCACCGGCCTATGTCGATTATGCCCATACGCCCGATGCGCTGGAGGCCGCGATTGCTGCGCTGCGCCCGCATACGAAGGGGCGGCTGATCGTGGTATTCGGCGCCGGGGGCGACCGCGATGCGGGCAAGCGCGCACCGATGGGAACCATCGTGGGCGAGCAGGCCGACATCGCCATCGTCACCGACGACAACCCGCGCGGCGAGGACCCGGCGGCCATCCGCAGGGCCGTGATCGCGGGGGCGCCGCAGCGCCTGATCGAGATCGGCGACCGGCGCGAGGCGATTTTTCAGGGGACAGCCCGGGCGAAAAGGGATGACATCCTGCTCATCGCGGGCAAAGGGCATGAGCAGGGACAGATCATCGGGCGCGGGCCTGATGTGCGTGTCCTGCCTTTTGATGATGTGACCGTGGCGCGTGAAGCGGCCGGGGAGAAAGTATAATGGCGGCAAAAGCGAAACTGCGGGAATGGCCGGTGACGGCAGAGGACGGACAGCCTTTGGCGCTCTGGACTTTGGCCGAGGTGGCCGCAGCCACGGGCGGCGAGGCCTTTGGCGAGGCGCAGATTTCCAATGTCGCCACCGATTCGCGTGAAATCGTGGAAGGCGGCCTGTTCTTTGCCATGCGCGGCGAGGCGATGGACGGGCACAAGTTCCTCGACAAGGCGTTCGAACTGGGCGCGGTGGCGGCTGTGGTGGAGCAGCCGATTGACCGGCCTCACGTGCTGGTCAAGGACAGCTTTGCCGCGCTTCAGGCGCTGGCCCGCGCCGCCCGCAATCGCATCCTGCCCGAAGCCCGCGTGATCGGCGTGACCGGCTCTGTGGGCAAGACCAGCGTGAAAGAGGCGATCTTTGCCGCGCTGGAGCGTTCCAGCCATGGCCGCGCCCATCGCAGCGTCAAAAGCTATAACAACCATGTCGGCGTGCCTTTGAGCATGACGCGGATGCCGCAGCGCACGCTCTACGGCATTTTCGAAATGGGCATGAACCATGCGGGCGAGATCCGCGAACTGACCGCGCTGGCCCGCCCGCATGTGGCGGTGATCACCACGATCGCGCCCGCCCATATCGAAAATCTGGGCAGCGAGGAGGCGATTGCCGACGCCAAGGCCGAGATCTTTGAAGGCCTGCAGGGTTTTGAAGGGCATGAGGGCGGGATTGCCATCATCCCGGCCGATATTCCCCATTACGAACGCCTGCGCGCCGCCGCCATCGCCTGCGGGGCGCAGGTCATGTCCTATGGCCGGGCGCCGCATTCGGACATCCGCCTGCTCGATGCCTTGTCGGGCATGCTGGGCGGCACGCTGGTGACGGTGGATCTTGGCGATTCGCGGCTGTGCTATTCGGTCTCGATGCCGGGCGACCATTGGGTGCTGAACTCGCTGGCCGTGGTGGCGGCGGTGCGCGCGGTGGGCGGCGATCTGGGCGCGACGGGCCTCGCGCTGGCCGAGATGCAGGGGCTGGCCGGGCGCGGCATGCGCAGCGGGATCGAGCTGGCCGATGGCGGCAAGGCGCTGCTGATCGATGAAAGCTATAATGCCAATCCGGCCTCGATGCGCGCCTCGCTCTCAGTGCTGGGGGGCGAACCGGCCAAGCGGCGGATCGCGGTGCTGGGTGCGATGAAGGAACTGGGCGATTTTGGCCCGGCGCTTCATGCCGCGCTGGTCGAACCGATGGTGGCGGCCAAAGTCGATTATGCGGTGCTGGTGGGCGATGAAATGGCCGCTTTGGCGCAGGAACTGGGGAAATCCGGCCCCGGCGCGCTTGGCAAGCCCATCCCCTTCGCCCATTGCAGGAACGCGCAAGAGGCCGGCAAGGCTCTGGCTGACTTTGGGTTGGCGCAGGGCGATGCGGTGCTTGTCAAAGGATCAAACTCGGTGGGGCTGGGGTCGCTGGTCGCCACGCTGTGCCAAACCACGAATTGACGGGTCGCCATGCTCTATCTGCTTGCCCAATGGTTTCATTTTCCCGGTCTGGCGAACCTTATCCGCTATCAGACCTTTCGCGCGGGCGCGGCTCTGGCCACGGCGCTGCTGATCGGTCTGGTGATCGGCCCGCGTTTCATCGACATGCTGCGCATGAAGCAGGGCAAGGGGCAACCGATCCGCGAGGACGGGCCCAAGACCCATCTGGCCAAGCGCGGCACGCCCACGATGGGCGGCCTGATGATCCTGATCGCGCTGATGGGCTCGGTCTTTTTGTGGATGGATCTGTCCAACCCGCTGGTCTGGGCCTGCATCGCGGTGACGGCGGGCTTTGGCCTGATCGGTTTCCTTGACGATTATGACAAGGTGACGAAGCGTTCGACGGCGGGCGTTTCGAGCAAGGCGCGGCTGATCGGCGAATTTCTGGTGGCGGGCGTGGCCAGCTGGATCATGGTTGCCCATATCGGCAAGACCGACCTCTATCTGCCCTTCTTCAGCAAGGTCTATGTGCCGCTGGGGCCGATCTATTTCCTGTTTTCCGCCTTTGTCATCGTGGGCGCGGGCAATGCGGTGAACCTGACCGACGGGCTGGACGGGCTGGCCACGATGCCGGTCATCATCGCGGCGGGCACCTTTGCGATCATCGCCTATCTGGTTGGCCGCGTGGACTATGCCGGATATCTGGGCATTCCCCATGTGCCGCGCGCGGGCGATCTGGCCATTTTCTGTGCCGCGATCATGGGGGGCGGGCTGGCTTTCCTGTGGTTTAACGCGCCGCCGGCCGCCGTGTTCATGGGTGATACCGGATCGCTGGCTCTGGGCGGGGCGCTGGGTGCGATTGCCGTGGCCAGCCATCACGAGATCGTGCTGGGCATTGTGGGTGGCCTTTTCGTGCTGGAGGCTGTCTCGGTGATCGTGCAGGTGTTCTGGTACAAGCGCACCGGCAAGAGGGTTTTCCGCATGGCGCCCATCCACCATCACTTTGAACAAAAAGGCTGGGCCGAACCCACCGTGGTGATCCGCTTCTGGATCGTGTCGATCATTCTGGCGCTGATCGGCCTTTCGACGCTGAAGGTGCGATGATTACCGCGCCCGCCTCGACCGGCGCCTTTGCGGGCAGACGCTATGCCTTGCTGGGGCTGGCGCGCAGCGGGCAGGCGGCTTTGGCCTCGCTGCTGGCGGGCGGGGCCGCCGTGACGGCGTGGGACGCCAAGGAGGAGCCGCGCGCCGCCGCCGCCGCCGCCCATCCCGATGCCGTGGAGCAGGGGCGGCTGAGTTTTGCCGATCCGGTTGCGGCGGATCTGAAGGGCTATGACGGCGTGGTCGTATCGCCCGGCGTGCCGATCAACCGCCATCCGATTGCCGATGCGGCGCGCGCGGGCGGGGCGCCGCTGGTCTGCGACATCGAATTGTTTGCGCAATGCCGCGCATGGCTGCCCGCGCATAAGGTGGTGGGCATCACCGGCACCAACGGCAAATCGACCACCACGGCCCTGACGCGCCATCTGATCGAGGCGGCGGGCATTCCCGTATTGATGGGGGGCAATATCGGCCTGCCGATTCTGGGGCAGGACCCGTTGGCATCCGGGGGCGTCTATGTGCTGGAACTGTCCTCCTATCAGATCGACCTGACGCAGAGCCTCGATTGCGAGGTGGCCATGTGCCTCAATCTCTCGCCCGATCATCTTGATCGCTATGAAGGCTATGCCGGCTATGTCGCCTCCAAGGCGCGGCTGTTCGGGATGCAGGCGATGGGCCATCTGGCGATCATCGATTATGCCGCCGAGATGGAGGATGACATCCTGCGTTTCGCGCCCGAGAGTCAGCCTTTCCAGTTTATCGACGGGGTGGATCTGCCGGGCCAGCAGGCCGACTGGCCAAGCCTGCAGGGCCCGCATAACCGCGCCAATGCGCAGGCCGCCGTGGCCGCCGTGCGCGCGCTGGGCGTGGATGACGCCACCATCGAGGCGGGGCTGAAGAGCTTTGTCGGCCTGCCGCATCGCATGGAGCGGGTGGGGCAGGCGGGCGGTGTGCTGTTCATCAACGATTCCAAGGCCACCAACCCGGCCTCGACCGCGCCCGCGCTGGCCGCTTTCCCGCCTGCCGATGGGCATAAGCGCATCCACTGGATCTGCGGCGGATTGCCCAAGGGCGACGATCTGGACGAATGCGCGCCGTGGTTCGGCAATATTGCCGCGGCCTATACGATTGGCGATGCGGGCGCGCGCTTTGCCGAGATCCTCGATCCCTATATGCCGGTGGCCCGCGCAGAAATGATGTGCGAGGCGATTCGTCTGGCGCGCGAGGCCGCGCAGCCGGGCGACGTTGTGCTGCTCTCGCCTGCCTGCGCCAGTTTCGATCAGTTCCGCGATTACGAGGCGCGCGGCGAGGCCTTCCGCCAGATTGTCGAGGTGTTGACGGCCCCTGAAAATGGAGACGGTTGATGGCCAGCCTGCCCCATGAAGATCCGGCCCGCTATGTCCCCGGTTCGCGGGGCGGGGCCAAACAGCGCAAGACACGGCGCACCGACTGGATCGTATGGTGGCGCGAGATCGACCGGGTGCTGCTGGTTCTGGTGCTGGCGCTGATGGCGCTGGGCACGCTGGCGGTGGCGGCGGCCAGCCCGGCCAGCGCGCGGCGCCTGTCGACGGCCAAGGTCAAGCTGGATGATCTCCACTTCTTTGTTCAGCATATCCGCTGGCAGATGCTGGGGCTGGTGGCGATGCTGGGCGCATCGCGGTTGAACCGCGAGATGGCGCGGCGCTGCGGCATCGTGCTGGGCGTGGCGATGATGGTGGGGCTGATGCTGGTGCCGATTGTGGGCACGAGCGTGAACGGCGCGAAGCGCTGGCTCAATCTGGGCATTTCCTTGCAGCCTTCCGAATTTCTCAAGCCCGCCTTTGCCATCACGCTGGCCTGGGTGATCTCGTGGAAGCTGCGCGATCCGCGTATGCCGGTGATGCTGATCTGTACCGGGATCATGGGGCTGGTGGGCGCGCTGCTGATGCTTCAGCCCGATTTCGGTTCGGCGGTGCTGTTTGGCGCGGTGTGGTTTGTGATGATGCTGATTGCTGGCCTGCCGGTGCGCTGGGTGCTGGGGGTGATCGGCGGCGGCGTGGCCTTGCTGGGCGCGGCCTATGCGTTTTACGAGAACGGACGCCATCGCATCGACGCCTTCCTTGGCGGCGGCACGGCCTTTGACCAGGTGGACCTTGCGCGCCACACGCTGGTGGCGGGCGGATGGACGGGCAGCGGATTGTGGCTGGGCACCAAGAAACTGGGCCTGCCCGAAGCGCATACCGATTATATATTTTCGGTGATCGGCGAGGAATTCGGTCTGCTGATGTGCGCGCTGGTGGTGGTGCTGTATTTTGCGGTGGTGGCGCGAGTGCTGCTGCGGCTGTGGGATGAAGAGGATCTGTTCACCGTGCTGGCGGCCAGCGGCCTTGTCGCGCAGCTGGGCGGGCAGGCCTTCATCAATATCCTCGTCAATCTCCAGCTTTTCCCGTCCAAGGGCATGACCCTGCCGTTGATCTCCTATGGCGGGTCGTCCACCTTGGCGCTGTGTCTTAATGTCGGCTTCCTGCTGGCCATTACAAGGCGCAACCCCTATCTGAAACGCGATCCCTTTGCTCCTAAAGGGCATCCTGCGATCCTGAGCCTGTTTAAATGACCCATCAGAACGAACCGAGAGTTTCGCGTCACTATGTGCTGGCCGCCGGGGGAACCGGGGGGCATCTGATCCCGGCCTTTGCGCTGGCGGCCGAACTGCACGCGCGCGGCCATCATGTGGCGCTGATTACGGATGAGCGCGGGGCCGCGATTCCGGGCAAGCCCGATTACCTGACCGCGCATGTGCTGCCCGCCGGGCGGTTGCAGGGCAAGAATCCGATCGGCTGGATCAAGGGCCTGCGCGCGATCTGGGCCGGGCGGGCAATGGCTTTGCGCTTGTTCGACAGCTTTGCGCCGGCCTGCGTGATTGGCTTTGGCGGCTATCCGGCGCTGCCCGCGCTGATGGCCGCCACATCGGCGGGCATTCCGGCGGTGATCCATGAACAGAATGCGGTGCTGGGCCGGGTCAACCGGTTCCTTGCGGGCCGGGTTCAGGCGATTGCCACGGCCTGTCCCGAGGTGGACCGGCTGGACCCCAAATATGCCGACAAGGTGGCGCTGGTGGGCAATCCGGTGCGCGAGGAGGTGCTGACCCTGCGCGATCAGCCTTTCCCGGCCTTTGGCGAGGACGGCTTGCTGCGCGTGCTGGTGACCGGCGGGTCGCAGGGCGCGCGGGTGCTCTCCGAGGTGGTGCCCGATGGTCTGGCGATGCTGCCCACGGCGCTGCGCACGCGGCTTCAGGTGATCCAGCAATGTCGGCCTGAGGATATTGACGCGGTGCGCGAGCGCTATCGCGGCCATGACATTCCCGCCGATCTTGCCACCTATTTCGAGAATATGGCCGAGCGTCTGGCCGATGCGCATCTGTTCATCGGGCGCGCCGGGGCCAGCACGATTGCCGAACTGACGGCGGTGGGACGCCCCGCGATCCTCATTCCGCTGCCCATCGCCACCGACGATCATCAGGCCGCCAACACGCGCGAGATGGTGGCCGCGGGCGGCGCCCGCTCGATCCGGCAGGACAAATTCACCGCCGTCGAATTGGCCAAGCAAATTCAGGCGATTGCCAAGAGCCCCGAGGCGTTGGCCAATGCCGCCCATGCGGCGTGGAATTGCGGACGGCCGCATGCCGCGACCGATCTGGCCGATCTGGTCGAAGGATTCGGGCAGGCCCCCTTGATGGATGTGATCCGCGTAGGACACGGTGCCGAAGTGAGTTTTAAGGAGCAGACTGCGTGAAGGGTGTAGCCACCGATATTGGTACGATTCACTTTGTCGGCATTGGCGGCATCGGCATGTCGGGCATTGCCGAGGTGATGGCCAATCTGGGCTATAGCGTCCAAGGTTCGGACATTGCCGAAAGCTATGTCGTCGAAGGTTTGCGCAAGCGCGGCATCAAGGTGATGATCGGCCACGCGGCGCAAAACGTCGGCGATGCGGCGGTGGTGGTGACATCCACGGCGGTGAAGCGTGAGAACCCGGAAGTGGTGGCCGCCCTTGAGGCGCGCATTCCGGTGGTCCGGCGCGCCGAAATGCTGGCCGAACTGATGCGTTTGAAAAGCACGGTGGCGATTGCCGGCACGCATGGCAAGACGACGACGACCTCGATGGTGGCGGCCTTGCTCGATGCGGGCGGGGTGGACCCCACGGTCATCAACGGCGGGATCATCAACAGCTACGGTTCGAATGCGCGTCTGGGGGCATCCGACTGGATGGTGGTCGAGGCGGACGAGAGCGACGGTTCGTTCCTGCGTCTGGACGGCACGATTGCGGTGGTCACCAACATCGATCCCGAGCATCTCGACCATTACGGCTCGTTCGACCGGGTGAAGAGCAGCTTTGTCGAATTTATTGAAAACGTGCCATTTTATGGTGCGGCTGTGCTGTGCATCGACCATCCGGTGGTGCAGGCGATCATCCCCAAGGTGCGCGACCGCCGGGTGATCACCTATGGTTTTAGCGCTCAGGCCGATGTGCGCGGCGAAGCCGTCACACCCTATCCTGGCGGCAACCGCTTTACCGCCGTGCTGCGCCAGCGCGATGGTTCGTTCCGCCGGATCGAGGGCATCGAATTGCCGATGCCGGGGCGCCACAATGTCCAGAACGCGCTGGCGGCGGTGGCCGTGGCGGTGGAAATGGGCGTGTCGGAAGAGATCATCCGCACCGGTTTCGCCAAGTTTGGCGGGGTCAAGCGGCGCTTCACCAAGGTGGGCGAGGTGGCCCTTGATGGCGGGAGCGTGACCATCATCGACGATTACGGCCATCATCCGGTCGAAATCCGCGCCGTTCTGGCCGCCGCGCGCGAAGGCGTGCAGAACCGCGTGATTGCCGTGGTTCAGCCGCATCGCTTTACGCGCCTGCGCGACCATATGGATGATTTTGCGGCCGCTTTTAACGATGCCGATATTGTCTATGCCGCCCCGGTCTATCCGGCGGGCGAGGCGCCGATTGAGGGCGTCGATTCGGGCGCGCTGGTGGCGGGGATCAAGGATCGCGGGCATCGCAGCGCCCATCTGATCGGCGGGGCCGACGCGCTGGCGCAGGCTCTGGCCGCGCAGGTGCAGCCGGGCGATATGGTCGTGTGCCTTGGCGCGGGCGATATCACCAAATGGGCGGCGGGCCTTGCCGATGCGATTGCAAAGGCGCGCTGATGTTTCCACAGGTCGGCCAGATCAAGGTTTCCGGCAAGCTGACGGCCAATGCGCCGTTGGCCCCTTTGGTGTGGTTCAAGAGCGGCGGGCGGGCTGAATGGCTGTTTGAGCCGAAAGATACCGCCGATCTCTGCGCTTTTCTGGAGCAATTGCCGCCGCCGGTGCCGGTCATGGCGCTGGGGCTGGGGTCGAACCTGATCGTGCGCGATGGCGGGGTGCCGGGCGTGGTGATCCGGCTGGGCAAGGCCTTTGCGCAGGTGCGCGAAGTTGAACCCTTGACGCTGGAATGCGGCGGCGGGGCCAGCGGAATCCTCGTGTCCTCCACCGCGCGCGATTGCGGCATCGCAGGGATGGAGTTCCTGCGCAGCATCCCCGGCACGGTGGGCGGTTTCGTGCGGATGAACGGCGGGGCCTATGGGCGCGAGGTCAAGGATATTTTGATCGATTGCGACGTGGTGATCCGCAGCGGCGAGATTGCCACGCTGCCGTTGAGCGAGCTGGGCTATACCTATCGCCATTCCGATCTGGTCGATGGCTGCATCGTGGTGGCGGCGCGGTTTCGCGGGGTTGCGGGCGATCCGCAGGCCATTCAGGCCGAGATGGACCGCATCAGCGCCTCGCGCGAGGCCAGCCAACCCCTGCGCAGCAAGACCGGGGGCAGCACGTTCAAGAACCCCGATGGCGGAAAAGCGTGGGAACTGGTCGATAGGGCCGGTTGCCGGGGGCTGACCCTTGGCGGGGCGCAGGTGTCGGAAAAGCACACCAATTTCCTGATCAACACCGGCGAGGCTACCAGCGCGGAGATTGAAGCGCTTGGCGAGGAAGTGCGCCGCCGGGTCAAGGAACAGTCGGGCGTGAGCCTTGAATGGGAAATCAAGCGAGTGGGTAACGAAAAGTGAGCATCCCCAAACTTCATGTCGCGGTCCTGATGGGCGGCTGGTCGTCGGAACGCCCCGTCTCGCTGATGAGCGGCGAGGGTGTGGCCAAGGCGCTGGAGGCGCGCGGGCACAAGGTGACGCGCGTGGATATGGGCCGCGATGTGGCGCAGGTTCTGACCGCCGCGGCGCCCGATGTGGTGTTCAACGCTCTCCACGGCACGCCGGGCGAGGATGGCACGGTGCAGGGGATGATGGACCTGCTGGGTCTGACCTATACGCATTCGGGGCTGACCACTTCGGCGATTGCGATCGACAAGGAGCTGACCAAGCAGTTCCTCGTGCCGCATGGCATTCCGATGCCGGGCGGGCGGATTGTGAAGTCGGAGGAACTGCACGAGGCCGACCCTCTGCCGCGCCCCTATGTGCTCAAACCTGCCGCCGAGGGGTCGAGCGTGGGCGTGGCGATCGTCACCGACACCGGCAATTACGGCAACCCGATTGCGCGCGATGTTGAAGGCCCGTGGCAGCATTTCGACGAATTGATGGCCGAGCCATTCATTCGCGGGCTGGAATTGACGACCGCCGTGATGGGCAATCAGGCGCTGTGCGTGACCGAATTGAAGCCCAAGACCGGCTTCTATGATTTCGACGCCAAATATACCGATGGCCTGACCGAGCATGTCTGCCCCGCGCAGATCCCGGACGAAATCGCGGCAAAGTGCAAGGAACTGGCGCTGCGCGCGCATCAGATCCTTGGCTGCAAGGGCACCAGCCGGTCCGATTTCCGCTGGGACGATGAGAAGGGGCTGGACGGCCTCTATCTGCTCGAAATCAACACCCAGCCGGGGATGACGCCGCTCTCCCTCGTGCCCGAACAGGCGCGCTACCTGGGCATGAATTATGAAACCTTGGTCGAGGCGATTATTGAGGAAGCCTTGAAGGACGCCGGGAAGCTTTAAGTCATGAGCCAGACCATCCGCCGGGGCGGCGCCAGCGCCCGCAAGGTGGCCGCCAAGGCCCAATCCGCCCGCAAGGTGGAGGCTGCCCGTGCGCGCACCGGATCGCTGATGGATCAGGTGATGGCGATGCTGCCCATTTCCGAGGCGCAGCTGCACAAGATCTTTCTCGTGCTGATTCTGGCGGCAGCGGGGGTGTTGCTCTGGGTGGTGGCGGGGTTGGCGGGCGTGCCCTCGCTGGCCGAACAGCGCGCGGCCAGTCTGGCCACGCAGGCCGGGTTTGCGGTGCGCCGGGTGGAAATCCACGGCGTCAAGAAGCTGAACGAGCAGAAGGTTTACGAGCGCGTGCTGGGCTCACAGGGGCGTCAGTCGATGACGCGGATCGACCTTGAGGGCATCCGCCAGGATCTGATGACGCTCAGCTGGGTGGAAGATGCGCGGATCTCGCGGCAATTGCCCGATACGCTGATCGTGGACATCACCGAGCGCAAGGCGCAGGCGGTGTTGAAGCAGCATAATGAGGATGGCAGCGACAGTTTCGTGCTGATCGATGCCACCGGCCATGAATTGCAGGGTATCAGTCCGGGGCGCATCGGCGGCCTGCTGGTGCTGGCGGGCGCGGGGGCCGAGGGGCAGATGGCGGCGCTCGAAAGCCTTTTGGAGGCAGCGCCCGCGCTGCGCGGACAGGTGGCCGAGGCCGAATGGGTCGGTCATCGCCGCTGGAACCTGACCTTCAAGAGCGGCCAGACGTTGGCTCTGCCCGAGGGCGTGGAGGCGGGGGCCAAGGCGCTTCAGGCCTTTGCCCGGATGGACGGCACGAATCAGCTGATCGGGGGCCGCGTGCTGGCTTTTGACATGCGCACGGGCGACCGGATGTATATGCGGATGCGCGGCGATGTGGACCCGGCCAATCCGGGCGCCTCCCTGGCCACGGGTGGCGCGCCGGTGGCGGGCGTTGTTGCCGCAGGCGTTGCAGGCGCGGTGGCGGCCAAGGCGGTGGCGGTGAAGAGCGAGACGCCCAAGGTGGAGGCCGCCAAAGAGCCTGTGAAAGAGCCTGTCAAACCGGTGGCTAAACCGACCTCGAAGCCTGCGGCCAAAGCCGAGCCCAAGGCTTTGCTGCACAAGGAGGCGGCCAAGCCTGCGGCGGTGCATAAGGAAGCGGCAAAGCCTGCCGCCAAACCCGCCGCCAAGCCTGCGGCCAGGGAAGCGCATAAGGATCCGGTGAAAGCGATCATCAAGGGGGCGGCCCATAAGGAAGTGGCCCATAAGGAAACCGCTAAGCCCGTGCATAAAGAGCCGACGAAAGCGGTTCACAAGGAAACGGCCAAAACTGCCGCCAAACCACACGCCAAGACCGGGGAGAAGCACTGATGCCCGGTCCGCGCATCGCCCGCGTGTTTGGCGCGGTCAATATCGGTTCTTTCCGCATTTCGGCGCTGATCGCGGGCCGCGCGGAAAATGGCGACCTGATGGTGCTGGGCAGCGCGCATCGCGCGGCGCAGGGGGTGAAGCGCGGCTATGTCGTCGATATGCCTGCGGCCACCTATGCCGTGCGCGACGCCATCGAGCGGGCTGAGAAAATGGCCAATACCAGCGTTTCGGGCGTGTGGGTCGGCTGTTCGGGCGCCGGGCTGGCCAGCAGGATCGCCCATGTCGAAAACGAGATCGGCGGGCGGCGGATCGAGGCGGATGATATTCAGTCGCTGTTGATCGGCGCGCGCGAGGTGATCCAGCCCGAGGGGCGGATGGTGCTGCATGCCAGCCCGGCGCATTACACGCTGGACGGGGCGCATGGCGTGACCAACCCCAAGGGCCTGCATGCCGAGCGGCTGGGCGTGGATATTCATGTGATGCTGGCCGATGGCGCGCCGGTGCGCAATTTGACCGAGTCGGTGCAGAACGCGCATCTGGACGTGGAGGCGGTGGTGGCCAGCCCGATGGCGACCGCGCTGGCCTGTCTGTCGCCCGAAGAGCGCGAGTTGGGGGTGGCCTTGGTCGAATTCGGCGGGGAAGTTACCACCGTTTCGGTCCATATCGCCGGAATGCTGCTCGAACTGCGCACGATTCCCATGGGTTCGGGCGATATTACCGATGCCATCGCCGGGGCTTTGGGCATTCGCCGGTTCCAGGCCGAGCGCCTCAAATGCGTCAACGGTTCGGCCATCGCCAGCCCGGCCGACCACCGCGAGATGATTCCCGTTCACGGTCCGGGCGAGGAATTCACCGGCCAACTGGCGCGCCACGCCGATGAGAAAAACCGCATCCCGCGCGCCGAACTCATCAGCATCATCACCGCCCAGCTTTCGACATTGATGGACGAGATTTCCAAAGTCCTCAAACAAATGGGATTTTCCGGAGTAAAGGGCGCGCAGGTGGTCTTTACCGGCGGGGGTGCCGAACTGGCGGGGCTGGCTGACTTTGCCCAAGGGGCGCTGGGGCGGCCGGTGCGCATCGGGCGGCCCGCCAACGGCCTGCTCAAGGGCCTGCCCGAGGCCCATGCCACGCCCGGTTTTTCGACGCTGGCGGGCCTTGCGCTCTACGCCGCGTCCGACCCGCAGGACATCCGCACCATCGGCCCCGCGCGCGGGGGACGGGGCGGGGGCGCGGGTCTGGGCGTGCTGACCCGGTTTTTCCACGCGATGCGGGATTATTTCTGATAGAAGGGCGCCGCAAAACGTCGCAGTTCTGTGGACAAATGGCGCAAACGCTTTGCTTCGCGGCTTGGATATGTGCAATTTCGCTCGATACGGTGCCGATCCTTTAAATCGGATTACGCACCCGGCAGGAGAAGGCAATGAGCATCAATATTGGCCCCGCCACCGTTGAGGAACTGCGTCCCCGGATCACTGTGATCGGGGTGGGCGGCGCCGGTGGCAACGCCATCGCCAACATGATCCGCGCCGAAATCGAAGGCGTGGACTTTGTGGTGGCCAACACGGACGCGCAGGCGTTGAACAATTCCATCGCCGAGCATCGCATCCAGCTTGGCCCGGAAATCACGCAGGGGCTTGGCGCGGGCTCGCGCCCCGAAGTGGGCCGCGCGGCGGCTGAGGAAACGCTGGCGGAAATCGACCGCCTGCTCGACGGCGTGCATATGGTCTTTATCGCGGCGGGCATGGGCGGCGGCACCGGCACCGGGGCGGCCCCCGTCATTGCCGAGGCGGCGCGCAAGAAGGGCGTGCTGACCGTGGGCGTGGTGACCAAGCCGTTCCTGTTTGAAGGCACGCGCCGCATGCGCAGCGCCGACAGCGGCATCGAAGAGCTGCAAAAGCATGTCGATACGCTGATCGTCATTCCCAACCAGAACCTGTTCCTGGTTGCCAAGGCCGAGACGACCTTCAAGGAAGCGTTCCAGCTGGCCGACGAAGTGCTGCAGCAGGGCGTGCGCTCGATCACCGACCTGATGGTGATGCCGGGCCTGATCAACCTCGACTTTGCCGACGTGCGTTCGGTGATGGCCGAAATGGGCAAGGCGATGATGGGCACGGGCGAGGGCGAAGGCCCGAACCGCGCTCTGGAAGCAGCCGAAAAGGCGATTGCCAACCCGCTGCTCGACGGCGTGTCGATGCAGGGTGCCAAGGGCGTCATCATCTCGATCATCGGCGGCGACGATATGAAGCTGCTCGAAGTGGACGAGGCGGCCAACCACATCCGCGAGCTGGTCGATCCCAATGCCAACATTATCTGGGGCAGCGCGTTCAACCCCGATCTTCAGGGCAAGATCCGCGTCTCGGTGGTGGCCACCGGCATCGAACAGACTGCGACTCAGGCCGAGGAAGCCTCGCGCCCGTTCAGCCTTCAGGCCGCACGCGGCCCGGCGCGGCCCGGCTTTGCCCCGACGCAGGCCGTTCCGGTTCAGGCCCAGCCGGTGCATCAGGCGCAGCCCGCAACTTATGCCGCACCGGCGCAGCCCGCCGTGTTCACCCCGATTGCGCCCGCCCCGGTGGCCGCGCCCGCCGATTCGGTGAACTTTGCCCCGCTGGTTCAGGATCCGGTTCCCTTCGCGTCTGCCCCGTCGCAGGAGCCGCTTGATCTGGGCGCGCTGGGCAATGCGGAGGTTCCGGGTCAGGCTCCGGCTGCGCCCAAGCGCGACGAACTGTTGCTGGACGCGAGCCGTCTGGTCGATGAGGACGAAGCACCGGTGGCCCGCCGCCGTCAGATCGTGCCCGAAGCGCCCGAACCAACCCCTGCGCCGCGTTCGGCCGGGACCTTGTTCGAGCGTATGGCCAATCTGTCGGCCCGCCGCCGCGATGACAATGAAGATGGCGGCGACGAAGGCGGTTCGATCAACATTCCGCGCTTCCTTGGGCGTCAGAACAACCAGTGATGAAAGGCACCGGGCAGGCTTTGTCTGTCCGGTGGATAGGGCGCGGCGAGATGAGCGCAGTTTGGCCTGAGCCGCGAAAGTTGCGGGCGGGATTGGCCTGTGTGTTGCTGGCCGGAGCCTCGGGGCTGGCCGCGCCGGGCGCATGGGCGCAGAGCCCATCAACAAGCACCCCCGTGGTTCAGGGCGAGGGCATGGACGCCAATCGCGCCATGTCGGCGGCGCTGGCCCGGCTGGGGCGTAATCCGCGCGATATCGAGGCTTTGCTGCAGGCGGGCGAATCGGCGCTGGCGCTGGGTGATACGCAGGCGGCCATTGGTTTCCTCAGCCGCGCAGACCGTTTGCAGCCCTATCAGCCGCGTGTGATGGCCAGTCTGGCCTCGGCGCGCATGCGGATGCAGGACCCGGTGACTGCGCTTGGTCTGTTCGAGGATGCGGCCAAGGCGGGGCAGCTGACCGGCGAGCAGATCGCCGATCGCGGGCTGGCCTATGATCTGGTGTCCGACAATGTGACGGCGCAGCGCTATTACCGCGAGGCTCTGGCCGCAGGCGCGGGGGATGAAGCAGCGCGGCGTCTGGCGCTGAGTCTGGCGATCATGGGCGACCGGCGCGCGGTGGAAACCGTGCTGGCGCCCTTGCTGCAAAAGCAGGATCGCGGGGCGTGGCGCATCCGGGCCTTTGCCTTTGCGATCATGGGCCGCGAGGAAGAAGCGGTGGCGATCACCAATTCGACCATGCCACCCGAAATGGCCAGCGCGATGGCGCCCTATCTGCGCTATATGCGTAAGCTGACCCCGGCACAGCAGGCGGCGGCGGCCAATCTGGGCTTTTTCCCGCAGCCTTCGCAGATCGGGCAGGAAAACGCCCGCATCGCCGATTATATCGCCGGACAGCATTTGAAGCGCCCCAGCTTTGCCGGACAGGGCGCGGTGGATCAGGGGCTGGTTCCGGCAGGCGCGCCTTTGGGGACGCGACTGGCGCAGGCGGAAGCCGCGCCCAAGGCCGCCCGGCGCGGGGCGAGCGAGGAATTGCCGCCGCGCGGCGAGCCGGCGCCGCCCGAACCGATGCCTTCGCGGGTCGATGCGCCCGCCGTGCCGGTTGAACTGGCGGCGGCCACGTCTGTGCCGCGCCCGGCGCCGCGTGTGGTTGAAGCCCGGCCTGCGGCGACTTTGGCCAGCACGCCTGCGGCCGTGTCGAGCTTTGACCTGTCGCGCAGCGCCGCCCGCGCGCCGCAGGTGGCAACGGTCGATGGCGATCTTGATCCCGCGCCAAGGCCGGCGGTGGTTGTCGCAGAAACCAGACCTCAGCCGGTCAAAACCCAACCCGTTGCGCCCGCGCCGGTCAAGGCGCAGCCTGTTGCCCCCGCACCCGTCAAGCTGGCCGTGGCTAAGGTGGCGGCTAAGTCTGCGCCGGGCAAAAAGCCCAGCTTTGCCGAATTGTTTGAGGATTTCGGCAAGGTTTCGACCGCGACAACCCCGGCCAGCGGCGCAGTGGACATTCGCAAGATCCAGCCTGCGCATAGTGCGCCTGCCCCTGCGCCGACCCCTACGGCGACGCCGACGCCCGCCCCGGTGGTGTTGAGCGCCAAGGAAAAGGCCGCAGAGAAGACCAGGGAAAAGAAGCTGGCCGACAAGGCGGAGAAGGTCGAAAAGGCCGAAAAGGTCAAGGAGGTGGCGCCGCCACAGCACCCCAGCCGCATCTGGGTGCAGATCGCCGCCGGGCGCGACAATGAGCGCATTCTTTACGACTGGCGCAAATTGCAGCGCGCCGAGGCTGAGTTGTTCAAGGGGCAGAAGCCCTCGATTTCGGACTGGGG
This sequence comes from Novosphingobium sp. SG751A, assembly GCF_013149295.1. Classification (GTDB taxonomy): domain Bacteria; phylum Pseudomonadota; class Alphaproteobacteria; order Sphingomonadales; family Sphingomonadaceae; genus Novosphingobium. The sequence continues at coordinate 132,508 of NZ_JABGCB010000002.1, forward strand.
GCGCACCGGCCGCGTATTGGTAGGCCCGTTTGAAACCGAAGCGGCGGCCAAAGCGTTTAATGAAAAGGCACATAAGGCTGGCCATGACGGCAGTTTCGTCTGGATCAGTCCTGCGGGCCAAGTTGTTGATTCTCTGTAAAGCGGAACTGTACTGTTTCAAAATGAGCCGAAGAAAGCGTCTTTTCCACAAGCTGTGAACAGGCTTATGGAGTTATGCGCAGGGCTTGATCGAATGGCGGCTTGTGCTTGGGGTGAAGAGTGCCCCATGCAAGCTGCGTATCACTAGGCCTCCCGCGCTCCTTGTCTGATGCTTGGGTCTGGGGCGCGCCGCATCGGGTTCTTGAGACTGGAATGAGCATGATGAGGACTGGCGAGGGCGATTTGGGGCGGCACGACGATTGCGCGCCGGTCGAGATGCTCGGACAATTGTTCGAAGCGCGCGGGTGGCATTACGAATTCGTCAGCGATGACGAAATCACCGGCGAGGTACAGGGCAGTTGGGCGACCTACCAGTTGCGCGCGGTCTGGCGGGCGGAGGACAATGTCCTGCAGTTGCTGTGCCTGCCCGACATTCGCGTGCCCGATGACAAGCGCCCCGCGATGTTCGAGGTGCTGGGTCTGATCAACGAACAGCTCTGGCTGGGCCATTTCGACATCTGGTCGAACAATACGATGCTGCTCTATCGCCATGGCCTGCTGCTTAGCGACGATGGGCTGCTCAGCCTGTCTCAGGCGCAGATGCTGGTCGAGGTGGCGGTCGAGGAATGCGATCGGTTCTATCCGGCGTTCCAGTTCATCCTGTGGGGCGACAAGAGCCCGGCGGATGCTCTGGCCAGCGCGCTGGTCGATGCGGCGGGGGAGGCGTGATCATGTGGCCTGCCAATGTGCTGTTCATCGGCTGCGGCAATATGGGCGGGGCGATGCTGGCCGGATGGCTGCGCGGCGGCGTGGCGGCCGAGCGTTTCACCGTTTACGATCCTTTTCTTGAGGCTGCGCCAGAGGGCGTTGAACTGCTGCGTGAATTGCCGGGAGGGCGGGTGTTCGACCTGCTGATTCTGGGTGTTAAGCCGCAGATGCTTGATGGTGTGGCGGGCGCGCTGACGGCGCTGGCCGGGCGCGATACCGTGGTGCTGTCCATGCTGGCGGGCGTGGAAATGGCCAGCCTGTCGCTGCGCTTTCCCGATGCGCGTGGGCTGGTGCGGGTGATGCCCAACCTTTCGGCGGCGCTGGGCAAATCGCCGATGGGCGTGGCGGCGATGGGGCTGGATCATGAGGCGCGCGAATGCGTGATGGCATGGCTGGCCCCGCTGGGCACGCCCGAATGGGTGGATGAGAGCCTGTTTGATGCGGTGACGGCGCTGGCGGGTTCGGGTCCGGCCTATGTCTATCGCTTTATCGACGCGCTGGCGCAGGGCGGCGCGGCGCTGGGGCTTGATCCGGAACAGTCGCTGCGTCTGGCGTTGGCCACGGTGGATGGGGCGGCGGCTTTGGCCTCGGCATCCGATGTGGGGCCGGGCGAATTGGCGCGGCGTGTGTCTTCGCCGGGCGGATCGACGCTGGCGGGTCTGTCGGTGCTGGATGCGGGCGATGCGCTTGGCGCGCTGGTGCTGGGCACGCTGAGCGCGGCGCGGGACCGGAACGTGGAGCTGGGCGCGATGGCGCGGGCGGCGGAGAAGAAGTGAGGGACTCGTCCCTCACGCTCTCGTTACTGCCTGCGTAGCGTCTCTGATTCGGCGTCAGGTGTCGGGCGCGATGTCTGAAATGGCGGTTTTTGCCTGACATTGCCGCGCCGCAGGCATTTCAATTCTTCAGGCGTACCCTTGCAAACCACCCGCCACCCCAAAATTGGGATTGCAAAGGGACGAGCCCCTTTGCCCGCCGGAGGCATTTCCAAGGCGCCCACCGATGGCAAATTTTACACTTTTTGCCCCAGAGCAACACTTTGATACCAAATTTAGCCCATACCCCGCTTGAAAGCCGGGGGCATAGGGGCGATATTCCCTTTATGCGCCGCAGGTTTTGCTGATTGGCGCTTTATGGAGTGAATGACATGGCCATCTGGAATGACCCCCAGCCCACGCAGACGGGCTTCGGCGCGTCTTCGAGGATGAATGCTGGGTATGTTGACGCAGCCGCCCTCGATACGGGCCTGCGCAAATATATGCTGTCGATTTACAATTACATGACTTCGGCCGTGCTGCTTTCGGGCATTGTCGCGCTGTTGTTCGTGCAGAGCGGGCTGGCCGCGCAGGTGTTTGTGACACCGCTGCGCTGGCTGGTGGTGCTGGCGCCTCTGGGTTTTGTTTTCGCGATGAGCGCGGGCATGAGCCGGATGCAGAGCAGCACGCTCAAGGCCTGTTTCTGGGGCTTTGCGGTGGCGATGGGTCTGTCGATCTCGTCGATCTTTCTGGTTTACACCGGGGCGTCTATCGCGCTGACCTTCTTTGCCACGGCCGGTTCCTTCGCGGGCCTGAGCCTTGTGGGCTACACCACCAAGAAGAACCTGTCGGGCATGGGCAGCTTTCTGATCATGGGCCTGTTCGGCCTGATCATCGCCTCGCTGATCTCGATGTTCTTCCACGTGCCGGGCATGGCTTTTGCGATCTCGGTGCTGGGCGTGCTGATCTTTGCGGGTCTGACCGCCTATGACACCCAGCAGCTCAAGATGAGCTATGTGCAGGTTGCGGGTACGCCCTATGCCGAGCGCGTGGCGATCATGGGCGCGCTGACGCTGTATCTCGACTTTATCAACATGTTCCAGTTCCTGCTCAGCTTTCTGGGTGACCGCCGCTAAACGGCAGGCTCCGAAAGGCTCGAAAGACGGGCGGACTATCGTGTCCGGGGTGCCATTTGGCGCCTCGGGCATTTTCTTTGCATCCCGTATCGGTTAAACAGGCGCGACAGGGCGCCGCGCTATGGGACGCGGTGTGTAGAATGAGGTGGCAGGTGAATCGTATCCGGTTGGCATTGATGGGTCTGGGTCTGGCCGTTCTGGGGGCCTGCGCTGCGCCTCCCCCGCCGCCTCCGCCGCCGCCTCCGCCCCCGCCGCCGCCCAAGGTGGTGGTGATTCCGCCCCGGCCGCGCGCGCCTTTGGGGGCCGCGGGCAATGTGGCGATTCCGGCAATCGGGGCCGATGGCGTGCGCCACACGATCCTGGTCGATTCGGTCGATGCGCAGCTGGTGTGGAATTTGCGCGCGGCCTATAATGTTGCCGCGCTCAACTGCAACGGTCCGGCCTATGTCGAGATTGCCGACAATTACCGCGCCTTCCTGAAAAGCCATGCCAAGCCGCTGGCCCGCGCCAATGCGGGCGTGGATGCCACGTTCAAGGCCAAGTATGGCGCCAAGGATTTCATCCGCACCCGCGAAACCTATATGACGCAGGTCTATAATTACTTCGCCTATCCGCCCACGTTGACCCATTTCTGCGATGCCGCTCTGGTCATGAGCCGCGAGAGCGCGGGCGTGAAAGCGGCCGATCTGCCCGATTTTTCCAAGCGCAGCTTTGCCAACTTTGCGCGGGTCTATGAGGATTTCTATCGCGCCTATGAGACCTACCGGGTCGAACTGGCCGAATGGGAAGCCAAGTATGGCACGCCGGGCGCGCCCCAGCAGCCCGCCGGCACCCAGTAAACCGGGCAAGGGAAGGGGAAGCGCGGCGCGGAGAAATCCATGGCCGGAAAATTTCATCGGATATGAAATTTCCGCTTCCCACCCCGAAAAGCATTCGCTAAGGGGACGCCTCCCAAGGGGAATTTCTCCTAAGGATTTGCACTGGAACGGGGCCGTAGCTCAGATGGGAGAGCGCGTCGTTCGCAATGACGAGGTCAGGGGTTCGATCCCCCTCGGCTCCACCAGATGCAGGGTTTAAGCGAAATGGGCCGTCGGCTTTGGTGCCAGACGGCCCTTTTCGCATTGAAATTTCACATGTTGTTTACGCCGGAAACCGTCTCATGCATTTTCTCGACCAGGCCAAGATCTTCGTCCGTTCAGGCAGCGGTGGCGGCGGTGCGGTCAGCTTTCGCCGCGAAAAGTATGAGGAATATGGCGGCCCCAACGGCGGCAATGGCGGCAAGGGCGGCGACATCATTTTCGAAGCGGTGCCGGGCCTCAACACGCTGATCGATTTCCGCTATACTCAGCATTTCAAGGCCCAGCGCGGCGGCGGCGGCGCGGGCAGCAACCGCACCGGCGCGGGCGGCGAGGATCTGGTCATCAAGGTGCCGGTGGGCACGCAGATCCTTGACGATACCCGCGAGACGGTGCTGCTGGATATGACGTATGCCGGCCAGCGCGAGGTGTTCCTGCGCGGCGGCGATGGGGGGCGGGGCAATGCCTCGTACAAGTCCTCGACCAACCGCGCCCCGCGCCAGCATGGTCCGGGCTGGCCGGGCGAGGAAATGTATGTCTGGCTGCGGCTCAAGCTGCTGGCGGATGTGGGGCTGCTGGGCCTGCCCAATGCGGGCAAATCGACCTTCATCAACGCCGTGTCGAACACCAATGCCAAGGTCGGCGCTTATGCCTTCACCACCTTGCGCCCGCAATTGGGCGTGGTGCGGCACAAGAATCGCGAATTCGTGTTGGCCGATATTCCCGGTCTGATCGCGGGCGCGGCCGAGGGCGCGGGGATCGGCGATCGCTTTCTGGGCCATGTCGAGCGTTGCCGCGTACTGATCCATCTGATCGATATTGCCGGGGTTGATAAGGACGGCAAACCTGTCGAACCGGTAGAGGCGATGCATATCGTCGAGGACGAACTGGAAGCTTACGGCGCTGGTCTGGACGAGAAGGCGCGTCTGGTCGTGCTCAACAAGATCGATCAGGCCGATGACGAGCTGGTCGCGGCCTATCGCGAGGAATTGCTCGAAGCGGGTGCTGATGAAGTTTTCGCCATTTCGGGCGTCAGCGGTGCGGGCATCGACAAGCTGCTCGACGCGGTGATTTCCTATCTGCCCGCCGCAACCATCACCGAACGCCCAGTGGGCGAGCGCGAAGAGATCGACGACACGCCCTGGTCGCCTTTGGGGTAAGGTCACCTTTGAGGTAATTGAGGCCCGAAAGGGCTGGCCGTTAAAGCCAGCCCTCGCGCCGATACCATTCTGCCGTTCCCGTCAGTCCGCCGCGCGTTTCGATCAAGGCGCGCCACAATTCGGGCGGCGGCGCGGCCTCGGGGCTGACCACCCAGTCGGGATGAGTCATATAGCCCACACGGTCGGGCGTCAGCTTGGCTCGGCTCCCACGCAGCATTCCATCGATCCGCGCGCCCAGCCGCAAAAAGCCGGGCCTCAGCGAAATCACCCAAGGCCGCTTGCCCAGCGCCGCGCCGATCGCGCGGGCCATATCAACATGGCTCCATCCCCCGGGTACGCCATCGTCCGGCTCGAACGTATGGCCATTGACCGCCATACTGCGCGGAATCAGCGCAAGCAGCAGCCGGGCCAGATCCTCGACATGGATCATGCTGGCGCGGCCCCCGGCGGGCACGGGCACCACGCCCCATTTGGCCGCGCGGAACAGCTCGAACATTTCGGCGTCGCGCGGGCCATAGACGGCGGGCGGGCGGACGATCGTCCAGTCCAGCCCGCTGGCCTTGACCAGCATTTCGGCCCGCGCCTTGCTGGCGCCATAGGCCGACAGGTCGGGCTCGCGCGCCGAAAGCGACGAGACGAAGATGAAGCGCGGCACGCCTGCGGCGCGCGCGGCCTCGATCATGTTCATCGTCCCAAGGACATTCGCGCGCTCGAATTCCTGCGGATCGGCGGCGTTGACGAGGCCCGCGACATGGATCACCGCTTCGGTCCCGCGCACCAGAGCGTCCAGAGCGCCACGGGTGGACAGGTCGCCCGCCACCCATGCCACATGGTCCTGCGGCGCCTGCGCACGGCGGGCCAGCGCCTGAACCGCAATCCCGCGCGAACGGGCCAGTTCCAGCACCATCTGTCCCACAAAACCCGTGCCGCCGGTCAGCGCGATCAGCGCTCGATCCTTGCGCACCATCAGACCATCACCAGCTGATCGCGGTGGACCACGGCGGGGCGGGGGGCATAGCCTAGGATTTCGGCATGATCGGCCGACTGACGCCCCATCAGCGAGGCGCATTCGCCCGCGTCATATTCGACCAGCCCATGCGCCAGCACTGCGCCCGCATCATCGCGGATGGTCACCGCATCGCCGCGCGTGAAATGGCCATCGACCGCCGTGATCCCGGCGGCCAGCAGGCTGGCCCCTCCGCGCAGGGCCTTGACCGCGCCCGCATCCACGGTCAGCGAGCCTTTGAGCCGCAGCCGTCCGCCCAGCCATGCCTTGCGCGCAGGCTTGCGCGAGCGGGGGAGGAACAGCGTGCCCACGCCCTGTTCCATGATCCGGCGCAGCGGGCTTTCCACCGTGCCGTTGCCGATGACCAGCGCGATGCCCGCCATTTCGGCGATTTCCACCGCCTGCAATTTCGAGATCATGCCGCCCGAACCCATGCCGCTGCCCGAAAGGGGGCTGGCCATGGCTCGGATCTCCGGCGTGATGCCCTTGACGAGAGGGAGCAATTGCGCGCCCGGCTCGCGCGGGTGGCGATCATAAAGTCCGTCGATATCGGAGAGCAGCAGCACCGCATCGGCGCGCGCGGCCTGCGCCACACGGGCGGCAAGGCGGTCATTGTCGCCAAAGCGGATTTCCTGCGTGGCGACCGAATCGTTTTCATTGATGACCGGCACCGCGCCCGCGTCCAGCAGGCGCGTCAGCGTGGCCGTGGCGTTCAGATACCGGCGGCGATCCTCCAGATCCTCCAGCGTGAGCAGCAATTGCGCGGCCGTCAGACCATGCGCGCCCAACAGTTCGGCCCACAGGCCCGACAGCGCGATCTGGCCCACCGCAGCGGCGGCCTGGGCATCGGCCAGCGACCCGCGCCCGCCCTTTTCCAGCCCCAGCCGCCGCGCCCCCAGCGCAATCGCGCCCGAGGACACCACGATCACATCTTGACCGCGTGCCTTGGCCGCGGCGATTTCCGACACCAGCGCGGTCAGCCATTCGCGCCGCGCGCCTGCATCATCAACCAGCAGGGATGAGCCCACTTTGAGCACAAGGCGAGGGGTCAGCGCGGGATCGGCAAGGTCGGAGAGCTGGGCTATTAAAGACATGGCGCCAGCGGATAGGGCAAAGCGGGCGGGGGAACAAGGCCCCGCCGCCCGCTATTGGTCCGGTTAAAACGCCGGTTCATACCCCGGCGGCAGGTCGCTGATATTGCTGGCGGCGCCCTCGACATGGATGCCGCATTCGGTCTTGTCCCAACCGCGCCAGCGGCCCGAGCGCGGGTCTTCGCCCGGCGCGACCTTGCTGGTGCAGGGCATGCAGCCGATCGAGGGATAACCCTGCGCCACCAGCGGATGGCGGGGCAGGTCATGCTCGTCCATATAGGCCGACAGACGGCCTGCGTTCCAGTCGATCAGCGGGTTGATCTTGAGCCGCCCGGCCGCATCGGTGGTGTCCAGTTCAAAGATCGGCAGGCCCGCGCGGGTTTCGGCCTGAAACCCTTTGCGGCCTGTCACCGATGCGTCAAACCCGGCCAGAGCCTTGGCCAGCGGGATCACCTTGCGGATTTCGCAGCAGCCGTCCGGGTCATAGGACCAGCGCAGCCCGGCATCATCCTTCTTGGCCAGCACTTCGGCGTCCGGCGTCAGGTTGATGACGCCCGTCAGGCCCAGATGCGCGATCAGCGTGTCGCGATAGGCCAGCGTTTCGGGGAAATGCTTGCCGGTTTCGAGGAACAGCACCGGGGCGTCGGGCGCAATGCCCGACACCAGATGGAGCAGCACCGCGCTTTCCGCGCCAAAGCTGGAAACCAGCGCGGCGCGGCCCGCCACGCCCTCGACCAGCACCGCGCGCAGCACATCCGCCGTGCTGGCATCGGCATAGCGGGTGTTAAGCCCGGCAACGTCTTTAGCGGTGAAGGCAGCCGAAGTGTCGATGCGGTCGATGGGGCGTGCGGCCATGTTACAGACCGTGCCTTAAGGCCCAAATCGGCTTGCGACCATCGACCACAGTGGCCTGATAGACCTGCGGCCAGACCTTGAGCGCAGTTTCGGCCTGCGCCAGATCGAGCGGAGCGTTGGGCGCGATGGCGTCAAAGCCGCAGCGGTGCAGGTGGCTGAGCATATCGACGCCAATGTCGCCGCTGGCGCGCAGTTCGCCGGTATAGCCCGCCTCGCGCAGGATGCGGGCCGAGGAGAAGCCGCGCCCATCGGTGAAGGCGGGGAAGGTCACTTCAACCAGCGACAGGCGATCGAGATGGGGGATCAGCGCGCGCGCGTCCTCGCCCGGCTGGATCACCACGGCGGTGGCATTGGTGTCTTCGGCAAAGGCCGAGAGGGCGACGGTGGGGGCCGAAACGGCCTCTTCACCTTCGCGGAACAGGAACTGGACGTCAGCCATAGATCGCTTCCTTGAACGGGTTCATGCCGATGCGGCGATAGGTGTCGAGGAAGCGTTCCTCGCCTTCCTTGTTGGCCAGATAGACCTGCGTGGCCTTTTCGACCGCGCCCACGATGCCGTCTTCGTCAAAGCCGGGGCCGATGATCTTGCCAAGCGAGGTATCCGCGCCTTCGCAGCCGCCGAGCAGGAGCTGGTAGTTCTCCAGACCCTTGCGGTCGACGCCCAGAATGCCGATGTGGCCCGCGTGGTGATGGCCGCAGGCGTTGATGCAGCCGGAAATCTTGAGCTTGAGCTCACCGATTTCCTCGGCCTTGTCGGCCATGCGCTCGGCAATCTTTTGCGCGACGGGAATCGAGCGGGCATTGGCCAGCGTGCAGTAATCAAGGCCGGGGCAGGCGATGATATCGGTGATCTTGTCGAGATTGGCTTCGGCGAGATCAGCGGCGACCAGCTTTTCCCAAACCGTGAACAGGTCGGCCTTGCGCACATGGGGCAGGACGATGTTCTGGGTGTGGGTCACGCGCAGCTCGTCAAAGCTGTAGGTCTTGGCAAGGTCAGCCATCACGCGGATCTGCTCGCCCGTGGCGTCGCCCGGAATGCCCGCTTCCTTGGTCCCATCGGCCAGCACCTTGATGGGCTTGAGGCTGATGTTGACGATGGCGTAACCGGGGGTCTTGTGCGCGGCGGTGTTGTTCTTGACCCACGCGGCAAAAGCCGGATTCGACAGGTCCAGATCGTCCGACAGGTCCGCTTCATAGGCCGGATCGGCAAAGAAGGTCTTGATCCGCTCCAGCTCGGCCAGCGGCGGTTCGATGGCCAGAGTTTGCAGATGGGCAAACTCTTCCTCGACCTGGCGGCTGTATTCCTCGACGCCCAGTTCATGGACGAGGATCTTGATGCGCGCCTTGTACTTGTTGTCGCGGCGGCCATAGCGGTTGTAAACGCGAAGGCAGGCCTCGGAATAGGTGATCAGTTCGTCGAGCGGCACGAAAGCCTTGACCAGCGGCGCGATGAACGGGGTGCGGCCCATGCCGCCGCCCACGTAGAAGGCCGCGCCGATTTCGCCCGCTTCGTTCTTCACGATCTGGATGCCGATGTCGTGCAGGCGCATGGCCGCGCGGTCGGTGTCGCTGGCGATCACGCAGATCTTGAACTTGCGCGGCAGGGCCAGGAATTCGGGGTGGAAGCTCGACCACTGGCGCAGCAGTTCGGCATAGGGGCGCGGGTCGATCAGTTCGTCGGCGGTGGCGCCCGCATACTGGTCGGCCGAGATGTTGCGGATGCAATTGCCGCTCGTCTGGATCGCATGCATTTCCACGCTGGCCAGATCGGCCAGAATGTCGGGCGTGTCTTCCAGCTTGATCCAGTTGTACTGGATGTTCTGGCGCGTGGTGAAGTGGCCGTAACCGCGGTCATACTTGTCCGCGATATCGCCCAGCATCTTCATCTGTGCGCCCGAGAGCGTGCCATAGGGCACCGCCACGCGCAGCATATAGGCGTGAAGCTGGAGATAGAGGCCGTTCTGCAGGCGCAGCGGGCGGAACTTTTCCTCGCTCAGCGTGCCTTCGATGCGGCGGCGGGTCTGGTCGCGGAATTTGGCGACGCGGGCATCCACCATCGCCTGATCATAATGGTCGTACAGATACATCAGAGCACCTTGTCGGGGGTCGCGGTGGGATCGAGGCTGAGATCAAGGCGGACCGTGGGGCCCAGCGCGCGGATGCGCTCCTTGATGTGAGCAGGACGGATGCCATCGGCGGTCTGTTCCGCCTCGATGACATAGGCGCCATTGACGCGGCGGGCGGCTTCCTCGGCAGCGATCACGTCGGCGGCTTCATCGCCCATATCCGCCGCATCGTTGACATGAAGCGACCATGCCGCCCCATTCCACCAGGTCACCGCCCCGGATTTCAGGTCATTGCCCGTGATAATCTTCACTTTATTGCCTCCAGCGCCACTTGGCGTATTTCGGACGGGGCGCGCGCGGTCACGGCGCCGATGATGATAAGGGCAGGGCTTTGCACCCTCTCACGCTCCACCAGATCGGCCAGAGCCGCCAGCGGAGAGCGCAGCACGCGCATATCGGGCCGCGTGGCATTTTCAACCACCGCCAGCGGGGTTTCGGGGGAAAGCCCGTCCGCGATCAGCTTTTCGGCAATCTGCGCCGCCGTGGCCAGACCCATATAGATGACCAAAGTGCGGCCGACACCGGCCAGCCCGACCCAGTTCTGATCGGACAGGCCCTTGCACTGGCCCGAAACAAAGCTGACCACGCTGGCCGCGTCGCGGTGGGTCAGGGGGAGGAGGGCCGCAGCCCCCGCGCCCACGGCCGCCGAAATGCCAGGCACGACCTCGACCGTTACGCCCGCCGCGAGGCAGGCCTCGGCCTCTTCGCCGCCGCGCCCGAAAATGAACGGATCGCCGCCCTTCAGGCGCAGCACGTCGCCCCCGGCCAACGCTTCGCGCACCAGCAGGGCGTTGATTTCGTCCTGCGGCATCGAATGGCGGCTGCGGCGTTTGGCCACGCTGATCAGACGCGCACCCGCAGGCGCCATGGCCAGAATGCGCGGATCGACCAGCCCGTCATGCACGACCAGCCGCGCCGACATGATCAGCCGCGCCGCACGCAGCGTCAGCAGATCCGGATCGCCCGGCCCCGCGCCGACCAGCCAGACTTTGCCCGCAGGGGCATTCGGGCCGGATGCGCCAGAAGAGGTGGTTTGATTCATGGTCGCCCCCATGGGCCCATGGGCGCAAGGATGAAAGGCAGAATGGCTTTGGCTGGGGGAAGGGAAACTTTTGACCGCCGTCCTGGCCCGCTCAATCGGGGGTTTTCGCCGTTTAGCCAAGGACAAATCCGTAATTGCGGCGAGATGGGGAATTAACGACGATTGGCTAATTTTCGTACATAATTATCAGGGGCGGAGGCGGATTTGAAGCATCACCTTATTCTGGTCGTGGATGATGATGTTCTCTCGCAGGGGCTTGTTTGCGGGATCATCGCGGCGGCCAAGCCCAATTCGCGCAGCATCATCGCCGCCAATGGTCATCAGGCGCTGGAGATTTGCCGCGAACAGGAAATCGACTGTGTGCTGGTCGATTATGAAATGCCCGATATGGACGGACTGACGTTGGTGCGTCTGCTGCGTGAACAATATCCGTTTTTGCCGATTATTCTTTGCACCGGGGCGGGCGATGAATTGCTGGCCGCCGAAACGCTGAAAAGCGGGGCGACCGACTATTTCCCGAAAAACCGCATGTCGCCTGTGGCGCTGCGCCGCGCGGTCAATAATGCCATCGAGATTAACGAGCGGATGAAAACCATCCATGACCAGCAGCTCGACATCGAAGCCTTTGGCTTTGCGCTGGCCCATGATTTCAAACAGCCCGTGCGCCAGATCATCACCTTTTCCGACATGATCGCGCAGGAGACGAAAAGGCTGAAAGGCGACCGTCTGCCCCAGATGCTCAAATTCATGGGTGACGCCGCACGCAGGCTCGACTCGCTGGTCGATGTGATGGTGCAATATACTTTGCTGCAACAGACGCCTGAACTGAAGCTCTGTGTTTTTTCCGCCATCTTGAAGGAAACGATTGCATCTCTTCAGGACTACATCACCTCAAGAAACGCCACAGTGAATTTTACCGGCGATGCGCTGGTTCTGGTTAATGCCTCTTTTCTGTCACAAGTTCTGCAGAACCTGATCATCAACGGTATCAAGTATAACAAAAGCGAGCAGCCGGTGATTGATGTATCGGCGGTGCAGAATGGCGATATTGCGCTGATCAATGTTACCGACAATGGCATCGGCATCGAGAAACAATATCTCGAACATGTCTTTAAACCGCTGGCTCGTCTGCACAATCGCTCGGAATATGAAGGGTCGGGGTTGGGGCTGACGCTGGCGCGCAAGGCGATTTCGGCGATGCGCGGCGATATAAAGTGTGAATCCACCCCCGGCGTCGGCAGCACTTTCTCGCTGAAATTGAAAACCGCGTCGGCACAGGATGCAGCGGCCTGACAAGCGTCTAAAAGAACCATAGTGGATTATTGTTCGGGGACTTTGGGTTAATCGCCGGTTTGACGCGAATACTTATTGGCCTTTAAGATAAATTCCATGGCGACTGTTGAGAGTGAGGGCCGATGAGGAGGGTTCAACTGGGACGGAGGATGAAGAACGCGAATTGATCGAAGGAAGATTTCGACATGAATAACAAGAATTCTACATGGGGAGTGCGGCCCGCGCTTTGGGCCGTCTGCGCCTTGTGCAACATCGCGCGCAATACCGCGCAACCGGTGTCGGAGGCCACGCGGCCGTGATGGAACAGCCCGCAACCATGCCTTTTCAGGCGGCCGATATGGACAGCGCGTTTCGCGCCCTGTTCGACTCCTCGCCATGCGGATTGATCCTGCTGGATGAAACCGGGCGGATCGTTCTTGTGAACCAGCGGCTTCAGGACATTTTCGACTATGACGCGTCCGAATTGCTGGGCCAGCCCGTCGAAATCCTGCTGCCCCATCGCGACCGGGCCCAGCATGTGGGCCTGCGCGATGGCTTTATCAAAAGCCCGGCGGTGCGGCCGATGGGGTTGGGGCGCGATCTGTCGGGGCGGCGCAAGGACGGGATGGAAATCCCGGTCGAAATCGCGCTGACCTTTGTCGATCTGCCCCAGGGGCGGATGACCTGCGCGCTGGTCATCGACATTACGCTGCGCAAACGGGCCGAACTGCGCCTGCGCGAGGCCAATGTGCAGCTTGAGGAATTTACCCATGTGGCCTCGCACGATCTGCGCAGTCCGCTGCGCGGGATCGCCAATCTGATCGAATTCATTGAGGAGGATTATGGCGAGAGCGCTCCGCCCGAGGTGCGCCGCAATCTTGGCCGGATGGCCGAAAGAATCAGTGCGATGGAGCGGCTGATCGATGACCTGCTGACCTATGCCCGCGCCGGGCGGCGGACGCTGAAAACCGAGGCGATCGACCTTGGCGGTATCGTGGCCGAGGCGATTGAGATGGAGGCGCCGGGGCCGGGCGTGCGGATCGAAACCGATATTGATGTGGAGAATTTCGACGGCGTGCGCGTGCCGATCAGCACGGTTTTGCGCAATCTGCTTTCCAACGCGATCAAGCACCATGACCGCGAAGAGATCAATATAGCGATCCGCGCCCGCGCCGAAGGCGACATGTGCGTGATCGACGTGCGCGACGATGGCCCCGGCATTGCCGAGGCCGCGCAGGCGCGCGCCTTTCGCCTGTTTCAAACGGTGTCGAGTTCGGGGCGCAACAATTCGGGGCTGGGGCTGGCCGTGGCGAAACGGCTGGTCGAGGCCCATGGCGGCAATATCGAACTGATGAGCGATGATGGTCGGCGCGGATGCCATTTTCGCGTCTATTGGCCGCGCTTTGCCCGGAGTGACCGCGATGACTGAGATCGTCAATATTCTGGTGGTCGACGATGACGATGTGACGGCCGAAACCGTGCGTCGCTCGCTCAGCAAGGTGGGCAGCAATTTCCGCGTGGTCGAGGCCGTGGATGGCCGGGAAGGGCTCGATATCCTCAAGGGGTGTTCGGACAAGCGGCTGAGCCGACCCTATATCACGCTGCTCGACCTGAACATGCCGCGGATGAACGGGTTTGAATTTCTCGAAGCCGTACGCAGCGATCCGACGCTGGCCAGTTCGGTGATCTTTGTCCTGTCCACGTCCGATTCCGATGCCGACCGCACCCGCGCCTATAAGGATCAGGTGGCCGGCTATATGCTGAAATCGGCGATTGGCCCGCAAATGGTGCGCCTGACCGCGCTGCTGCATGATTATGCGCAGTCGGTCCGGTTGCCGCTTTGATGGCGGTGCGCGATGAGCGAGATCACCCCCCAAGCCATCCTGTTGGTCGATGACGATGATGTGGACCGCGAGGTGTTCATCCGCGCGCTGGACCGGATGGGGATGTTTTCGACGATAGTCGAGGCCAATTGTCTGGATTCGGCGCGCGAGCAATTGCGCAGGCACAAGTTCGACTGTGTGCTGCTCGACTATCATCTGGGCACAGAGCTTGGCACCGATCTGGTGCCCGATATTCACGCCCACCGCGAGGAGCCGTGCCCGGTCATTCTGGTCACTTTGCGCGATGCCGAAGAGGTGCTGGCCGATTCGATGCGGCGCGGGGTTTCCGATTATGTGGCCAAGGCCACGGTCAGCCCGGAACGATTGCGTGAGGTGATCATCAGCGCGATCCGTCGGGCCGAGCTGGAACATGCCACGCGGCTGGCCGATGAACGCCTGCGTCAGGCCACCGAGGCGCTGCGTGATGAACACGAGCGATCCTTGCAGCGCGCGCTGGACGAGGCGCAATCGGCCAATCGTGCCAAGAGCATGTTTGTGGCCAATATGAGCCACGAGATCCGCACGCCGCTCAACGCCATCATCGGGCTGAGTTATCTGCTGGAACGCACCAAGCTGGACCAGCAGCAGGGCGATCTGCTGGGCAAGATCAAGGCGGCCAGCCGGGCCTTGCTCGGCATTGTCAACGATGTGCTGGATATATCCAAGATTGAGGCGAACCAGATCGACCTGGCCATCGCGCCGTTCAATCTGGGCGATGTGTTGCGCAGCATCGAGGGGCTGGCGCTGGTCCAGATCGGCAGCCGCAAATTGCGCTTTTCCATGCGGCGCGGGAGCAGCATGCCCGATATGATCGTGGGCGATGGCGGGCGGCTGCATCAGATTCTGCTCAATCTGGTCACCAATGCGATCAAGTTCACCGAGACGGGCGAGGTCAGCCTGAGCGTCTCGGTCAAGAACCGCAATG
Source organism: Novosphingobium sp. SG751A (assembly GCF_013149295.1). Lineage (GTDB taxonomy): Bacteria > Pseudomonadota > Alphaproteobacteria > Sphingomonadales > Sphingomonadaceae > Novosphingobium. Next base: position 147,738 of record NZ_JABGCB010000002.1, read on the forward strand.
ACGAGATGGCGCATCTGCGTTTTCAGGTCGATGATACCGGGATAGGCATCGAGCCGGAACATATGAGCCGCCTGTTTCACCCCTTTGAACAGGGCGATGTGTCCACCACCCGGCGGTTTGGTGGAACGGGGCTGGGCCTGTCGATTTCGCGCGATCTGGCCGTTCTGATGGGCGGCCATATCGATGCCGCCAGCGAGCCGGGCAAGGGCAGCCATTTCTGGGTCGATCTGCCCTTTGAATTGGCGCCCGGCGATCTGATCGTGGCCGGCGAAACGGGCGATGAAATCGGCGCGCCCCGGCTCAAGGGCGTGCGCGTGCTGATTGTGGACGACAGCGAGATCAATCTGGAAGTGGCCCGCCATGTGCTGGAACTGGAAAGCGCGATTGTCACCACGGCCGAAAATGGCGCGCGGGCGGTGGAAAAGGTGATCGCCGAAAGGGGCGGCTTCGATGTTATCCTGATGGATATCCAGATGCCGATCATGGATGGCTATGAGGCCTTTCGCCAGATCGAATGGACGTTGGGCCCGGCGCGGCCTGCGGTGGTGGCGCTGACGGCCGGGGCCGCCCATTGCGACGACCGTGACGCCACGCTGGTGCGGATGGACGGGCTGATTACGAAACCCTTTGATGCCAAGACGTTGATCGAGGTGATCCGGCAAAAGGTGGCCGTAGGGCACCCCGAACCCGAGATCGGCCGCCCAGGCGATGCGGTCGGCCATGCCGACGAATGGCCGGTGATCGACGGCATCGATGTTGACGATGCGCGCGAAAGGCTGGCCGATAACAAGGCGCTGTTCCTTAACTCGCTGCAACGCTTTCTGGACGAAAACGAACAGATCGCGGCGGTTGAAGAATCTGCCTCGCCGATGATGAAGCGGTTGCACAGGATGAAGGGGAACGCGGGCCTTTTGGGCATGCAGCGTATCCGCATCATGGCGCAAAGGGCCGAAACCGCGCTGGGCCGCAACGAAGGGCCGATGGCAAAGCGGCTGCTGGGTGAACTGGACGCCGAGTTGAAGGCAGTGGCGGCCGGGTTGCAGGCCTATCGGTTGAAGCAGGCGGGGTAGGGGGGTTTTTAGAGGTTTGCGGGGTTTTGCCTCCGACGGGGAAAGGGACGAGTCCCTTTCCCCGTCGGAGGCATCTTAACTTTCCCCCTTCTAAAAAACCCGCCTCCGCCCTCCATCAACCGTCTGGCCAATGGCGGAGCATTCGCTAAAGTGGGGGTATGAAACGCATTGCAGTCTATTGTGGCTCTGCCACTCCCGCCGATCCCCGTTACATCGAACTGGCCCAGGAAGTGGGCACCGAGCTGGCAAGGCGCGGGATCGGCCTTGTGTATGGCGGCGGGCGGCTTGGCCTGATGGGGGCGGTGGCCGATGCGGCGATGGCGGCGGGCGGCGAGGTGATCGGGGTGATCCCGGTGGCGCTGGCCCATGTCGAGGTCGAGCATACGGGCCTGACCGAGCTGATCACGGTTGAGACGATGCATGAGCGCAAGGCGCAGTTCGAGCGGCTTTCGGACGGTTTCCTGACCCTGCCGGGCGGGGTGGGCACGATGGACGAGCTGTGGGAAGCGGTGAGTTGGGCGCAGCTTGGCTATCACCAGAAGCCGGTGGGCCTGCTCAACGCTTATGGATTTTACGACGGATTGCTGGCGTTCAACCGCCATATGGGCGAGGTCGGCTTTATCCGCCCCGCGCATCAGGGCATCATTCTGGCCGAGCGTGAGCTGGACCTGTTGCTGGACCGCATGGCCGCGCATGAGCCGGGCGAGCAGATCATCCGTATGGACCCCAAGACGCTGTGACCCTTGACCGGGGGGCATTGGTGGAGGCCGCGCGCGAGAGCATCGCGCGCGGGTCGAAGAGCTTTGCCGCCGCCTCGAAACTGTTCGATGCGGCCACGCGGGAACGGGTCTGGCTGCTCTATGCCTGGTGTCGGGCTTGCGATGATCTGGCCGATGATCAGGATCATGGTGGGGCGTTAGGGGCGCAGGCCGGCGCGGCCGAGCGGCTGGAGCAGATCCGCCGGCTGACCGCGCGGGCGCTGGGCGGGGATGCAACCGGGCATTTCGCTTTTGACGCGCTGGGCGTGGTGGCGGCGGAATGCGGGATCAATGCGGTGCATACCGGCGATGTGATTGCCGGATTTGCGCTGGATGCGGCCGGATGGCGGCCCCGGACCGAGCTGGATATGTTGGGCTATTGCTATCACGTGGCGGGCGCGGTGGGCGTGCTGATGGCGCTGGTGATGGGTGTTGATCCGGAGGATGGCGATACGCTCAATCGGGCCTGCGATCTGGGGATTGCATTCCAATTGGGCAATATTGCCCGCGACGTAGCTGAGGATCATGCGGCGGGGCGGTGCTATCTGCCCGCTGACTGGCTGACGCAGGCGGGGGTGGAGGAAGGTGAGCTGCTGGCCCCCCGGAACCTGCCTGCTCTGGCCGCGATGGCGGGGCGCATGGCGGGCATGGCGCAGGTCTATGAGGCCAGCGCGCGGGCAGGGGCGGCGCGTTTGCCGTTTCGTTGCCGCTGGGCTGTGCTGGCGGCGGCGGGAATCTATGGGGCGATTGCGCGCAAGGTGGCCGCGCGCGGGCCGCGCGCGTGGGAGAGCCGGGTGTCCACCAGTGGCTTGGAAAAATTGCGCTTTCTGGGCGGTGGCCTGATCGGGGCAATGGCCGGGGCGCCTGAGCAGGTGCCTTTGGTGCCCTATCGTCGGGGTGAATTGGCGCAGGCGGTCGAACGAATTTGACCGGAACGGTCTGCGTCGATGCGAAAAAAGCCCCGCCGTTTCCGACGGGGCTTTCGTGTTTTTTTGACCCGATATTATATTTATCAGCAGGCCGAAATGGCCACGCCATGTGATCCGCAGGCATGCGGATCCGGGTGAGGTAGATGGCGCAGGACGTGCGAAGCGTTGCTGTAGAACTTTTCGCGTGCCCATTCGGTTCCGACCGGATGATTCCTTCCGGCCGGACCGGTATTCGACGAACTGGCCTTCCCCTCGGCCTTGGGCAATGCCTGTGTCGAGCGAACCGTATCGGTTGCCGGTGTCGCGATCAGTCCTGAAGCAGCCAGAATCAGGATAATATTAGCGCTCATACCTGTGACCCCTGTTCTGTTTTGGGCGAAAATGCCGTTTAAACAGAGGTTAAATATCTGGAATTTTGCGTTATTTATTATTTAAGGCTGCGGGTTAAGTTGAAATCAACCATCTTTCTTGCATCCAATATGGTACGCGTCCGCTCAGCCTGACGATTGGGGGGATCGACGGGCTTTTGCAAAATGCAATTCGGCATCAACGTCACGCAATGGGATAGGTTGTGCCCGGAGGATTGCGGCGGCGGAACAATTCGCCCTTCTCGCTGTAGAGAATCAACGCCAGACAGCCGCAGCCCGCTGTCAGCAGAGCCGCCGCCAAAGGCCGTGCCGTGCCGTCAAACGCCTGTCCGATCATCGCGCCCAGCCAGCTGGCCAGCACCATGCGGATAAACGCCTGCGCCGAAGAGGCCGCCCCCGCCTTGCGGGCAAAGGGCTGGAGCGCGATGGAGGAAAAATTGGCCCCAAGAAAGCCCAGCAGGCACATATTCAGCGTCATCATCGGCACGAATTGCCACAGCGTCTCATCCGGGCGCGTGGCCATATAGAATTGCAGCGCGCTGGTGGCGATATAGACGACCAGCGCGGTATGGCTGACCCGGCGGGCGCCGAAACGCATGACGATGCGCGAATTGATGAAATTGGTGCAGGCCATCACCATCGCCATGCCCGCAAAGATCAGCGGAAAGCGCGTTCCGGCCCCGAAATGCTCGCCCACAAGCTGTTGGCACGAGTTGATATAGCCGAACATCGCCGATTGGATCAGCGCCATGCCGAACACATAGCCCAGCGCCGCGCGGGTGGTCGTCACCTCGATCATGGAGCGGCCGATGTTGGGCAGGCTGATCGGCTGGCGATATTCGCGGCGCAGCGTTTCGGGCAGGCGCAGCGAAATCCAGATCGCCAGCGCCGTGCCCATCAGCGCCATCACGCCAAAGATCCAGCGCCAACTGGCCATCAGCAGGATCGCCTGACCCACGCTGGGCGCGATCATCGGCACGATCATGAAGACCATCGAGACGGTCGATTGCATCCGCGCCATGCGGTCGCCTTCGTGCAGATCGCGGATGATCGCGGCGGGCAGCACCGCCAGCCCCGCGCAGGCAAAGCCCACCATCGCGCGCAGTACAAGCAGTTGCTGGAAATTTTCCACCAGCCCGCAGGCTGCCGAACAGGCCACATAGGCCCCGATGCAGCCCAGCAGCACCGGCCGCCGCCCGAAACGATCAGCCAGCGCGCCGGGAACCAGACAGCCGAAGCCGCTGAAAATCAGAAAGACGCCCACGACAAGCTGGCGCTCATTGGGGTCATGCGAGCCCAGTTCACGCGCCATTTCGCCAAGTGCGGGCAGCATCGAGTCCACCGCCAGCGCTTGAAGCGCCTGTACCAGACCCATGAGGAGAATAAATTCCAGCCCGCCGATCTTCTTGTCGGCAGGCCCGGGGGAGGAAGAAGTCATGAATTCACCATGGCCGCATGGCGCCAAAATGGCTAGCCCCCGACGTGAACAAATGATGTAGCAAAAATTACACCTATAAATGGTGATATATGCTTACGAATTGGGCTATTTCAAGGGGTGCTATCGGCTGGTAATTCATAAGCATCAGAATTAAAGTCATTTTATAAAATTGGCACGCCCCCTGCAATCCTTCTGGCATCCGGCCCGAGCCGGTTTGAACCACAACATCGAACCACCAGAAGGATACCGACCATGTCCATCTTCCGCACCGCCGCCTACAGCTTTGCCACGACCGCCGCGCTGGGCCTTGCCACTTTCACCTTCGTCATGCCCGCCCATGCCGCCACCCCGGTTGCTCCGACCACGTTCGAAAAGCTGGAAGGCGATGCACCGGCAATCCGCGTTTCCTATGCCGATCTCAACCTGTCGACCGAACAGGGCCGTTATGTGATGCGCAAGCGTCTGGCAGCCGCCGCGCATATGGTGTGCGATGAAATGAGCGATCTGCCCGACCGGCTCAAGGCCCGCGCCCTTTATGAGACCTGCCGCGAAGAGGCGCTGGACAAGGCCACCACCCATTTCGCGGCCAAGCTGAAGGAAAAGAAGCTGGCCCAGCGTTGATAAGATTTGTTCTTTTTATGTTCAAATCCTGCGATGCCCCGGTGCCAAATGCGCGCCGGGGCATTATCGTGTCGCCCATGGAATCGAACGCGACACAGGATGAAGAGATCAGCGCTCCGGGCCTGCGCAAGATCATCCATGTCGATATGGATGCCTTCTTTGCCAGCGTCGAGCAGCGCGATGACCCGTCGCTGCGCGGCAAACCCGTGGCCGTGGGCGGCAGCCGCGAGCGCGGCGTTGTGGCCGCGGCCAGCTATGAGGCGCGCAAATTCGGCGTCCGCTCGGCCCAGCCCAGCGTGGTGGCGGCGCGATTGTGCCCGGCGCTGATTTTCAAACCGCCGCGTTTCGAGGCCTATCGCGCCGTGTCGCAACAGATCCGGGCGATTTTCCGCGAATATACCCCGCTGGTCGAACCCTTGGCGATGGACGAGGCCTATCTGGACGTGACGCAGGACATCAAGGGCATCGGCAGCGCCACGCGTATTGCCGAGCTGATCCGCGCGCGCATCCGCGGCGAAACGGGCCTCACCGCCAGCGCGGGGGTCAGCTACAACAAATTCCTCGCCAAAATCGCCAGCGATCAGAACAAGCCCGACGGATTATGCGTGATCCGTCCCGGCGAGGGGGCCGAATTTGTCGCTTCTCTGCCGGTGCGGCGGTTCCATGGCGTGGGGCCGCGCGGGGCGGAGAAAATGGCTGCGCTGGGGATTGAGACGGGTGCGGATCTGCGCGGGCGCGACATTGCGTTTTTGCGCGAACATTTCGGATCGCTGGCCGATTACCTTTATCGCGCGGCGCGGGCGATCGACCTGCGCGCGGTCAAGCCCAATCGGCCGCGCAAATCCCTTGGCGGCGAACGGACCTTTGACCGCGACATTTCCACCGGGCCGGGCCTGCGGCAAGTGCTGGAGGGGATCATCGAGATGGTCTGGCAAGACATTGAAAAGGCAAAGGCCCAAGGGCGGACGGTGACGCTCAAGCTGCGTCTCTCCGATTTCTCGATCCGCACCCATTCGCGCACGCTCGACCGCTTTGTCGAGGGGCGCGAGGAATTTGCCGCGATTGCGAGAGAATTGCTCGATGATCTGTTGCCGCTGCCTTTGGCGGTGCGGTTGATGGGGTTGACGCTATCGGGGTTCGAGGTCGTCGAGGCGCCGCCGCCGGTTGAGGGTGGTGGGCAGATGGTGTTGTTTTAAGAGGAAGATTGAATACGAGGGACTCGTTCCTCGCACTGCCGTTACTGTATGTGTCGGACGCGGCCTCGTAGAATTTAATGCCTGCGGCGAGGTTAGCTTATACAAAAAGCGTAGCAGGCTTTTAAAATTCTGATGGTGCGTTCGACACAAAACGCCGAACCCCATGCACTGCATAGACAGTAACGGGAGCGCGAGGGTTATGACCCCCGCATCTATCCTTCCTGCCCTTCTCCCAACACCCAAACCTCAATCCGCCCCCGCAAGGCGGGCAACAGATCCTCTGGCAGATCATCAGGGGCAAAGAACACCGCATGGGTGATTTCGCGAAGGTCGGGTCGGGGCACGCCGAGGCATTGGCCGATCACGATATGCACCTTGTTGCCCGCGCCATGCAGTGTGTCCTGCGCGACATCGGCCAAACGCGGATTTGTCAGGCCGCAGCCCAGTTCTTCGGAGAATTCGCGCAAGGCGGCCTGGATCGGGTCCTCGCCGCGTTTCATGCCGCCGCCCGGCGGCATCCAGTCGGGCGAGCCATAGGAGTGGCGCACCAGCAGCACGCGCCCGGCCTTGTCGAGGGCAAGGATACGGCAGCCTTCGAGGCTGGGCCGCCGGACCCGCCACCATGCCTTGCGCACCCGATGAGCCCCGCGCAGCGCGATGCGGTGCAGCGGGGCGGGCAGGCGTGCGAGGATGGCTTCGGCGATCAGATAAAGCATGGCCTCATGTAAAGCATGTGGCGGGCGATTGCGCGGCCTTTAACAGACGGGCCACCGGCAGATCGTGTTCGCCCGCGATGGCGGCGCTCAGGATCGCTTCTTTTTCGGCCCCGCGCGCCACGAACAGCAGGGCTTCGGTGGCGACAAGGCTGGGGATGGTCAGCGAGAGGCGGTCGAAGGGCGCTTCGGGCGGCAGGGGATCGGGGGTCAGGCGCAGCACGCGCGCCGGAGCGTCGGGCCGGGGATCGGTGTTGGGGAAAAGGCTGGCGATATGCCCATCAAGGCCCATGCCCAGCCAGACCAGCGCGAAATGCGGCGGCGCAGCATCTTCGACCAGCGGCACGATGCGCGCGCCCAAAGGTTCGAGTGCGGCGCGGATGCGGCCGACATTCGAGGCCGGATGATCCTCGGGCACAACGCGATCATCGCCGGGCCAAATCGCGATTCGATCAAAGGGCACGCCTTGCCGCGCCAGTTCGGCAAGGATCGGAAATGGAGTCGATCCACCGGGCAGCGAAATGGCAATTTCGCCAGTGTGTGCTGCAAGTGCGTTCAACAGATGCTGGGCTAGCCAGTCGGCGATGGCGCTGTCGCTGGCGCCTTGGTTGATGGTGATGTCGGCCATCGAGGTTGAATAGCAAACGCGGGCGGCAAGGGCAAAGCGGGGACAAAGCGATGCAATCCTATGCATCTGCGCATAAATCGGTGAACATGCCTAAGTAGGCGAGCCAGATTTTGCTAAGGTTTGCCCCGGAAACCGGCGATGGCGGTCTGACCGGTGTTCATAATGGTAAATCCATGCAATTGATTGTGTTAACGCCGGCAGCGTCTATTGAACAAAATGTAAACTCCGTATCTTTTACTATGACCAGCATAAGATCATAAAAATCAGAAAGCGATAGATTTTCTTCATGCGGAATTTCGGTCCGGCAATGAAACCCCGGACCCTTGTTTCGCACCTGATCTAATCGGGGGCTTATGGAGGAAGTAATGCTGGTTGAGCATGTTTTGAACGATCGTCTTTCTGATATCGCCGAAAAGGAGCCTAATCCCAAAGCAAGCCCCAATCCTGTTCAGGAAAAGATCGTCGACAAGGATGAGGCACGGGTCGATATTCTTCTGGTCGAAGACGACGACGCTGATGCCTATATCATCCTTGAGGCGCTCAAGAACATCCCCAAGGTCAAATCGGTCGTGAGGGCGATTGACGGGGTTGAGGCTTTGGAAATCGTCGATGCGCGCAATTTTGTGCCGCATCTGGCGCTGGTTGATCTTTCGATGCCGCGCAAGAACGGCTTTGCCCTGCTGGCCGAGCTGAAGGCGCGGATTCAGGTTGATTTCCCCTCGGTGGTGCTGACATCATCGCATGCGGAAATGGATGTGTTTCGCGCGGGCAAGAATGGCGCGTGGAAATATATCACCAAGAAGGACAAGATCCATATGATGACGCAGTCTCTGCGTCGCATTGTCAAGAAGATCTGATTTTTCTCAAGAACGGCTCTGCCCGCGGGGCGGCGGGCAGAGCCGGTTTTTTACCCCAGCAGGCTGGAAAGAAACCACACGCGGGTCTCGGCCTGATCGGTCCAGTCATCGGCAAGTCCTTCGGTGGCATTGTCGCCTGCCGCTCCGGCGGCGGACTTGACCTCGCGGATTGCCTCAACAAGGCGGCCGTTATCGTCGCGCAATTCGGCAATCATTTCGGAGGCGGCAAGATCCGCGCGCGGCTGATCGGCAATGCGCGAGGCCGAGGTGATCGCGCCGATCCCGGTCAGCGTTACGCCGCCATTCTTGCGGACCCTCTCGGCCACAATATCGGTCAGGGCAAAAATTTCGCCCGCCTGCTGATCGAACAGCAGATGCAGATCGTGAAATTGCGGCCCTTTGACATGCCAATGAAAATTCTTGGTTTTCAGATAGAGCGTGAAGAGATCGGCCAGCAGGCCGTTGAGGCTGTGGGTGAGGGCGGTCTTGGCGTTGTGATCGTTCATCTTGCGCATCCCTTGCTGAATTGCAGGCCTCGCAGCATCGCGGCCTTGCTGTGTTAAGGGATGTCTAGCGCGTTTGGTTCAATTGGAAAAACAGATCAATACGGGAAGTGTAATTGGATATGGCGATTTGTTCGCCGTCTCCGAAATCGCACTATCCGTTAAATCCCAGCCAGATCCACCCGGAAAGCCCCAATCCGAGCCCCAGCAGCACCGCGCCCGCCCAGCGCCGGATCTGAACAATTCCGCCCTGCGCGTCCAGCATCGCCTCCGAGGCCAGCCAGCCCAGCAATAGCGCAAAGCCCGTGCCCATCGCGCCGCCCGCCGCAGCCGGGATCGGCGCATCGCCCGCCAGCGCCACGGCCAGCACAATAAAGCGCGCCGCATCAGCGGCCTGATGCATCAGCAAAACCAGCGCGGCGGCGAAGAGCGAGCGGGTCGGCTCCTTGGCCTTGAAACCGGGGCGGAAGATCAAAGCCTCGCCTCCGGCCGCGATGAGCGCGAAACAGGCCAGCACCAGCCGCGCGGGATAGGTCATCTGCGCCGCCATTTCGCCCGAAAACCATGCTGCAAATGCACAGGCCAGCGCGCCCGTAATCGCCCCCATCAACAACAACCCGCCGTGCCGCCCCAGCCGCGCTGTCAGCGCCGCCACCAGCATCTGATCACGCGCGCCGATCCCGGCCAGAAAGCAGCCCAACATGGCCCATAAGGCGGCGTTCACTCGAAAATCGCTTTCTGCATCACGGCGCCGATGCGGCGCGCGTGGGCCTGCAGGGCGGCGGCATCATCGGCTCCCATCACCTGCTCGGTGGAGACATCCCACAAGGCCAGCCAGCGCTCGAACATTGCGGGGGTCAACTGGTCCTTCATCGCGCGATGCACCGCGATCGGCGCGCCGCGATAGAGGCCGCGCCCGCGCAATTGCGTGACCCAAAAAGCGGTCAGCGCGCGGAAATGGTGCGGCCAGTCGGTGATCCGCGCAAAGACCGGGGCCAGCAGCGCATCCTGACGCGCCCGATCATAGAAATGTTCGACCAGCCGGGCCAAATCGGGGTGGCGGATCTGCGCCGGATGAAGGGGGGCGGATTGGGTCACAATTGGCGGGCCTAGACCGGGTTGGCCGCGATGGAAAGAGTCTGTTTGCATCGCGTCTCGCCCCGGCACACCGGGGCTTTTTTACAGGCCACTCCATTCGTCGAAAGTGCTGTGCGCTTTGTCGCGGGGCTATTGTCTACTTCGTGAATTGAGATATGAATGCCAGAGTCGTCCTGAAGCAGGCGGGGCGATGTTCGCAATGCTCGATGGGCGAAATCTTGCATCAGGCGCATGGGTGCGAGGTTTCGCCTGTCTGGTTTTTCGTAAAACGCGTATCCAACCTTTTAGGTAATGCCTGCCGCGTCTGTCCCGGATTGGGATCACAATTTAACAAATCGCGCGATTCTGCGCCTCGCGGCAAGTGACAAGGGCGGGAATCGCGGTTAATCTGCGCGCCGATGGTGTCGGAAGCCTCAGTCCTTTTTGTCTGTTTGGGCAATATTTGCCGCTCGCCTTTGGCGGAGGGCGCTTTTCGCGCCGCTGCCTCGCGGGCGGGTTTTGCCGTGCATGTGGATTCGGCCGGCACCGGGGGCTGGCACATTGGCGAGGCGCCCGATCCGCGCGCTCGCGCCGAGGCCGCGCGGCATGGCGTCGACATCACCCGATTGCGCGCGCGTCAGGTCGAACGCGCCGATTTCCAGCATTTCAGCCATATCGTCGCGCTGGACGAGGCCAATCTGGCCGATCTGCGCCGTCTGGCCCCGGCGGACGCGCCCGCCCGGCTGACGCTGCTGCTCGACCATTTGCCCGGGCGCGAGGGCCATTCGGTAGCCGATCCCTATTATGGCGGCGTCGAGGATTTCGCCGCCGCATGGAGCGAAATCGCCGCCGCTGCCGAGGCGCTGGTCGATCATTTGCGCTGCGGGGCCTGATAAATCTCGTGCCTTGGCCGGACGCTGTGGCATAAGCATCGGGAAATACGCCAATAGTAACGGGGCCCCATGCGCGACGACGATTTGATTGCCTTTACCCGCAAGGCGCTGGCTTTGCTCTTCATCGTGGCGCTGGCGGCGCTGGTGGTGGAATTGTCCTATCTGCTGATACTGGTGTTTGCCTCGGTGGTGGTGGCGGTCGTTCTGCGCTCGCTGGCGGGGCATTTTCTGCGGTTGCGGCTGGGCAACGGGGCTGCGGTGGGGCTGGCGGTTCTGTCCTTGCTGGCGATTTTTGCGGGGCTGGGCGCAATGTTCGGCGGGCTGGTTTCGGGCCAGTTTGCCGAATTGGGCCATCAACTGCCCCGCGCGGTGGACGCCGCGCAGGCCTATCTCGACCATTGGCATATCGACTATAACCTGTCCGAAATGGCCAAGGTGGCGCGCGAGCAATTGTCCTCGATCTTTCAGCGCGCCAGCGGTTTCGTGATCTCCGTTGGCGGGGTGGTGGCCGATGTGGCGGTGGTGTTTGTGGGGGGCATCTTCTTTGCCGCCGATCCCGCCTTCTATCGCGGCGGGGTGCTGCGCCTGCTGCCGCGCTCGGTCGAAAGTCTGATGGCTGACGCGCTCGATGATTGCGGGCGCGGGCTGCAGTTGTGGCTCAAGGGGCAGATGGTCTCCAGCCTGTTCATCGCCGCGCTGACGCTGGCGGGGCTGCTGCTGCTTGATGTGCCCTCGGCCTATGCTTTGGCGATTCTGGCCGGGGCCTTTGATTTCATTCCTTATCTGGGGCCGGTGCTGGCCGCGATCCCCGGTGTGCTGGTCGGCTTTTCGGCCAGCCCCACCACCGGCCTGTGGACCATCGGCCTGTTCGTGCTGGTGCAGCAGATTCAGGGCCATGTGGTGCAACCGATGGTGCAGAAAAGCTCGGTCGATCTGCCCCCGGTCGTGCTGCTCTTCACGGTGATCGCCACGGGGACGCTGTTTGGGCCTCCGGGCGTGTTGCTGGCCGCGCCGATGACGATTGTCGGCTATATTCTGGTCCAGCATCTCTACATTGGCGCGATGCTGGGCCGCAGCCCCAAGCGGCCTGCCGGACCGCGCGAGCCCACCTGAACCGCGTTTCATGTTGCGCCTTGGCAACGCTTTTGCGGGGTTTTTCGGCGCGCCCAATATTCAAAGTTGAAAGCCGGTTCACCTTTCAATATTGTCCCCTTCAGACGCTGGCGCAACAAGTCGCCGCGCAAGGAGAGGAACATGGCCATAAACGCCCGCAACAGCCTTCGTCCGTTTGCCGCAACCCTGTTTGCCAGCGTGGCGATCGGCGCGCTGCCCCAGCCCGCTTTGGCGCAGCAGGGCGCCGGCAATGGCGACATCATCGTCACTGCCCGCCGCCGCAACGAATCCTTGAACAGCGTGCCGATCACCATGACCGCGCTGACCGGGGACCAATTGGCCGCCAAGGGCTTTGCCGATATCACCTCGCTGGCCGATGAAGTGCCCAACGTCACGCTGGAGCCCTCGCGCGGGACCAATTCGACCCTCTCGGCCTTTATCCGCGGCGTGGGGCAGCAAGACCCCGTTTCGGGCTTTGAACAAGGCGTGGGCATCTATCTGGACGATGTCTATCTCAACCGCCCGCAGGCCGCCGTGCTGGACATCTATGATGTCGAACGCGTTGAAGTGCTGCGCGGGCCGCAAGGTACGCTGTATGGTCGCAACACGATTGGCGGCGCGATCAAATATGTCACCAAGAAGATTGACGACAAGCTGCATCTGGGCCTGCGCGGCACCTATGGCAGTTACGATCAGGCCGATGGCGTGGCCACGATCAGCAGCCCCATCACCAAGGACGGGCTGATCCGCGCCAGCGGCACGCTGGCCCGCCTGACGCGCGGGGGTTTTGGGCGCAACCTGACCACGGGCCTGTCGAATTACAACAAGGATATCTGGGCCGGGCGCGGCACTCTGGAGGTGCATGGCGACAAGATCTTCGCCCGCCTGACCGGCGATTACACCCATGATATGTCGAACCCGCGCGGCGGCCATCGCGAAATTCCGGGGCAATACAGCGGCGCCCCGGTGCTGGCCAATGTGTTTGACACGCAGGCGGGCCTGAACAGCCCCAAGCAGGATGTGAAGGCATGGGGCTGGTCGCTGTTCCTTGAGGCGAAACCCACCGAGGCGCTGACGCTGCGTTCGATCACCGCCTTCCGCAAGGACGATTCGGCCTCGCCCATCGATTTCGACGCGACCGCTTCGCAGGACGTGGACGTGCCCGCCTATTACCGCAACAAGCAATGGAGTCAGGAGCTTCAGGTGCTTTACAGCAAGGGGCGGTTCAACGGCATGGCGGGTTTCTATTACCTCTATGCCACGGCGCTGACGCAATTTGACGTGCGCCTGTTCACCACCGTTGCGGGCCTGACGGCCTATACCGACGCCAACATCCGCACCGACACGATGGCCGGTTTCGTCAACATGTCCTATGACATCACCGACCAGATCAGCATCGAAGCGGGCGGGCGCTATACATGGGACAAGCGCTATGCCCAGATCCTGCGCCAGAACTATCTGGGCGGCGGTTCGCCCACGTTTGGCGGGGCGGGCACACCCTTTGGCGCCCCCAGCACCAATTTTCTTGGCAGCGCCAGCTATACCAAATTCACCCCGCGCGTCTCGCTCAACTGGAAGCCGGACCCCAACAACACGATCTATGCCAGCTTCAGCCAGGGCTTCAAGGGCGGCGGGTTTGACCCGCGCGGTGTGGGCGTGAATGCACCTGCCGGGGTGACACAGGGGCAATATCTCAGCTTCCGCCCGGAAAAGGTGGACAGCTATGAAATCGGCCTGAAAACCCGACTGTTCGACCGGAAACTGGCGCTCAATCTGGCCGCGTTCCGCATGGATTACACCGATGTGCAGATCCCCGGCTCGGTGGCCTGCACGGTGGGCGGTCTGCCCAGCTTCTGCGGCGTGGTGTCCAATGCGGGCAAGGCGCGGATGCAGGGCGTGGAGGCTGAGGGCAAGCTCAAGCTAGGGGCGCTCTCTCTCAATGGTTCGCTGGGCTATATCGACGCCAAGTATCTGCAATATATCACGTTGATTGCCGGGGCGCCCACCGATGTGGCCGCCAACCGCAAGGTCCAGAACACGCCCGCATGGACCGGCAATGCCTCGGCCTCCTATGCGATCCCCGTGCCGGTCGGCTCGCTCGACCTGTCGGGAGGCGTTTCGTGGAAAAGCACGACCTATCAGTTCGAAATTCCCAACCCCTATCTTGACCAGCCCGCCTATGCGCTTTTTGACGCCAGCCTCGTCTATCGCGCGCCCGGCGGGCGCTGGACGCTGGGCGTCTATGGCAAGAATCTGGCCGACAAGCGCTACAAGACCTCGGGCTATACCTATGTCGCGGCCAATGCCACCACCGGCGCGCTGACCTATACCGGGGCGGGTAATCTGATCCCCACGCTGGGCAAGGAAGGCGTGCTGACCACCTATTGGGGCAATCCACGGCAGGTGTTTGCGACGGCTACGGTGAATTTTTAACGAGAAGGGAGGGGATGCCTCCGGCGGGCAAAGGGCGAAAGCCCTTTGCAATCCCGATAATGGGGGGGCGGATAGGTCCGCCCGGTGTTTGGGGCATGATATGAAAAGCCTGCGGCGCTTCTTGATCGCGCCGCAGGCTTTCATTTTTTCAACGCCGCGTCCGACACAAAACGCCGACCCCATAGCGCAACAAAGACAGTAACGGGAGGGCGAGGGACGAGTCCCTCGCATCTATCCCTTAATCCGCCTGATCAAAAAACCGCCCCATTGCCTCGCGCGCATCCGGCTCATCCATCATCGGTGCATGGCCCACTCCCGCCACCGGAGCCAAAACCGCGCGCGGCTTGCCCGCCACCATCGCCTGCGCCACATCCTCGTCCAGCAGATCGGTCACCGTCCCGCGCAGCACCAGCACCGGGCGCGCATCGGCAAAGCGGTGCCATTTGCCCCACGGATCGGGGTCGGCCACGATGCGGGCCAGCGCGCGGGCGATGCCGGGGTCGTAATCGGCGATGACCTGGCCGCCTTCCTCGCGGAACAGGCGGCGGGCCATGGCCATCCAGTCGGCGGGGCCGTAATGGGCAAACACATCGGCGTTCATCACCGCGCAGGCGTCCGCTGCGGCCTGCCAGTCGGGCAGGGGCTTGCCCTGACCCACATAGCCCGCGATCCGGCCCAGCCCGACCATCGAGAGCTGCGGCCCGATGTCATTGATGACAGCCCCCGCCACCAGTTCGGGATAGAGCGTGCCCAGCTCCACCGTAATCAGCCCGCCCATCGAGGTGCCGACAAAGATCGCCCGGCCGATGCCCAATTGCGCCAACAATGCGGTAATATCGGCCACATAGGTGGCAATGTCATAATTTTCCGCCGGGTCGCGCTCGGAGTGGCCGCGCCCGCGCATGTCCAGCGCCAGCACCCGCCTTTGCCGCGCCGCGATCCACGGCGAGACATTTTCGAAATCGCGCGAATTGCGGGTCAGGCCATGCAGGCATACCACCGGCAGATGCGCCTCGCCGCCCGCGCCGGCATAATCGCGGGCAAACAGGTTCAGCCCTTCGGCGCTGCGCCAATGGCGGGCGACCCATTCGCTCATGGCTTTTCCTCCCGCCGGGCGAGGCCATCGGTGATGAAGCGCCCCGCCTCGCGCACGATATCCTCGGGCGCCTCATCGCCCCACACGCCGTATCGCAGGCCGAGGAACACGTTGATGCCCATCAGCGCCCATGCCCGCACCTCGCAATCGCCATCGCTGATTTCGCCGCGCTCCATCGCCGATTGCAGGCGGGCGGCGATGCGGGTGGCCGATTTGGTGTAATGTTCGCGGTAGGCGGCCGGATCGACGAATTCGGATTCATCGATGATGCGATAGATCTCTTTGTGCTGGCGCACGAATTCCAGATAGGCAAGCTGGCCTGCCTGTTCGGCGGCGATCTGGTCCGGGGCGGCGGCGATGCGGGGGGCTACGAAATCCTTCACCTGCCCCGAAAGATCGCGGACAAGGGCCTGAAAAATCGCTTCCTTGCTGTCGAAATAGACGTAAAAGCTGCCTGTGGCCACGCCTGCGCGCGCGGTGATCTGGCTGATCGCGGCGTCGTGAAAGCCCTTTTCGCCAAATTCCTCGGCCGCGGCATTGAGCAGCGCGCGCAAGGTGCGCCGCCCGCGCTCGGTCTTGGGCACCTTGTTGCCGCCGGGGACGGCGGCGGGCGCAGGGGTGTTTTTCGTGTCAGACATCGCTCTTGCCGCTTTCTAATTTGAAGCGTGATTCATTTTTCACTATTATGCCCAAGCAGGCCCAAAGCGCAAGGTTTACCCCGCAAGGTTTACCGGACAGGCGCAAGGCCCCTTGGGAGAGAAACATGTCCGAACCCGCAACCGGGCGAAAGCCAGTCACAAAAAAGCCGATATTTGTGCTGGCCATGCTGCTGGTGGTTTACACATTCAATTTCATCGACCGTCAGATCTTTGGCATTCTGGCCGGACCGATCAAGGCGGATCTTCATCTGAACGATACCGAACTGGGCTTGCTGGGCGGCTTTGCCTTTGCGCTGCTCTATTCGACGATGGGCCTGCCGCTGGCCTGGCTGGCCGACAAGCGGGGGCGCACGCCGGTGATCGCCGCCTCGCTGGCGGTGTGGAGCGCCTTTACCGCGCTTTGCGGCGTGGTCTCGGGGTTCTGGTCGATGTTCGTGTGCCGCCTTGGCGTGGGCGTGGGAGAGGCGGGCGGGGTGGCGCCATCCTATGCGCTGATTTCCGACGCTTTTCCGCCCCATCAAAGGGCGCGGGCGATGGCGGTCTATTCGCTGGGCATCCCGCTGGGCTCGGCGGCGGGCATATTGCTGGGCGGCTATGTGGCGGCGGTGGTCAACTGGCGCGCTGCCTTTCTGGGCGTGGGGTTGGCGGGGCTGGTGTTCACGCCGCTCTTCGCCCTGCTGGTGCGCGATCCGCCCCGGCCCGATACGGTCAAGGCACCGGCCATGATCGAGGTGCTGCGCATCCTTGCGGTCAAGCGCAGCTTCTGGCTGTTGGCCTTTGGCGCGAGTTCAAGTTCGATGATGGGCTATGGGCTGGCCTTCTGGCTGCCCTCGCTGATGCGGCGCTCGTTTGGCTTGGGGCTGGTGGAAACCTCGCATTTCTTTGGCCTGCTGCTGCTGATCGGCGGCACGGTGGGGGTGATGGCGGGCGGCATCTTCGCCGATTGGCTGGGGGGACGCAGCCGCTCGGCCTATGCCCTTTTGCCCGCGATATCCTTCCTGCTGGGCGTGCCGCTGTTCGCCGCCGGGCTCTATACCGGATCGGCCCAGATCACCTTTTGGCTCTTCCTTCTGCCTCAGGCGCTGGTCTATCTCTGGCTCAGCCCGGTGCTGACGGCGGTGCAGCACCTTGTGCCCGCCCCGATGCGCGCCACCGCATCGGCCAGCTTTCTGCTCATCAACAACCTCATCGGCGCGGGGCTGGGCTCGCTGACCATCGGCAGGCTGTCGGATTGGCTCACCCCCACCTATGGCGAAGATGCGCTGCGCCATGCGATCCTGCTGGGGCTGGGCTTCTATCTGTTGGCCGCCGTTTTGATGATGGCGGGCGGGCGGTTTCTGGCGCGGGAGTGGGTGGAGTAAAGGGAGGATTTGCCTCCGGCGGGCAAAGGGCGGGGGCCCTTTGCAATCCCGTTACTGTCGATGTTGCGCTATGGGTTCGGCCAAAGCTGATCGACGCAGCGTTGAAATTTCAAAGCCTGCGGCGCCTATCAGTGCAAGGTCGCCGCGCCGCAGGCTTTATCGCATCGCCTGCGGCGCTGCCATCTCGGATCCACTCCCATTAACGGGGTTGCATAGGGACGAGTCCCTTTGCCCGCCGGAGGCACCTAATTCTCAAGCCCCTCCAGCCCAAACCCCCAAAGCCTGCTCCAGATCCGCAATCAGATCATGCGGATCCTCCAGCCCGATAGACAGGCGCACGCCGAAGCGATCCTCCGCCTTCATCCCCGCCAAGGGCCAAACGCTGGCCGTGCGCACGCGGGCGGGGTCGAGCGGGGTGGCGAGGCTTTCAAAGCCGCCCCATGAATAGCCGATGCCGAACAGCGCGAGCGCATCGATCAGCGCATCGCGCGCCGCGCCGCTGCCCCCGCGCAGGACAAAGCTGAACAGCCCGCAGCCGCCGGTGAAATCGCGCTGCCACAGATCATGCCCCGGCGCGCCCGGCAGCATGGGGCAGAGCACTTTCGCCACCTCTGGTCGCCCTTGCAACCATTGCGCAATCGTCAGCGCGCTTGCCGTCTCGCGCTCCAGCCGGATCGAGAGCGTGCGCAATCCGCGCAGCACCAGCGCGGCGTCATCAGGACTGACCACGGTGCCCATCTGCTGGGCATGGCGGCGCAGGCGATCGTACCATTCGGGGCCGGCGCTGGCGCTGCCCATCATCACGTCGCTGTGGCCGCCGGCATGTTTTGTCAGCGCCATCAGCGTGATGTCCACACCGTGGGGCAGGGGGGCAAAGCCGAGCGGGCTGGCCCATGTGTTGTCGATGATGCTGATAATGCCTCGATCACGGCAGATGGCGGCGATGGCGGGCACGTCCTGCACGTCAATGGTCAGGCTGCCGGGCGATTCGAGCAGGACGGCGGCGGTGCGCTCGCAAATCGCGGCCTCGAAACCGGCAAGGTCGGTCGGGTCGAACCAGCGCGTTTCCACGCCGATGGTTTTCAAGATGCCATTGCCCAGCGTCCGGCTGGGTTCATAGGCATTGTCGGTCATCAGCAGCACATCGCCCGGCTTCAACACCGCCAGCAACACGCCCGAAATCGCCGCGAGACCGCTGGGGTAAAGCACTGTGCCCGCCGCGCCCGGCTCGATCTGAGTCAGCGCCTCGGCCAGGGACCATTGTGTCGGCGCGCCGCGGCGGCCGTAATAAAAGCGCCCATCCTCATTATAGCCATGGCCCGCGCGCAGCGCCGCCATATCGGGATACAAATGCGTCGAGGCGCGCCACACGGCGGGCGTCACCACCGCGGAGGGGTGATTTTCGATGCCGGTCCATTCCGGACGGCGGCCTGCCAGCGTCAGTTGCGTGTCGGCATGAAGGGCGGATGTGTCGATGTTCTTGGTCATGGCGATGCTTTGGCCGTTTTTGGCGCCCGCGAAAAGTTGAGTTTGCAAATAGGGACAATTTGCCGCACCGAAACGCCCGGTGCGGCCAAACCGTCAGACCCCGGTTTTCAAACTCTGGCGGCGTTATATTGCGCCGGGCCGCTTTCCTTGGGCATGGAGGGGTCGGCGCCCCATTCGGCCCAACTGCCGTCATAGAGCGAGACATCTTCCTTGCCGATCAGATGCAGCGCGAAAATCAGCACGCAGGCGGTGACGCCGCTGCCGCAGGAGGTGATGATCGGGCGGGACAGGTCGACGCCCACGCTCTCAAACGCCTCGCGGATGCCCTTGGCGTCCTTGAACGTGCCGTCGGCGCGATACATCTGCGTATAGGGCACGTTGAAAGCGCCGGGGATGTGGCCCGCGGCCATGCCGGGGCGCGGCTCGGGCGCGCTGCCGGCAAAACGTGCGGCGCCGCGCGCATCGACCACCTGTTCCGCCCGCGTGCCGATATTGGCCAGCACGGACAGTTTGTCGCGCAGCTTTTCGGACGCCTGCCATGCGGTGTAATGGCGATGGCGCAATTTCTTGTCGCCTTCCTCCATCTTGCGCGCTTCGGCATGCCATTTGGCAAGGCCGCCATCCAGGATCGCCACATTTTGCGCCCCGAACAGCTTGAGCATGAACCATGCGCGCGCCGCACTGTGAATGGCTGAATCGTCGTAAAGCACGATGCGGCTGCCATCGCCAAGGCCGAGCGACTGCATCCGGCTGGCGAAACGCTCAGGCCCGGGCAGGGTGTTTTCAACCGGCGCCCCCGGATCGGCCAGATCGGCCAGATCCATGAACACCGCACCGGGGATATGCCCGGTTTCATATTCGTCCTTCGCGTTGCGACCCGCGTCGGGCAAGTGGCTGCTGGCGTCGACGATGCGCAGATCGCACGCCTCCATATCATCAGCCAGCCACTGGGTTGTCACCAGGCTTTCCATTCGCCGGCGCTCCTCCTTCGCTGCGAAAGCGAAAAATCTAGGCCCGAATTGTGATCGACGCAAACAGTTTTGTCGAGAAACGGGCTGCTATGAACTTTATATTGACCTAAAGTATTATATTGCAAGTGCGAAGGTATGTTCTACCCCTGCTCGTGCGCAATGCTTTGCACCAGCAGATTGTCATACAGATGCGCCCCGCCATCCAGCGGAATCGGCACCAATCGCCCCCCTTCCTCAGGCAGGCCGATCAGAAAGCTGCGGTCCTGAAAACGATGGGCCGAGGCGCCCTCGACCATAACGAAGATACGCGCTGCGCCGACCAGCAAGCGCATCGTCCCCAGCCGCAATGTGGGCAGCATGGCCATGGGCACGCGCCATTCCTCGGCAATCGCGGCTTCCTCGCCCGGCATCAGCGTGGCCAGACTATGCGCCAGCGCGGTGTCGGGCAGATCGCCCTCGGGCGTGGTCATGCAACTGTCCACCCGAATCGGGCCCAGCGCCCCGGCGCCATTGTTGCGCAGCGTCACGCGGAACCGCAATTCGATGCGCGACGCGCTGGTGCTCAGCCGCAAAGCCTCAAAACGGATGGCCAGTGGATCGGGCGGGGCGATGGGCGCGGGCGGGGCCGGTTCGGCGGGCTGGATCCGGTTGAACAGGGGCGACGGCTTGAACACTCCGCGCGCGGGCGCCTCCTCTTCAGGCTCCGCGTGCGGGGCGGGGGCCGGTTCGGGGGCAAAGTTATGGGCGGGATTCGGGCTGTGGGCGGGCGCCCTGAGCGCGACGTCTGCGGCTGGAGATGCTTCGGGCGTGCTCTCCACCTGCGCGCCGACATAGGCAAAATTGGCAAAGGCGGCGGCAGGACGGGCGGCGGCTGGGGGCGCATCGCGATGATCAACCGCATCGTCTGCATCGCCATGATCCACTGCATTGGCACGATCAAGCAGCCGGGCGATGGTGGAGGGATGATCCTCTTCGTGCGATGCAGCGGCATCAGAGATGGAGGATGCCGACGGGCGCGCGGTCTCGGGCGCTTTACGCAGAAATGGGGTGGGTTCGGACTGGGCCCCATCCAGAGCCCGTTTGGCCCGCCGCGCGCGCCAGCGCAGGATCAGCCACAGAACCCCCAGTTCCGAGGCCAGCCCGAACCCGATGCCCAGCGGATAAAGCATATCGCGCGCCAGAGGACGGACGCCTGCCGAGGTCGCCGCGCGCTCGGCCGCCCCGCCGGGCGCGTGAGCTGGAGCAGGCGCAACCGGCGTTGCGTAGGTGGGCGCGGCCGAGGAGGGGGCGGCTGTGGGCGGCAAAGGGGTCGTCTGCGCGACTAGGGGGTGGCTGGTATGGCGGCGACGGGGCGGCCGGGTGCTTTCGGCAGGGCGGTTTTCCTTTCCCTGGCCAATGTCTTGGCGCGGGGCGGGCTTTAGCGCCGAGCTCTCCTTGGCCACAGGATTCTTGACACTGGGCGTTCCGGTTGCGGGCGCCGAGGGCGCGGCGCCGGGGGGAGGGCCGAAAATGTCGATGGATTGCGCGCCCGTGGGCGGCGCCCCCAGCACCGTCCCGGCGGCCATCGCCCCGCCCAGCATCAGCGCTGCGGCCGCGCGGCGCAAGACCACGAGCCCCGCCGGACGGTGCGGCGCGGCGACCGGCGCGTCCCGCTCACTTTTGCCGGATTTGAACAATTTGCGCATCGCGCCCTTGTCGCTCCCTACTGGTTATCCGAGAAATAATCTGCGGCGCGGGCTAATCCTAGTTGTGACTTGCACCTATCCGGAGGTGCCCGAAGCCTTAACCCTGCGCTTTTTCTGTTGGCCGGTATCGGGTTGTATCGGACGGGCGGCGGTGGCATGGGGATGGCATGAGCAATTCCCATGACGCGCCGCTTGCCCCCAAATTCCTTGGCCAGAACACCGGCCTGCCTGCTTCGCCGGACGAAGCGGTGCTGGATTATGTGCCCAATCCGCGCGTGGGCAGCCTGTATCTGACGCGTTTTGCCGCGCCGGAATTCACCTCGCTGTGCCCCGTTACGGGCCAGCCCGACTTTGCCCATATCGTCATCGATTATGCCCCCGATCAGACGATTGTAGAGAGCAAGTCTTTGAAACTCTTCCTCGGTTCGTTCCGCAATCATGCCGGTTTCCACGAGGATGTGACAGTGGGCATCGGCCAGCGCCTGTTTGACGAGATGCGTCCAAAATGGTTGCGCATCGGGGGCTATTGGTATCCGCGCGGCGGCATCCCCATCGACGTGTTCTGGCAATCGGGCGCCGCGCCCGAAGGGCTGTGGGTGCCCGATCAGGGCGTGGCTTCCTATCGCGGGCGGGGATAAAAGGGCATTATTGCCCTTGCGGCATTCCCCTGTCATCCTAGTGTAACCTTATGTCGGGAGGGCGGGCCTGTGCTTGCCCACCTTGTCGAGGAATATCATGGACGCTCTTGCCGCTTCTGTTGCCGAAACTCCGCCCATCAGCAGCGATCTGGCCGCGATCAAGGCCATTCCCGACCGCTTCTTCAACCGCGAACTCTCGTGGCTGACCTTTAACCAGCGCGTGCTGGAAGAGGCGCGGCGAATGGAATATCCGCTGCTTGAAAGGCTGCGGTTCCTTTCGATCTCGGGCAACAATCTGGATGAATTCCTGATGGTGCGTGTGGCCGGGCTTGCCGGACAGGTGCGCCGCCATATTGCTGAGGTTTCCATCGACGGCCTTGCCCCGCCGCGCCAGTTGGCCGCGATCCGCGACGAGGTGATGCGGCTGGAGGCGATGCAGCAGCAGATCTGGCTCGAACTGCGCGAGGCGCTGGAGGGCGAGGGCATCCATGTCGTGGGCGACCGGGGCGGACGCAGCCTCGATGCGGTGCAATCGCGCTGGCTCAAAGATTACTTTCTCGATCGCATCCTGCCCGTCATCACACCGCAGGCGATTGATCCGGCCCATCCTTTCCCCTTTGTCACCAATGGCGGCATGGGCGTGATGATGAGCCTGACGCGCATTGCCGATGGCGCGCAGGTGATGGAAATGGTGCTGATCCCGGCCGCTCTGCCGCGCTATGTGCGTATTCCGGGCGACGATGAGGCGGCCTATGTCTCGATTGCCGATGTCATCTGGCTGAATGCCGAAAGCCTGTTTCCCGGTTTTCAGGTGCTGGGCCACGGCGTGTTTCGCGTGCTGCGCGACAGCGACATTGAAATCGAGGAAGATGCCGAGGATCTGGTGCGCTATTTCCGCACCGCGATCCAGCGCCGCCGCCGGGGCAGCGTTATCATGCTTCAGCTTCAGGGCGATTTCCTGCCCGAGGCCGAGCAATTGCTGCGCGATCAGTTGCGGCTCGATCATGCGATCATCATCCGCAGCCATGGGCCTATCGACATGGCGGGCCTGTCGGCCATTGTGGACGAAAAGCGCCCCGAGCTGAAATTCGCGCCCTATTCGCCGCGCTATCCCGAACGCATTCTTGAGCATGACGGCGATATTTTCTCGGCCATCCGCGAAAAGGATCTGGTGGTTCACCACCCCTATGAGAGCTTTGAAGTCGTCATCGACTTTCTGCGTCAGGCCGCCGCCGACCCGGATGTGGTGGCGATCAAGCAGACGCTCTATCGCGCGGGCAAGCAATCCTCGATCATCAATGCCCTGTGCGCCGCAGCCGAGGCGGGCAAGTCGGTCACCGCTGTGGTGGAATTGAAGGCACGCTTCGACGAGGAGCAGAACCTGCACTGGGCCAGCCAGCTGGAAAATGCCGGGGTTCAGGTGATCTATGGCTTTGTGGACTGGAAGACCCACGCCAAGATCAGCATGGTCGTGCGCAGCGAAAAGGACAGCGAAGGGGCCGACGCCTATCGCACCTATTGCCACTTCGGCACCGGCAATTACCACCCGATCACCGCGCGCATCTATACCGACCTGTCCTATTTCACCGCCGATCAGGCGATTGGCCGCGATGCGAATCAGATCTTCAACTTCATCACCGGCTATGTCGAACCGCGCCGCACGGCGCTGCTGGCGGTCGCGCCGGTGTCCTTGCGCGAGCGGATCTATGGCAGCATCGAGCGCGAGATCGCCAACGCCAAGGCGGGCAAGCCTGCCCAGATCTGGGGCAAGCTCAATTCGTTGACCGACAGCCAGCTCATCGACCGGCTCTATGAGGCCAGTTGTGCAGGCGTTGAGGTGCGGCTGGTGGTGCGCGGCATCTGCTGTCTGCGCCCCGGCATTCCGGGCCTGTCGGAAAATATCACCGTCAAATCGATCATCGGGCGCTTTCTTGAGCACACCCGCGTGTGGGCCTTTGCGGGCGGGGCGGCGCTGCCCAATCCGCGCGCGCGCGTGTTCATTTCCAGCGCTGACGGCATGAGCCGCAACCTTGACCGCCGGGTCGAGGTGCTGGTGCCGATCCGCAACAAAACCGTTCACGATCAGGTGCTGGATCAGGTGATGATGGCCAATCTGCTGGACAGCGAGCAAAGCTGGCTGCTGGGCGCCGATGGCCATTACAAACGCGCGGAAATCGGCGAACAGCCCTTCAACGCGCATCGCTATTTCATGACCAATCCTTCGCTGTCGGGGCGCGGGGCATCGCTGGGTTCGGGGCGCAAGGTGCCCAAACTGGCGCTGCGCCGAGGCCGGGCGTAAAGCGGAAAACTATGATTCGCCTCCCCGCTTCTTTTCCGTCCGCGCAGGATCAGCGCGCGATTATCGACATTGGTTCCAATACCGTGCGTCTGGTCATCTATGGCGGGCCGGTGCGCGCGCCGGTGGTGCTGTTCAATGAAAAGGTGACCGCGCGCCTGGGCAAGGGCGTGGCCGAAAGCGGGATGCTGTCGGCCAAGGGCATGGCCTCGGCGCTGGGCGCGCTGGCGCGTTTTGCCATCATCCTGAAATTGCGCGGGGTTGACGATGTTCAGACCGTGGCGACGGCGGCAGCGCGCGATGCGGCCAATGGCGGCGAATTTCTCGAACAGGTTGCCGCCCTTGGTCTGGAGCCCCGGCTGCTCTCGGGCGAGGAAGAGGCCGTGGCCAGCGCGCGCGGCGTGCTCTCGGCCTTTCCGGGGGCCTGCGGGATCGTGGCGGATCTGGGCGGCGGTTCGCTCGAACTGATCGATATCGAGGGCGATGCCAAGGGCGGCGGGCGCTGCACCCATGGCATTTCTCTGCCGCTGGGCACGCTGCGTCTGGCGGCGATGCGGGTGGATGGCAGCGAGAAATTTGCCCGCCGCATCCATCGTATGCTGAAGGGGCAGGACTGGGACGCCCATTCAGGTCAGGTGCTTTATCTGGTGGGCGGTTCGCTGCGCGCCTTTGCCCGCTTCGCCATGGAGCAGGTGAATTGGCCGATCGACGATCCCCATGCCTATGAGCTTTCGCCCGAGGAAGTGCTTTCGGCGGTGCGGGCTTTGCAGTCCAAGACCGCGCGCGGGGCCGCGCTGGCGCCGATCAACGGGGTTTCGGCCTCGCGTCTGGCCAGCCTTGCCGATGCGGGGGCTTTGCTGGGCCAATTGGTCAAGGAATTGCACCCTTCGCGCGTGGTGTTCTCGGGCTGGGGCCTGCGCGAAGGCTTGCTGGCGGGCACGATGGGCGCGAAAACCGCGGTGCAGGACCCCTTGCTGGCGGGCGTTGTCGCCTTTGTTGAAATGCAGCAGCCGGGCCTGTCCTCGGCGGCGGATCTGGTGGCGCGCTGGAGTGGGCGGCTGGGCTATGCCGGGCCGGACAATCTGCGCCGCGCGGCGGTGATGCTGGCGCTGGCCTCCTTGCGCTCGGAACCCAATCTGCGCGCTGAACAGGCCGCGCAATGGGCGCTGCGCAAACGTTGGCTGGGCGTGGACGAGGCCGGGCGCGCGATGATTGCCATGGCCGTGCTGGCCAACAGCGGTCAGGCCGAGATTCCGACCGAGCTGCCCCGGCTGGCCCCATTGCAGGATCTGCGCGAGGCGGTGATCTGGGGCATGGCCACGCGGCTGGCGCGGCGCTTCTGCGCGGGCGCGGGCGAGGTGCTGGAGGCTTCCTCGCTGACGATTTCCGGGCGCAAGCTGGTGCTGGCGACGACTCACGCGATGGCGCCGCTCTATACCGATGCCTGCGCCAAGGATCTGCGCGTGCTGGCCGAGATGATGGGTCTGACCCCGCACCGGCTCAGCGTTGAAACCGCGGCTGATCTGCCCTGATCGTGGTTCTGTCACAGTTTTGACTTGGCCCCGTCATGGCGGTGCAATTTGCCTGAGATAATCCGCGCGCAACGGGTTCTATCGGGGATATGTCATGGCGCGCGCTGCTTTTGCTTCGGGGCTCGATCCGGCTCAGACGGCTTTTCTGTTCGGCGAAGGGGTCAATCGCGTGGCGCTGGATGGCGACGCGGCGGTCGTTTCGGCCAAGGGCGGGATCGCCTCATGGCTCGATCTGCCCGAAACGCCCGATCCCAAGGGGCTGCGGCCCAAGCGGCGCTATCGCACGGTTTGGATTTCCGATGTCCATTTGGGCACGCGCGGCTGCAATGCCGATATGTTGGTCAGCTTCCTGCGCTCGATCGAAACCGAGACGCTCTATCTGGTGGGCGACATTATCGACGGCTGGCGGCTGAAAAAGGGTTGGTACTGGCCGGACGCGCATAATGAAGTGCTGCGCCGCATTTTGAAGATGGCGCATCGCGGCACGCGGGTGGTGTTCATCTGCGGCAATCATGACGAGATGCTGCGCCCCTATGCCGGCCTGACCTTTGGCGGGGTCGAACTGCTGCTCGACGCGATCCACACCACCGCCGACGGACGCCGGTTGCTGGTGGTGCATGGCGATGCGTTTGACGCCATCGTGCTGTATCACCGCTGGCTCGCCTTCCTTGGCGACAAGGCCTACGAGCTGATGCTGCGGGTCAACACCACGTTCAACGCGGTGCGACGGAAAATGCATCTGCCCTATTGGTCGCTCTCGGCTTACCTGAAAAAACGGGTGAAGAACGCGGTGCAGTTCATCGGCCGCTATGAGGAAGCCGTGGCCCATGCCGCCGCCGAGCGGGGCGTCGATGGCGTGGTGTGCGGCCATATCCATTCGGCCGAAATCCGCCAGTTCGGCGCGATCACCTATTATAATGATGGCGACTGGGTGGAAAGCTGCACCGCGCTGGTCGAGGATTTCGCGGGCCAGATGAGCATCATCGACTGGCTGGCCGAATTGAAAAAGAATGCCGCCGACAAGGCCCCGGTTGCTCATGAGGCGATGCCGATGGGCGTGCCTGCGTGACTGCTCCCCGGATTGCTATCGCCAGCGATGCGTGGTTTCCGCAGGTCAATGGCGTGGTGCGCACACTGGCCGCCACGGTCGAGCAATTGGGCGCGCGCGGGGCGCAGGTCGAGATGATCACGCCCGACCGGTTCCTGACCATGCCCATGCCCGGCTATGCCCAGATCCGGCTGGCCGTGGCGCCGCGTTTCAATGCGCGGCGGATGCTCGACGCCTATCGCCCCGACATTGTGCATATCGCCACCGAAGGGCCGATCGGCTGGGCCGCGCGCGGATGGTGCCGGTCGCGCGGGGTGCCCTATACCAGCGCTTTCCACACGCGTTTCCCGGAATATCTGGCGTTGCGCTCGGGGCTTTCGGCGGAATGGTTCTGGCCGGTGATGCAGCGTTTCCACGGCGCATCGCGCGCGATCATGGTGGCCACGCCCAGCCTTGACGCCGAACTGGCCGCGCGCGGATTGGCCCAGACGCGGCGCTGGAGCCGGGGGATCGACCATGCGCTGTTCACCCCCGATGGGTCGGTGGCGGCGGACATGGCCGGTCTGCCGCGCCCGATCCTGCTGAACGTGGGCCGGGTGGCGCCCGAAAAGAACCTTGAGGCTTTTTGCGAACTGCGCACAGCCGGCAGCAAGGTGGTGGTGGGTGATGGCCCCGCGCTGGCCGAGATGCAGCGGCGATACCCGCATGTGCATTTCCTTGGCCCCAAGAGCGGCGCGGCGCTGGCCGAGGCTTATCGCGCCGCCGATTGCTTTGTCTTTCCCAGCCGCACCGACACATTCGGGCTGGTCATCATCGAGGCGCTGGCCTGCGGGGTGCCTGTGGCGGCCTATCCGGTGGCGGGGCCGCTCGACATTTTGGGCGTAGACGGGCGGGGCGAGGGCGGGATTGCGCCCGAGCCTGTCGCCGCGTTGGACGATGATTTGGACACGGCGGTGGCGCGCGCGCTGGCCCTGTCGCGGGCCGGGGCTGCGGCGTTCGGCGCGGGCTTTACATGGGAAAATGCCACCGACCAGTTTCTTGCCGCGATTGCCAGCGCGCTGGAGATGACGCAGGCGGCCTGATCGGCGCTTGGCTTGTCCTGTCCCGATGGGCTAACACCGGCCCATAAGGGGATTGTTCATGGGTTTGGGCACGGCGGCGCTGTTTGCATTGGGCTGGATCGGCCTGCTCTTTGCGGTGGCCGCGCTGGCCGAGGCCTATGGCGAAAGGCCGCGCGGGCGGCTGCGACTGGCGCAACCGGGGCTAAAACGTCTGCGGCTTGGGGCCTATACGCTGGCGCTGGGGGTCTATTGCTCCAGCTGGACCATCTATGGCGCGGTGGGCAGCGTGGTGCGCGAGGGATGGAATTTCCTGCCCATCTATCTCGCGCCGATTACTTTGCTGGCGCTGGCGCCGGGCTTTCTGCGCCGCCTTTCGGCCACCTTGCGCGAAACGCAGGCGACCACCCCGTCCGACTTTATCGCCGCGCGTTTCGGCCATGATGTGGTGGTGGCGCGGCTGGTCACGGTGATCGCGCTGGCGGGCAGCGTACCCTATATGGCGTTGCAATTGCGATCGATCGGTACGGCGATGGCGATCATCACCGGCAACGGCGATGCGGTTGTGGCGCCCACGATGCTGGGGGCGGCGGGGCTCTTGGCGCTGTTTGCGATCCTGTTCGGCGCGCGGCGGTTTGAACGTTCGGGCCGGTCCGAGGGCATGGTCTATGCCATCGCGCTCGAATCGGGGATCAAGCTGCTGGCGTTGTTTCTGGTGGCGGCGCTGGCGGTGGGCATTGTCATGCATGCCGATGGGCCCAGCGCCGAGCGCGGCGTGGTCCAACTGGCCCGCCATTTCCGCGCCGAGGATATTTCGCTCGAAACTTGGGTGATTGCGCTGATTTCGGCCTGCGCGATCCTCGTCTTGCCGCGCCAGTTCTATATGGCGCTGGTCGAGGCGCGCGATGTGGACGATCTGCCGCGCGCGCGCTGGGGCGTGGTGGCCTATGTGCTGGCGATGGTGCTGCTGATCGTGCCGATTGCATGGGCGGGGATCATCGCGCTGGGGCATGGGGTGGCGCCCGATTTCTATGTGCTTTACCTGCCGCTGGCCTCGGGCCACGGGTTTATTGCCGCCGCCGCCCTGATCGGCGGGATCAGCGCGGCGGCGGCCATGGTGATTACCGATGCCACGGCGCTTTCGGCGATGGTGTCGAATGATCTCATTTTCCCCTCGGTGCTGCGCAGCGGTGCGGGGGCCGAGGCGGGCGTGCTGGGGCGGCGGATGCTGCTGGTGCGGCGGGCCTCGATCGTCGGGGTGATTGCGCTGGCGCTGACATGGGCCGAACTGGTTTCGCCGCGCCAGACTTTGGCCTCGATCGGGCTGGTGGCCTTTGCCGCGATGGCGCAATTCACGCCGCATATGATCCTGGCCGTGTTTGGCGGCAACCGCGATGGCATGGCCGCGCGGGCCAGCCTTGGCGCGGGGCTGGTGCTGTGGCTCTATACGCTGGCGCTGCCGCCGATCCTGCCCGAGGGCTGGCGGGCGTGGCTGGCGGCGGGGCCGCTCGATCCGCTGCGTCTGTTGGGCATCGGCCATGCCACGCCGCTGGTGCATGGGGTGCTGTGGTCGCTGGGGGTTAATCTGGCGATGTTCCTTGCCGTGTCGGCGCGGCGGGGGGCGGGCAATCCGCTGCCCTCGCTGATGGGGTGGCAGCGGCAGGTGTCGGATCTGTCGGATCTGAAAGACCTGACCGCCAGCTTCATCGGCCACGAACGTGCAGAGCGCGAATTTGCCGAGGCGCGGCGCGGCATGGCCATCGACGGGCGCTCGGCCCAGCGCGCGCGCAAGCTGATCGCGGCCGTGGTGGGGGCCAGCAGCGCGCGCGCCCTTGTGGCCAGCGCCATGGCGGGGGGCACGATGAGCCTTGCCGCCGTGACGCGCCTGCTCGACGAGCGCGGGCAATCGCTGACATTTTCCCGACAATTGCTGGCCGCGACCTTTGAGAACATCGAGGCAGGCATCAGCGTGGTCGATGGCGAGCAGAAGCTGGTGGCGTGGAACACGCGCTATGAGCAATTGTTCGATTATCCGGTGGGGCTGCTCTATGTGGGCGCGCCGGTGGCCGATCTGATCCGCCACAATGCGCGACGCGGCGATTTTGGCGCGGGGGCCGATGTCGAACATGAGGTGGAAAAGCGCCTGCGCCATCTGCGCCGCGCGCAGGAATATACGTTCGAGCGCTATCGTCCTGATGGTCAGGTCATCAAGATGGTGGGCGGGCCGATGCCGGGCGGGGGCTATGTCACCAGCTTTATCGACATCACCGCCGAGGCGCAGGTGCGCGCGGAATTGAAACGCACGCTGGCGGGGATGGAAACCCGCGTGGCCGAGCGGACGCATGAATTGTCCGAGGCGAACCAGCGTCTGGCGCAGGCGGATCGGGACAAGACGCGGTTTCTGGCCGCGGCCAGCCATGATCTGTTGCAGCCGCTGCATGCCGCCCGCCTGTTTACGGCGGCTTTGGCGCGCGATGTGCCCGAGCATTCGCGGGTGTTGGTGGGGCGGGTGGATAATGCGATTGTGGCCGCCGAGGATCTCCTGCGCGCGCTGCTCGATATTTCCAAGCTGGATGCAGGCGGAGTGCAGGCGCGGCCGGAGCCGCTGCTTTTGGGGCCTTTCCTGAGCGATCTGGTCGAAAATTTCCGCCCTATGGCGGAACAGAAGGGGCTGGAACTGAGGCTGGCGCGGATGGGTGCGCGGCCCATGGTGCTGCGCACCGATCCGGGGCTGCTGCGCTCGCTGCTCCAGAATTTCCTTACCAATGCGCTGCGTTATACGCTTGATGGCGGGGTGCTGGTGGGGGCGCGTTGGCGGAATGCGGCGCAGGGTGAGGAATTGCGCATCGATGTCATCGACACCGGCGTCGGCATCCCGCCGCAGCAGCGCGAGGCGATCTTTGGCGAATTCACCCGCCTTGGCGAGGTCGAGGCCGAGGGGCTGGGGCTGGGGCTGGCGCTCTCGCGGCGGATCGCGCGCTTGCTGGGCGCGCGGATCGAGGTGGTGTCCAATGTTGGCCGCGGCAGCCGCTTCAGCCTGACCCTGCCCGCCGCGCAGGATGCGGTGACGATGAGCCTGCCCATTAGCGCTCCGCCGCCCGGCAGCGTGGCCGCCCATGCGCGCGCGCTCAACGTGCTGGTGCTCGACAATGACCCGTTGACCGTGGAGGCGACGGCCGCGCTGCTGACCGCTCTGGGCCATCATCCGCACGGCGCCGAGGATGGCGATGCCGCCCGCGCGATCCTGCGCAAAGGGGAGGTCGATGCCGTATTGGCCGATTATCGGCTGGACACGGACGAGGATGGGTTGAGCGTGGTGGAGAGCCTGCGCGCCGAGCAGCCGGGCCTGCCTGCGATGCTGATCACAGCCGAGACGAATCCGGTGATTCGCGAGCGGGCTTTGGCGATGGGCGTGGTGATGATGGCCAAGCCTGCCAATGCCACCGGGATTGAAGGGTTTTTGGCGGGGGTTTAGGGTTTAAGGGATAGATGCGAGGGACTTGTCCCTCGCGCTCCCGTTACTGTCTGCGTAGCGCCATGGGTTCGGCAAATGGGTGTTGGACGCGCCGTTTAGAATATGAAAGCCTGCGGCGCGGAAAGATCTGAGTTTGCCGCGCCGCAGGCTTTGCAAACCCAGACAACGCCAGCTGTCAAATCTCACCCCCATTAACGGGATTGTTAAGGGCCCCCGCCCTTAACCCGCCGGAGGCACCTTCTAAACCCTACCCCTTCAAATCCAGCCCCAAGGACCGCGCCACCAGCGCCGCCTGCGTCCGGTTGCGCACGTCCAGCTTGCGCATGATCGCGGTCATATGAGCCTTTACAGTGGCTTCGGCGATGCCGAGATTATGGGCGATCTGTTTGTTCAATTGCCCGTCCAGCACGGCCAGCAGCACTTTCAACTGCGTTGGCGTCAGGCCTGCGACCTCGCGGCGGATGGTGTCGAGCTCGCCATGGGCATCGGGCGCGGCGGGCGCGGCGGCGCCCAGCGTCTGCGCAATCACCGCCTCGATGGCGGACAGGTCGCTGTCTTTGGACAGGAAGCCGATGGCGCCAAACGCGCGGGCTTCTTGCGGCGCGGCGCTGCCCTCGGCGCTGGAAACGACGAGGATCGGCACATCGGGCTTTTCGGCGTGGAGCAGCGCGATGCCCGAATAGCCCACCGCGCCCGGCATTTTCAGGTCTAGCGTGATGAGTGCAAGATCGGCCGCATCGGCTGCGGCGCGGGCGGCGGCGGTCAGTGTTCCGGCCTCGACGATGCGCGCCTGCGGCAGGACCCGGTTGACGGCGAGGCTGAGCGCCTGGCGGAAGAGCGGGTGGTCATCGGCAATAAGGACGGTCTGGGTCACGTGAGGCAGGCTTTCAGGCAATGATGCTGCCGACTCGCCGCCTTGGCCGGGCTGTCGGTTCTGCGCCTTATGATAGACCCGCAGGCCCATGCGGCAACCCCTTCCGGGCGTTTGCGCGGAGCAAAATGAACGGGCCGTCAACTTTCGTTGGCGGCCCGTCTTTAATCACAGCTGTTTTTCTTATGCGTTGGCCAGTTGCGGACGGTTGGCCAGCAGATGATCGACCACCGAGGGGTCGGCCAGCGTGCTGGTGTCGCCCAGACTGCCCACGTCATTTTCCGCGATCTTGCGCAGGATGCGGCGCATGATCTTGCCCGAACGGGTCTTGGGCAGGCCGGGGGCGAACTGGATGACGTCCGGCGTGGCGATGGGGCCGATTTCGCGGCGCACCCATGCGATCAGTTCCTTGCGCAGCGCCTCGTCGGGTTCGACGTCCGCGTTGCAGGTGACATAGGCATAGATGCCCTGACCCTTGATCTCATGGGGCATGCCGACCACGGCGGCCTCGGCCACATGCTCATGGGCAACCAGCGCGGATTCGATCTCCGCCGTGCCCATGCGGTGGCCCGAGACGTTGATGACGTCGTCGATGCGGCCGGTGATCCAGTAATAGCCGTCCTCGTCGCGGCGGCAGCCGTCGCCGGTGAAGTAGTAACCGGCAAAGGTGGTGAAATAGGTTTGGAAGAAGCGATCCGCATCGCCCCACACGCCGCGCATCTGGCCGGGCCACGAGTCGGCGATGACCAGACAGCCGTCGCCGGGGCCTTCCATGATCGTGCCGTCATTGTCGAGCAGCAGCGGTTGCACGCCAAAGAACGGGCGCGAGGCCGAGCCGGGCTTCAACGCCGTGGCGCCGGGCAGGGGGGTGATCATCGTGCCGCCCGTCTCGGTCTGCCACCATGTGTCGACGATGGGGCAGCGGCCTTCGCCCACTACCTTGTGATACCATTCCCACGCCTCGGGGTTGATCGGTTCGCCAACCGAGCCAAGGACGCGCAGCGACTGGCGGCTGGTCTTTTTTACCCACTCATCGCCTTCGCGCATCAGCGCGCGCAGGGCCGTGGGGGCGCCATAGAAGATCTCGACCTGATACTTGTCCACCACCTGCCAGAAGCGCGAAGGATCGGGATAATTGGGCACGCCTTCAAACATCAGCGTGGTGCCGCCGTTGAGCAGAGGGCCATAGATGAGATAGGAATGGCCCGTCACCCAGCCCACATCCGCCGCGCACCAGTAAATCTGGCCGGGACGATAATCGAAGACATATTGATGTGTGGCCGACACCCAAACGCTGTATCCGCCGGTGGTGTGCAGCACGCCCTTGGGCTTGCCGGTCGAACCGGAGGTGTAGAGGATGAACAGCGGGTCTTCGGCGTTCATTTCCTCAGGGCTGTTTTCGGGCGATACGGCGGCGCAGGCGGCATGCCAGTCGATGTCACGCCCCGGCACCATGCCGACATCGGCCCCGGTGCGGGCCAGCACGATGACCTTTTCAATGCCCGGCGCCTGAGCGGCGGCAGCATCGACGTTTTTCTTGAGCGGAACCTTCTTGCCCCCGCGCAGACCTTCGTCGGCGGTGATGACGATGCGGCTGCCGCAATCCTCGACCCGGCCTGCCAGCGCCTCAGGGCTGAAACCGGCGAACACGATCGAGTGGATCGCACCCACGCGGGCGCAGGCCAGCATGGCCACGGCCGCTTCGGGCACCATGGGCAGATAGATCGTCACCCGGTCGCCGCGGGCAACGCCCTGATCCTTCAGGACATTGGCAAAGCGGCAGACCATTTCGTGCAGCTCGCGATAGGTGATGCGGCGCTCGGCCTCGTCCGGGCTGTCGGGTTCCCACAGGATGGCAATCTGGTCGCCGCGCGTGGCCAGATGGCGATCCAGCGCATTGGCCGAAAGGTTGAGCGTGCCATCCTCGAACCAGCGGATGCCGAAATCGTCCGCGTGATAAGAGGTGTTCTTGACCTTGGTGAACGGCTTGATCCAGTCGATGCGCTTGGCTTCCTGCGCCCAGAAAGCATCGGGATCGCTCACCGACTGCTGATACATGGCGGTATAACGCGCATCGTCGATCAGGGCATTCTCGGCCCATTCGGCGGGGACGGGATAGATGGCTTCGCCCACGTTTCAGCACTCCTCTCAAAATTCGTTACCGATGGACGTAACGTGAGGGAGCCCCTCGCGCAGCCCATTCTTTGGAACAATACTAGGCCAATATGGTGCAAGTCGTAGCCCTTACCAAGGTCGTACATGCAAGGTCGGGAAATAAACCTTGGTCGGGATGGATCGTAACGGCTGTTACGAGTGATGTTTCCATCACGGATCGGACTGTCCCCCGCAAGAAGGGATGGCCAACAGGATGGAGAGGTTTGATGACGCTTTTTCGGGGAAAGGCGCGCGCCATGGCGGTGTTGCTGGGCGCGTCGGCGCTGGCGGCGCCGGGGGGCGCGATGGCCAAGGCCGCCCCTGCGCTGAGCGCGCGTGAGGCGGCCCTGCTCGAACGGCTGGAGAAGCTGGAGGCTGAGGTGAGCCAGTTGCGCGCCGATGCCGCCAGCGCCCGCCAGCAGCAGGGCGAGGCCGTGCAGGCCGTGGCCACCCAGGCCAACGCCGCCGCACAGATCGCCCAGAGCGCCGCCAAGGAGACCAAGGCCACCGGTGAGCGCGTGGCCGCGGTGGAAAAGAAGCCGACGCCTGAGGGGATGCGGGTTGGCGCAACGAACATCCGCATCGGCGGCTTCCTGAAATTCAACGCCGATTACAGCCATTTCGACGGCGGCACCGTGGCCACCAACACGCTGGGCCGTGATTTCTATCTGCCTCAGGCGATCCCGGTGGTGACGCCCACCAGCCGGTCGAGCAC
The DNA here is from genome assembly GCF_013149295.1 of Novosphingobium sp. SG751A. Classification (GTDB taxonomy): domain Bacteria; phylum Pseudomonadota; class Alphaproteobacteria; order Sphingomonadales; family Sphingomonadaceae; genus Novosphingobium. Next base: position 183,382 of record NZ_JABGCB010000002.1, read on the forward strand.
CGACACCGATTTCTCGGCCAAGCAGACGCGGATCTGGCTCAACCTCGACACGACCGTGGCGGGCCATACGCTGCGCGGCTATCTGGAGACCGATTTCCAGACCACAGCCAGCGCGGCGGCCAATGTCACGGGCGGGGGCAGCCAGCGCACCACCAATGGCTATACGCTTGCGCTGCGCCGCGCCTTTGTTCAGCTCGACAAATGGACCTTTGGGCAGGACTGGACCACGTTCCAGAACACCGCCGTCCTGCCCGAATCGACCGATTTCGTCGGCGCGACCGAAGGCACCGTTTTCGTGCGCCAGCCTTTGGTGCGCTATTCCACCCCGCTGTCCAAGGCGGCTACGCTGCATATCTCGGTTGAAAACCCGGAGAGCGCGACGGCCAATGCAGGGTCTGCCGCGCTGGTGGAAAACGGCACCGATCATCTGCCTGATTTTGCCGCCCGCCTGAACTATGTGACACGGCGGGGCGAGATCAGCTTTGCCGCGCTGGGCCGTCAGGTGCGCACTGAAACGGCCGGAGCGGGGATCACCCGCGCGGGCTTTGGCGGATCGGTTGCGGGCAAGATCTTCCTCAATGAAAAGCGCACCAGCGACCTGCGTTTCTCGGCCACCTATGGCCAGAACATCGGGCGCTATGTCGGCCTGAACTTTGCCCCCGATGCGGTCTATGTCGCGGCCGGCAACGCTTTGGCTGATGTCCGGGTGTTTGCCGCTTTGGCCGCTGCACGAATCGCGATCACGCCGACTCTGCGCGTCAATGTCATCGGTTCGATGCAAAGCGCCGACTATGATGGCTCGCTCAGCCCCGCCGCGATTGCCGCCTATAACAAGAAGGCGTGGTCGGGCGCGGTCAACCTGTTCTATTCGCCGGTCAAGGCCATCGACCTTGGCATCGAATATCGCCACGGCCAGCGCGAACTGGTCAATGGCCAGAAGGGCAACATCGACCGGGTCGAATTTGCCGCACGCTATAATTTCTGATCTAATCAAATCATAACGGGTCGAAAACGACCCATAACGGGAGCGCCTGTCATGTCTGTATTGCATGAAACGGCAGAGGATCTAGCCAGACTGCCAAAGCATCATGTCGCCACCCATGACGAGAAACTGGTGATTACCGCCAGCTCGCTGGGCACGGTGTTCGAATGGTATGATTTCTATCTCTACGGCCTGCTGACCGCGATCATCGCGGCGCAATTCCTGACCGGGCTTAATCAGACCACGTCCTTTATCATGGCGCTGCTGGTGTTTGCGGCGGGGTTCATCGTGCGGCCCTTCGGCGCGCTGGTGTTCGGCCATATCGGCGATCTGTTCGGGCGCCGCTATACGTTCATCATCACGCTCACGGTGATGGGCCTGTCAACTTTCCTCGTCGGCTGCCTGCCCACCTATAAGCAGGTGGGCGTTGCTGCGCCCATCATGCTGGTGGTGCTGCGCATGTTTCAGGGGCTGGCGCTGGGCGGCGAATATGGGGGCGCTGCCACCTATGTTGCCGAACATGCGCCTGCGGGTAAGCGCGGGCTTTACACCAGCTGGATCCAGATCACGGCCACCGCCGGGCTTGCCATGGCGCTGCTGATCGTGATTGCGGTGCGCTCGCCCATTACCGGCGTTGGCGAGGAAGCCTTCAAGCAATGGGGCTGGCGCATTCCTTATCTGGTGTCAGGCCTGTTTCTGGTGCTGGGCCTGTGGCTGCGCCTGAAGCTGCATGAAAGCCCGGTGTTCCAGAAGATCAAGTCGGAAGGCAGCGGCTCTAAGGCTCCTCTGAAGGACGCCTTCGGCAAGTGGTCGAACCTGAAGATCGTGCTGATCGCCTTCTTCGGCGCCATCGCGGGTCAGGCTGTCGTGTGGTACACGGGCCAGCTCTATGCGATGTATTTCCTTGAAAAGATGCTCAAGGTTGACGGTCTGACCGCCAACACGCTGATCATCACCGCGCTGCTGCTGGCCACGCCTTTCTTCCTCTTCTTCGGCGCCCTGTCGGACAAGATCGGCCGCAAGCCCATCATCCTGACCGGTTGCGCGCTGGCCGCTCTCACCATGTTCCCGGTGTTCCATGCGCTGACCGAGGCGGCCAATCCGGCTCTGGCCCATGCGCAGGCCAATGCCCCGGTCAAGGTCATGGCCTATCCGGGCGAATGTTCCTCGCAATTCGACCCTGTGGGCGCCAACAAGTTTGACACCACCAGTTGCGACATCGTGAAGAACGCTCTGGCCAAGGCGGCGATCAATTACGAAAACGTGGCCGCACCTTCCGGCTCGGTGGCCAGCGTTTCGATCGGCGGCAAGACCATCATCGCCCCCGATCCGGCCCAGATTTCGGGCGAGGACAAGAAGAAGGCGATTGCCGAATTCACCACCGCGCTGGTCGGCAAACCGGCAACGCTCGCCAAGGCGGCAGAGGGTGACAAGCCTGCGGTCGAAGCCAAGCCCGCCGTGGTGGGCGAACTGACCAAGGTGGGCTATCCCACCAAGGCCGACCCGGACCAGATTGACAAGCCCAAGGTCGTGGCGATCCTGTTCTATCTCGTGCTGCTGGTCACCATGGTCTATGGTCCGATTGCGGCCATGTTGGTCGAACTCTTCCCCAGCCGTATCCGCTACTCGTCCATGTCGCTGCCCTATCATATCGGCAATGGCTGGCTGGGCGGCCTGCTGCCCGCGATCGGCTTTGCCATGGTCGCGGCCAATGGGGATATCTACTATGGCTTCTGGTATCCGGTGATCGTGGCGGCGGCCACCTTCTTCTTTGGCCTGTTCTTCCTGCCCGAGACTTTCCGCCGTAACATCGATGGCTGATACTTAAGTCTTACTCCCTTGAATGTCGCGCCCTGATCTGGCCTATTTGGCCCAAATCAAGGCGCGACTTTTCTTTTGCGCCCAAGGGGGCTGCATTCTTCCTCTCACGGAGATTCCCGATGACCACCCAAGCCGCTACCAGCCAACAGCTCACCACCCGCGATGGCGTGGTGCTGGACGTGCGTCCCGCCACCGAGGCCGACGAGGCCGCGCTCTCCGCATTTTTCGATGCGGTGTCCGAGGACGACCGCCGTTTCCGCTTCTTTGCCGCGGGCGAGCATGTCAGCCATGATCAGCTCGACCCTTTGATCCACGCCGATCATTTTCGCAGCGAAAGCTATATCGCCTTTGACCATGCCACGGGCGAACTGGTCGGCTCGGGCCTGCTGGCCTGCGACGGCAAGATGGACACGGGCGAAGTGGCTGTCTCGGTCCATGCCGATTATCGCGGGCGCGGCGTGGGCTGGGCTTTGCTCGACCTGCTGGCGCGCGAAGGCGAGCGCCGGGGCGTGCGCCGCGTGATCTCGATCGAGAGCCGCGACAACCATGCCGCCATCGAGGTGGAGCGCGACAAGGGCTTTACCCCCGAAGCTTTCGAGGGCGATCCGACTTTGGTCGTTCTATCGAAAACCTTCCGATAAGGCGATAGTCATGGCCAGAAACCATAAAGGTGAGGATGGCCGTGAGCGAACTCTATACTTCAGCCTGGCAAGAAAGCATCGAGAACCGCGAAAGCTTCTGGAGCCGGGCTGCCGGATCTGTTGAATGGAACAAGAAGCCGTCGCGCGCATGGGATGATGCGCGCGGCTGGTTTCCTGATGGATCCTTGAACACCGCCGTCAACGCGATTGACCGCCACATTGCCGCCGGGCGCGGCGAGGCCGCTGCCATCATCTATGACAGCCCGGTCACTGATACAGTTGAAACCTACAGCTATGCCCGCCTTGCCGACGAGGTGGGCCGCGTGGCCGCGATGCTGGCGCGCCTTGGCGTAGGGCGGGGGGATCGCGTGATCCTCTATATGCCGATGATCCCCCAGACGATGTTTGCCATGCTGGCCTGCGCGCGATTGGGCGCGGTGCATTCGGTGGTGTTTGGCGGCTTTGCCGCGCATGAACTAGCCAAGCGGATTGATGACGCCACCCCGCGCCTGATCCTGACCGCCAGTGCAGGCGTCGAAGGCAGCCGCAAGATCGCCTATAAGCCGATGGTGGACGAGGCGCTGCGCACATCCAGCCATCAGCCCGATCATGTGGTGCTGTTTCAGCGCGATGTGCTGGCCGCCGATCTGGTCGCCCCGCGTGACATTGACTGGGCCGCGATGATCGAGGAAACAAGCGCCGATCCCGTGCCGCAGCCTGCCGATATGGCGGCCGACGATCCGCTCTACATCCTCTACACCAGCGGCACCACCGGCACCCCCAAGGGCGTGGTGCGCGAGCATGGCGGCCATGCGGTTGCTCTCACATGGAGCATGGCCAACATCTATGGCGTGGGGCCGGGCGATGTGTTCTGGGCGGCCAGCGATGTGGGCTGGGTGGTGGGCCATTCCTATATCGTCTATGCGCCCCTGCTGGTGGGGGCCACGACGGTCCTGTTCGAGGGCAAGCCGGTGGGCACGCCCGACGCGGGCACCTTCTGGCGCACCATCCAGCGCCACGGGGTCAAGATCTTCTTCACCGCCCCCACCGCCATCCGCGCCATCCGCAAGGAGGACCCTTCGGCCTCCTTCCTGCGCGAGATCGGCACCGGGCCGCTGGAGGCGGTGTTCCTTGCGGGCGAGCGCGCCGATCCCGATACGATCCACTGGCTTGAGGAACACTCCGCTCTGCCGGTGATCGACCATTGGTGGCAGACCGAATTGGGCTGGCCCGGTGTGGCCACCTGTCATGCGCTGGGCGATACGCGGCGGCGCGCGGGCAGCGCGGGCTTCCCCGTGCCGGGCTATGAGTTCGCGATTCTGGGCGATGACGGCAGGGAACTGGGGCGCGATCAGTCGGGCTTTGTCGCGGTGCGTGAGCCTTTGCCGCCGGGCGCTTTCCGCACGTTGTGGAACAACAAGGCGGGCTGGGAAAAGAACTTTGCCGCTTTCCCCGGATGGTATGAGACGGGGGACGCGGGCTATATCGACGCGGACGGCTTTGTGCATATCATGGGCCGCACCGATGACATCATCAATGTCGCGGGCCATCGCCTTTCCACCGGCCAGATGGAGCAGATCGTGGCGGCGCAGGACGGCGTGGCCGAATGCGCGGTGATAGGCGCTGATGATGCGATCAAGGGCATGGTGCCCATCGCCTTTGTCGTGCCGCGCGCTGGGTTTGACGCCGATGCCAGCCTGCCCGCGCGGGTGATCGGCGGGGTGCGCGGCGAGCTGGGCGCGGTGGCCGCGCTCAAGACCGCCTATGTGGTGGGCGCGCTGCCCAAGACGCGTTCGGGCAAGATCCTGCGCAATCTGCTGCGCAAGATCGCCAATGGCGAGGCATGGACCTGTCCGCCCACGATCGATGATCCGGCTATCCCGGCAGGGATCGAAAGCGTGATCCGGCAGGACAGCGCGAAAGTGGCTTAAAAATTGGCGCTATAGCTAAGCATGAGACGGTCGCGCGCGCTGCCGGCCAGCGCGGCGGCCTCGCCCGGCGCGGTGTCGCTGCTGCGCGCAAGGCGGTATTCCAGCCGCAGATGGCCCGGCCCCATCGGCGCATCGGCCCCGGCCGACAGGCGCCAGCCCTCCATCACCCGGTCGCGGTTGCGCAGGGCAGGGCCGATGACCGCGCGGTCATACAATTCGGTGCGCAAGGCGCCGGCGCCCGCAAACAGCCGCGTGCCCATCGGCAAGGCCGCCAGCGCCAGCGGATAGGCCAGATGCGCGCCCACAAAGATCTCACGGGTGAGGGCCATGCTGAAATGGTCCTGCGGATTGCCTGCCCAGTTGTTGGCACCGTCATTGGCGTCGATCAGCTTGACCCCGGCATGTTGAAAATCCAGCCCTAACAGCGCGCGCCCCTGCATCGTGGGGGGCAGGACCGGGCGTTCGAGCGTGATGACCGCCACGTCCATCCGCCGGTTGAGCGGCGTTTCCGTGCCGTCATGGGCCAGCGCGGTCATTGCGGTTTCGCTGATGATATCGGTCGACAGGCGGGCGCCGTGCAGCGCCCGATGCAAAATGCCCGCATGAACGCAGACCGGCGCCAGCCCGCAAGCGAGCATTGCGACCAGCCCAAAAGTTGCAGCACAAGCAAGGCGGCGCATGGCAATCCTCCCCCGTGGACCATGTGATCCGCAATACCGCAGAATCAGCGCTTGGTTCCCGGCGCGACGATATTTACTTCACACGGACTGAAGATAGTGTTTTGCGCCTTTGGTTACATGCCCTGGTTAATACCGCGACAGGTTTTACGCCCGGTCATCTTTTTATCGCGCCAAGCCGTGGAAAAGACGCCACGGAATCGTCCCGTTGGACCGGGGCGGGGCCGGTTTTGCGATTAACCCGCCGTCATTTTTCTATCTTCGAGGTAAGAAAATCGGCCGGAAAGGATGCTGAAACAGGCCGCGATGCCAAGCGCAAATCGCGGATTTCCGGCGATTCGTCGGCCCTGCACCGATCATTGTGTGTCATTTGGGCATCACTTCGCGCTGTCATGGATGTGTCATAATCCCGTCAAAAAAGTGCAACCCCCTCAACCTATTGGCGGCTTCAAGTCTGCACCGATTACCTAAGACCGGATGGGAATTCCTCTCCCTTCCCTCCCGCCGGTCTACCTTTGATGGGGGTTATATGTTCTCTGCTTCTCGTTTCCTCGCTGCGGCGAGCCTGCTTGCGTTGTCCGCTCCGGCCTTCGCCGCCGAAGACGCCGCTCCGCCCACGGGTGACACCTCGGGCCTGACCGACATCGTGGTGACCGCGACCAAGCGCGAAACCAACCTGCAAAAGACGCCGATCTCGATCAGCGTGGTGAACGCTGAAGAAATCAAGAAGCGTCACGTCCAGAGCCTGTTCGACCTGGGCGACGGTGCGGTGCCTTCGCTGCGCGTGGCTCCCTTCGAAGCGCGCGTTTCGGCGCTGACCATCGGTATCCGCGGCATCGTTCCCCTCGACGCCAACCAGCCCGCCCGTGAACAGGGCGTGGGCATCTACATCGACGGCGTGTACCTTGGCCGTCAGCATGGCGTGAACGCCGCGCTGTTCGATCTGGAGCGCATCGAAGTGCTCAAGGGTCCGCAGGGCACGCTGTTCGGCCGCAACACCGAAGGCGGCGCGCTTTCGATCGTGGCCAAGGCCCCCTCGGGCAAGTTCGGCGGTCGCATTCAGGGCGGCATCGGCAATTATGGTTCGCACAATGCCGAACTCCACCTCGACCTGCCTGAATATCACAATTTCTCGGTCAAGCTCGACGGCGTGATGCAGTATCAGGAGCCGATCACCAAGAACCCGATGCCGGGTCAGCTTGGCTGGGGCTATTATGACCGCAAGGGTCTGCGCGCTGCCGTGCGCTGGAAGCCGGCCGCCAACATCACCAACGATTTCTCGTTCGATGTCAGCCAGGACAAGAACACCCCGTTCTACAGCCAGCTGCTGAACTACAACCCCAACGGTTGCGTTGCCGGTGCTGCCACGGCCGCCTGCTCGCTGCCCGGCACCGCCTACACCACGCTGTCCGGCACGGTTAAGGCTCTGCCCAGCCTCGTCACCGTCAACGGCACCAGCCGCATGAGCACCGCCGACATCGGCGTGCCGCAGCAGGCCTCGGTCGACACCACGCGCGGCTACACCAACTCGCTCAAGTGGAAGGTTTCGCCGGATCTGGAAATCCGCTCGATCACCGCATGGCGCCAGGTGACGGCAACCCAGTGGGACAACTCGGGCGGCGCCCACCGCGTTCCGGTTTACACCGCCAATGGCGGCTTCAGCCGCTACAGCCTTGCCAACCTGTGGCAGGCCCAGTTCAGCCAGGAATTCCAGGCTGTGGGTAATGTCGGCAAGCTCGATTACGTGGGTGGCCTGTTCTACTTTAACGAGCACGTGAGCGACAATGCCGCCACGCCCAACTCGAACACCTGGACCACGGACAGCTCGGGCAATGTGACCGGCTACACCGTCAACTCGAACATCTTCACCAACCCCTTCGCTTCGATCGACCGCGCTTCGGAAGTCTGGTCGAAGAGCTACGCCGTCTATGGCCAGGGCACCTATCACCTGACCGACGCGCTGCACCTTACGGTTGGCGGTCGCTATACCAATGACAAGAAGCGCGGCGTGCTCCACACGTTCCGCAACGTCAATTATGACCTGAACACCACGGTTGCCACCAACAATGGCTATACCCCGCTCAACAAGAGCTGGAACCGTTTCAACCCGATGGCAACGCTGGCCTGGGACGTGACTTCGAACGCTCACGCCTATGCCAAGTTCTCGACCGGTTACCGCGCCGGCGGCGCCTCGTCGCGTACCGCCAACTATCTTCCCTTCAACCCGGAAGACGTGACCGCCTATGAACTGGGCCTCAAGACCGACCTGTTCGACCGCAAGGTTCGCCTGAACATCGCCGGTTACATCATGGACCGCAAGAACAGCCAGGTTGACGTCAGCTCGATCCAGACCGACACCTCGACCGGCACCAGCATCAACATCCTCAAGACGCTGAACGCGCCGGGGATCACCAAGATCCGCGGTATCGAGGCCGACATCACCGCCCGCGTGGCGCAGGGTCTGACGCTGAACGCTTCTTATGCCTATACGTACACCGATATTCCTTCGATCCTGATCCCGGAAACGCAGGTCTATCAGAAGTTCTACATCGTCTATACGCCCCGCAACGCGGCTTCGGCTTCGGCTGACTATGAAGTTCCGCTGGGCGGCGCGGGCGCTCTGGCCAAGCTGCATATCGATGCGAACTACTCGCAGTCGACGCAGGCTTTCGACCAGTTCGCCACCCACAATGACGCCTCGCTGGTGTTCAACGGTCGCCTCGCTCTGGCCGACATCCCGGTCAGCGACACCGGTCAGAAGCTGACTGTGACGATCTGGTCGCGCAACCTGTTCAACACCCAGTATGTGTTCCGTCGCGATCCCTCGAACAGCCTGCCGGGCACGCCGACCACCAGCACCACCACGGGCAGCATCAACAACGTCCTGGGTGACTACGGCAACTTCAACGCGCCGCGCACCTTCGGTATCGACGCTGCGATCAATTTCTGATCCGACAGGATCGGTTTGGAAAAGCCCGTCCCGCATCTTGCGGGGCGGGCTTTTCCGTTATGAATTTGTGTTTTTAGAGAAAAATTCGGTTCTGTTGGAAATATTGTAAGAGTTAATTAATGACGGGATGCAAGTTTTGGAAAAATAGAGCTTATATTTTATTCTGAATATTTTTCCAAAGAATGACAGAAGTCTTACGTTTTGGGTGTGGTCGCCATATGATACCATAGCGATTCAGGAGCCATACTGAATCTGCATAACCAATAATGGGTTTGGAGAGCCATATGGTTAGGCACATGTTAGTGGCATGTATTTGTGATTTCTGCGGCAAGACAGTATACTGCCGGGCAAATTACAATCCATTTCACGACCTATATGAAGATGGACTTCCCGACGGGTGGGAGTTCATAGACCCTGGCGATAATAAGCTGATCTCCCATACCGGAGATCATTGCCCCGAATGTTTGAATTCATTCGCTGAATATATCAACCGATGCTGCATCCATTGGATGCGATATGTGCGGTTTCGAGGCAATAAAGTCCCCGATTATGCCGATAATGATACGATAGGGGAAACGGGCCTGCCGTAAGGCGGCGCAGGCGCAATATCGGGAATATGGTCGATGAGGGGATCGAAAAATGGTCGAAAAATGGCCGTTTTACGCCATTCCTGTCATTTCCATTTTGGGATGTACCCCCAATTATACCCCCAAATACCCCGGTTGCAGGCGAACGGCAGCGGGCAGGGCGACAAATCCTATTCTTGGATTAAAGGCTTTTGCCGCCTATTATCCACCTCGCCGCCGGGACGGGGTAGCTTGTCCGCCCGTCCTTAAAGAGGCGATCCGGTCTGTCCTGCGATCCTCCGGCGGTTCAGCCCTTGTCCGCCAGCCTGCCCCATGCCCTTACCATCGCCATCAGTTCGCGCGTCTCGGCAGATCGGGCACCATGTTTGAGCGCATTGCTATTGCCAGCCGGGGCGCCGCTGCCCCGGCCTTGCTTATTCCTGCCCCCGCCGTGCATCCGGCACCGCTTCGCCCCGTTCACCGCTGGCGATTGGCAAGGCTCGCCCGCCCGCGTCCGGGCATGGCAGCGCGGCGCCTTGGCCAGACGCGCCTCCAATGGCTCTGGCGTGATGATCGGGTGCATGGGGTTGTTCGCTTGGCTGTCCATTCTCTTGTCCCCCTGTCGGCTGGCCTGCGTGATGGTGGAATTGATCGGCAATCACCGCTTGGCCGCCTTCATTGACGTGAACGTGGCGCACGGTCTGCTCGCGCGGGGCGTGCAGCTTGGCCAAAGCCTCCAGCGTCGCCCGGCTGTTGGCCTGCGCCTTCATGGCGATGCGGGCATAAATTTCCATGGCGGGCAAATGCTCCCCCATATTGCTGGCCATTCGCCGTGCGGTTTCGGCAAAGATGGAATCCAGCGTCAAAGCCTGCGCCGCCAGCAATCGGCTGGCCAAAGCCAGATCACCCTTGGCCGCCTTTTCGCCCAGATCGCGCAAGGCATCGGCATAATCGCCCAGCCCCGGCATAAAATCTGCCTGCCCAAATTGCTTGCCATGCAGGCCAGCAAGGGCAGAGGCATGGCGAAAGCCCGGCCCAAGCAAGGTCTTGGCGGTAGCAATCCTGTCTTTCTCGTCCTTTTCCTTGGCCACGGTCATTGTATCATTGCGCGGCTCACTGGCGGCAGGTTTGGCCTTCTTGGCTCGCGGCATGGCAATATCCTTTGGCCTGTTCAAAAATGCTTAAATGCCCCCAAGGGTCACTGACAAAACCGACAAAACCCACGTTTCGGCAGTTTTGTCAGTCGCTCATCACGGGCCAAATCGGGAAAGGGCTTTGGGGTTGATACGATAGGGCGCCGATGGCCTGCCCCCTTGCGGCCCGGCGGGCGTTTCATTGGCGGCCAGCCAATCGGCGTCCACCAGCCTTTCCAGCCCCGCCGTGATGCGCCCCCTGTCGCCCAGTCCGGCCCAGCCCTTTCGGCGAATGTCGCGCGCGGTGAAACCATCGGCCAGATCGCCCTTGCGGATGCGCCGCCAGATCGCCCGCGCCGCCTCGGCATTATCCAGCCCCATGCTGGCATAAACCCGCCGCGCATGGCTCTCCAGATAGTCCGCCCAGCGCAGGGCTTGCATGGTCGCCTCAATCGTCACCGCCCCCAAACCATTGCTGGCCAAATGACACATCAGCGCCAGCCGGGGGATCAGCCCGCGATATTTGGCAAGATGCGCCGCCAAGACAGGCGCCAGATCGCCGCCCCTAACCTTGCCTTCCAGCCCTGCCCACCAATGGCTGAACACCTCTTGGGCATCGGGCGCAAAGCGCAGGAAAGGCACGGCGTCATCCCCACCGAAATCATCGCGCTGCGCGCCAATCTCGTTAACGTTCAAACGGGCCAATTCTTCATAGCAGGCGAAAGCCTCTTGCCGCGCCGCGCTGTTGGGGTAGCGGTCCACCTCCGCAAAGTTGGCCGACATATCCGGCCAAGCCAAAAGCTGAATCCGCTGCACCATCCCATCATCATGGCGGCGCAAACTTTCGCGCATATAGCCCGCCAGCCGATGCGGTTGGGTCGTGCCAAACAGCGAGAAATTGACCGCCGGAATGCGAACCGTCCCGCGTCCGATGCGGTCGAAGGTGTAGCTTTCCTGTCCTCCCCATCCGGCCATAAAAAAGCCGCGCGCGGGCGCTTTGTCCGGTTGGTCCAGATCGGCAAACAAGGTCAGCAGTTCATCGCGGTGAACCATCAGGCCAAAGGGGTTTGCCCGGCAAATCTCGCCCAGTTTCTCCACGGTGGCATCATTGGTCAGATAGCGGCGCTCCATGGGCGGTTCAGGCGCTTGGGCGGCCTCCAGCGTGGCAAGCGCCGCCTTTGCGCCTCCTGTCTTGAGAATCTTCTTGGCCTCGCCCTCGGCCTCGCGCGCCTGAAGCTTGTGCAAAGCCTCCTGAGCCTTGAACCGCTCCTGCGCCTCGGCATTGGCCTTGGCTGCGATGGCCTCTAGCCGCTTGATCGGCGCCAACGCTTCAGCCGCCGCCGGGCTTTTCAATTGCCCCGGATTGGCCACCACCGCGCCCCAGAGGTTCGACACCTCCAGCCAAGTGGTGTACTGTTGCGGACGAATGCCGATGCGCCGCCCCAACAGTCCAGCCGCTGCCACCATCGCCGGGATGGCCACCAGATCAAGCGGGTAATTCATCCTTTCGGCAATGTCCTGCACCCATGGGCACAATTGAGAGGGCAGCAATTCGGGCGCAAAAGGCTGCACCGGCAGCAATTCATCATTAAATGGCAGCGGGTCGGGCCAAGCGGCCCCGGTTTCATCGCCTCCCATGGCGGCCAGATTACGCGGCATGGCGCAGCGCCTCCACCATGATACGCGGGCGCGGGGTGTTGCGCGCGATTGCCTGCGCCAGCTTGCGCGCCAACAGATCATCGCTGGCCACGATTTCGGACACGCAGCGCAGCAGCGGCCACACCGGGCTATCGTCCTGCCAATCGAGAACACAAACCGCATCGCCCCCGGCGCGCAGCCAATCAAGCGGGGTTGCCACCACCGGCACCGGCTGGCCCTCCCAATTCTCCAAAGCAGCCGCGCCCAGCGCCCAGCCTTGGCCGGTACGCCAAAACCAGTTGGCCGGATTGTCCGCCCGAAAGGCGATCAGGTCCAGCGTATGCCAAAGCGTAATGGTGGGGGTGACAAGCCCGGCATGGTGGGACGGGTAGCACACCGGCAGGATCAACGCGGGATGGCCCGCCTCGCAAGGCTCATAAAGGCCGCCAGATCGGCGCTGCACCCTCATGGCGCCAAAGGCTGGGTAATCCCGCGTCACCTTGGCCAAAGCGCCATGGGTGCAGCCCAGCGCGCGCAGGCGATCAAGATGCGGCTGGCGAATGTTACCCGCCGCCACCTGCATTTCTGCATCGAGCCAATCAGCCATGGCCACCCCCAAAGGCAGCGGCGGCCAGCATGGCGGCAATCTCCGGGCGCACGGCATAAGCCAGCATCAGAAATTGCGCCCGATGGGCATCCAAGTTAAGGGGAAGTTGCGACACGCCAGCCAAGCTATCGCGCGAAGCCCCGGTCTGGCCCGCAATGCCAGCCGGGGTTTTGTTTGCCTGTTGCATGGGGATCAAACCTCCCCCGCGATCAGGCGGCGCAGGCTCTCGGCAGGGATCAGCCTACGCTTGCCCACCTTGCGGGATTGAAGTTTGCCCTCATTGATAAGCTGGTAAATGCGGGTTTTTCCGAGGCTCAAAGCGCGGCAGGCGTCCGCCACGGAATAGGCGAGAGGGGTGGGAGAATGGGGATTCATGAGTTCGGCTCCGTACGATTTGGTCCGGGGCCGATTGTTGATTTCCCTTGCCATTCATGCTGCCGATAATTGGCAAGAATTGTCAGCAATCCCCTCTAGCTGCCATTGGTATTTTCGGCAGAGGCCTTTCGTACACCATCAAGCGCTTGCCAAAATCTTGCACCATACGCGCGAAGTTGACTATCAGACGGAGAATCATCCGTTTGATCTATGAACCAATTGCTCAAAATCCGAGCGATGTCGGATTGGTTTGGATCGCTGCCGTCTTGCCTAAAAAGGCCATCATTTGAACCATGCGACAAAGCTGCAAGATGAAGTAGTGCACCATCCCAATCCCACTCACGCGGCTTGCCAACCTTGCGCCTAATTTTTGGCAGGGTTTCCTCCCCGTTATCTTGGGTTGATTGACCCTCATCTTTTGCCAATTTTGACCGAAAATATACAGCATATTTCCATGCCTGAGCTTCGCATTGAGAAACTCTCATATATTTGAAATAACTCCATGTACCAAAAGCACAGGAAAAAATTCCATAAAAATCGCAAAAAACGATATTTAGAGAATAATAATAAAATTTACCGTAAAATTCATTTCTTTCATAGAAAATATTATGGAGTAATATAATTAATGGTAATAAAAATAAATTTACCGTCATAATCAATATTGATGGATTTTTCTGAATTAATTTCTTATAGTTTATATTGCTTTTGTTAATAATATATCGATAATTGTCTCTGGCTATTTCCCAATCCTGAATTTCACCGTCTGACATAAGCCTGCCCTAGGGTAATAGGTTGCACCATCAAAGCAAACGCAGCACCGTTAAAAGCTGCGTCATCAATCAAGTCGGCTTAGATTGGGAACAATTCGGGAACGGTCAATGGCGTTCGCGAGCACTTTATCAATTTAGGCGGGTGTTCACCCCGCCACCTCCGCATCAGGCTTTCCGGCCATCAGGGCGTTGATCCATGCAAGGGCCGGTTCGCGGGTGGGATGGCGGCCCCAGCGGGCGGCGCCACGATTGGAAAGGAGCGGAGATCATCGCGACTGGCCTGCCCGGCGCCCCGCCCGAAATCCCAAAAACCGCGATCAAAGATCAGGGACATAAATCTGCTTCAAAGGCAGCGTATGCCTGTAGCGCGGCGATAACTGGGCATAGTTGGCCTGTACCATCTCCACCAGTTGCTCGCCATCAATCAGGCGCAGGCGGGGGTTGTTGCGCTCGCGGATTCTGGCTTGGCGGCTGTATGAGCCTAGCGTGACAAACAGCGCATATTCCCCATCGCCCAGCGTGCCCAATAATTGGCTCACTTCGGGTTCGCCAATCTGGCCGGTCTGGCGCTTGCATTGGATTTTGATGATCGGCGGCTGAAAGCCCATGGGGTCGGTATGGGCGATGACATCCACGCCGCCATCGCCCGACATTTGCGTCACGCGGGCGGTATAGCCCATGCACTCCATGAGATGGGCCACGAAATGCTCAAAATCATAGCCGGTCAATTCGCTGTGCAGACGGCGGATGACGAAATCGGCGGCGCTTTCCTGCGCCACTTGCGATGCGGCCACGGAAGCCCCGTCATCGTCCTGCGCGGGTTCATCGGCTGGCATGGCGGGCGTGGTCTGCCCCAAATCCACCTTGGCGGCATATTCCACCGCCGAGGCCCGCAGCAGAAACAGCGTGATATAGGCGCCAAGTTCATTGAGCGCCGATTGTGAAAACTCGTTGCGCGGAAAGGCGCCCAGCCAGTCCACGCCAAGGCAATTGGGAATATCGTCCTCACCCGCCTCGGCGCTTCGCTCAAACCACCTCTTGCCGTTCGCGCGCCCGATGTTCACCATGCGGTTGTGCTTGGAAGGATAAGCGATCAGATCGCCCGCCTTTACCTCATGGACAAAGCGATAAAGCGTGCCCGCGTCCACCGGAATCGCGCCGGGCTTTTTGCCGGGATAGGCGGCCAAGAGCGCTTCCTTGAAAGCCTCGCGGCTGGGGGCGATTTGGCGGATGTCGCCAAGGCGGGGCCAGCCGATGGCGGCATAGCCTCTTTCCACCGGCTCATCGCCCACCCATACGGGCATGTGAACGCCCCATACTTTTGTCATTGGGCCTGCTCCATCGGCATGGTGATTTCGGCCATGATGCGGCCTGTTTCGGTCAGGATTTTGATGATCTTCTGATAGTGGCGAATGTCATCATAGGTCAGTTGGCGGCCCTTGCGGTCTTTGAGCCATTTTTGCGCTGGCTGATAGCCGCCGATATGGAACTCCCAAGCCAGCAGGGGCACGCCGTCAAAATATTGGTCGGCATTGATCCAGACCTTTCCGGTTTCCGGCCCGCCTTCCAAGCGGGGCTTGTCCACCTCGCTGTTGCCGTCCCCATGAAATGGATAGGGCGTGGCGCCGATGGCGGCGTCCTCCATCAGATGCAGGCGGCGCAGGGCCTCGCCCTTTTCGCTGATGGCGCGGAAGGCGTCCGGGCTGGCGGGGAAGGGGATGCGCGGGAAGTCGATTTTCAGAAACTCGGCATAGGTTTCCCGATAGGCGGGGCAATGCAGCACGCCATAGATATAGTCGAACAGTTTCACCTCATCGGGGCGGGCATCGCCCTTGGCACGGCGGAAAGCATCTGTGCCATCGGGCGCGGTTTGGGCGCCGGTGAGGCCAGCCGCTTCGCGGATCCGGGCATAAAGTTTGGGGTCGAAATTGACGCGGATGGATTGGTCTAACGTGTCTTCCTCTGGGTAGAGGTAGAGGGGGGCTGTTGCGTTCACCTCTTTGATACTCAAGGTGTGGTGCGTAATCGGCAGAGCTGAAACAAGGAAGTCCGCGAAGTGCCGATCTCCTTCTACGGTGCGAGTGTAGCACCCGCCAAAATTTGGCCCGGCCATGAAGTGCTTCATCACCTCATTACGCGGATAGCAATGAAACCCCCGCGACTTGCCGGTGTAGAATGTCCAGCGCGTATCGAATGGCCGATAAGCAACGGGAACGAGGCGTGATTGTGTGAAATGAGCAATCACATCGGCCTTGGCACCCGCCACAGTCCAGTCGCGCACATCCTTGCCTAAAGCATATCGATTGCGCAGCGTCTCTGGATCAGTCTGGGTGAAATCCTCAACCCGCTTCCAAAGCGCCTCGCGGTTCATATCAATCGTCAGTTCATCGCGTGCGGTGACAATGCCCACCGAATTAACCGGCATCAACTCCGCCACCGAAAAGCCCTTGGAATAGACCTCTTCCACATCATAATCGCGGGCCACAAAGGGATATTGCGGCGCCTTATGCGGCAGCAACGTGCCAGACAGCGCGGGCAAGGGGCTCTCCCATAAAGCCTCGCTCTTGGCCTCGCGGTTGCCCCACAATTCGCCGTGATAGACTTGCGCCAGCCCCTTGGCCTCCTTGCCATCGCGCCGATGTTTCACCGCCACGATGATCGCTACGCCCTGCTGAATATCAAACACATTCTTGTCGGGCGAACCGTCCGGGCAAACCTCTTTCTTTTTGGCATTGCCATGCAGATCCAGCACATGGATGCGGTCAAAGCTGCTCATCAACTGCCAGCGCATGCCCCGAAAGGTGGGGTTGTCGAGATAGCCGTGGTTGGTGATGAAGCCCAGCACGCCCTCGCCGGTCTTGTCGATCATATGTTCGGCAAGGCGGATGAACTTCACATAGTCATCATTGATCCACTTGGGGTTGCGCTCCTGCAACTTCTGCTTGCCGCCCGGCTCTTTCTTATAAGCCTCCATCAGGCCCATGATCCAATCGCCCTTATTGGCGCTTTCGCCAGAATAAGGCGGGTTGCCAATCACGCACATGATCGGCGTCTGACGCTTGATGTCGCTGGCGGCCTTGGCTTCCTCGGCAATGGCGCGCGAAAGGCCAAACAGCGTCTGCTCCACCCGCTCGCCTTCCTCAAGGCTGTTGGTGAGATAGACCCCAAGGCGCGGCGGGTTGGCCGATGGCTTATAGCCAAGCCGGGTGAGGATCATATCCAGCTTCATATGGCACATGGCATAGGAAGCCATCAACAGCTCGAACCCATGCAGGCGCGGGATCAGATCGCGCTCGATATAGGCCGACAATTGCCCCGGCGCCACGCCCTTGATGCGCTCTGAAACCAGCTTGACCACCTCGGTAAGGAATGTGCCGGTGCCGGTGGCAGGGTCAAGAATCTGAACCCGGTGAACCTCTTTCTTGACCGTGGCCGCCTTGCCCTTGGCGTCATTCTGGCCGGTGTCCCAATCAATCGTGATCTTGCTGGTGTCGGCCAAGCCATCGGCCAAACCAAATTCGGATTTCAATACCTCATCCACCGCGCGCACAATGAAATTCACCACCGGCTCGGGCGTGTACCAAACCCCGCGCGCCTTGCGCTTGGCGGGGTTATATTCGGCCAGAAAGTCCTCGTAGAAATGCAAAAAGGGGTCTTGGCGCGCGGTGATCCTGCCAAAATTGCGCAGCACCCGCTCCATATTCGTGGCGCAGAAAACGTTGCACAATTCGTCAATCACCCGGCGCAGGCGCTCATCCAGATTGGGGCCAGCGATGTAGATGAACAATTCGCGCAGGAACGGGTTGGTCTTGGGCAAAAGGTCCAGCGCTTCGGCACGGCTGAACGTGTCGGGCGTCTCGTCATGCAGCCGCGCGGCAAACAGACCATAGGCAATGGTTTCGGCATAGATATCGGCAAAGTCGGCCACGGTGATGTCATGGATGAGGCTGGCCTTGAACGCCTCATATTGGCCGATGAGATCGGTGGCCCGCCCTGTGGCCTCGCGCGCCTTCATATCGGCCACCAGAGCATTGCCCATGATGTCCTTGATGATGGCCGCCTTGCCCGCCATCATCGCCGCCAGCTTGGATGATGAGGTGATACTAAGCGGTGTGACACTGACAAAATCGCGCAGCCGGTTCTCCAGCGCTGCGAAGTTTTCCGTGCGCGCGGGCATAGTCGGGACAAGCTCGGCGATGGTGATGAAATCGACCACCTCGCCATCGCGCAGAAATTCAAAGTCCAGCCCGTTGGTGTAGATCAGATTGGGCAGACCCTTTTTGTAGCGCTCTTTTTGCGCCTTGCTGTAATCATTGGCCGCGAATTTCTTGATGTCCTTGCCAATGTCCTTGGCTTCACACCAGCCAATGGCCACCTCTCCACGGTTGAACACGAAATCGGGCGCGCCAACATCGGTCAGATGCTTGGGTTCATTGATGATGGTCAGATCAGAACCGATGGATTGAAACAGCGTGAACAGTGCCGGGCGAAAGCTGTGTTCGGTGGATTGGCCGCTGGCATAGAGTTTGCGGATTTCGTTCAAATAGCCCGTAATATCCATGGAAAGCCCCGCCCAACTTCTTGCAAGGTATGGGCTTAACCCGTTCGCAGACGGGCGCCAAGGGCTGCTGTCGCTTGACGGTGGAAACAGGGCGACTTGACGCATGTTGACGCGGGGTAACGTCTAGTCACGCCCTACGTTGGTTTCGTCAGTTTTGTCAGTTACCCCCAAGAGGGTTTTCACCCCGCCGCGCGATCGGGAAAGGGCACCACCTGCGCCCCCTTGCGCAAGGCATCCAGATAATCGCTCCACCATTGCGCCATTTCCACGCGCTCTTTCCAATGGGCGCCGCGATGATAAGCCGCCCGCACACTGTCTGTATCGGCATGGGCGAGGGCGCGCTCAATCGCATCGGGCGAGAATTTTCCGCTTTCATTGAGCAAGGTTGATGCCATTGAGCGGAAACCATGGGCGGTCATTTCATCGCTGGCATAGCCCAGCCGCCGCAAACCGGCATTGATGGTGTTTTCGCTCATCGGGCGGGCGCGGGTGCGAACGGATGGGAAAACATAGCCAGCCGGGCCAGTCACCGCGCGCACCTCTTTGAACAGGTCCACGGCTTGGCGGGACAGGGGGACGTGGTGGGCCTTGCGCATTTTCATCTTTTCCGCCGGGATGATCCAGAGCGCGCCCTCCAGATCAATCTCGCCCCATTCGGCATGACGCAATTCGCCGGGGCGCACGAAAACATGCGGGGCAATCTGCATCGCCAGCCGGGTAATGCCGCCGCCTTCATAGCCGTCTATCGCGCGCAGCAATTTGCCCGCGCCCACGGCATCGGTGATCGCGCCATAATGCGTTACCTTGGGCGTGGTGATCGCCCCGCGCAGGTCGCGGGTAGGGTCGGAGGTTAGGCGGGCGGTTGCCACTGCATAGCGAAAGATGCGGCTTGCCAGTTGCAGCAGGCGGTTGGCTGTCTCGTGCTTGCCCTGTTTTTCAAAGGCGCGCAGCACAGCCAGAACGTCCGATGCGGTGACTTCGCCAATGGGCAGGCGGCCAAGGGCAGGGGTAAGGCGCGAAAGGTAATAGTCAGCCTTGCCGCTGGTGCTGTCTGAAAGCCCCTCGCGTTTGCGCTTGTCGAGATATTCGGCGCCGATTTCGGCAAAGGTGTTGGCCGCCGCCACTTTGGCGCGATGCTTGGCCTGTTGCTTGTCGCGCGCCGGATCAATGCCGGTTGCCAGCGCTTCCTTGGCCTTGTCCCGCTCCTTGCGCGCGTTGGCCAAGCTGATTTCGGGCCATGCGCCCAGCGATAGCAGTTTCTCTTTGCCGTTTACCCGGAATTTGACGCGCCAAAGCCTGCCGCCTGCCGGGGTCACATAGAGGAAAAGGCCGCCCGCATCGCCCAGCTTATAGGGTTTGTCCTTTGGCTTGGCATTGCGAACTGAAACTTCGGTAAGCGCCATGGCTGATTCCCCATTCTGCTAGATTGGGGGTATCTTGGGTGGGGGTATATCGACATACCCCCGAACATACCCCCAATGCGAGGTGGCTGGCAGCGAACAGGAGTGAACGCCTCTGGCCTCGTTATGGGTAAAATATGCCGGTTTTCTGGGGTTTCTGCAACCGTGAATGAACGTCACTGGTTTGTAAAATGGTGCCGGATGAGGGGATCGAACCCCCGACCTTCGGTTTACAAAACCGCTGCACTACCGCTGTGCTAATCCGGCCCATGGATGGCGCCGCATCGGGCGCGAAAGCCCCATAGCCCTAAAAAGCGCCGAAGGTCCAGCCCTCGGTTTGGGCAATTTTCGGTTTCATGCCGGTTGGATGCCACAATTCGCCCCGCCCGGCGTGGTTGCGCAGCCAAGCGGCGGTGATCAGGGCGTCGGCCGCGTGATCGGTGATGACTTCGGGCAGTAGCGATGGCGCGCAGTCGAGCCCAGCCAGAGCCTGCGCCAAAGCGAGGCTATCGCGAATCTTGCTGGCGCGGGCGGTGCGTCCGGCGGCAAGAGCGGCGATGGTGGTATAGATTTCGACCACAACCTTGCCGGATGCGGGCAAAGGGTCCATCGGCCAGACCGCAATTTCGCGCGGCAGGCGGTGCAGCAGGCGCATGCCCGAAAGCGAACCCTTGCCCACTTGCGCCGCGCCCACGAGGTTGAAATTGCTGGTGGGGCTGCAGCCCATTGTGGCCTGCGCCGCCTCGGTCACGCGGAAACGGCCGCGCCCGCCGCCGAACAGATCGCCCTCGCGCGCGCCCTCCAGTTTTGTTCGGGGCCGGCGGAAATGGCGGGCGATCTCGGGGTGATCGACGAAGGATGAAACGCCCAGATGCGGATCATCGGCGCAGATCGCATCGACCATTGCCCAGAGGGTGCGGGCGTCCGGCGGGCTGTCGGCCCAGCCGGGAAAGAAGGCCCCGGCATCGGCAAAGGGCAGTGACTGGCCCATATCGAAGCCGAAGATCGTTTGCGCGGGCGCTTCCTCGACCAGCCATTCCAGCACCTCGCCGCGCGACCAGACATGGCTGGGGCGCACCAGATGAGGGGCGCGATCATTCGCCGCCATCATCGCCACGGCAATGCCGCGATGGCGCTCGCCCGCCGCGCCGGACCAGTCGATGGCGGCGAAATGGGTGAAGCGGGGGATCACTCGGAGCGTTCGCGCCTTTTGCGCTCCCACCATTCCAGACGCTTGAGGATCTCGCGCTCGAAACCGCGCTCGACCGGGCGGTAGAATTGCTGGGGCGCCATGCCCTCGGGCCAGTAATTCGCGCCGGAAAAGGCATCGGGCGCGTCGTGGTCATAGGCGTAATTGGCGCCATAACCGATGTCTTTCATCAGCTTGGTCGGCGCGTTCAGGATATTGGCAGGGGGAATCAGCGACCCTGTGGCCTTGGCGCTGGCGGCGGCCTCTTTCCAGCCCTTGTAAGCCGCGTTTGATTTGGGCGCGCTGGCCACATACAAACAGGCCTGCGCGATGGCCAACTCGCCCTCCGGGCTGCCGAGGAATTCATAGGCATCTTTGGCGGCAAGGCATTGCTGCAGCGCCATCGGATCGGCCAAACCGATGTCCTCGGACGCCATGCGGACAAGGCGGCGCAGCAGGAACAGCGGATCTTCACCCGCCGTCAGCATCCGGGCCAGATAATAGAGCGCGGCCTGCGGATCGGAGCCGCGCAC
This sequence comes from Novosphingobium sp. SG751A, assembly GCF_013149295.1. Classification (GTDB taxonomy): domain Bacteria; phylum Pseudomonadota; class Alphaproteobacteria; order Sphingomonadales; family Sphingomonadaceae; genus Novosphingobium. The sequence continues at coordinate 205,156 of NZ_JABGCB010000002.1, forward strand.
CGATTTATGCAGCGCGGAAATCAGATTGTAATGGCCATCGCGGTCCTTGTCATAAACGGCCACGCGGCGCTGCAGAAACTGGCCCAGTTCGGCAGGATCGAGCGGGGCGGGAACTTGCGCGTTATACAGCGTCTCGGCCTGACCCAGCAGGAACCGGCCATCGCCATCCGCGCTGGCGATCAGCGCCTCACGCGCAGGCGGCGTCAGAGGCAGGGGCACGCCCTCGGCCTCCTCGGCGCGGGCCAGCAGATGGGCCAGAGCTTCGGGCGAGAGGCGATGCAGGATCAAGACCTGCGCCCGCGAGAGCAAAGCGGCGTTGAGCGCGAAGGAAGGATTCTCGGTCGTCGCCCCCACCAGCGTTACCACGCCCTGTTCGACATAGGGCAGGAAGCCGTCCTGCTGCGCCCGATTGAAACGGTGGATCTCGTCCACGAACAACAGCGTGCGGCGGCCAGACAGCGATAGAGCGCCCTCGGCCTCGGCAAACATGCGTTTGAGGTCGGCAACGCCGGAAAACACTGCGCTGATCGCTGCGTAACGCATCCCCACAGCGGCGGCCAGCAGGCGGGCGATGCTCGTCTTGCCGGTGCCGGGCGGACCCCACAGGATCATGCTCGACAGGCTGCCCGCCGCCACCATCCGCCCGATCGCGCCATTCGCGCCTGTCAAATGTTCTTGCCCGATCACCTCGCTCAACTCGGTCGGGCGCAGGCGTTCGGCCAGAGGAATCGCGCCCGCCGGAATGGCGCGGGGCGTTGGCGCGGGTTCGTCGGCGGCGAAGAGGTCGGGCATGGAGGGTATGTAGGAGGGAATGAAAGGAAAAGGAAGGTTTGCCTCCGGCGGGCAAAGGGCGGGGGCCCTTTGCAATCCCGATAATGGGGGGCGATAGCTTGCGCTGTGGTCAGATGTTTGAAAGCCTGCGGCTCAAGTAAATTAGCGCCGCAGGCTTTAAAATCTCAAACGCTGCGTCCGACACCTGTTGGCCGAGCCTGTGGCGCAACAAAGACAATAATGGGAGCGCGAGGGACGAGTCCCTCGCATCATCTTCCTTCTGAAATCCCTGAAACCTTACTTCCCCACCCGCGCCTTCTGCCGGATCAGGCGCAGATAAGTATCCGCCACGGATTGATTGATCCGATCCCACGAGAAATCGCGGCTGCGCGCCTCGCCCGCTGCGCCATGGGCGGCGCGCAGGGCGGGGTCCTCGATATAGGCGCGCACGGCCTGGGCAAAGGCGTGGACATGGCCGGGGCGGATCAGGCGGCCCGAATTACCGTTGTCCACAAGGCTTTCCGATCCGGTCGCCTCGGCGCAGACCACCGGCAGCGAGCAGGCCATGGCCTCGAGCGTGACATTGCCGAAGGTTTCGGTGATCGAGGGGAAGAACAGTACGTCCATGCTGGCCACCGCGCGGCCAAGGTCGGTCCCGGCCTGATATCCGGCAAAGACGGCATTGGCGGGCAGGCGGTTTTCGAACCATTCGCGCGCCGGGCCATCGCCCACGATCAGCACGCGATGCGGCACGCCGCGCGCCACCAGTTGGTCAATGGTGTCGGCAAAGACATCAAGGCCCTTTTCCATGACGAGGCGCGAGAACAGGCCCACGACCACTTCATGATCCTCGATGCCAAGGCTGCGCCGCCATGCCATATCGCGGCGCGAGGCGTCGAAGATATAGCGATCGACGCCTCGGCTCCACAGCGAGATGTCGTAATTCATCCGCTGTTCGCGCAGCACCTGCGCCATGGATTCCGAAGGCGCGACCAGCCCGTCGCAGCGGCGATAGAACCGGCGCAGGATGGCCGTCAGGATCGGTTCGACCCATGCCAGATTGTAATAGCGCGGATAGGTGTCAAAGCGCGTATGGACGCTGCCCAGCACCGGCAGGCCTTTTGCCCGGGCCCATGTCACGGCGCGGTGGGCCGATGGGTCGGGGCTGGAGACATGGACGATATTGGGGGCAAAAGCCTCAAGATCGCGGCGCACGGCGCGCGGCAGGCCGGTGGCCACCCGATATTCGGCGCGGCCGGGAATGGCGAAACTGGGCAGGCTGATGAGATCGCCGGCGGGTTCGAAAGCGGGCGCATCAACGGTAGGCGAATAGACGCGCACCTGCGCGCCCTGCGCCAGCAGATAGCCGACCAGACGGTTGAGCGCCTTGTTCGCGCCATCGGTGACCATGTTGTAATTGCCGCTGAACAGGGCAACGCGCAGGTCACTGGTTTTGGAAGGGAGTGTCATTGAGCGCGCCATAGCGAAGCCTGCGGGTTTTGGCGAGAGGCTGCGCAGTTAAGGGCCAAAAGGGGCGTTCTCGACAAAAAGGCTCGACAAAAAGGGCGCATGGTGGGCGACCGTCCTGTCGGGGGTCGAGGATGCCCAGCCATGCGCCCCCAAGGTTGGCCCCGCCATGCTGCAGAGGATTGCCGGCGGGGCTCTGGGAGAGGATGTATGGCGGGATGCCGATTACGTAAGGGGGGAAGGTCGGCACCCCGCCAATTCAGTCAGATCTTACCAACCGCGGCGGCCTTCGTAAAAGCCACGGGGGCCTTCGTAATAGCCGCGACGGCCGTAATCATCGCAAGGGCGCCCATCACGGTAATAGCGATTGCCGCGATGATCCCAGTAATAGCCATCGCGCCAGGCCCAGCTGCGATCCACCACATAGACCGGGGCCGGGGCATAGGCGGGCGCATAAGCGGGCGCGTAGGCCACCGGCGGCGGAGGCGGGGCATAGACCGGAGCATAGACCTGGCGGCGCGGGCGGTCCGAAGCGATGGCGGCGCCAAGGGCCAGTCCGATCACGCCGCCGATAACACCGGCCGCAACCGCATCGCCGCCGCCGCCGCGACGACCGCCGCCGTAATAACCGCCGCGCCCGTAAGGATCGGCCATGGCAGGGGTGGCGGCAAAGCTGGCAAAAGCGCTGGCGGCCAGGGCCACCGCAGTGATCGTCTTTTTCGTGAACTGGCTCATGGTACACCTCGCTGAATTTTTGGGTTTTACGGAAAGCTTCGGGAAACTCCGTGTCACCGTTGATTCGTTTTCTACGCCTTGCTTGCTGAACGGAATCGGGATGTGTTTTGCAGGTGTTGTTCAGAATTGATCGGCTTGTCTGAAATATCGCCCCGGCCAACTGGATCATAATTGGAGGTTATCGGGCTGGGCGCGGGCGGGGGGATGGATTAGCCCGGCGTGGCTGGGGATACATCAAGGGCCGTGTCTGGCTCTCGGGGTCAAAGACGACAGATGAAAATGCATGCTTCACGGCTGGTCTTTTGCCATGTGCCGAAAACCGCTGGTTCCTCGGTAACGCGGCTGTTGCGCGACAATTGGCCGGGGCCACACGCGCTTGATGTCTATGAGCAGGAGGATGGGCGGACCGATCTGGCCGGCGCGATCCGCGATTGCGCGATGCTGGCCGGGCATCTGAGCCATGCCAGCGTGCTGGGGGCGATCGAGCGGACCGGGCTGGAGGCCTATAAGCTGACCAGCCTGCGCAATCCGGTCGATCATGTGCTGAGCCAGTATTACCATATTCAGGCCTTTGCCGGGGCCGCGCTGGCGGGCGACCAGCGGATGCAGGCGTTGAAGGATGCAGCGGGCGGCATGAGCCTGCTGGAATGGATGAGCGGGCGAGCGCGGGGCCTCGACGGGTTTGATGTGCTGTTCGACAATCCCCAGATCCGCATGATCCTGAACAAGAAAGAAGGGCCGGTCACGCTGGCCGATGCGCGGGAGGCGATTGCGGTCATGGGGCGGTTCGACGGGGTGATCCTGTTTGAGCGGTTGGGCGAATCGGTGGCGGCGGTGATGGGGGCGCTGGGGTTGAACAGGGGCGGGGGGCTGCCCCGGCTGATGACCAATCCGGCCAAGGGGCAAAGCGTGCTGACGCTGTCGCGGCCCGAATTGCAGGCGATGATGGCGCTGACCCGCTATGACGCGGTGCTCTATGATGTGATCAGCACCCATTGGTGCGGCCGAATGGCGGCGATGGAGGGGGTGGCGGGCCCTGTTGCGTCGGCCGAGTCTGCGGCGCCGGTGCTGCTGGCCGATGTGCTGCGCACGTCCAATGCCCAGAGGATCGAGGGCGGCACGGTGGGCGACACGGTCAAGATGCAGGAGGACGGCCTGTTTCTGCACCCGCCCCATGGCCGCGAGGGGGCTTTGCGGATCGCTTCGGCCGATTTTCTGGCGCAGGGGCAGGCGGGATTTTCCACCGAACTGGCGCTTGAACATGCCGCCGCGCCCGATGTCGAATTGTCGATGACCATCCGCGAGGGTGAGCGTGTCGTGGCCGGTTTCACCACCCGCGTCTCGCGCAAGGCCAGCGTGCCCATCGCCTTGCGCTTTGCCCCGATCATGGGGCGGTGTTTCGTCGATCTGGAATTGCGCAGTCTGGGGCCGGGCGGGAGCAATGATTATGCCGGGCTGCTGATGAAGAAGGCGGTGTTTGGAGGGGGATAGGTGCGATGGGCCAGATCGCCACGCGCCTCATCACCCCATCAATGGGATTGTAAAGGGTCGAGACCCTTTGCCCGCCGTAGGCATGCACAACCACCAAACCCGCCAAACAAAAAGGCCGAGGGCATAACCCCCGGCCTTTTTCATGTCCGATCAATCCGAAAGATCAATCCTTCTTGCGCGAGGCTTTCTTGCGCTCGTTGGGATCGAGGATCGCCTTACGGAGACGGATGTTCTTGGGGGTGACTTCGACCATTTCGTCTTCGTCGATATAGGCGATGGCCTGTTCCAGCGTCATGACCTTGGGCGGGGTCAGGCGTACAGCGTCATCCTTTCCGCTGGCGCGGAAGTTGGTGAGCTGCTTGGACTTCATCGGGTTGACTTCGAGGTCTTCGGGCTTGGCGTTTTCGCCAACGATCATGCCTTCATACAACGCCTCGCCCACGCCCACGAACAGGATGCCGCGTTCTTCGAGCGGGCCCAGAGCATAGGAGTTGGCTTCGCCCGCGCCGTTCGAGATCAGCACGCCGTTCTTGCGGCCTTCGATCTTGCCCTTGTAGGGGCCATACTTGTCGAACAGGCGGTTCATGATGCCCGTGCCGCGCGTGTCGGACAGGAATTCGCCGTGATAGCCGATCAGCCCGCGCGAGGGCGCGATGAAGCTGATGCGGGTCTTGCCGCCGCCCGAGGGGCGCATGTCGGTCATTTCGCCCTTACGGTTGGCCATCTTTTCCACGACCGTGCCCGAAAATTCTTCGTCCACATCGACCAGAACGGTTTCGTAGGGCTCGGTGCGGTTGCCGTTTTCATCGGTGCCGAACAGCACGCGCGGGCGGCTGATGCCCAGTTCGAAGCCTTCGCGGCGCATGGTTTCGATCAGAACGCCCAACTGAAGTTCACCGCGACCGGCGACTTCGAAGCTGTCCTTGTCGGCCGATTCGGTGATCTTGATGGCCACGTTCGATTCGGCTTCGCGCTCCAGACGGTCGCGGATCATGCGGCTGGTCACCTTGGTGCCTTCGCGGCCGGCCATGGGCGAATCGTTCACGGCAAAGCGCATCGACAGGGTCGGCGGATCGATCGGCTGAGCCTTGATCGGAACGGAAACCGAGGTGTCGGCGATGGTGTTGGCCACCGTGGCGACCGAAAGGCCCGCCAGGCTGATGATGTCGCCCGCCTTGGCTTCGTCTACAGGCACGCGGTCCAGGCCCTGGAACGACATGATCTTGGAGGCGCGGCCGGTTTCGATCACCTTGCCATCGGCGTCCAGCGCGTGGATCGCCTGATTGACCTTGACCACGCCCGAAGTGACGCGGCCGGTCAGCACGCGGCCAAGGAAGTTGTCGCGGTCGAGCAGGGTGACGAGGAAGGTGAAGGGGGCATCGACTTCCAGCGCCGGGGGCGGCACGTGGTCGACGATCTTCTGGAACAGCGGCTCGAGCGTGCCTTCGCGGCGGGTTGGGTCGTCCGAAGCGTAGCCATTGCGGCCCGAGGCGTAAAGCACGGGGAAATCAAGCTGTTCGTCGTCGGCTTCGAGGCTGACGAAGAGGTCGAACACTTCGTCCAGCACTTCCTGAATGCGCTCGTCGGGACGGTCGACCTTGTTGACGACGACGATAGGCTTGAGGCCCAGCGCCAGCGCCTTGCCGGTCACGAACTTGGTCTGCGGCATCGCGCCTTCCGACGAGTCAACCAGCAGCACAACGCCATCGACCATCGAGAGGATACGCTCCACCTCGCCGCCGAAGTCGGCGTGGCCGGGGGTATCGACGATGTTGATGCGCGTGCCGTTCCATTCGATGCTGGTCGGCTTGGCAAGGATGGTGATCCCGCGTTCCTTTTCCAGATCGTTGCTGTCCATCGCGCGTTCTTCGACGCGCTGGTTGTCGCGGAACGTGCCGGACTGGCGGAAGAGCTGGTCGACCAGCGTGGTTTTGCCATGGTCAACGTGGGCGATAATCGCGATATTGCGAAGCGGAAGCGGGCCGGACATCAAAAGGGCTTTCTGCAACAGCGGGCGGCAAGGCCCGTTTTGGGGGTGGCGCTTGTTTGCGCCGCAACATGCGCGCGCCCCTAGCTTACACAGCGGCTTTGGGCAAGACTCGACAGGAGAGTTGCTGTGCGAAGGGCGTTGGCCATTTATGGGAATTTGAGGCGGTCTTTGCGTTTTTGATAAGATTTTGTGGGATAAACCGAGGCATGGATCGTTAAAGGATTGAGCCTCATGCCGACAGGGCATAACACAGGGCACGATAAAAAGGAAACCGGGGGTACGACAGGCGGGGGGCTTGTTGGCATGCCGGTTCGTGGGAAGGATGAGGTTTTCATGAACCAGACATCGGTTTTGCGCGCGTATGGCCCGTCGACATCGCGTGCGGGGGCATCGCGCGCGGGTCACATTTTCTCTTTTGGCCGCCGTATGGCGTTGGCGGCGGGCGGGGCAGGACTGGCCCTGGCGGTCGCAACGGCATGGGCAACGCCTGCGCTGGCTGCATCGGATGCAGGGGGCGATGATCAGGTCAACAATGAGATCGTGGTCACCGCCACCAAGCGCGAGCAGACCTTGCAGCAGGTGCCCGTGGCCGTGACGGTGACCACCGCCGATGTCATCAACCGCGCCAAGATCCGCGACATCAAGGATCTGACCAGCGTGGTGCCTTCCCTGCGCGTGTCGGAGCATCAATCGAGCGCGCAGACCGATTTTCTCATCCGCGGTTTTGGCAATGGCGCCAACAATGCGGGCATCGAGCCCAGCGTGGGCGTGTTCATCGACAGCGTCTATCGTTCGCGCAGCGCGGCGCAGATCGCCGACTTTCCCGATGTAAAGCGCGTGGAAGTGCTGCGCGGCCCGCAATCGACCCTGTTCGGCAAGAATGCCAGCGCGGGCGTCGTCTCGATTTCCACGCTGGAGCCGCAGTTCAAGCCGGGCGGCAGCGCGGAAATTTCCTATGGCAATTACAACGCCCTGGTGGTCAAGGGCATGTATACCACGCCTTTGAGCGACACGGTGGCCGTCAGCGTTGCGGGCGGATACAACCGGCGCGACGGCTTTGTCCATGACGGCGCCACGGGGGGCAACACCAACAACCGCAACCGCTGGTTCGCGCGCGGGCAATTGCTCTGGGTGCCCGACAATGGGCCGCGCGTGCGGATCATCGCCGATTATTCGCGCATCGATGAAACCTGTTGCGCGGTGGTCAACCTGTTGTCTTCATCCAGCACGGCGGCCATTCAGGCGGTGGGGGGCAAGGTCAATGCGCCCGGCAATCCTTATAGTGATGTCTATAACAATTTCGCCTCGACCAACCGCATCCGCGACTATGGCTTTTCGGCCCAGATCGACCATGAGATCCACGGGGTGAAACTGACCTCGATCACCGCCTATCGCCACAATACCAATTACAACAATCAGGACAGCGACTTCACCAGCGCCGACCTGTTGGGGCAAAACAGCGCCAATGTGACGATCAACACCTTTACCCAGGAATTGCGCGCCGCCGCCAAGCTGGGGGATAAGGTCAACCTGTTGCTGGGCGCCTATTATTTCAATGAGAAGATCAACCAGACCGGTGCGCTGCTCTATGGTTCGCAGATGCGCTCCTATGCCGACCTGCTGATCCGCGGCGCCAGCGCCAACACGCTCAACGTCGCCTCGCTCGAGGGCACGTTCGGCACGCTTCAGGGCAATCCGGCCAAATATACCGGCCAGTTCTTCAAACAGGGCAGCGGCCTGTCGGAAGCCTATCATCTGGCCAATGAGGCGATTTCGATCTTTGGCCAGATGGACTGGAAAATCGCGCCGCGCGTGACGCTGACGGGCGGGCTGAATTACACCAAGGACAATAAGCATTATGCCACGGGTGTGGTGTCGAGCGATGTGTTTTCAGGCATCGACCTGAATGCGATGCGCACGGCGGCCACCAATGCGGGCATTTCGCAAACCATCGGCGGGCTGCTTTCCGTTCCGGGCGGCTTTGCCTCGCCGGCCCAGATTGCCGGTTTTGCCAGCGCCAACCCCACCGCCTATAATTCGGTGGTGACGGGCGTGTCGAACCAGACCGCGCAATTGCTGGCGCTGCGCGCGCTGCAATTCATGCCGCCTTTCCTCAATGTTCCCAATGGGGTGGAGAGCGGGCGGACCAATGACGGCAACCTGTCCTTTACCGCGCGCGTGGCCTATGAGGCCAGCAAGCATATGAATTTTTATGCCAGCATCGGTACCGGCTTCAAGGCCAGTTCGATCAACCTGTCACGCGACAGTCGCCCGGCCTTGAGCGATGCGGCCGCGATTGCCGCCAGCGGTCTGGCCACAACCAACCTGCGCTATGGCGGGCGTTTTGCCCGGCCGGAAAAGTCCACCGTCTATGAAGTGGGCATGAAGGCCAACTGGTCGGTGGCCACGCTCAATGTTGCGGCCTTCTATCAGTCGATCAAGGACTTCCAGTCGAACATCTTTACCGGCATCGGTTTCGACCTGCTCAATGCGGATAAGGAATCGGTCTATGGTTTCGAGTTCGAAGGATCGGTGCGGCCCACCCCGGAACTGACGCTGGCCGCCGCCGTCACCTATCTGGTGCCCAAGTATAATCGCTTCACCAATTCCAGTTTTGGCGACATTTCGGGCGCGACGCCTGCGGGCATCGCCCCGCTCTCCACCACCATGTCGGCCACGTGGGACAAGCCGATCGGGGGCGAGCAGCACATCATCCTGCGCGGCAACTGGCATTACGAATCGCCGGTGCAAAATCAGGACGGCATGCCCGGCTTCATCACCAAGAACCCGCTGACCGGGGCGATCATTTCCTATCAGACCGGGCTGGACGCGGCGCGCCCGTTCAAGCGCACGGTGTCCGAAGTGGACGCTTCGGCCACATGGCAGATCTCGAAGAAATTCGAGCTGAGCCTGTGGGGCCGCAATCTGACCGACAATCGCTATATCACGGTGATCTTCGACAGCCCGGCGCAATCGGGCTCGATTTCGGGCTATGTCAACACGCCGCGCACCTTTGGCGCGGCGGCGCTGGCCAAGTTCTGAGGCGCGAAATTTTTAGCGCAGCGGATGATGAAGGAGCGGGGCGTGTGATGCGCCTCGCTTTTTTCATGGCGCCTTTTTTGCGGGCAGGCGTTAATCAGGTCAGGCACAAGGGAAAAAGGTTTGGCCGATGAATTGGATGTTCCTGCCGCTGCGGCGCTATTTCGAGATTTCGGGCCGTTCGCAAAGGCGTGAGTTCTGGCTGTTCTTCATCGGCCTGTGGGTGGTGAACGGGGCGATCATGGCGCTCTTCGGCTCGCCTGTCTCCTATACCAACGGCATGAATTTCTATTGGGCCACCCAGACCAGCCTGACGGGCCAGTTTCTGGTCGGTCTCATCGGCCTGTTTACCCTGATCCCGTCCTATACGCTCTCTGTCCGCCGTCTGCATGACATCGACCGGTCGGGCTGGTGGTTGCTGGTGTGGCTGGTGCCCTTTGTCGGCTGGTTCGTCCTGCTGATCTTCTTCTGTCTCGACGGAACCTATGGCCGCAACCGCTATGGCAATGACCCACGCGGCCGCGGCATGGCGGAGGTGTTCCGTTAAAGCTCTCTGAGCGCTTCAGCCGGGCGGGTACGCAGCAAAGGCAGCGACCCGCCCAGCGCAAAGGCCAGCACCAGCGCCAGCCCGCCGCCCAGCACACCCAGCACATAGGTCCATGACGGCAGAAAATCGAAGCTGAAAAGCTGCACCACGATCAGCCAGCCAAGCCCCGTGCCAAGCGCCAGCGCGACCAGCGCCAAAAGGCCCGCCAGCACGCCATATTCGGCCAATAGCAGGCCCAGCAACTGCCGCTGTCCCGCGCCCAGGACGCGCAGGATCGTGTTGTCATAAGCGCGCGAGGCCCGCGCCGCCGCAATCGCGCCCAGCAAGACCGCCACGCCCGCCAGCACGGCCACGCCCGCCGCCGACAGGATCGCCGCGCTCATCTGCCCCAACAGCCCCCGCGCATCGCGCAGCAGCGGCCCCACCTCGACCACCGAGGCGGTGGGATAGGCCCGCGTCACCGCGCGCAGCAAGCCATGCTCGCGCTTGCCGGCAAGGTTGATCGTGGCGGCCAGCTTGAAGGGCGCTCCCGCCAGCGCATTGGGCGAAAATACCAGCACATAATTGAACCCGAACGAATCCCAATCGATCCGCCGCAAAGATGCCACCTTGGCCGTCCGCTCCACGCCCAGCAGGCCCACCGTCACGCTGTCGCCCACCTTCAGGCCCGTGACCTTGGCCAGTTTCTCATCGACCGAAACCAGCGGTTCGCCCTGATAATCATGCGGCCACCATGCGCCATCGGTGACCACATTGCCATCGGGCACATCATCGGCAAAGGTCAGCCCGCGCTCGCCCTTTAATTGCCAGGCGTCCTCGGGAATATCCTTCATGTCGGCCACGCGGGTCTGCGCATTGGCAGGCCCATAGGCCAGAATTGCGCCGCGCAGCGTCGGCACCGTGCGCACTTTGGCCCCCGGCGCGGCCCCGGCCACGGTGGCGCGGAAACCGGCCTCATCGCCCGGCTGCAGGTCGATGGCGAAATAGTCGGGCGCCTTTTGCGGCACGCGCGCGGCGATGTTCGCGTCCAGACTGGTCTGCACCACGGCCAGCACGACAAAGGCCGTCAGGCCAAAGCCCAGCGCCGTTACCAGCCGTGCGGTCTGATTGCCGGGGCGGTGAATATTGCCCAGCGCAAGGCGCAGGATCGGGCTGCGCGGGCGGGGCAGATGCGCGGCCATGCGCGCCAAGCCCCAGCCAAGGCCCGAGAGCAGCACAAAGGCTCCCGCCGCCCCGCCAAGGAAAATCGCGGTCGTGCGCGCCGAACCATCGCCGAGGAACGCCAGAGCGATAATCCCGGCCAGCCCCGCGCCCACCCAGCGCCAGCTCTGCCGCGCCGACACAGGGGCAACCCGCGCGCGCAGCAGCGCCATGGCCGGATAAGTCCGCGCCGCCAGCAAGGGCCCCGCCGCAAAGACCAGCGCCACCAGCAAGCCCCACAGCGCCGCCCGCGCCAGCGCCCATGGTGCCAGCACAAAACCGTCCACCACCGGCAACACACCCGCCAATGCCTTTACCACCAGAGGCAGCATCGCCACCCCGGCAATCAGGCCCGCAAAGGCGCCAACCGCCGCCGCCGCCGCAATCTGCAGCACATAGATCCGCGCAATATCGCCGCTGGTCGCGCCCATGACTTTTAACGTGGCGATCACTCCGCGCCGCGCCTCAAGATAGGAGGCCGTGCCCCCGCCAATCCCGATCCCGGCGATCAGCAGCGCGGCCAGCCCCACCAGCACGAGGAAATCGCCCATGCGCGCAATGAAAGTCTCGGTGCCCGGCGAGGCCTTGTCGCGGGTGCGCACATCTAGCCCGTTTTCGGGAAAGCGCTTGGTCAGCCCATCGGCAATCGCGGCGGCGTCGCAGGCCCCGGCACAATCCATGCGCAAGCGGCTGCGATACATGGCTCCCGGCGCAGTCAGGCCCGCGCCATCGGGAAAGCCCAGCGGCACGATCACCGTCGGCCCCAGCGCGAAACCTTCGCCAAGCCCATCGGGTTCGGCCGCGATGATCCCGCCCACGCGCAGCGGTTTGCCCGCGATGGTGAATGTGTCGCCGGGTTTGATGCCCAGCCTTTCGGCCGCCCCGCGCGCGATCCATGCCGTACCCGTTGCCGGGGCGCCTACATGCCGCCCATCGGCCAGCTCCAGCCGCCCGACCAGCGGCCAGAGCGCATCGACCGCCTTCAACTGCACCGGGGCGGTGGTGTCCCCATTCGAGGCCATCGCCTGCAATCGCTGACCATCGGAGAGGCGACCATAGCGGGCCAGCACGGCGCGTTCATCCGCCGAAATCGGGCGTTGCCAGACCGTGATCTGCACATCGCCGCCCAGAATCTGGCGCCCCTTGGCGGCCAGCCCGTCATTGATCGCCCGCGTCAGCGAACCGATGGCCGCCAGCGCCCCCACGCCCAGAAACAGGCAGGCGAGCAACAGGCGAAGCCCGCGAAAACGCGCCGACAATTCCCGCCGCGCAATGCGCCACGCTGTTGCCCAGTTCACGCCATTTCATCCGAAGCGATGCGCCCGTCGGCAATGCGAATGATCCGCTCCGCCTTTTGCGCCAGAGCCTCGTCATGGGTGATGATGACCAGCGTGGCCCCGGTCTCGGCGCGGCGGGTCAGAATGAGATCGATGATCGCCGCCCCGGTCGCGCCGTCCAGATTGCCGGTCGGTTCATCGGCAAACAGCAGCGCGGGGCGCGGGGCCAGAGCGCGGGCGATGGCCACGCGCTGCTGCTCGCCGCCCGAAAGCTGGCTGGGATAATGGTGCAGTCGGTGCCCAAGGCCTACCGCGGCCAGTTCCTGTGCCGCCCGCGCCGCCGCATCCGCAACGCCCGCCAGTTCGAGCGCGGTCATCACATTTTCCTGCGCCGTCATCGTGGGCAGCAGGTGGAACGCCTGAAGCACCACACCGATCCGGCCCCGCCGCGCCAGTGCCAGTTGATCTTCGGACAGGCCCATGAAATCCGCGCCCGCCACGCTCAATTCGCCCCCGCTGGCGCGCTCCAGCCCGGACAGCACCGCCATCAGCGAGGATTTGCCCGACCCCGAAGGGCCAAGCAGCGCCACGACCTGACCATCGGGCACGGTCAGATCGACGCCTTTGAGGATTGAGGTGGCGCCATCGCCCCCAGGACCATTGGCGCCCAAGGTGAGAGTGAGGTTGCGGGCGAGGATCGCGCTCTTGCGGTCATGGGATTGGGTCACGATATGTTTATGGGTGGCCCTGTCGGATTCGGCAAGGAGGGCCGGGTCGAAAGGGCATGTTGATGAGGGCTTTGGGTGGGATGCTGGCGGTTTTTGCGCCGGTTTTGATGCTGGCGGGATGCGGTGGGGACAAGGCGCCCGCTCCCGCGCCCAGCGCCTCGGCAACCACCGCGCCCGCGCCCCAAGGTCCGGCGGTGCGCGTCATAGCCCTGGGCGACAGTCTGTTTGCCGGATATGGATTGCGCCCCGAACAGGCCTATCCGGTGCGGCTGGAGGCGGCGTTGCGCGCGCGCGGGATCAATGCGCAGGTGGTCAATGCCGGGGTTTCGGGCGACACCACGCAGGATGGCCGCGCGCGGCTGGATTTCACGCTGGCGCAAGGGACGCCGCCCGATCTGGTGGTCATCAGCCTGGGCGGTAATGACATGCTGCGCGGGCTGCCGCTGCCCCAGACCAAGGACAATCTCGACGCCATTCTGGCCGAATTGGAAAAGCGCAAGATCAGGACCGTCGTGATGGGGATGCTGGCCGCGCCCAATATGGGGCCTGATTATGCGCGGGAATTCAATGCGATCTTTCCCGCCGTTGCCGCGCGGCACCATGCCGTGCTGGAGCCTTTCTTCCTCAAGGCGATTTTCAACCAGCCCGCCCTGCAATTGCCCGACCACATCCACCCCACCGACAAGGGCGTCGAGGCGATGGTGAGCGCGACCGTGGACAAGGTCGCGGGCGCGCTGCCCAAGGGCTGATATCGGCTCCATTTGCGTGGCAATCGTGCTGGCGGGGGGCTGGGCCTGTCTGTCAAGGCGGGGCCATGATGGAGACAGCTCTCGATTGGCCCCGCGTCGGCCTGTTGCCGGTGGTGCGGGCCGCGCAGGCCGCACTGGCGCAGGGGCGGGGCTTTTCGCTGGTCCGGCTGGGCGATGGCGAGGGGGCGATGCTGAGCCATGATGCGCCACATATGAGCGAAGAGGTCGAATTTTGTCTGCGCATCTGGTTTGGCGATCAGGCGATTTCCGGAGATGATCGGCGGGCCATGGCGCGCGGGCTGGAACGGGCGATGCGCGAGGCCGATGTGCTGGGAATCCCCCGCCGCACCCAGTTGCAGGTCTCGACGCGCTATCACGAGGTCTTTGCCAATCTGGGGCGAGTGTTTGGCGCGCGGCGCCCGGTGGTGGGCGATATGGCGCTGCATTTCTATCTGCAATGGTCGGGTGCGTTGGGGGCGCTTGTGCGCGATGCGCGGCGGCTGGTGCTGATCGGATGCCGCGATGTGGCGGGGTCATTTGCCGCCCATTTTGATGTGCCGGTGGTCCAATGGCTGCTGCGCGGAGAGGCGCGATTTCCGGGCCTTGTGGACGAGCCGCACTGGCCCACCGGCTATGCGCGGATGATGGCGCGGATCGAGGGGTTGGGGCCGGGCGATCTGGTGCTGGTGGGCGGGGGCGTGCTGGGCAAGGCCTATGTGGCGAGCGCGGCGCGGCGCGGGGCGGTGGCGCTGGATATGGGCAGCGTGTTTGACGGATGGGCCGGGATCATCAGCCGTGAGGGGCGGATCGGCACGGGCGCGGAATTTTCGGTGGCCCATCTGGCTCGGGGCGGGCCGGTGGATGAGGCGATGCGAGAGCGCCTGCGCGCCTATCTGGCGGGCACGAATATTGCCGATGGGGCGATCTGAAACGCGCCAATTGCTGCGTGAACGGATGGCGCGGGGCGGACCTCAACGCCATGAAAGTAAACGATGATCGTAAGTTGATCACGGGCGAATGCGTAATCGCCGCCGAAATGGATAGAGCCTTTGTTGCGCGCCACGGGCCCCGGTTTTAGCCCTTTGGCATGAGGCACGAGCCAAGGGGGATGATCCCCCCGCGAGGCACATGCCAGTGCAAGGGGCAGGCAAAGATGAACATAGCCACGCAAGCCATGGGGGAAACAAAGCTGCGGCCCCTGTTGGGAGTTGGGCCGGAAGTTGCACCGGGAACGGGTGGGCCGATCTGGCAGACGGAACGAGTGCAGCCGCAGGGCGCGCGGCGGATGGCGCTGTTGGTGCTGGGCATGCATCGTTCGGGCACAAGCGCGTTGACGCGGGTGTTTGCCTTGCTGGGCGCGGGATTGCCCGCAACCTTGCTGGGGGGCAATCCGACCAATCCCACCGGCCATTGGGAATCGGACGCCGTGCGCGGTTTTAATGACGCCACGCTGGCGGCGATGGGCAGCGACTGGTTCGACTGGCTGGCGGTGAATGAGGGTTGGTCGCGCTCTCTGGCCTATCGCGGCTATGTCGAGCGCGCACGCGCGGTGCTGCGGGCCGAATTTGGCGAGGCGCCGCTCTTTGCGCTGAAAGATCCGCGGATTTGCCGGCTGGCGCGGTTCTGGCTGGATGTGCTGGAGGCCGAAGGGGTGGAAGCGGCGATTGTCATGCCGCTGCGTAACCCGTTGGAGGTGGCCGATTCATTGGCGCGGCGCGATGGGGTGGATGCGCAGATCGCATTGCTGGTGTGGCTGCGCCATGTGCTGGAGGCCGAGGCGGCCACGCGCGGACGGGCGCGGCTGGTGGTCAGCTATGATCAGGTGTTGAACCATTGGGCGCAGGTGGCCGACCGGGCGGAGCGCGAGCTGGGCGTTGTGTGGCCGCGCACGCCGTTGGGCGTGGGCGCGGAGGTGGAGGCCTTTCTCTCGCCGGATTTGCGCCATCATCGCCGGGCGGATGGGGCGGTAGTGGATAATCCGCTGGTGTCGGGATGGGTGCGGCGGACCTATGGGGTACTGCTGGGCTGGGCCGAGGGTGGCGAACGGGCGGGCGATTATGGCGAGCTGGATGCGGTGCGCGCGGCGCTGGATGAGGCGGGGCCGGGGTTTGCGCGGCCGCTGCGCCGGATTGCACAGCAGCAGCGGGGGCTGGAGGAACTGAATGCGCAAAAGGCCGGCCTGGAGGCGCGGGTAGAGGCGTTGAACGGCGAATTGGCGCAGCGCGGGCGCGAGCGGCAGGAGGCGGTCGATGGTCTGGCCGAACTGGCGCGGGCCTATCAGGCAGCGCAGGCGCGGCTGGACGAAATGGCGCTGAATGAAGGGCGCGGCGGGGATGAGCGCGCGGCGATGGCCCGCGAGATCGAGCATTTGCGCGCGCAGGGCCCGGTGCAGGAGCAGCGGGCGCAGGAGGCGCAGGCCCGCGTGGCGATGATGGAGCAGGAGGCTGGGGCATTGCGGGCCGCTCTCGACGAGCATCGGCAGCGTCTGGGCGAACTGGAAATAACGCTTACCAGCCGACAGGATGAGGTGGAGCAGACCCGGATCGCGTTGGAGCAGGAGCGCGGGCATTGTGCAGGGCTGAATGAGGCACTGGAGCAGGAAAGGGAGCGGATTGACCGCTTGACCGCTGAGCTGGAGATCGAGCAGCGATGCGGGCTGGAACTGGCGGGAGAATTGGCCGAAACGCAGGCGCTGCTGCAGGATCAGGCCGAACAATTGCGCATCGCGATGGAGCAGGTGGCTGCGATGGCCGAAATGCTGACGGTGCTGCGCGGGGATTTTGCCGATCGGGGCGAGGAACTGGCGGCGGCGCGGGCGACGCAGGCCGCATGGGCCGCCGAGGCACGCGAAGCGAAAGCGGCCGCGCTGGACCGGCAGCAAGAAACCGCGCGCGAGATAGCCGAACTGGCCCGTCTGTTGCAGGAGGCCGAGGGTGAGGCCGCGCTCTGGCAAGGCCGTTGGCAGGAGGGCGAGCAAAACCGGGCCGCCCTGGTCATCCGCCATGCTGAGGCCGAGCAGGCACGGGGCGAACAGGCGCGCCGCCTTGAACAGCGCGCGGCCGAATTGGAGCAGGCGCGGGGCAGGGCGGTCGAACAAACGCAGGGATTGCAGGCCGAGAAGGTCCGACTGGAGCAGCAATTGAGCGAGCGCTTTGGCGAACTGGCCACGATGTCGGGCCTGTTATCGACCGAGAGCGAGCGTGCCATGCGCAGCGCAGCGCAGATCGAATGGCTGCGCGAGGTGCATCGCGTGACGGCGCGGCGGCCGCGCTGGTGGCTGGCGATGCCCCGGCGCTGGCAAAGCGCGCGGATGGCGCAAAACCTGGCGGAGGCAGGGCTGTTCGATGAGGAGGCCTATCTGGCCCGCTATCCTGATGTGGCTGCGCAGGGGCATGATCCGCTGCGCCATTATATCCTGTTCGGCATGGCCGAGGGCCGGGTGAGGGGCTGAATAAAATGGTTTTGCAAACAAGCGTTTCCCCCGAGGCGATCGGGCAATTGCGCCAGTCGGGGCAGTTTGACGCGGCGTGGTATGCCAACCGTTATGCCGACGTGGCGATGTCGGGCATAGATCCGGCGCAACATTACCTTTGGATCGGGCGACGGCTGGGGCGCCGGTCGGGTCCGGACAGCGGGCTGGCCGATACGGCGGCATCGGTGCCTGCGCAGGCGCGGGCCAAGGGCGAACCGGGGTGGAACGATCTGCCGGTGCATCCGGACCGGCCCAACCGATGGGTGCATAATACCGCCGCCATCGCCCGCAACCGGGCACAGGCGCTGGCGCCGCTGACGCGTAGCTTTAACCCGGAATCGATGAACATCCATTGGATCATCCCCGATTTCGGCCCCGGCGGCGGCGGGCATATGTCGATCTTTCGCATGGTCCGCTATCTGGAAAGTTTCGGCCATCGCCAGACGATCTGGATCCAGAACCCCACCGTGCATCACGATGAGCGACAGGCGTGGGAACATATCCGCGCATGGTATCAGCTCATTGACCGCGTGATCGTGCGCTTCCTGCCCGAAGAGGTGGAGGGGATTTCGGGCGATCTGGTGATCGCCACCGATATGTGGACGACCTTTCCCGCCGCGCAGATGACGCTGATGAAGGAGCGTTTCTATCTGGTGCAGGATTATGAGGCTCTGTTTCACACGCATGGCACGTTCACCTATGTGGCGGACATGACCTATCGCATGGGGTTCAAGGCGGTCTGCGCCGGGGCCTGGCTGAAGTCGATCTGCGAGGAGCGGTATGGGCTTTGGACGCGGGCCTGGGAACTGGCCTATGATCCCATGTATTATTATCGCGGCGAAAAGATTGAGCATGACCCGCCGCGCATCGCCTTTTACGCCCGCGCCTCCACGCCGCGCCGCGCGGTCGAACTGGGGCGCGAGGCGCTGTTGATCCTGCATGACCGGGGGGTGCGTTTCCGGGTCGATCTGTTCGGTCAGGATGATTTGGGCGGCGCGCTGCCCTATGAGCATGTCAACCATGGGTTGCTCAGCCCCGCGCAATTGGGCGATCTTTATCGTTCGACCGACATCGGCATGGTCTTTTCGGCCAGCAATTATTCGCTGATCCCGATGGAAATGATGGCCTGCGGCCTGCCGGTGGTCGAGCTGGACGCGGAAAGTACGCGCGCTGTGTTTCCCGAAGGATCGGTCGCCTTTGCCCCGCCAACGCCCCATGGCATGGCCGACGTGTTGCGGCGCCTGATCGAAAGCGCGGCGGAGCGGGAGAGGTTGCGGGCAGGCGGCGCGGCTTTTGTCGCGGGGCTGAGCTGGGAAAAGAGCGCAAGGGCGCTGGAGGGGGCGCTGATCGAGGGGCTGAGTCAGAACAATGAGCCGGTGACCCCGCGCGCGCTGTTTTCTACGCGCGACTATGCCCACAAGGCGGCGGTTATCATCCCGACGTGGAATGGCGGTGATCTTTTTCGCGGCGTGTTGCAGGCGCTGGTGACGCAGCAGACCGACTGGGCCTTTGACGTGATGGTTGTGGACAGCGGATCGAGCGACAACACGCTGGAGATCATCCGCGAATTCAGCCACCGGGGCGTGCGGCTGCATCAGATCCCCAATGCCGAGTTTTCGCATGGGCGCACACGCAATCTGGCGATTTCGATGACCGATGCCGAATTCGTCGCAGTGCTGACGCAGGATGCCACGCCCGCCACGCCACATTGGCTGGCCAATATGATCAGCGCTTTTGACAAAGGGGACCAGGTCGCGGGCGTGTTTGGCGGCCATCTGGCCTATGCCGATGCCACGAGCTTTGTCCGCAATGGGCAGGAGGGGCATTTCGCCCATCTGGGCGCGATGCCCCATGTTGCGCAATGGAGCGTGACCCCGCCGAGCATGGAATGGGGCGGGATCAACTGGCAGCAATGGCTGCATTATTTTTCGGACAACAATGCGGCCCTGCGCCGCTGCGTCTGGGACAAGATTCCCTATCCCGACATTCCATGGGGCGAGGATCAGGTCTGGGCGTGGGAGGTGATCAAGCAGGGCTATCAGAAGGCCTATGCGCCGGACGCCTTTGTCACCCATTCGCACAATTTGAGCGAGGCGGCGCAGGATAAAGTCTCGCGGATCGAGGGGGATTACTGGCTGCGCTATTTCAACTATCGCTTTGAAAAACATCCTGAAGGCGTGAAGGCCAGCGTGGATTATCTGAACACGCGCGATGCGGCCGTTGCGGGCGTGGCGCCCGATGTGCTGGCCCATCAGCAGGTGCTGAACCGCGCCGCCGTGTGCGGGCGCTATCGCGGGCAATTCGATCTGGTCGAACAATGGCGGGCCAAATGGTCCTGATTACGGCGGGAGAGGTGCTATGAAAATCCTGTCGATTCAATGGCTTTGGCGGCAGCGCTGGATCGCGGCGATGGTGGTTTTGCCCACGCTGGCCACGGCGGCCTATGAGGGGCTGTTTGCCTCGGACATCTATGTTTCGGAAAGCCGGTTCGTCATCAAGGCACCGGCGCAGAAATCGGCGCAGGTCTCTACGCTGGCCAATCTGATTCAAACCACCGGCCTATCGGGGGGGCAGGAACAGGCCAATGAGGTGATCGACTATATACGCTCGCGCTCGGCGCTGGCGGCGGTGAACCGGGGCGGGGCGGTGGCGGCGATGTTTGGTCGGGCGGGGGTGGATGCGCTGGCGCGCTATCCAGGCGTGCTGGCCCGTCCGGGGCGGGAGCATTTGTTCCGCTATTACAGCGCGATGATCAATGTGGCGATGAACCATGAGACCGGGCTGGTAGTGTTGAAGGTCAAGGCGTTTGATCCCGGCGATGCCCAGCGTCTCAACCAGCAATTGCTGGGGTTGAGCGAGGATCTGGTTAATGTCCTGAACGCTCGGGCCGAGGGAAAACAGGTGGCCGAGGCCGAGCGCCGGGTGGCCGCCGCCGAGATACGGGTGCAAAAGGCGCGCGCAGCGCTGGGCGTCTATCGCAACAACGAGGCCTTGATCGACCCGGCGCGTCAGGCGCAAGGCGCGCTCGAGGTGGCCAACCGGCTGGTGTCCGAACAAGCCGCCGCGCAGGCACAACTGGACCAGATCCGCGAGGCCACGCCGCGCAATCCGATGATCCCCGCGCTTCAGGAAAAGATCGCTGCGATGGGCCGCGCGGTTGCCGGACAGAATGGCCGGGTGATGGGCCCGCCCGGCGCGATTGCCTCGAAAATGGCGGGCTATGAACGGCTGGCGCAGGAGCAGGAATTTGCCGCGCAAAACCTCAATGTCGCCAATGCCGCGCTGGAACAGGCGCGGGTGGAAACGCTGCGCCAGCAATATTATCTTGAACGCGTGGTCGATCCCGCGCTGCCCGATGAACCGGCGCTGCCGCATCGGATCAAGATCGTGCTGACGGTGCTGGGCGCCTCGCTATGTCTCTATTTTGTGGCGTGGATGTTCATCGTGGGCATCCTTGAACATGCGCCGGAGGACTGACCATGGCGGCACTTCATCAGGGCTGGGCTATCCAGACGCGGGTGATACAGGCGCTGATCATCCGCGAATTGACCACGCGCTTCGGGCGGGAAAATATCGGCTTCCTCTGGGTGATGGCCGAGCCTTTGCTTTTTGCGGTGCTGGTGGGCCTGCTCTGGCGCTTTGAAAAGGGGCCGCAGGAGCATGGGGTCTCCATCATCGCCTTTGTCGCCACAGGCTATCTGCCCTTGGTGATGTTTCGCAGCACCGTGCTGCGCGCGATGGGCAGTTTCGCGGCCAATTCCAGCCTGATGTATCACCGACAGGTCAAGATCCTCGACCTGATCCTCGTGCGCTTTTTCGTTGAGATGATCGGGCATATGATGGCCTATCTGTTCATCGGTACGGTACTGTATGCGCTGGATGAATTTCCGTGGCCGCACGATCTTGGCTATCTGCTGCTCGGCTGGTCCTATTATGCGCTCTTCACGCTGACGCTGGCCACGATTGTCGCGCCTTTGTCCGAAATGTCCGAGGTGCTGGAAAAGGTCATGCCGGTTACGACCTATCTGATGGTGCCCTTTTCCGGCGCCTTTTTCATGGCCGATTGGCTGGCCCCCAATATCAAGGCGGCGGTGCTGTGGTCGCCGCCGGTTCATGCGATGGAGATGATGCGCTATGGCGTGTTCGGCGATGCGGTCTATCCTCATTTCAGCCTGACCTATACGCCGGCATGGTGTTTGCCTGTGCTGATGGTGGGGCTGATGCTGTGCCGGCATGTGCGCCGGGTGATGGTGGTCGAATGATCCGCTGTTCGGGCCTCGTCAAATCCTATCCGGCCGGGCATGGGCGCAAACTCGTGCTGGGCGGAGTGGATTTGACCATCGGGCGGGGGCAAAAGCTGGGCGTGCTGGGGCGCAATGGCGCGGGCAAGACCACGCTGATCAAGATGATCGGGGGCGTGGAAATGCCCACCGCCGGGCGGATCGAGCGCAAGATGACCGTATCATGGCCGCTGGGCTTTGGCGGTGGGTTTCAGGGCAGCCTGACCGGCTATGACAATGCCCGCTTCATCGCGCGCATCTATGGCCGCGACTATCGTGAAATTCAGGATTTTCTTGAGGATTTTACCGAGCTTGGGCGGCAATTGGCGATGCCGGTCAAAACCTATTCCTCCGGGATGCGCGCGCGTCTGGCCTTTGCGCTCAGTCTGGCCATCGAATTTGACTGCTATCTGATCGACGAGGTCATCATGGTGGGCGATCAGAATTTCCAGCGCAAATGCCATGAGGAAATCTTCGTCAAACGGCGCGACCGCGCGCTGATCCTGGCCTCGCACAGTGTCGAGACGATCCGGCAATATTGCGACATGGCTTTGCTGATCGACCGGGGATCGGCCAGCGTCAAAGGCGATATTGAAGAGGCCATCGCGCTTTATTCCAATTTGTAAGCGAGGTTATCATGGAATTTTACCAAGAGATCAAAGCCCGGATCAACCGCAGCAATGTGATGGACATGGTCCCGCAATTGCGCGGCCTGACGCTGGGCGAGCGCGAATTGCTGGCGCGCCAGACGGGCACGCGGGTGGTCTATCTGGGCGAGGAAGTGGACAAGGTGCGCAAGGCCGAGGAGGAGGCTGCCCTGCGCGCGCGACCAGTCGGATTTGAACCGGCCGCGCTTAATGGCATCAATGTCGGCTGCGGCAATCGCCTGATTACGCCCCATCTGACCCCGGTGGATATTGCGCGCGATGCGGTCGATGGCGGCCATGCCATGGCCAGCCAGAACGCATGGCTGGCCAGCCCTGACAATCTGCCCTTTCGGGCCGGAACGGTCGATTATATCGTCGCGCTGCATGTGCTGGAACATATCCACGATCCGGTGGCGACGATCCGCTACTGGCTGGATCTGCTGCGTCCGGGCGGGGGGATCGGGCTGGTGCTGCCGGACTGGCGTTATCAATGGGATGCGCGCAATGATGTCAGCCTCTACGGCCACAAATGGAATTCATGCCCCGATGTGATGCTGGGGGCCTATCATCGCCATCTGGCCGGGATCTGCATATTGGAGGCGCTGGCCACGATCCCCTATAAGGGCAGCTTTGATGTGGTCCTGCGTAAACCGGGCCATTTCCAGCCTTTCTCGCTGGACCATGTGCCGCCGCCCGCGCGCCGCGATCACGATCCGACGGGGATGGCTATCTTATAGCGCGATGCGATAAGTTTCCGAGGTCGGGTCCAGCGCGGGGTGGTGCAGCGGGTCGACATAGGTTGCCGTGCCCCAGCGCTCCTGCAACAGCGCCAGCTCGCGCCGATAGCGTTCGACCTGCGTGGCATGGGTGTCGCGCGCGCGGCTCTTGCTTTCATGATGGACCAGCACCGCGCGCGGCTCGTACATATTGTAATAGCCCGCAGCTTGCAGCTTCATGCACAGATCGACATCGTTGAAAGCCACCGCAAAGCCGGATTCGTCCAGCCCGCCCACCGACCGGAACAGCGCCTTGCTGACCAGCATACAGGCCCCCGTCACCGCCGATACGCGATGGGGCACATGGGCGCGGGCGAAATAGCCCGGATCGCCATTGCGCTGAAACCTATGCGCATGGCCCGCCGCCTGACCCAGCCCGATCACCACGCCGGCATGCTGGATCGTGCCATCGGGATAGAGCAATTTGGCCCCTACCGCCCCGACGCCGCGCCGCACCACCTGACGCACCATCGTCGAGAGCCAGTTTTCATCCATGATCTCAATATCATTATTGAGCAGGCACAGATATTCGCCCCGCGCTTCGCGCGCGCCCAGATTGTTGAGCGCCGACCAGTTGAAAGGCACGTCATGCCGGATCACGCGCACCCGCGGATTGCCCGAAACGCGCGCGAAATAGTCCAGCGTCTCGGCCTCGACGCTGCCATTGTCGATGATCAGGATTTCGATATTGCGATACCGCGTGCCATTCAGAACCCCGGTCACGCATTTGCGCAAAAACTGGACCTGATCACGGGTGGGAATGATAATCGAGATCAGCGGTTGCATTTCGGGCATCGGCCAGTCGATCGCCACGGTGCCATGCGCGCCGATCCGCGTCGATGCGCCCAGCGGCGCGACATGGTGGGCCACCGCCGCCGCCCGCGCAGCCAGCGCATCGGGGTCATGCGCGTCCACCGCCTGGCGATGGGCGATCACGCGGGGCACATGGACAACCTCTGCCTGGGCGGTGATGTTGATCAGCATCGCATAAAGCCCCGCCGCCGAGAGCGCGGGATGGATCGGCGGCGTCGCCAGCGCATCTTCACGCCGGACCAGACAGGCCGTTGACAGGTAATCATGCGCCAGAAACAGGTCCGGGTTCCATCGCGGTTTGAACCATGGATGGCTGCGCAGACCCTTGCGGTTGATGCGGTCCTCGTCGCCATAGAGCACACCGGCTTCGGGATTGGCCACCACCGCCTTGGCCAGATGGTAAAGCGCATCGGGCGCCAGCAGCGTATCGGCGCCCAGCGGCAGAACATAGTCGCCGGTCGCGCCTTCTATGCCCTGCATCAGCGCTTTGGCCGGATTGTCGGTACGCCCGGGCACCAGCGTCAGGCGCGGCACCACCGGGGTGCGGGTGGGCATCGCCTCGCGCGATTGGGCCAGCACCATTTCCCATTCGCCATAGGTCTGCGCCTCAAGCGCGGCGATGCGGCGTTCGACATCGGCGGTGGTTTCGCCCGGCGCGTGATAGACCAGCACCGAAATACGCGGCCGCACCGGCCATTCGGGCCAGTCCAGCGCGGCCTTGGCCAGCATTTCAGGGCGCCGTTCGACCAGAGCGATCCAGTCGCGATAGGCATTGGGGCCCTGTTCCAGACAGGCGCGCAGCCGATTTCGGGCGCGCGCTTTCTTACCCGTCAGGCGCCAATAAAGCGCCTCTGCGGCAAGTTTGGGCCGGCGCAGGGCCGTATAAAACAAGATTTTGTAAAAATTCACCATTGCTCGATGGGTAAAATCCTTTGCCACATCTCTTGTTGCACTGCAAAACGTTGGACGCAAGGCAGGCTTTTGCTAAAACTCTGTGCTATCCATTGCAATTCATAGCGCCGATGGATGCATTGGGTGATCGTTTCACCCCATTCCTCTGGCCGGTCGGGCGCCATTAACGCGCCCTCGTGCCCTTGCGCGGGGGGCCAGCCCTGCGGATAGAGCCCCGCCGCGCCCATGATCGCATGTTCGGTCAGTTTGCTGGCCGAGCGCGCGCGGTCAAACGCGGTCTGCGTCAGAGGGTAAAGCGCCAGGTGGAACCGGTTGCGCGCCATCCAGCGTTGATATTCGGGCCATGTCATCGGTTCGATCCTACGGGCGCGGCTGTGGCGCTCCAGCCCTTGATCGATGGTGCGAGGCGAAAAATAGGTGAAACGCAGATTCTGATGCCGGTCGAGCAGATCGCGCATGATCGGCGCGATGGCGGCCAGAGCGCCGCGATGGCTGCCGCTGCCCAGTTGCACGACCTGTAAAGGCGCGCCGCGCGCCAGCGGGGCAAAATGCGCGCCATCGGCCAAGGGTTGCCGCCACGCCGGATCAATCCGCATGATCGGCCCGGCGCGATTCCGAGCCAGCCTTTGCGCCAGCACTTCCGAGGCGGCCAGCACAATATCGGCCCGCGCCAGCAGATCGCGGTGAAACGCCTGCTGGAACCAGGCCAGCCGCGCCCGATAGGTATCCGGCAAAAGCGGGCAGACCGCCCCCGCCGCCACATCATCGTCGATCACATAGACCATCGGCCCGCGCCAGTTCAGCGCCATGCGCATCACCTTCGGCCTGTCCTGTCGAATCAGCACGAAGGCATCGCCCGCGATAAAGGCATTGGCCCCTGCCGCCCGGATCGGCCTCTTGCCCCATCCTAAACATGGGCGCACCCATGGCGCCATGGCATTGCGAAAATAGAGGTCGGTGGAGGGCAGGCGGTTCATGCGCCAAGCCAGCGGGCGCGCTGTTGGCAGGCATGGGCAATCGCGCGCTCCACCGGCCAGATCGCCCCGCCCTGCGGATCGACATAGCGCGCCGCCTCAACCATCGCGGCATGGACCAGATCCTCGATGCCTGCTGCGCGCCGCCGCGCCGGGGCGGCCATGGCGTCCTGCGTCAGGCCCCATCCGGCATAAAAGGGCATGCCGAAACAATGGACCGCCCGCCCGTGCATCAACGCTTCAAACCCGATCAGCGAGGTGACCGTATAGACCGCCGAAGCCCCCCGGATCAGGCGCACCGGATGGCATCCATCGTCGATCACCCGGATGCGTGGATGATCGAGCGCATCCGTCGGGATCCAGCCCGCCTTTCCATGGGTGCGTACATCGGGATGCACCTTGACCAGCACGTCATGGCCGGGCCAGTCTTGCAGCGCGGCGCGCAGCATGGCGGCAAAATCCGCGCCTTGGCCCAGCCCCATCGCCACCGACAGATCGCCATGGCATTGGTCGGCCACCAGAACATAGCGTTCGGGCAGGGGCCCGGCATAGTCGCGCGCATGGTTGTATTTCGACAGGCCGCTGTTCCGCCAAAGCGCGATCAGCGCGCGCGCGCGCGGGGCCTGATCCGGGGTTGCCCCCCGCGCGGTGGCGATCTCGATCCGGCTTGGGCGCGAGGCATCGTAGTAACAGCCAAGATCATCGACGATCAGCGAGAGCGGCGGATCATTGCGCGCCACCGAGCGTAGAAACCCATCCTCCAGCAGCGCAAAGGGCAGCCGCAACAGCCGCGCCGCCATTTCCGCCCGCCGTCCCGAAGGCTTGCGCCCCCAGCCGACCAGCGCTCGACCATGATCGGCCAGAAAGGCGTCGAAATGGGAAATGCGGCCAATCGCGCGATTGGTGGGGATGGCCATAGGCTCCGGCTTTTCGTTTTCAGATGGGCGTTGATTATCCCCGCTCTGCCGCCTTGAGTATCGCGGATGCATCCGTATTGCGCCGTAATCTGGAGCCAACTGTTCGTGCGGAGGGGGCCGGGCCGGTGATATGCGCAAAAGAGCGGGGCAAGGGGCCGCGCGCGGGATCTGAGGTCGGCATGAACAGGATGAGCGTGAGGCAATTGGTGGCGGCTTTGCCCATGATGCTGGGCGCCTGCGCCACCCTGCCGGTCAGCGGGCCGACCGGACGGCAGGTGATGGCCCATGCGGCGGGGCAGGAGGAGAAATCCTTTCGAATCGTCGCGGTGGATTCGCAGGCCGCTCTGCCGGTGGCGCCGGTTCTGGCCGGGGCGGCGGGCGATGATGGCGCGGCCCCGCCCACCGATATGATCGGGCCGGGCGATATGCTCGATATCCAGATCTATGAGGCAGGCGTCAGCCTGTTTGCCGGCACGCACCCGGCGACCGCCGCCATTAATGGCGCGGCGCAGGCCGAGCGGCTGCCCATGATGCGCGTGGATGATAGGGGCGAGATCTTTGTGCCGTTTGTCGGGCGGATGCGCGCGGGCGGGATGACATCGACGCAACTGGCCGGGGCGATTCGGGGTGCTCTGAAGGGTCTGTCGCAAAATCCGCAGGTGGTGGTGGGCATTGCCCAGTCGGTGACCAACAGCGTCATTCTGGGCGGCGAAGTGGCGCGGCCCGGACGACTGGTGCTGACCAGCAACCGTGAAACCCTGCCCGAGGTGATCGCGCTTTCGGGCGGCTATCGGGGCGAGGCAAAGGATCTGGCCGTGCAGGTGACGCGCGGGGCGCGGGCGCAGGAATTTCGCCTTGCCGAAGCGATGCAGGGCGCGGCGCGCGATTGGCGCATCCGCCCCGGCGACCAGATCGAGATCATCAAGAAACCGCAGACCTTTGCCGTTCTGGGCGCGGCGGGCCGGGTAGAACAACTGCCTTTTTCCGCCCCCTCGGTCAGCTTGGCCGAGGCGCTGTCGGCGGCGGGCGGCCCCAATCCCAATCTGGGCGATGCCAAAGCGGTGTTCATCTTCCGCTTTGACGCTGGTGGAGCGGGGGCGGCGGAGGCGCCCACCGTCTATCACATCAACATGATGAACCCTGGCAGCGTCTTTTTGGCCCAGCGTTTTGTTATGCGCGACAAGGATGTCCTCTATATCGGCAATGCCGCCGCCAATCAGCCCGGCAAGCTGATCCAGTTGGTAAGCCAGTTGTTCAGCCCGATCATTGCGGTGCAGGGGGCTTTGGTGAACACCGGGGTGGTGAGGTAGGGTTTTGAGTTTTGCCCACCGGAGGCAAAACGAACCTCACCCCATCAACCGTTCCACCGCATTGGCGATCAGGATCCGCGTGGCAGACTCGCTGGCCAGCCCGCCGCGCACGAGGCAGTGGCGGTGCAGCACCCGGCAGAAGGCGTCATAGATCACGCCATCGGGCGGCGTGGGGGCGGTCCAGAATTGCGCCAGCGGTTGCTCATCAACGATGCCGGGGATGGCATAGACCGCCCGGCCCAGCGCCTTGACCGGGATACCGCCCGCCAGTGCAAAGGTGGCCGAGGTGGAATTGACCACGACCATTGCCCGCGCACCTTGCGCCAGCGTATTGAGATCGCCGCCCGCCAGATGGATCAGCCGGTTGCCCAGCCCCATCGCGCGTGCGCGGTCGCGCACATAGGCGCCCCATCCTCCCAGCGTGGCGTCGAGCGGATGCTCCTTGATGACAAGGCTGGTTTCGGGCGGAGCATGGGCGGCAAAGCTGGCAAGCACATAGTCGGCGGCTTGACGCATCGAGGAAAAGGGGGAGTGGACGCGGATTTGATAATCCGAGGATAATTGCAGGGGGAAGAGGAAATAATCGCTCTCCTTCAACATCTTGAGCGCGGTCTGCGTTTGTGCTGCTCGTTGCCCGCGTGTCAGATATTTGGCGACCCAGCCCAATCCTTCCAGCATGATCGAGCCGGGCCGGTGCGAGCGGTAGAAGGGATAGCGCAGGGTTATCGCGCCCAGCACCATATGGCCGAAATAGCCCCATGTATCGCGTACCCGCCGCCCCAATGAAGCGCCAATAGACGGCTGGGGCGCAGGGCTGGGCAGATTGTGTGCGGCGACCAGAATATCCTGCGGGCTGCGCGGCAGGGGAGAGTGGCCATTGACCCCGTCGCGCTCCAGCGTCAGCCAGTTGGGGCGGATATAACCCTCTTCGAACACATGGACCCGCACCCCGATAAGGCGCGCCATCTGGTGGGCCGCCATGTGCATGGGGCGGCAATCGCCGAACAGCACCAGATCGGTTATTCCTGACCGGCGCAGATAATGGTCAATGAACAGCGGCCATCCTCCCTGCGTGCCGCGATAGTTTGTGGCGCGATGAGCCCCGGAGGGGGCGGCAATTACGCCGGGCCAGTCATGCTCGTCACCTCCATTCAGGTTGATGCGACGCACTTCTTGCCCGTTTTTGGCAAGGGTTTGAGCCAGTTGATAGAAGAACGGGCCCGGCGGTCCCTGTAAAAACAGGAAGCGGCGAACATCCTTGGCCGCGGGCTGGGCAAACTGGTGATCTTGCCGACCCGCCGGAATGAAAGGGCGGTGCGGTAATAGCGCCACCGCGCTTTCACGCTGAAAAGAGTTTGCGGGCCTTGCCTGCACATTGAGTCGAAAGACGCCGGAGTTTGACATGGGCATCCCATTATGGGGAATAGTTAACGATGATCTTTTTGTAATGTGGTTGTTTATTGGCTGTAAGTCTAGAAAATAGAGCGATTTTTCCGCTTTTTCTATTAGTAACTCCTCCGTATTGGAATTAATGATGTTTGGGTGTGATGGGCGGCCCCAGCGTAGCTGAGGGACAGAAGAATTGAGCCAAATCGGCATCCATGTAAAAATATAATATCCTATAAGGTAATTTCCTCTCTTCCATTTTGATGCGTCGATTTCTCGCGGCTCGGTCCCGATGCTGTATTTCCCACTTGCAGCAGGCATTTCGGCGCGACTTTTACCCTGTCTGTCGTCCCGGACAGCCCGGCAAACGGGCATATTTCCGACTTCTGCGTTTTCGTATGAAACGGCGTCTTCCAGCCAAAAACCGGATTTTATTTTGAGGCACTGTGCGAAATGCAATAAACTGGGATCATGGTCGATATGGGTGGATTTACGTGCCTTGCTGTGGCACTCGCCAATTCAATTCTCGTGATTCAGCGGTGAAAGGGCAACATGCAGAAGATTACCCCGGTTATTCTGTGCGGCGGTAGTGGCACCCGTTTGTGGCCGCGCAGCCGTGCGGTGAAGCCCAAGCCGTTCCTGCCGCTCGTGGGGAATGTGACCCTGTTCGAACAGGGCATTGCACGGGCCAGTGATCGCGCCATTTTCGATGCGCCTATGATCGTGACCGGCACCAAACATCTCGATCATGTTGAAAGCCAGTTGGGCGGCGCTCCTGATGCGCGAATTCTGGTGGAACCTTCGGCGCGCAACACGGCGGCGGCGATTGCTTTGGCCGCTTTGCGCATGGCCCCCGATGATGTGATGCTGGTCTGCCCCAGCGATCACCATATCGGTGATCCTGCCAGTTTTGTGACCGCCGCGCAGGCCGCCGGGCGGCTGGCGCAGGAAGGTTGGCTTGTCGCATTTGGCATTACGGCCACCGCGCCGGAAACCGGATTTGGTTACGTCAAGCGTGGCGAGGCGATCAGCGCGGATGGCTTCAAGGTCGACCGCTTTGTCGAAAAGCCCCATCTGGAACGCGCGATGGAATTTCTGGCCGAAGGTTCCTATGCATGGAATGGTGGCATCTTTGCGATGCGCGCGGGCGATTTCCTCAAGGAACTGGGCACTCATCGCCCCGCCATTCTTGAAGGCGTGGCGCAGGCGGTGGCCAACGGGACCGTCGATGGCCGACGTTTCCATCCCGATGCCGCCGCCTTCAACGCGGTGGAAAGCGATTCGATCGACTATGCGGTGATGGAAAAGACCGACCGCGCTGCGGTGGTCCCTGCCAATATGGCATGGTCCGACATCGGCAACTGGCACGCCCTGTGGGAGGCGCGCGACAAGGACGAAGCGGGCAACAGCGTGATCGGCGAGGCGGAACTTGTCGGCTGTCGCAACGTTCTGGTGGAAAGCGACGGGCCGAAGGTTTCGGTGGTCGGCCTTGAAGGCGTCATGGTGGTGGTCGATGGCAGCGACGTGCTGGTGACCAGTGTGCCGGGCGTGCAGAAGGTCGGCAAATTGCTGGGCGCGGTGAATCAGTAATCGGCCGATCATGACGCAGGAGGCGGTTTTGAGCGAGATTCTGCTGCCCATCAGACAGGTGGAAAAGCCTTGGGGTTGCGAAGTTCTGCCGCGTCCCTTTGTCGCGCCTAAAGGGGCGCGCATCGGCGAAATCTGGTTCGAACCGCCTGCACAACTGCCTGAACTTCTGGTGAAATATATCTTCACCAGCGATAAGCTCTCGGTTCAGGTTCACCCCAGCGACCGCCAGACGATGGCCAAGGGACTGGGCCGTCAGGGCAAGGAGGAATGCTGGCTGGTGATCGCCGCCGAGCAGGATGCGCGCCTTGGCATCGGGTTTGACCGCGCGGTCGACACCGAAACCTTGCGCGCCGCCGCGCTTGATGGGCGGATCGAGGATATGCTGGTCTGGCATAAGGTCTCGCCGGGCGATTTCTTCTATATTCCGGCCAACACCGTCCATGCCATCGGCGCGGGCGTCAGTGTGATCGAAATCCAGCAGAACAGCGATATCACCTATCGCCTGTTCGATTATGGTCGCCCGCGCGAATTGCATCTGGACGAGGGTCTGGCCGTTTCGCTGGGCGAGGTTTACGATCTGGCGCGCTGGCACAAGCGCCTGCCCGAAACGGGCACGGTGGCGCTGGTCGATGGGCCCTATTTCCGGCTGGACCGGGTCAATGGCGTGGCCGATCAGAATTTGCTGGCGCGTTATCCGCAAGGGCCGCTGCTGGTGGTGCCGATCTCGGGGCTGGTGATGGTCAGGGGCGAGACGGTGCCGGCGGGCGCCTGCGCAAAAGCTGCCGGTTTGGAGGAGATTAGCTGGGAAAGCGATGCGCTTTGGCTCGTCGCCCAGCCTGTCTCAGAGTAAACACATAGATCTGAAGGGCGGGCATTAACGGTCCGCTCCCGGCCCCGAACGGGCCGGATGCCGCCCAAAGGGTTGCCGGATCGCATGAATTACCCCGCTCTATCCCCCGCCCTGACCGCCGCTATGCCCAGCCCGGCGCAGATCGCCACGATCCGGGGCCGGGGCCGCGCCATCATCGCACATGAGGCCGAGGCGCTGCGCCATCTGGGCGAGGGGCTGGATGACAGTTTCGCGCGGGCCTGCTGGCTGATCGCGGGGGCGCGGCGGCGGCTGGTGGTGTCGGGCATGGGCAAATCGGGACATATCGGGCGCAAGATCGCCGCCTCATTTTCCGCCACGGGCACGGCGGCGCTGTTCCTGCATCCGGCGGAGGCCTCGCACGGCGATCTGGGCATGATGATGGCCGGAGACGTGCTGCTGGTGCTTTCCAATTCGGGCAATACGGGCGAATTGGGGTCGGTGCTGCGCCATGCGCGGGCGTTGGGGGTGGCAATCATCGGCATGGTGGCGTGTTCGCGCTCGATGGTGGGTAATATGGCCGATGTGCTGCTGTTGCTGCCCGACCGGCCCGAGGCTTGCCAGGACAGTTTTGCGCCCACGACTTCGACGGTGATGCAGCTGGCGCTGGGTGATGCGCTGGCGCTCTCGGTGATGGAGGCGCGCGGGGTGGGGCGGGGCCAGATCCGCGCTCTGCATCCGGGCGGCGCGATAGGCCAGCGGCTGACCCCGGTGGGCGAGGTGATGCACCGTACGGGATTGCCGCTGGTGGCGCCCGATGCGCCGATGTCCGATGTGGTGCCGGTGATCAGCGATCATCGCTATGGGCTGGCCGGGGTGGTGGACGGGGCGGGGCGGTTGCTGGGGGTGATCTCCGACGGCGATCTGCGGCGGCATTTCAGCACTCTGGCCGAGAGAACAGCGGGCGAGGTGATGACGCGCGATCCGCTTTCGCTTTGCGCCGATATGGTGGCGGTCGATGCGCTGAAATGGATGAACGAGGCCAAGATCACGGCCGCCTTTGTCGTCGCACCCATGGCGGGGGGCGAGGGCGTGCCTTTGGGCATCGTGCATATGCATGATCTGTTGCCGATGGGGCTGGAACCGGCATGATCCGTTTTGCGATTGTGATCCCGGCGCGCTTTGCCTCGACGCGCTATCCGGGCAAGCCGCTGGCCATGCTGCGCGGGGGGCGGGGGCGGGCAAGGTCGCTGATCGAGCGGAGCTGGCGCGCGGCTATGGCGGTGCGCGCGCCGGGGCTGGCGGGCGTATGGGTGGCCACTGATGATGCGCGGATCGCCGAGGCCGCGCGCGGGTTTGGAGCAAAGGTGGTGATGACCTCGCCCTCTTGCCGCAATGGCACGGAGCGCTGCGCCGAGGCTATGGCGCAATTGCCGCCGGTCGATGTTGTGGTCAATTTGCAGGGGGACGCGCCGTTAACGCCTGCCGGGCTGATCCCCGATCTGGTGCAGGCACTGGCCGCGCGGCCCGATGCGGCCATGGCCACGGCGGCCTTTCGCGCCAGCGCGGGGGCCTATGCCCATCTGGCCGGGGATGCGGCGGCCGGGCGCGTGGGGGGCACCACGGCGGTCTGCGCGCAGGATGGGCGGGCGTTGTATTTTTCCAAGCGGTTGCTGCCTTTTGTGCCGGATGGCGATGGGGCGCCGCATCGCGCGGTGCGGCTGCATCTGGGGCTTTACGCCTATCGGCCCGAGGCCCTGCGCTGGTATGCGGCCCAGCCGGTTTCGCCGTTGGAGGCACTGGAGGGGCTGGAGCAATTGCGCTTTCTGGAAGGCGACGCGCCCGTGATCGTGCAGAGCCATGATGCGCCCGAATGGGATTGTGTCGAGCTGAACAACCCGGAGGATGTTCCGGCAATTGAGGCCATTTTGGCGCAGCGTTCGATGGACTGATGGACCGCATCGGTTACAAAGATCGTATGTCGCATGAAAGTCAGACCTTCGCCGCCGATGCCCCCAAACGCGGGGCGGGCAAGCTACGCCTGAATGAGAGCATCGTCTTTGCCAATGACCGGCCCTTTGTGCTGATCGGGGGCATGAATGTGATCGAGGACCGCGATCAACTGATGCGCTTGGCCGAGCACTTTGTCACAGTCACCGGGCGTCTGCGCATCCCCTATGTGTTCAAGGCCAGCTTTGACAAGGCCAACCGATCCTCGCTGCGCTCGTTTCGCGGGCCGGGGCTGGAGGCGGGACTGCGCATGCTGGAGGAGGTGCGGCAGACTTTTGGCGTGCCGGTGCTGACCGATGTGCATGAACCTTATCAGGCCGCGCAGGTGGCTCAGGTGGCCGATATTCTGCAATTGCCCGCCTTCCTCGCGCGGCAGAGCGATCTTGTCGAGGCAATCGCGGCCACGGGCGCTGTGGTCAATGTGAAAAAGCCGCAATTCCTCGCGCCCCACGAAATGCGCCATATCATCGCCAAATGTGAGGAGGCGGGCAATGCGCGTGTGCTGCTGTGCGAGCGAGGATCGTGCTTTGGCTATAACAATCTGGTGGTCGATATGCTGGGGATGGACCTGATGAAGGACTATGCCCCGGTGGTCTTTGACGTAACCCATGCGTTGCAGCGCCCCGGCGGCCGCGCCGACAGCGCCGATGGGCGGGGTTCTCAGGTGGGCGCGCTGGCGCGGGCGGGCATGGCGGTGGGCATAGCGGGCCTGTTTCTTGAGGCGCATCCCGATCCGGCGGTGGCGAAATGCGATGGGCCTTGCGCGTTGCCTCTGCACGATCTTGAGCCGTTTTTGCGCGATATTCAGGCGATTGACGATGCGGTGAAATTGCCGGCCGCGTAATGGTTTTCCTGCGCATCCCTCCGTTTCCGCGCCATCGCGCTGGAGATCTGGTGAGGCCGGGGGGGCGGTGCGACGAGGATCCGCGCGAGGTCGCCCGCGCCTTGGTGGAGGAGCGTGTGGGGGGCGCGTTCTGGGCGCCGGGGGGCGATCCGTGGAGCGGGCAGGGCGATCCGGCCGAGCGGGCGTTGGTGGAGCAATTGCGCGAGGGGCGCGCGGAAAAGGTAATGGCGCAGGGCGCGCCGCGCGATCCGTTTACCGGCGCGCCGATGGGCTTTGTCGCGGCGGCGCGGATGCTGGGCGGATGGCGGCGGATGATCGAAGGCAATCGCCGGACCGCTGCGATTTTCGGCATTGCCGGGTGGAAGCGCGAGACGCTGGACGCCTTGCTCTGGGATGGGGCGGGGGTGCCCTATCGGCGGACAGGTGCGGGGCTGGGCGCGGGGGATCGCGTGCTGGCTTGGGTGGCGCGATGCGGGGGCGGGTTGGGCCGCGATCTGGCGGCGCGGGGAGTGATGTCGGGCGAGATCGAGGACGGCTTTATCCGGTCGAGCGGGCTTGGCGCGCATTGCGTGCCGCCGCTCTCGGTGATTGTCGATCCGATGGGCTCCTATGTCGATCCGGCGCGGGAAAACGGGCTGGAGGCGATGCTGGCGAGGGGCGGCTTTGCGCCTGATGTGCTGGCCCGCGCGGCGGATCTGCGATCCCGCCTGATTGACGGAGGGATCTGCAAATATGGCGCGGGCGCGGTGGGCGCCGCGCTGCTGCCCCAAACGCGCCGCCGAGTGCTGGTGACGGGGCAGGTGGAGGATGACCGCGCGGTGCTGCTGGGCGGGGCGGGCTGCGACAATCGTGCCTTGCTGGCGCGGGCGCGGCATGAAGAGCCGGGGGCCGAGATCATCTATAAGCCTCATCCCGATGTTGAGGCGGGGCATCGCAAGGGCGCGATTCCCGATGCCGAAATCCTGCGCCATGCCGACCGGATCGAGCGCAAGGCCTCGATTGCGGGCCTGCTGGGGCAGGTCGATGCACTCCATGTCATTTCCTCGCTGGCCGGGTTTGAGGCGCTGCTGCGCGGGGTGGAGGTCATCACCCATGGCCAGCCGTTCTATGCCGGATGGGGGCTGACGCGCGATCTGGGGCCGCCCATGCCGCGCCGGGGGCGGGGGTGCAGCATTGAGGAAATGGTGGCTGCCGCGCTGATCCTCTATCCGCGCTATCTCGATCCGGTCACGCGGCTGCCTTGCCCGGTTGAGATGGTGGTGGACCGTATGGCGCAGGGGCAGGCGCGGATCGGCGGGCCTTTGGTGTGGGCGCGGATGGCGCAGGGGCGGCTGCGGCGGGTGGTGTCCGGGGTTTAAGGGGTCGCAAAGCCGTGAAACAGGAAGGCAAAACAGGCCAATCGCGCGAAACCCCCGGATTTATCCCCAGAATCGCTTCCCTGACGTTATGAAACTCTTGCTGCGCGCCGATGGTGCGTTAGGAAGGTGATCCGAATTGGCGGATGTTTGGTCGAATCCGCGCTGTCCCGCCGGTTCGGACCGGTTTTACGCTTGGGGTCCGCTGTCGATTGCCGCTGGGGACCTCCACACAGTTTGGGAACAGAAACGCCATGAAAGCCACGATCGAACGCGCGACCTTGCTGCGTTGTTTGAGCCATGTGCAATCGGTGGTGGAACGGCGCAATACCATCCCCATCCTCTCCAACGTTCTGATCGAGGCCAGCGGCAGCGGTTCGGTCCGCCTGATGGCCACCGACCTTGATCTTCAGGTGGTCGAGCATCTGCCCGCCGTCAGCGTCGAGGCGCCCGGCGCGATCACGGTTTCGGCCCATCTGCTTTTCGACATCGCGCGCAAGCTGCCCGATGGCTCGCAGGTCTCGCTGCAAACCGCCGAGAACCGCCTTGTCATCAAGGCCGGGCGCAGCCGGTTCCAACTGCCGACCCTGCCGCGTGACGATTTCCCCGTGATTATCGAGGGCGATCTGCCGACCAGCTTCGAAGTGCCCGCCGCCACGCTCGCGCAGTTGATCGACCGTACTCGCTTTGCCATCAGCACCGAGGAAACACGTTACTATCTCAACGGCATCTTCCTCCATGTCTCCGAGGAAGAGCTGAAGGCTGCGGCCACCGATGGCCACCGTCTGGCGCGCTTCACGCTGGCCAAGCCGGAAGGCGCCGATGGCATGCCCGACGTGATCGTGCCGCGCAAATGTGTGGGCGAATTGCGCAAGCTGCTCGACGAACATGCCGACAGCAACGTCAGCATCGACCTGTCGGCCAGCAAGATCCGCTTCTCGCTGGGCGGCGAAGAGGGAGTGGTGCTGACCAGCAAGCTGATCGACGGCACGTTCCCCGATTACAACCGCGTGATCCCGACCGGCAATGACAAGCTGCTGCGGCTGGACCCCAAGAGCTTCTATGAAGCGGTGGACCGCGTGGCCACTATCGCCACGGAAAAGACCCGCGCGGTGAAAATGGCGCTGGAAACCGACCGCGTGACGCTGTCCGTGACCTCTCCCGACAATGGTACGGCGGCCGAAGAACTGCCTGCCGATTACGGTTCGACCGGCTTTGAGATCGGTTTTAACGCGACCTATCTCAAGGACATCCTGAACCAGATCGATGGCGATAATGTGGAGCTGCATCTGGCCGATGCCGGTGCGCCGACCCTGATCCGTCAGAGCGACAAGAGCCCTGCGCTCTATGTGCTGATGCCGATGCGGGTGTGATGGGCCGATTGATTTTTGGTTGAAAAGGGGCGGGGGCTTTCGGGCTTTCCCGCCTTTTTTGTTGTTTTGCCTCCGGCGGGCAAAGGGCGGGCCCCTTTGCAATCCCGTTACTGTCGGCGTCGTGGTTCGTGGGCGGCGATGTGTTTTGGGCTGGGGTGAAGGGTGGATAAGCCGCTTCGCGGGAAGAAAAGGGACTGTCCGGAGACGGTGCTATTGCCGACATTGAGCATTCACGGCAATTGAGAGGAATGGCGAACGAACTGGCGAAAGCGATCACCAAAATTATTTGCCCGATCCTTCTGACAGAGGGATTCCGCAGAGCCCGAAGGCATGTGTTCATCCGCGCCGAGAACAGCATTGTTCAGAGGCTGGATTTTCAGCTTAACGGCTGGGGCGGGCGAGATTTTTGTGTAAACATTTCTGCGAACCTCGTCGCCGCCAATGAATTTGTGGCACTTCAGCCCGGCTTTCGGCTGAAATACGATAGCAATGGCGGAGGTAATTGGCTGCCTTCAAATACGAAAGAGAAGGCGGAAAACTCTTTAGATTCAGTGCTTAAAGCGATTCGTGTTGAGGCGCTGCCCTATTTCGAAAAAATTAGGTCGATCGAAGGTTTCGCGGCGCTTTTGGCCAACGAACAATGGGGAGCAGCCCATCACTTGAGCTTCCAACGTGGTGTCGCGGCGGCAACTGGTGGCGATACACCCAATGCGCTGCTGCATCTGAGCAACGCGATACGTCTCTACCAAGAAGATGGTCGAGAGTGGTGTGACCATTATGTCGCCCGGGCTAAAATATTGATTGAGGGGCTTCAAGAAGGGAGCGAACGCAATATTCTCGCTCAATGGGAGGAGGTCAATCGCCCAGCGCATGGGATCGGTTAGCCCTAACTTTGCCGACATAAACTATTAGCGCCGCAGGCAACAAAACCTGCCACCTCGCCCCAAAATGCCGCGCTAAATCTAGAGCGCAACGCCGACAGTAACGGGATTGCAAAGGGACAAGTCCCTTTGCCCGCCGGAGGCATAAAACCCCCCGAAAACCCGGATCAGAACCGCCAAACCCGCTGTGCCACCATACGCGCGGGGGCAACGCTCTTGCGGGCCGCCTTGTCGGCATAGAGGCGGCAGTCGGCGGATTGGATGAGGGCGGCGGCATCGGCGCCTTCGAGGGGGGCGATGGCGGTGCCGAAGCTGGCGCCGATGGGCACGATGATGCCGTTCCACACGATGGGCAGCGAGAGGCCCGCGCGCACCGCAGCGATTTCGCCCAGCGCGAGCTGCTGGCCGCGTGAGATGTCGTAGAGCATGGCGAATTCGTCGCCGCCCAACCGGGCCACG
Source organism: Novosphingobium sp. SG751A (assembly GCF_013149295.1). Classification (GTDB taxonomy): domain Bacteria; phylum Pseudomonadota; class Alphaproteobacteria; order Sphingomonadales; family Sphingomonadaceae; genus Novosphingobium. The sequence continues at coordinate 243,957 of NZ_JABGCB010000002.1, forward strand.
CAGAGCGCGCGCGCGCCGAGGCGCTGCATCCGGTGGGCCACTTCGGCCAGGATGGCGTCGCCTGCCAGATGGCCGTGGGTGTCATTGGCCTGCTTCAGCCCGTCCAGATCGGCCAGCACCAGCATCATCGGCCGGTCGCGGTGCAGCCTGTCCTTCAGCATGCGCATAAAGGCCAGCCGGTTGTCCAGCCCCGTCAGCGGATCGGTCAGCGAGGCGCGGATCGCCTGATGCTGCTGCGTCAGCATGGCCAGCGTTTCGTTGAATTTGGCCAGCACGACATGGATTTGCATCGCCGTCATCAGCACCAGCATCAGCGCCAGCGCGCGCATACCCAGCGAATCATAGAGCGCCAGTTTCAGCGCAATCGGGGCGACCGCGCCGACCATCCCGGCTATGGCCGCGCGCGGCACGCCCAGCAGGCAGGAGGCGCTGGTCAGCGCGGCAATGGAGATGAAAACCGGCGCGACCATGCAATATTGGTGCGAGGCATGAGTAAACGCGTTGGCGGCCCAGATCCCGGCGATCAGCCCGACCGGCGCGCTCATCATGCTGGCGCGGCGCAGGTGGCGATAGATCTGGGCGCGCGGGATGGGGCCGGGGCCGCGATTGCGGCGGCGGTTGCGGATCAGGACATAGAGACAGATGGCCGAAATCAGCCCGGCGGGGCCCCATTGCTGCCACTGCGGCAAATTGCCGCGCAGCGCCAGCGCCGTGGCCAGCGAATGAATGCCCAGCAACAGGCACAGCCATGGCAGGTGGGCGCTGACGCGCTGATATTGCAGGCGCACCATCGCGCCGGCCACACGGGGCGGCACGGCGGCGGTGAAAGGGCAAAACAGGCGGCGACGCAAGACAGGCCATCGCCCGCGCGCAGAGCGGTCTGACAAATTCCGTTTTGGATCGACCGGCAATTTGTCACTCCCCCTATCTCTGCTGACACCAGAGTTAAGTGGAAATGACTAATTCAGAGTTAAGCTAACAAGCTTTTAATGCTTACCCGCAGCAGCAAGCATTTGATCGAAGGCTACGAATTTCTCACGCGGGGCGCCATCGCGGGCGCGGGCTACTTCGGCTTCGTCAATCTTTCGCCAATCGCGGAAAGTAACGAAATCGACCCCGCGCGCGGCGGCCAGAGCCTCGAAGCCGGCGCGGCCCCGCTTGTTGCCGGGGGCGGGGAAATCTTCTGCGATGCGGTCGACGATGGCGAAGCCGTCGGGGCGGTTGGTGCCGATCGTGCCGGACGGCCCGCGCCGCGCCCAGCCCACGCAATAAAGGCCGGGCAGGATGCGTCCTTCCTCATTGGCGAATCGCCCGGCGGCGGTGTCATAAGGCACGCCCTCGATGGGGTTGGTGCGATAGCCGATGGCCGAGATCACCAGATCGGCCGGGACCTGATAGAACTCGCCCGTGCCCCCCGCGCGGCCATCGACCAGAGCGGTGCGTTCGACCTCTATCGCCTGTACCGCGCCGCCCCCGTTATCATCGCCGATCAAAGCATGCGGGGCGGCGAAGAAGTCGAAGTTGATGGTAAAGGGCTTGTCCGAGGGCGTATCGGCGGCAAAAGCGCGCAGATGCTGGATCGATTTGCGCATACCCGGATCGAGCGCGGCATCCTCGGCCTCGGGCGGCAGATCGGCGGGATCGACGCGCGGGCGGGCGCGTTCCAGACTGCCCAGTTCGCCCAGTTCCTTGGGGGTCATCGCGATCTGATGCGGGCCGCGTCGGCCAAGGATCGTGACCGAGGTCAGTTTGGACGCTCTGAGCGCATCGAGCGCGTGGGCGACAATATCGGCGCCCTCAAACTCTTGCGGCACCTTGGCCAGAATACGCGCAATATCGAGCGCGACATTGCCGTTGCCGATGACCACCGCATGGCCTCCGGCAAAATCAGGGGCCAAATCGGCAAAATGGGGATGGCCATTATACCAGCCGACAAAGGCCGCGCTGCCGAACACATTGCCCAGATCGCTGCCGGGAATTTCCAGCGTGCGATCCGATGGCGCGCCCGTGGCCAGCACCACCGCGTCATACAATTCCTGCAATTCGGCAATCGAGATATCGCGCCCCACCGCCACCTTGCCGACAAAGCGCACATTGGGGGCCTGCGCCACCGCATCATAGCGTTTTGCAACGCCCTTGATCGATTGGTGATCGGGGGCCACCCCGCTGCGGATCAGGCCAAAGGGCACCGGCTGAAGATCGAAGATATCGACATGCACCTCCTCGCCCCAGCGCTTGAGCGCGGCTTCGGCGGTGTAATATCCGGCGGGGCCGGAACCGATGATGGCAAGATGCAGCATGGGTCTGATGCTCTCCCTTTCTGGCGCCAGCGGGCGCTTTCTTTTGTCGCGTTACGGGCATTCTCGCGTTGATTCTTATCACATACCTGTTTGCCCCCGGTTGCAAGCCCGGATGCGCGCGCGGCTCCGCAGATGTCCTTAACGCGATTTAAAAGCATTTCGGGCAGTTCGGGTTGCATGACTTCACCAATTCCCACAGGGGCAAATCAGGCGTGACCAAGTCCAATCGGGCGCAAGCCCTGCTGCGAAAAGCCGAAACGCCTGCACCCGCCCCGGCGATGGAGCGCCGCCGCGCCAGCCCGCCGCCAGAGCCTGAGTCGAGCCCGGTCGATGTCACGCATCTGCGCCGCAAAAGCGATCCGGTCCGGCGCGAGAGTGAGCCCTATCTGGGCTATTTCATGATTTCCGAAGGCTGGCCGATGACCGCGATTGCGATGGGCATCGCGGCCATGATGCTCTGGCTCAATCAGTTTCGGATGCCGGGGCCGGTGGTGCTGGGTCTGCTGGGAGCGGCGGTGGCGATGGTGGCGGCCGCGCGCCTGTTCGTTTCGTTTGAACGCACCAGTCGCCGCCCGCTGGGGCTGCGCGTGGTCGCGATGGTAGCCGGGGTGGTCGTGCCTATGCTGCTTTATGGCGGCGGCATGGCGCTGTGGATCAAATCGGGGATGATGGACGAGCCGGTCCTGCTGGTCGGCGCTTTGCTGGTGGTGGGGCTGGTGATGGCGGTCACGCTGTCGGGGCGGTTGTTCACGATGGTGGCGGCCAAGCTGGCGCTGTGGACCCCTATCGCGCTGGCGCTGGGCTCGGTCTATACGCTGGTGACGCTGGTGTTAGGCGGAGCGATCGGTCTGGTGGCGGCGCTGCGCCAATTGGCCATCGACCGCGCGGGACAGGCCGAACAGCGTGAGATGCGCCATGCCCAGATGCGCGCCGAAGAATTGCTGAACGAATTTGAAAAGACCGGGCAGGGCTGGTTCTGGGAAACGGACCGCAAGGGGGCGCTGACCTATGTGTCGCCCAATATCATCGCCTTGCTGGGCCGCGAGGAGAGTGATCTGATCGGTCGCCCGCTGACCGATCTGTTCGTGATGCAGGAGCAGGAGCAGGTGGGCGAGCGCACCTTGCTGTTCCATCTCAACGCGCGTTCGGGTTTTACCGATCTGGCGCTGCGCGCGGCCAAGGATGGGGATGAGCAATGGTGGGCGGTCAACGGTCGTCCGGTCTATGACGCCTTCAACAATTTCCTGGGCTTTCGCGGCGCGGGCAGCGATCTGACCGAAAAGCGGCGCAGCGAGCAGCATGCCACGCGCCTGGCCCATTTCGATTCGCTGACCGGGCTGGCCAATCGGTTCCAGATGAGCCAGACGCTGGAAAAGATCCTGTCGGCGCCCAAGGTCGATCATCGCGATTGCGCGGTGTTCCTGCTCGATCTCGACCGGTTCAAGCAGGTCAACGATACAATGGGCCATCCGGCGGGCGATGCGCTGCTGAAACAGGTGTCCCAGCGTTTGCAGCGCACCGTGGGCGAGATGGGCCGTGTGGGCCGTTTGGGCGGGGATGAGTTCAAGGTCATCCTGCCGGGGCGCATCGCGCGCGACAAGCTGGCCATGCTGGCCACCAGTATCATCGAGAATCTGTCTCAGCCCTATTCGATTGACGGCGCGCGCGTGGTGATCGGGGCCAGCATCGGTATTGCCATGGCTCCCGACGATGGGGTGACCAGCGAGGCGATCATCCGCAATGCTGACCTTGCGCTTTATGCCGCCAAGGATCGCGGGCGCGGGGTCTATCACTTCTATGACGAGGAACTGCATTCCGACGCCGAGGAGCGCCGCCAGCTTGAACATGACCTGCGCGATGCGCTCTCGCATGGCGGGCTGGAATTGTATTATCAGCCCTCGGTGGCGTTGAGCCAGCAGAAGATCACCGGTTTCGAGGCGCTGCTGCGTTGGAACCATCCGACGATGGGGCGCCTGTCGCCCGCCAAATTCGTCGAGGTGGCCGAGGATACCGGTCTCATCACCCAGATCGGCGAGTGGGCGCTGCGCACGGCCTGCCACGATCTGGCCCGCTGGCCCGAGCATGTGCGGGTGGCGGTCAATGTCTCGCCTTTGCAATTTGCAAATCCGGCGCTGCCCACGATCATCACCAATGCGCTGGCGGCCGCAGGCGTCGATCCTGCGCGGTTGGAACTGGAAATCACCGAAAGCGTGTTTTTGAACGACAGCGCCAATACGGACGCGATGTTCACCGCGCTCAAGCGGATCGGCGTGCGTCTGGCGCTCGATGATTTCGGCACCGGCTATTCTTCGCTCGGCTATCTGAAAAAGGCGCCTTTCGACAAGATCAAGATCGACCAGAGTTTTGTGCGCGGCGCGACCATGCCGGGCAGCCGCAATGGTGCGATCATCGCCTCGATCGTCAGCCTTGCCGATGCGCTTGGCATGGAGACGACGGCAGAAGGCGTAGAGACGCTCGACGAACTCGATCTGGTGCGCGAACTGGGTTGCAGCCATGTGCAGGGCTATATCTTCTCCAAGCCCCTGCCGCGCGACGAGGCCGACATGCGGCTGAGCGAGGGCGGCATTATCGAGGCGAGGGGGCCGCGCTCGGCCCGCGCGCCGCGCCGCACGATGCTGCGCAAGGTGATGATGGAGGCACAGGGCCGCCGCTATCCCGCCACGATCCGCAACATTTCGGAAAATGGCGCGATGTTCGAAGGGCTGATGGATGTGCCGATGGGCATGGAAATGCTGATCGAGCTGTCCGATGAATTGAGCGTGGGGGCCACGGTACGCTGGAGCCGCTATGGCCGCACGGGCGTGGTTTTCGCCGAACCCGTGGCCTTTGACGGCAGCGGCGCGATCACCCGCGCCAGTCTGTTCGGCCCGCAGGACCGCGACGGCGAGGCGCCGATCTACCGACAGGTGGGATAGGAGGTTTTATTCGGTACGCCTTGGCGATCCGGCTAAGGCTTGCGGCGAGCTTTGATATTGGCGTGATACATCCGTGCCGTGGCAAATTGCGCAGGCGATTTGCCGACCATCATAACGTGACAGGGCGGGCCGGTGCTGCTAACGGCTGCGATTCTATGTGGGGTGGGGTTTTGCCGCCCTTTTGGCCCGCCTTTTGATAAAGACATTCCATGACCGACCAGTCCAAGATCCGCAATTTCTCCATCATCGCCCACATCGACCACGGCAAAAGCACGCTGGCCGACCGGCTGATCCAGTTCACCGGCGGGCTGACCGAGCGCGAGATGAGCGCGCAGGTGCTGGACAATATGGACATCGAGAAAGAGCGCGGGATCACCATCAAGGCCCAGACCGTCCGCCTGAATTACAAGGCGCATGACGGCGAGGTCTATGAGCTGAACCTGATGGACACGCCGGGGCATGTGGACTTTGCCTATGAGGTCAGCCGGTCGCTGGCGGCCTGCGAGGGCGCGCTGCTGGTGGTCGATGCGGCGCAGGGCGTGGAGGCCCAGACGCTGGCCAACGTCTATCAGTCGATCGAGCATGACCACGAGATCGTGCCCGTTATCAACAAGATCGACCTGCCCGCCGCCGAGCCGGAAAAGGTCAAGGCCGAGATCGAGGAAGTGATCGGTCTGGACGCCAGCGAGGCGGTGCTGGCCAGCGCGAAGTCGGGCATCGGCATCGAGGAAATCCTTGAGGCTGTGGTGCGCAAGATCCCCGCGCCCAAGGGCGACCGCAATGCGCCGTTGAAGGCGATGCTGGTGGACTCTTGGTATGACCCCTATCTGGGCGTGGTCATTCTGGTGCGCGTGATCGACGGCGTCATCAACAAGGGCCTGAACGTCAAGTTCATGCAGGGCGGCACCGAACATCTGATCGACCGCGTGGGCTGCTTTACGCCCAAGCGTGAGGAACTGGCCGAACTGGGGCCGGGCGAGATCGGCTTTGTCACCGCCCAGATCAAGGAAGTCGAACTGGCCAAGGTCGGTGACACGATCACCACGGTCAAGGGCGGCGCGACCGAGGCTCTGCCGGGCTATAAAGAAGTGCAGCCGGTGGTGTTCTGCGGCCTCTTCCCGGTGGACGCGGCCGATTTTGAAAAACTGCGCGAGAGCATTGCCAAGCTGCGTTTGAACGATGCGTCTTTCAGCTTTGAGATGGAAACGTCCGCCGCGCTGGGCTTTGGCTATCGCTGCGGGTTCCTGGGCCTGTTGCACCTTGAAATCATTCAGGAACGCCTGAGCCGCGAATATGACCTCGACCTGATCACCACGTCGCCTTCGGTGGTCTATCGCATCCAGTTGCGCGCCAGCCGCACCGATGATGCGGGCGAAATCATGCTGCACAACCCCGCCGATTATCCCGATCCCAGCCGCATCGAACAGATCGATGAGCCGTGGATCAAGGCGACCATCTACACGCCCGACGAATATCTGGGCAGCATCCTGAAGCTGTGTCAGGACCGTCGCGGTATCCAGACGGGCCTGACCTATGTCGGCGGGCGCGCTCAGGTGAATTATGAATTGCCGCTCAACGAAGTGGTGTTCGATTTCTATGATCGGTTGAAGTCGATTTCGCGCGGTTATGCGTCCTTCGACTATGAACAGATCGGCCTGCGCGAGGGCGACCTGGTCAAGATGGGCATCCTTGTCAACAACGAGCCGGTCGATGCGCTCTCGATGATCGTCCACCGCAGTGTGGCCGAGGAACGCGGGCGCCATATGTGCGAGCGTCTGAAAGACCTGATCCCGCGCCACCTGTTCAAGATCCCGATTCAGGCGGCCATCGGCGGCAAGGTCATCGCGCGCGAAACCATCGCCGCCATGCGCAAGGACGTGACCGCCAAGTGCTATGGCGGCGACATCAGCCGCAAGAAGAAGCTGCTCGACAAACAGAAGAAGGGCAAGGCCCGGATGCGCGAATATGGCAATGTGCAGATCCCGCAGGAGGCGTTTATCGCTGCGTTGCGGATGGGCGAGGAATAAGGATTTAGGGGGCCTCCGGCGGGCAAAGGGACAATCCCATTATGGGGTTGCGCGTTAAATGCGCCGGTGGCTTTCCGCCAATTTTTGAAGCCGCATTGCGGATTTAGCCTTTCAGCACGAACCGCGTGCCGTCGCCAATATCCAGCGAAAAGCCCACCGCGCGCCCCGGCTCCACGTCCAGCTCCAGCGAGACTGGGCATTGATCCGCCTCGTCGCTCATGCGGTAGAGCGGCACACCATCGCACACCCCCTGCAACTGGTCGCGCTGGCCAAGGATGATGTCTCCTTCGGCCAGACACAGAGGCGTGCCCGCGTCGCAACAGCCCCCCGTCACATGCAGCACCAGCCGCCCGTGCTGCGCTCGTAGCCGGTCGAGTGCGGCATGGGCGGCGGGGGTGATCGGGATCTGGCGCGTGCTGGTCATCGCGCATCTATGCCACGTTTTTCACCGATCTGGCGAATGGGACTTTGGCATAAGGGGGACTTGCAGCGATGGTCGAGGCGTGAGAACCCAAAGCCTATGCCTGAACCCACGCCTGAACCCACGCCCACCTCCATGCCTATTGCGCGCGGCTTTGCCGGATGGCTGGTGATGGCGGCGGCGCTGGCGGCTTTGATGGCGGGCTTTGTGTTCAGCCTGAGGGCCAGCGCGCGGCAATTCGAGATCGCCCTGCTGGCCGAGCGGCAGGCGGGCCTGATCGCAGGCCTTTCTGGCCAGCCTCTGGCGAAGATCCCGCCGCGTCTGGCCGAATATCGCGCCTTGGTGGCGCAGGAAAGCGCGCTGGGTTCGCCCGCGCATAGCGACGAACTGGCCCGCATCAACCGCCTGCCCACTATGACCGATCCGGTCCGGCGTGAGGCCCTGCTGGCCACGATGATGGCGGGCGAGCGGGCCGAGGTGAGCGCCGCCCGCGCTGCGCTCGATCACAGCCGCAACCGGATGCTCATGCTGGGCGGGATGCTCACGCTCTTGGCGCTGGCCTCGGCGGGGGCGGGGCTGTGGCGGCTGGTCTGGGCCAATCGCGCGCTCGAACGCGAAGTGGCCGCCCGCAGCGCGCAATTGCAGGCCGTGGACCGCTCGCGCCGCCTGTTCTTTGCCAAGGCCAGCCATGAACTGCGCACCCCGGTTGCCGCGATGCGTTCGCTGGCCGAGGTGACGCTGGCCACCGGGGGCGATCAAGGCGCGGCGCTGCATGATGTGGTGGCGCAGGCACAATTCCTCTCGCACCGCATCGATGAAATGCTCAGCCTTGCCAGCGCGCAAGAGGGCAAGCCGGTGCTCTCGCCGGCCCCTTGCGATCTGCGCGAAATTGTGGCCGGGGCGTTGGCTGCGGCGGAGCCTTTCGCGCGGCTGGTCGAGGTTGAACTGACCTATGATCCGCCCGCCGATCCGGTGCGGGTGCGGGCCGATCGGCGCTGGCTGGGTCAGGCTTTGCTGGCCATCATCGACAATGGGCTGAAAATATCCGACCCCGGCGCGGCGCTGGAAATTATGCTCATGCGCGATGATGCCAATGCCATCCTGTCCATTGCCGACCATGGACCCGGCATGGGCGAGGCGGATTTGCCTTTGATCTTCGAGGCCTATTACCAGAGCGAGGAAGGTCGCCATCGCGGCGGCACCGGGCTTGGCCTTGCCCTTGCGCGGTGGGTGGCCGATCAGCATGGCGGCACGATCCGCGCGGAAAACCGGCCAATGGGCGGCGCGCGCATCGTCCTGATGCTGCCATTGGAGGAGGCGTGATGATCCTGATCGTCGAGGATGATGTGACCATTGGCCGCACGCTGGCGCAGGGGCTTGCCGCTGCTGGTTTCAATGTGCGCTGGCTGCGGCGGGGGGCACAGGTTGCCCCGCTGGTGGCGCAGGGCGATGTGGAGGCGCTGGTGCTCGACCTTGGCCTGCCCGATGGCGATGGGCTTGAGGTGTGCCGGGCCCTGCGCGAACAGGGCCACCGCCTGCCGGTGCTGATGCTGACCGCGCGGGGCGGGCTGGATGACCGGCTCGACGGCTTTGCGGCCGGGGCCGACGATTATCTGGCCAAACCCTTTGCCTTTGCCGAATTGCTGGCCCGCGTGCGGGTGATGGTCCGGCATGCGCAGCAGCGCCGCCCCGACCCGCTGGTGTTGGGCGCGCTCGAGGTTGATCCGCTGGCGGGCGAAGCGCGATGGGCGGGGCATAGGCTGGATCTGGAGCCAAAGGGCATCCTTGTGCTGGGCGAATTGCTGCGCGCGCGCGGGGGCGTAGTGTCGCGCCGGGCGCTGATGGATGCGGTGTGGGGCGATGCGGCAGTGACGGATAATGCGCTCGATGTGGTGCTGTCCTCGCTGCGCAAAAGGCTGGCCCAGGCCGCCCCGGAAGTGCAGGTCCGCACGGTGCGCGGCACGGGGATGATGCTCGATCTTATACCTTTGCCAGTCTGAGGCCTTTCTAAGGTTTTCCCGGCGCAACCTCTGATAGCCAGAACCCATCAGGCGGCCCGATCAACGGGCGCGTACAGGGGAAAGAGGTTCATGCAGGGGCGTTTTACGTTGATGGTTGCGGCTATGGCAATGCCCGCTGTGGCACAGGCCGAAGATGCGGCCATTGTCGTCAGCGCCAGCACGCCTTTGTCGGCGGCGGCGGATAATGGGCGGGTGCTGGTTGATGCCAAGGCCTTGCGCGCGATGCAGGCCGTGACGGTGGGCGATGCGCTGGCGCGTCAGGCGCCCGGCGTGGTCATCAACGAGGTGCAGGGCAATCCGCTGCAAGCTGATCTGTCGTTTCGCGGCTATACCGCCTCGCCGCTGCTGGGCACGCCGCAGGGGATTGCGGTCTATGTCGATGGCGTGCGCGCCAATCAGCCCTTTGGCGAGGTGGTGAGCTGGGATCTGTTGCCGCAGGCGGCGGTGGATCAGGTGGCCTTGATCGAGGGCGCCGCGCCGCAGTTCGGGCGCAATGCGCTGGGCGGGGCGCTGAGCATCCGCACCAAGGACGGGCGCAGCGCGCCGGGGGTGGCGGCCTCGTTGACGGGCGGCTCCTATGGGCGGCTGCGCGGCAGCATCGAGGCGGGCGGCAGTATGGGGGGCAGCAGGGCGGGCAATGGCTTCCACTGGTATGGCGCGCTCGAAGGGTTTCAGGAGGATGGCTGGCGCTATGCCTCGGCCAGCAAGGCGTGGAAGGGCTTTGCCAAGGCGGGCTGGGAAGGGGCGGGCAGCGGGGTGAGCCTGAGTTTCAACCGCGCGCAATCCGATCTCAACGGCAATGGGTTGCAGGATTATCGCCTGCTGGAGCGCGACTGGCGCAGCACCTACACCACGCCCGACAACACCCGCAACATCGCCAGCCAGATCACCCTGTCGGGCCATCATCGCCTGTCGGAAAACCTCACCCTTTCGGCCAATGCCTTCTGGCGCAGCATCGTCACGCGCAGCGTCAATGGCGACATGAACGAAGGCGCGCTGGGTGAGAGCCTGTATCAGCCCAATGCGACCGAACGCACGGCTCTTTCTGCGGCGGGCTATACTGGCTTTCCCACCAGCGGCGAGACGCAGGCCAACACTGCCTTTCCCAAATGGCGCTGCATCGCCAATGTCCTGCTGAACGACGAACCCAATGAGAAATGCAACGGCCTGCTGACCCGCTCCTCGACGCGTCAGCAGGAATGGGGCGGGGCGGTTGAACTGGGCTGGACCGGCATGGGCCAGCATCTGATCGTCGGCGCCAGCTATGCGCAGGCGCGGGCGCGGTTTATTCAAAGCAGCCAGTTTGGTTATTTGCTGCCCGATCATTCGGTGGTCGCCGTGCCGGGGCCGGGGGCCTTTGCCGATGGCACGCAGGACAGCGAGAACGCCTTTGACGCCCGCGTCGATCTGCATAGCGCGATGTCCAGCCTTGGCCTCTATGCGGCCGATGTCTTCGCTCTGGGGTCGCGCGTCACGATGACGTTGGCGGGGCGGTATGATCGCACGCAATTGCACAATCGCGATCAGATCACGCCGGGCGGCGGCACGGGTTCGCTCGACGCCGATCCGGTGTTCGCACGGTTCAACCCCTCGGCCATGGTTGATTGGCATGCGGCCCATGGGCTGACCATCACCGCGCAGGCGGGTGAGAGTTCGCGTGCGCCCTCGGCGGTGGAACTGGGCTGTTCGGACCCGGCCTCGCCCTGCCGCCTGCCCAATGCGATGGCCGGCGATCCGCCGCTGCGACAGGTGGTGGCGCGCAGTTTCTCGCTGGGCGTGCGGATTGAGCGCAAGGCGTGGAACCTGCGCCTGACCGCGTTTCGCAGCGACAATCGCGATGATATTCAATTCATTGCGGGCGGCGCCTCGGGCTTTGGCTATTTCGCCAATGTCGGCACCACGCGGCGTCAGGGCATTGAGGCCAGCGGCGCGGCGCATTGGGGCGGCTGGCAGGTGGGGGCCAGCTACACCTTGCTCGACGCCACCTATCGCACACCCTTGACGCTGAACGGCGATGCGAACAGCCGCAATGATGGCGCCGCCCCAGGTTTCGACGGCGAGATCGCTGTGCGCCCCGGCGACCGTCTGCCGCTCCTGCCGCGCCATCTGTTCAAGGCGCAGGCTGGGTTTGAGGCCGCATCATGGCTGACCCTGCGCGCCGAAATGGTTGCGGCCAGCGGTGTTTATGCGCGGGGCAATGAGAACAATCTGCATCAGGCGGACGGCGCCTATTATCTGGGCGCGGGACGGACCGATGCCTATGCCGTGGTCAATGCCTCGGTCGAGGTCCGGCCGCGCAAGGGGATGATCATCACTGCCGGGGTCAGCAATCTGATGAATGCCCATTACGCCACGGCGGCGCAATTGGGGGCCAGCGGTTTCGACACCAATGGCGCCTTTGTCGCCCGCCCGTTCAGCGGGCCGGTGATCGATGGCGAGCGGCCTTTGCTGCACAGCACATTCCTTGCCCCTGCTGCACCGCGGCGGTTTGAGGTGGGGCTGCGGGTGCAATTGTGATTAACCGTTTGGGTTAATATCCTGTCCTACAGGATCAAGGCACTGATAACTCTGCCGGGTCGGGCGATTCGCAAAATGCGAGAATGTCCGGTCTCAGGGAGTTGTTCTCATGGTCTTTAACGCGCTTTTTCTGAGCATGAGCGGGGCCTTGCGTTGGTTGGGCGGGCTGGCCCGATGGCTGGGCGCCTCCGCTCTGCGGATCTGGGCGGCTGTGGCATTGGTCGCGCTGGGCGTCGCGGGGTGGCAATTCCATCGCGCGGCGCATTGGGCCGCCGCCGCCCGCGCCACCCAATCGGCATGGGATGCCGAGCGCAAGGCCGCCGCCGCCGCCAAGACCGCCGCCGAAACCCGCTACAGGAGCCTTGCCGATGATGCCGATGCCCGACATGACGCCGCGCTGGCGCAAGGGGATGCTCGCCTTGCTGCCTATATTGCCGCTCACCGCCTGCGCCCATCCGCGGCCGATCCAGCCCGCTCCGCCGCAGATCACGCTGCCGCAATTCCTGAAGTCTCCGCCGCCGGTCCCGTCCTGGCGACAATCACCGAAGCCGATCTGAAGATTTGCGATGCGAACTATGTCTATGCCAGCGCCGCCCATGATTGGGCCAATGCGCTGAACCCCTGATGCGAAAACCCCCGCCCGGCGTGATGCCGGACGGGGGTTTGCAACCCTTGGGGGCAAGGGTTGTGGGGGCGCTCTTACTTGGCCTTTTCAAAGGCCGCGCTGATGCGCAAAGTCACTTCATCACCGATCAGCGGGATATAGGTCTTGACCCCGTAATCTGTCCGCTTGAGCGAGGCGGTGGCGTTGAAGCCCACCGTATAGCCCTTGCTCAGCGGGTTCACGCCGCTGGCCAGAAACGCGGCCTTCAGCACCACCGGGCGGGTCACGCCGTGGAACGTCAGGTTGCCCGCGATATTGGCGGTGCGCGGTCCGGTCGGCGTCACGCTGGTCGAGGTGAAGCGGATTTCGGGGTATTTGCCCGCATCCAGCCATGCTTCGCTCTTCAATTCGCCGTCCAGTGTGGCATTCGTGGTCGAAACGCTGCTCACCGGGATGGTGATGTCCACCTTGGCCGCTGCGGGCGCCTTGGGATCAAGGCTGAGCGTGCCGGTAACGCCGGTCAAATCGCCGTACCAGTCCGAAAAGCCCATATGGCTGACGGCGAACTGTACGCGGGTGTGGGTGGTTTCGACCGTGTAATTGCCCGCCTGCACGGCGGCAGGGGCGGGATTGGCGACCGGCGACTGCGCATAGGCGGCAACCGGGGCAACGATCAGGGCGGCGGCGATCAGAGAGCGAAACATGGCGATGGTTCCTTACAAAGCGCTGATTTCGGCAACCGCGCCCGAGATGGCTTCGGCTGCGGCTTCGGGGCCAAAGGCCAGACCTTCGGCGGTGACGACGGTGACATCATCGATGCCGACAAAGCTGAGCAGGCTCTTGGTATGGGGCACGGCGAAGGGGAAGCCGGTGGCGTCGTCATACTTGCCGGCGCGGGCCTGAGCCAGAATGGCCTTCTTGCCCTTGACCAGACCTTCGGGGCCTTCGGCGGTGTACTGGAAGGTGGTGCCGGCGCGGCCGACATAGTCAAACCAGGCCTTGAGCGTCGAGGGCATGCCGAAGTTATAGACCGGCACGCCGATCACGATGATGTCGGCGGCAAAGACTTCGCCGATGATCTCGTCCTGAAGCGCGCGGGCGGCAGCGAACTGATCGCCTTCGGGGGCCTGACGACCGATCCCGGCGAGGCTGGCCGAGTCCACATGCGGCACCGGGTTGGCGTCGAGGTCGCGCTCGACGACATTGGCTTCGGGGTGGGCGGCCAGATAGGCGTTGATCAGCTTGTTGCTGACCGAAGCTTCGCCAGTGGCGGCCGAACGGATCACAAGAACATTAGCCATGGGATATACTCCAGTACGGGGGAAAGAGAGGGGTTTAGTCGAAACGGTAGGCATCCATGCGCAGGATGCCCAGATCGGTGGATTGGTGAATGCGGGTCGGCTTTGCCCCTTCGCCCGCCGCGCCCAGCGCGACAAACAGGGGCAGCAGATGTTCGTCGGTGGGGTGATTTTCCACCGCATAGGGAGCAAGGCGGCGATAGGATACCAGATCGCAAGTCCGCCCGTTCATCAGCGCTTCGTGCATCCAGTCGGCAAAACTGGTTACCCATTCCGGGCTGGGTCCATCGCCCAGATGGCGGCTGATGGCGCGCAGATTATGGGTAAAGCTGCCCGAGGCCAGCACGAGGATATTCTCCTTGCGCAATTCGCTCAGCGCCCTGCCCAGTTGCACATGATGGCCCGGCCCAAGGCGGCTCTGGATCGAGAGCTGCACCACCGGAATATCATGTTCGGGCCACATCAGCAGCAGCGGGGTCCATGCGCCATGGTCCAGCCCGCGCCGCGTGTCGATCCCGGCGCGCAGCCCCGCGTCGCCCAGCAGATCCACCACGCGCGCGGCCAGATCGGGCGATCCGGGGGCGGGATAGTCCAAGGCATAGAGCGCGGGTGGAAAGCCGTAGAAATCATGGATCGTCTCGTTGACCTCGACCGCGTTGACGGCGGGAACGTCCGTTTCCCAATGGGCCGAGATGACCACGATGGCGTCGGGGCGTTCCAACTGACCGCCAAGCCCGGCGATGAAATGGCGCGCCGGGTGGTCCTGCAGCGCCAGCATCGGCGAACCGTGTGAGAGATAGAGGGTGGGCTGCATGGGTGTTCTCCGTGCCGAGGCTTGCTCGGCGTTGAGAGCTAAATAGGCTAATGACTTTTGCATTCCAATTGGTCAATGTTGCAGATCATCCATGCGAAAACGGATAGGTGTAGATGGATTGGGATGACGTTCGCAGCTTTCTGGCCATTGCCCGCACGCGCAGCCTGTCGGGCGCCGCGCGCGAACTGGGCGTGCGCCAGTCCACCATGAGCCGCCGGTTGGAAGCGATGGAGGCGCGCAATGGCGCCCGCCTGTTGCAGCGCACCACCAATGGCTATGAACTGACCGCGCTGGGCGAGGCGGTGTTGGGCAATGCCGAGCGGATGGAGGCCGAGGCCATCGCGGTCGAGCGCATGGTGCAGGGGCGCGATGTGGCGCTTTCGGGCGTGGTGCGGCTGACCACGGTGGAGGTTTTGTCAAACCTGCTGCTGCCCGGCGCGGTCAAGGCGTTGCAGGCGCGCTATCCGGCGATCACGCTGGACGTGCTGACCGACAGCCGCTCGCTCAGCCTGTCCAAGCGCGAGGCGGACATTGCCATCCGCATGACCCGGTTTGACAGCCATGACGTCATCACCCGGCGTATGACCACGGCGGCGGGCGCGCTTTATGCCAGCCCCGATTATCTGGCCGAGCATGGACAGGATCTGGCCAGCGCGGATCATGCGATCATCACCGTGCTGGAGGATCAGGCCCATCAGCCCGAGGCGCGCTGGCTGGCCGAAATGCTGCCCCATGCGCGCGTGGCCATGCGCAGCAACAGCCGCGATGGACAACTGGCGGCGGCGCGGGCGGGGGTGGGGGTGGTCTATCTGCCCTGCTATCTGGCCGATCGAGACCCCGGCGTGGTGCGGCTGGACGCGGGGCTGGGGCCATCGCGCGAAGTATGGCTGGGGGTGCATGCCGATTTGCGCCACATGCCGCGCATCCGGGCGGTGATCGATGTGCTCAACGATGCCTTTGCGGCTGAGAAAGGTCTGTTTTCCGGTGAGGCGCAGAACAGGCCGCAGAGCGGGAAACCCTGAGGAAAAACCCTGTTCTTTGTGCGCAGCATTGTACGGCAGGCGTTGCGCCCCGGCCCCTGCGGGCTTACACAAAGGTTCAGGGAGATTTTGTCATAATGTCATCTACAGCCACGCCGCCACCCGCCACCAGATCGCGCAAGCGCAAGGGGGGCGAGGGGCTGCGCATCCATCAGGCCATCGCGCGCAAGCTGGGCATTGCCATCCTCAATGGTACGTATGAGCCGGGTTCGTCGCTGGGCGGAGAGATCGAGGCGTCTGAGCGTTTGGGCGTATCGCGCACCGCCTATCGCGAGGCGATCCGCATCCTGATCGCCAAGGGGCTGATCGAGAGCCGCCCTAAGGCGGGGACGCATGTACTGCCCCGGCGGCGGTGGAACCTGCTGGACCCGGATATTCTGGCATGGATGTTTTCGGAAAAGCCCGACCGTGATTTCGTGCGCGACCTGTTCGAGTTGCGCGGGATTATCGAGCCGGAGGCGGCGGCGCTGGCGGCGGCGCGGCGCCATGACGGCCATCTGGCGCTGATGCGACAGGCGCTCGACGGGATGCGCGTCCATGGGCTGGCTTGCGGCGAGGGGCAGGCGGCGGATCAGGATTTCCACTCCACCATGCTGGAGGCGGCGGGCAATGATGCGCTGACCTCGCTGATCGGATCGGTGGGCGCGGCGGTGCGCTGGACCACGCATTTCAAGCAGAGCAATTCGCCCGTGCCGCGCAATTCGTTGCCCGAGCATGAGGCGGTGCATCAGGCCATTGCGGCGGGCGACCCGGACGGCGCGCGGCGCGCGATGAAGGTCCTGCTGGAATATGCGCGTTCGGATGTGGTTGATAGTATAGCTTGAATTTTCCAATCGACGATGGCGGCTCCGGGTGGCCCGCTCTGGCATGATGCCGGGGCGGGCCGTTTTTATGGCCATGTTGAGAGGGCTTGCAGAGCGGCTTGACGCGCCCCGGATAAATGTTATGAATAATAGCATATGCCACCCCGGACGGGGGCACGCCATTCGAACAGAGGAGCCTGTCATGACCGAGCAGACGATTGATCGCGCAGAAGAAGATACCGTTGCCGTCCACATCGAGAATCGCATCGCCTGGGTGAAGTACAACCGCCCCGAGAAGCGCAATTGCATGAGCCCCAAGCTGAACCGTCAGATGACGCGCGTGCTGGAAGATCTGGAATTCCGCGATGACGTGGGCGTGGTCGTGCTGACGGGCGAAGGCTCGGCTTTCTCGGCGGGCATGGATCTTCAGGAATATTTCCGCGAAAACGAACAGAAGGGCCTGTGGGCCACCCGCAAGGCCCAGCGCGAAGCCTATAACTGGTGGAACCGTCTGCGCTGGTATGAAAAGCCGACCATCGGCATGATCAACGGCTGGTGCTTTGGCGGCGCCTATGGTCCGCTGTTTGCCGTGGACATCGCGATCTCGTCGGACGATGCCAAGTTCGGTCTGTCGGAAATCAACTGGGGCATCCTGCCCGGCGGCGGCGCCTCGAAGGTGGCTCAGGAACTGATGCCTCTGCGCAAGGCGATGTATCACGCGATGATGGGCGAGAACCTGACCGGCAAGCAGGCCGAAGCGCAGGGTCTGGTGACCGAGAGCGTGCCGCATGACCAGCTCGTCGCCCGCGTGACCGAGATTGCCGAGGCGCTGCTCAAGAAGGACGCCAATGCTCTGCGCGCCACCAAGTGGGCGATGCGCCGCATGGTCGAAATGACCTATGACAATGCCGAGGATTACCTGATCCGTGCGCAGGAAGCATTGAACGGTTTTGGCGGTCTGGCCGCGCGCAAGGAAGCGACCAAGCAGTTCCTTGACGAAAAGACCTTCAAGCCGGGTCTGGGCACGTTCGACATCACCAAGATCAACAAGTAATCTTCCACTCGGAGAGGGCAGTTAAGATGGCAAGACTGGAACGGGCGAGCATTGCTCGCCTGCTCAAGCCGCGCAGCGTGGCGGTTGTCGGCGCAAGCGACAAGCCGGGCGCCTTGGGCGCAACGCTGATCAGCAATCTGGACCGTGCCGGATATGCAGGCGCGATTTACCCGATCAATCCCAACCGGGAAAAGATCGGGGAGCGCGCCTGCCTGCCCTCGGTGGATGCTTTGCCCGATGGCGTGGATGTGGCGGTGCTCGCCATTCCCCGCGCCTTCGTGCTGGATACGATCAAGGGCCTTGCCGCGCGCGGCGTGGGCAGCGCGATCATCTTTGCCGCCGGCTTTGCCGAGGATGGCGAAGCGGGCATGGCCGAACAGGCCGAGATCGGCCGCATCGCCGCCGAGAGCGGCATGGTGATTGAAGGGCCGAACTGCCTTGGCATGGTCAACCATGTCGATGGCGTGCCGCTGACCTTTGTGGAAACGGCGATTGTGCCGCCCGCGGGTCGTCGCTCGGTCTCGGTGGTGTCGCAGTCGGGCGCGATGGCGGCGGTGCTTTGCACCACGCTGCTGGCGCGCGAACTGGCCTGTTCTTATTCCGTCAGCACCGGCAATGAGGCGGCCTCGGGCGTGGAGGATTATCTCGACTGGCTGGTCGATGATGCCGACACCTCGGTGATCGCGATGATCGTCGAGCAGTTCCGCGATCCGGCGCGTTTCATCGCGGCGGCGGACCGGGCGCGCGCGGCGGGCAAGCCCATTGTCCTGCTGCACCCCGGCAAGTCCTCGGCGGCGCGGGAATCGGCGGCCACCCATACCGGCGCCATGGCGGGCGATTACAAGCTGATGCGCGCCAAGGTGGAACGCACCGGCGTGATCTTTGCCGAAACGCTTCAGGAACTGGGCGATATTGCCGAGATCCTCGTGCGTTGCGCGGGGATGAACCATCCTTCGGCCGCTGTGCTGGGCGAGAGCGGCGCGTTCAAGGCACTGACCCTCGATCTGGCCGAGGAACTGGGCCTGCCGCTGGCCGATCTGCATGATGAGGACAGCCCGGAACTGCGCGCGGCCCTGCCGCCCTTCGTGCCGGTGTCGAACCCGCTGGACATTACCGCGCAGGGCCTGTCGCAGCCGATCATCTACACCCAGTCGCTGGGCGCGCTGATGGATGATGCGCGCGTGGGCGCGGTGGTGGCCGGGATCATCCAGTCCGATCCGATTACCGCCAAGATCAAGGTTCCCGCAATCGTTGCGGCGCTGGACGGGCGTGAGATCTCCAAGCCGCTGGTGTTTGCAGGCCTCGATGAAGGCGCGGATATGCCCGCGCATTATATCGCGGATCTGCGCGCTCGCGGCATTCCATGGTTCCCCACCACCGAGCGGGCGTTTCGCGCTCTGGCCGCGCTGACGCGGCGCGCGGCGCTGGATCTGACCAATGCGGCTCCGGCGCCTCTGTCGGTGGCGGGGCTTGGCGATTATGCGGGCGTGGTGGCCGAATATCAGGCCAAGGCGCTGCTGGGCCCGCTGGGCATCAGCTTCCCCTCGGGCCAGTTCGCAGCGGATGCCGAGGCCGCTGTCGCGGCGGCGGAGGCTGTGGGCTATCCGGTGGCGATGAAGGCGCAGGCCGCCGCCTTGGGGCATAAGTCGGATGCGGGCGGCGTGATGCTCAATCTGGCCGATGCTGATGCGGTGCGCGCGGCTTTCCCCAAGATGGTGGCCAATGTCGCGGCCTATGATGCCTCCATCACGCTTGACGGTGTGCTGATCGAGAAGATGGGCAAGCGCGGTCTGGAAATGATCGTGGGCGCCAAGAACGATCCCGAATGGGGTCCGGTGGTGCTGGCCGGGTTTGGCGGGGTGACGGCGGAAATTCTGGCCGACGTGGCCTTGATTACGCCCGATCTGTCCGAGGACGCGATCATCGAGAAGCTCTATGGGTTGAAGCAGGCCGCTTTGCTCAAGGGCTATCGCGGGTCGCCCGCGCTCGACGTGGCGGCGCTGGCCAAGCTGATCCGTCAGATCAGCGCGGTCTTGCTGGCCGAACCCAGCATTGCCGAAATGGACCTTAACCCGGTCATCCTGCATCCTGTGGGTGAGGGCGTTGTGTCGCTCGATGCCCTTATGCTGGTGAAATAATCGGTGATCTCAGGTGGAGCGATCTCGCTCCGCCTGAGGCCGCTGGCCCATCACGCGCAGGTAAAAGCGTGAGAAATAGGACGGGTCGGCAAAACCCAGTTCCTGCGCGATCTGGTTCACGCTGGCATTGGTATAGCGCAGCAGGCGCTGCGCCTCGACGCCCAGACGGCGGTGGATCACCTCCAGCGGACTTCCCCCCAGACGGGCATGGCACAGCCGCCCCAGCGTGCGCGGGGTGCAGCCGATGGCATCGGCATAAAATTCCAGACCGCGATGTTCGCGCAGATGCACTTCGACCAGATGGCGGAATTGCGCGAGGCGGCGATCGTCCACGCTCTGCGCAGTTTCCTCCGCATCGGGCAGGGATCGCGCCAAGGCCTCGGCCAGAGCGAGAAACAGATGCGCGCCGGCCTGCCATTCCTGCGCCAGCGCGTCCATTTCCCCTGCCAGCAGGCCCACGCGCCGCGCCGCGCTTTCGCCCATCGTGCCATGCCCGCCCTTGGCCAGCAGGCGCCGCAGCGGATCGTCGGCCCCCCGCGCGCGCCCCGCAAAATCGAGCGACAGCGTCAGCACATGGCCATGCGTGCCGGGGCTGAAGCGAAAGCCATGCACGCTGCCTGCGGGCAGCACGACATAGGCGGGCGGCACCAGCGCGAAACGCGCGCCGTCCAGCGTTACCTCGGCTTGCCCTGCGCTAACGATAAGTACCTGAATCCCGCGTTCGTGGCGGTGTGGCGAGATTTCCCAGTCATGCAGGCTGGATCGTTCGGCAATCGTCTCGATATGGGCAAAACCGGCGGGCGATGGCGTATTGCTCTCGCCAAACAGGCCGTAGACGGGAATGGCAGGGGATGTGTCTCGCATGTCCGAAAAGTGCCAATAGAATGACCGACCCATCCCTTTTCGCAAAGCCGCGCCAATGTCAATATCCGCGCCAATCGGCCTGCCCCCGCAACGTAGGCTGAAGGTGGAATGTGGGAGAATAAAACCATGAAAACTCAGGTCGCCATCATTGGCGCCGGGCCTGCGGGCTTGCTGCTGGGCCATTTGCTGAAATCCGAAGGCGTCGACTGCGTGGTGCTGGAGCGCCAGACCGGCGATTATGTGCTGGGCCGTATCCGTGCGGGCGTGCTGGAACAGATCACCGTTGGCCTGATGGAGCGCCTTGGTCTGGACGCGCGCCTTAAGGCCGAGGGCCTTGTCGAGGAAGGCTTTAATCTGGCCGATGGCGAACGCCTGATCCGCATCGACGTGGCCAATCTGACGGGCAAGACCGTGGTGGTTTACGGCCAGACCGAGATCACAAAGGACTTGATGGATGCCGCCCCCTCGCGCGGTCTGGAAGTGATCTATCAGGCAGGCGACGTTGGGCTGCACGACATCGAATCCGAAGCGCCCTATGTCACCTATACCAAGGACGGCAAGGAAGAGCGGATCGACGCGCGCTTCATCGTGGGCTGCGACGGCTTCCACGGCCCCAGCCGCAAGGCGATTCCGACCAGCGTTGCGCGCGAGTTCGAGCGGGTCTATCCCTTCGGCTGGCTGGGCATTCTTGCCGATGTGCCGCCCTGCAACCATGAGCTGATCTATGCCAATCACGAGCGCGGTTTCGCGCTGGCCTCGATGCGTTCGCACACGCGCAGTCGCTATTATGTCGACGTGCCGCTGACCGAAAAGATCGAGGATTGGTCGGATGATCGCGTGTGGGACGAGCTGGCGATCCGCCTTGGCCCGGATGCCGCCGCCAATATCACGCGTGGCCCCAGCATCGAAAAGAGCATTGCTCCGCTGCGCTCCTATGTGTTCGAACCGATGCGCCACGGCAGCCTGCTGCTCTGCGGTGACGCCGCCCATATCGTGCCGCCCACCGGTGCCAAGGGGCTGAACCTCGCCGCATCGGACGTGCATTATGCGGCTGACGCGCTGGTCGGCTTCTTCCGCCGCGCGGATAATGACGCGGTGATCGGCTATTCGGCCAAGGCGCTGGCCCGGGTGTGGAAGTCGGAGCGCTTTAGCTGGTCGCTGACCAAGCTGATGCACCGCTTCCCCGAGGATGGCCCGTTCGAGCGCGCGATGCAGGTGGCCGAACTGGACTATATCGCCACCAGCAAGGCGGCCCAGACCAGCATTGCCGAAAATTACGTCGGGCTTCCTGTTTGAGATAGGGCCGGTGTAAAGCTCATGGGGGCGGGGGGAAACTCCTGCCCCTTACAGTTTCCAGTTGAAGTTCAGATTGACATAGGTCCGGTTCGGCTGGTTCGCGCTGCCCGGCCCCAGACGCATGTCATAGCCGGTTTCGGCCGAGAGCGACTTGTCCTTGCCCAGCAGCTTGAGCCGGGCCACCGCGCCCGCATCATGGCGGGCCAGAGGGGCGAAATTGTCGAACGTCCCCAGATCGCCCCGCGCCACCATACCCAGCGCCAGCGCCGAATTGAGCCGATAAAACGCACTGGAATTATAGGTAAAATGCATGGGATTAGGGTTGGCCAGCGATTTGTTGCCCTTCACATCGACCTGAAGATCGACCGGGCCGGACATATGGCGCAGCTTCACATTGGTGGCCATATTGCGTGCATCGGCAAAGCGTTGCTCGACGCCCACCGCCAGAAGACTGGGATCGCCCAGCTTGTATGTGCCCAGATCCTGAAACCGGACGCCCGGATCGGGAAACATGTTGTTTTTGCCATGCGTGGCCCCGTTGACCACGATGGCGCGGCCATTCACAGTTCCGCCCCAACTGTCGGGCGAAAAGCCGGTATAATGCCCGGTGGCCGCGATGTTGATAGCCAGCGCCGCATCCATCGCCCGCTCCAGCTCCGGCCCCAGTTCATCGGCAACGGCCATGGCGGTTTCATTGGCCGATGAGCCTTCGCGCATGTCCAAGGTGTCATTCAAGGCCACCGGCCATTCGACAGCGGCGACCGTGGGCGCGGCCATATCCTGCGCGCAGGCATAGGTGGCCGGAAACATGGCGGCGGCCGGAAACAGGGCGCAAAGCCCAAGAAGGAGGGGGCGATAGGGCATGGTCGGTTCAAAGGGTCGCGAGCAAAATCCAGACTTGGCCATACTATAGCGAATATTGGGGCAAGGAACAGAGCGCCATACTGGCTTTCCTTGCAACTCCTGCCTATCTCGGCGCGGTTAGGAAAGTGAGAATCGCATGGCAACGCATACTACTCGGATGCTCATCATTGGTTCCGGCCCGGCCGGGCTGACCGCGGCGATCTATGGCGCGCGGGCGGGTTTGAACCCCATCGTGGTGCAGGGGCTTCAGCCCGGCGGGCAATTGACCATCACCACCGACGTTGAAAACTATCCCGGTTTCCGCGAGGCGGTGCAGGGCCCCTGGCTGGTGCAGGAAATGCAGGCGCAGGCCGAGCATGTGGGCACGCGGATGATGTGGGACACGATTGTCGATATCGACCTGTCGGGGCCTCCTTTCCGCGCGATTGGCGATTCGGGCGATGTCTATGAAGGCGACACGCTGGTCATCTGCACCGGCGCGCAGGCCAAGTGGCTGGGCACCAAGGGCGAGCAGGAATTTTCGGGCAAGGGCGTTTCGGCCTGTGCCACCTGCGACGGCTTTTTCTATCGCGGCAAGAAGGTCGTGGTGATCGGCGGCGGCAATACGGCGGTCGAGGAAGCGCTTTACCTGACCAACCATTCGCAGGACGTGACGCTGATCCACCGCCGCGATTCGCTGCGCGCGGAAAAGATCCTTCAGGACCGCCTGTTCGCGCACCCGAACATCAAGGTGCTGTGGAACAAGGAAGTGGCCGAATTCATCGGCGACGGCGCTATCGGCGGCGCGGGTCTGACGGGCCTTGCTCTGGTCGATACGGTGACGGGCGAGGCTTCGGTCGAACCGGCGCAGGGCGCTTTCGTGGCCATCGGCCATGCGCCTGCCACCGAATTGTTCAAGGGCAAGCTGGAGCTGGACGAGAGCGGCTATATCGTGGTTCAGCCCGGCACGCCCAAGACCGCGATCCCCGGCGTGTTTGCGGCGGGCGACGTGATGGATCACACCTATCGTCAGGCCGTGACGGCGGCGGGCACGGGCTGCATGGCGGCGCTGGATGCCGAACGCTTTGTCGGCGCGCTCGACTTTGCCGCGCAGGCCGCTGCTAATGTCGCTGGGGCCGACGCCTGATGGCGCAAGGGGCGGCGGGTTTACTCGCCGCCCTTTAACGCCCCGATGATCTGATCCATCAGCCATTCCCGCGCATGGGGCTCGACAAAGGAATGGCTGGCCCCGTCACACGTGGACAGACGCGGATCTTTCCCATCCCACACGCCCGCAAAGGCCTGCGCGGTCGAATCATTGCCCGCCAGCAGCAGCCGCACAGGCCCGGCAAAAGCGGCCAGCCCATCGCGCATCTGCTGCACCAGCGGCGCTGGCGGCGGCGCGGGCCGGGCCAGGCGCAGCAGTGAGCCAAACAGGCCGGCCAGCGAGACTTTTCCCGTCAGCAGCCGCATCAAGGCATCGGTATTGACCAGTCGCTTGCGATAATGCGCACGCAGGGCCTGCACCGAAGGCCCGGCATTCTCCTCTTCAAACGTCCATGGGTTGGACAGCACCAGCCCATCGACCCCCGCGCCCGAGGACAGCATCAGCGCGCTGGCCGCATCGCAATTGCCCAGCGCGATCACACGAGACATGGACGGCACCGCCGCGCGAAAGGCGGCAATGGCCGCGGCCAGATCGGGAGCGGAGGATTTGAACCCGCCATTGGCCCCCTCGCTCTCGCCCACGCCGCGCCGGTCGAAACGAAACGCGGCATAGCCTTGCGCCACGGCTCTTTCGGCGATGCGGGCATGGCTGCCCCATGCGCCGCTGCGGATTTCATTGCCGCCTGAAACGATCAGCAGGCCGGTCGTGGGCGCGCCATCAGGCCCGCCAAGATCAGGCAGATCTAGCGTGGCGCAAAGCATCGCGCCCTCGCAGGGGAAACTCAGCATCCGGCGCATCACGCCGTCTCCTTCTGGGCCAGAGCGACCGCAATGATCGCGGCCAAAGCATCGGCCTGGCCTGTATCCTCGCCCGGTTCGGGGCGCAGCCATAATCCAGGACCGCCCAGCCTATCCTGCGTGATGGCCTGCACGGCCGGCTCCTCGCGCGCCACCAATCCGCCAAATTCCGCGATAAAATCGGCCCCCAGCCGGTATCCGGCCAATTCCAGCCCATGTACGCGCCCGGCTTCGAGCAGGCTGTCCTGCGTCTCGCTGCGCCCGGCCTCACGCGCGGCAAGGATGCGCGCGCGCAGCATCTGGCGCATCTGGCTGGCCCCGGCCACCGGGGCGTAATACCATCCCGGCAGCCCGCGCGGCGCGGCCAGCGCCCCGCCGCGAATGGTCAGCACATGGCTGGCCGCGAAATGGCGCGCCGCGCCTTCCATCGCCACCTGCCAATCGCCGGGCGTCTGCGCCTCCAGCGGCAGGATGCTTTCGTTAAACCCCGGCAGATCGGGCAGTATGCAGGCGATCCCACTGGCCGAAAGCCGTCGCATTACCTCGACGGTAAAGCGACGCAGCTTGTTGCCCTCGTCAAACAGCGCCGGGACGATCAGGACGCAGGCCTTGGGCGCGGCTTCTGGCCGCTCCATCAAGGCCCATTCCTCAACCGTTCCGCCGCCGGGCAGCGGGCAGGGCCATTGGGTCATTTCTCGCAACCTGCAATTCCTTACATAGGTTCAGGCTGCTTCTGCCTATCGTTTCAGGCTGCGCCCCGGCGCTCCGTCACGAAATTCAGCAGCGAGCCATAATCAGACAGCATATCGCCATCGACATCTTCATCCTCGACGATGATGCCCAGACGGTCCTCGATTTCCGTCAACAGCCCGGCCACCGCCATCGAATCCAATTCTGGCAGATGGCCAAACAGGCCGGTTTGCGCGGTAAAAGCCTCGGCCTGGCCCGGTTTCAGCCCCAGCACATCGCGCAGGATGGCGCGGAGCAATTGGTCGGTATCGTCTTGCATGGCATTCCTGTATGTTTAATTCACCTTGCCCCGGTAGCCGCCTCACTGGTTTGCCTCAAGCCTTGGCTGCATAGCGGCATTTGGTTTCCAAATTATCTAGGGCGTTCAGGCAATCCGGCAAGCAAGTGGCGCAGCAGCGATTTGGCGATTGGCTTCCACTGGCCGGGGCGCAGCGGATGATAGGCGGTGATTCGATAACGCGGGCGGGCTTCCTCCATCCAGTCGCGCTTATAGAGATCATCGCCCGTGCCGAAATCGACGGTATGCACATGGTCGCCGTCGATCACCCGTTCAAACAGGGCCGCCGACAGGCTGGTGCCCGGCGAGATCGGCTTGGCCGCCTCGATATAGGCCAGCTTGTGAATATAGGCGGTGCCGTTTTCGACGGTCCACATCTGCGCAGCAACGGGCTGGTTCACGCCCTCGATCTCGCCATGGGCCACACCCATGCGCAAACGGCCCGCTGCGCCCTCTTCCTGCGCGAAACGGCGCAGCAGGGCAGGTGATCCTTCCTCCGGCTTCCAGCTTTGCGCATAGATGGCTTCGTAATCCGCCCATGCCGCATCGCTGAAGCTGTCATGGAGGGTGATCGACACCTTCTTGGCCTTACGCTTCAATGTGGTGCGCAAAGGGCCGGGGCGAGCGGCGAGATATTCCGCATAGGACCGCCCGCCCAGGCGCAGGAAATGGTTGGTGTCGCAAGGCGCGCGTTCGACAAACCAGCCCGCGCGGGCAAAGGCGGCCTCGATCATGCCGGCCTCGCCATCCTCATCGGGCACCGGCCAGAGCGTGACCCGCCCCGTGCGCCCCCGCAGATCGCGCGCCAGCGCGACAAGCAGCCCCAGCCCATCGGCCCCCGCCGACACACGCGGGCGCACCGTAAAGGCATACCAGTTCGCCAGTGGCCCCAGCCCATCATCCCGATGCGCCAGAGGCAGCACCGCGACATCATCCCCATCGCGCGCAACGCCCAACATCGGGCGTACCCCGCCCATCTCGGCTAGAGCGGCAAACCATTCCAGCCGGTCGAAAGGTCCCGGCGCGACAGGGGCACGCAGCAGCGCGCCAAGCGCATAATCGCCTTGCAGTTCGTTAAGGTTAGCGTGATAGCTGAGCCGGGTCACAAGCCTGTCCGAAATCGGGAAAATCCATGGTACAGCACAGTATTCCGCTCGAAACCGCTCCTTTGCCGCTGGACCATCTGGCGATCCGGGGCAGGGATGAGGCTCCTGCGTTGGTGCTGCGCGAAGGCGTTCTTAGCTATAAGGATTTAACAGAGCGTGTCGGTGCGATGGCGGCATGGCTGGCCGCGCGTGCGGAAAAGGGCGCGCGCATCGCCACATGGGCGGCCAAGGGCGAGCTGACATGCCTGATGCCTTTGGCGGCGGCGCGGGCGGGCATGGTGCATGTGCCGATCAATCCGCTGCTCAAGCGGGCGCAGGTGGCGCATATTCTGGCTGACAGCGGCGCGGCGCTGCTGATCGCCACGCCCGCGCGGCTGGCTTCGCTGGAGGTGGGTGATGCGCCTTGCCCGGTGATGGCCGAGGGCGGGGCGGTTGAGGAGAGCCGAGCGTATGATCCGCTGGGGCCTAGCGATGCCGGTCCTGATGCTCTGGCTGCGATTCTTTATACCAGCGGCTCGACCGGGCGGCCCAAGGGGGTGATGCTGTCCCATGCCAATATGTGGCTGGGAGCGCAGAGCGTGGCTTCCTATCTGGATCTGCGCGAGGATGACCGGGCCCTGGCGGTGCTGCCTCTCAGCTTTGACTATGGCCAGAACCAGTTGCTTTCGCACTGGTACGCCGGGGCCAGCGCGGTGCCGCTCGATTATCTGATGCCGCGCGATGTGGTAAAGGCCATCGACCGCCATGATGTGACCACGCTGGCCTGCGTGCCGCCGCTCTGGGTGCAGTTGACGGAACTGGAATGGCCCACCCATGTGGCCGCCAAATTGCGGCGGCTGACCAACAGCGGAGGAGCGCTGACGGTCGATTTGGTGCATCGGCTGCGCGCGATCTTTCCCGCGGCGCGGCTGTTTGCCATGTATGGCCTGACCGAGGCGTTTCGTTCGACCTTTCTCGACCCCGCGCTGATCGACACCCATCCCACCAGCATGGGCAAGGCGATCCCCCATGCCGAAATTCTGGTGGTCGATGATGCGGGACGGATCGTCGGTGATGATGAAGAAGGCGAACTGGTCCATTGCGGCCCGCTGGTGGCGCAAGGCTATTGGCAGGATGAGGCCCGCACCGCCGAGCGTTACAAGCCCGCGCCGCAGGGCAGCGTCTATGGCGGCATGGCGGTGTGGAGCGGCGACCGCGTGTGGCGCGATGCGGACGGTCTGCTCTATTTCGTCGGGCGGCGCGATGCGATGATTAAAACAGCGGGCAACCGCATCAGCCCGCAGGAGATCGAGGATGCCGCCGTCGCCACCGGGCTGGTGGCCGAGGCGGTGGCGCTGGGCCTGCCCGATGACCGGCTGGGGCAGGCGGTGCATCTGGTGGTGCGCGTGGCGCCGGGGGCTGATCAGGCGCGCGAGGTCCTGCCGCAGCGGCTCAAGGCCGATCTGCCCAATTTCATGCAGCCTTCGGTGATCCACTGGAAGGAGGCTATGCCCATCAGCCCCAATGGCAAATTGGACCGAGCAGGATTGTATCAGGAAATGCTGGAATGGAAGATTGCCGTCGATCAGGCCACCTCGCGGGAGCGTGATGCATGAAGCCTTTGGGGCCAATACCGGCAGGTTTTGCCGCGCGCGATGGCATTCTCACGATTGATGGAGCCAAGGTCACCGAACTGATCGCGCAGAGCGGGGGGGCGACGCCTCTGTTCGTCTATTCGGGCACCATGCTGCGCGCGCGGGTGGCCGATCTGCGCGCGGCCATGCCGGACCGGCTGGCGATCCATTACGCGATGAAGGCCAACCCCTTTGCGCCCCTGCTGCGACTGATGGGCGGATTGGTGGACGGGTTCGACATCGCCAGCGGCGGCGAGTTGGGCATGGCGCTGGCGGCGGGGCTGGACCCTGAACGGATCAGCTTTGCCGGGCCGGGCAAACGCGACATGGAATTGCAGGCCGCGATCATGCGCGGCGTCACGCTCAATCTGGAATCCGAAGGCGAGGCCGAACGCGCGCTCAAGATTGCCGAGCGAATCGGTAAGGTCCCTAGGCTGGCCATCCGGGTAAACCCCGATTTCGGCCTTGCGGGATCGGGCATGAAGATGGGCGGCGGGGCCAAACCCTTTGGTGTGGATGCCGAGCGCGTGCCTGAACTGGCGCGACGAATCGTCGGGGCCGGGGCCGAGTGGCGCGGATTTCACATCTTCGCCGGGTCGCAATCGCTCTATACCGACGCGATCATCGAGACTCAGGCCCAGACTATCAAGCTGGCCGCCCGGCTGGCGCAGGAGGCGGGCGTGGGCCTGCCGCACTGCAATCTGGGCGGGGGGATGGGCATTCCCTATTTCCCCGGTGACACGCCGGTCGACGCCCCCCGCGTGGGCGAGGCGCTGGCGCGTGAATTTGAACAGATGCCTGACGTTCTGGCCGAAACCCAGTTCTGCATCGAACTGGGCCGCTATCTGGTAGGCGAGGCGGGGGTTTACTTGACCCGTATTGTCGATCGCAAGATCAGCCATGGCGAAATCTATCTGATCACCGATGGCGGTTTGCATCACCAGCTGGCGGCCAGCGGTAATTTCGGCACGGTGGTGCGGCGCAACTATCCCGTTGCGATCGCCACGAAATTCGGCCGCGAATCGGTCGAGGAGGCCAGCGTCGTGGGCTGTCTTTGCACCCCTCTGGACCGGCTGGCCGACAAGGCGGGCTTTCCCCATGCCGATGTGGGCGATCTGGTCGCGGTGTTTTGCGCCGGTGCCTATGGTGCCAGCGCCAGCCCTTCGGCCTTTCTGGGGCAGGGGCCGGCGCGCGAGATGCTGATATAAGGCGTGTTACCTAGTCTAGACTCCTTCATCTTTACCAATATGGCTTTACTTTGCCCGTTCGGCCTCGGGCAAAGTTTTGCGCAAGACGCGCCAAGACGCCGCAAGAATCGCGGCTGTTAAGAAGTTTCCGGCAATTGTCCCCATCTGGGACCACACTTCAAAAAGGCCGGAATTGGCCGGTTGTGTGCCACAATGGCTAACCGGATCTTTACCCTTCTTGCCCATACCGCACCTTGAACTGCCGTACCTTCCATCAGGAATGCATCCTGCTGGCCAACCGGACGGCGCCGTCGAGGAAAAGGACCATGTCGAGCAAGAGTTTTGCAACGCTGCTTGGCGGAGCTGCGCTGGCCAGCGTCGCCATGGCGGGCTGCGCCGACGCCAGAACCGCACCGCGTTTGCCCTCCGCCAATTTTGTGGCGCTTCAGGAAGGGCCGGGCGAGGATTACGTGATCGGGCCGATGGACGAACTGACCGTGTTCGTCTGGCGCAACCCTGAACTGGGCGCGCGCGTCCAGGTCCGCCCCGATGGCCGCATCACCACGCCGCTGATCGCCGACCTGCCCGCCACGGGCAAGACGCCCAGCATGCTGGCTCAGGACATCCAGCTTCAGCTCAGCCAGTATATTCAGGACCCGCTGGTCTCGGTGATCGTCAACCGCTTTGCAGGCACGTTCTCCGAACAGATCCGCATCGTCGGCGCCACCGGGCGCCCCGCCTCCATCCCCTATCGCGCGAACATGACTATTCTGGACGCGATGATTGCGGTGGGCGGGATGAATGAATTTGCGGCCGGTAACCGCTCGAAGCTCGTTCGCTTCGACAAGGCCACCGGCAAGCAGAAGGAATTTTCGCTGCGTCTTGGCGACCTTTTCAAGAAGGGCGACTCCAAGGCCAACGTGATGCTGATGCCGGGCGATGTGATCATCATCCCCGAAAGCATCTTCTAAGCAGGGGGCCATCCGATGAATACGCTTCTGGAAGATTTCCGGGCAACGTTGCACAGCATCTGGCAACGCCGCTGGCTCGCGCTCGCTGTAGCGTGGGTGGTGTGCGTTCTGGGTTGGCTGGGCGTTTCGATGGTGCCCAACACCTATGAATCGCGCGCGCGCATCTTTGTTCAGCTCTACGATCCGCTGGCAACGCAGGTCGGCATCAACGACACCGACCGCAAGGCCGCTATCGACAAGGTGCGCGATTCGCTGACCGGCACGCTCAATCTGGAGCGCGTGATCCGCTCGACCCGTCTGGGCGAGAACATCACCACGCGCAAGCAGATGGACGGCGCCGTGGCGGGCCTTGGCAAGGCGATCAAGATCAACGCCGATCAGGACAATCTGTTCACGATCACCGCGCGTTCGGCCTCGATGCGCTATTCCGATGGCGAAAACGCCCGCTTGTCGCGCGATGTCGTCCAGAAGCTGATCGACATTTTCCGCGAGGAGAACCAGAACGGCGGTCAGGGCGAAATGAAGCAGACGCTTCAATTCCTCGATCAGCAACTGGCCAATCGTCAGGGCGAGCTTCAGGCCGCCGAACAGCGCCGTCTGGCCTTTGAATCGCAGCATCCTGAACTGGCGCAGGGCGGCGTTTCGCTGATCCAGCGTCTGGAACAGAGCCGCGCTTCGATCCGTGGCCTGGATGCTGACATTGCCGCCGCGCAAAGCTCGCTTGCCGCCATTCAGGCGCAGGTGGCCAGCACGCCCCAGACCGTGGCCGTTTCGGGCCCCACTGGTGGCCTGCGTGGTCAGCTGGCTCAGGTTCAGTCGGATCTGGCGATGATGCGCGCTCGCGGGCTCACCGAAAACCACCCTGACGTGATCACCGCTCGCAACCAAATCGTCTCGCTGCGTCAGCAGATCAAGGCGGAAGGCAATTCGGGCGTGGCTTCGGGCACGCCGAACCCGGCCTACAGCTCGCTCGAATCGATCCGCGCCGAACGTCAGGCCAATCTGCAATCGCTGCAGGCCCGCCGTACGGCCGCCGAAGGCGAGATCGCCCAGATCACCTCGCAGCAGTTCACCAATCCCGAACTGATGCAGGAAGCGCAGAACATCAGCCGCGACTATGACGTGCTGAAGAGTCAGTATGACAAGATGCTGACTGACCGTGAAAACCTGCGCCTCAAGGGTCAGGTCGTCTCGGCCCGCGGCACCGCCAAGGTCGATGTGCTGGACCCGCCGGTTCTGCCCCGTGCGCCCACCGCGCCAAACCGTCCGCTGTTGCTGCTGATCGTTCTGGCTGGTGGCATCGTGGCCGGCATTGGTGTGGCCTTCGCCGCCGGCGAACTCCAGTCGAGCTTCTCGACCACGAGCAAGCTGGAGCGTTCGACGGGTCTGCCGGTGCTGGGCGCCATTTCGCAGACGCTGACCGCCGAGGGCGTTGCCAGCAAGGCGCGCCGTACCCGCAACTTCTACGCTGCATCGGCGGCTCTGGGCGGCGTGTTTGCCCTGTTGCTGGCGATGGAATTCATCCAGCGCGGCACGATCGCCTGAGGAGGATGACATGAACGAACCTCTCAAGAATCAGGACTTTCCGCAAAAGCCGGAAGAATCGCACAGCTCGCTGATCCAGCGCGCGATGCAGGCCTTCGATCGCGGCCAGTTCGTGCCGCCTTCGGGTCCGGCCGATCTGCTGCCGCCCTCGCTGACGCCGCAGGCTCCGGCGCAGGCTTATGCTCCGGCGCCCATCGTGGCCCCGGTTGCGCCGCCGCCGATGTATGGCGAACAGGCCGCCCATACGCCCCAGTTCGCGCCCCAGCAGCCTGCCGTCGCGCCCGCTGCTCCGGCGCCCTCCTTCCATCGCATCAACCACCAGCGCCTCGCGCTGGAAGGTTTCGCGGTGCCGGGAGGCGCGGCCAATGCGCAGGTCGAGGAATTCCGCATCGTCAAGCGCCAGCTTCTCGAACAGGTCGAGGATCTGCGCCGTCAGGGCGCGGGCGTCGAGGCTCAGGCGATCCTTGTGACTTCGGCTTTGCCCGAGGAAGGCAAGACCTTTGTGGCGATCAACCTTGCCATGTCGATCGCGGCGGAAAAGGACAGCGAAGTCGTGCTGGTCGATCTCGACATGGCGCGCTCCTCGGTGCTTTCGACGCTGGGTCTGCCTTCTGGCCCCGGTCTGGTCGATGCGATTGCCGATCCGCGCATCGACGTGCGCGATCTGGTGATCAAGACCGATCTGGGCGGGCTTTCGGTGTTGCCGGGCGGCCGTCCGACGGCTTCGGACTCCGAATATCTGGCCTCGGCCCGTGCCAAGGCGGTCATTGCCCGCCTTGTCGAAGGGCATCCCAACCGGGTGGTCGTGTTCGACACCCCGCCGGTTCTGGCCGCTGCTCTTGCGGTCGAGGTCGCCAAGCTGTCGGCCCAGACCGTGCTGGTGGTGAAGGCAGAAAAGACCTCAGGCAGCGCGGTACAGGATGCCGCGGGCCTGTTGTCGGCGGGCTGTCCCAATGTGCAGGCGCTGCTCAACGGGGTGCAATTCAGCCCCAGCGGCCGTCGCTTCGGCACCTATCACAACTATCGCGGGTAAAGATTATGCGGGCGATGCCTCATCGGATTTCTGTTCTGGCTCTGGGCGTGGTGCTTGCGGCTTTGCCGCAGGTGGCCGCCGCCCAGCCCCGCCAGACTGCCGCCCAGACACAGGGTCTGAACGATGCGGCGATGCAGGCCATCGCCCCCAATCTTGCCGATAATACTATCCAGACCACCGACAACAGTCGTGACAATGGCGCGCAGGGCGTGGTCCAGCAGGATGAGGCGATCGGGGCCAATCCCTATACGCCTTTCTCCTATGACAATGACGTAACCTATACGCAGGCCGATGGTTTGCGCACCAGCAACACCAACCGCCGCGAAACCCCCGCGGACCGCGCGGGCCGCTATTACGGCGCGGCCTACAGCAGCGGCGATCTGGCCTCGGCGGCCTATTCGGACGACGATTATAATTCGACCCGCGGCAAGACCACGATGAAGCCGCGTCGTCTTGGCGTGTTCGATCAGGGCACGGTGGACAA
Source organism: Novosphingobium sp. SG751A (assembly GCF_013149295.1). GTDB lineage: Bacteria > Pseudomonadota > Alphaproteobacteria > Sphingomonadales > Sphingomonadaceae > Novosphingobium. Next base: position 277,864 of record NZ_JABGCB010000002.1, read on the forward strand.
GCGCCGTCTGGCGATCCGCCCCTATATCGAGGCCGCACAGGTGGTGCAGGCCAACCTCGGCTCGCGCAGCGGCCTTGCCTATAATGACGATGTCGTCACCTATTCAACATTGGCGGCGGGCGCGGACGCGACGATCAACGGACGCAACAATCAGGGCGTGATTTCCGCCCGTTACGAGCGCCGCTTCACCTGGAACCGCAAGAGCAACACCGATGGCGTGACCGGCATTGCGCGCATGTCCTCCTCGATCGTGCCCAATGCGCTGCGCGTCGATTACGGCGGCTTTGCCAATCGCACTTATGTGACCGAAACCGGCGCGGCCTTTGGCTCCAGCGCGGTGGGGGCGGATTCGCTGACTCAGGTTTACTCGGTCTATGCCGGGCCGACCCTTGCCACGCAAAAGGGCGATGTGGCCGTGACCGCGCATTATCATGCCGGTTACACTGCGCTCAATTCGCAGGGCAATGTCAACGCCAACGGCGTTTCGGCGGGTGTTGACCGGCTGGACCATTCGACCGTGCAGGAAGGCCGCATTGCCATCGGCAACCGTCCGGGCGAGGGGCTTCCCGTTGGTCTTGGCGTGGACGCGGGCATCTATCAGGAAGACGTATCGAACCTGACCCAGCGTGTCAGCGACAAGCATGTGCGCGGTTCGGTGACGATCCCGGTGGCCGAAGACGTGTCGCTGGTGGGCGGCGCAGGCTATGAACATGTGCGGGTTTCGGCGCGCAACGCCAAATTTGACAGCGCGGGCAATGTCATTGTCGATGCCAATGGCCGCTATGTCACCGATTATTCGCAGGGCCGCCAGATCGCCTTCGACACCGAGGGCCTGATCTGGGACGCGGGCGTGGTATGGCGCCCCAGCCGCCGCACCAACATGGAGTTCCATGTCGGCGAACGCTATGGCCGTCTGGGCGGCTATGGTTTCATCAATTATCAGCCCGACGATCACTCCAGCTTCAATCTGGTGGTCTATCAGGGCGTGACGGGCTTTGGCGGGGCGTTGACCAATTCGCTCTTCAACCTGCCCACGCAATTTTCGACGGTGCGCGATGCGATCACCGGCAATCTGTCGAGCTGCGTTGCGGCGGCGACTTCGGGCAATTGCCTTGCCGGCTCCATCGGTTCGGTCAACTCGACGGTCTATCGCGGCAATGGCTTCTCGGCCGGCTATTCGTTTGACCGCAGCCGTCTGCGCGGCGGCATCGGCTTTGGCTATGAGCGCCGCCAGTACATCACGGCCCCCAACACCATTCTGGCCAATATCAACGGCAAGGTGGACCAGTATTACTGGGTCTCGACCTATCTGGGCTATCACGTGACTCCGCGTTCGACCTTTGGCGCCACGCTGGACGGGTATAAATATATCAGCGGGCTCAACACCGCGCAGGGCGACATCAACGCCATTCGCGCCGTGGGCCTTTATCAGTATTACATGTCGCGCCATCTGACGGCGACCGCATCCTTGGCTTTGGACGGAATTACCCGCGAAAAGGCCGATGACCTGTGGAGCACGGCGGCCGCGCTTGGTATGCGTTACACCTTCTGATCCCATTGGGGAGAGCAAGAATGTTCGATAATTTCTATGGTTTCACCGGGCGCCCGTTTCAGCTCACCCCCGATCCGGCGTTTTATTTCGAGAGCCTGACCCATCGCAAGGCTTTGTCCTATCTGGGCTATGGTCTGGCGCAGGGCGAAGGCTTCATTGTCATCACCGGCGAGGTGGGCGCGGGCAAATCGACGCTGGTGGCCCATCTGATGGCCACCATCGACCGCAACCGGCTGACCGCGGCGCAGATCGTCACCAGCCGTCTGGACAGCGGCGAACTGGTCCATGTCGTGGCGCAGGCCTTTGGGCTGAGCGTGCCGGGGCAGGACAAGGCCAGCGCACTGGGCGCGATCGAAAAATTCCTGCATGACGAGGCCCGTGCGGGCCGCCGCTGTCTGCTGGTGGTGGACGAATCGCAGAATCTTGCGCTGGGCGCGCTCGAAGAATTGCGCATGTTGTCCAATTTCCAATTGGGCAGCCACCCGCTGCTGCAAATCCTGCTGCTGGGCCAGCCCGAATTCCGCGACAGCCTGCAGGGCCACCCCGGCCTTGAACAATTGCGCCAGCGCGTGATCGCGGCCCATCACCTCGACGCGATGGAGCCGGGCGAAATGGAGCCCTATATCATGCACCGGCTGCGTCTGGTGGGCTGGAACGGTAATCCGCAATTCGATCCGCGCGTCTTTGCCGAACTTTACACCGCCACGGGCGGTGTGCCGCGCCGGATCAACCAGATCGTCAACCGCCTGCTGATCCTTGGCGCGGTGGAACAGCGCCAGCATATCGACGGCGTGATGCTGGCGCAGGTGCTGGCCGAACTGACGGCGGATGGCGGTTTGCAGATCGCCCCCGCGCCCAGCCAGCCTACGCCGGCCACGGCCGCCGCGCAGGGGCTGACGCTGCCCACATCGGCGCAGCCGCAGGCCATTCCGGCGCAGTTTGCTGCTGAGGGCCTGACCCAGCTTCAGGCCGCTCTGGCCCAGCGCGACAGCCAGATTGCCGAATTGCAGCAGGCCGTGATCGAACTGGCCAATCAGGGCGACACCTCGGGGCTGGAAGGCGCGGATGCCGCGCATAAGGCCGCCATCGAGGTGATGCAGGAACGTCTGGCCAAGCTGGAAAGCCGGTTGATCGAGCAGGACCGCACGATCCGCCACACGTTGACCATGCTGATCGAATGGATCGAGCGCGACGAGGCGCAGCGCGTCGCCGCCTGATCCCCTTCTCGCCGGGAGACAGATGTATGGTGGCCGCAACGCCGCTGGTAAAGGCCCGCTTGGTCAACGCGTTTTCGGTCGATGTTGAGGATTGGTTTCAGGTCGGCGCCTTTGAAAAGGTGATCGACCCAGCCGATTGGGACAGTCTGGCCTGCCGGGTTGATGTCAATACCAACCGCCTGCTCGATATGTGCGCGGATCTTGGCGTGAAGGCCACGTTCTTCACATTGGGCTGGGTGGCTGCGCGCCACCCGGCGTTGATGCGGCGGATCGTGGAGCAGGGGCATGAGCTGGCCAGCCATGGCTGGGCCCATGCCCGCGTGTTCACGATGGACGGCGCCGGTTTTGCCCGCGACATTGGCGATGCGCGCAAGGCGCTGGAGGATGCCTCGGGCGCGCGCGTCATCGGCTATCGCGCGCCCAGCTTCTCCATCGACACACGCACCCCATGGGCACACGAAATTCTGGCCAGCCAAGGCTATCTCTATTCCAGCAGCGTGGCCCCGATTGCCCATGACCATTATGGCTGGCGGCAGGCCCCGCGTTTCGCGTTCCGCCCGGTGGCGGGGGCCGATCTGATCGAGATCCCGGTCACCACGGTCGAGGCGATGGGGCGACGTATGGCGGCGGGCGGTGGCGGCTTTTTCCGCGTGCTGCCCTATGCCTTCAGTCAATGGGCGATGCGCCGCGTCAATGAACAAGACGAACGCCCGATCATCTTTTACTTTCACCCGTGGGAAGTGGACACAGATCAGCCCCGCGTTGCCAATGCTCCGCTGAAAAGTCGCCTGCGTCATTATACAAATATTGACGGAATGGAGGCTAAGTTACAGCGAATGCTCAAAGAATTCGCATGGGGGCGTATGGACAACGTGGCGGCAACCGAAGCTTTGCGGGTGGTGGAGTTCGAGCGGTGAACGCGCCCTTTCGTATTGATGTGGATCTGCGCGTGGGGCTGGTCGATCTGAATGCCCCGGACGCGGTGCGCTCGATCGAGGCTTTTCTGGCCGTGCATCCCGATGCCACGCCTTTCCACCGCCCCGTCTGGTTGCAGGCCGTGGCGCGTGGCACAGGCAATGATGCGCTGGCGCTGGCGCTGACCCGCTGCGGCGTGGTCGAGGGCTATCTGCCGCTGACGCAGGTGCATTCCCCGATCTTTGGCCGGGTGCTGGCGTCGAGCGGCTTTGCCGTGGGTGGGGGCGTGCTGGTTGCGCCCGATGTAGATCCTGCGCCTCTGTTCGCGGCGGTGGAGGAACTGGCGCTGCGTCGGTCCAGCCCGTCCGTCGAATTGCGCGGCGGGCCGCTGCCCGAAACCCGCAAGGGCTGGGCGATCAAGCGCGAGAGCCATTGCGGCTTCATCCGCCCGCTGGCCGAAAGCGACGAGGCAGAACTGACCGCCATCCCGCGCAAGCAGCGCGCCGAGGTGCGCAAGAGCCTTGCGGGCGACCTGACCGTGGAAACCGGCAATGGCCCCGCCAGCCGCTTGGCCCATTACGGCGTCTATGCGCAAAGCGTGCGCAATCTGGGCACGCCGGTTTTTCCGCGCGCGCTGTTCGATGCGGTGCTGGACCTCTTTGGCGATGATGCCGATATTCTGACCATCCGCCACGATGGCGCCCCGGTGGCCAGCGTGCTGTCGGTCTATCACAAGGGCGCGGTCATGCCTTATTGGGGCGGCGGCACGTGGGACGCGCGGCGGCTGCGGGCCAATGACCGTATGTATTACGAGCTGATGCTGCATGCCCGCCGCCGGGGATGCACCCATTTCGATTTCGGGCGCAGCAAGACGAACAGCGGCGCCTATGATTTCAAGCGCAACTGGGGCTTTGATCCGCAGCCGCTTTCCTATGGCGTATGGACCGCGCCGGGCGCGCCCAAACGCGATGCCGATCCCACCAGCGCGACCCATTCGCGCCGGATCGACCTGTGGAAGAAGCTGCCCTTGCCGGTGGCCAATCTGATCGGGCCATGGATTGCGCGGGGGCTGGGATAGGGGAAGGCTGGAATGAGCACGGAAATCCTCTTTCTTTCGCATCGGATCCCTTTCCCGCCCAACAGGGGCGACAAGATCCGCTCGCACCATATCCTGCGCCGTCTGGCGCGGATGGCGCCGCTGCATGTGGGCTGTTTTGCCGACGATCACGCCGATCTGGCCGAAGAGGTCGAACTGGCCTCGCTGGCCCATTCCTATCGTCTGGCGCGCCGGACCAAGCCTCTGGTGCTGGCCGGGTTTCAGGCGCTCAAACAAGGTAAGCCGATCAGCCTGACCGCTTTTCGCGATGCCAGCATGGCCAATTATGTGCGCGAAAAGCTGGCCAGTGGGCGGATCGGCACGATCTACGTGTTTTCGAGCCAGATGGGCCAATATGTGCCCGATGATTTCGCGGGGCGGGTCATCATGGATTTCGTCGATGTCGATTCGGCCAAATTCGACGCCTATGCGGAAAAATCACGTGGGCCGATGGGCTGGGTCAATGGCCGCGAGGGGCGGTTGCTGGCCGCCGAGGAAGCCCGCCTTGCCGCCCGCGCCGATTTCAACCTGCTGATCAGCCGGGCCGAGGCGGATCTTTTTGCCCAAAGGCTGGGCGCGCTGGCGCGTCAGGTGCGGATCGAGGTTTTGGGCAATGGTATCGATTCGGAATATTTCGATCCTTTGCAGGTCGGCCCGGAATGCCGGATGGCCACGATGCCGGGGCCGCGCCTGATCTTTACCGGCCAGATGGATTATCAACCCAATGTGGCCGCCGCCATTCGCGCGGCGCGCCATATCCTGCCCCAGGTGCGCCAGCGCCATCCCGGCGCCACATTCCACATCGTGGGCCGCAGCCCGACCGATGCGGTCAAGGCGTTGAGCAGTGTTCCGGGCGTGCATGTCTGGGGCCGGGTGGATGACATTCGCCCATGGCTCAAGGCGGCGGATATGGCGCTGGTGCCGCTCGACATTGCGCGCGGGGTTCAGAACAAGGTGCTTGAGGCCATGGCAATGGAATTGCCGGTGGTGCTGACCAGCGCGGCGGCCAATGGCATCAACGCGGTGGCGGGCCATCATTTCGCCGTGGCCGACAGCGACGAGGCGCTCATCGCGCTGGTCAATAATCTGGCTGACAGGCCGCAGGCGGGCAAGGCGATGGGCATTGATGCGCGCCGCCTTGTGGTCGAACGGGCCAGTTGGCAAAGCACGCTGGCGCCGCTGGCCGATATGCTCTCGGCGCCGTTGCGCAAGTGGCGCGATGCGGCGTGAGCCTTAGCCTGTCTGAACAGGGCCGCCTGGGATGGGCGGTGGATCAGGCATGGCGCGGGGCGTTGGCAAGGCTGGCGCTGGTCTGGGTCGGGCTGATCGCGCTGTTCTGGCGCGATTGGGCCGCGATGGGGCATCAGTGGTGGGACAGTTCCACCTATAATCACATTCTGATGGTTCCGGCCATTCTGGGCTGGCTGGTGGCGCAAAGGTTGCCCGATTTGTTGCGCCTGCCGGTGGGCATGTGGCGCGGCGGGCTGGGGCTGATGGGTGGGGCGCTGCTGCTCTGGGCGCTGGGCGCGCTGGCCAGTGTGGCGCAGATCACCCAGATTGCGGCGGTGGCGATGCTGATCGCGGCGGTGCCTTTGGTACTGGGGCTGCGCGCTGCGCTGGGCCTGCTGTTTCCGCTGGCCTATATGGGCTTTCTGGTGCCCTTTGGCGATGAGGCTATCCCGCTGCTTCAGACGATTACCGCCAAGATCACCATTGCTCTTGTCCATATCAGCGGCATTCCGGCGCGGATCGACGGCGTGTTCATCGCCACGCCTGCGGGCCTGTTCGAGGTGGCCGAGGCCTGTTCGGGCGTGAAGTTCCTTGTCGCGATGATCGCCTTTGGCGCGCTGGCGGCGCATGTGTGCTTTGTTTCATGGGGACGACGGGCGGCGTTTATGGCGCTGTGCGTGGCCGCGCCCATTCTGGCCAATGGCGTGCGGGCGTGGGGCACGGTCTATGTCGCGCAATATTACGGCGCGGCGGTGGCGGGCGGGGTCGATCATATCATTTATGGCTGGTTCTTCTTTGCGGCTGTGATTGCCGGAGTGATCGCGCTGGGCTGGCGGTTTTTCGACCGGGCGGCGGGTGCGCCGATGCTCGATGCGGACGCGGTGATGGCGCTGCGTCTGCCTGCGGTGCGCGGGATTTCGGCGGGGGCGTGCTTTGGCGCGCTGGCGGCAATGGTGCTCGCCGCGCAAGGTTGGGTGATGGCGGCGGATCGTCTGGCGGCGCCCATGCCTGCGCGCATTGCCCTGCCCGAGGTGGCGGGCTGGCACCGGGTCGATTACGCGCCGCGCCATGCGTGGGAGCCGCGCGCGGGCGGGGCCGATCATCGCCTGCTGGGCCGCTATGCCGATGCGCAGGGGCATGAGGTGGACGTGTTCTTCGCGCTCTACGCCTCGCAAGGGCCGGGCAAGAAGGCGGGCGGCTTTGGCGAAGGTGCGCTGCGCCCCGAAACCGGATGGTCATGGCAGGCGCCGGGGCCGGATGTGGCGGGCGCGCATAGCGACCGCCTGCTCGCCGGTGGCCCGACCGAGAGGTTGGCCCAGACCAGCTATAAGACCGGCGACTTGGTGACGGGCAGCAATGCGCGGCTGAAACTGGCCAATATCATCGACCGCCTTTTGCTGCGCCGCCGCGCGACGATGCTGCTGATTCTCTCGGCCGAAGAGGGCGGGGCGTTTCGGGCGGCGGATTCGCTTGCGGCGTTCAGGGCCGGCGCGGGGCCGATCGGCGACTGGATGGACGCGGCGGCCAAGGGTTTGTAAGGGGTTCTCATATGTGTGGTTTTGCTGGAATCTTTCACCTTGAGACCCCCAAGCCGGTCGATCCGGCGCGGGTTGAGCGGATGTGCGATGCCATTGCCCATCGCGGGCCTGATGGCTTTGGGGTGTGGACGGCACCAGGCATCGGCATGGGGCATCGCCGCCTCTCGATCATCGACATTGCCGGTTCGCCCCAGCCGATGGCGTCCACCGATGGTCGGGCCATGCTGTTGTTCAACGGCGAGATCTATAATTACCGCGAATTGCGCGCCGAACTGGCGGCGCAGGGGGCGGTATTCCATACCGATGGCGACAGCGAGGTGATCCTTGCAGCTTATCAGCGCTGGGGTGCCGATTGCGTGTCGCGCCTGTCGGGCATGTTTGCCTTTGCCATCTATGATCTCGATGCGCGCTCGCTGCTGCTGGTGCGCGACAGGTTGGGGGTCAAGCCGCTGTTTCTGGCCGAGCTGTCGGATGGCAGTCTGATTTTTGGGTCAGAACTGAAGGCGCTGATGGCGCATCCCGGCTTGCGGCGCGAGATCGACCCGCTGGCGGTCGAGGATTATCTGGCCTGGGGCTATGTGCCTGATCATCGCTCGATGCTGCGCGGGGTGGAGAAATTGCCCGCCGGGCATCTGATGATCCTGAAGCATGGCGCGCCCAAACCGGCTCCGCGTGAATGGTGGGATGTCAGCTTTGCCGAGCGGCGCAAGGGCAGCGCGGCGGATCTGTCGGCCGAACTCATCCATCTGATGCGCGATGCCGTCACCAGCCGGATGGTGGCCGATGTGCCTTTGGGCGCGTTTCTGTCGGGCGGGGTCGATTCCTCCTCTGTGGTCGCGCTGATGGCCGAGGCGAGCAATTCGCCGGTCAAGACCTGCTCCATCGGGTTTGACGTCAAGGCGTTGGACGAGAGCAATTATGCCCGGCGCATCGCCGAGCAATTCGGCACCGATCATCAAAGCCGTATAGTGTCGCCCAATGATTTCGAGGCGGTCGATCATCTGACCGCGATGTTCGACGAACCCTTTGCCGATGCCAGCGCCCTGCCGACATGGCGCGTGTGCCAATTGGCGCGCGAAACGGTGACCGTGGCGCTGTCGGGCGATGGGGCCGATGAGGCTTTCGCCGGATACCGCCGCCATGTGTTTCAGCATGGCGAGGACCGGGTGAGGGGCATGATCCCGGCCGGGCTGCGTCAGGGCGTGTTCGGCACTCTGGGGCGGCTCTATCCCAAGGCGGACTGGGCGCCGCGACCGCTGCGGGCCAAGACCACGCTGCTCAACCTCGCGCGGACGAGCGAGGAGGCCTATACAGACGCGATCAGCGTAACGGGGCCTGCTTTGCGCGACCGGCTCTATACCGAGGAATATCGGCGGCTGCGCGGCGATTACCGGGCGGAACGGGCCTTTCTGGACTGTATGGCCCGCGCGCCTGCGCGTTCCGGGCTGGACCGGGCGCAATATGCCGATCTCAAATTCTGGTTGCCCGGCGATATTCTGACCAAGGTGGACCGGGCCAGCATGGCGGTCAGCCTTGAGGCGCGCGAGCCTTTACTCGACCACCGACTGATCGAATTCGCCGCCACCCTGCCGGAGAATCTGCGCGTGGCGGGCGGGCAGGGCAAGTGGCTGCTCAAAGACTCGATGCGGCGCTATCTGCCTGATGACATTCTGTTTCGCCCCAAACAGGGATTCGTTACCCCCATCGCGCAATGGCTGCGCGGGCCTTTGGCGGGCGAAGCGCGAAAAATCGCAGCGCAGGCCAAAGATGGCGGCGGGGCGCTGGGGCGCATGGGTTGGTTAAATCCCGTTAACCTCAACGAAATCGCAGAAGCGCATATTTCCGGGCTTTCTGACCACTCGCGGCTCCTGTGGCAGCTGTTGATGCTCGACAGGTCGCTTGTCCATCTGGGAATTGCCTGATACGCTTTACAACCGGCGCCGGGATTAATCGAAAAAAATTGTTTCATTTTGGGACGCATTGATGTAAAAAGTCTTTGCAATCCGTGGCTTAGCATGCCTAAACTTTACCCGATACAAGAGAACGGGATGACGCAATCGCGCGGCACTTCCCGTGATCGGAAAGGGTCGTGACGACAATGGACCGGATCACCGGTGAAATGGGCAATTTGCCTCCCTATGGGGACAACGGGGGCAATCATGGCATCTTCTTTCCGCAAGAGGACCCTGTCCAGGCGGCGAAGAACCGGCTTGCCGTTCCTGAGGCGCTGACCGATCTTGAACAACTCGACGTCCTGTATGACGATGCGGCAGGCACGATCTGGACCTTCATGCGTCCTTCGGGCCGCCCCAGCTTTACCCCCTCGTTCCTGCGCGATTTCGAAAACTGGCAGGATCTGATCGCGGCCAATTTCGGGCCGGACAAGATCCCCCTGCGCTATCTGGTGCTGGGCAGCCGGACGCCGGGCGTGTTTGGCTTTGGCGGCGATCTGGAGCTGTTTCAGAGCCTGATCCGCTCACAGGACCGCGAAGGGCTGGCTGCCTATGGCCATCGCTGTGTGGCCATTCTGGACCGCAACCGGCGTGCGCTGGAACTGCCGATTGTCACGATCGGGCTGGTTCAGGGGCAGGCGCTGGGCGGCGGCTTCGAGGCGGTGCTGTCGTTCGATTATCTGGTGGCGGAAAAGGGCGCGACCTTTGGCCTGCCCGAGGTAATGTTCGGCCTGTTCCCCGGCATGGGCGCGCATGCGATTTTGGCGCGCAAGCTGGGCACGGCGGCGGCGCAGCGAATCATCCTGTCGAACCGCACCTATAGCGCACAGGAAATGTACGATCTGGGCGTGGTGACGCATCTGGCCGAAAAGGGTGAGGGCGTTGCCTATGTTCAGGACTTCATCGCCAAGAATCAGCGCCGCCATGGCGGGCTGGTGGCCGCGCAAAAGGCGATCCGGCGGGCCGCTCCGCTTGAATTGCAGGAATTGAACGACATTGTCGATCTGTGGGCCGAGGCTGCGCTGGGCCTGTCGGAGAGCGATCTGAAGCTGATGTCGCGTCTGGCCGGGGCGCAATCGCGCAATCATACGGCGGCAGCGTAAAGGGGGCAGGGGCGCTTTACGGGCGCCCCCTCATTATTCTTTCACCCACTTATTCTTCACCGTGCCCCTTGGCCATGTAATCCTGGCTCTGCATCTCGGTCAGGCGGCTGATCGTGCGGTCGAATTCAAAGCTGCCGGTGTCGGTGTCCTTGTCGCCCGAATCATAAAGCCGGTCGAGCGGGGCGTCCGCCGTCACGAACAATTTGACCTTATGCTCATAGAGCGCGTCAATCAGGGTGACGAAGCGCGCCGCCTCGTTGCGCGTGTCCACGCCAAGGCGCGGGATCCCCACCAGAATGACCGTGTGATAGGCCCGCGCCACCGCCAGATAATCGGCCGCCCCTCGCGCATCGCCGCACAGCTTTTTAAAGCTGAACACGGCCACGCCTTTCAGGCTCTTGGGCACATGCAGCATCCGTCCGCCGCCCACATCCAGATCCGCTGATGGCACATGGCGCGCATCCTCGGGCGGAAAGTCGGTCAGGCGGAAGAATACCTCGCGGACCCGCTCGGTCGCGGGCAGGCCCAACGGGCAATGCCAACTGCGGATACCGGCCAGACGTTCGAGTCGGTAATCGACCGGCCCGTTGAGCGTCAGCACATCCAACTCGCCCTCGATCAGCGCGATGAAGGGCAGGAAATGTTCGCGGTTGAGGCCGTTCTTGTAGAGTTCGGACGGCGCGCGATTGCTGGTGGTGACCAGCGTCAGATTGTGGTCGTGGATCAACGCGGTGAACAGTCGGCTCATAATCATCGCATCGGCCGAATTGTTGACGACCATCTCGTCAAAGGCCAGCACGCGCAGCCCCTCGGCAATGCGCGCGGCGACCAGCGGGATGGGATCACCCGTTTCGCCCTGACGGACATCGCGCATGATCGCGTGGACTTCCTGCATAAAGGCATGGAAATGCACGCGGCGCTTTTCGGTGATGTTCAGCGTGTCGTGAAACAGGTCCATCAGCATGGATTTGCCGCGCCCGACCCCGCCCCACATATAGACGCCGCGCGCGCGAACCTGCTTGCGCCCGAGCAGGCGGCCAAAGAACCCGCCCCCGGAAGGCGTGGCCTCCAGTTCCTGTTGCAGTGTGTTCAACCGCTCCGCCGCCGCCGCCTGTTCCCGATCGACGCGCAATTCATGGGTATTGATCAACGCCCGATAGCGTTCAATCACAGTCGCAGGCTTGACCATCGTAGCGTCTTTTTAACTCTCAATCGCAGGTGATGCGGGCCAGAATATCGCCATCGCCGTCGACCTTGGTGGTCAAGGGCATCGAGCGATAGATGCCGCCGTCACGCTTCATTTCCGGGCCGTTGCCCTGCCAATGCAGTTTGCGGCCCATGTCGGTCGTTTCGGCATAGGCGTAAAGCGGGATATCTTCAATCTGGGTCAGCTTGTCCCCGGCGGGCGAGCGCAGATACGAGCTTTCGCGCGGGTTGAAATAATACCACCCCTGATCGTGGAGCCCCTTGTGATCGGTATAATCCAGCAGGACGCGCAAGGGGCGCGAGCAGGCGTTCTGGACAAAAATCTGGCGGCGGGCCTGCGCATGCGCATCCTGCGCCCCCGTGGCAAGGGCGGCGAGGGCGACAAGGCAGGCAAGCGAGGTGCGGAGCATCGTATTATCCCGAGGGTCAAGCGCAGATTGCGACCGTTTACCTGTCGCTAACCTATTCGTAAGGGTCGCATCAAGAGTTTGCGCGGAAATCGGATACAAAAAAGCACCGCCGGGCGGGAACCGGGCGGTGCTTTTTGCGTTCGGGGCCTTGGCCTTAAACGTGGCGTTCGGCCTGCATCTTCTTGATTTCGGCAATGGCGCGGGCGGGGCTCAGGCCCTTCGGGCACACATTGGCGCAGTTCATGATCGTGTGGCAGCGATAGAGGCGGAACGGATCTTCCAGCTCGTCCAGACGCTCGCCGGTGAATTCGTCGCGGCTGTCGGCCAGCCAGCGATAGGCCTGAAGCAGGATCGCCGGGCCAAGGAACTTGTCGCTGTTCCACCAGTACGAAGGGCATGAGGTCGAGCAGCAGGCGCACAGAATGCACTCATAAAGACCGTCGAGCTTTTCGCGCTGTTCGGGGCTCTGCAGGCGTTCCTTGCCCGAAGGCGTGGTCGAAACGGTCTGAAGCCAAGGACGGATCGAGGCATATTGCGCATAGAAATGCGTGAAATCGGGGACGAGGTCCTTGATGACTTCCATATGCGGCAGCGGCGTGATGCGCACATTGCCCGAAAGGTCTTCGATCGCGGTGGTGCAGGCAAGGCCGTTGCGGCCATTGATGTTCATCGCGCAGGAACCGCAAATGCCTTCACGGCACGAACGGCGGAAGGTCAGCGTCGAGTCCATCTCGTTCTTGATCTTGAGCAGCGCGTCCAGAACCATCGGGCCGCAAGCGTCGAGATCGATCTCGAAACTGTCATAGCGAGGGTTTTCGCCGCTGTCGGGATCATAGCGATACACGGTGAATTTCTTCACCTTGGTCGCGCCCTCTGCCTTATGGACGATGCCATTCTTGCTGATCTTGCTATTGGCGGGGAGGGAGAACTGGGCCATTTTCCGCTGCTTCCATCTCTGAACAGATTCTGTGAGGGGCGCATAGCCCCCTGCTTGCCCGCCTGTCTAGTGTCTTGTGGGTCAGGAGCAAGCAGAGATTTTTGCACTGCGGCGAAAGTCGCAGGCTTTGGCGTCCTATCCGGGGGAAAAGTGCTCCTATGCAAAAAGCCGGAGAGCGCTGGGCTCCCCGGCTTGATGCTTGGCCGGCCTTGAGGCCAACCGGCTTATTGGCCGCCCAAAGGCTTATTCGCCAAAGGTGCGCTGCCACCAGCCGCGACGCGGCGCGGCAGAAGCGTCATCTTCGCCTTCCGAAGCGGCTTCGGCAGGGGCCTCGACGGGGGCTGCCGAAGCAACCTCAACCGGGGCCGCTTCAGCCGGAACGGCTTCGACCGGCGCGGCATCGGCCTTTTTGCGGCGGACGCGCTTGGGCTTGGCCGGGGCTTCCTCGGCAACGGGTTCAGCCGGAGCGGCTTCGACCGGCGCGGCATCGGCCTTTTTGCGGCGGACGCGCTTGGGCTTGGCCGGGGCTTCTTCCGCAACGGGCTCGGCCGGAGCGGCTTCCACCACAGCGGCTTCGACCGGCGCGGCGTCGGCCTTTTTGCGGCGGACGCGCTTGGGCTTGGCCGGGGCTTCCTCGGCAACGGGTTCAGCCGGAGCGGCTTCGACCGGAGCAGCCTCGACGACCACTTCAACCGGAGCAACCTCAACCGCTTCGACCGCCGGGGCGGCTTCCGCCACCGCTTCGGCCTCGTCCTCGTCGGCCTGTTCCTCGCTTGCGCCTTCTTCGCCTTCGCCACGGTTGCGGCTGCGGCGACGCTTGCGACGGCGGCGCTTGCGCGGACCATCTTCGCCCGCTTCGGCGGTTTCGGACTGCGCTTCGGCTTCGCCTTCCTCGGCCTCATCGCCTTCTTCGGCCTCGATCGGCTCGGCGGTTTCTGCGCTCACGCCTTCCTCGGCGGCGCCATCCTCGCGGCGGTCACGGCCACGGCCACGGCGGCGCTTACGACGCTTGCGACGGCCATCGGCGCTTTCGCCACCGTTTTCGCCGCCGCTCTCGCCTTCGGCTTCCTCGGCTTCTTCCTCGATCTCGTCCTCAAAGTCCTCTTCCGGCAGATCCTCGAGGTCTTCCTCCAGCACCAGCGGTTCGAACTTGGGCACGAATTCGTTGCGCGGACCCGACGAGACGACGCGCATCTTGGCGCCTTCATTCTCGCCTTCGGGGATCACTTCGACCGAGACACCATAGCGATGCTCAATCTCGCCCAGATCAAGGCGCTTGGCATTGAGCAGATAGATCGAGGCTTCCTGGCTGGCGAACAGGGTGATGACCGTGCCCTTGCCCTTGGCCGCTTCTTCCTCGATCAGGCGCAGCGCCGACAGGCCCGCCGAGCCTGCGGTACGCACCAGACCCGTGCCGTCGCAATGCGGGCAACCGCGCGTGGTGGCCTCCAGCACGCCCGTGCGCAGGCGCTGGCGGCTCATTTCCATCAGGCCGAAGGAACTGATGCGGCCGACCTGAATGCGAGCGCGGTCGTTCTTCAACGCTTCCTTCATGGCCTTCTCGACCTTGCGGACGTTCGAGCCATATTCCATGTCGATGAAGTCGATCACGACCAGACCAGCCATGTCGCGCAGGCGGAGCTGCCGGGCGATTTCGCGGGCGGCTTCAAGGTTGGTGGCAACCGCCGTCTGCTCAATGCCATGCTCCTTGGTGGAGCGGCCCGAGTTGATGTCGATCGACACCAGCGCCTCGGTCGGGTTGATGACGATATAGCCGCCCGACTTCAACTGAACCACCGGATCATACATCGCGGTCAACTGATCCTCGGCGCCAAAGCGCTGGAACAGGGGGACCGGATCGGCATAATGCTTCACCCGGCGCGCATGGCTGGGCATCAGCAGCTTCATGAAGTCACGCGCTGCGCGGTAGCCATCGTCGCCCTCGACAATCACTTCCTCGATGTCGCGGTTATAGATGTCGCGGATCGCGCGCTTGATCAGATCGCTGTCCGAATGGATCAGCGCGGGCGCGGCCGACTTCAGCGTGCTTTCGCGAATATCGTCCCACAGGCGGGCCAGATAGTCGAAGTCGCGCTTGATCTCGGTCTTGGTGCGCTGAAGGCCCGCGGTGCGCACGATGCAGCCCATGCTTTTGGGCAGGTCCATTTCGGCGATGATGGTCTTCAAACGCTTGCGGTCGGCAAAGCTGCTGATCTTGCGCGAGATACCGCCGCCGTGGCTGGAATTGGGCATCAGCACGCAATAGCGGCCCGCAAGCGACAGGTACGAGGTCAGCGCCGCACCCTTGTTGCCGCGCTCTTCCTTCACCACCTGAACCAGCAGCACCTGACGGCGGTGGATCACGTCCTGAATCTTGTAACGGCGGCGCAGCGCCATGCGCTTGGCGCGCAGTTCTTCGGCTTCCTTGGCGTGGGTGGCGTTGCGCCCGCCCTGACGGCGGCCGCGACGGCCCCGGCGTTCGCCGCCATCTTCGCTTTCCGATGCTTCTTCGGCTTCGTGGTCGCCGTCGAAACCGTCTTCGATATGACCGGCCTCGATGGTGGCCACGCTGCCCTTTTCGGACGTGTCCACCTCGATCAGCGAACCGGCGTCCTCAACGGCACCGCCCGCGAAATCATCGGCAAGGCCTTCGCCCAGTTCATCGTCACCGACGAAATCTTCCTCGCCTTCGGCCACAGCGCGCAGCGCGGCTTCTTCCTCGGCGTGGGCAGCCTCTTCGGCCAGAAGAGCTTCGCGGTCTTCCTTGGGGATCTGATAATAATCGGGGTGGATTTCGGAAAACGCCAGGAAACCGTGGCGGTTGCCCCCGAAATCGACAAAAGCGGCCTGAAGCGACGGCTCGACGCGCGTCACCTTGGCCAGATAGATGTTACCCTTGATCTGCTTGTGATCGGCAGAGTCAAAGTCGAATTCTTCAATACGGTTGCCCTTGAGCACCGCCACCCGGGTTTCTTCCGAGTGGCGCGCATCGATCAGCATGCGCGTTGACATTATGATTTCTCCAGCCGCGCGCGGTCCGGGCTGTGCCCAGTGGCGAAAGGCCCGGCAATGGGGCGCGGCAATTGTGGTGTGGTTCGCGCGGCGGCGCGACATATGGCCCTGTTGGGGCCATGGCCGTCTGCGCGAGGATCGACAGGCCTGGCGCGTTCATCGCGCGCCGGGCATGAGTGGAAAGGCCGGAGGCGCCATCAGGGCCGCCGGCGTTTTTCGTGTCTGCAAGGCAAGGGAGGCGCCGCGAAGTGCTGCGCGCGGCGATGGCATGTTGCTTCATCGAAACGAAACCCGCTGATTCCCGAATGGAAACCGCGGGCTGCTTCTTGATAGGCGACCAATTTGTCGTGAAGCATTTTGCCATCGACAAGTCTTCCGCCCACGCCGCAAAGCCGCCTTGCGGCTGCGGATTCTGGGACGGAACACAACTCATCATACCTGCATCAACCTGTACGTCCGGCCAGAAAACACGACCGGGGCCAAGGGCAGGTTTTATCGCGCTTCCCTTTTGCTTGGCCCGGCCATATCGCATCGGGGCGACTGGCGAGCGGCATTGCCTTGAACCGGTCCGCCGCTTTACCTGTTGGCTTGTCGGGCGAACCTTGTGAAAAAGGCAGGGGCGCGGGGAATAGACTGCCCCCGGTCTTTCCCTGCTAGCACCCCTTGTCTTTCCGGGCAAGTTCCATGCGATGCGTGATTCTACCCTTTTTTCACGGTCTGCGCGCGATTAATGCGAACGCGCCGTTAACCCCATTGCACCCATAAGGGGCAGCGCTTACCAAAGATTACGCTTTCGCCCCGATGGACCCCATAGCCCCACGCAATGCCCGAAGCCCCGTCCGATCCTGTTGTCGACCCCATCGAGCCGCAAGAGGCCCCCCGACGCGGTTGGGGGCTTGGTCTGCTGATCTTTGCGCTGTTTGCGCCTCTGCTGCTGTTGGTGGCGATGTTGCTGGTGGACGGCTGGATGGGCGCGCCGGGCTTTACACGCGATTATGTGGTGCGCTTTGATCTGCCCCCGGCAGGCGCTCTGGCGGCTTTGCCTGAAATTGCCGGGCCTAAGGATCCGCACAGCCCGCTGGTGGTGATCGATGCCGGGCATGGCGGCCATGATCCGGGCGCGCATGGCGAGCATCAGGCGGAAAAGGAGTTGACCCTCTCGCTGGCTCTGGCGCTGCGTCAACGTCTGCTGGAGGTGGGCGGCATCCGCGTGGCGCTGACGCGGATGGATGATCGCTATCTGTTGCTGGAGGAGCGTTCGGACATTGCGCGGCGGATGAAGGCGGACCTTTTCATCTCGATCCACGCCGACAGCGCCGATACGCCCGGCGCGCACGGCGCGACTGTTTACACTCTGTCCGACCGGGGCAGCAGCCAGGAAGCCGAGCATCTGGCCGCCTCGGAAAACCGCGCCGATACGGTCAATGGCGTGTCACTGGCCAATACCAGCAGTTCGGTTTCGGCCATTCTGGTTGATTTGTCGCAACGCCATGCGGCGGAAATGTCGACCAACCTTGCCCGTCTGATCCTGCGCGAAGGGCAGGGCGAGGAGGGCGGCGCGCGAATCGATTTCCGCGAGCGCGCGCTGCAATCAGCGGCCTTTGTCGTGCTCAAATCGCCCGATGTGCCCTCGGTTCTGTATGAGGCGGGCTATATTTCCAACGCCGAGGACGCCGCGCGCCTGTCCTCGCCCGCCGGGCGGCGCGATTTCGCCCATGCCACCGCGCAGGCCATCCGCGTTTACTTTGCCCGCCAGCGTGAAACGCCGATACAAAGCGAAACGCCAACGCAAAGCGAAAGGCCAATGCCGAGCGAGGCGCCGATGCAGGGCGAAACGCCCGGCGCGCTTGCAACGCCTTAACCGCTGGCAAAACCCTGCCTGCCCATGCTAGGGGCGCAAGTCTATGGCGCCCAGCGATCCTTCCCAGCCCGGTTCTGATCCGAACAATTCGCCCGATCAGAATGAAAACTCTCACCTGCGTATCCGCCGTCAGGCGGGCGGGGCATGGCGCCGCATGCTGGCGCGCCCATTGTCTTTTCTGGGGGCGCTGGCTTTTCTGGGGCCGATAACGGGGCGTTTTGGCGCGTGGTTCGGCGCGCGCTGGCAAAGCGGGCGGCTGTTTCGCATCGGTGCGCTGGTGCTGGGGCTGGCCGTGGCTTTTTGGCTGCTGCTCTATGTAACGGTGCTGCGCACGCTGCCCTCGGCGGATACTTTGCTGACCTATCAGCCGCCTTTGCCCACGATGGTGCGCGGTAATGATGGCGGCATCGTCTATTCCTATGCCCGCGAGCGGCGCGTCCAATTGCGCTATGTCGATTTCCCCAAGCAATTGGTGAATGCGTTCCTCTCGGCCGAGGACAAGAATTTCTTCCATCACAGCGGGGTCGATTTCATCGGCCTGGGTCAGGCGGTGGTCGATTACGCGCTGAAATATGGCAGTGGCGAGCGTGCGCGCGGCGGTTCGACCATCACGCAGCAAGTGGCCAAGAACATCCTGATCGGCGATGAATATTCGGTCAGCCGCAAGCTCAAGGAAATGATCGTCGCCTTTCGCATCGAGGGCGTGCTGAACAAGCAGCAGATCCTTGAGCTTTACCTCAACGAAATCCCGCTGGGCCGCCAGAGTTTTGGCGTACAGGCCGCCGCGCGCGCCTATTTCGGCAAAGACGTGGACAAGCTGGAGCTGCATGAGGCCGCTTTCCTCGCCATCCTGCCCAAGGCGCCCGAAGTCTATGGCCGCGCCAAATTCGCCGAAAAGGCGATTGCGCGCCGCAACTGGGTGCTGGACCAGATGGTCAAGAATGGCGCCGCCGATGCCGCCGCCGCCGCCAATGCCAAGGCGCAGCCTTTGGGCCTGATCCAGCGCCGGGTGGAAACCTATGACCCATCTGTGGGCTATTTCGTCGAGGAAGTGCGCCGCCAGCTGATCGCCAAATATGGCGAGAACGCCGAAAATGGCCCCAACAGCGTCTATGCGGGCGGGCTGTGGGTGCGCACCTCGCTCGATTCCGAATTGCAGAAAGCGGCGCAGGAATCCCTGCGCGGGGGCCTGTTGCGCTATTCGGCCGGCAAGGGTTGGCACGGGCCGATCGCTCATATCGAGCTTGACCCCGAACATTGGC
Organism: Novosphingobium sp. SG751A; assembly: GCF_013149295.1. Taxonomy (GTDB): domain Bacteria; phylum Pseudomonadota; class Alphaproteobacteria; order Sphingomonadales; family Sphingomonadaceae; genus Novosphingobium. The sequence goes on from NZ_JABGCB010000002.1 coordinate 297,155, forward strand.
AGAGCCAGTTGATCGGATTGAACAAGACGATTGCGTACAAGGACTGGCGCGTTGGCGTGGTCCTGCGTCGGGGCGGCAATGGCCAGATCGGCTTTACCGACGGCAGCACCGCAACGCTGACGGGTCTGCTCGATCCGGTGCGGGTTGGCGATGTCGTGACGGCCGCACCCGTTGGCGGCGGGGCCTATGGCCTGCGCCTGCTGCCCGGCGTTGGCGGCGGCATGATGGTCGAACAACCCGGCACGGGCCGCGTGCTGGCCGTCGCGGGCGGGTTCGACGATGGGCTCGACGCTTTCAACCGCGCCACACAGGCCCAGCGCCAGCCCGGCTCGACCATCAAGCCCTTCGTCTATGCCACCGGCCTCGACAATGGCATGACGCCCGCCAGCATGGTCGCCGACCAGTCCTTCTGCGTCTATCAGGGCGCCAATCTGGGCGAAAAATGCTTCCGCAACTTTGACAGCCGGGGCGTGGGCGGCATCCACACGATGCGCTGGGGCCTTGAACAGTCGCGCAACCTGATGACGGTTCACATCGCCAATGATGTGGGCATGGACAAGGTGGTCAAGACCTTTGCCAATATGGGCATCGGCAAATATCCGCCCTATTTCGGCTTTGCGCTGGGCGCGGGCGAAACCACCGTGGCCCAGATGGTCAATGCCTATTCGGCGCTGGCCTCGAACGGGGTTCAGCACGAACAGACCTTTGTGGACTTTATTCAGGACCGCAACGGCAAGGTCGTCTGGCGCGCCGACGAGCGGGCCTGCAACGGCTGCAACATGCCCGACTGGGACGGCAAGCCGATGCCGCGCTTTGCCCCGCGCGGGCATCAGGTGATGGATGCGCGCACCGCCTATCAGACGGTCCATATGCTCGAAGGCGTGGTTCAGCGCGGCACGGCGGTGACGCTGCGCGATCTGGGCCTGCCCCTGTTCGGCAAGACCGGCACGACCACGGGGCCTACCAATGTGTGGTTTGTGGGCGGATCGCCCAAGATCGTGGGCGGCGTCTATATTGGCTATGACCAGCCCAAGTCATTGGGTGGCTATGCGCAGGGCGGCACTTATGCTGCGCCGATCTTCAAGCAATTCGTGCAATTGACCAAGACGCGCTGGGATCACACGCCCTTTGTGGCCCCGCCGGGCATTCGCATGATGAAGATCAGCCGCGCCACCGGCCAGCGCGTGTTTGGCGGCACGCCGGGCGATGATCCCAAGGCGGAAGTCATCTGGGAGGCCTTCAAGCCGGAAACCGAGCCGCAGCGCGTGGGCCGTCAGGAGCAGGTCGCGGCCAAGCGCAGCGAATTGCTGGAGGCAATCCGGCGCGGGTTTGACGCTCTGGGCGGCCGTGTGTTCCAGCACAGCGATGGCGAGGACGTGGTGGTCGAGCAGTAATCAGCCCATCTTGCCGGTCCGCAGGGCCCGCGCCCATCCGGCGCGGCCCATCGCCTCGGCCCGCCGCGCCGCGCTTTCGTGGTCATAGGCGACCGCGTGCAGCGTGACGTGCCAGCGCCCATCGGCCAATTGCGCGCTTAAGTATCGCGCATCGGGCGTGCCGGTTTCCACCACATGCCATGATGGCACATTGTCCTCATAGGCGGGCAGGCCCACGCTGCCCGCATTGGCGATCTGGCGGCCATCGGGCAGGGTGACGGCTCGCGGCATATGCGTATGGCCGCAGAGCGTCAGCGCATGATGGCTGGCATGGGGCATGATCTCCTCATGTGTGGATTCGCGCATCCGCCCGCGACTGCCTTTTCGGCGACGGTGGAGCCAGTAGGTGTCGTCGCTATCAGGCGTGGCATGGCACAGCAAAACATTGCTTGAAGGGTTGGGGCCGGGCCATTCCATCGTGCCGGGCATGGCGGCCATCCATGCCCGGATGTCATCGTCAATGGCGGCATGAGCGGCAGCGTCGGTCGGCCCCATTTCGGCCGGGTCGATGGTCAGCAATTGCCGCTCATGATTGCCCGCCAGAGTGGGCCAGTTCAGCGCCATCAACAGTAACGCCGTTTCGCGCGGCCAGAGCGGGCCGGAGAGACTGTCGCCCAGATTGACGACCTGCCCGATTCCGCGCGCGGCGATGTCGGCAATCACCGCCTCGAGCGCGGGCAGATTGCCGTGAATGTCGGAAACGGCCGCGAAATGCATGTTACCGCGCGCGATAGGCCGCCCCGATCAGCGCGGCCGCGGCCGCCATTCCGGCCTGATTGGGGTGATAATTGACCCCGTCCTTTTTGGCCATATCGGGGCTGCCGCCGTTCGACCAAGGCGCCGCACCGCAAATGCCGTGATCCGCCGAGGCGCGGTCGAGCGCGACGGTGCGGGCAAAGCTGCGATACGGGCGTACCGAGGCCTCAGTGATGGCGCTGAGCGTTTTGGCGATGGGGCGGATCTGGGCCACTCCCTCGTCCGACAGGCCGGTGGCGGGGCAATTGCCCTTGGCGGGCATCAGCGAGAAATATTGCACGATCAGCACGCGCGCCTTGGGCGAGCGCTGGTGGATGGTGGCGATCATCCGGTCCATGTCGCCGGCCAGCTTGGCCTTGGCCTCCTCGGTCAGCGGTGCAAAGGGCGTGCAGCCATTGGGGAAATAACGTCCGCGTTCCTCAGCGCTCAGAGCCGGACAGCGCAATTTGCCGATGGCGGTCATATAGCCCAGATCATTGCCGCCGATTGTCACCGTCACCAATCGCGTGCCGGCGTCCAGCGCATCGACCTGTGCGGGCAATTCATTCCACGGACCCAGAATATGCGCGGTGGTTGCCCCGCTGCACGAAACGTCCTGCAAGGCCAGCCCGGCCTTTTGCGCGAAAATATGCGCCGCATTGCTGGCCGAGCGGGCGCAGCGGTTGGGCGGCGTATCGGCGCTCTGGCCGATGTTGGGGCCTGCGGCATAGGAACTGCCCATGGCGACATAGGGGGCGCTCGCAAATGCCGCAGAAGGCAGAAGGGCGGACCCAAGTACAGGGACGAGCGAGAGCGCAATCAGGTTTTGTTTTTTCATAATGTACAGGATTTGCCGATTATCGCCCCGCTGGCAAGATATCCTGCGCGTGCTCTGGACAGAAGGGGGCATGTGGGACATTCTCCGCCGCCATGATGCACCCCCGCAACCTGCTCGCCCCGGCGCTGGCCGCTTTTGCCGCCGCCGCCATGTTGTCCGCCCCGGCCCATGCCGAACTGGCCGTGGGGGCTGCTGCCCCGGCCTTTGTGACGCAGGGGGCAAAGGCGGGCAAGCCCTTCACTTTCGACCTGAAAAAGGCGCTGAAGAACGGGCCGGTCGTGGTCTATTTCTATCCCAAGGCCTTTACCAAGGGCTGCACGCTGGAGGCCCATGCCTTTGCCGAGGCCACCGAAGATTTCGCCAAGGCGGGCGCGATGGTGATCGGCATGTCGGCGGACGATCTGCCCACGCTGGAAAAGTTTTCGACGATGGAATGCCGCGACAAATTCCCGGTGGCGATTGCCGACGCCGGCATCATCAAGAATTATGACGTAGCGCTTTCCATTCCCGGCCTCTCGGCGGCGGTGACCAAGCGCACTTCTTATGTCATCGGCAAGGATGGCAAGATCAAGCTGGCCTTCACCGACATGGATTACAAGGATCACGTGTCCAAGACGCTGGCAACCGTGCAGGGTCTGGCCAAGCATTGAGGCAGGAACCGGGCGGGGGGATTAAGATTTCTTCGCCCGGCCATCCCGTTTTGGGACCTTCGCATTGTGCGAATGGGCGCGCGGGCCGGTTTGGGTCATGAGGGTTTTGCGTCTGATTACGGGCGTTTGATTTTCTGGAAACCGACCATGGAGGCTCGCAATGATGCAAGCTGTGTTTAACAATCTGACGCTGCGCACCTCGTTGATTTCCCTGTTGATGCTGGCGCCGCTGATCACGCCGGGCAGGCATTGATCGCGATGGGGTCGCGCGGGCCGGGGCGCCTGCGGCGAATAACGCAAGGGGGCTCTGACGCTTTCCCTTTACTTTCCCCTCAATCCGGCTAACGCGCCGTGGTTTGGATATAAGCTAAGGGTATTGACGATGCGTGCCGAAGGGCAGGCCCATATTGACCGGATCGATGCAGCGCTGGCGCTCGTCCGCAAGTTTCTCGACTGGGAGCGCGCGCTGCGCCGCTTTGACGAGCTGAACGCGCGCGTCGAGGACCCCAAGCTCTGGGACAATCCGAAGGAAGCCGAAAAGGTGATGAAGGAGCGCCGCCGCCTGGAAGCCTCCATCGGCGCGGTGAACCAGATTTCGGCCGAAATGAAGGACGCCATCGAGTTCATCGAACTGGGCGAGATGGAGGACGATGAGGCCACCGTTGAGGAAGGTCTCTCGACTCTGGCCGCTCTGGCCGATCGCGCCGATCGCGACAAGGTGCAGGCGCTGTTGGCCGGCGAGGCCGACGGCATGGACACCTATATCGAAATCCACGCGGGCGCGGGCGGTACCGAATCGCAGGACTGGGCCTCGATGCTGCTGCGCATGTACACGCGCTGGGCCGAAAAGCGGGGCTTCAAGGTCGATCTGATCGAGTTTCAGGCGGGCGATACGGCCGGGATCAAGAGCGCGACCATCCTGTGCAAGGGTGAGAACGCCTATGGCTATGCCAAGACCGAAAGCGGCGTGCATCGCCTCGTCCGCATCAGCCCCTATGACAGCAGCGCGCGGCGGCATACCTCGTTCAGCTCGGTCTGGGTCTATCCGGTGATCGACGACAGCTTTACAATCGACATCAATCCCTCGGATCTGAAGATCGACACGTATCGCGCGTCGGGCGCGGGTGGTCAGCACGTGAACACCACCGATTCGGCCGTGCGTATCACCCACGTGCCCAGCGGCATCATCGTGGCGTCGCAGATCGACCGCAGCCAGCACAAGAACCGCGAAACAGCGATGAACATGCTGAAGGCGCGTTTGTACGAGGCCGAAATGCAGCGCCGCGAGGAAGCGGCCAATGCAGAACATGCCTCGAAGAGCGACATCGGATGGGGTCACCAGATCCGCTCCTATGTGTTGCAGCCTTATCAGATGGTGAAGGATCTGCGCACGGGCGTGACCAGCCCGACGCCTGCCGATGTGCTGGACGGCGATGTGGACGCCTTCATGGCCGCCGCCCTGTCGCAGCGCGTGACGGGCGAAAAGGTCAGCGTCGAGGACGTGGACTGATGACCCCTGTGCTGGGGCGCCGGCATTTTATGGGTGGCGCTCTGGCGGCGGGGGCTTTGGCCGGCGCGCGCGCGGGGGCGCTATCACCTTTGCCCGAGCAATGGACCCTTCAGTTCGGCGGCGATATTGAGCAGCGGTATGGCGGGCGTCTTGGCTTCGCTGTGGCTTTCTCGTCAGGCGACATCGTGAATTGGCGTGGAAACGAGCGTTTTGCATTTTGCTCATCCTTCAAGCTGAGCCTTGCGGCGCTGGTGCTGAGCGGGGCGGAAAAGGGCGAGTGGCGGCTCGATGAGAAGCTGCGCTTTGGCAAGGATGATGTTCTGTCCAATTCGCCTGCCTTGCAGGTGCGGCTGGGGCAGGGGGCGATCTCAATGGAAGAAGCCGCCGAGGCGGTGCAGAAGCTGTCCGACAATGGCGCGGCCAATCTGTTGATGCGGCGGATCGGTGGGTTCGATCGGGTTAACCGGTTTTGGTTGAGCCTTGGCGATACGGTCAGCAGGCTCGACGATTATGAAACCGCGCTTAATCGCGTGCCCTTGGGCAGCTTGCGTAATACCACCACGCCCGAGGCGATGACGGGCAATTTGCTCAAGATGTTCAGGCATGGGGCCTTGTCGCCTGCGGTTGCAGGCAAGCTCAAAGGCTGGATGCATGAGACCGCCACCGGCGCCAAACGCCTTCGCGCGGGGTTGCCCGCAGAATGGTGGGCCGGAGACAAGACCGGAACGGGCCTGCCCGCGGATATTCCGGGCACCTATGTCGATCTGGCCTGGGTGGAGCCGCCGCAGAGCGCGCCCTTTGCAATGGCCGCTTTCTATCGGCCGTCCAAGCCTACGCCCGATGGTGATTCGCATGCCGAGGAGGTGCTGGCGCAGGTCGGGCGGATTGTTGCACAGACCATTGTGTTGCAAGGGAAATGAGGCAAAATGCTATCGAGCTATGCGGATTTTAGTCGCATGCTTGGCCGAAAGGTTTATGAACGCTATTTGAACAATTGGAAGATCCGGTCAGCCCCGATCGGATAGTCCGGGGCCGCAGAGGGGAGGGAGGGTGCTTCTCTTTCTGCGGTGTGTCGGGGTTTGTGGTGAAAGTTACAGGCAATGAGTTTCAAGGGTTTGCAGCCGATCCTTTATGGTGGTCGCGAGGTTTGGCCGCTGGTGGAAGGCGGCAAGGGTGTGGCGGCGACCAACCATGCCAGCTCGGGCGCATGGGCGGCCGCAGGCGGCATTGGCACCGTCAGCGCGGTTAACGCCGACAGCTATGATCCTGAAGGCAAAATCGTTCCCCAGCTCTATCATGAGCTGACCCGTCAGGGGCGCCATGAGGAGCTGATCCGCTATGCCATTGATGGCGCGGTGGAACAGGTCAAGCGCGCCTATGACATCGCTTCGGGCCGCGGTGCGATCAACATCAACGTCCTGTGGGAAATGGGTGGCGCGCAGCAGGTTCTCGAAGGCGTGCTCGAACGCACCAAGGGGCTGGTGACGGGCGTGACCTGCGGGGCGGGCATGCCCTATAAGCTGTCGGAAATCGCGGCGCGCTTCAATGTGCATTACCTGCCGATCGTGTCGTCGGGCCGCGCGTTCCGCGCGCTGTGGAAGCGGGCCTATCACAAGGTGGCCGAACTGATGGCGGCGGTGGTCTATGAAGACCCTTGGCTGGCGGGCGGGCACAATGGTTTGTCGAACGCGGAAGACCCGACCAAGCCTCAGGATCCTTATCCCCGCGTTAAGCAACTTCGCGAAACCATGCGTGCCGAGGGCGTGCCCGACACGGTTCCCATCGTGATGGCGGGCGGCGTCTGGTTCCTGCGCGAATGGGAAAACTGGATTGATAATCCGGAACTTGGCGCGATCCTGTTTCAGTTCGGCACTCGTCCGCTGCTGACCGAGGAAAGTCCGATTCCGCAGGCGTGGAAGGATCATCTGCGCACCATCGAGCCGGGCGATGTGCTGTTGCACAAGTTCTCGCCCACCGGCTTCTATTCCTCGGCGGTCAAGAATCCCTTCCTGATGAGCCTGGTTGCGCGCAGCGAGCGCCAGATCCCCTATTCCAAGGTGGAAGCGGGCGATCATACGGTGCAGCTTGACGTGGGCGTCAAGGGCAAGAACTTCTGGGTCACGCCCTGCGACCGCGCCCGCGCGCATCAGTGGGTGAACGAGGGCTATGTCGAAGCGCTGCGCACGCCCGACGACACGGTGATCTTTGTGACCAAGGCCGAGCGCGAGGAAATTCGCAAGGATCAGGCCGATTGCATGGGTTGTCTGTCGCATTGCGGTTTTTCCAGCTGGAAGGACCATGACGACTGGACCACGGGCCGCATGGCCGATCCGCGCAGCTTCTGCATCCAGAAGAGCCTGCAGAACATCGCCCATGGCGGTGACATCAACGAAAATCTGATGTTTGCGGGCCACGCGGCCTATCGCTTCAAGCAGGACCCGTTCTATTCGAACAATTTCACCCCCACGGTGAAGCAGTTGGTGGATCGCATCCTGACCGGCGATTGATCGGCGGCCCTTTGGCTCAAACCCGAATTGGCCCAAACCCGAAATGGCCCGGTCATGCGCAGGCGTGGCCGGGCTTTTTCTTGCCCGCTTATGCCCGGCCTTGCGGCAGATTGCGTATGGCGCACCTTGCCGCAGCGGGGCCAAGGTGGCTATAGTTGACCTATGTTGCATGAATTCTGGAATAAGTTTGGCCGCGCCGGCTCGCTGGCGGGCCTTATGGTGGCCGCACTTTCGGCCAGTCCGGCGGGGGCCGAGACCCCGCAATTTCCGGCGTGGCGCTCGCTGCGCGATCCGGTGGTCAATATGCGCACCGGGCCGGGCGAGGATTATGCGATCCGTTTCGTTTATCGTCGCCAGTTCCTGCCGATCAAGGTGCTGCGCTTGTTTCAGGGCTGGTATCTGGTTGAGGATCCCGATGGCGCGCGCGGCTGGATGATGATGCGCTTTCTCAACAAGACGCCCACCGCGCTGATCCGGGGCAAGGGGCCTGTGGAGATGCACGCCGGGCCGGGCGAAGGGACGCCGCTGTTGTGGAAACTGGCGCCGGGCTTGGTCGGGCGGCTGGGCGGCTGCAAGGATGGCTGGTGCCAGATCGATGTCGAGCGCCATGTGGGGTTTGTGCCTGAGGGACGTTTGTGGGGGGCGGGGAAGCCTTAAAGGTTTCGGGTAGATGCGAGGGTCTAGATCCTCGCGCTCCCGATACTGTTCGCGTTGTGCGGCAGGCTTGCAAGCCATTCCGCCGCAACTGCGCCCGCAATCATAGCGCCACCCCATTATCGGGATTGCAAAGGGACAAGTCCCTTTGCCCGCCGGAGGCATTCAAACCCAGCGCCCAAAAAAGAAGCGCCCCAACGTCCCCGTCAGAGCGCTCCCCTTAAACAAATGCCGGTGAATTAAACGAGTTCAACCGCCACGGCCGTACCTTCGCCGCCGCCGATGCAGAGCGCGGCCACGCCCTTCTTCAGCCCGCGCGCCTTGAGCGCCGCGATCAGCGTGACGAGAATGCGCGCGCCCGAACAGCCGATGGGGTGGCCCAGAGCGGTCGCGCCGCCATTAACGTTCACCTTGGCGTGATCGAGGCCAAGGTCGTGGATCGCGAACATAGCGACGCAGGCAAAGGCTTCGTTGACTTCGAAGAGATCGACATCGGCGACGGTCCAGCCTGCCTGATCCAGCGCTTTCTGGATCGCGCCGACAGGGGCGGTGGTGAACAGCTTGGGGTCATGCGCGTGGGCGGCAACGGCCTTGACGATGGCGACGGGCTTGGCGCCCTTGGCGTCGGCCACGCTCTGGCGGGTCAGCACCATGGCCGCCGCGCCGTCCGAGATCGAGGACGAGGAGGCCGCCGTGATCGTGCCGTCCTTGGCAAAGGCGGGTTTCAGGGCCGGGATCTTGTCCGGGCGTCCTTTGCCGGGGGCTTCGTCGGTGTCGACCACCACTTCGCCCGCACGGGTCTTGATCGTCACGGGGGCGATTTCGTCGATGAAGCGGCCTTCGGTCACGGCAGCCTTGGCGCGGGCCAGCGATTCGATGGAATAGGCGTCCATACCCTCGCGTGTCAGGCCGTAATCATTGGCCGTCACCTGCGCAAAGCTGCCCATTGCGGCGCCTTCATAGGCGTCTTCCAGACCGTCGAGGAACATGTGATCATAGGCGGTGTCATGGCCGATGCGTGCGCCCGAGCGATGCTTTTTGAGCAGATAGGGCGCGTTGGTCATGCTTTCCATGCCGCCCGCAATGACGAAATCGACGCTGCCCGCAGCCAGCGCTTCGGAGGCCATGATGACCGTCTGCATGCCCGATCCGCAGACCTTGTTGACGGTGGTGGCCTGAACCGACTTGGGCAGACCGGCCTTGATGACGGCCTGACGGGCAGGCGCCTGACCCAGACCGGCGGGAAGGACGCAGCCCATATAGGCACGTTCGAATTCCTCACCAGCGATGCCGGAGCGTTCGACGGCGGCCTTGACGGCAGTGGCGCCAAGTTCGGTGGCGGAAACTTCGGAGAGGCTGCCCTGCATCGCGCCCATCGGCGTGCGGGCATAAGAAAGAATGACGATCGGATCAGCAGCGGAAATCTGTGCCATGAAACTTGGACCCTCCGGTATGTGAGGCGCGTGCTGCGCCTGATGCTGCAAGGCGCATAGGCGCCTGAGGTTACAGGCGTGCGTGCCTGTTGAATCAAGAGATAGTGTCGCCATGCAGCAAAGGCAATCAGGGATAGGTCTATGGCCCGAAGTGGCGCAAATAGGTGAAAAATACGCTATTGCGAAGCACTTGCAGATATTCTGGCAGCTTCTTTTCGCTCCTGCACAGTTTGAGGCTTTAGGAGACTTGCGCACCCCGGAAAGGGGGACTAGGGCCGCCAAAGCTCAACTTTATCTGCGAGTCAGCTCTTGATCGACCTGTCGCACTACCTGTCGAACTACCTTCCTATCCTGATCTTTCTCGGGATCGCGCTTGGTCTGTCTTCGGCCTTCGTCATTTTGCCCATTCTCGTGTCGCGCCTTACGGGTTCGTACAAGCCGGATGCTGACAAGCTTTCGGAATATGAATGCGGCTTCCCCGCCTTTGAAGAACCGCGCAGTCAGTTTGACGTGCGGTTCTATCTCGTGGCGATCCTCTTCATCATCTTCGATCTCGAAGCAGCTTTCCTGTTTCCCTGGGCGGTCAGCCTTAAGGAAACCGGCTGGGCCGGCTGGTTGACGATGATGGTGTTTCTTGCCGAACTCGTGATCGGCTTTGCCTATGCGTGGAAGAAGGGAGCGTTGGACTGGGAATGAGTACAAATCCCTCCTTTGAACCGATCATGGCGGCCAACGGCAAGTTGGTCGCCCCCGATCAGGGTTTCTTTAACGACCTGTCGAGCGAAGTGTCCGACAAGGGCTTTCTGGTAACCAGCACCGAGGAACTGTTTCAGTGGGCCCGTACCGGCTCGCTGTGGTGGATGACCTTTGGCCTGGCCTGCTGCGCCGTGGAAATGATCCACGTCAATATGCCGCGTTATGACATGGAGCGCTTTGGTGCTGCTCCGCGTGCATCCCCGCGTCAGTCGGACGTGATGATCGTGGCCGGCACGCTGTGCAACAAGATGGCCCCGGCGCTGCGCAAGGTCTATGACCAGATGTCGAACCCGAAGTATGTGATCTCGATGGGATCATGTGCAAATGGTGGTGGCTATTACCACTATTCCTATTCGGTGGTTCGTGGTTGTGACCGCATCGTTCCGGTCGACATCTATGTTCCCGGCTGCCCGCCGACCGCCGAAGCCTTGCTCTATGGCATCATGCAGCTGCAGCGGAAGATCCGCCGCGTCGGCACCATCGAGCGTTGAGGGAGGGACGAATGGCTGTTCTGCATTCCGCCCCCAAGTGGAGCTCGAACGAGGGCGTTCTCGACAAGCTGGTGGCGGCTCTGGCCCACCGCGTTGAGTCGTCCAAGGAAGAGCATGGCGAAATCGTCATCACGGTGACGCGCGAGCATGTCGAGGATGCGCTGCGCATCCTGCGCGACAAGCATGAATATCAGCAGCTGGTGGAAATCGCCGGCGCCGACTATCCCAACCGCCCCGAGCGGTTTGAAGTCGTCTACATGCTGCTCTCGCTGACCAAAAATCACCGCATCATCGTCAAGACCACCACCGATGAAGTCGCCCCGGTTCCGACCGTGACGACGCTTTGGCCGGTGGCTGGCTGGCTCGAACGCGAAGTGTTCGACCTGTATGGCGTGGTCTTTGCGGGCAATGCGGACCTGCGCCGCATCCTGACCGACTATGGCTTTGAAGGGCATCCTTTCCGCAAGGACTTCCCGCTGACGGGCTATCAGGAACTGCGCTACTCGAACGAAGAGAAGCGCGTGGTTTATGAGCCGGTGCGTCTGGCGCAGGATCTGCGTCAGTTCGACTTCACCTCGCCGTGGGAAGGCGCAGACTATGTGCTGCCGGGCGACGAGAAAGCTGGGGAAGGCAAATGAGCGGTCTGATCCTCGAAGAATCGCCGACCACAGGCGATGAAATCATCACCAATTACACTATCAACTTCGGCCCTCAGCACCCCGCCGCCCATGGCGTGTTGCGCATGGTCACCGAGCTGGACGGTGAAATTGTCACGCGTATCGATCCGCACATCGGCCTGCTGCATCGCGGCACCGAGAAGCTGATCGAATACAAGACCTATCTGCAGGCGCTGCCCTATTTCGACCGGCTGGACTATTGTTCGCCGCTCGGCATGGAGCATTCGTACGTTCTGGCGGTGGAAAAGCTGCTGAACATCGAAGTGCCCGAGCGCGCCAAGTGGCTGCGCACGCTGTTTGCGGAGTTGACCCGCATCTGCAACCACATGCTCAACATCGGCTCGCACGTCATGGACGTGGGCGCGATGACGCCGAACCTGTGGCTGTTTGAAATCCGCGAGGATTGCCTCAACTTCTTCGAGCGCGCTTCGGGTGCCCGTATGCACTCGGCATGGTTCCGCCCCGGCGGCGTCCATCAGGATGTGCCGCAGAAGTTGATCGACGACATCAGCGTCTGGCTCGACAAGCGTATGCCCGAATTGTTCGAGGATGCGATGAGCCTGGTGTGCGACAACCGCATCTTCAAGCAGCGCAACGTCGATATCGCCACGGTCAGCAAGGAAGACGCGCTGGCATGGGGCTTTTCCGGCCCGATGATCCGGGGCAGCGGCATCGCCTGGGATCTGCGCAAGTCGCAGCCCTATGACGCCTATGATCAGGTCGATTTCGAAGTGCCCGTGGGCACGCGCGGCGACTGCTATGATCGCTTCATGGTCCGTGTTGAGGAAGTGCGCCAGTCGGCCCTCATCATCAAGCAGTGCATCGCCAAGATGCCTGCCGGCCCGGTGCTGAGCAGCGACCGCAAGGTGGCTCCGCCCAAGCGCGCCGAGATGAAGCAGGACATGGAAAGCCTGATCCATCACTTCAAGCTCTACACCGAAGGCTTCCACGTTCCGGCGGGCGAAGTCTATGTAGCGACCGAAAGCCCCAAGGGCGAATTCGGCGTCTATCTGGTGTCGGACGGCTCGAACAAGCCCTATCGCTGCAAGATCCGCCCGACGGCGTTCTCGCACCTTCAGGCGATGGACTTCATGACCAAAGGCCACATGCTGCCCGATATCACCGCCATCCTTGGCGCGATGGATATCGTGTTCGGGGAGTGCGACCGGTGAGCCATCTCGCAACCGCCGAGGCGATGATTGCCGCCTATAACGCGCAGGATGCCGACCTTTACGTCTCCTATATGACCGATGATGCCTGCGAAGCGGGTTATCGCGGGGCTGTGGTGCGTGAAGGCAAAGAAGGCACCCGCACGGGTCTGGCCGCCGCTTTTGCCAAGTGGCCGCACAACCATGCCGAGATCCGCGAAAAGCAGGCCATCGGCAATTATGTGCTGTTCCGCGAATATGTCACGCGCGGCCCGGCCAGCGATGGTTCGGAACTGGTTGAGCCGTTCGAAGTCATCGCCGTCTATTCGTTCGAGGGCGACAAATGCTCTCGCGTGGAGTTCATCCGCTAATGGCTGATCGTCATATCTATCCCGATAGCCCCGAGCTGCGCGCGCGTTGGGGCAATTTCGCGTGGACCGAGGCCAATGCGGCCAAGGCTAAGGAAATCGTCGCGCGTTACCCCGAGGGGCGTCAGCGTTCTGCTTCGATGCCTCTGCTCGATCTGGCCCAGCGTCAGGTGGGCGCGGAAACGAACACGCAGGGCTGGCTGCCGATCCCGGTGATGGAATATGTCGCGAATTATCTCGACATGCCGATCATCCGCGTGGTCGAGGTCGCCACCTTCTATACCATGTATAATCTGGTTCCGGTCGGAAAGTTCCATGTGCAGGTCTGCGGCACTACGCCCTGCATGCTGCGTGGCTCGGACGATCTGATCTCGGTCTGCAAGGCCAAGAAGATGCCGACCGGCGGCGTCTCGGAGGATGGTCTCTGGACCTTCACCGAGGTGGAATGCATGGGCAATTGCTCGTCAGCGCCGATGGTGCAGATCAATGACGACAATTACGAAGACCTGACCGCCGATCGTTTCGAGGGCATTCTGGATGCTCTGGCGCGCGGCGAGAGCCCCAAGACGGGGACGCAGGAACCGGGTCGTCACACGGTTGAACCGGCCGGTGCGCTCTCGAACCTGCACGCGATGGTGGGCGAAAATCACGATTATCGGGGGGAGTGGTAAGTCATGGCCCTTCAGGACAAGGATCGTATCTTCACCAACCTCTACGGCTATCAGCCGTGGAATCTGGCAGCGGCGCGCGCTCGCGGCGATTGGGACAACACCAAGGCGCTGATGGAGCGCGGCCGCGACGCGATCATTCAGGAAATCAAGGATTCGGGCCTTCGCGGTCGTGGCGGTGCGGGTTTCCCCACAGGCATGAAATGGAGCTTCATGCCCAAGGAAAGCAAGGACGGTCGTCCCAGCTTCCTGGTCATCAATGCCGACGAATCCGAACCGGGTTCGTGCAAAGACCGCGAAATCATCCGCCACGATCCGCATAAGCTGATCGAAGGCGCGCTGGTTGCCGGTTTTGCGATGGGGGCCCGTGCGGCCTACATCTATATTCGCGGCGAATATATCCGCGAAGCCGAAACGCTGTTTGCCGCTGTTGCCGAGGCTTATGACGCCGGTCTGGTGGGCAAGAACGCCAGCGGTTCGGGCTATGATTTCGACGTCTTCGTCCACCGCGGCGCTGGCGCTTATATCTGCGGCGAAGAAACCGCGATGATCGAGAGCATCGAAGGTAAGAAGGGCCAGCCCCGCCTCAAGCCTCCGTTCCCTGCCGGTGCCGGTCTTTATGGCTGCCCGACCACGGTGAACAATGTCGAATCGATTGCCGTGGCCCCCACCATCCTGCGTCGCGGCGCGAGCTGGTTCGCTTCGTTCGGGCGTGAGAACAATAAGGGCACCAAGCTCTTCCAGATCTCGGGCCATGTGAACAAGCCCTGCGTGGTCGAAGAAGAAATGTCGATCCCGTTCAGCGAACTGATCGAGAAGCATTGCGGCGGCATTCGCGGCGGCAAGGACAATCTGCTGGCGGTGATCCCCGGCGGTTCGTCGGTCCCGCTGGTGCCTGCCGAACAGATCTGGGACGCGCCGATGGACTTTGACGGTCTGCGTGCGGTCGGCTCGGGTCTGGGCACGGCGGCGGTGATTGTCATGGACAAGTCGACCGACATCGTGCGCGCGATCAGCCGCCTTTCGTACTTCTACAAGCACGAAAGCTGCGGCCAATGCACGCCCTGCCGCGAAGGCACCGGCTGGATGTGGCGCGTGATGGAGCGTCTGCGCAAGGGCGATGCCGATGTGCAGGAAATCGACATGCTCTGGAACGTCACCAAGCAGGTTGAAGGTCACACGATCTGCGCGCTGGGTGATGCGGCGGCATGGCCGATTCAGGGCCTGATCCGTCATTTCCGCCCCGAAATTGAGCGTCGCATTGCCGAAAAGGGCGGTGCGCTGCGGGAGGCCGCTGAGTAATGCCTAAGGTCAAAGTTGACGGCGTGGAACTTGAGGTGCCTGCCGGTGCCACTGTTCTGCAAGCCTGCGAGATGGCGGGGAAGGAAATTCCGCGCTTCTGTTATCACGAGCGTCTGAGCATTGCAGGCAATTGCCGCATGTGCCTAGTCGAGGTGAAGCCTGGGCCGCCCAAGCCGCAGGCTTCCTGCGCGCTTCCGGCCGCCGAAGGTCAGGAAATCCGCACCGACAGCGAGATGGTCAAGAAGGCGCGTGAAGGGGTGATGGAGTTTCTCCTCATCAACCACCCGCTCGACTGCCCGATCTGCGATCAGGGCGGCGAATGCGACCTTCAGGACCAAAGCGTGGCCTATGGCCGCGGTTCTTCGCGTTATCACGAGCATAAGCGCGCGGTGACCGAGAAGTACATGGGTCCGCTGATCAAGACGGTGATGACGCGTTGCATCCAGTGCACGCGCTGCGTCCGTTTCAGCGAGGAAATCGCGGGTGTGGATGAGATCGGCGCGCTGTATCGCGGCGAAAACATGCAGATCAGCACCTATCTGGAAAAGGCCTCGACGCACGAGCTGTCGGCCAATGTCATCGATCTGTGCCCGGTTGGCGCGCTGACCTCGCGTCCTTACGCGTTTGAAGCTCGTCCGTGGGAATTGAAGAAGACGATCTCGATCGACGTTTCGGACGCCATCGGCTCGAACATCCGCGTCGATGCGCGCGGCCGCGAAGCCATGCGTATCCTGCCGCGCGTCAATGATGACGTGAACGAGGAATGGCTGTCCGACAAGGGCCGCTATATGGTCGATGGCCTGTCCAAGCGCCGTCTCGACCGCCCGTTCATCCGTCTCGACGGCAAGCTCAAGGCTGTGTCGTGGGACGAAGCGCTTGCCGCTGTCGCCAAGATCGCGCCGGGCAATTCGATTGCGGCGGTGGCCGGCGATCTCGTCGACGTTGAAACCATGTATGCCGCCAAGAAGCTGCTGTCGGGCCTCGGCTCGTCGGTGCTCGAAGGGCGTCAGACGGGTCTGGCCTATGACACAGCCAATCTGGCGGCGGTCAATTTCAATTCGGGCCTTGCCGGGATTGAAAGCGCCGATGCGATCCTGATCGTGGGCAGCCATGTCCGCTGGGAAGCGGCTGTGCTCAACGCTCGCCTGCGCAAGGCGGTCAAGCATGGCGCCAAGGTGTTCATCATCGGCCCCGAATGGGCAACGACCTATCCGGCCGAATTCCTGGGTTCGGATGCCTCGGTTCTGAACAACCTTCCCGCGCATGTCTGGTCGGCTTTGCAGGGTGCCAAGCGTCCCGCGCTGATCATCGGTGGGGCAGGGCTGGCCAAGGGCGCGCTCGAAGCCGGTCTGGCGATCAGCGAACAGCTTGGGTTCGTGCGCACGCTGGAAGATGGCTCGGTATGGAACGGATTCAACGTTCTGCACATGGCTGCTTCGCGCATGGGCGGGCTGGTGCTGGGCTATGCTCAAAAGGGCGGTATCAGTGATGTCGCCGCCGCCAAGCCCAAGCTGCTGCTTTCGCTGGGCGCGGATGAGGTGGATTACACTAAGTTCGCCGACAGCATGATCGTCTATGTCGGCCATCATGGCGACAAGGGCGCGCATGCCGCCGACGTGATCCTGCCCGCTTCGGCCTTCACCGAAAAGGTCGGCATTTACGTCAACACCGAAGGTCGCGTGCAGTTCGCCGAAAAGGCTGTGTTTGCGCCCGGTGATGCGCGTGAAGACTGGGCGATCCTGCGTGCCATTGCGCAGGTGCTGAACGTGAACGTCGGCTTTGACAGCTTTGACGAACTGCGCAGCGCGCTGTTTGCTGAATATCCGGCGCTGCTGGTTGATGGTGGTTTGATCGATTTCGGTCCGCTGCCCACCGGTGTTTCGGGTTCGGCTGCTGGCGAAATCGCCTATCCGATCAAGGATTTCTATCTGACGAACCCGATTGCACGGGCGAGTGAAACGCTTGCCAAGTGCTCGGCAGAATTGCTGCACGGGTCGCAACCCCAAGCGGAGGCTGCGGAATGACCGCCTTCTTCCAATCGCTTGGCCTGCCGTTCGAAGCGGCATGGCTGATTTCCACCATTGCGGGGATCTTGCTGATCGCGCTGCCGCTGATGCTCAGCGTCGCGATGATCATCTATGTCGACCGCAAGATCTGGGCGGCCATGGCGCTGCGTCGCGGCCCGAACGTTGTCGGCCCGCTGGGCCTGCTTCAGTCGTTTGCCGACGGTCTGAAGGTTTTCCTTCAGGAAACCATCGTTCCGACCGCCGCCAACAAGGGCATCTTCCTGATCGGCCCGGTGGTGACCTTCACGGTCACGCTGCTGGCCTGGGCGGTGATCCCGTTCAACTCGGGCGCGATCCTGGCCGACATTAACGTGGGCCTGCTCTATGTTCTGGCGATTTCGTCGCTGGGCGTTTACGGCACGATCATGGCCGGTTGGGCATCGAACTCGAAATATCCGTTTTTCAGTGCGATGCGCGCCTCTGCTCAGATGATTTCTTATGAAGTCTCGATCGGCTTCATCCTCATCTGTGTGGTGCTGTGGGCTGGCTCGTTCAATCTGGGCACGATCGTTTCGGCGCAGAAGGGCCATGTGTTCGGCATTCTGAACGGCTTTGGTTTCAATCCGCTGCTGTTCCCGATGTGGGTGCTGTTCCTGATCTCGGGCATGGCCGAAACCCAGCGCGCTCCGTTTGACCTTTGCGAAGCGGAAAGCGAACTGGTTGCCGGTTATCAGACCGAATATTCCTCGATGGCCTTTGCGCTGTTCTGGCTCGGCGAATACGGCAACGTGCTCCTGATGTGCGCGCTTAATGCCACGCTGTTCTGGGGCGGTTATCTGCCGCCGCTGGATATTCCGGTGCTTTATGCCGTGCCGGGCGTGATCTGGCTGCTGCTCAAGATCTTCTTCTTCTTCTTTGTGTTCAGCTGGGTGAAGGCCACCGTGCCGCGCTATCGTTATGACCAGCTGATGCGTCTGGGCTGGAAAATCTTCCTGCCGCTCTCGCTGCTGTTCGTTTTCCTCGTCAGCGGTTACCTCATGGCTACGGGACATTTTGCATGAGCGTCGCCCATCTCATCAAGAGTTTCACCCTCTGGGAGTTCGTGAAGGCTCACGCCCTGACCTTGAAGTATTTCTTCAAGGAAAAGGCGACCATCAACTATCCCTATGAGAAGAACCCGCTTTCGCCCCGTTTCCGTGGTGAACATGCGCTGCGCCGCTATCCCAATGGGGAAGAGCGCTGCATCGCTTGTAAATTGTGCGAGGCGATCTGTCCCGCACAGGCCATCACTATCGAGGCCGAACCGCGCGAAGACGGCAGCCGCCGCACGACGCGCTACGATATTGACATGACCAAGTGCATCTTCTGCGGCTTTTGTCAGGAAGCATGTCCGGTCGACGCCGTCGTCGAAGGGCCGAATTTCGAATACGCGACCGAAACGCGTGCCGAACTGCTCTATGACAAGAACAAGCTGTTGGCGAACGGGGACAAGTGGGAGCGGGCGATTGCCGCGAACCTTGAAGCCGACGCGCCCTACCGTTAAGGCGCGGGCCGGAGACAAGAGATGATCCAAACGCTTGCCTTTTATCTGTTCGCCGCGCTGGTGATTGCCTCGGCCGTGATGACCATCACGGCGCGCAATCCGGTGCATTCCGTGCTTTGGCTGATCCTGGCATTTTTCAACGCTGCGGGTCTGATGATCCTGATCGGCGCCGAATTCATCGCGATGCTTCTTGTCATCGTCTATGTCGGCGCGGTGGCGGTGCTGTTCCTCTTTGTGGTGATGATGCTCGACATCGACTTTGCCACGCTGCGGGCCGGTTTTGTGAAGAACTTTCCGCTGGGTCTGGCGATTGCGGGCATCCTGCTGGCCGAACTTCTGTTTGGTCTTGGCGCTCATTCGGCCGGTGGCCTTGTGCTGGGCACGCCCGATGCGGCGACGGCTCCTGCGGCCAATGTGCCCAATATTCAGGCGATCGGTGCGGTGCTTTACGGGCACTACCTGTTCCTGTTCGAAGCGGCTGGTGTTGTGCTGCTGGTAGCCATGATCGGCGCCATCGTGCTGACCCATCGCCAGCGTAATGACGTGCGTCCGCAGAATATCTCCGAACAGGTCAAGCGCCGTCCGGAAGATGCCACCATCAACACCCGTCCCGAAGTGGGCGGCGGCGTGAAGCTGTAAGGGGGCGGCCATGATCGGTATCGAACATTATATCGTTGTCAGCTCGATCCTCTTCGGGCTGGGCGTGCTGGGCATCGTGCTCAACCGCAAGAACATCATCATCGTGTTGATGGCCATCGAGCTTATTCTGCTCTCGGTGAACATCAACCTCGTGGCCTTCAGCGCCTTCCTGCATGACCTGGCCGGTCAGATCTTCGCGATGTTCGTGTTGACGGTGGCCGCGGGTGAAGCAGCCGTGGGCCTGGCCATCCTCGTGATCTACTTCCGCAGCCGCGGCACGATCGCGGTGGACGACGCCAACCGGATGAAGGGGTAAGACCTGTGCATTCGATCCTCTTCATTGTTTTCCTGCCGTTGCTGGCCTCGGTTATCGCCGGGCTTGGCAACAAGGCGCTGGGCAAGTTCCCGGCCAAGGTGGTGACGACAGGCGGGCTTTTCGCAGCCTGCGCTCTGTCGTGGCCGATCTTCATCGGCTTCCTGACGGGTAATGCCGAAGCCACCGTCGTTCCTGTGCTCAAGTGGGTGCAGTCGGGCGATCTCAGCTTTGACTGGGAATTGCGCGTCGACACGCTGACGGCGGTGATGCTGGTGGTGATCACCAGCGTATCGGCGCTGGTCCACCTCTATAGCTGGGGTTATATGGACGAGGAGCCGGATCAGCCGCGCTTCTTCGCCTATCTCTCGCTCTTCACCTTCGCCATGCTCATGCTGGTGACCGCGAACAATCTGGTTCAGATGTTCTTCGGCTGGGAAGGCGTGGGTCTGGCTTCGTACCTGCTGATTGGCTTCTGGTTTCGCAAGCCTTCTGCCGGCGCGGCCGCGATCAAGGCTTTCGTGGTCAACCGCGTGGGCGACCTTGGCTTCATGCTGGGCATTTTCGGCGTGTTTCTGGTGTTCGGCACGGTTTCGATCCCCGAAATTCTCGCCAATGTTCCCAACCATGCGGGCAGCACGATCGGCTTCCTCGGCCACCGCTTTGATACGCTGACGATCCTCTCGATCCTGCTGTTCATCGGCGCGATGGGTAAGTCGGCGCAGCTTGGCCTCCACACCTGGCTCCCCGACGCGATGGAAGGCCCGACGCCTGTGTCGGCGCTGATCCACGCGGCCACGATGGTGACCGCAGGCGTGTTCATGACCTGCCGCCTTTCGCCGCTGTTCGCGGCCAGCCCCGATGCGATGACTTTCGTCACCATCGTTGGCGCGGCCACCTGCTTCTTTGCCGCCACGATCGGCACGACGCAGTGGGATATCAAGCGTGTGATCGCTTATTCGACCTGTTCGCAGCTGGGCTATATGTTCTTTGCGGCTGGTTCGGGCGCTTTCGGCGCGGCCATGTTCCACCTGTTCACGCACGCTTTCTTCAAAGCGCTGTTGTTCCTTGGCGCTGGCTCGGTGATCCATGCGATGCATCACGAGCAGGACATGCGCTATTACGGCGCGCTGCGTAAGAAGATCCCGCTCACCTATTGGGCGATGATGGCCGGCACGCTGGCGATCACCGGGGTGGGTATCGTCGACGTGTTCGGTTTCGCAGGCTTCTATTCGAAGGACTCGATCCTCGAAGCCGCCTATGGCACCGGCACGGGCGTTGGCCACTTTGCCTTCTTCATGGGCATCACCGCCGCTTTGCTGACCTCGTTCTACTCGTGGCGTCTGGTGTTCCTGACCTTCTTCGGCAAGGCCCGCTGGTCGCAGTCGGAGCATATCCAGCACGCCGTTCATGACGATCACGGCCATGGCCATGATCACGCGCATGACCATCATCACGGTCACGCCCATGATGACGACGGCACCGCCGGCTATCATCCGCATGAAAGCCCGCTGGTCATGCTGCTCCCGCTCATCATCCTGAGCATGGGCGCGATCTTTGCCGGTTTCGTCTTCAACCATGCCTTCATCTCCGAAGGCGAGGGCGAGTTCTGGAAGGGCAGCCTCGTGTTCTCCGAACATCTCATCCACCACATGCACGAAGTGCCGGTGTGGGTGAAATGGGCTCCGTTCGGCGTGATGGTCACCGGCCTGCTGGGCGCAATCTACGCTTACATCATCAATCCCGGCTTCCCGGCGGCCTTTGTCCGCGCGATCAAGCCGATCCACACTTTCGTTTACAACAAGTGGTTCTTTGACGAGCTCTACAACTTCCTGTTCGTCCGTCCTGCCTTCGCGCTGGGTCGGTTGTTCTGGAAGGTGGGCGACGTTGGCTTCATCGACCGCTTTGGCCCCAATGGTGCGGCCTGGGTTGTGGTTCAGGGCACGGGTCTGGCTCGTCGTCTCCAATCTGGTCTGCTCACCAGCTATGCGCTGTGGATGCTGATCGGCCTGGTGGCTGCGGTCAGCTGGGTTCTCACTCGATAAAGGCGGGCAGCGAAAAGGTTTTATGGCAATGACCGGTTTTCCCATCCTTTCGCTGATGCTGGCGGTGCCAGCGGTTGCGGCTGTGGCGGCTTTGTTCGCCTCAGCCGGGGCCGCGCGCACCATCGCGTTGGTGGCGACGTTGATCGACCTGGCGCTGGGCCTCGATCTCTGGGCCAATTACCAGATCGGCGGGCCCCAGTGGCAATTCGTCGAACACGCCCAATTGTTCAGCGGTTTCAGCTGGGCGCTTGGCATTGACGGCATCGCACTTGTGCTGATCGTCCTGTCCGTCTTTCTGATGCCGATCTGTATCGGCGCCAGCTGGGATGCGATCGAGAAGCGTGTGCCTGAATATATGGCCGCGTTCCTGTTCATGGAAACGCTGATGATCGGCGTTTTCGCGGCGCAGGATCTCTTCCTGTTCTACATTCTGTTCGAGGCAGGCCTGATCCCGATGTATCTGATCATCGGTATCTGGGGCGGCGCGGATCGTATCTACGCCAGCTACAAGTTCTTCCTCTATACGCTGCTTGGCTCGGTGCTGATGCTGATCGCCATGCTGTGGATCGTGAACCTGACGGGTACGACCTCGATCCCCGTGCTGATGGAATATAACTTCCCGGTGCAGGCGCAGTATTTGCTGTGGCTGGCCTTCTTCGCCTCGTTTGCGGTGAAGATGCCGATGTGGCCGGTGCATACCTGGCTTCCCGACGCGCACGTTCAGGCGCCGACCGCTGGTTCGGTCATTCTGGCGGGCGTGCTGCTCAAGATGGGCGGCTATGGTTTCATCCGCTTCAGCCTGCCCTTCTTCCCCGAAGCCAGCGCCTATTTCGCGCCGCTGGTGTGGGGCCTCTCGATTGTCGCGGTGGTTTACACCTCGCTGGTGGCGCTGGTTCAGTCGGACATGAAGAAGCTGATCGCCTATTCGTCGGTGGCGCATATGGCCATCGTGACGCTGGGCCTGTTCGCGTTCAACCGTCAGGGCCTTGAAGGTTCGATGGTGGTGATGCTGGCCCACGGTCTGGTGTCGGGCGCGCTCTTCCTTTGCGTTGGCGTCATCTATGACCGCCTGCACACCCGCGAAATCAGCCGTTACGGCGGTCTTGCGATCAACATGCCCTATTATGCTCTGTTCTTCATGTTCTTCACCATGGCTTCGGTGGGTCTGCCCGCTACGGCCAACTTCGTGGGTGAATTCCTGTCGCTTCAGGGCATCTACAAGGCGTCGAGCTGGACCGCGCTGATTGCGGGCACGGGCATCATTCTGGGTGCGGCCTATATGCTGTATCTCTATCGCCGGGTTGCCTTTGGCGAGCAGAAGAATGCCGATGCCGCCGCCATGCCTGACCTGACCGTTCGCGAATATCTGCTGCTGACGCCGCTGGTGATCGCAACACTTTGGATGGGCATCTATCCCGAAAGCTTCATCGCGCCGATCCGTGCCGATATCGCCCATCTCGACGCCCGCCTTGCGGCGGCCCGTCCGGCAGGCGATGCGCAGGTGACGCCGGGCCACCCTGTGGCCGAGACTCATGAAAGCGCCGAGCATAACGGCGAAGGGAGTGAAAAGTAATGAACTGGGCATCTTCCCTTCGCCTGGTGGCCGCTGAGGAATTCCTCAGCGTCTCCGGGCTGGTGCTCCTGCTGGTTTGCGCGTGGGCGGGTGATAAATCCGCCCGCCTGGTGACCTGGTTGGCGGTCGCGGCTCTGGCCGTGGCGGGCGTGCTGGTAGCGCCTGCGCTGTGCGGCGGCGTTTTCGGCGCCGAGGCTTCTGCCTTTTATGGCCAGTATGCAGCGGACAGCTTCTCTTCCTTTGCCAAGCTGCTGATCTATGGCGCGGCGGGCGCATCGCTGCTGGTGGCGCCCGGCTTCTTTGAACGTCAGGGCGGCTATCGGGCGGAATATCCGGTGCTGGCGTTGTTCGCTGCGCTGGGCATGGGTCTGATGGTGTCGGCCACCGACATGCTCACGCTCTATGTCGGGCTCGAAATGAACTCGCTGGCGGCCTATGTGTTGGCGGCCATGTCGCGCTCGGACGATCGTTCGCCTGAAGCGGGTCTGAAGTATTTCGTGCTGGGTTCGCTGGCCTCGGGCATTCTGCTTTTCGGCATCAGCCTCACCTATGGCTTTGCCGGCAGCACGAGCTTTGACGCCATCCACACCGCGCTGGTGGGCAAGATGTCGACCGGCTCGTTGTTTGGTCTGGTGTTCATCCTTGTCGGCCTGTCCTTCAAGATCAGCGCCGTGCCGTTCCATATGTGGACGCCTGACGTTTATGAAGGCGCGCCGACCCCGGTGACCACCTTCTTCGCCACCGCGCCCAAGGTTGCCGCTCTGGCGCTGACCATGCGTGTGACGCTGTTTGCTTTTGGCATGCAGGCGCAGGCATGGCAGCAGATCGTTGTCGCCATTTCGCTGCTCTCGATTGTCGTGGGCGCGCTGGGCGCCATCGGCCAAGGCAATATCAAGCGCCTGATGGCTTATTCTTCGATCAACAACGTCGGCTTCATGCTGATCGGTCTGGCTGCTGCCACGCCGGGCGGCGCGGCTTCGATGCTGGTTTACCTGTCTATCTATGTCGTGATGTCGATTGGTGGTTTCGTGGCGATCCTGTCGCTGCGCGACGCCGAAGGCAATTCGGTGGAAAAGATCGCCGATCTTGCGGGTCTTTCGCGCAGCAAGCCGGGTCTGGCCTTCGTGTTGGCGATGGTGATGTTCAGCCTGGCCGGCATTCCGCCGCTCTTCGGCTTCTGGGGCAAGTTCGTGGTGTTCCAGTCGGCGGTCGCCGCCGGTCTGGTTCCGCTCGCCACGGTGGGCATCGCCGCTTCGGTGATCGGTGCTTTCTACTACCTCAAGGTGGTCAAGGTGCTGTATTTCGACGAACCGGCTGACAAGGTTGTGGGTTCGATGGACGGCGTTCATGCGGTTCTGCTCTATGGCAGCGCCATCGTGATCTCGCCCATCGGCTATCTGTTCACCGGTTGGCTGGGCGGTCTGGCTCAGTCGGCGGCGGCGGCGCTGTTCCACGCGGCCTGAGAACCTGTGCTTTGATGGAAATCATCGGCCTGACCGGCTCGACCAATGCAGACCTTGCGCAAAGGCTGATATCGGGCGAGCCGGTTGCTGAAGGACATTGGCTGATCGCCGACCGCCAAAATGCAGGGCGGGGGCGGTTGGGCCGGGTCTGGAATGACGGGCTTGGCAACTTCATGGGCTCGACCGTAGTCCGTATCGATGCGCATCAACCGCCTGCTCCCAGCCTCGCGCTGGTGGCGGGCGTTGCCGTTCAGGCCTGTGTCGCCGATCTGGTGCCGCCGCCGCGCTGCGCCTTGCTGAAATGGCCCAATGATGTGCTGGTGGGGCAGGCCAAGGTGGCTGGGATCCTGCTGGAGGCGGTGGCCGGTTTTGTCATCGTTGGCATCGGGGTCAATCTGGCTGGCGCGCCGCAATTGCCCGACCGCGAGACGACGGCGCTCAGCCATTATGGCCCGGCGCCTGACCGCGATGCCTTTGCCATGAAACTGGCTGCGCGCTTTGCGCAGGAACTGGCGCATTGGCGGCAATATGGCCTTTCGGCACTGGTGTATCGCTGGCTGGCCGCGGCCCATCCCATCGGCACCCCCTTGCTGGTCCGCGAGGCCGGCGGGCAGGTCATCAGCGGCAATTTTTGCGGGCTAAGCGAGGATGGGGCCTTGCGGTTGCAGCTTTCGGGCGGCACGGTCCAAACCATTCACGCAGGCGATGTCGAACTCGCCTGATATAAAACAAGCGGAGAGAGGCGGCATGCTGCTGGCCATTGATGTGGGCAATACCAATGTCGTCTTTGCGCTCTATGATGGGCGCGAGATGAAGACGCGTTGGCGCATTGCCACCGATCCGCGCCGCACGGCCGATGAATTCGCGGTCTGGCTGCTGCAATTGATGACGATTGAGGGTTATACCCGCGATCAGATTGCCGGGATGATCGTTTCGACCGTGGTGCCGCGCGCGCTGCATAATCTTCAGGTGCTGGCCACCAAATATTTCGACACCGAATTGCTGGTCGCGGGCATGGGCAAGGCCGATTACGGCATTGATGTCGATGTGGATTCTCCCAAATCGCTGGGCGCGGACCGCGCCGTCAATGCAATTGGCGCGCATGAGAAATTTCCCGGCGATCTGATCGTCGTCGATTTCGGCACGGCCACCACGATCGATCATATCGATGGACGAGGGGCCTATAAGGGCGGGATCATCGCGCCGGGCATCAATCTTTCGCTTGACGCGCTGGTGGGCAATACGGCCAAATTGCCGCGGATCGCGATTGCAGTGCCCGAAAAACCTGGCGTGATCGGCACCAATACCGAGGATCAGATGTTGATCGGGGTCTATTGGGGCTATGTTGCGATGATCGAGGGGTTGATCGCGCGGATGCGGGCGCAGATTGCGCGGCCGGTCACGGTGATCGCCACCGGGGGGCTGGCCGTTTTGTTCGATCATCAGCCCGGATTGTTTGACGTGGTCGAACACGACCTCACTCTTAACGGCCTGGCGTTGCTCGCCGAGCGCGCTGCCACTCGATAAATTGGCATACGATAAATTGTCACACGATAATTGGAGAAGTACGATAGCGCGCAAGTCTGACAACAAGGATCCGTTCACGCCCGGCAAGGAATTGCTGTTTTGCGCGCTGGGCGGGTCGGGCGAGATTGGCATGAATGTCAATCTCTATGGCGCGCATGGCAAGTGGCTGATGGTCGATCTGGGCATGACGTTTGCCGGGAATGAATATCCGGGCAGCGAACTGGTCTTTGCCGATCTGGCCTTTATCGAGGAGCGGCGCGAGGATCTGGTCGGCATCGTGCTGACCCATGCGCATGAGGATCATATCGGCGCGGTGCCCTATTTCGCTGCCGATCTGGACGTGCCGCTTTATGCCACGCCGTTCACGGCCAAGCTGGTGGCGGCAAAACTGGCCGAGGCGGGGATCGAGCGGGACGTCGAACTGAACGTCATCGACCATTTCGACCAATTCGAACTGGGGCCTTTCGGCATCCGCTATGTGCCGCTGGCGCACTCGATTGCCGAGGGGCACGCGCTGCTGATCGATACGCCCTATGGCAGGGTGTTCCACACCGGCGACTGGAAGCTGGATGATGAGCCGATCATCGGCACGCCCGCCACGCCTGCGCAATTGACCGCGATTGGCGATGAGGGCGTGCTGGCGCTGGTGTGTGACAGCACCAATGTGTTCAACCCCGCACCTTCGGGCAGCGAGGGTGAAGTGGCCCGCGCGATGAAAGAGGAGGTCGCGCGTCATAAGGGCAAGCGCGTGCTGGTCACGACCTTTGCCAGCAATGTCGCGCGTCTGCACACGCTGGGCGAGGTGGCCAAGGCGACCAACCGGCGCCTTTGCGTCTCGGGCCGCTCGCTCGACCGGATCATTCAGGCGGCCGAGGGCTGCGGTTATTTGGGCAAATTGCCCGATATTATCGACCCGGAAACCGCGATGAGTCTGCCGCGCGGGCAGGTGCTGATCGTGGCGACCGGCGGGCAGGGTGAGCCCCGCGCCGCGCTGGCCCGGATTGCCGAGAGCAACCATCCGATCAAGCTGGATGCGGGCGATGTCGTGCTGTTCTCCAGCCGCCAGATCCCCGGCAACGAAATTGCCATCGGGCGTATCCAGAACCAATTGGCGGGCGATGGCATCACAGTCGTCACCGACCGTCAGGCCGACATCCACGTTTCCGGCCATCCGGGGCGGCCCGAGCTTGAGGCGATCTATGGCTGGCTGCGGCCACAGATCCTGATGCCCGTGCATGGCGAAATGCGCCATATGCGCGAGCAGGCCAAGGTGGGCAAAGAAAGCGGCATTCCCACACAGGTCGTGCAGAAGAACGGCGATCTGGTGCGTCTGGCGCCGGGGCGTCCGGGTAAATTTGCCGAAGTGCCCAATGGGCGCCTTGTGCTGGATGGCGATATTATTGCGCCCGCTGATGGCGAGGCGGTGGCCATGCGTCGTCGTTTGGCGTGGCATGGCGTGTTGATGGTGGCGGTGTCGGGTCGGGCCAAGCATCACGAATATGCCGCGCAGGTGGCGGGCCTCGGTCTGCCGCTGGTCGAGGATTACGACGCCTTTGTGACCGAGGCGCAGAATGATGTGATTGAGGCGCTGGGCAAGCTGCGCGGGCCTGATAAGCGCAACGAAAGCGCGATGGCCGAGGCGGCGCGTCTGGCGGCGCGACGGGCCGCAGGGCGCTGGTGCGGCAAGAAGCCGCAGGTCAAGGTGATGATGATGGTGGAGGGGCTGGATCGGTGAAACCGGCCTCCATCCTTGCCATCTATCTGCTTTTTTGGGTCATTTCGGCATTTCTGGTGCTGCCCTTCGGCATCCGCACGCCCGATGAGACAGGCGAGGAGCTGGTCAAGGGACAGGCCACCAGCGCGCCGGGCAATTTCCGCCCCGGCCGCGTGGCGGTCCGCGCAACGGTGGTTTCGGCCATCCTGTTCGCGCTGTTTTACGCCAATTATGTCTATGATTGGGTGCGGATCGAGGATCTCGCACCCTTTCACATGCCCGCTTCGCTGGCGCAGGACAATTAAGCCCTCAGGCGTTCGATCGCCTGCGCCAGCGCGACATAGAGCTTGCCCATATCCGAGGACAGCAACGTCACCGAGATCGCATGACCATCGCGCGTCGAGAGCAGATGGCGCAGCATCGCCTCGAAATCATGGATATAGCGGTTCACATGGGCCTGAAACGCGCCATCGCTTTCATACAGGCTAAGCACATGGCGCGCATCGCCCGTATCGAGCAGGCGTACCGCGCGGCGGGTGAAAATGCCCCGGTCGCCGCGCAGATAGGCCGCCCATGCGGTGTCGGCCACTTCGCTGTCCAGCGCGCGGGTGATGTCCACGGCCTTGGATTGCAGCGTGTCGGTGATGATCGCCATCCGGCGTGAGAAATCGCCGTCCATGCGATCCTCGGCCTTGTCGCGCGCCTCGGCCACGCGGGTTTCGAGATGGTCGATCACGCTTTCCACCTCGCGCAGCTGATCGCGCAATTGATGCGCGGCTTCGCGGCTGATGCCCAATGCATGGGCGGCGGCCTGCTCCAACTGCCCGCTGATCTCGCCAGCCTTGAGGCGCATCGCGCGTTCCAGCGCCGCTCCGCTCTCGCTCGACAATTGATCGACCAGCGCGGTGACGCGTGCCGCGCCATCGCTCTCGATCAGGGCGAGGGTTTGCATTACGCTGCCGCCCAATTGGCGGATCGCTTCGCCCAATTCGCCCTGCGCGTCGCTGGCGATGCGCTGCGCCTCGCTTTCCACCTGCGCCAGATGATCGCGCAGCAGGCCCACGGCCGTATCCTGCGCGCTCAGCGCATGGCCGACGCCCAAGGCCACGCCTTGCGCCTGGTCCATCCGCTGGGCCAGCATCTCGCCCTGCGCCCCCGCTTCGACCACGATGCTGCGCAAAGCGTGAAGCCGCGTTTCAAACCCGGCCAGTTGCTCCTCGCTCTGCGCCAGCGCGGGGGGCAGCGTTTCCCGGCTGTGATGCGCCGAAGACTGGATCAATTCGAGCAGGCGAACACTCGATTCGGTCAGCTTTTCAAGGCTCCTGTCGGTCTCGCCCAGACGGCGCTCCAGCCCCTCGAGCCGCTGCTCCATCGCGCCCGATACTGCCGCATCGGCCGCCGCAATAGCCTCCAGCCGCGCTTCAGCCTGCGCAAGACGCAGGCTGGTCGCCTCGCTCATCACGCCCAGCTTGCCCGCGCGCTCGATGGCGGCATCGTGGCGCTGGGCCAATTCGCGGTCGATGCGTGACAGGTCATTGGTCAGGCGTGCCGTTGCCGCCTGCCAGTCGCCCAGCGCCACGGCCTCATTCTCGCGCAGCGAACGGCCAATCGTCGCCGCCTCGTCACGCAGAGCCGACAGGCGCGCGCGCAGCGAAGTCAGCGCCTCGGCCTCATGGGAATCGAGCTGGGCGCGGGTAGCCGCGATTTCGTCGCCCATCGCCGCCGCCCGCAGATGCAGCGCTTCGCGCGCCTCGGCCTCATGCCGCTCCAGATCCAGCGCAAAGCCGGTCGAGCGGGCCTCCAGCGCTTCGAAACGCCCGGTGATCACCGCATCCAACTGCTGCGTCCGGCTCTCCAGCGCGCTCAGACCGCTCTCGATCCGCTCGCGCAGGGCAATGACCTGCTGTTCGCTCGACTGGCCAAAATCCTGCAAACGTTCCAGACCTTTGACCATGTCCTGAAGATGGGCATGGGCGATTCGGCCCGCATTGCCGATGTTGCTGGTGACATCCTTGGCCGCATTGGTGATGACGGGCAGATGGACGCGCAACTGTTCCATATTGGCCAGCGCGGCGGCGCTGACCGTGCCGATCATATCGACCTGCGCGCCGTTGTCGCGCACCAGTGAATCGATCCGCCCGGCGCTTTGGCCGATGCGATCGACGGCGGTGCGCCCCAGCGCATCCAGTTCGCGCGTCTGTGCGGCCAGAAATTCGCGGGCCAGACTCAATTCGCGGTTCAGCGAGGTCAGCCGATGCTCCAGCGCCTGCGATTCGCGGCGCAGCAGCGCGGCGGCATCGCCAAAACGCCCGGCCTCGCGGCGGCTCGACCTCTGCACGATCAGATAGACCAGCGCGATCAGCAACACCGGCGGCGACCATTGCAGCGCCAGCGCGCTCCACGCCTCAGGCGCGCGCGCCGCAGCTATCGCTCCGGCGCGGCCGGCACCGAACAGCGCACTCCATCCCAACACCAAAACCAGCGCCACCACGGGCGACAGCCATTCGGGCATTCGGCGCGGCGCAGGCCCGGCTTCATCCCAGCCGGCCTCTTCCTCGCCCCCGGTCAGCGCGTCTAAGGGTATGCCCTTATTTACTTCTTCCTCGGAAGATAGCTGGGCCTCGATGCTGTAAATGGGTGTTCCGCTCGCCATCCTTCCTTGATAGCGCACAAGCCGCGTTTGGGGAAACACTGCTTTAACTTCTGCGGTGTAGTGTGTGAGACATGGCTTATGAAGCAGGTGCCCTTGACGCGACCCTCGCCGCCGCCGCTGGCGACGATCCGGTATTGATGCGCGAACTGCGCGCGAGCTTTCATGAAAGCCTCGCGCGGCAGATCGACCTGCTGCGCCGCGCGCGCTGTGATGGCAATTGGGAGGTTGCCGCAATGCGCCTCAAGGGCCTTGCCGCCAGTTTTCAGGTGTGGCCGCTGATTGCTCTGGCAGAGCAGGCACTGGATGGCGCACCGGGCGATCCGGTCGTCCTGCGCCAGTTGCAGGCGTTTCTGGATGAATTTCCGCTGGGTTGACCCTTCCGGCTTCATCCCGCCTATAGCGGCTTGGCATAATCGTTGGCCTTGATTACAACTCGCCCGGTTCGGCCAGATTGGCATTTCCGGAGAAGGTCTTGCGCGTTGCGCTTTTATCCCTGATTGCGCCCGTCACCGGCGATAGTGGCGGGGCAGGCGGCGCCCTCGGCGGCGCGTCTCCCATTTCGCCGCGCGGTCTGATGCGGCTTGGCGGGCATACGCTGGCGCGGCATCAACTGGCGATTGCGCTGGCGCTGGGATGCGACCGGGTGATCGTCGTGGCGCCGGGCGGGCTCGATGGCTTGCTGCCCTTGCAACATGCTGCCGAGAGCGCGGGCGCGCTGTTTCACCGTGTTTCGGGGGCGCATGGCGTCATGGGGCTGGTCAGCGCGCAGGACGAGGTGATTGCGCTGGGCGATGGCGTGCTGGCATGGCCCGATCTGGCGCAGGAATTGCTGGCGACCCCCACCGTGCTGGTACAGCCGGTTGAGCAGGGGGTGGCCGCCGGTTTCGAGCGGCTCGATTTCAACTATGCCTCGGCCGGGGCGATGCGTTTTCCGGGGCGTCTGGTCGAACGGCTTTCCGAATTGCCGGGTGATGTCGAACCTTTCGCCTGCCTTCAGCGAATCGCTTTGCAGGGTGGTGTGCCCCAGCGCTCGGTGCCTGATGAGGTGATCGCGCAGGGGCGGTGGAACCTGCTCCATAATGAACGCGAAATTCAGGCGGTCGAACCGGACTGGATCAGCCACCATTTGTTCGAGGACGGGCTGCTCCAACCCTCCGAATGGCTGGCTGGACAGGTTGTGCGTGTGGCCGGACCTGCTTTGCTTGAGGCCGGATCGGGCGGAACGGTGGTGGCCATGGCGGCGGGCGTGCTGGCCGCGCTGGGGCTGGTTGCGGGTGGCTTTGGCGCGCTGACGTTGGGCCTGTTGCTTGTTGCGCTGGCATGGCTGGGCTTTGCCTGCGCCTCGATGTTTGGCCGTTTTGAGCGGCGTTCGCTGCGTTTGCCCCGGCCACGCCTGGCTCCTGCGGTAACGTATCGCTGGATTGTCGATGGCGTGTTGCTGGCCCTGTTGGGGCTGGCTCATGGCGAGCGGACCTATGTCGCGGGCCTGTTTGAGCCGTTGATGCTGCTGGGCCTGATCCGCCTCGTGCCTGCTGTGGTGGCGAATCGCAAAGCGGCGTGGATGGAAGACCGGGCGCTGCTGGCGCTGGTGCTTTCGCTGCTTTCGCTCTTCGGTTTGTTGCGCAATGGGCTGGCTGTGCTGGCGGTCGCGCTGTTGCTGGGCGGCATAATTATGGCCGGGCGGCAAAATCGGCTAACGTCAACTTAACTCCCTATCCACTATGGTAGGCGCATGACCGACCGTATGTCTGAAGCTCCTGGCAGGGATTCGAGTGATTCCTCGCTGCGCCTGCAACTGGCGCGGGGCGACGCTGTGGTGGGATCGGTGGTGCCGGTTTTGCGGCATTTGCTGGTCTGCGGCGATCAGGGCCTGTTTGGCGACGATGTGCTGGCGCGGTTGCGCGCGATGCTTGACGATCTGGCGAATCAGCTTGAAGGTGCCCTGCTCGACGCGGGCGGGCGCGGCGGCGTTATCGATATGCTGATGGAACAATTGCCCGAGGTTCCGGGCCTGTTGGCGCATCTGCACGCGCTGGCGCTGGAATGGCAGATGACTCAGCGTTTGGCCGACCGGCTGGGGGTGGACCCGGTGGTTTCGCCTTTGTTACAGGCGCTTATCGCATCGAGCGAGGCGGAAACCTCGGCGCGGGGCATGAAATTGCTGGCCGCGCAGGCCCGCTTTGCCCAGAATCAGCGCCGGATGCAGTTGCCCTTGAACGAATTGCCCGCCGAATTGCTCCATGGCGTGTTGGTCGCGCTGCATGTGGCGATTGAGGAGGACGGCGAGGCC
Organism: Novosphingobium sp. SG751A; assembly: GCF_013149295.1. Classification (GTDB taxonomy): domain Bacteria; phylum Pseudomonadota; class Alphaproteobacteria; order Sphingomonadales; family Sphingomonadaceae; genus Novosphingobium. The sequence goes on from NZ_JABGCB010000002.1 coordinate 330,091, forward strand.
GCCGCGCGCGCCGCCGATGCGTTGCGCCAGAATTATGATGAGGCTTCCACCCGGCTTGGCCTGTTGGCTCGGCTGGTGGCGGCGATGGGGGCGGGTTCGGTTGCGGCGCTGGCGCTGGCGCATGGCGGGGTGGCGATGTTTGCCTCGGCCCTGGCGTTGGCGGGCGATGGGTCGCGCGAATCGGTGCTGCTCTCGATGCGCGATGGCCAACAGGCGCGCCTGTCGGTGGCGCTGCGCGCGGGCGGGGCCAAGCTGGGCGTGATCGAGGAAAACCTGCTGATCCTGCATCCGCAAACGATCCGCCCCGATGGTTTGGCCCGGCTGAGCGTCGAGCGCGCGGGCGAATTGCTGGTTGAGGCGGCGCAGGCCTTGGGGCGGCTTGCATGAGCGCCCCCGAGCGCATTCAGGTCGAAGCGCAAAGTGATGGCGAAGATCGGCTGCTGCGGGCGGACGAACCGCTGTCGGCGCTGCAAATCCGCTGCGGCGGGACGATTCCGGGCGCGATTGCCGTGCCCGAACTGCGCGAACTGGTCAGCAAGGCGCGCGGCTTTGGCCTGAAACTGGCGCGGCCGATTATCGCGCAGGACGGGCAGGAAACCATCCGCGCCTGGATCGAGGTAACCCCGCAAGAGGGCGGCTGCCTCATCATCCTGCGCCATTGGCAGGCCAGCAGCCTGCCGCCCGAACCGGCCGATCTGGCCAACCGCCGCCGGGTGGAAATCGACCGGGCACTGGCCGAACTGACCGCGCGGCTAGATCCGCATCAGCGTTTGATGACGGTTGATGTCTCGGCGGGCGATCTGGCGCAGGTGGCGCAGGCGATGCGCGGCGGGCTGGGGCGGCCATGGACCGATTTCGTCGAATTGCCCGGCAGCGGGCTGCGGCAACCTCTGCACTGGCGCCTGCTCGATGGCGCGACGGTGGTGGTGCCGGGATCGCAGCGTGCGTGGCGCGCGACGATCCTGCCGCAAACCGGTCCGGAGGGTGAGACGCTGGGCTTTGACCTGTGCCTGACCAGCGATCAGCCTTTGCCTGTCCCGGTGGAGCCTGAGGCGGAGGCGGACATTCCGCCCGCCAAGGCCAGTTCGGTGATCGGGCGCGAGATGGCCCCTGTTCTGCGCCAGCCTATCGCGCGGATCATCGCGAACGCGGAAACCATCCGAACCCGCCGGGCGGGGCCGTTGACCGAGGAATATGCCGGTTATGCGGGCGATATTGCGGCCGCGGGCCAGCATTTGCTGACGCTGATCGAGGATCTGTCCGATATGGAGATCATCGAGGCCGAGGGCTTTACGCCTGCGGCGGACCGCATCGATCTGGCCGATGTGGCGCGGCGGGCGGCGGGCATTCTGGGCGTGCGGGCGCGTGAAAAGAACATTACAATCCACGCGCCCGACGAAACCATGCATCTGGGCGCGGTGGGTGAATTTCGCCGGGTGCTTCAGGTGCTGCTAAATCTGGTCGGCAATGCCATTCGCTACAGCCCGGAAAACTCGGCTATCTCGGTGCTGCTGACCGCCGGCGCGGGGCGCGCGCGGATCACTATCGCGGATCAGGGGCCGGGCCTCTCGCCGCAGGACACCGCGCGCGTGTTCGACAAGTTCGAGCGGCTGGGGCGCAGCGGGGATGGTGGATCGGGGCTGGGGCTCTATATCTCGCGGCGTCTGGCGCGGGCGATGGGGGGGGAACTCAGCGTCGAGGGGCATGAGGGGCAGGGGGCGCGGTTTGTGCTGGAATTGCCGCAGGGTTAAAGGGGAAGAATGCCTCCGGCGGGCAAAGGGCGGGGGCCCTTTGCAATCCCGATAATAGGCGTGGGTTTGAGGTGTTGCGCGATAATTATGAAAGCCTGCGGCGCTGATAAAGGCGCCGCAGGCTTTCATTTTTCCAAGGCCGCGTCCGACACTCAAGGCTAAACCCCATCCGCAACGCAGGCAGTAACGGGAGTGCGAGGGGCCAGACCCTCGCATCCACCCCCTTCTCTTCACACCAAAAACGCAAACAAAAACGCGGGGGAAAGTTTCCCTTCCCCCCGCGTTCCTGAATGGCTGGTCTGAAGTGTCAGGCCTAAGGCTTAACGCTGGCCAACGGGCACGTAGTCGCGCTGCGTCGGGCCGGTGTAGAGCTGGCGCGGACGGCCGATCTTCTGGCTGGGATCTTCGATCATTTCGTTCCACTGGGCCACCCAGCCCACAGTGCGCGCCAGGGCGAAGAGCACGGTGAACATGGTGGTGGGGAAGCCGATGGCCGAAAGGATGATGCCCGAATAGAAGTCGACGTTGGGGAACAGCTTCTTTTCGACGAAGTAGGGATCGTTCAGCGCGATCTCTTCAAGGCGCAGCGCGGTTTCGAACAGCGGATCCTGCACGTTCAGGGCATCGAACACTTCGCGCACGGTCTTCTGCATCACGGTCGCGCGCGGGTCGCGGTTCTTGTACACGCGGTGGCCAAAGCCCATCAGGCGGAACGGATCGTTCTTGTCCTTGGCGCGCTCGATATAGTGCGGGATCTTGTCGGGCGTGCCGATTTCGCGCAGCATGTTAAGGCAGGCTTCGTTCGCGCCGCCGTGTGCCGGGCCCCACAGGCAGGCGATGCCGGCGGCGACGCAGGCAAACGGGTTGGCGCCCGACGAACCGGCAAGACGCACGGTCGAGGTCGAGGCGTTCTGCTCGTGGTCGGCGTGCAGGATGAAGATGCGGTCCATCGCCTTTTCGACGGCGGGCACGACTTCATATTCTTCGGCCGGAACGCCAAAGGTCATGCGCAGGAAATTACCGGCATAGGACAGCTTGTTGTCGGGATAGACGAAGGGCTGACCCACCGAATACTTGTACGCCATGGCGGCAATGGTCGGGATCTTGGCGATCAGGCGGTGGGCCGAGATGCGGCGCTGCACCGGATCGGAGATGTCCGTGCTGTCATGATAGAAGGCCGAGAGCGCGCCGACCACGCCGACCATGATGGCCATCGGGTGCGCATCGCGACGGAAGCCCTTGAAGAAGCTGGAAAGCTGTTCATGGACCATCGTGTGGCGCGTGATCGTGCGCGAGAACGTGTCCAATTCGGCGCCGCTGGGCAGTTCGCCGTTCAGCAGGAGGTAGCACACTTCCATGAAGGACGAATTTTCGGCCAGCTGACCGATGGGATAGCCGCGATGCAGCAGCACACCTTCGTCGCCGTCAATATAGGTCAGCGCGCTTTCGCACGATGCCGTCGAAGTGAAGCCGGGGTCATAGGTGAATGCGCCGGTCTGGGCATAGAGCTTGCGGATGTCGATAACATCCGGACCCACGCTACCCTTCAGGATCGGGGATTCAACTTCCTTGCCCTCGACGATGAACTTTGCCGTATCACCCACCGCAACACTCCTTGTACTTTGGCTCTAAATATGGGCTCAAATGTTTGTGGTTTCCATTTGCTCCGCGATGCGCGCGAGGCTTTCCTCTCGCCCAAGTAGGATCAAAACGTCGAAAATGCCCGGAGACGTGGTTTGCCCGGTCAGCGCCGCGCGAAGCGGCTGCGCCAGTTTACCAAGACCGAGCCCAAGCTCGCCGGCCAGTGATTTGACCGTGGCCTCCAGGGGCTCGATTGTCCAGTGCGTTTCCTGCAACAGCGTTGCGTGTATTTTATGGAGAATGGCGCGCGCTTCATCACTCAGCAGCGCGGCGGCCTTTTCTTCCAGCGCCAGCGGGCGCGACACGAACAGGAAGCGCGCGGCTCCTGCCAACTCATTGAGATCCTTAGCGCGAACCTTCAAGACCGGCATGGCGCGGGCCAGCAGGTCGAGGTTCACGGGCAGATCGGTGATCCGCGCAGCCACCAGTTCGGCCAGACGCGCATCATCGGCCTCGCGCAGGTAATGGCCGTTGAGATTGGCCAGCTTGGCGAAGTCGAAACGCGAGGCGCCCTTGTTCACATCCTTGATGTCGAACCATTCGATGGCTTGGGCAATCGAGATGATTTCCTCATCCCCATGGCCCCAGCCAAGACGCATCAGATAGTTGAGCACTGCCTCAGGCAGCAGGCCCATATCGTCGCGATAGGCATCCACGCCCAGCGCGCCGTGACGCTTGGACAGCTTCGCCCCGTCCGCGCCGTGGATCAGCGGGATATGGCCGTATTCCGGATCAGGCCAGCCACCTTCAATGGCGCCCATCGCGCGGATGATGACCAACTGGCGGAAGGCATTGTTGATATGGTCGTCGCCGCGGATCACATGGGTCACGCCCATATCGTGATCGTCCACCACCACGGCCAGCATATAGGTCGGCGTGCCGTCGCTGCGCAGGATGATGAAATCATCCAGCTCGACATTCTGCACGGTGATGCTGCCCTGAACCAGATCGTCGATCACGGTCGCGCCGTCGCGGGGCGCCTTCATGCGCACCACATAGGGCAGATCGGCGGGCCATTGATCGGGCGTAGCGTCGCGCCAGGGCGACTGAATACGGAACGGGCGCTTCTCGGCCTGCGCCGCCTCGCGCATCGCGCTCAGCTCTTCCTGCGTCAGATAGCAGCGATAGGCATGGCCCGCGTCGAGCAGCTTATGCGCGACCTCGGCATGGCGGGGCGAGCGTTCGAACTGCATCACCGCAGGCTGATCGCCATCAAGGCCCAACCAGCGCAGACCATCAAAGATCGCATCAATGGCGGCATCGGTCGAACGCGCGCGGTCGGTATCCTCGATGCGCAGCAGATATTGGCCGCCTGTCGCGCGGGCATAGAGCCAGTTGAACAGAGCCGTGCGCGCGCCGCCAATATGCAGAAAACCTGTGGGCGAAGGCGCAAAACGGGTGACAACAGGGCGTTTGCCGGTGCTATTGCTGCCAGCCAACCCCGAACTTGTCATTCCCTTGTCCTTTCTGTCCTATAGGGCCCATGGTTCCAGTGACCCACAGCAACACCCAATCGGCAGAGCGTCCCGCCTCTTTGGGGGGGGATAGCGCTGCAACGCAACATGGCCCTTGGCGCAGCCGCGCGCGCTTGGCAAGTTTTGCTTTGGTCTTAGATCATTTTCTGTTGGCCGCCGGACCGACCCTTGCGCCATGGCTGGCGGTGGGCATGGCGGCGGGGGTGGCCGGGTGGTTCGTCTTGGACGGTGCTCGGCAATGGATATTATTGATAATATTATCTTTATTGGCGGCGCTCGCGGGCGGTTTCATCTCGCGCCGGGATGGGCGTTTCCTGTGCCTGTCGCGAGCGATTGTCTCGCTGGCTCTGGCGATTGGGCTGGGCTGCGCGCTGGTCTGGGGCAAATCCACCTTGGTCGGTACGCCCGCGATTCCCGGCCCGATGGTGCTGGACCTGCGCGCCGTGGTGATCGAGCGGCAGGAATTGACCGCCCAATCGCGGATTCGTCTCGTCGTGGGTCTGCGCCTGCCGGGGGATAATCGCGCGATCAAGGCACGAATCTCTTTGAAACCGAATGATTTGGCCCCGGCCGCCCGCGAAGGTGCGGTGGTCCGCTTGCGCGCCCGCCTGTTTCCTCCGGCCTCGCCGCGCCTGCCGGGGGGCTATGATTTCGCCCGTGCGGCTTGGTTTGATGGTCTTGCCGCTACGGGCAGTGCGCTTGGCCCGGTTCAGGTCGAGTCGCAGGGCGCGGAATCTGGCCTTGCCCCGTGGCGCCATGCGCTGGCGGCCCATGTGCGCGCGGCGGTGCCGGGATCAGCGGGCGGCATGGCGGCGGCCTTTGCCAGCGGCGAACGCGGCGGCATCACGCCCGCCGACGAGGCCGCGATGCGCGATGCGGGGCTGGCGCATCTGCTGTCGGTATCGGGCCTGCATGTCAGCGCGGTGGTGGCCGCGACCTATTTTCTCGCCCTGCGCCTGCTGGGCCTGTGGCCATGGCTGGTGCTGCGCGTGCGTCTGCCGGTGCTGGCCAGCGGGATGGGGGGGCTGGCGGCGGTGGGCTATACGCTGCTGACCGGGGCGGAGGTGCCGACGGTGCGCTCCTGCCTTGGCGCGCTGCTGGCTCTGGCGGCGGTCGCTGCGGGGCGGCGGCCCTTTTCTGTGCGCCTGCTGGCACTGGCGGCGGGGTTTGTCATGCTGCTATGGCCCGAAGCGGTGGTGGGCCCTAGCTTTCAGATGAGCTTTGGCTCGGTGCTGGCGATTGTTGCCTTGCATGAGGCTGCGCCTGTGCGCGCCTTCCTCGCCCGGCGTCGGGAAGGTTGGTGGATCCGACTGGGGCGCGATCTGGCGATGCTGTTGCTGACTGGGTTGGTGATCGAACTGGCGCTGATGCCGGTGGCCTTTTTCCATTTTCACCGCGCCGGGATCTATGGCTCGCTGGCCAATCTGGTCGCCATCCCGTTGACAACCTTTATTTCCATGCCGCTGATCGGGGCGGGGTTGGCCTTCGACCTGATCGGGGTCGGGGCGCCATTTTGGCATTTGTGCGGATGGTCGCTTGATGCCTTGTTGGCGCTGGCGCGATGGGTGGCGGGGCGGCCCGATGCGGTGGCGCAATTGCCGGTGATGGGCGGCGCTGCCTACGCGTTCATGGTGCTGGGGATGCTGTGGCTGGCGTTGTGGCGAGGCAATGTTCGCTTATTGGGATTGGTTCCGGCGGTGGCGGGGTGTCTGTGGTTGGCGCTGTTGACACCGCCTGATGTGCTGATCACCGGGGATGGGCGGCAATTGGGCCTGATCGACCCGCAAAGCCGCCAATTGCTGATACTGGGGCAGGGCCGTTCAACCTATGCCCGCGACATGATGCAGGAGGCGATGGGGGCCAGCGGCGAGGCCATGCCCATCGAGCAATGGCGCGGGGCGGAGTGCAACGAGAGCTTTTGCCGGATCACGATCCGGCAAGGGGGTCGTGACTGGCGCATTCTGGCCGCGCGGAGCGGGGGGATGGTCGAGGAGCAGGCCATGGCGGCGGCCTGCGCTTATGTCGATATTGTCGTGTCGCGCGTGGCGCTCTCGCCCTCGTGTCGCCCCCGCCTGCTCCGGGCCGATGAGCCTGTGCTCTATCGCACGGGGGGCATCGCGCTCTATCTGGCACAGGGCCGGACTGTCACCGTAGCGCAAAGCCAGGGCCAGCATCCATGGTGGCGCGCGCCCAGTCTTAAGGCACAAGAGAGCCTGAAACCGCAGGAAGGGAGCATCGAGCCCCCTCCCACCATATCCCCGGATCAGTGATAGCGGCGCAGCAATCCGGCCAGTTTGCCCTGCACCTGAACCTCTCCGGGCTGATAATATTGCGGATCATAGGCCGCATTGGCCGGATCGAGCCGCACCATGCCGCGTTCGCGCCGCAGATATTTGAGCGTTGCTTCCTCGCCGCGCACCAGCGCCACGACGATTTCACCTTCGCGCGCCACATCGGTCTTGCGGATCAAAGCCAGATCGCCATCCAGTATCCCGGCCTCGACCATGGAATCGCCGGAAACTTCCAGCGCATAATGATCGCCCGCGCCCAGCAGCGCCGCAGGCACCGGCAGCATCGTCTGCCCCTCAAGCGCCTCGATCGGCACGCCTGCCGCGATCCGGCCATGCAGCGGGATTTCCACCACATCATTGGCGGGTGCGGGCGCCGTCGGTCTTGCCAGTTCAACCGGCTTTTTCGGCGCGGCGGGCTTGGCCGCCACCGGGGGCGTCACATCCTCAGGCTGCCGCAAAACCTCCAGCGCGCGGGCGCGGTTGGGCAGGCGGCGGATGAACCCGCGCTCTTCCAACGCGGAGATCAGCCGATGCACCCCCGATTTCGACTTGAGATCCAGCGCTTCCTTCATTTCCTCAAAGCTGGGCGAAACGCCGGACTCTTCGAGGCTGGATTGGATGAAGCGCAGCAATTCGTGCTGTTTGCGGGTGAGCATAGAGACCTCCCAACGGGGGTGTTGCGTGAACAATTGCGGAACAATTACGCAACCATTACCCTTTCGTCAAGCGCTTCCGCCATTTTCGATCAAATGGATGCGCACCGGATCACCGGCTGCCTTGGCCAAGGCATGAGCATCGTGTTCGATCAGGCAATTGCTGGCCGCCATTGCCGCCAGTGCCGAGGAATCACGCATCGGGCGCGGCATCACATCGCGCCCGTCCCACCAGCCTCGAATGAACTCGCGCCGGTCCGCGCCCGGCCCCAGCGGTTCGCTCAGATGCGCCAGGGCTGTGCGCGGCAGCGGGTTGCCCGCCCCCTGCATCGCGCGCAGCAGCGGCAGCAGGAACAGATGGGCGGTGACAAAGCTCGACACCGGATTGCCGGGCAGGCCGATCACCACCTGTGGCCCGCGCGTGGCCACCAGCAAGGGTTTGCCGGGCCGGATCGCGACCTTCCAGAAATCAACCTGCGCCCCCCAGCGGGCCAGCGCGGGCTGGATCAGGTCATGATCGCCCACCGAGGCCCCGCCACTGGTCACGATCACATCGGCATCACCCGCGCGCGCCAGCGCGGCGTCCAGCGCGTCCAGATCATCAGCCACCGGCCCCAGCCGCAGTATTTCTCCGGCTAATCCGGCCACCATCGCCCCCAGCATCGCGCCGTTGCTGGCGGGCAGCCGGTCGGGCGGGCAGGGCAGGCCCGGCGCGATCAGCTCATCCCCGCTGTCGAGGATCGCCAGACGCGGGCGGCGATGCACCGACAGCGCGCCATGCCCCGCCGCGATGGCCAGCGCCAGTTGCGCCGGACCGATCCGCGTGCCTGCGGGCAAAACCGCGTCGCCATCACGGAAATCCAGACCCCTGCGGCGGATATGCCGCCCCTCCGGCTTGGGCGGGGTTCCGGTCAGGGTCAGGCGGTCGCCATCACGGGTGGCGTCCTCCTGACACAGCACCACGCCTGCGCCATCGGGCACCAGCGCGCCGGTCGAAATACGCACTGCCTGTCCGGGGCGAACGCCGCCCGCAAAGGGATGGCCCGCCGCGCTTTCGCCCACAATTTCCCAAGGGCCCGCCAGATCGCCCGGCGCCAGCGCATAGCCGTCCATGGCAGACAGATCGGCAGCGGGCTGCGTCCGGCGGGCCGGCAGCGGCGCGGCCAGATAGCGGCCCAGCGCGGCCTCGATGGGCGTATCCTCGGCCTGCGTCAGGCTGGCAAGAGCAAGGACGCGCGCCTGCGCCTCGTCCAGCGGCAGGGGCGCGCGGCTCATCCTTCCGCTTTCCAGTGGCCCGACTTGCCGCCGCGCTTTTCGATCAGACGCACTTCCTCGATCACCATGCCCTTGTCGATGGCTTTGGCCATGTCGTAAATCGTCAAGAGCGCGAGCGAAACCGCTGTTAAAGCCTCCATTTCCACCCCGGTCTTGCCGGTCAGGCTGGCTGTGGCCCTAGCCAGAATCGCGCCTTCCTCGATGGTAAAATCGACGCTTACGCTGTGCAGCGGCAACGGATGGCACAAAGGGATCAGATCGGAGGTTTTCTTGGCCGCCATGATCCCGGCAATGCGCGCGGCGGCCAGAACGTCGCCCTTGGGCACATCGCCATCGCGGATTGCGCTGAGCGCCGCCGCGCTCATGCGGATGCGGCCTGCGGCAATCGCCACGCGCGCGGTTTCGGCCTTGGCGCCGACATCGACCATGTGTGCATGGCCTTGGGCATCGAGATGGGTCAATTCGCTCATGCTTCTCTCTTGCCAAAGCGGAGGCATCAGGCAACGAAGAAATGCGCGCGATAGTGTAGGCTGTTGCCAAGATTTTGAGGAAGTGGGGAAATATGGCCGAAATTATTGCCCGGCATCTGATCTATGATGGCTGGTACCGCTTTTCGCGGCTGGAACTGCGGATGCCCGATGGCACTGTGTCCGAACGGCATCTGCTCGACAATGGTCAGGCGGTGGCGGTGCTGCCGTTTGACAGGGCGCGGCGGGTTGCGATGCTGGTGACGCAGCCGCGCGCGGCGGTGCTGGACGCGGGCCATCCGCCCTTACTGGAGGCGATCGCGGGCGGGCTGGATGGGGCCAGCCCGGAGGAGCGCATTCACGAGGAAGCGATGGAGGAGGGCGGAATTCGCCTTTCCGCGCTTGAGCCGCTGGCCAATATATGGCCCATTCCGCCGGTTTCGACCGAAAGGGTGATGCTCTATCTGGCCGAATATACCGCCGCCGACCGCGTGGGTGCGGGCGGCGGGGCGCAGGATGAGGACGAGCATATCAGCGTTGTCGAGGTCAGCCTTGACGTTCTGCGCGACCGGGTGATGGCCAGCACGCTGGAGGATGCCAAGACGCTGATTCTGGCGCAGGCCCTGATGTTGCGCCACCCTGAACTCTGGGTCTAGTCCGCCGGACAGTGTACGTAGGTGTTCAGCACGTCATCCCAGCCTTTGGCGGCGGAGAAGTCGGGAACAAGTTCCTTACCACCGCCGGTAAAGGCGTTCATGCCGTGCTGAATCATATAGCGCGGGTAATAGGTGGGCGGGCCGATATGACGAAGATATTTACACAAGACCTGAGTTTTGGCCGCGTCTTCCACCGCGGTCTTTGCGGTCGACTGGAATTTTGCAATCTTTTCAGGAGGAAGGCTGCCTAAGATCTGCACCCGTCCGACAATGATGGCCTGATGCGCGGTCTTGTCGGCCACGCGCTACATATCATAACGGCCAAAGATGTTGGCCATCTGAAACAGCTCGACCGCCCTTTCATAATTGTCCGCATCCATACAGGCTCTTGCGCCGATGTAGAGATCAACGGGATTATAGCTGGTCTTGATTTCGGATTGCGCGATGCAGCCGAGTTTGACGGTGGATTCCAGATTGCCCGGCGCGGTGTAGTTTTTGAACTCCGGCTGCGCCTGCGCGCCCGTAGCCAGCATCAGCGCGGTCAGACCCCATATCCGCAGTTTCACTGGTCCGATCCGAACAGCAGGGCCTTTGTCGCCGCCGTCACGTCATCTTGCCGCATCAGGCTTTCGCCCACAAGGAAGGTGCGCGCGCCGCAAGGGGCAAGGCGCAGCAGATCCGCATGGGTGTTGATCCCGCTTTCTGCCACCAGCAAAGTCCCCTCGGGCGCCAACGGGGCAAGGCGCTCGGTGGTGGCGATGTCGGTTTTGAAAGTTTTGAGATTGCGGTTGTTCACCCCGATCAGACGCGAGTGGAGATTGGCGGCGCGCGCCATCTCTTCCTCGTCATGCACCTCGACCAGAACCGACATCCGGCGTTCGATGGCGGCGGCCTCGATTTCTGCCATCTGGGCGTCCGACAGCGCGGCCACGATGATCAGGATCGCGTCCGCACCGATGGCGCGGGCCTCGGCCACCTGCCACGGATCGACCATGAAATCCTTGCGTAGGACCGGCAGGTCGCAGGCGGCGCGCGCCGCGATCAGGTAATCCTCATGCCCCTGAAAATAGGGCGCATCGGTCAGGATTGACAGGCACGCGGCCCCGCCCGCCTGATAGGCGCGGGCGTGCGCTGGCGGATCGAAATCGGCCCGGATCAGCCCCTTGGACGGGCTGGCCTTCTTGATTTCGGCGATCAGGGCGAAACCATCCGCAGCCTTTGCGCGCAGCGCCGCTTCAAACCCGCGCGTGGGGGTCTGCTCGCTGGCGCGCGCGTCAAGATCGGCCAGGCTGGCCAAAGGCTTGCGCGCGGCAACCTCTTCGTGCTTGGTGTCACAGATTTCAGTCAATTTATCCATTATTCGCAAGCCTTGATCCAGCAATCGAGCAGGCCCTTGGCCAGCCCCTTGTCAATGGCCTCTGCGGCCTCTTCGGCGCCCTCGCGCCAGTCGGAAACCTCGCCCGCCACCATCAGCGCGCCGGCGGCATTCAGCAGCACCGCATCGCGGTAGGCCCCATGCTCGCCCATCAGCAGGCGGTGCAAAGCATCGGCATTATAGGCCGGATCGCCGCCCTTGATCGCCTCGACCGGATATTCGGGCAGGCCGGCGTCGGCAGGCACCACCCGTTTCATCGCCACGCCGTCGCCGCGCACATCGGCCACTTCATTGCCCCCCGCAAGGCTGAGTTCGTCCAGCCCCTCGTCGCCCGAAATGACAAAGCTGCGCTCGGTGCCAAGACGGCGGATCGCTTCGGCATAGATCGGCACATAGGCCGGGCGCGCGATGCCGACCAGTTGATGGCGCACATTGGCCGGATTGGCCAGCGGTCCCATCAGATTGAAGATCGTGCGGGTGCCCAGCGCCCGCCGGATCGGGGCGATGTGCTTGAGGCTGGGATGGTGTGCCTGCGCAAACAGGAACGCGATGCCGATCTCGCCCAGTGTGCTTTCTGCGCGCTCTCCGGCATGGGCCAGATTGAGGCCCAGCGCTTCCAGCGTGTCGGCCGCCCCCGCCTTGGACGAAGCCGCGCGATTGCCATGCTTGGCCACCGGCACGCCGCAGGCCGCGACCACCAGCGATACGGCGGTGGACACGTTGAGCGTATGATGCCCGTCGCCGCCGGTGCCGCACACATCGATGGCGCCTTCGGGCGCATGGACCGTGATCATCCGCGCACGCATGGCCCGCGCCGCGCCCGCGATTTCGCTCGATGTTTCCCCCCGCGCCGAAAGGGCGACAAGAAAAGCGGCAATCGCTTCGTCGGAAACTTTCCGGTCAAGGATCGCGCCGAAAATGCTCTCTGCCTCACCCTCGTCAAAGGGATGGGCCGAGACTTCGGGCAGGGCGTTCATGCCGAAAGGCGGGCGTCGATCCCGCACAGCTTCAGGTAATTGGCCAGCATCGCATGGCCATGCTCGGTGGCGATGCTTTCGGGGTGGAACTGTACCCCGTGGATCGGCAGGCTGACATGGCGAAAGCCCATCACATGCCCATCGTCGCTGCGCGCATTCACATGCAGGCAGGCCGGAATATCGGTCACGATCAGCGAGTGATAGCGCGTGGCGATGAAGGGCGAGGGGATGCCTTCAAACACGCCGCTGCTGTCATGGGTGACAGACGACGTCTTGCCATGCATCAAGCCGCCGCGCTGCACCGTGCCGCCGAAATATTGCCCGATGGACTGATGGCCAAGACACACGCCCAGCAAGGGCTTGCCCGCATCCGCCGCCGCGCCGACCAGATCGAGGCTGATCCCTGCCTCGTTCGGCGTGCAGGGGCCGGGCGACAGCAGGAAACCGGCCGCGCCCGTCTCAATCGCCTGCGCGGCGGTCAGCGCATCGTTGCGCACCACTTCCACCTCGGCGCCCAGTTCCATGATATAATGGACCAGGTTCCAGGTGAAGCTGTCATAATTGTCGATGACGAGGATTTTATTATTCATTGCCCAAACCCCGCTTCCTGCGCCACGCGCACCGCCTCACGGGCGGCGGCAAAGAGGGCGCCGGATTTATGTTCGCATTCGCGCTGTTCATAGACCGGATCGCTGTCGGCCACGATGCCCGCGCCCGCCTGTACGTGCAGCACGCCATCCTTGACGATGCCTGTGCGCAGCACGATGCAACTGTCCAGATTGCCGTCCGGCCCGAAATAGCCCACCCCGCCCGCATAGGCGCCGCGCGTTTCAGGTTCCAGCCCCGCAATGATCTGGCCCGCCCGCACCTTGGGCGCGCCAGACACGGTGCCCGCCGGGAAACCGGCAAAGACCGCATCGATCGCATCGGCGCGGTTGGTGTCCAATTCGCCCACCACATTCGAGACAATATGCATCACATGGCTGTAACGCTCGATAGTGTAGCTTTCGGTGACCTTGACCGTGCCTTTGGCGGCCACGCGGCCCACATCGTTGCGGCCCAGATCGAGCAGCATCAGATGTTCGGCGCGCTCCTTCTGATCTTCCAGCAGGCTGATCTCATTGGCCTTGTCCTCGGCCGGTGTCTTGCCGCGCGGGCGGGTGCCCGCAATGGGGCGGATGGTGACTTCGCGCTCTCCATCTTCTTTGGCACGCACGCGCACCAGAATTTCCGGGCTGGACCCCACCACGGCAAAGCCGGGCAGGTCGAGGAAATAGAGGAACGGCGAGGGATTGACCCGGCGCAAGCTGCGATAAAGCGAGAGCGGCGGCAGGGTGAAGGGCGCGGTGAAACGCTGGGCCAGCACGACCTGAAAGATGTCGCCCGCCTCGATGAACTGTTTTGCGGCCTCGACCATGTTGCCATAATCGCCCGGCGCCATCACCGGGGTGGGCTGGGGCATGGGCATGTCCGGCCCTGCGCGCACCGGTTCGGGCGCGGGAGCGGCCAGAGCGCGCAGCGCCTCGTCGATCCGTTCCTGTGCCACTTCCAACGCGGCGTCGGGCGCCCGATCCGAAGGCCATACCGGCGCGACCGCAAACAATTCATCACCCAGTCGGTCGAACACAAGGATCACCGTCGGGCGAACAAACAGCATGTCGGGCAATTCCAGCGCGCTTTGCGGCGCACGGGGCAGCTTTTCGACAAGGCCAAAGGTCTCATAGCCGAAATAGCCCACGATGCAGGCCAGCGCGGGCGGCAGCGCGGAAGGCACATCCATCCGGCAGCTTTCCACCAGAGCGCGCAGTTCATTGAGAGCATCGCCCGCCAGCGGTTCGAAGGCCTCGCGGTCCTGCGCCCAGACGCGGTTGATTTCGGCGGCATGGCCCGTGGCGCGGAACACCAGATCGGGGGCCAGACCCAGCAGGCTGTAACGCCCGCGCACCTCGCCGCCCTCGACCGATTCGAGCAGGAAATCCCCCCGCTCGCCAGCGAACAGCTTTACCGCCGCGCCAACGGGTGTCTCCGTGTCCGCAATGACGCGACGCCACACCAGCGCCGGATTCCCGCCAGACAGCAAGGAAAGGGCGGCGTCCCAGTTTTCTGGGCGATGGGTGTTGTCGGTCATTGGTCTTTCGCTTTTTGGATTGAACGTCAGTTGCCGCCAGCAAGCGTGCTGGTGACGGTCCTGATGGTGCTTTCGTTGCGCTCCACCTTGACTTCGGTGCGGATCGCGCGGCGCAGGCTTTCGGCCTGTTCGCGCGCGGCCAGATTGCCCAGCTCGCCCTTGACCTGCCCGATCAGCGGGTCATTGGCGGCCACGCTGCCTGGCGTGATGGCTTTCAATTGAACGGCCATGAAGCCCTTGTTGCCCGCAATCGGGATCAGCTTGGTCGTGCCCGGCGCCATGCCGAAGAACAGCGCGACGGCAGGCGGGATCTGCCCGCCGCGCGACATGATTTCTTCGCGGCCCAGATTCATCTGCTGCACCGGGGGCAGGGCCACGCCCAGCTTGGCGACTTCGGCGGCCAGATCGCCACCCTTCTTGCCCGCGGCCAGCAGCTTCATCGCGGCGGCGCGCGCGGCGACCGAGCCCTTCTCAAGCTGGATATCGGCCATCACCTGCGCGCTGATCTGATCGAGCGGGGCAGGGGCGGCGGGGATGATCTTGGTCACGTCAAAGATCACGAAGCTCTTGCCTGCGACCAGTTCGCTGATCTGGGGCTGGCCTTCGTGGTCCATGCCAAAGGCGGCGGGCAGGATCGAGGCGAGTTCGGCAGGCAGGCCCATACCGGCAGGCGTCTTGGCCACCAGCAGCGGGGTTTCGGCCATGGTCAGGCCCAGTTCCTTGGCGGTGTCGGACAGGGCGCCGCCCTTGCCGAAATCGTCATTCACCTTTTCGGTGAGAGCGGCCAGCGCCTGCTTGCGCTTTTCCTCGGTCAGGGCGGCGGTGATCTCGCCCTTCACCTGTTCGAGCGTGCGCGCAGGCTTGGCGTCAATGGCATCGACGCGCACCAGCGCCCAGCCCAGCGCGCCCTTGACCGGCCCGGCGGTGGCGCCGGCCTTGGCGGCATAGGCCGCCTCGGCCACAGCGGCGCTGCTCTTGATGGTCAGATCAGCCTTGCTGACCGCGCCCAGCGAGGCGACCGAAAGGCCCTTGGCCTTTGCGGCGGCTTCAAGGCTTTCGCCCTTGGCCACGGCTGCGGCAATGTCCTTGGCCATGCTCTCGCTGATGACGATGACCTGCGAGACCTTGCGGGTTTCGCTGGCGCCATACTGAGCGGCATTGGCCTTGAAACGGGCGGCCACCTCGGCATCGGTGGGGGCGGAGGGCTGCTTGATGACCGATTCGTCGAAGCGGGCGTAACGAATCACGCGGCGTTCCGGCACGGTGTAGGCGGCCTTGTGGTTGTTATACCACGCGCTCACCTCGGCCTGCGTGGGCAGGCCCTTGGGCGCAAAGGCGGAGGAGGGCAGCATGGCCGCCGAACCGGCGCGATGTTCTTTCAGCAGGGCGGCATATTGCATCACCGCGCTCTGCGGCAGGGCCGCGCCGAACTGTGCAGGGGCCAGCAACTGGCGCGAAACCAGATCGCGCGCGAAACTGTCGCGCACATCGGCATCGTTCATCTGGCGCTGGGCCAGAACCGAGAGATAGGCGTTCTGGTCGAACTTGCCGCCCGCGCCCTGAAACGCAGGAATCTTGGCCAGTTCGCTGTCGATCAGGCGCTTACCCGCAACGATGCCGACCTTGCGGCCAAACGCCATCTGCGCCTCGCCGTCGATCATCTGGTCCAGCACCAGATCGAGACCGCCTTCGGCCAGAAAGCTCTTCATCGTCACGCCGGGCTGCTGCTGGCGGGTGATTTCTACCGCCTGCTGCATCTGCTTGGTCAATTGCGCAGTGCCGATGGTGTTGCCTCCCACCTTGGCCACGCGGTCGCCCCCGGTGATGCTGCCGGAAGAGATCATGTTCGACACATCGCCCGCGGCAAACGCCAAGGCCAGCATCACGATCAGCCCCAGCGCGGCGAATACGCCCACCGAGGAGTGGAAGAACTTGCGGAACACTTGCAGCATCAAACCAACCCGTCACCGCGGCCCCGCCAAAAAGGCGCGCGCCGTCAAAACCATCAGTTGGCGGCTTTAGGCGGCTTGCTTCGATCCCGCAAGCGGCGCCATCGCGCAAATTTGTGGTGCCTTATATGCTGCGTTTGCGTCTTTTTGGTGGGTTGTTGGCCACGCGCCTTTTGACAAGCGGCGCCTCCTTGCCCTAGGCGCGCATACGCATGCTGGGGAGGCGTGATGCGGCGCGGCCTGTTGCGGGCCGCGCTCTGGCTCCCCGCGATTTAGGAAGGACAAAGGGATCATGGCTTTGCGGCCCTATATCGTCGGCAACTGGAAGATGAACGGCCTGCGCGCCACGCTGTCCGAGGCGCGCGCGATCGACCGCGTGGCGGCCCGCTATCCGGCGGTGGATGTGGGCATCGCCCCGCCTTTCACGCTGGTCCATGCGATGGCCGAGGAAGCCCAGGCGATGGCTGTGGGCGGGCAGGACGTCCATGCCAAGCCCAGCGGTGCCTTTACCGGCGATATTTCGGCCCCGATGCTCGAAGACGCGGGCGCGCGTTTCACCATCGTGGGTCATAGCGAGCGTCGCAGCCTGCATGGCGAGAGCGATGGCGATGTGCAGGCCAAGGCGGTTGCCGCGCGCGCGGCGGGGCTTGGCGTGATCCTGTGCGTGGGCGAAACCGAGGCCGAGCGCGACGCCGGGCAGGCCGAAGCGGTGGTTTCGGGCCAACTGCACGGCTCGCTGCCCAAGGAAGGCGCAGAAGGGCTGGCTGTGGCCTATGAGCCGGTCTGGGCCATCGGCACGGGCCGCGTGCCATCGGTTGAGGATGTGGCCGCGATGCACCGCGCTATCCGTGCCGATCTGGTCGCCATCTATGGCGATGCGGGCAAGGGCGTGCGTATCCTTTACGGCGGCTCGGTCAATGCGGGCAACGCCTCGGAATTGCTGGGCGTGGCCGATGTCGGCGGCGCGCTGGTCGGCGGGGCCAGTCTGACGGCGGAGAGCTTTGCCGCGATCATCAATGCGGCCGCGATGCTGATCGAAGGCTAAAGGTTCGGCGCCCAGTTTGAAGCAAGGGGGAAGCACCCCCTTGCAACTACGCGCTCGCGCGCTTAGATGCGCGCCATTCCATTCATGCGGTGACCTCTCTTGGGGCGGTTACCATGTCGAGAGTCGCGCTTCATGTTCATCTTCCTTATTGTGCTTCAGGCCATTGTCGCGGCCATGCTGGTCGTGGTGATCCTGATTCAGAAGTCGGAAGGCGGCGGGCTGGGCGTTGGCGGCAGCCCCTCGGGCTTTATGTCGGCGCGCGGCGCGGCGGACTTTCTGACGCGCAGCACGGGCGTTCTGGCCGCGATCTTTGTCGGCCTCTCGATTGTGCTCGCGGCTCTGGCCGTGGCCAGCGCGACGAGCCAGAAGGTCGATACCTCGCTTGATCGCAGCGTTTCGGTCCCCGCTGCGGCGCCTGCCGCACCCGTGGCGCCGCTTCCCGCCGATCCGCTGGCCGGCGCGGCCAAGAAGTAATCTGGTGTTTTTGTGTCAGCCACCCTGCCGCACGCGCGGCGGGGTGGCTGACGTTTGGGTATTCCGCGGTCTGCGGCGCGTTTTTTGCGCGTCCATGCACAAGGCTGTGGATTGCTTGCTCGCTGGCGCGCATTGCGCGCTTGGATTGATGGTTCAAAAAAGGTAAGGCGCAATCCCCATGGCGCGGTATATTTTCATCACCGGCGGCGTGGTCTCCTCGCTGGGCAAGGGTCTTATGGCGGCTTCACTGGCCGCTCTGTTGCAGGCGCGTGGCTTCAAGGTCCGCATCCGCAAATTCGACCCCTATCTCAACGTCGACCCCGGCACCATGAGCCCGTATCAGCATGGCGAAGTCTATGTGACCGACGATGGCGCAGAGACCGACCTCGATCTGGGGCATTACGAGCGCTTCACCGGCGTTTCGGCGCGCAAGAGCGATAATATCACCTCGGGCCGCATCTATCAGACGATCATCGCCAAGGAGCGCCGCGGCGACTATCTGGGCGCGACGGTGCAGGTGATCCCGCATGTGACCGATGCGATCAAGGATTTCGCGCAGGCCGACACCGAGGATCTGGATTTCGTGCTGTGCGAAATCGGCGGCACGGTGGGCGACATCGAAGGCCTGCCTTTCATTGAGGCGATCCGTCAGCTCCGCAACGAACTGGGCCGCGAACAGACCTGCTTTGCCCATGTCACGCTGGTGCCTTATATCGCCGCCGCCGGCGAGCTGAAGACCAAGCCGACTCAGCACTCGGTGCGCGAACTGACCTCCTATGGCATCCAGCCCGACGTGCTGCTGTGCCGTTGCGAGCAGGAATTGCCCGAGAACGAGCGCCGCAAGATCGCGCTCTTCTGCAACGTGCGGATGGAAGCGGTGATCCCGGCGCTGGACGCACCCAATATCTATGCCGTACCGTTGCAATATCACGCCGAAGGGCTGGACAATGCGGTGCTGCACCACTTTGGCCTGACCGCGCCCGAGCCCGTGCTGGATCGCTGGCAAGCGCTGACCAAGACCTATGGCAGCCCCGAGGGTGAAGTCACGATCGGCGTGGTCGGCAAATATGTCGTGCTTCAGGACGCGTATAAGTCGCTGAACGAAGCGCTGGTGCATGGCGGCATTGCCAACAAGGTCAAGGTCAACATCAAGTGGATCGACGCCGAAATCTTTGAAAAGGATGAGGAAGAGATCGTCTCGACGCTCGAACCTCTCCACGGCATCCTCGTGCCCGGCGGCTTTGGTGAGCGCGGCACCGAGGGCAAGATCTCGGCCGTCCGCTTTGCCCGCGAACGCAAGGTGCCCTTCTTGGGCATTTGTCTTGGCATGCAGATGGCCTGTATCGAGGGCGCCCGCAATACGGCGGGGATTGCAGACGCTTCCTCGACCGAATTTGGCGAGACCAGCGAGCCGGTCGTGGGCATCATCACCGAATGGATGAGCGAAGAGGGCCTGCAACAGCGCACCGCCGAAACCGATCTTGGCGGGACAATGCGCCTCGGCGCCTATGAGGCCAAGCTGGCGGGCAACAGCCATGTCGCAGCGATCTATGGCAGCGAGACGATCAGCGAACGCCACCGTCACCGATATGAAGTGAACTCGCACTATCGCGAAGCGTTGGAGCAGGGCGGACTGGTGTTCTCCGGCATGTCGCCCGACGGGCTGCTGCCCGAAATCGTCGAGCGGCCGGATCATCCGTGGTTTGTCGGCGTGCAGTTCCACCCTGAGTTGAAGAGCCGCCCGTTTGAGCCGCACCCGCTGTTTGCCGGGTTCATCGGCGCGGCGGTGCGTCAGGCACGGTTGGTTTGAGGGTTTAAGGTTTAAAAGGAGCCTCCGGCGGGCAAAGGGCGAAGGCCCTTTGCAATCCCGTTAATTGGGGGCGGTTGGAAGCCTTGCGTAATTATTATTAAAGCCTGCGGCGCATATCATTGGCGCCGCAGGCTTTAATTTTGAATCGGTGCGTCCACAAACTACGCTGAACCCTTCGCGCCACGAAGACAGTAACGGGAGCACGAGGGTCTAGACCCTCGCATTCATCCTTCTATTCCGCCCTTGTCCAGATCCACGTCCCCGACAGAACCATCACGCCAAAGGGGATCAACACCCAAGGCCACCCCGCCGTAAACGCCGTAATCCCCACCGACACCGCCATCGCTATCAATGCGGCTTTTTTGGCCCGGCGCGGGATCGCCCGCCGTTCACGCCACTGGCGCAAAGGCGGGCCATAGGTGGGGTGATCGAGCAAGCGCTGCTCCCACGCCGGATTGGAGCGGGCAAAGCAGAACAGCGCCAGCAGCAGGAAGGGCACTGTGGGCAACAGCGGCAGAAACGCCCCCACAATGCCAAGACCGACAAAGAACAGGCCGCCCGCTTGATAAAGGTGGCGGCGCATTCCCGATCAGCCCGCCGCGAGCCGCGACGCGTGATCCTTGATCAGTGCGATCATGTTGGGTACGCCTTGGGTGCGATTGCTGGAAAGCTGGTTTTTCAGATCAAAGGGCGCGAGAGCCTCGGCAATGTCCATCGCGGCCACTTCATCGGCAGGCTTGCCTTGGACTGCCGACAGAACCAGCGCGATGATGCCCTTGGTGATTGCCGCGTTCGAATCGGCCAGGAATTGCAGCCGGTCGCCCTGTTCCACCGGATAGACCCAGACGCTGGCCGAACATCCGCGCACCAGTGTGGCGTCGGTTTTCAGCGCGTCGGGCATGGGGTCCAGTTCGCGGCCCAGTTCGATCAACAGGCGGTAACGTTCGTCGGCTTCGAGGAATTCATATTCCTCGGCAATATCGGAAAGGCTGCGCATGGGGATGCGATAGCGCCCAAGGGGCTTACAAATCAACCCCGGCGGCAATCGCTTCCAGCTTGCGGATACGTTCTTTCAGGTCGGCGATCTCGATGCGATGCGTGGCCGAGGGCTGGGCGGGCTGATCGGCCTTGCTCACCAGGTCAAGTTCGCGGTGCTTGAGCGTCAGCCATCCCGACCATCCGCGCAGCAGAGCTATGCTGAGCATGGCGATGGCGGTGAGGGCGGAAACCAGTTCGGGCAGGGTCAGGCTGTCCATGGGGAATGCTCCGATTGATCGGTCGCGGGTTTAACGGTCGCGAGTTTAACGATCGCGTAGGGCTTCGATTTCGGCCGAGAGGCGCTCGGCGCTGCGCCCTTCAAGCGAGGAGGAGGTGGCGATGCGCTCCAGCACGCGGATGCGTTCGCGCAGGGCCTCGACCTCGGCATCTTGGGCACGGGCGGTGGGGCGCGTTTCGCTACAGGAAATCGCGGCCATTTTGCGGCGATGGCGCAGGACGATGGCGGTCAGGATGATGCCGGTCCACATCAGGGGGGCGAGGTTGTGAATGAAATCATGCAACATGGCTTCAAACCCTTTTAACGGCCCCTCTTATCGACGGAGCGATTCGATTTCATCGGCCAGATCGCGGGCCTTGCGGTCCTCGGTGGCGATGCGTTCGAGCACCTTGATGCGTTCGCGCAGTTCCTCGACCTCGCGGTTCAGGCGCTGGTTCTGGATCTCGGTTTCGGCATTGTCGGCGTGTTCGATGATGGTCTGCTTGCCCTTGTCATCGATGGTCACGCGGCGCGCGCGGCCAGACCGGCTGTAAAGGCCCGCCTGAAAAACCTTGGCGACCGAGGTGACGATGACAATAAGAACAATGGCTTCCCAGAAGTTCATGGCAGTCGCTCCGAAGAGAGATCAGTTGAGCGGATCGCGGCGATAGTCTTTGGCGTGGTCTTCAACGCTGCGCGTATCGCGTAATGCTTCGATTTGCGCCGCAATGTCATAGCCCTTGTCGGTGACGATGCGTTCCAGCACGCGGACCCTTTCCTCCAACTCGCGCGTTTTGGTGACATATTGGGCGGCGCGTTCGGCGGTATCGTCGGCGGTGGCGCGGATCTGCATTTCGGCGATGCGCGTTTTGTGCTTGGTCCAGATCGCCACGATCGGGATCGACAGCGCGACAATCGGGATCAGGGCGCCAATAGTGCCAGCGGACATGAAATTTCCCCCTTATACTGCGAGTTTAGCGCAGCTTTTCGATTTCTTCGGACAGGCGCGGGTTGGAGGAGACATAGTAGTCCTCCACGGCGGCCAGGCGGCGGTCCAGATCGCGAAATTTGGCGCGGACCTCGCGAGTGGTGCGGCCCGGCGACTGGCGCACGCCTTGCCAGAAACGCTGCTCCTCGCGGTCGGTATAAAGCGCACGCGGCTTGTCGGGCGCCAGAAAACCGATGCCGAAATAGATCACCCAGGCGGTGCCCCCGCTCATCGAGAGCAGGACCAGCGTGGCGATCCGCACCCAAAGGACATCAATTCCGGTGTAATCGGCAATCCCGGCGCAAACGCCCATGAACTTGCCATTGGCCTTGTCACGGTAAAAACGGGTGTGGATCGGGTTCATCGAAAGCTCCTGTCGGAAGAGCGGGCGCGCATACGTTCTATTTCGCGCAGCGGCTGGTTGTCGATTTCGCGGTTGGGCAGCGGGGCGGCGGGGTGGAATTCGGGGTGTTCGGAAGCGACGAGGCGCTCGACCGTATCCATCCTTTCATCCAGCCGCCGGGCCAGTTGATAGAGTTCCTCCAGCAGCGCCTCGTCATCCGATGTCAGCGTGGCGGAGGTTTTCCATTTGGTGACATAATGCAGGATGACCCAAGGCAGGCCAATGAAGAGCGCGCAAATGGCCACCACAGGCACGATATCCATGACCTTAGCCTTCCTTCTTGAGTGCGCGCTTCATCGCTTCCAATTCCTCGTCCACCTTGTCGCCGGAGGCGAGGGCGGCGATTTCGTCGGCCAGCGTCGGCTTGGCGGCTTCGGCAAGGCCCAGCGCATCGGCGCGGCCTTCGGCATAATCGACGCGGCGCTCCAGCGCGTCGAAGCGCGCCATCGCCTCATCCACCCGCTCGCTGGCCAGCAGCGTGCGCAGCTTCACACGGTTTTCCGCGCTTTCCAGACGGGCGGCAATTGCGGTCTGGCGGCTGCGGGCCTCGCGCAGACGGGTTTGCAGCTTTTCAATATCGGCTTCAAAGGCGCGCAAGGAATCGTCCAGCACGGCGACCTCGGACATCAACTGATCGGCCATGTCAGACGCCTTGCGCTTTTCCACCAGCGCGGCGCGGGCCAAATCCTCGCGGTCCTTGGACAGGGCGAGCTGCGCCTTGTCGCCCCAGTCGGCCTGAAGCCGGTCGAGCTTGGCGATATGGCGGCGCATCTCCTTCTGGTCGGCAATGGTGCGGGCGGCCGATGCGCGCACTTCGACCAGCGTTTCCTCCATTTCGAGGATGATCATGCGGATCATCTTGGAAGGATCCTCGGCCTTTTCCAGAAGATCGGAGAAATTGGCGGCGATAATGTCGCGGGTGCGGCTAAAAATGCCCATGCGGCTTGCTCCCGAAGATGGATTGGATTGCAGTTTCTCGATTTCACGTTCTAGCCTGTTGTGACCTCGCGAGAAATCCTGAAGCGAAAAAAACCGGGCCGGAGGGATGGGTTTGGGATCATGCAGGGGCGTTGCGCGATCATCACCCGACGGACGGGCGAACTGACCCTCCGGCCCGTCTTTCGCCAAACCCATGGAAATGCGCATCGAGTGTGTCGGCGATGCGCCCGCCATGCCGGGGGTGTCGGCATGAAGGATGGGGTCGAGAGGCGAAAGTTTGTTCATGGCGGTTGTATCGCAAAGCCCGTGCCAATTTGCGTGAGTGGCGGAAATTGGCGGTTTTTCGGCGGGTTACGCTTGACGGAATTTGCAGGTTTTGCCAAACTTCGGGAAATTTCACCAAGGATAGGCAATTCATGGCCTTGTCTCCCCACCATGCCCCGCGCGACACGCAATTCATCGGCCAGTCGGGCGCTTTCCTCGATGCGGTCGAGCGCGCCAGTCGCGCCGCGCCCCTGCGCCGCCCGGTGCTGGTGATCGGCGAGCGGGGGACGGGCAAGGAACTGATCGCCGAGCGCCTGCACCGCCTGTCCTCGCGCTGGGACGAGCCTTTGGTGACGCTGAACTGCGCGGCCATGCCAGAAACGTTGATCGAGGCGGAATTGTTCGGGCATGAGGCCGGGGCCTTTACCGGAGCTACGCGGGCGCGGGCGGGGCGATTTGAAGAGGCGGATCGCGGAACGCTGTTCCTTGATGAACTGGGTACCTTGAGCATGGGCGCACAGGAGCGCCTGCTGCGCGCGGTGGAATATGGCGAGGTGACGCGGATCGGCGCCTCTCGCCCGCTGCGGGTGGATGTGCGGATCGTGGCGGCCACGAATGAGGATTTGCCCCGCATGGCGCGCGAGGGGCGGTTTCGCGCCGACCTGCTCGACCGTTTAAGCTTCGAGGTCATCACCCTGCCGCCCCTGCGCGCGCGGGAGGGTGACATTGCGGTGCTGGCCGAATATTTCGGGCGGCGCATGGCCAGCGAGATGGGGTGGGAGCGCTGGCCGGGGGTCAGCGGGGCGGCGGCGGCGGCGCTGGAAAAATATCACTGGCCGGGCAATGTGCGCGAGCTGCGCAATGTGATCGAACGGGCCGTTTATCGCAGCGACAACCCGGAAATGCCGATTGGCGAGATCACCTTCGACCCCTTTGATTCGCCGTGGAAGCCGACGCAATCGCTGCGCGCCGCCGATAATGAGGCTGCGCCCGCGCCGGTGATGGCCGGCGATCTGGCTGGGGTGTCGGATCTGCGCGGGGCTGTCGATGCCCATGAAAAGGCGATTGTCGAGGCGGCCCTTGCCCGCCACCGCTATAACCAGCGCCAGACCGCCAAGGCGCTGGGCCTGACCTATGACCAGTTGCGCCACACAATGCGGAAACATCATCTGCTTTGACTTGGTTGTATCGGGGGCTAAGTTGCGCGCAAATTTGAGAAAGGCGCGCGCATGGGCAAGGTGATCGCGGTTTACAGCATGAAGGGCGGGGTGGGAAAATCCTCGCTCGCGGTCAATCTGGCGCATGGCTTTGCGGTGTCGGGCAAAAGGACGCTGATCTGGGATATTGACGCCCAGGGGGCGGTGGCTTTCCTGCTGGGGCAATCGGGCGCAGCGGCCAAGGCGAAGAAGATATTCGCCCGCGATGCCGAT
Organism: Novosphingobium sp. SG751A; assembly: GCF_013149295.1. GTDB lineage: Bacteria > Pseudomonadota > Alphaproteobacteria > Sphingomonadales > Sphingomonadaceae > Novosphingobium. The sequence goes on from NZ_JABGCB010000002.1 coordinate 355,337, forward strand.
CCTGCCGATGCGATTGTGCCGACCAACTGGCCCGAACTGGATCTGATCGCGGCGGATCTGTCGCTGCGCCATCTGGAAAGCGATCTGGCCGATGATAAACCCAAGCGGCTCAAGAAGCTGCTGGAGAGCCTGTCGCCCGATTATGACCGGATCGTGGTGGATTGCCCGCCGGGGCTGGGCGGGATTTCGGATCAGATTTTCCGCGCCGCCGATCTGCTGGTGGTGCCTTTGCTGCCCGCGCCCTTGGCGATGCGGACTTTAGAGCAGGTGAGGGAGCATCTGGAGGCTGAGCGCGGCGGCAAGGCGCCGGGGATTCTGCCGGTGCTGTCCATGGTGGACCGGCGTAAGGCGATGCACCGCGAGATCGTCGAGGCTCACCCCGACTGGCCCGCTATTCCCCATGCCAGCGTGATCGAGCAGATGGGGTTGAAGCAGGCGCCTCTGGCCGAATTTGCGGGCAAGAGCGCGGCCATGCTGGCGGTGGACAATGTGTTGGCGCGGGTGGAGTTGATGCTGGGCAGCGGGGTTTGGCTGACGCAGGCGACGGATGAGGGATGGGTGAAGGGGTAATTGCCGACCACCCTCTTGCATTCCATGCGAAACAGGCGTAATGGCGCGATCAATCCCGACATTGTGAAGCAAAGCGGGGCTGGCGCCGGAAGGGGCCGGCGCGAAACTGCTTTGCTGGCTTGTTGCTTATTTTGGCGCCCATTACAGGAACTTACATGGCCAATATCGCGCGTATTACCGAGATTGTCGAACCAGAGGTGAAGGCCTTGGGCTTGGATCTTGTGCGCGTGATTCTGTTTGGCAAATCCGATGTGGGCGATGAAGAGCACACGTTGCAGATCATGGCCGAGCGTCCCGAAACCGGGCAATTGGTGATCGGTGATTGCGTCGCGCTCTCGCACCGCATTTCGGACAAAATCGACGCGCTGGAAGAAGCGGGTGAGACGCTGATCGAGGAGGCCTATCGCCTTGAGGTCAGCTCACCCGGTATCGACCGTCCGCTGACCCGGCTCAAGGATTTCACGACGTGGATCGGCCATGAGGCCAAGGTCAATCTGACTATCCCCGTCGATGGCAACCGCAAGAGCGTGGTGGGCAATCTTGTCTCGGTCGAGGGTGAGGTGATCGCGCTGGAGGACAAGAAGTCGGGCCGCGTGACTTTCCCCTTTGCCGATATTCATTCCGCCAAGCTGGTGTTGACTGATCGCTTGCTGGCCGCAACCAAACCCATTGATCTCGGTGAAGATTTCGACGAGATCGACGAAGAAACCGAAACGCAGGAAGACTGATTATGGCCAGTGCGATTTCCGCCAACCGCGCCGAACTGCTCGCGATTGCGACAGCTGTTGCCACCGAGAAGATGATCGATAAGGCGATCGTCATCGAGGCAATGGAAGAGGCGATCCAGAAGTCGGCCCGCAACCGCTATGGCGCCGAAAACGACATTCGCGCCAAGCTGGACCCGCGCACCGGCGATCTGCGCCTGTGGCGCGTGGTCGAAGTGGTCGAGCATGTCGATGACTACTTCAAGCAGGTGGACCTGAAGGCGGCGGAAAAGCTGCAGAAGGACGCTAAGATCGGTGACTTTATCGTCGATCCGCTGCCCCCGGTGGATCTGGGGCGCATTGACGCGCAGAGTGCCAAGCAGGTCATCTTTCAGAAGGTGCGCGATGCCGAGCGCGACCGCCAGTATGCCGAGTTCAAGGACCGCGCCGGCGAAATCGTCACGGGCGTGATCAAGTCGGTCGAATTCGGCCATGTGATCGTCAACCTTGGCCGCGCCGAAGGTGTGATCCGCCGCGATCAGCAGATCCCGCGCGAAACCGCCCGCGTGGGCGAGCGCGTGCGTGCGCTGATTCTCAAGGTCGAGCGTCAGAACCGTGGCCCGCAGATCTTCCTGAGCCGCGCGCATCCTGATTTCATGAAGCGTCTGTTCGCGCAGGAAGTGCCTGAAATCTACGACAACATTATCGAGATCAAGGCCGCCGCCCGCGATCCGGGATCGCGCGCCAAGATCGGCGTGATCAGCCGTGACAGCAGCATCGACCCGGTCGGCGCCTGCGTCGGCATGAAGGGTAGCCGCGTGCAGGCCGTCGTGCAGGAAATGCAGGGCGAAAAGATCGACATCATCCCCTGGAGCGAAGACACCGCGACTTTCGTGGTCAACGCTCTCCAGCCCGCGACTGTATCGCGCGTGGTGATCGACGAGGAAGAAGGCCGTATCGAGGTCGTGGTTCCCGACGATCAGCTCTCGCTGGCCATCGGTCGCCGTGGTCAGAACGTGCGTCTGGCCAGCCAGTTGACCGGTCGCCAGATCGACATCATGACCGAGGCCGAGGCGAGCGAAAAGCGCCAGAAGGAATTCGCCGAAAAGTCCAAGCTGTTCGAAGAAGAGCTGGATGTCGATGAAACCCTCTCGCAGCTGCTGGTGGCCGAAGGCTTCAGCGAGCTGGAAGAAGTCGCCTATATCGAGATCGCCGAACTGGCGCAGATCGAAGGTTTCGATGAAGAGCTGGCCGAAGAACTTCAGAACCGCGCTCAGGAAGCGCTCGACCGCCGCGAGGAGGCCGCCCGTCAGGAACGCCGCGCACTGGGCGTCGAGGATGCGCTGGCCGAACTGCCGCATCTCAACGAAACCATGCTGGTGACGCTGGGTAAGGCGGGGATCAAGACGCTCGACGATCTGGCCGATCTGGCCACCGACGAGCTGATCGCCAAGAAGCGCACCAATGACCAGCGCCGCCGCAATGAAAAGCGCGACCGCGATGACAAGCGCGACGAAAAGCGTGAAGAAGTCAGCCGTGGCGGCGTTCTGGGCGAATATGGCCTGAGCGAAGAACAGGGCAATGAGATCATCATGGCCGCCCGCGCCCACTGGTTCACCGATGAACCCGAAGCCGGTGCGCCGGAAGTTGACGGGGGAGCCGCCGATGCGGATTCCTCGCAATGAGCGCGTAAGCTCCGACATTGCTGATGCCGGGCCGGAAAGGAAATGCATCCTTTCCGGCGAGGTGGCCCCGCGCGATGCGCTGATCCGTCTGGCGATTTCGCCGGACGGGCCTGATGGGGTCGCCTTTGTTGCGCCTGATGCTCTGGCCAAGGCGCCGGGGCGCGGGGCGTGGATTGGCGTGAGCAAGGATGAACTGGCGCAGGCCATGGCCAAGGGGCGTCTGAAGGGCGCTCTGGCGCGGGCCTACAAGGGCGCCAAGATTGCCATTCCTGATGATTTGCCGGAAAAGATCGAGGCTGCGCTGACACGGGCCTTTACCGACCGGCTGGGTCTGGAAATGCGCAGCGGGCGCCTGCTGGTCGGTTCCGACCGCATCGCTGAAAACGCGCGCATGGGGCGGGTCGTATGGCTGGCCCATGCAGCGGATGCGGGCGATGATGGCAATCGCAAGCTGGACCAGGCCTGGCGCGTGGGCAGGGAAACTGAGGGTAGCGGTGAAAAGGGTGATACCTTGCCACTGGACCGGGCGACCCTGTCTGTGGCATTGGGCCGCGACAATGTCGTGCATCTGGCGTTGACCGACCGGGCATCGGCCGAAAGGCTGGCCCCCTTGCTCGCGCGCCTGAATCACTATCTTGCCAAAGATAATCAAGGCTTTGGTGGCGATGCCGCCGAACCGGACGCACATCATGATGACGCTGACGACTGCGAGTCGCCGGCTGAGACGAATTGAGACTGAAGGGCTGTTTGAACCGATGACCGATAGCAATGACAAACCGACACTGGGCCGCAAGCCGCTGGGGCTGAAGCGCTCGGTGGAAGCGGGCGAAGTCAAGCAGACCTTCAGCCACGGCCGCACCAACAAGGTGGTGGTTGAAGTGAAGCGCCGTAAGGTGATCCCGGGCAAGCCGGGCGAGGGTGGTCAGGGCGTCGAAGCGCCTGCTGCCGCGCCTGCCCCTGCGCCCGCGGCTCAGCCGGTGCGCCCGCCGCTGCCGCCCGTGCGCCCCGCGCCCGTGGCCGCAAGCCGCGAAACGCGTCAGGAAATGCAGGCCCGCCTGCTGCGTGAGGCCGAAGAGGCCCGTCTGGCCGCCAGTGAAGCCGCAACCCGCCGCGAGCAGGAAGAAAAGGCTCGTCAGCTCGAGGAAGAGCGCCGCCGCGCCGAGGAAAATCGCCGCGCAGCGGAGGCCGCCGCTGCGCCTGCGCCGGTGGTAGAGGAAGCGCCCAAGGTGGAGGAAGCGCCTGCTCCTGCGCCGGTGGTTGAGGCTGCTCCTGCGCCCGCTCCTGCAGCTCCGGTTCAGGTCGAGGCTCCCAAGGCCGTTCCGGTCGAGGAAAAGCCCGCTGCGCCTGCGCCGCGCCGCTTCACGCCTGTGCAGTCGCCCGCGCCTGCGCCGCGTCGCCCCGAGGCGGCGGCTCCTGCGCCCAGCAAGAAGCCTGCGCCCAGCCGCGGGAAGGCTGCCGACGAACGCCGTGGCGGCAAGCTGACCGTCAATCGCGCTCTGAACGAGGACGAAGGCGCCCGCGCCCGTTCGCTGGCCGCTCTCAAGCGCGCCCGCGAGAAGGAACGCCGCGCTCACTTCGGCGGTCAATATCAGCAGCGTGAAAAGCAGGTGCGCGATGTGATCGTGCCCGAGGCGATCACGGTGCAGGAACTGGCCAACCGTATGGCTGAAAAGGCCGCCGATCTGGTCAAGTCGCTGTTCAAGATGGGCATGGTGGTGACGCTCAATCACACCATCGATCAGGATACGGCCGAACTGCTGGTCGAGGAATTCGGCCACAACATCCAGCGCGTGTCGGAAAGCGATGTCGATATCGACACGACCGTTGACGTGGACGCCGATGAGACGCTCAAGACCCGTCCGCCGGTCGTTGCGATCATGGGCCACGTTGACCATGGCAAGACCTCGCTGCTCGACGCGCTGCGCGGCACGGACGTGGTGCGCGGCGAAGCGGGCGGTATTACGCAGCACATCGGCGCCTATCAGATCAAGACCAAGGGCGGCGATCTGGTGACGTTCCTCGATACGCCGGGCCACGAGGCTTTCACCGAAATGCGTATGCGCGGTGCCAATGTCACCGATATCGTTATTCTGGTGGTGGCCGGTGATGACGGGCTGATGCCGCAGACGATCGAGGCGATCAACCACACCAAGGCGGCCGGCGTGCCGATGATCGTGGCGATCACCAAGAGCGACAAGCCCGAATTCAACCCGCAGAAGATCCGCGAACGCCTGCTTGAACATGAAATCATCGTCGAGCAGATGTCGGGTGAAGTTCAGGACGTGGAAGTCTCGGCCAAGACCGGCGCGGGCCTTCAGGACCTGATCGACAAGATCCTGCTGCAGGCCGAACTGATGGAGCTGAAGTCGAACCCGGATCGCGCCGCCGAGGCCACCGTGATCGAAGCCAAGCTCGACAAGGGCAAGGGGCCTCTGGCCACCGTCCTCATCAATCGCGGTACGCTCAAGGTTGGCGACATCTTCGTGGTCGGCACCCAGTCGGGCCGCGTGCGCGCCATGCTCGACGACAAGGGGCGTCAGGTGAAGCAGGCTCCGCCCTCGCTGCCGGTTGAGGTTCTGGGCCTTGGCGGCGTGCCGATGGCCGGTGATACGCTGACCGTGGTGGAAAGCGAAGCGCGTGCCCGCGAAGTGGCGGCCTTCCGTCAGGAGCAGGCCACAACCAAGCGCACGACTTCCGCTCCGGCAAGTCTGGAAAACATGTTCTCGGCTTTGGCCGCCAAGCAGTCGGTGATCGAATATCCGATTCTGGTGAAGGCTGACGTGCAGGGTTCGGTCGAAGCTATCGTCAATGCGCTCAACCGCCTGTCGAATGACGAGATCAAGCTGAAGGTTCTGGCTTCGGGCGTGGGTGCGATCACAGAAAGCGACGTCAATCTTGCGGCGGCTTCGGGCGCCCCGATCGTAGGCTTCAACGTCCGTCCCAATGCCAAGGCGCGCGAGATCATCGAACGCTTCAAGGTGCGGATGAAGTATTTCGACGTGATCTATCACCTGACCGACGATGTCGCCAAGGAAATGGCGGGCGTCTGGGGACCGGAGCGGATCGAAACCGTGGTGGGCCGCGCCGAGGTCAAGGAAGTGTTCCCCGCGGGCAAGCACAACAAGGCCGCCGGTCTGCTGGTCGTCGAGGGCTACATCAAGAAGGGCCTCCACACCCGTCTTACCCGCAACGACGTCATCGTTTCCAAGACCACTGTGGCCTCGCTGCGCCGGTTCAAGGACGATGTGGCCGAGGTTCGCGCAGGTCTCGAATGCGGCGTGGTGCTCGAGGCGACCAACGATGTGAAGGCGGGCGATATGCTCGAAGTCTTCGAAGTCGAAATGCGCGAGCGCACGCTCTGATCCTTTAACGGATCGACGTAAAAAGGGCGGCTTCCCGGATCGGGGAGCCGCCCTTTTTTGCGTCTGAAGGTCCGTTCGGCCGGTGGGAAAGGGGGCAGGGGAGAGCCCTGTCATGTTTCCATCATTTGGCCGAAACGGGGCCTCAGGTGAGGGCGGCGCGATGCACCGCCCAAAAGATTTAACGAATGGCGCCCGCAATCACGCTCGCCACGATGCCGGTGGTGATGGCGACCAGCACGGCGTCATTGCCGCTGCGCACCCAGTGATAGCCGCGCGGGGGCGGACCGAGGCGGCGGTAACGGTGATAATCGACCACAGCGTAATTGGGCGCGCGGCCACGGTCGAAACGCTCGCCCTTGCGGAACTGGACGAATTGGCCGCCGGGGCCGCGACCTTGCGGGCCTTGGGCAAAACCGCGATCGGGACCATGGTTCTGCGGGCCGCGATAGTCGTGGTTGCCGGGGCCGCCACGATTGTCCTGACCGCCACGGTTATCGGGACCACGATGATCGGCGCCACGATGATCGCCTGGGCCATCATGGCCGCCCGGCTGCGCCAGAGCAGGGGCGGCAGGGGCCAGCAGAGCGGCGGCCAGCAGCAGCGCGAGGGGTTTCTTCATGGTAATTCTCCTGTAGGAAGAGATGAATTCTTCAATATGCTGTTCTTACAATTACCTGATGGGCTCGAACATGAACGGCGGCGCTCATTCTTGTGTTAAATTGTCGCATCGCCCCAAACGGCGCCGCAAACGAAACGGCTCGCCTTGATCGATCAAGGCGAGCCGCAGTTGGTGACGTACAGGGGAGATTTTAGCGGATCGCGCCGACGATCACGCTGGCGACGATGCCGCTGGTGATGCCGATAAGCAGCGCATCATTGCCGCTGCGGACCCAGCGATAGCCGCGCGGCGGCGGACGCAGGCGGTGCCAGCGGCGGTAATCGTTGATGACGACATAATTGGGCGCGCGTTCGGCATAAAAGCGCTCGCCGCGACGGAACTGGCGCCAACCGGGCTGGGGCGCCCAACCGGGGCCGCCGCCGTGCCATTCGGGCCCGCGACCGCCATGGCGGCCATGGTCCCAGTGGCCGCGCCCGCCGCGGCCATGATCGGGATCGGCCGAGGCCGCCGTCGGGGCAAGAATCAGCGCGCAAAGGGCCAGACTGATAATTTTACGCATGCATTCCTCCTTGGAGGCGTTGAATTGTCGGGGCGAGACCCGATTTCAACACCGCTCATGGTATAAGAAGTCATTGCCAAGCGATGCGTTCCATGGGCAAAGCGAATTTACGACAGGCCGGTGCGATCCGGCGACAGAATTGATGAGACATTATGGCACGCCACCAAACTTCCACTCCCGAAAACCGCTCGGTCCGCCTGCTCAAGGTGGGCGAGCAGGTGCGGCACGTGATTTCCGATATGTTGTCGCGCCAGATGGTGCATGACGACACCCTGACCGCCCATTCGGTCAGCGTGACTGAGGTCCGCATGAGCCCGGATCTGCGCCACGCCACGGTTTTTGTGAAACCCCTGCTGGGGGTGGACGAGGAGATCGTGCTCAAGGCTTTGCGCACGCATACCGCCTTTTTCCAGAAGGAAGTCGCGGGCAAGCTGAAGCTGAAATATGCGGCCAAGATCAAGTTCCTGCCCGATGAGAGCTTTGACGAGGCAAGCCGGATCGACGCGTTGCTGGCCGATCCGCGCGTGCTGCGCGATATTGGCGAGCATGAGGATGGCGAACAAAAGGGCGGCGAGTAAGCCAGTCTGATGGCCAAGCTCTATTTCTACTATGCCAGCATGAACGCGGGCAAATCGACCACGCTGCTTCAGGCCGATTTCAACTATCGCGAGCGGGGCATGGCCACGATGCTGTGGACGGCGGCGCTGGACCATCGCGGGGGCGATCATGCGATCGAGAGCCGGATCGGGCTGGCGGCGGATGCGCATCGTTTTGGCGCGGATACCGATATTCACGGCGCGGTGATGGCCGCGCACGAGGCCGCGCCTCTGTCCTGCGTGCTGATCGACGAGGCGCAGTTCCTCTCCGCCGAGCAGGTGTGGCAGGCCGCGCGCGTTGCAGATGAGGGCGGGATCCCGGTCCTGTGCTATGGCCTGCGCACCGATTTTCAGGGCGAATTGTTCCCCGGATCGGCGGCTTTGCTGGGCATTGCCGATGCGTTGGTGGAATTGAAGGCGGTGTGTCATTGCGGGCGCAAGGCGACGATGAACCTGCGCGTGGATGCGGCGGGCCAAGCGGTGATCGAGGGCGCGCAGACCGAGATAGGCGGCAATGATCGCTATGTCGCCCTGTGCCGCCGGCATTTCTCGCAGGCGCGGGGCGCGCAGTGATGGATATGACGCCGGTCTTTCGCTTTGCCGGGCTGATCGTGCCGCTGGTGGTGGCCATCGTGTTTCACGAGGTGGCGCATGGGTTGGCGGCGCGGGCGCTGGGCGACCCCACGGCCAGCGAGGCGAAGCGGTTGAGCCTCAATCCGCTGCGCCATGTCGATCTGGTGGGCACCTTGCTGTTGCCGGGGATGCTGGCGCTGGCGAAATTGCCGGTGTTCGGCTGGGCGCGACCGGTGCCGGTCAACAAATGGCGGCTGCGCAATCCGCGCGTGGGCATGATGATCGTGGCGGCGGCAGGACCTTTGTCCAATATTGTCATGGCCGTTCTGGGCGCATTGCTGCTGGGCGCGATGGCCCATATGTCGCAGGCGATTGGCGTGCAGGTGGCGGCCGAGATGCTGCTGACCTTTATTCAGATCAATCTGTTTCTGGCGCTGTTCAACCTGCTGCCGATCCCGCCGTTTGACGGTTCGCATATTGTGGAGGGACTTTTGCCCCAGCGGGCGGCGGCGGTTTATGCGCGGTTTCGCCGTTTGGGTTTTGCGCTGGTGCTGGTTCTGCTGGTGGTCTTGCCGCAACTGGTGCCGGGTTTCGATCTGGTGGACCGCTGGGTTGGGCCGCCGTTCGACTGGTCCTATCGGCGGATGCTCGATCTGGCGCGTCTGGTGATGGGAGAATAGGGCGATGAGCGTCCATGGCTGGATCATTCTGGACAAGCCGCTGGAACTGGGCAGCACGCAGGCCGTCAGCGCGGTCAAGCGCAACCTGCGCGCGGCAGGCTATAATATGAAGCTGAAAGGCGGGATCAAGGTGGGCCATGGCGGCACGCTGGACCCGCTGGCCAGCGGGATTTTGCCGATTGCGCTGGGCGAGGCAACGAAATTGACCGGGCGGATGCTCGATGCGTCCAAGACCTATGATTTCACGGTCCGCTTTGGTGAGGAAACGGAAACGCTCGACCTTGAGGGCGAGGTGGTGGCGAGCAGCGATGTGCGCCCGATTGCGGCGGAGATTGCGGCGGTGCTGCCATCCTTTACCGGGCCTATCGAGCAGGTGCCGCCCGCCTATTCGGCGCTGATGATCGACGGGGTGCGCGCCTATGACCGCGCGCGCCGGGGCGAAGCGGTGGATATGCCCACGCGCGCGGTTACGATCCATACGCTCGACCTGATCAATGCGGGCGAGGATTGGGCGACCTTGCGCGCGCATGTCTCAAAGGGCACCTATATCCGCAGTCTTGCGCGCGACATAGCGTTGGCGCTGGGCACGCGCGGATCGGTAACGATGCTGCGGCGGCTGTCGGCAGGGCCCTTTACGCTGGAGCACGCGATTTCGCTGGACTCCTTGAACGAAATCGGTCAGGGGGCGCCGCTTGGAACTAAACTTCTGCCGCTTGAGGCAGGGCTGGTCGACATCCCGGCTCTATCCCTCACGTCCGAACAGGCAGGGGCGGTCCGTCAGGGCCGCGTTCTTTTCGGGCAGCCCTATCCCGATGGGCTTTATTTGGCGCGGCTGGGCGATGTGCCCGTGGCGTTGATGAAGATCGAGGGAGGTTCGGCCAAGGTCGAGCGGGGGTTCAACCTTTCGGATGTCGCGGAGTAGAGACTATGACGATTACCGCTGAAAAGAAGCAGGAACTGATCGCTGACAACGCCCAGCACGCAGGCGACACCGGTTCGCCCGAAGTGCAGGTTGCGATCCTGACCACGCGCATTGTCAACCTCACCGAACACTTCAAGACCCACGCGAAGGACAACCACTCGCGTCGCGGTCTGCTTCAGCTGGTCAACAAGCGTCGCACGCTGCTGGCCTATCTGAAGAAGAAGGATGTGGCGCGTTACAACGCTCTCATCGCCAAGCTGGGCCTGCGTAAGTAAGCCAGGTTTTTCGAAGCGCCCCAACCGGGGCGCTTCGTTTATGGGAAAAGGCGGTTGTCGATGGATCGGCGCCGCCTTTTCCGCTATACAGCGCCCGATTTGTCGAACACGCCCCGCTTTGGGGCGGTTTGCATATCAGGCGCATGATTGATTTTGGGGCTTTTTCTGCAATTCGGCAGAGGCCTTTGGGGCATGAACAAACAGCCCCGCACCGCACCGGGCGGCTATCCCGGCAGCAAATCCTGTGTGGCAATAGGGCCATGCGGGCTGAAGGATACACAATGTTCGACGTGAAAACCGTATCGCTGGAGTGGGGCGGAAAGACCCTCACCCTCGAAACCGGCCGTATCGCCCGTCAGGCTGACGGCGCTGTTCTGGCCACCTATGGCGAAACCGTGGTGCTTTGCGCCGTGACCGCCGCCAAGTCGGTGAAGGAAGGCCAGGACTTCTTCCCGCTGACCGTCCACTATCAGGAAAAGTTTTCGGCTGCCGGTCGCATTCCCGGTGGCTTCTTTAAGCGCGAGCGCGGCGCGACGGAAAAGGAAACGCTGGTTTCCCGCCTGATCGACCGTCCGGTCCGCCCGCTGTTCCCCGAAGGTTTCTATAACGAAATCAACGTTATTGCTCAGGTCCTGAGCTATGACGGCGAAACCGAGCCCGATATCGTTGCGATGATCGCCGCCTCGGCCGCGCTGACCATTTCGGGCGTGCCTTTCATGGGTCCCATCGGTGCGGCCCGCGTGGGCTTCAAGGATGGCGAATATCAGCTCAACCCGTCGATGGCGCAGGTGGCCGAAGGCCGTCTCGACCTCGTTGTGGCGGCCACCGGCAACGCTGTGATGATGGTTGAATCGGAAGCCAAGGAGCTGTCCGAGGAAGAGATGCTGGGCGCCGTGATGTTTGCCCATGCCGAAAGCCGCAAGGTCGTCAACGCGATCATCGATCTGGCCGAAAAGGCGGCCAAGGATCCGTGGGAAGTCGATCTGTCGGACAACACCGCCGACATGAAGGCCAAGCTCAAGAAGCTGGTGGGCAAGGACATCGCCGCCGCCTACAAGCTGACCGACAAGTCGGCCCGCTCGAACGCGCTGAATGAAGTTCGCGCCAAGGCCAAGGCCGCTTTCGCCGACGAAACGCCCCAGACCCAGATGGTTGCCATCAAGGTGACCAAGAAGCTGGAAGCTGAAATCGTGCGCACCGCCATCCTCAAGGACGGCAAGCGTATCGACGGGCGCACCACCACGCAGATCCGGCCGATCGAATCGATGGTCGGCTTCCTGCCCCGCACTCATGGTTCGGCGCTGTTCACGCGCGGTGAAACGCAGTCGATCTGCACCACCACGCTGGGCACCAAGGACGCCGAGCAGATGATCGACGGTCTTGATGGCCTGTCGTATCAGAACTTCATGCTGCACTATAACTTCCCCCCCTATTCGGTGGGTGAAGTGGGCCGCTTCGGCGCCCCCGGTCGCCGCGAAGTGGGCCATGGCAAGCTGGCATGGCGCGCGCTGCACCCGGTGCTGCCGTCGAAGGAAGACTTCCCTTACACGATCCGCGTTCTCTCGGATATTACCGAGTCGAACGGTTCGTCCTCGATGGCCACCGTCTGCGGCGGTTCGCTCTCGATGATGGACGCCGGTGTGCCGCTGGCGCGGCCGGTTTCGGGCATCGCGATGGGCCTGATCCTTGAAGGCGACGATTTCACCGTGCTGTCCGACATTCTGGGTGATGAAGATCATCTGGGCGACATGGACTTCAAGGTGGCCGGTACGTCTGAAGGCATCACCACGATGCAGATGGACATCAAGGTTGCCGGCATCACGCAGGAAATCATGGGTCAGGCTCTGGCTCAGGCCAAGGAAGGCCGCGCGCATATCCTGGGTGAAATGCTCAAGGCTCTGGGCGAAGCGCGTACCGAACTGTCGGCTCACGCTCCGCGCATCGAAACCATCAGCATCGACAAGTCGAAGATCCGCGATATCATCGGCACGGGCGGCAAGGTGATCCGCGAGATCGTTGCCACCACCGGCGCCAAGGTCGACATTGACGATGAAGGCATCGTCAAGATCTCGTCGAGCGACGTGGCGCAGATCGAGGCCGCCAAGGCCTGGATTCTGGGCATTGTGGAAGAGGCCGAAGTCGGCAAGATCTACAAGGGCAAGGTCGTCAACATCGTCGATTTCGGCGCGTTTGTGAACTTCATGGGCGGCAAGGACGGTCTGGTCCACGTGTCGGAAATGAAGAACGAGCGCGTGGAAAAGCCCACCGACGTGGTCAAGGAAGGTCAGGAGGTCTTCGTCAAGGTCCTCGAGATCGATCCGCGCGGCAAGGTGCGCCTGTCGATGCGCGTTGTCGATCAGGAAACCGGCGCCGAGCTGGAAGACACCCGTCCGCCCCGCGAGCCGCGCGAACCGCGCGCTGATCGTGGCGACCGTGGCGGCGACCGCCGTCCGCGTGGTGGCGACCGCGACCGTGGTCCCCGTCGTGAAGGCGGCCGCGATGGTGGCCGTGACCGCGGTCCCCGTCGTGACCGTGAAGAGGGTGGCAACCCCGATCACATGCCTGCTTTCCTGAAGTCGGAAGACTGATCCCATAGTGGGGGAGGGCGTCCTCGCTCTCCCTTGGGATCAAAGAAAAGGCCCGCCTCCAGCAGTGGGGGCGGGCCTTCTTCTTGGTGGGGCAACCAAGAAGCCGGTCTATTGGGTGATGGGCTTGCTGCGGGCGCGTTCCTCGGGCGTGGGTTCGGCCACCATCACGCGGTTTCGACCCTCGGCCTTGGCGCGATAAAGCGCGCGGTCGGCAGCGCGCAGCGCGGCGCGCGAATCGGCAAAGGAAAATACATCGGCAATCCCGGCCGAAAAGGTCACCTTGCCGATGGGCATATCCGTGGCGCGGTTGACCATCCGCCGCTCGGCCAGAGCTGCGCGCGCATCGTCGAGCAGTTCCCATGCCTGATGCAGCGAACGTCCGCGCAGCAGCACGACAAATTCCTCGCCGCCGTGGCGGGCCACATGACAGCGATCATCGGAAATCCGGGTCAGCGCCGAGGCGACATTGCGCAAAACCCGGTCGCCTGCTTCATGGCCATGTTCGTCATTGATGCGCTTGAAATTGTCGATATCGCAAAAGGCCACCGCCAGTTGATCACCCGCATCGCGCGCGGCGGCAAATTCGCTGGTAAATCGGTGTTCAAACGCGCGCCGGTTGGGCAGGCCGGTCAGGTGGTCCTCTTCTGCGCTGCGGCGGGCCTGTTCAAGGCTGCGGCGCAGAGCGCGGGTTTCCAGCATCGAGCGCGCCATATCCTTTTCAAGACTGGCGGTGCGCTCCAGCATGGTGCGCGCGATCGAAACCAGTTCCTGCACCAGTTCGCCCGTCTCGACCGGGGCATTGGCGGGCTTCATCTCCTCCAGCCCATCGACATGGGCCGAAAGCGCGTCGCCATATTCGCTGGCCGCCGTCTTGGCGGCGGTGCTGGTGCGGTCAAAGGCCTCGATATTGGATTCGAGGCGGTTCATCAGCCGGTTAAGAAACTCGCTCTGATCGCCGCCATTTTCGCGCAGGATCAACTCGATCCATTCCAGCGTCAGGGGCTGGCGCGACTGGATGCGCTGGTCGATGCTGCGCGTCATCGAACCATCGCCGCCGTTCAGGTAATTATGCGCCACGCCCAGCGTGATCGGATTGATTTCCAGATCATGGGCCAGAAGAAAGTCTGCGATATCGGCAAGTAATTGCGTGCGCGCCAGACGTAGCGGATCAAGAACGCCCGAAGTATCGGCGGCCTGACCCCCTTGCGGCACATCCTCTTCGCGCCCGGCCCCGGTCAGCCAGCCAAGCAGACCCCGTGACGGGCGCTTTGAAAGATTCGGATCGTGCGAAGTCATCCCGGCCTTTTAGCGCAGGCCTATGGAAAGCCTGTTGCCACTTCGGACCGGATTTCTACGCAGATCGCGGCTTAATGCTTGGCCGGCCCAGACGCGTCGTGAAACACTGTAGCGCCGGGGGGCAATTTCGACCAGTCAGCGGGAGTTACACAGCAATAATTGCCGCTGCGATGGGCGATGCCTTGCAAAAAGGGCGGCAGCCGCTTGCAGCGCATCAGGATGCCATCGCTGTTCTGCGCAGCCAGATAGGCGACCGGATCATTGATCGAGCCGCGGAAATGGGGCGGCAGCACGGCCAGTTCGTGATCGGGCATCCGGCTCTGCATATAGGCGAAATAGGTCACATCATCGAGCAGCAGATGGCGCGCCTCACGCGGCATGGGCAGGTTGCACTGACGCGCTGCGCCCATGATGTCCTTGTACGAGGCGTGGTAACCAAACACCGGCACCGACCATGGATGCCAAGGCAACCAGTCGCGGCGCTGGGCATCGTCAATCAGGCGCGGACCGTAAAGCCCCGAGACCAGCACGATCGAGAGCAGCATCAGCGGCCCGATGGCCAGCGCCAATGTGCTGATCCAGCGGCGCAGGCCCTCCCAGCGGTGCGGGCTGGCCATGGCCAGAATGATCGCCAGCATCAGCAGCGGCAGGACAAAACTGGCCTCATAGACATTGCGGTCATACTGGCTGACGCACCAGATCGACACCGCGCCCAGCAGCATCAGCGCGATCACCGGCTCTGGCGGGATCACCTTTTCGCGCCACATGTTGCGCACACCGCCGATAAAGCTGATGATCGCGGCCAGCAAAGCGGCGGCCCAGATGATCGTCATGCCCCCGCGCCAGCCATTCATCTCGTCGCGGCTGACCATATTGAGCGGCAGCCATGAGGACATCGGATCGATGGCCGGGGCGGCGCGCTCGACGTAATTGTGCAATTTGTAGTTTTGCAGAACCTTGAGCACCAGATCCGTCTTGCTGATTGTGCCCAGATCGAGTTGTCCGGCAAGATTGTTGCGCGCATGTTGGGCCGCGATGATCGGGTCGGCGGGGCATTGCACGCGGTTGACCCAATATTTCGCCGCGCTGCCTGTGGCCAGCAGCAGCAGCACGATGGCCACACCTCGCGCGAACAGGGCGCGTCGCCCGCGACTGGCAAAGATGATGCAGGCGGCAAAGGCAGGCACCACCAGCACGGCCTTGAAATGATAGGACATGGCGATGAGCGCCAGCGCCAGAATGGTCAGCGAGCGGCGCCATGCGGTGCCGGGGCTGGCCGTGGCATTGGTATAGGCGATGCCGTTGAACGGCGCGAACATATTGCCCGGTGATCGCCAGCCCGCGCTGGCAATCAGCACGGCGGCCGTAGCGGCGAGATAGATAGGCTGTTCCGGGCGGCTCCACACCAAGAGCAGCGGCATCACGCCAAGGCCCATCAGCGCGGAGGCGATGATGGCCAGTATCTGACGCTCATCCAGTGTCCGCCCGATCTGTTTGACCAGACGCAGCACCATGACGATGAACACAATTGCATAGCCCACGCCCGAAACGCGCACGAACAGCGGATCGGGAAAGCGTGTGTTGAAAAAGGCCGAATACCACCGCACCGGCCACATGAAAAAGGGCGGTACGGCCAGCGTATTAGGCCCGCAATTTTCCGAATAGAGCTTGTCCAGCCCATCGAGCCACGCCCGTTCCTGAAGCCGCCAGCCAATTTCATCGGAATAGACCGGCAGCAGCATCCCCGCGACCAGCGCGATCAGCAATCCGGCCACCACCGCGCGGCGCAGATTGGGAAACATTCTGGTGTGATCAAGGGTCATGAATTCAGCGCTTGCCCCGAAAATAGCGGATTTGATGTGGCCATATGCAACAGGGCGCGCAAGTGGCCGGTCATGCCACTTGCGCGCCCTGGCTGCTTAGCAAAAGTTTATCGCACGCGCGGATTGCCGAAGGGCAGCGGCGGCGGGGGGCGGCGATGGCCACGCGGCAATTGCGCCTGATAGGCGCGGCCGCAATGTTCGACACAATAAGGGAAACCGGGGTTCACCTTCTCGCCGCAGAAATGGAAGTCCGGTTCGCCCGGATGGCCCATCGGCCAGCGGCAGATACGGTCGTTCAGATCCAGCAGGCTGGTCTTGTCGGCAATATCGGCGCTGGGCTTGGCCGGCACAAGGCGGCGCGGCGGCGCGGGGGGAATCGGGGCCTGCTGTTCGCCGGGACCCTGACGCAGAAAGCCGCCGGGGCCGACCGAAACGATGCGCGGGGCAGGCGGGGCCGCAGGCGCATCGCCCGAAGGCGCGGCGGGCGCAGCGGCAACAGGCGCAGGCGGCGGAGCCACGGGCGCGGCAGGCGCCGGGCGCGGCGCGGGCGCGGCGGCGCGGGGCGCGGGCGCTTCGACCGGGGCGGGGCGCGGTGGGGGCGGCGCGGCCTGAACCGGGGCAGGCGCGGCTTCCTCGTGGCGATCATTCGACTTGACCGGGCTGGGTCGGGCCTTGAGCCCGAGGCGATGCGCCTTGCCGATCACGGCATTGCGCGACACGCCGCCCAATTCCTCAGCGATCTGGCTGGCGGTGGCGCCGCCTTCCCACATGCGGGTCAGTTTGTCGATGCGTTCTTCGGTCCAGCTCATGCGTGCCTTGCTGCCTTTTGTCTTGAAATCTTCCGCTCGCCCTATGTGGGGTGATTGAAAGCGCGGTGCAAGTCTTGCCAGCCCGCGCGCTACCCGATAGTCGGGCAAGCATGGCCGATCAACCCCGCAATGCCGCCCAGACCGCCGCTATCACCCATGATTCGCCGGTTCGCCCCCGTTTAAGGCAATTTCCTGTGCAGGGAGAGCCGCTGATCCATGGCATCAACCGCCTGGGCTTGTGGACTCTCTATATGAAAGAGGTTCGCCGTTTCATCAAGGTGCAGACCCAGACGATCTGGGCGCCGGCGGTGACGACTCTGCTGTTTCTGGTGATATTCACGGTTGCTATGGGGCGCGGCGGGCGAATTGTGCTGGGGGTGAACTTTGCGACATTCGTGGCGCCGGGGCTGATCATGATGGGCATGATGAACAATGCGTTCCAGAATGCCTCGTTCAGCTTCCTTGCCGGCAAGATTCAGGGCACGATTGTCGATTTCCTGACCCCGCCTTTGACGGCGGCCGAATTGATGGCCGGGATGATTGCCGGGGCGATGACGCGCGGCATTCTGGTCGGGCTG
Organism: Novosphingobium sp. SG751A; assembly: GCF_013149295.1. Lineage (GTDB taxonomy): Bacteria > Pseudomonadota > Alphaproteobacteria > Sphingomonadales > Sphingomonadaceae > Novosphingobium. The sequence goes on from NZ_JABGCB010000002.1 coordinate 372,976, forward strand.
GCGCTGGCAGGCGCGATGCTGCTGTGGCCGGGGGTGACGCTTTCGGTGGCGCACCCTTGGGCGGTGGTGTGGTTCGGGCTGATGGGCACGATGCTGCTCTCGCTGATCGGGCTGCTCTCTTCGGTCTGGGCGGAAAAGTTCGATCATAATGCTGCCGTCACCAATTTCGTGGTCCAGCCTCTGGCGCTGCTTTCGGGCACGTTTTATGTCATCGACAATCTGGCCCCGGCGTTTCAGTCGGTCAGCCGGGTCAACCCGTTCTTCTATGTGATTTCCGGTTTCCGCTTCGGTTTTCTGGGGCAAAGCGACATTGGCGCGACCAATCAGGCGGTGCTGCATGGTGCGCTGGGGCTGGCTGCGCTGAATGCGGTGATTGGCTTGGTGACCTATCAGGTGCTGAAATCGGGATGGAAGCTGAAGGGCTGATCCATCCCGTTAAGCAGGACATCAAAAAACCCGCCGGGGCGACCCTCGGCGGGTTTTTGTTTCAGTGGCTCAATCCGGCCCGCAACCTGTACCGTCCGCCATCGAAGGGTTCGAACACCTGCGGCAGGGCAGGGTGTTCGACCGGGTCGCCCTCGGTGTCGCGGATCAGGTTCTGCTGGCTGACATAGGCGATATAGCTGTCCTCCTCGCTTTCGGCAAAGAGGTGGTAATAGGGCTGATCGCGGTCGGGACGGGCTTCTTGCGGAATGGATTCGTACCATTCTTCGCTGTTGGCGAACACAGGATCGACATCGAACACCACACCGCGAAAATCATGGTCGCGGTGGCGTACAACATCGCCAATGGCAAAGCGGGCTCGTGCGGCGCGAGGTACGTCGATCCGACGTCCGGCCTGGGGAGAGAAGAAGCTCGTTCTGTCCATGATGGGAAATATAGGCTTGTTGCAGCGCAAAACAAGGCACGCTTCAGAAAATCCACAATCATGTGAAATTAGGGCTTGGCAAGGTATGATTCGTTGGCTAGAGGGCGGCTCCCGACCGGGACGAAGCCCTTGCGGTTTCATCCAAAACCTCTGCGGAGAGGTGGCAGAGTGGTCGAATGCACCGCACTCGAAATGCGGCATACTCGTGAGGGTATCCAGGGTTCGAATCCCTGCCTCTCCGCCAGGATTTCAAAAGCCTCGCAGGTCTTCGACTTGCGAGGCTTTTTGATTATTCGTCCTAAAATTATCCGCCGAATATTACTGGCCGCACAATTGGCGCAAGGGTTCCAGATCCTTTGGGCGCAAGGGCCGGCGCCATGGGGCGCAGGCTCGCCGCCCCGCCGGGGCATAGGTGGCCATGGGCAGGCCAAAGCCTTCGCCGCCCAATCGCAACGCCAGTTCCCGCGCCTGATCCGATGGCATGACGGCCACCTGTCCGGCCAGTGCGGGCGGCGGCGGAATGGGTCGGTCTACCCATGCCAGCACCACCTGATCGGGCTTTGCCGCCGCCACCAGAGCGGGCAGGTCGCGCCACTCGGCCATGCAGGGAGCACACCACCGCGCGCCCAGCAGGATGACCTGCCCCCCACCGGCCGGCGGCTGGGCATGCAACGGGGATGCGGCCAGAAAAGCTCCGCAAAGGGCGATAGACAGTGCGCGCATCGCTACTTACTATGACCATGAACAAACTATGTAAATCGGGAGAGTGTCTTGCAGATCTCGCGCATTACTCTGGTTGCGGTGTTGGCTGTGCAAATGGCCGCGCCGCTTTGCGCGCAAACCGCGCCCGATGCAAAGCCCGACCTTCAATCGCTGTTCAATGCCGCCACCGATGCATGGGTGGCCAATGATTGCGTCAAGGCTCTGCCGATCTTTGCGCAACTGGCCGATAATCCGCAGATCAAACCCGGCAGCTTGCCCTATGCGGCGATTGCCGTGCGGCGCGGTGATTGCCTGATTGCCACGGGCGAAACCGCGCAGGGCGAGGTCTTAGTGCAGCAGGGCTTGCCCCAACTGACCAAGGCAGGTGATGATTTTGCCAATGAAGTGGTGCGCGTCGAACAACGGTTGGGCAATCTGGCCGCGGCGCGATGGGATCATGATACGGCGCTGGGTCATTACCGCGCCGCGCTGGCGCTGCTGAAAGGCGAGGATCGCTCGCAGACGTTGATGTGGCTGGCGCAACTGACCAGCTTTGACGGCGACAATCAGGCGCTCGATGCGGTGGAGGAAGGCTATGGGCTGGCCTCGGCCGGGGCCAAGCCGGACAAACATGCGCAGGCGATGTGGCAGATGATGAAGGGCCGCATTCTGCTCAATCGCGGCCGGGCAAAGGACGGGCGCGCGGCGCTCGAATTGGCGCTCAAGCTGACCGAGACCCGCCATGATCGCCTGTCGGTCGAGGAAACCCTGCTGCGCGCCGATCTCGCGCAGGCGGCCATGCTGACGCGGGACCGTGAGTCGGCCTATCGCTATATGGCCGAATCCGGCGCGGGGCGGCTGGCAAAATCCCCCTTTGCCAAGGCAGCGCAGATGGAGCCCCCGATGTGCGGCCCCGACACCGGGCTGGAGCCGGAGGACCGCGCCGTGGTTGAATTCAGCATTGACGATTCCGGGCAGGTGGACAGTGCTCGCACCGTCTATGCCAATGGTTCCTATGCCAAGGCAGCGGCTTTTGCCCGCGCGGTTCGGCAATGGGCATGGCCGCGCGAAGAGGCCGCGCTCATCCCCGATTTCTTTCGTGCCGCCACGCGAGTCGAGATCGTCTGCACCCGCGCTGAAGGTATGGGCGGGGTTTCGCCGCGCAACCCGCTGATGGCCCGGTTTGCCCAATGGGCGCAGGCGGTTGAAAGCAACCTTGGGTCATGGCCGCAATGGCTGGCGGGGGCCGAGGCGGCACAGAAGGCAGGTAAGGCCGATACTGAACTGGCCGCCCGCGTGGGGCTGGCTTTGGTCGATCTGCGCGGGGCGCAGGACCGGGATGCCTCTATCGAGCGGGGGCTGGTGCTGGCGCGGGGAGGCTTTCCGGGCATCCCGGCTGAGGCTGGCCGCGCCGCTATGGTTCTGCTGGAATCCTCGCGGCCCAACAAGAGCCTCAGAGGGATGGATGATGAGCAGGCGGCCGTGGATCGTATGCTGAAGCTGGCCGAGGACCCAGCGCTGGCTCAGGATGCACTGGCGCAGGATACCGCGCTGCTGCTGGGCGCGCCCCGCCGTCCCCGTGTCGGTCAGGGCGGGCGAGGCCACGCCGCGCTGCTGCGCGTGGCCGAGGATCAGCGACTGGCCGAACATCACCCCCTGCGCCAGTTCGCTCAGTTGCGGCTGGCCAATGAAGCGGCCCGCAGCGGGGATCTGGACAAGGCGGCGCAGTGGTTTTCCGCCACCGGCCTGACGCAGGAGCAATGCGCGATGATAGGTCCGCGTCCCGCCGTGACCAACACCAACAGTTGGCCGTCCCGTTTCCCGCAAGACGCGCTGCGCTATGGTTTCGAGGGCTGGGCGCGCACCGAATTCGACATTCTTGCCGATGGCAATACCGCACAGGTCCGCACCGTGATCGCCTATCCGCCCTTCATCTTTACCGAAGCGGCGCGCGAGATGTTTACCGGGGTGCGCTATCAGTCAAGCTATCGCCCCGAACGCGGCGCGGCATGCAGCGCCAGCAGCGATGCTGTGCGCTTTGTCATTCCGGGCAATACGAACACGGTCAAGCTGATCAAACCTAAGAGTTGAGCATCGGTTAGCAGTCTAAAGCGGGCGAGGGGGGCGCGCCATCGGGCGCAGCAGGGCGTCGCCCGCCATCGCCAGCACATTGCCGCACCAGAACAGCAGCACGGCCCCCATCGTAACGACCATTTCCCAGGGAGAGCCGGGATGGGTAGGCAAGGCATGGCGCCCGATAAAGAGCAGTCGCACCAACCCTGCCGCCAAGGCCAGCAAGGCAAGCCCGGTCAACCGCAGGGCGCGATCGGCGCGCGGGCCGGGGGCGGGTTTCAAGAGACGATAGATGGGCGACATGGAACGTTCCTGCCTTGAGCACGATCCCGTCCTACGCCCCATGCGCGTTAAGCCTCCACGCGAAGCTGGGGGCGATCGCGTGAAGTTTGCGTAAAAGCCGCCTGTGTGGCCGATGCGCAAAAAGACGGGCGACCTTGCGGGCCGCCCGTCCAGGATGGGGGTCTGTTCTCTTTATAGCACGAGGGAGTCTGCACCTCGTGTGGGGTAATGCCTTTTAGAAGGTGATCTGCACCTCGCCGCCGAAGGTGCGGGGCGGGTTGAAATTGCCATAATCGCCCAGCACCGCATCATTCGCGCCCGAGCGGCGATAGATGTAGGTGGTGTTGAACAAGTTGCGGCTCCACGCCGAGAAGGTCGCCTTGGTCGCGCCGCTCATCGGCACCGAGGCCAGGGCGATGCGGCCATTGACCACAAAGCTGGCGTCGGTTTTCACCGCCTCGTTCTGGAAGCTGTATTGCGACTGGGCGTAATTGGCGTCCAGATGCACGCGCACTTCGCTGCCGTTGGCGTTCACCGGCATGACGTAATCGGCATAGGCCGAGGCGGCGTTGCGCGGCGTATAGACCACATAGACCTGATACAGCGCATTGTTCAGGAACGGATTGGCCGTGGGCGGAACGAAGGTGTAGGTATAGGCATAAGACGCGCCCAGCGTGACGCCCTCGACCGGCTTGACCGTCAGATCGGCCTCGATCCCGCGGATCTTGGAGGTGCCCGGTGCGTTGCGGGTTTCCTCGGTGTGCAGGTTGAAGGTCGGGCTGTTGGGGTTGGTGTCGACATTGTCAAAGTCGGTCTGGGTGCCGGTGCGGTCCATCATGTAACCGGCCAGATTCAGGCGCACATGATGGTCCATCAGGTCCATCTTGGTGCCGATTTCATACGAGCGCACGACCTCGGGGCCAAACGAGTTGAACGTCTGCGAACGGTCATTGGCGCCGCCCGCGCGATAGCCGGTCGAATACTTGGCATAGAGGTTGACGTTGCGCGTCAGCTCATAGGCGGCCACGGCCAGCGGGTCGAAGCGGCTGACGCTTTCGTTGAACAGGAAGTTGGTCGATACGCCCTGCACCATATAGAGCGTGCCGTTGCGCTTTTCGTTGGTATAGCGCCCGCCCAGCGTCAGGTGGAATTTGCCGTCCAGCCATTCGGGCGTATAGGTCATCTGGCCAAATGCGGCATAGCTCTTGGCATAGGCCTGGCTGGCGCGCTGCAGGAACTGCTGACCGATGGCCCAGCCCTGATTGGCCGAGGTGACCGCGCCCGACACCGTTTCGCTGTTGATCGTATAGCCGGTGCCATCGACGTTCCAGGTGTTCGACGAAGGGGTCGAGGCCTGTTCCTGTGCGCGTTCGTTGAAGTAATAGGCGCCCAGCACATATTCGACCTGCGGGATGCTGCCCACCAGTTGCAGTTCCTGGCTGAACTGGCGCTGATTGAGATAGGACAGGCTGTAGCGGCTGAAAGCGGTGTTGGGGGCAAAGATCGTGCGTGCGGCGCCGCCCGAATTGTCCCACTGCTCGGTCGAAACGCGACGCCATGCCGTGATCGAGCGCAGTTCCATGCTGGGCATCAGCTTATAGTTGAGATGCAGCGAGGTGCCCTCGGTGCGGTCCACGCTGGGCTGTTGCGGCAGGCTGATCGGGGCGACCGAAAGGCGGCTGCCGCCCGTGGGCGTGACCAGCGAGGAGAGCGGCGCGATGCAGGACGAGCAGGCCGTGGCGGTGCCCGGCGAGGCCAGGTAGTATTTGTTGGTGGTGCTGTTCAGAACATACTGGCCAACCGTGCGCCCCTGCGGGTTATAGTTGATCAGCTGGCTGAAATTGGGCGTGTTTTCGTCGCGCCCCTTGTCATAGGACAGCAAGGCCGAGAAGCCCTGAACCGGGGTCCACTTGGCGCTGATGCGCCCGCCCACGCGCTCATACTGGTTCCACCCGGCTTGGCCCGCCAGCGGGTTCTTGACGGTGGCGTCCTGATGCTGCTCCACCGCGTCGATCTTGACCGCGATATTGTTGAATTCGGGCAGGTCGAGATGGCCCTCGGCGGTGTGGCTGCCGTAATTGCCCACGCCTGCCGAGAAGCGGCCGCCGAACTGGCCGCTGGGGTCGCGCGTCACGATGCTGACGGCGCCGCCTTCGGTGTTGCGGCCAAACAGGGTGCCCTGCGGACCCTTGAGCACTTCGATGCGCGAAACGTCGAACAGCGCGGCGTTCAGGCCCTGCGAGCGGGCGAGATAGACGCCGTCGATATAAACGCCGACGCCGGTGTCGCGGGCGGTCTGGTTCTGGTCAAAGGGCACGATGCCGCGGATGCCGACCGTGAGGGCCGACTGGCGCGCCTCAAACGTGGCCACGCGCAGCGAGGGCACGCCGCCATCGGCAAGGTCGATCAGGCTCTGAACATGGCGGTCCTTGATGACCTGCTCGCTGACCACCGAGATGGCCACCGGGGTCTTTTGCAGGTTCGTCTCGCGCTTGGTGGCGGTCACGACAATGTCGGTCAGGCCGGTGCTGTTGCCGTCGGCGGGTGCGGCGTCTGCGGCATGAGCAACGCCCGCATTCATCAGCACAAGCGCGCAAAGCGGCAGGGCGAGAAGGGCCTTGGAATGTTTCACCTGATATTCCTCCGAGGGGTGCGGCCAGGTTGGAGAGGGTGGCCGCTGTTGGTAGTAACTTTAGTTAATTAATAAGTTACAGCGCCCTCTATCCATCGATGTTTGCACTTTTGTGACGATTCGGATGCATTCTTCGCGGGCGCGTTCCCGGTGTTGCATCTGGGGGCCCCGGATTGACGCCCTGGATTGACTGGACCGAAATTCGTGCCAAGGAAGAGGGCCTGTCCCGCAACATCTGAAAGGAGCCGGGTTTGACCCGTTCGCGTTCCGGTCTGGTTCTGGCCGTGATGCGCAGTCTGATGGCGGCCCTGTTTGCGGTCTGGCTCTGGATGGCGCCGCATCATCATGCGCAGGGCGGGCTGGAAACGGTCTGGCTGTTTGGCGCCTATCTGGTCTTTGCGCTGGCGATGCTGGCGGTGGCGGCGCAAAGCTGGTGGTATGATTTCCGGCTGGCGCGGGCGGCCTTTGCGGTCGATGTCGCCACCTTCCTTGTCGGCCTCTATCTGACCGAGGCGGTGACGCTGGATTTCTTCAGCTCCTTCATGGCATTCTTCGCCTTTCTGATGCTTAATTCGGCCACGCGGTGGAGCAGGCGCTCCATCCTGCTGATCGCGGCGGGGCTGGCGGCGTGTTTTCTGCTGGCGGGGCTGCTGGTCGAATGGGGCGAGTTTCATTTCGACACGACCAAATTCATCCGCCGCTTCAGCACGCTGGCGCTGCTCTCGCTGATGCTGGGCTGGTTTGCGTTTAACCGGCAGAGTGTGCCGGTTGCCCGTTATATAAAGCCCGATCTGGCGCAGGAGCCGCTGGCTGGGGTGCTGGATTATGCGATGGGGGCCTATGGTGCGGCCGGGGGCGCTATCGCATGGGCGGCGCAGGGCGAAACGCGGCCTGTGATCCGCATGGCCGGGACGGTGGCGGATGGGTTTGAACTGGCCGCTCTGGATGCGCCTTTGCCGGCAGGGGGCATGGTGTTCGACTATCCGCGCCGCCGGGCGCTGGGGCTGAATGAACAGGATCGCATGGTGGCTATGGCGCCCGCGCCGGTGGACGGGCTGATCGCGGGTTTTGCCGGGGCGCAGGGCCTGTCATTGCCGATTGTCGGGCGCACCGGGCGCGGGCAATTGGTGCTGACGGGCATAGCGGGCCTTAATTGTGACGATCTGTTCGCCGCAAAAAGCGTGGTGCGCGAGATTGCCGCCGCGATGGATGAAGAGGAAACCGAGGCTATGGCGCGCGAACTGGCCATGTCGCGTCTGCGCACCCAGATTGCCGCTGATCTGCATGATAGTGTGGTGCAAACGCTGGCCGGGGCCAAATTCCGGCTGGAGGCCTTGCGCTATAAACTGGCGAAGGGCTTGGCCGCGCCTGATGACATCGACCTGCTCTGCGCCGGGCTGGCGGACGAACAGAGCCATGTGCGCGCCATCATCGAGCGCCTGCATCAGGGCCAGATCCAGCCGGGCCGGCGCGACCTGATGCAGGAATTGCCTCCGCTGGCCGATCAGCTTTGCGCGCAATGGCTGGTGCCCGTATCAGTGGTGGGGGATAGTCCGGTCATCGTGCCCACCGCGCTCAATTTCGAGATCCAGCAGATCCTGCGCGAGGCTACCGCCAATGCCGCTCGCCATGGCGGCGCGGGCCATGTCCGCGTCGAACTGGGCATCGCCGAGGGGCGGTTGACCATGGCCATTCTCGATGACGGCAGCGGTTTTGCTCCCGATGCGCAGGGCATTCCGCCGCAATCCATCGCCGCGCGCGTGGCACGCCTGGGAGGGGGCTTGACCGTGGGGACCATCCACGGTCAAACGCGCGTGCTTGTAAACCTGCCGATGGAGCCTGCCGGATGACCCGGATCGTCATTGCCGATGATCACGCCTTTTTGCGCGCCGGGCTGGAGCAGGTTCTGGGCAGTCTGGGTTTTACGATTGTCGGCTCGGTGGGCGATGGCGATGCGGCGCTGGCGGCGGTGGGCGATGTTGATCCTGATCTGCTGATCGTTGATCTGCGGATGCCGGGGCGCAATGGCGTGGCGGTGATCGAGGCTTTGCGCGCGCGGGGCGATGCGCGGCCGGTGCTGATGCTGGCGGCCGAGATCGACGATGCCAGTCTGGTGGCCGCGATCCGGCTGGGGGTCAATGGCATCCTGATGAAGGACAGCGATGCTGCGGCGTTGAAACAGGCCATCGACACGGTGATGTCAGGCGCGCGGGCGATCTCCATGCCGATGATGGAGCGGGCCTTCATGCTGGCCTCAAAGCCGTCTGAAACAAGCCCGCTCGATGCTTTGTCCGAGCGGGACCGGAGGATCGTCGAAGGCGTGGCCGCAGGACTGCGCAACCGTGAAATTGCCGAGAATCTGGCCATTTCCGAAGGGTCGGTAAAGGTCTATCTCCATCGCATCTTCGACCGGCTGAATGTGGGCAACCGCACCGAACTGGCGCTGCTGGTACGCGCGGGACAGGGGCAGCATGGGGCTGCATCCTGACATTCTAAATTTGTCATTTGCGGCGGTTTGAGGGGGCGTCGCCGGGGACCGTCATCCAACTGTCATGCGCGCTTCCTACCCGCCGACTATCACGAGCGGCAGGATCGTACTGACCGCCAGACAGGACATCACATTATGACCATGACGAAATGGGCGGGCGCGGGCATGGCGCTGATCGCAGCGATGGCGGCAACCTCCGGCCTGGCCCAAACCCGCGCGCATTACAGCGTGACTGACAAGATCGCCGGTGCCGACGGCGGCTGGGATTATGCGCGGGTCGATGCTCCGCGCGGGGTGCTTTATGTCGCGCGAAGCAATGCGGTGATGGCGGTCGATCTGGCCACGCGCAAGGTGACCGATGCGGTGGCCAGTGCCGAGGGTGGGCATCAGGTGATCCTGATTGACGATGGCGCGACCCTTGTGGAAACCGACGGCAAGAGCGGCCTGACCCGCTTTGTCGAAGTGGCGACCGGCAAAGTGATCGCGCAGGTGCCCAGCGGCAAGAAGCCCGATGCGGCTTTCTATGATGCCGCAACCGGCCAGATCGCGGTGTTCAGCCCCGGCAACGACACGATCACCAGCATCGACGCCAAGACCCATGCGGTGACCGGCACGATGAAGCTGGCGGGCGGGCTGGAATTTGCGGTCAGCAACGGGCGCGGCGGGGCCTTTGTCAATCTTGAGGATGAGAACAAGATTGCCGAAGTCGATCTGAAAGCCGGCCGCTTGCTGCGCAAGATCGCCATGCCCGGTTGCGTTGGCCCCACGGGCCTGGCGATGGTGGCCGGGGGCAAGCGCCTGATCTCGGCCTGCGCCAATGGCGTGGCGGTGGTGGCCGATGTGGCCAGCGGCAAGGCGGTGGCCAAGCTGCCCATCGGCAAGGACGCCGATGCGGTGATCGCCGACGAGGCGCGCGGGCTGGCCTTCGTCCCCTGCGGCGGAAGCGGCACGCTGGTCGCGCTCGACATTCGCCGCCCTGATCATGTCACCGTGGCGCAGGTCATCCCCACCCAGATCGGCGCCAAGACCGGCGCTGTGGACCCGCGCGATGGCCGGGTCTATCTGCCCGCCGCCACGCTGGCCGCGCCCGAGGCCGGAGCCAAGCGCGGCAAGCCGGTGCCGGGCAGCTTTGTCATTCTGGTCGTTTCGCCCAAAGCCTGAAGAGGGAATTTGCGATGATGAAAACCACCCTGAGCGCTGCCTTGCTGATGCTGGCCATTCCTGATGCGGGTATGGCGCAAACCGCGCCCAAGACGCTGCAATATCTGGACGGCGCGCTGTTTCAGCCGGTCCTGATCCTGCCCGCGCCGGTGGCCCGCGATATGTCCGCCAACGCGCGCGAACTGGCCGCTTTGCACCAGTTGATCGCCAGCGCCAGCCCGCAGCGGTTGAAGCAGGCCTATGAGGATGCGATCCACGAAGACCCGGCGATCTTTAATGAAACGCTGGGGGTCGATCTGAAAAAGCTGCCCGCGACGTGGGAATTGCTGGAAATCGTCGATCATGAATCCGCCATCGTGGCCAGCCTTGCCAAGGAGCATTTTCATCGCATGCGCCCCTACAGCGCCGATGCCACGCTGCCCTTCTGCGAGGGCAAGGCCGATCCGGCCAAGCCTGCCTATCGTTCCTATCCCTCGGGCCATTCGACGCTGGGCTATTCGGTGGGCGTGGCGCTGGCGCGGCTGGTGCCGGCCCGGGCGGGCAAGATCATGGACCGCGCGCAGGATTATGCGATGAGCCGCGAATATTGCGGCGCGCATTATGCCAGCGACATTCAGGCCAGCGAGGTGATCGGCACGCTGGCAGCCACGCTGTTGCTGAACGATCCGCGTCTGGCCGACAAGGTGGCGGCGGCGCGGGTCGAATTGAGCAAGATCTGAGGAGGCATTCGGGCCTGCTGTTTGCCAAAGGTGAGCGGCAGGCTCGGTATGTGTAAATCTGCCTAATACGAAAGCATAGGTGGTTTTCTCTATTTTGTTCGATTGCCGATCTGCAATATATCAAAAGGTGCTGTGTTAAATCGTCCATGTTTGGGTGGATGAAAGGCATGGCCTTGCTGCGGTATCTTCATAATATTCTGAATAGTCAGGGTTATGCCCCGCATGGCTTTTGCCTGCTTTGGCAACCGGAACTGATCTGGACCCATGTGACGGCGGATGCGATCACCGCGCTGGCCTATTTCACCATACCGATCGCGCTGGTCATGCTGGTGCGCAGGCGCGGCGACATTGCCTTCAGCTGGGTGTTCATCTGTTTTGCGGTGTTCATTCTGGCCTGCGGGGCAACGCATATCATTTCGATCATCACGCTGTGGTATCCGATTTACGGCATTCAGGCGCTGGTCAAGGCGCTGACTGCGGTGGTCTCGGTGGCGACGGCGGCCGCGTTCTGGCCGCTGATGCCCAAGCTGCTGGCCATTCCATCGCCCACGCAATTGCGGTTGGCCAATGAGGCCTTGGCCACGCGCGTGCTGGAGCGCGATGCGGCCATCGAGCAATTGCAGGCCGAAATAGCCGAGCGCAAAAGCATTCAGGCCCAGTTGGCCGAGCGCAGCCGCGAACTGGACATTGCCCGGTCCGTGGCCGAAAGCGCCAGTCAGGCCAAGTCGAACTTTCTGGCCAATATGAGCCATGAATTGCGCACGCCGCTCAATGCCGTGATGGGCTATGCCCAATTGATGATGCGCGAAAAGGGCATCGAGGAGCGCCACCAGCACGCCGCCCGCACCATCCATGACAGCGGCCAGCACCTGCTTACGCTGATCAATGACATTCTCGACCTGTCCAAGATCGAGGCGGGCAAGCTGGAGCTTTATCCCACCAGCACCGACCTGCGCGGTTTTTTGAAAGGTATCGCGGCGATCATGCGCGTGCGGACCGAGGAAAAGGCGCTGGATTTTGTCTGCGATCTGGCCCCCGATCTGCCCGATTTCGTTCTGGCCGATGAAAAACGGCTGCGACAGGTTCTGCTCAACCTGCTGGGCAATGCGGTCAAATTCACAGACCGCGGCCGGGTGACGCTGGGCGCCAGCGTGCTGATGATCAGCGGCCAGAGCGTGCGGCTCAGCTTCTCGGTGCGCGACACCGGGGTGGGCATTGCGCAGGAGGAATTGCCCGCCATCTTCAAGCCTTTTGAACAGGTGGGCGCCAATGACAAGCGCTCGGGCGGCACGGGCCTTGGCCTGTCGATCAGCCGCCAGTTGATCGAATTGATGGACAGCGCGCTCAAGGTGGAAAGCGTGGTGGGCGAGGGCAGCCTGTTCTGGTTCGACCTCGATCTTGCCATCTCGCACCGGCAATCGGGGGGCGATGTCAACCCGGCCGAATGCACCGGCTATCGCGGGGATCGGCGCCGGATTCTGATCGTCGATGATATCACCGCCAACCGCGAAGTGCTGGCCGCGCTGCTGGTCGATCTGGGCTTTGCGGTCGAACAGTCGCCCAATGCACAGGAGGGGATCGCGCAGGCCATCGCATCGTTGCCCGATCTCATCATGATGGACATTCGCATGCCTGGCATGGACGGGCTTGAGGCCATTCAGGCGCTGGGCGAGCATAAGGGCTTGCGCCATGTGCCGGTCATTGCGGTTTCCTCGGGCATTTCGCCCCAGCATCAGAGCGCCGCGCTGGCCGCAGGCGCCCGCTCCTTCCTGCCCAAACCGCTGGACCGGGCCGAGATGATCCGGCTGGTGGGCGAGGCGATCGGGGTGGAATGGACCATCGAACAGGCCGAGGCGAAGGAGGAGGCGATGACCATACCCCCTGCCGATGTGCTGGGCGCGCTGCACGCGGCGGCGGCGGCGGGCAATATGCGCGCGGTGCGCGGCGAGGCCGAGAGGATTGCCGCTCTCGATACCGCCTATCGCGCCTTTGCCGAAACGATCACCCGCATGGCGCGCGCGTTTCAGTCGCAGGCCCTGTTGGCCCTGATCGAAACCAGCATGGAGGAGCAGGCATGAGCGATATGTCGGGCGCCTTTGTCGCCGATGCCAATACCGCCGCCGATGCCGATGCGATGGTTCAGACCATTTTGGTGGTCGATGACAATCCGGTCAATCTGGGCGTGGTGGGCGAGCATCTGGAGGATAACAATTATAACGTCACCGTGGCGCAGGACGGGATGGAGGGCCTCAAGCGCGCCGAACTGGGCCAGCCCGATCTGATCCTGCTGGACGTGATGATGCCGGGCATTGACGGGTTTGAGACCTGTCGCCGGCTGAAGGCCAATCCGGCCACCTGCGACATTCCCGTCATCTTCATGACCGCGCTCACTGATGTGAGCGACAAGATGTCGGCCTTTCAGGCGGGCGGGGTCGACTATATCAGCAAGCCGTTTCAGACCGAGGAACTGCTGGCCCGTGTGCGCACCCATCTGGCCCTGCGCGAGGCGCAACGGCAGATGGCGCGCAAGAACGCGCTGTTGCAAAGCGAAATTCGCGCCCGCCATGAGGCCGAAATCAGCCGCCAGCAATCCGAGCAGAGCTATCGTCGCCTGTTCGAAACCGCCCATGACGGCTTGCTGCTGCTGGATGCGGCCAGCGGGCGGGTGATCGATGCCAATCCGGCGCTGGCGGCGATGCTGGGCCATGATCGGCCCGCCATTCTGGGGCGGCTCTTCTGGGAATTGCCGTGCTTTGAACATATCCCGGCCTGCCGCGCGGCGGTGGAGGACATTGCCCGGTGCGAAACGGTCAAATATGACGATTGGGAATTGAAAAGCGCCGCGGGCGCCCCGATCCATGTCGAGGTGATCGGGCGGCGTTACCGCAACGAGCATCAGACGGTGATCCAGTACAATATCCGCGACACCAGCGACCGCAAGGAGGCCGAAGCCCGCATCCGCTATATGGCGCTGCACGATGCGCTGACGGGGCTGCCAAACCGGACGCTGTTGACTGACCGGCTGGGCCATGCCGTGGCGCAGGCCCGCCGCTGCGGCCAGAAGGTGGCGGTGATGATGCTCGATCTGGACCATTTCAAGCATATCAACGATTCGCTGGGCCATCATGTGGGCGACATGCTGTTACAGACCGTGGCCGACCGGTTGCGGGCATGCCTGCGCGAATGCGATACGGCGGCGCGGCTGGGGGGCGATGAATTCGTCATCCTGCTGGGCGATGTGGATAATTCGAGTGATGTCGATGTGGTCGCGGCCAAGGTGCTGCACGCGCTCAAGAGCGCCTTCCTGATCGAGCAGCATCAGTTGCACATCGGCGGCAGCATCGGCGTCAGCACCTTTCCGCAGGATGGCGAGGATCCGGGCAAGCTGCTGCGCGCGGCCGACACGGCCATGTATGACGCCAAGGGCAACGGGCGGGGCATCCACCGCCATTTCACCCCCGCGATGAACGAAGCCACGATGCGGTGGCAGGAACTGGCCAATGATATTCATCAGGCCTGCGTCAACGAAGAGTTCACGCTCTATTATCAGCCCCAGATCGCGCTGGACGGCTATCATATCACCGGGGTCGAGGCTTTGCTGCGCTGGAACCACCCGGTTCAGGGGCTGGTATTGCCCAATGTTTTCGTGCCGCTGCTCGAAGAACTGGGGTTGATTGTCGAGGTGGGCGAATGGGCCCTGGTGCAGGCGTGCCGGCAGAATGCGGCGTGGCAGCAGGCGGGGCATCCGCCGATCCGCATGGCGGTCAACCTGTCGGCCCAGCAATTTTATCGCGGCGATATCGTCAAAAGCGTCAAGCGCGCGCTGGAGGTTTCGGGCATGGACCCGCAATGGCTCGAACTGGAGTTGACCGAGAGCCTGACGCTGGACGATACCGAGGTGACGATCCAGATCATGAACGATCTCAAGGCGCTGGGCGTCACGCTCTCGCTCGATGATTTCGGCACGGGCTGGTCCTCGCTGTCTTATCTGCGCCGATTTCCGCTGGATCGGATCAAGATCGACCGCACCTTTATGAGCGAGGTGGCCACCGAGCCCAATGCCGCCGCCGTGGTGCAGGGTATCCTCTCGCTGGCGCAAAATCTGGGCCTTGGCTGTGTGGCTGAAGGGGTCGAGAGTCGCGAGCAACTCGATTATCTCAAGCGTCAGATCTGTTCGGAGATGCAGGGTTTCCTCTTCAGCCGCCCGCTGGCGCCCGATGATGTCGCGCAGGTGCTGACCCATGCGATGGGGCCGCGCTTCATTGAGGAAGGCTGGCCCGGTCAGGACTGAGTTTGCCTTTGGCGCGCCTTATGATTTCCCCCCGACTGCGTGACTTTACGCAGTCCCCCCCAAAGCAACCATCTACACGCTTTTGCTAAACCCGCCTGACGCAAGGGCATTCTGGTTGACCCTTGGCAGGGCTGGGCTTGACGATGGCGATATTGGTACGACTGGCACCGCAGGTCACATTGCAAACGGTTTGCGCGGCCCATGAGGCGCTGTGCGAGGCCTTTCTGGCCGGGCAGGATGTCGATCTGGACGTCGACCGGCTGGAGGAAGGCGATCTGGGCGTGGTGCAGCTTATTCTGGCCGCGCGGGCCGAGGCCGAGGCCCACCATCACCAGTTACGCCTGACCGCGCCTGCCAATCCGGTGCTGATCTCGCTGCTCGCCCGCGCGGGCCTCTATCCCCAGACCCATGCCGATATCGATTTCTGGTTCCACGGAGTTATCCCTGCATGAGCGCGTCCATTCTTACCGTCGATGATTCCTCCAGCCTGCGCATGGCGGTGCGCATTGCGCTGACCGGGGCGGGCTATACCGTCACCGAGGCGGGCGATGGCATGGAAGGGCTGACCAAGGCGGGAGCCCAGCGCTTTGACATGATCATCACCGACTTGAACATGCCGCGCATGGACGGGCTGACCATGATCCGCGAAATCCGCAAGAGCGGCAAGCAGACCGGCGTGCCCATCATCTTTCTGACCACGGAGAGCGACGATGGCGTCAAGGGCCAGGCCAAGGCTGCGGGCGCGACCGGCTGGCTGGTCAAACCGTTTAACGCCGACCAACTGGTCAAGATCGCGCGCAAGGTTCTGGGGCGGTGAGCGAGGACGATCCGGTCGCCGCCTTTCGGGTGGAGGCGGGCGAGCTGCTCGATTCGATCGAGGCGGCGCTGCTCGATCTGGCCGGGGATTCAACCAACACCGGGCTGGTGGATGAGGTCTTTCGCGGGCTGCACACGCTCAAAGGCTCGGGCGCGATGTTCGGGTTCGAGGCGCTGGCACGTTTCACCCATCATTGCGAAACCGCCTTTGACCGCGTGCGCAAGGGACAGGCCGAGGCCTCGCAGGCCCTGATCGGCGTTGTCCTTTCGGCGCGCGATCACATGCAGGCGCTGATCGATGTGGGCACGCAGGGCGACCCGATGCTGGAGATGGCGGGCGAGGCGATCCTCTCCTCGCTGGAAAAGGCGGTGGCCAACAGCGAGGGGATGGCGGTCCCCCGAGCCATTCAGACCGAGCGCAAGGGCTGGCATATTTCGTTCAAGCTGCCCCCCGGCTCGATGGCCAACGGCACCAATCCCTTGCCCTTGCTCGATGAATTGCGCGGGCTTGGCGATTGCCGGATCACGCCCCGCCTCGATGAAGTGCCGCCTCTGGCCTCTCTGGTGCCTACCGAATGCTATATCTACTGGGACATCGTGATTGAGGGCGATGTGACGTGTGAGGACATCGAGGATGTCTTCATCTTTGTCATCGACGATATGGATCTGGCGATCACCCCCCTGATCGAAGAACCCGAAAGCGACGAGCCGGTCGAGGTGCTGCCCGTCGCCACGGTGCTGGCCGCGCCCCAGCCGGTGGCCAAAGCCGCGCCGCCCGCGCAGGAAAGCGTGCGCGTGGCCGCCGAGCGTCTGGATGAATTGATGAACCGTGTGGGCGAGTTGGTGATCGCCCAGAGCCGTCTGGCGCAATTGGCGACCAGCAGCGGTCCGGTCAATGAACTGACGCTGCGCGCGGTGTCGGAGGATATCGAGCGCCTGTCGGCCGAATTGCGCGACACCACGATGGCGATGCGGATGATGCCGGTGGGCAATCTGTTTGGCCGCTTCCGTCGTCTTGTCCATGATCTGGCGCGCGAAACGGGCAAGACCATCGAACTGGTCACCCATGGCGAGGCGACCGAGGTGGACAAGACCGTGATCGAGCGGCTGGCCGATCCGATGATCCACCTGATCCGCAATTCCTGCGACCATGGGCTGGAAACCGCCGATGACCGTATTGCGGCGGGCAAACCGGTTTCGGGCAGTCTGACCCTTTCGGCGCGGCAGGCAGGCGGCGAGGTGCTGATTGCCATCACCGACGATGGCCGGGGCATCGACCGCGAACGCGTGCGCGCCAAGGCCGAGGCGCAGGGGCTGATCCAGCCGGGCGCTGTGCTGGGCGATGGCGAATTGTTTCAGATGATCTTTCACCCGGGATTTTCGACGGCGGCGGCGATCACCAGCCTGTCGGGTCGGGGCGTGGGCATGGATGTGGTCAAGCGCAGCATCGAATCCTTGCGCGGCACCATCGACATCACCAGCACGCAGGGCGTCGGCACTACCATGACGCTGCATCTGCCGCTCACGCTGGCGATCATCGAATGCATGTTGGTCCGCGTGGGCGAGGGGCGTTACGCGATTCCCCTGTCCGTGGTGGAGGAATGCATCGAATTGCCCGCCGCCGAGGTGACCTCGACCGCGCGGCGCAATTTCCTCGATGTGCGCGGCGAATTGGTGCCTTATCTGCGCCTGCGCGACACATTCGGCACCGATTATCCGGCGGATCTGTTCCAAAAGGTAGTGATCGTGGGGCAGGGCCGGGGCCGGGTCGGCCTGGTGGTCGATCAGATCATCGGCAACACCCAGACCGTCATCAAATCCCTGTCCCGCTTCCACGCAGGGCAAGGCAGCTTTTCGGGCGCGACGATCCTTGGCGACGGCAATGTCGCGCTGATCCTTGACGTGGGCAATCTGATCGTGGCGGCGCAAAAGAACCAGCGCCTGCTGGGCGAAAGAGCGGGGGAAGTGGCATGATCGTTCCCGAACGCGTTTTGACATTTGCGTTGGATGGCGAAATCTTTGCCATCGACGCGCAGGCGGTGCGCGAAATCCTTGAGGTTCCGGCCATCACCCGCGTGCCCGGCGCGCCCGATTTCGCCAGCGGGCTGATCAATGTGCGCGGCGCGATTGTGCCTTTGACCGATCTGGCCGTGGCCTTTGGCATGGTGCATGCCGATCATGGCGAGGACACGCGCGTCATCGTCATTGAGGCCGAGGTGGAAGGCGAGCCCACAACCATCGGCCTTGTGGCCGACAAGGTGCTGGATGTGGCCGCGATGGAAGGCGTGCCCGTGGAGGAAGCGCCGCCGGTCGGCATGCGCTGGCGGGCCGATTTCATCCGCGCGATCGCCCGGCCTCAGGGGCAATTCGTGATCCTGCCCGATCTGGAACTGATCTTTGCCGAAAGTCTGGGCATGGCCACCCGTCAGGAGCGCGCGGCATGACCGTTCAGGCTGTAACCTTCAACATTGGCGCCGAGGTCTTTGCCGTGCCGGTCGAGCAGGTGCGCGAGATCCTCGATTATCAGGAGACCTTTCGCCTGCCGGGCGCGCCGGATCATTTTCTGGGGTTGATCGATGTGCGCGGGGTTGGCGTGCCGACCATCGACCTGCGGCTGCGCCTTGGCCTGCCACGCGCCGAGCCGACGCCGCTGACGCGCATTCTCATCCTTGAGGTGCCGCGTGATGGCGAGGTGATCCTGCTGGGTCTGGTGATCGACCGCGCGCTGGTGGTCAGCGCCTTTGCGCGGGAAAGCATTGAAAAGGCACCCGATATCGGCATCCGCTGGCGCTCGGACTATATCACCGGGGTGATCCGGCAGGATGGTGGCTTTGTCGTGCTGATTGATATTGCCCGCGTGTTGACCAGTCAGGATGCCGCGATGATCGGCCTGTCCTCGAATGAACCGTGGGAACGGGTGCCTTGAGCGGCCAGTCCGACAGGACGGCGGGCAAAGGCTTTGGCGTCGAACCGGCCAAGACGGCCATCGGCGACCGCCAGTTTCGGCGCGTGGCCGCCTATATTCAGGCCGAAACCGGCATCAAGATGCCCTCTACCAAGGCCCAGATGATCGAAGGTCGTCTGGTCAAGCGTGTGCGCGAGGGCGGATTCGAGAGCATGGACGCCTATTGCGAGCATATCCTCTCAGGCTATGCCAGCGACGAGGCGGTCGATGATTTCATCAATGCCATCACCACCAACAAGACCGATTTCTTCCGCGAACCGGGCCATTTCGACTATCTGGTCCAGACGATCCTGCCCGAATTGCGCGCCCAGCGCTGCCGCCGCATCCGTTGCTGGAGCGCGGCGGCATCGAGCGGCATGGAGGCCTATACGCTGGCCATGATGCTGGATGATTTCGTGGCCGAACAACGCGATATGGATTATTTCATTCTGGCCACCGACATTGACACCAGCGTTCTGGCCGAGGCGCGGCGCGGGATTTATCCGCAAGTCGCGCTGGCCCCCGTGCCGGCGGCCATGCGCGCGCGCTATGTCGTCAATGCCCGCGACCCCCAGCGCAAGGAGGGGCGCATCATTCCGGAATTGCGCCGCAAGGTCGGCTTTGCCCGGCTGAACCTGATGGATGGTCATTATCCGGTTGGCGAGCCGATGGATGTGATCTTTTGCCGCAACGTCCTCATCTATTTCGAGCGCGACATTCAGGCCAAGGTGATCGCGCGGCTTTGCGACAATCTGCGCCCCGGAGGCCATCTGATCCTTGGCCATTCGGAATCGACTCATGGGCTCGATCTGCCGCTCATCACCGTGGCCAACACGGTGTTCAGAAAGAAGGGATAGGCGATGACCAAGATCCGTGTGCTGATCGTGGACGATTCGGCCAGCGTGCGCCAGATGATGACGCGCATCCTGTCGGCCGATCCCCAGATCGAGGTGATTGCCGCGGCCAGCGACCCCTTTGCGGCGGCGCGCTATATCAAGGATGAGTTGCCCGATGTGGTGACGCTGGATGTGGAAATGCCGCGCATGGACGGCATCACCTTCCTGCGCAAGCTGATGAGCCAGTGCCCTTTGCCGGTGGTCATGTGTTCCTCGCTGACCGAGAGCGGGTCCGATACGCTGCTTCAGGCGCTGGAGGCGGGCGCGGTGGATGTGATCCTTAAGCCTCAGGCGGGCGTGGCCGATTTTCTGGCCGAGCAGCATCAGCGGATCTGCGACGTGGTCAAAGGCGCGGCCCGCGCCCGCGTGCGCGCCCGCACCGAACGCAAGCCGGTCGTGCCTCAGCAAAAGCTGACGGCCGACGCCGTGCTGCCCCCGCCCGGATCGCGCGCGATGAGCCGGACCACCGAGCAGATCGTCTGCATCGGCGCTTCGACCGGGGGCACAGAAGCGCTGCGCGAGGTGCTGGAGGCCTTGCCCGCCAATGCGCCCGGCATCGTCATCGTCCAGCATATGCCCGAACATTTCACCCGCTCCTTTGCCCAGCGGCTCAACGCGCTTTGCGAAGTTGATGTTAAAGAGGCCGAGGATGGCGACACGGTGATGCGCGGCCATGTGCTGATCGCGCCGGGCGGGCGCCACACGCTGCTGACGCGGCAGGGCGCGCGTTATACGGTCAGCGTGCGCGACGGCCCGCTGGTTTCACGCCATCGGCCATCGGTCGATGTGCTGTTCCGTTCGGCCGCGCAATCGGCGGGCAGCAATGCGGTGGGGGTGATCCTGACCGGAATGGGCGACGATGGGGCGCAGGGCATGCTGGAAATGAAGCAGGCCGGTGCGCGCACCATTGCGCAGGACGAGGCGACAAGCGTGGTCTTTGGCATGCCCAAGGAAGCCATCGCGCGCGGCGCGGTCGATCGCATCGTGCCGTTGGGCAATGTTGCGCGTGAATTGCTGCATGCGGCGGCCAAGTGAAGGTATTTCGATGAAACATGCCCGCTTTACGCTGGTTGAGAACAGCACGCCCGCCGGCTCCGGCCAGACCGCCGATGCGCAGGCGGGCATGGCCGATATTGTCGCCAGCCTCGATTCCCGCTTCATCCCGGCGGGCGAGACGCTGGCCCGGCTGGTCGATGCGATGGGGGCGGTGCTTTCGGGGCTCGATGCCATGAGCCGAGTGCTGGGCGAGGATTCGGGCGAGGACAGCGAGGCGGCCGAAGCGTTGCTTTCGGCCGCTCGCCAATTGCGCGAGGCCCCCGCGCGGCAGGCCGAAAGGTCGCGGCAGGTGACGGCTCTGGCCAAGGTGATGCAGCAATTGGGCACCCATTCGGCCGAGATCGCGCGCATATTGACGGTGCTGGAATTCTATACGGTCAATTTAAAGATCGCGGCGGCGGGCGCCGATGAATTCGTCGAATTCGCCAATGATATGAGCGTGAAGCTGAAATCAGGCAGCCGTGAGGTCGAGGCCTTCAACAATCAGATCAAGCTGATGCAATCCAGCCTGACCGATATGCGGCGGGTGGATGATGTGCTGGCGCGCGAATGCGCCCGCGTGATCCCGCAGGTGCCGGACCGGCTGGTGCAGGAGGTCGATCAATTGCGCTCGCGTCAGATGTGGTTGGCGCAGGTGGCGGCCCATTCGCGCGACATCATCCTGCGGCTGCAAGGCCGGGTGGGTCATGCGCTGGGGGCGATGCAGATCGGCGATATCACCCGCCAAAGGCTGGAGCATGTGCTGGACGGTTGCCGGATGCTCGAAAGCGCGCTGGCCCAGCCGGAGGGCGCGGACAAGGCCGGAACGCGCGGCCATATGCTGCGCCTTTTTGGCGACCAACTGGGCGATCTGACCGGGGATTTCATCGCCCAGACCGGCGATCTGCTTGATGCGCTTGGGGCGCTGGGGCCTGATTGCACGGCATTGCTCAGCCATGGCCACCGCGACGATATGATGCAGCAAAGCGGCCATTTCCTGCGCGATCTGGGCGACTGCATCGCGGGCGCCAATGGTATGACCAGCCAGTTGCAGCGCGCCAATGAAAAGGCCGTCGAGATTGCCGATGTCGTGGTGCAGGTGGTTCATGCCCTGCGCCAGCGCGTGCAGACCATCGAAAGCCTGCGCTTTGACGTTGATTATATGGCGATCAATGTGAACATCCGCGCCCGCCGTGATGCCCAGATCGGGCGGCCCGTCGCGGTGATCGCCGATGAAATCCGCATTTGCTCTCAGCAACTGGCCGAACTGATCCTGGGCATTGCCAAAGTGGCCGATGATCTGGGCATTCAGAGCGAAGCCTTTGAAATCGGCCATGAGGCGGGCGCGCAGGCGGGTGTGGATACGATGCTGACCAATGCTCTGGCGATCATCCAGCAGGGCGCAGGCCAGAGCGAGGAGGCCATGGGCGAGGTGAACCAGCGCGCGCAGGGCATCGCGGGCATGATCGATGTGGCCTGCGATGAATTGTCCATCTGCGGCACCTTGTCCGAAAGCCTGCGCGCAATGACCGACAGTTTCGCTGTGCTGGCCAGTGGCGACCGGGCCGACACGAATGCCGCCGTTCCGCATCCGGCCGCCGCGCTGATGGAGGATCTGGCCCGCCGCTATACGATGAGCAGCGAGCGCCGCGTGCATGACCGTCATCTGTTGCCCGGCATGACGCCGTTGATGGGCATATCAACGGGCCATGCCGGGGTTTCGGGCGCCAACAATCCGCCGCCGGATGATGATGACGCCCTGTTCGATGATGCGCTGTTTTAAGCCGCTCCCCCCAGTGCGCGGACAAGGGCGATGCTGGTCTGTACCCGCTGGGTGGCCACTTGCGCGGCGCGGCGGCGGGCGGCCAGTTCGGCGGTCTCTGCCGTCACCACATCAAGCAGCGTGTTCGCGCCCTTGATGTAGAGTTCATAGGACAGTTTTGCGGCCTGCCCGGCGGCGGCGGCTGCGCGGGTTTGGGCCGCGCCTTCCTGCTGCAACTGGTCCATGGATGTCAGCCCATCCTCGACCTCGCGCATGGCCTGAAGCACGCCGCCGCGATAATTGGCGGCCGCTGCGTCCCAATCGGCGCGCGCGGATTCGATGCGCGCCTTGATCCGCCCGCCATCAAAGATCGACAGCGAGAATTGCGGCCCCAGCGCCCAGAAAGCATTGGGCGCGGAAATCAGGCTGGACACCGCCATGCTCTGAAAACCGCCCGTGCCGCCCAACGAGATCTGCGGAAAACGCGCCGCGCGGGCCACGCCAATGGCGCGGTTGGCGGCATACATCCGCCTTTCGGCTGCGGCAATATCGGGCCTGCGTTGCAGCAAAGCCGAGGGCAAAGCGGCAGGCGCGCCGATCACCGAGAGCGGATGGTCGAGCGTGTCGATCTTGGCCTCGCCCGCCGGAATGCCGGCCAGCGTGGCCACCGCATGGGCCAACACGGCGCGCTGGGCGCGCACCTGCGCCAATTGCGCCTGAGCATCGGCCAATTGCGCATCGGCGCGGCCCACATCAATGCCGGTGGCAATGCCGCCGTCATAGCGATGGTGGGTCACATCATCGGCGCGCTGATAGGCGCCGACCGCGTCCGACAGGATCGCGATTTCCAGATCCGCCCCGCGCATCGCCGCCCATGTGCTGGCCAGATCGGCCTGCAGCGCCAATTTCAAAGCGGCGGCATCGTCGGCGCTGGCCTGCGCATTGGCACGCGCAGCCTTCACGCTGTCGCGCACCCGGCCCCACAGGTCCAGCTCATAGCTGACCGTGGCGCTTACGGTATCGGCCTCGTAGTAAGTGGGCTGGGTTCCGCCGCGCAAGGGGCGGTCGTCCGATTGCCGGTTACGCGTCAAGGTGCCGCCCGATTCCACATCGGGCATCGTTGCCGCCTTGCTCTGGCGCAGCGCAGCCATGGCCAGACGGTGCTTGGCAAGGATGGCGGCAAGGCTGGGATTGTCCTTCTCCAGCCGGTCCTCCATCGCATCGAGCGCCGGATCGTTCAGCGCGCGCCACCATGCCTTGTCTGCGGCGGGCGCAGCGGGCTGGGCCTCGCCCCAGACCTTGTCGGCATCGGCAAATTTGGCGGGCAGGGGGGCCGCGGGCGGGCGATAGGCCGGGGCCTGACTGCATGCCGCCGCCAGCAGGGGCAGAAGTCCGACCCAGCGTTTATCCATGCGCAACATGCACCGTTTCCCCTTCCAGCAGCGAATCGGGCGGGCTGTCGATCACCTTCTCGCCGGGCTTCAGGCCCGAGCTGATCTCGACCGAATTGCCCTGATCCTGCGCAATGGTGACATTGGCGAAATGGACCTTGCCCGAGGCGTCCACGGTGGCCACTTTGACCCCGCCGCCGCGCAGGATCAGCGCGCTCGACGGCACATTGAGGCGACCGGCCGGGACCGGTACGTCGAAATGGACCTGCGCAAATCCGCCGGGGCGCAGCGCGCCGTCGCTGTTGTCCATCACCAATTGTACCTGAAGCGCGCCGGTCTGCGGATTGATCGCGCCCGATTGATCGACCAGCTTTGCCTCAAAATTGCGCCCCGGCCATGCAGGCGCGGTCAGTCGCGCCGAAAGGCCCGCATGCATCAGCGGCGCATATTGCTGGGGCACGCTTACGTAAACGCGCAGCCGGTGGCCATCGGCCATGGCGAACATCGGGTTCGGGTTGGTGGAACCCGGCCCGACCAGATCGCCGATGTCGGCATTACGCAGCGTGACCGTGCCCGTAAAGGGCGCGCGGATCGTGGCATAGGCCTTCATCGCCAGCAAACGCCCCAGATTGGCCTGCGCCTCGGCCACGGCGGCGACATGGGTGGCGGCATTGGCGTTCTTTTCATCGGTTTCCTGCTGCGAAACCGAATGGGATTTCAGCAGATCGGTCCAGCGCGCCGCCGTGGTGCGGGCCAGCGTGGCCTCGGCCTTGACGCGGACAAGGGTGGCGCGGGCCTGAATGATCTGCTGGTCCAGTTCGGGCGTGTCGATGGCGCCCAAAGGAGCACCCGCCGCCACATGCGCGCCGATGTCGGCATACCATGCGCGCACATAGCCGGGCACGCGGGCAAACAGGCGCGCGGATGTCCATGCCTCGATCGTGCCGGGCTGGACCAGCTCGTCGCTGGCCCCGCTGGGCTTGGGGGTGATCAGGCGGACCGTGGGCGTGCTTTGCGTTTCGGCCCATTCATGCGCCTCGGCACTTTCGTGCATCCGCCAATAGGTGCCGGCGAGCACCACGGCGATCGCGACGATGCCAGCCGTGATGCCCGCCGACCGCAGGCCCCGGGGGGGGGGAGGGGTGGCCTGCGTTGAGGAAAAATCAGTCATTGTGGGAAAGCTCCTTCTGATCGCCGCGATGGATCAGGCTGAACACCACAGGCACGAAAACCAGCGTGGCCATGGTGGCAAAGATAAGACCGCCGATGACGGCGCGGCCAAGCGGAGCGTTCTGTTCGCCCCCTTCGCCCATGCCCAGCGCCATCGGACCCATGCCGATGATCATCGCCAGAGCCGTCATCAGCACGGGGCGGAAACGAGTGGACCCGGCCTCCAGCGCGGCCTGAAGCGCATCGCCGCAGGCTGCCAGCCTTTCGCGGGCAAAGCTGACCACCAGCACCGAGTTGGCCGTGGCCACGCCCATGCACAGGATCGCACCCGTAAGCGCGGGCACCGACAGCGTGGTGCCCGTGGCAAACAGGATCCAGGCAATCCCCGCCAGCGCCGCGGGCAGCGCCGAGACGATGGCGGCCGGATCGGCCCAGCTCTGGAAATTGACCACGATCAGCAGGTAGATCAGCACGATGGCGCCCGCGAGCCCTGCCAGCAGGCCGACAAAGGCGGTGTTCATCGTCTGGGTCTGGCCGCGCAGATTGACCTTCGCGCCCTTGGGCAGATCGCCCTTGGTGGCGTCGAGGATCTTCTGGATATCGGCCGAAACCGCGCCCAGATCGCGCCCTTGCGTGGCGGCATAGATGTCAAAGGCGGGCTGCACCGCATAATGGGTGATGACCGCCGGGCTGGGGCCGCGCTTCAAGGTGCCCAGCGCTGAAAGCGTCTGGAACGCACCGGTGCTGCCGCTGACGGGGGTGTTTTGCAGCGCGGCGATGCTGTCCGTGTGCCACAGGGGGGCCTGAACCACGATAGGGTAGGACACGCCGTTCTTGGGGTTGAGCCAGAAGGTGGGTGCGACCTGACTGGACCCGGACAGGCCGACGGAAAGCGAGCGCGTCACATCGTTCTCAGTAATGCCCAGACGGTCGGCCTGCGCACGGTCGATGTTGACGCCGATCTGGGGATAGTTGGATGCCTGTTGCAGGCGCACGTCCACCACCCCGCCCAGCCGCTCTATCCTGGCGGCAATATTATGGGCATAGGCCTCATTGGCGACGGCATCGGGGCCGGTGATCATCACGTCGATGGGGGCCGGGGCGCCAAAGTTCAGGATCTGGCTGACGATATCGACCGGCAGGAACGAAAAGACCGTGCCCGGAAACGCGCGGGGCAGATCGGCGCGCAATTTGCGTAAGTGCTCGTCGGTGGGGGCGTGATCTTCTTTCAGCGAGATCAGGATGTCGCCATCCTGAGGGCCGATGCCGCCGGTGTTCGAATAGGCGCGGTTGATGCCCGAAACCGGCGGACCGATGTTGTCGGTCACGCTGGCGATCTCGCCCTTGGGCAGGGTGGCGCGCACACGGGCCTCGATGCGGTCGAACTGGGCGGCGGTTTCCTCGATGCGGGTGCCGACCGGCGCGCGCACGTGGATGCCGATCTGGCCGGTGTCGACCGAGGGGAAGAAATTGCGCCCAAGGAAAGGCACCAGCACCAACGAAAGCGCGACGATCACGGCAAAGCCGACCACTACCTGCTTGCGCCGATTGAGTGCCAGCGAGAGCACGCCGACATACCAGCTTCGCGCCTTTTCGAAGCGGACCTCGAAACCATGCTGGAAACGGCGCAGAGGGTTATGCGTGTTGGCATGGCCCACGGTGGCGTCATGCTCGCGCATCTGCTCGCCGATATGTTCGGGGGCATGGGCGCGCAGCAGGTAATTGCCCATGGTGGGCACCAGCGTGCGGCTGAGGATGAAGGAAGCGATCATGGCGAAGACCACCGCCTTGGCCATGGGCGCAAAGAGGAAGCCCGCCACGCCCGGCAGAAAGAACATCGGCACAAAGGCGATGCAGATGCAAAGCAGGCTGACCAGCGCGGGCTGGACGATCTGTTGCGCCCCGTCGAGGATGGCCTCCTGTACGCCCTTGCCCTGTTCAAGGTGCCAGTTGATGTTTTCGATGGTGACGGTGGCGTCGTCCACCAGAATGCCCACGGCCAGCGACAATCCGCCCAGCGTCATGATGTTGAGCGTTTCGCCCGTGACGGCAAGGCCCATGACAGCGGCCAGCACGGCCAAGGGGATTGAGGCGGCAATGATGACCGTCGAGCGCCATGAGCCGAGGAACAGCAGGATCATCAGGCTGGTCAGCACGGCGGCAATCACGCCTTCGCGGATCACGCCCGACACCGCACCTTTTACAAAGATCGACTGGTCGGAAAGGTAGGAGATCTTGAGATCGGAAGGCAGCGTCACGGCCAGTTGCGGCACGATGTTCTTGACCCCGTCGACAATCGCCACGGTCGATGCCGAACCGGCCTTCAGGATCGTCATCAGCACCGCGCGGGTGCCATCAACGCGCACGACATTCTGTTGCGGGGGCGAGCCGTCATGCACATGGGCCACGTCGCCAATCGTGATCGTCGTGCCACCCACAGTGCGGATCGGCAGCTTGTTGAGATCGTCGATGGCGCTGGGGCTGTTGTTCAGATGGACGTTATATTCATAGGTGCCGATGCGCGCGCTGCCGGGCGGCACGATCTGGTTCTGCGCGGCAAGCGCGGTGCCCACATCGGTGGCCGAGAGGTGGTGCGCCTGAAGCGCGGCGGGGTCGATGTCGATCTGGATCTGACGCTCGCGCCCGCCATAGGGTGTGGGGACAGCGGCGCCTTCCACCTGCGCAAGGCCCGGCCGGATGGCGTTGATGCCATAGTCGAACACCTTCTGTTCGCCCAGCGTGGGCGAGGACAGCGCCAGTTGCAGGATCGGCACGGTCGAGGCGTTGTAATTCATCACCAACGGCGGGGTCATGCCCGGCGGCATCTGTTTCAGCACGGTCTGCGAAATCGCGGTCACCTGCGCGGTGGCGGTGCGGATGTCGACGCCGGGGTGAAAGAAGATCTTGACCACGCCCATGCCCGCATAGGACTGGCTTTCCACATGGTCGATATCGTTGACGGTGGTGGAAAGCTGGCGTTCGTAATAATAGACCACGCGCCCGGCCATGTCTTCGGGGGGCAGACCCTTGTAGGTCCACACCGCCGCAATCACCGGCATCTTGATATCGGGGAAAATATCGGTGGGCGAACGCAGCCAGGCGATGGAGCCGCCCAGCACGATAAGGATGGCCATGACCACGAAAGTGTATGGCTTGCCTAGGGCGATTTTGACGAGTTGGAGCATGAATACCCGATCTTGACGACGCGGTGGGGGATGCGCCGGTTGCGAGTATGCGTTTCGTCTCACGCGGGGCTGGTTTCAAATGAATTGGATTTTAGGTTGCGTTTATGCCGGACCGACGCGAAATTCCGGCGCGCGGATCCGCACGATCAGGCCGGGCGCGGCATCGTCCAGTTCCAGCCCGAAGCCGTGGAGATGGACAATCGCGGCCACCAGATTGAGGCCCAGCCCGGAGCCGGGGGTCTGTCGGCTGGCCGCGCCGCGATAGAAACGGCGCAGCACCGCGTCGCGTTCGGATCGCGCGATGCCGGGGCCATTGTCGGCCAGCTCTATCGCCATTTCCTCGCCCCGACGGATCAGGCACAGGCGGATCTTGCCGCCATGGGGCGCGAATTTGATGGCATTATCCAGCAGATTGCCCACCGCTTCGACCAAGAGCGCCTCGTCGCCGATGATCTGATGGCCATAGCTGCCGCTCAGCGCGATTTCGATCTCGCGCTCCTCGGCCAGCGGCTCGTAGAGTTCGGCGGCGCTGGTCATCAGCATCATCGGGTCGAGCGGGCCGAAACCGGCGCGGCGATTGGCTGCCTCAAGCTCGGCAATGCGCAGCAGCGCGTCGAAACGAGCCAGCAGCGCGTCAATATCCTCAACCGCCTGATCGACTCCTTCCGGCTTCGGCTCGATCATCGCCAGACGCATTCGCAGTCGGGCCAGCGGGCTGCGCAGATCATGGGCGATGGCGTCGGTCGCGCCTTTGACCTGCACCATCAGCCGCTCGATCTCCTCGACCATGCCGTTCATCGTGTTGGCCACCAGATCGAGTTCGTCACGCCGGGGCGATACGGGCATGCGGTGCGAAAATTCGCCCGCCGAGATCCGTTTCGCATCCGCTCGCAATTGCCCGATGCGGCGCAGCGGGCCAAGCCCCAGCGCTACGGCCGCCACCACCGCCGAGAGCACCACCACCGCGCCCGTTGTCAACGAAAGCGCAAGGATACGCGCGCGAAATTCGACCGCCGGGGTGATGTCGCGCGCCACGATCAGGCTTTGCCCATCGGGCAGGCGGCTGGTCATGGTCAGCAGCGGGCCGGGGGCCAGCGTGCCCGCGCGCCATTCCTTCATCACCTCGGCGGGCGGGGGGCCATGCCAATGCAGATTGCCCGCGATCTCGCGCCCCTGCGCATCGATCAGCACGAAATAGTTGAGGCCCGAGGTGCTGGCGGCAATCGCGGCGGTGACGCGGCCCGCGCGCTCATCGGCGGTCCCGCTGCCCAGCCGTGCGGTTTCCGAGGCAAGGATGAGGTCCGAACGGTTGATCAGCTCGCGCTGGGTCAGCCGATAGGTAATGCCCAGCAGCAAGGCCACCGCCACCAGAAACACCGCGCCCAGCGCCAGCATCAGCCTAAAGGTGGACGTGCGCCGCAATTCGGCCCAGCGCAGCGAGGTGCGCGGCCGGGAGGCAAAGGGGCGCGGGATGCGCAAGATCAGGGCGCCACCAGCCGATAGCCCTCGCCCTTCACCGTTTCGATGATGGGCTTATGACCGGGCTGTTCCAGCTTGCGCCGCAATTTGCCGATATGGACATTGATGAGATTGTCCGCCGGATCGAAGAAATAGCCCCAGACCTGTTCAAAGATCATCTGGCGGCTCAGGATCTGTCCCGGATGGCGGGCGAGGAGTTCGAGCAGGCGGAACTCCTTTTGCAGCAATGCCACCGGGTCGCCATGCAGCCAGACCTTGCGCTTGATAAGGTCCATTTCCAGCGCGCCGACCGTGATCAGCCCCTCGGCCGGATAATCGCGCCCGCGCCGCAGCAGGACCTCGACCCGCATCGCCACCTCGTCGGGGGCAAAGGGTTTGACCATGTAATCATCGCCGCCCGCGCGCAGGCCCGCAATGCGCTGATCAACGTCGCCCAGCGAGGAGATCATCAGCACCGGCGTCATCACCTGTTCGGCGCGCAGCCGCGCCACCAGCGCCAGCCCGTCCATGTCGGGCAGCATCCGGTCCAGCGTGATCGCGTCAAAGCGGGTGGTGTGCGTATGGGCCAGAGCCTCGCGCCCGGTGGTGGTGTGGAGGACATCATAGCCCTGCGCCCGCAGGCGATCAGTGATCACCTGCGCCACTTCGGCATCGTCTTCCACCACCATTATCTGGGCCATGCCTGTCCCCTAATGCCTTGGCGCGGGGGCGGGCAAGTGAAATGCAATTTAGCCCAGCACGCGCACGATCAGCACCGCCACGCCAAACAGCACCATCAGGCACAGCACCGCGCTGGCGCTGACCCGCAGCCCTGCGCGGGCCACCAGCGCCAGATCGACGCTGAGGCCAAGCCCTGCCATGGCCAGCACGGTCAGCAGCAGGCTGGCGCGATGGGCGGCATCGGACAGGGCGGGCGGGATCAGGCCCGCCGTATGCGCGATGGCCAGCGCCAGAAAGGCGAGGATGAAAAGCGGAAAGAAGCGCCCCTTGGCCGTGCCGCCGCCATGGGCCAGTGAAAGCACCGTGACCACCGGCCCCAGCATCAGCACGCGCACCAGTTTCACCAGCGCGCCCACCTGCACCGCAACCGGCCCCAGCGGATGGGCGGCGGCCAGCACCTGCGGCACGGCATAGACCGTCAGCCCCGCCAGCATCCCCCCGCGCACCGCATCGAGATGCAAGGCCCCCGCCAGCACCGGCACGATCAGCACCACCGCAATGCCCAGCACCGCGGTAAAGCCGATGGAGGCAGCCACATCATCGCCATCGGCATCAATGGCCGGGGCGACGGCGGCGATGGCCGAATTGCCGCAAATTGCATTGCCGCAAGCCACCAGCAGCGCCATCCGCCCGCTCAGCCCCAGCCAGCGGCCAAGGGCATAGCCGACCGCGATGGTCAGCGCGATCAGCGCGACAATTGCCCCCACCAGCCCGACGCCCATGCCCGCCAGCGCGCCAAGGCCGACCGTGGCGCCCATCAGCGCAACGGCGGCCTCCATCACCGGCTTGGCGGCAAAGGCAATGCCGCGCGCGCAGGCTTGCGGGGCGGGGCGGAGGCTGCGCGCAAGGGCGCCGAGCAGGATTGCCAGCACCAGCGCATCGAGCCAGACCTTGCCCATCAGCGCGAGCTGGACCTGCTCCAGAGCAAAGGCGCCAAGGGCGATGGCGGCGGCAAGGGTGAGGCCGGGGAGGAGGGAGCGCATTTGCATGGGGGGCTTGTGCTCCTGCGCCATCCAATGATCCAATCAATTGAATCTGTATTTATGATAGAGTAGATCTATTAAATGACCCTCGAACAACTCCGCATCTTTGTCGCCGTCGCGCAAAGCCTGAACATGACCCGCGCCGCGCAGGAACTGAACCTCACCCAGCCCTCGGTCAGCGCCGCGATGGCCGCGCTGGAGGGGCGCCATGGGCTGCGGCTGTTCGACCGGGTGGGGCGCTCGATTGAACTGTCCGAGGCGGGGCGCGCCTTTCTGCCCGAGGCGCGCGGGGTGTTGGCGCGGGCGCGCGAGGCGGCGCAGGCGCTCGATGATCTGGCCGGATTGCGCCGGGGAGCCTTGCGCATCGCGGCCAGCCAGACCGTGGCGACCTATTGGCTGCCCGCGCGCATGGCCCGGTTTGCCGCGCGACATCCGGGCATTGCGCTCGACCTTGCCCTTGGCAACACACAGGAAAGCGCCGAGGCCGTGCTGGCGGGCGATGCCGATTTGGCCTTTGTCGAGGGCGAGGCGGGCGAGGATCTGCTGAGGGTTCAGACCGTGGGCGAGGACCGGCTGGGCCTCTATGCGCAGGCCGATCATCCGTTGGCAGGGCGGGCGCTGGAGCGCGAGGCCTTGCGCGATGCGGTCTGGGTTCTGCGCGAGAAGGGTTCGGGCACGCGCGCGCATCTGGGCCTGGCCTTGGCGCAGGCGGGGCTGGATTGGGGCGATCTGGACATAAGGCTCGAACTGCCGGCCAATGGCGCGGTGCTCGAAGCCTTGGAGGCGGGCGATCTGATCACGGCGGTGTCGGAATATGCGGCGGCCTCGCGCGTGGCGGCGGGGCGGGTGGTGCGGCTCGACTGGCCCTTTGCGCCGCGCCGTTTTGCGTTGCTGACCCATCGCGCGCGGCGTTTGAGCGCGGCCAGCGAGGCCTTTGTCGCCTCGCTGGCCGATCGGTGATCAGAACTTTGCCGTGATGGTCACGCCATAGGTGCGCGGATCGGCAGCCTCAAAGCCGATCGCGGTTTGATTGAGCGCGCCGAACACCGGCACCGTATTGGTATAGGATGTGGGCAGGCTGATGCTCTGCAGCGTGCCTACATTGCCGATGTTGCGGATATAGGCGGTGACGCCCCAATTGCCTCGCGCTGGGTTGAAGGCCAGCGTGGCGTTGAGCTTCATGAAGGAAGGCTGGCGGAACCAGCCCGCCGCAAGGGCTGCCGCGTTGGATGGGATGGCCAGATTGCTTTCGGTTTCAAACCGCCCGTCCATCGAGGCGACCAACGTTCCGGCATGGCCCACGTCGAACACATGCGAATAGCCCGGCGAAATGGCGAATTTGGGCGAACGCGGCAGGGCAAAGCCGCTGAGCGATTG
This sequence comes from Novosphingobium sp. SG751A, assembly GCF_013149295.1. Lineage (GTDB taxonomy): Bacteria > Pseudomonadota > Alphaproteobacteria > Sphingomonadales > Sphingomonadaceae > Novosphingobium. The sequence continues at coordinate 405,950 of NZ_JABGCB010000002.1, forward strand.
GCCGAAAGCCACCGTGGCCGCCGTGCCGCCCGCCAGATTGACGGTGCGGAACTTGGCATCGAGATAGGAGATGTTGAGCGTGAAGCGATCATGGGGCGAAAGGATCACCGTGCTTTCCAGCTCCATTCCGAAGGTGCGCGCGCGGGCGGCATTGGCGGTGATGGTGGTGGTGTAATCCGGGTCGATGGTGCGCGTGGTATAGCCAAGGTTGGCGGTCGGGCTGAAGACCTGCGCGGCATAGCTGAACTGATAATTGCGATAGTCATAGATAAAGGCGCTGAAATTCAGGCGCCAGCGGTGGTTGAGCAGATCGTTCTTGGTGCCGATTTCATAGGATGTCATGGTTTCGGGATCGAAAGTGCTGGTAAAGCCGGGGTTGAGCAGGCCGCTGCTGGGCGGGGGGATGTTGATGAAGCCGCCGCTCTTGAAACCGGTGGAGACCAACGCATAGACATTCGAGGTGGGCGAGAGATCATATTGCGCCGACACCTTGTAATCCAGCCGGTTTGAATCGAGCCGCCCGGCCGGGACCGAGAAGAACACGCGGTTGCCGGTGGGGTTGGATGCGCTCCACGCCCCATTGTTGGTGGTCGTGCCCGCCGCGCCATTGTCGAGCAGATAGAAAAGCGTGGTGTTGATCGGTGTGCCGTTCAAACTGCTGCTGCCCGATGTGGCGCAGGTGCTGGTCTGGATCGAATTGGCCACGCACAGATTGCCCACCTGTTCGTTGCGCAATTTGCGCTCGGCGGTGTAACGCAGGCCCGCCGTCACCCGGAAGCGGTCGGTGACGGGATAGGTAATCTGGCCAAAAGCCGCCAGATTACGCACCTCGCGATGGGGGCTGTAGCTGCTGTAGAACGCGGGCGGGGCGATGCCGGGATCGACCACGGCGGTGGCCGGAACCGATGTGGTGGCCAGCGTGGTCGTGCGCGCGGCGGTGGTATAGCCGGTGCCGCCCTGCTGGTTGACGCCGGTGTCCTCGGTGTTGTTGAGGTAATAGCCGCCCAGCAGCCATTTGATCCGCGCGCCCGGCTGGGACGACAGGCGCACCTCCAGCGTTTTCTGATCCTGCCGAGAGATTTCCTTGCCATTGGTGCCGGCCAGCGCGCCGGCGATGCCCGTGGGGTCGGGGTGGGATGAGGCCAGCGCCTGCGACAGGCGGGTCTGATAGGTCAGCAGGCTGAAAGTGTTCGATTCCAGTTGATAGCGCGAGCGGTTATAGGTCGGCTGGACGAACAATTGGGCAAAGCCGAGGTCGGCGGTGATGTCGGCATAGTAATTGTCATTGATGAAGCGGCGATAGCCCGAGGAAGGGTTGTTCGAGGTCCAGTATCCGGTGGGAAATTTGATCGGCTGGGTCAGGTCGATCAGCCCGGTTGAGGACTGCTGCTGGCCCAGACCGTTCTGCACCGCATGGTCGGCGGTCAGGATGATCTTGAACTTGCTGTTCGGCTCCCACAATCCGCGCAGGCGCATGCCGGTCACATGGCTGTCGCTGCCGCCATTGGAAAGATATCCGTTGCGCCCCTCGCTGGAAATCGCCCCGCGCAGGGCCAGCTTGTCGCCGATGGGGATGTTGACCATCGCCTGGCCCGCCAGCAGCCCGTAATTGCCGATTTCGGCTGTGCCCGATGCCTCCAGCCGGTGCGAGGGATCATTGGCGATGATCGTCACCGACCCGCCCAGCGCGTTGCGGCCGTTAAGCGTGGAATCCGGCCCCTTGACCACCTCGACGCGGGCAATGTCGTAAAACAGCGCGCGGGTGGATTGGGCGCGTTGCTGAAACACGCCGTTGAGGCTGACCGTGACGGGGGAATCCTGACCAAAGACGGGGGCAAAGCCTACGCCGCGGATCGAGACGAAAAAGCCCTGACCCGAGGCGCCCGTGCCCATCAATTGTACGCCCGCGCTGTCGCGCAACACTTGGGAAAGGGTAGTCTTGCCTTCCTTGGCCGCGCGGTCGCCATCCACGGCAATGATCGAACCCACCGTATGCTGCAGCGAGGTGCGGGCCTTTTGCGCGGTGACGATGATGTCATGCAGGCTGACACGACCATTATCCTCGCTCTGGGCGCTGTCTTCGGAAGGCGGGTTCTGCGTTTGCGCCTGAACTGTGGACGCCACGCACAATGCTGCCGCCACCGCGCTCATCGCGCAGCCCAGATATGCTGACTTCATTATTATGTCTCCTCCCAATCATGCTCCGCTGATTTCTGACGTGCGGATACATTTGATCTTGGCGAATGAAACCTAGGCGCAAGACGGGTTTGACAATAGGCGCGGGCGTTCAATACCAGCTATGCCGTTACATGCAGAACGGGATTGCCCGAAGCTTCGGTTTTACCGGAGGCCTGATATTCACCCGGCGGTAGTAGTGGAGCGCAAACCCGCCTGCCATAAGCATGGCCGAGGCCCCGATGCCTTAGGGCGAATAAAACAGCCGGTATCGGGGTGAAGGACTGGGGAGAGAAAAATGAGTATGCAGCGCTTTGCCCTGCTGGGATCCACTATGCTTGCCCTGATCGGCACGCCTGCCACGGCCGCAGGGGCGCCGCCGGCAAGCGCGCCGGAAGTTTCGGCCATTCAGGACATCGTCGTCACCGCCGAACGCCGCGTCAGCAGCACGCAGAAAACCGCGCTCAACATTACCGCGCTGGGGGCCGAACAACTGGCATCAAGCGGCGTGCGCGACAGCCGCACGATGCTCGACAGCGTGCCGGGGCTGAAGCTGAGCGTGGCCAACCCCAACGCCTATATCGGCCTTTACGGTCTGGCCAGCGGCGCGGGCACGCAATATGCCGATACGATCATGGCCTTCAACTATGGCGGCGTGCCGCTGGCGCGTCAGATCTCGGCCAACAGCGCCTATTACGACCTTGAGCGCGTCGAAATCCTCAAAGGCCCGCAGGGCACGCTCTATGGCCGCAATGCAACGGTCGGCGCGATCAACCTGATCCCCGCGCGACCGAAGGATGAACTGGCCGGCGGCGGTTCGATCACGCTGGGCAATTACAACACGCTCAACACCAGCGGTTACATCAACACGCCGATCACCGAAAATCTGGCGGGCCGCGTGGCGTTTCAGACCACGCGCCATGATGGCTATTTCACCAACGGCCTTGATGATGCGAACAATTACGGCTTGCGCGGCAGCCTGCTGTGGAAGCCGAGCGAGAAGCTTTCGGTGCTGCTGTTTGCCGACGCCTATTTCAACCGTTCGCGCGGGCCCTACAGCACGTGGCGCTATTACATGAACGGATCGCAGGAATGGATCGATCCGTCCAACCCGTGGTTCGGCCTTGGCGCGGCGGGCACTTGTTCAAACCAGTTGCTCTGCCCCTCCTTCGCCTCGACCAGCGTGGGCGGCGTCAATGCGGTTTCCAATCCGCAAGGTTTTACCAACACCGGCCCGACCGGCTATGGCAGCACCTCGGTCTATGGTCAGGATGGGCGCAACAATGCCGATCAATTGATCCTGTCCACCGAAATCACCTATGCCATGCCATGGGCCACGCTGACGGTTCAGCCTTCCTATGTGCATACCAAGATCGATTTCATGACCTATTCCAACGGTCTGAAATTCTGGAACCTGACCTATGCCGACCAGCTCTCGCTGGAGGCGCGCCTGTCCTCGACCGGCAATGGCCCGCTGCGCTGGACGCTGGGCGCGTTCCTGTTCAACGAGGATCAGGACGCCACGCTCAACAATCTGCAAAGCACCGGTTATGCCATCCTGCGCACGCCCAAGCTGAACAATCATAACGTGGCCGTGTTTGGCGATACGACATATGCTTTGACGCCCAATCTGCGGTTCAACGCAGGCATTCGCTATACGCGCGACGGCAAGAGCCAGAACGGCTATACCGTTGCCAGCGGTCTTTCGAGCAGCGATGTGACCACGATTGCCGCGGCGGGCGGCACCTGCACCAGCGGGGGCACGCCATCGGCCCCGACCCTCTTCGACGGCCAGTTCTATTTCCCCACCAACTTCTGCGTCGTGCCCAATGGCGGGCAGTACCGCGATGGCAACACCAGTTGGAAGGTCGGCGTGGAATTCGATCCGCGCCCCGGTTCGCTGCTCTATGCCACGGCGCGCACCGGTTTTCGGGCGGGCGGCTTTACTGTGGGAACGCAGAACAATTACAAGCCCGAGCATCTGACCGCTTATGAAATCGGCTCGAAAAACCGCTTCATGGGGGGCAAGCTGCAACTCAATGCCTCGGCTTTTTACTGGAAGTACAAGGATCAGCAGGTCAGCCAGCTTCAGCTCTATTACCTGAACGGCATCGCCATCGGGCAAACCTCCTATCCCTCGAACTTCAACGGCAATCTTTATGGCGCAGAGGTCGATCTTCAGGCCTTTGTCACGCCCAATGACCGTATCGGCATCGACGCCCTGTGGACCAAGGGCAAGTATGACAGCACCCCGCCGGTGGCCACGCTCAACACCTCGGCGCTGGTGTCGCAATATAATCTGGGCCGTAACAATCTGCCCGAATGGACGATCGTGGGCAATTATGAGCACACGTTTCATCTGGCCAATGGTTCGCGGCTGGTGGCGGGCGGGCGCGTCCATTATGAAAGCAGCGCGGTGCTGCGCATCATCGACCCGGCGCTGCTGACCCCCGGCGATATCCGCAATGCCTATGCCAAGCTGGACATGGATCTGACATGGCATGACGCCAAGGATCGCTTCACGGTGCAGCTCTATGTCCAGAACCTGACCGATAAGGCCGTGGTGGGTGTGGGTTCGGGCGGCCAGACGGCGCTTGGCACCTTCTTCCGCCCGTCGAGTAATGTGGCGGGCGCGCGTTCGGCCACGCTGGACCCGCCGCGCACCTTTGGCCTGCGTCTGACGGGCAAGTTTTGATCTTATACGTTGATGCATAAGTGAAATGCGGCGCGGGTTGCTATCGCAGCCCGCGCCTTTGCCTAAAGGTGGCGCTCTTGTGATGGAGAGCCTGATGCCGCCTGTTATCCCACCTCGACGCCTGATTGCCATTCTGGCGCTGCTCACCGCCTTTGGCCCGCTGGCCACCGACAGCTATCTGCCCGCTCTGCCCGATATGCGCGCTGATCTGGGCGGGTCGGCCTCAGGCGTGGCGGCCGGCCTGTCGGTGTTCTTTTTCGGCATGGCCGCGGGGCAATTGATCTATGGCCCGATCAGCGACCGATATGGTCGCAAGATCCCGCTGATGATCGGCACGGCGGTGTTCACGCTGGCGGCTTTCGCGGCCTGTTTCGCACGGGGGATCGAGGCGTTCGTCGCGCTGCGGCTGGTGCAATCGCTGGGGGGCGCCTGCGGGCTGACGCTGGCGCGGGCGGTGGTGCGCGATTTGTATGATGCCGATGAACTGGCGCGTGCCTTCGCCGCGCTCACGCTGATCGGGATGATCGCGCCCTTGGTCGCACCAACGCTGGGGGTGGGGATCATCATGCTGGGCGGTTGGCGAGCGATCTTTGCGGTGATGACGGGCATGGGCATCATCACCATGGCCGCTATCGCCTTTGGCCTGCCCGAAACCTTGCCGCCAGAGCGCCGCCATGCCGAGATCACGATAGGCAGCGTGATCGGCAATTTCGCGCGGATCGTTAGGCGTCTGCGCTTCACGCTGCTGGCCATGGTGTCCGGGTCGGCGGCGGGCACGCTGTTTTCCTTCATCACCGGTTCGGCCGAGGCCTTCATGACCGGATTTGCCTATACCAAGCCGCAATATACGCTGGTGTTTACCGCGATCACCGTGGCGATGATGGCGGGCGGCGAGGCCAACCGGCGGCTGGTGCGGCATTTCTCCTCGCCCGAACTGCTCCGTTTCGCGCTGAGCGCCAATGTCGTGTCGGGGCTGGCGCTGGTGGGCGCGGCGATGATGGGACCGGGGTGGAGCGTGGCGCTGGCGCTGGGGGCGGCGGTGCTGATGCTGGGGCTGATCCTGCCCAACAGCGCGACGCTGGCCATCGGCAGCCTGCGCCGCGATGCGGGCAGCGGGTCATCGCTGCTGGGGGTGATCCAGTTCGGAGTGGGGTTTGTTGCGTCGAGCGGGGTGGCGTGGTTTCAGAACGGCACCGCCTTGCCCATGGCGTTGGGCGTGGCGGGATGCGCGGTGATGGGGCGGCTGTGCTGGGCGGCGCTGCCCCATGAAGAAAGGCCCGCCTGAGGGGGCGGGCCTTTCGGTATTACAGCGGCATCGGTTTGCCAAGGAAGCCCTCGAAGCGCCCCTGCGGATCGTGTTTTTGCCGCAGGGCCTCATATTTGGCCCATGCCTCGTCGGTGTAATAGCGCTGGGGGTGGTGCAGCATATTCTCATCGTTCAACTGCCCGCCAAGCGACAGGTCGGACAATTCCTTCATCTGCATCGGCGGCCATGCGGCCATCAACGTGTCCTGCGCCTCATCCTCCCACAGCGTATAGGTGCCAAGGAAGATCGGACCCTGCATGGACAGCGCCATATCCTTGGGGAAGGGCTTGCACGGCCCCCATGCGAACCAGAACGTATGCGTATGGGGCGTGGGCAGTTCCAGGAAGACCTTGCGCAGGCGCGGCACCAGCACGTCGGCGGGCGCGTCGGTGTACATGTTGTCGGCGGCAAAACGCATCCCTGCCGGGTCCGCCTTGAAACCGCTCTGATAGCGTTCCTCCAGCGTGGTGGGGACCTTCTCGACCTTGAAATTGGCCTTTTCCCGGTGCGGCACGCTGTCGAGCAGCGCCAGCGCCGCATCGGCCTGCGCCTCGTCATCGGTGATGGCGAGCGCCGCGATGGAAATGCGCGCAGGACAAGGCGCCCCGGTCTCGCGCGTGTTGGCGGTGGTGGACATTACCAGTTCGAGATAGGGCGGCACATGCGGCACGATGTTGCAGGCCCATGTCATCACATCGTCGAATACGGCGGCGGCATCGTCAAAGCTGTAGACCGTGGCCTTCCAATATTTGGGGCGCGGGCGGGCCTGCAAATGCATCCGCACGATCACGCCGAAAAAGCCCGCCCCGCCGCCGCGCGCCGCCCACCAGAAATCGCTGTTCTGCGTGGCATCGGCGCGGAGCAGTTCGCCGTCGGCATTGACCACATCGACCGCCAGCACATGATGCGCGCCATTGCCCCACAGCCGCGAATTCCAGCCGAACCCGCCATTGAGGCAAAACCCTCCAATGCCGGGCGAGGGGTGATGCGCAGTGGGAATGACCAGCCCGTGAGGCTCCAGATGCCGGTTGATGACTGAGCCGATCATGCCGGGATTGACCCAGAGCGTCTGGGCTTCGGGGTCAATGCTGATCTCCTGCATGCGCGCCATGTCGATCAGCACGCAATGGTCGCGGATATGCGAGGCCGACCAGCTATGCCCGCCAGAGCGCGTGGTGACTTTGAGTCCATGCGCCTTGGCGAATTTGACCGCGGCCACCACGTCCTTGTCGGACAAAGGCTGGACGATGACCTGCGGATAGCGCTTGGGCTTGTTGGCCCGATAACATGTCGATCCGCGCGCCACCTCATAGGCTTCGTCGCCCAGCCAATAGACCTTGCCTTCAACGCTCTGGTTCAGCGTCAGCTTTTCCGCATCGCTCAACGGGCGGCCCATGCCGTTGCAGGCGGCCAGCATGCCGGTGGAAAGGACCCCGGCCAGCGCCTTGATCGCGCCGCGTCGGCCAATGCCATTGGGGCCTGTAACAGGCGTGTTCATGCGACAAATCTCCCATCCGGGCGCGGTTGATCCGGCGCTTCCGATATATTCTCTGTAGCGATAATTTCGTGGACGAAAAGAGGCAAATCGCCTATGTCAGATCCATAATTCTCGCATATTTCTGCGACATAGGGGAGATGGCATGACTGATATTCGCAAACTGGCGGCGCTGATATTATTGGCAGGCGCCGGGGCGGCATCCGCGCAGGGCACCAAGGGTCAGGACCGCGATCCCTATCTGGCGATGAACCGGCAATTGGTGGGCAATGGCTGCCATTTTTGCCATGGCGCCGATTATGCCCGCGTTGGCCCCGCCATGAAGGATGTGGCCATGGTCTATGCAGGACAGGGGGCGCAGGGAGCCGCCGCGATAAAAGAAAGCATCGCCAAAGGCAGCAAGGGCAAATGGGGCCCCGCCATGATGCCCGCCCAGCATCAGGTGACGCCGAAAAAAGCCGATGCGCTGATTGCCGCCATCCTCGCGCTGGCGCCAAAATCCTGATCGGGCCAAGCAAAAGGGCCGGTGGGAGCATCCTCCCACCGGCCCTTTTTTTGCGCCTGCGCCGCGATCAGAAGTTCGCGCGCACGCCCAGCTTATACGACCGGCCCAGCAGATCGTAATTCAGATTGCGGCTGCCCGCCGTGACGGCGATGGCGGCATATTGCGGGGGCTGGCGATCGAACAGATTGTTGATGACCGCAAAGAGCTGGACGCCCTTGATCAGCTCCACATGGGCCGACAGATTGGTGTAAACCATGCCCGGCAGCCGGTTGGTGTTGATGCTGTTGGCGTTGGTGTTGAGATAGCCGGCATCACTGGGATCGACCACCTGCGCGCCATTGGTGGCCCCGCCGGTCAGCGTATAGGCGCTGAGCGTGTCATATTTCACGCCGGTAAAGCCGCGCAGTTGCAGATCGACGCCCGATTTGCCGAGGATATAGCTGAGCGTCAGCGTGCCGCTCCATTCGGGAACGCCCTGCGCGGATCCGGCCGTTTCAAACGGCTCGGGGCGGATCAGCGAGAGGAACTGTTGCAGATGCAGCGCCCGATTGGCCATGGCGCGCAGTTCGAACCGGCCGGGAATATGGGCCAGTTCCGGCACGCGATAGCCCACCTCGATGTCGATCCCTTCGGCCTTCAACTGGTTGAGATTGAGCGAGAGATTGCCCGCCGAAACCAGGCCGTTGCCGGTGTTGCTGAACACGATGCCGGGGCATGACGTTGCCCCGCTGGCCAGCAGCCCGGCGCAGATGCTTTGCGTTTGCGCCGAGGTGGGGCGGGTGATCGCGCCATTGATGCGGATGTTGTAATAATCCACCGCCACGCGCAGGCCGCGCAGCGGCCCGTCCTTGGCGGCCCAGGTGAAGCCGCCGGTGAACGTATCGGCCTTTTCCGGCTTCAGGCTGGTGTTGCCGCTGGCATAGATGTTGGTGGTACCGGTCACGTTATAGCCATAGGTGCCGGGGATGTTGTTGGTCGTGCTGGTGGGCAGGGCGCCGCCGATGAAGAACAGGTCGCTCAGATTGGGCGCGCGAATGTCGCGCGACCATGTGGCGCGCAGGCGCAATCCGTCGAGCGGCTGCCACACGGCGCCGCCCTTCCACGTCGTCACCGCGCCCGAAATGGCGTAATCGGTGCGCCGCACCGCGCCGTTCACGTCCAGCGAGCGCGCGAAAGGCAGATCCTTGAGCAAGGGCAGGCCGACTTCGAGGAAGCCCTCCTTCACCGTGTTCTTGCCGCCATAGGTGGTGAAATTGCCCACCGAATAGACATTGCCATTGCCCAGCGCATCGCTGGTGACCAAGAGCTTGTCCTGACGCCATTCCGCACCCGCCGCCACCGAGACATCGCCCGCCCACAAGGCAAAAGGCGTGCCCGAAATGCTGGCCGAAACCACGTCCTTCTGGATCACGGTGTTCTGATGCTGGGTGTTGTAAATGTAGTTGAGCGCGGAGGAATTGGTGATCGCGCCAAACGGATTGATCGCCACGCAGGATTTGCCCGTGACGCTTTCGTACAGGCTGAGCTGAGTCAGCAGGTTGCTGGTCATGTTCGGATTGCTGGCGGTGCCGTTGCAGCCGTAGACCGCCTTGTACAGCGCCGAGAGCACAAGCCCGGTGGTGTTGAAATCCTGATGGGTCCAACCATGCTGGTAATAGGCCTCGGCCTTCCATTGGCCGAAGCTGGCCTTGGTGCCCACCACGATGTCATGCATGTCGAGGTTCTGCCAGGTCAGATTGCCCCCGCCATTCTCGGTCATGATGCGGCCCACCGAGACATTGGTGCCGGTATATTGCGACTGGACCGAGGTGGGCAGGCTGGAGACGGGAACCTGAAAACTGACCAGATAGGAGGAGGTCAGCTGGGCGGGCATGCTGGTATGGGCATAGTTCAGCTCGGCATAGACTTTCCACGCATCGGTGATGTCAAACTCGGCGCGGCCATAGGCGACAAGGCGCGAGTTCTTGTTCTGAAGCTGAAAGAAGCGATAGGGGCTGTTGCCGTAATTGGAATTGGTGCCGGTCATCACCGCGCTGGTGCCCGAGCCGAACACGGTGCCCTGCGTGAAGACCGAGGCATTGCCCGAGGCATCGAAGGTGTTGAGCAGGCCCCCGGTGGTCTTGGTGGTGATGAGGCCATAGGGCGTGACATTGGCCAGTTCGACCCCGGTGGTAAACACCTGCGCGGCAAGGCCGAGCGAGCTGCGCTGGGCCGCTGAGACGGAGAGCAGGCCCTGTTCATCGGAGTAGCGCGAATAGATATTGCCAGCGCCCAGCGTCGTGCCCCAGTCCAGCCCGGCGATAATATGGCCGCGCCCGTCGGCAAAGCTGGTGCCGCCCGCCAGATTGATCGCATATTGGCGGCCATCCCCGCGTGAGGTGACGCCGCCCTGCGCGCTGGCGGTGATGCCTTGCATCTGGTTTTTCAGCACGAAGTTGACCACGCCCGCCACCGCGTCCGAGCCATAGGCCGCCGAGGCGCCGCCCGTGACCACATCCACGCGGTCGATCAGGCCGACGGGAATCATGTTGGTGTCAAACGAGCCCGAGGCCACCGTGCCGACATGCCGGTGCCCATTGACCAGCGTGAGCGTGCGCACATCGCCAAGGCCGCGCAGGTCGGTCAGCGATTGCACGCCCTGCTGCTGATCGGCCACCCGGCCGCTGCCCGATGCCGAGCGGCTGGTGCGCACGGCTGGGATTTCGTTGACCACATCGGAAATCTGCACCGGCGCGCGCTGGGCGATGGCTTCGGCGTTCAGGGTTTGGACGGGCGTGGGCGAGGAAAAATTGGGATTGGCGAGGCGCGATCCGGTGACGATGATCTCGGCGGGCTTGATGGTGTTTTCGGACGCCTGCTGGGCCATGGCGGGCGCGGCCATCAGGCCGATCCCGGCCAGAGCGGTGGTGACCAGCAGCGCGTTTTGATGCTTGGGCATCTTGGAACTCTCCCCTTGAATTGTGTCGCTTGGCGCCGGTGCGTTCCGGCTGCGACTTCGGCATTGGCAATAGAGTGAAAATATTAGCGCGTCGAAGAATAGCAGCTAGCCGGGGAAGCGATGAACTCCCCCGGCGCGCTGTCAAAAGGCGGGGGCGGTAAGGGCACCCTCGGCGGCGCAGCCTTCGGGCGCGGGGGTTCCGGCCTTGGCCAGAGCGCGCAGTTCGGCCTGCGCCTGCGCCAGATCGGCGGCAAATTCGGGCAGGGCACGCGCGCGCGCCAGCATGGCCGAGCCAAGATCGCGCCCGCCATGCACCTCGCTGGCCCCGGCAAAGCCGCAGATCGCCGCGCTTTCGCCAAAGGCTCGGGCGCGCGTCATCAGCGCATCGGTGCGTTCGGGCAGCGCTTCGGCCAGAATGGTGGCGACCGTCCAGCCCCATGCTGCCTGAATCATCGGCGTGCCGCCGGCGGTCTGCAAAGGCTTGTCGCTCAGACAGGTTGCGCCTTTTTCCAGCTGATAGGGGCGCGGACTGGCGGCGCGCGTGGCGTTGATCAGATCCGTGCGATAGCGCGAGAGCAGTTTGGTCAGTGCGGGCACCCGGTCGGTCAGTGACAGACCCGCCGCGCAACTGAAAGCCTTCATCACCCCGCGCCCGGCGTCCGCTTGGGCCAGCGTCCAGCGGGGAGATCCTTCCAGCGCGCGGGTTTTGGCAAAGACGGCGCGGTCATAGGCTTCGCGTGGCGATCCATGCGTGGGGGCCGGGGCGATGGCATCGCGGCTGATCCCCAGAGGCGTCAGATAGGCGCGATATTCGGGCGGCAGGGCTGGGCCGGGTTGAGCGGGGCCGGGTTGGGCCAGCGTGACCCCGCCCCATGCAAGAGCGGGCAACGCCAGAAGGGCGGCATAGTGGATCGGGCGGCGCATGTTTCTCCCCTTTGCGGATCATTTTCCTTGCTGATGCTTAGGCAGGAGCAGGCCATGCGCGCTTCATCCTGAATTGGGTTTTCAGCTATGCCTGGGATCGACAGGCATTGTAATCCATTATTGAAAACAAGGGATTACGTGAAATATGCCCCTGTCTCCCCGCATCCCCACCCATTTCACCGCGCAAAACTATGGCTATGCTTTGGCTCAACATTTTGCCGGGCGCGGACAGCGATCCGCGGCCCATCAAGGGAGAGAGTGAATGAAAACATGGTTTGGCCGGATGGCGGCAATGGGGGCGGTCGCTTTGGCATTGACGGGCGCGCCTGTAATGGCGGCTGGCAAAGTGTCCGCCCCCTGCGGCGTGATGCCCGCCGCCGACAAGGTGGTGGCGCTGAACGAGATCCAGAACCTGATGGGCCGCTATGACCATCAGGGCACGCTGCGCGGCGAAGGCACGCTGGCCGATCTCTTCGCGCTCAACACCGAGGGTGTCAGTTGGCTGACGCCGGGCGGTCCGGTGGGGCTGGAGGCCATGCGCGCCCGCTTTGCCGATCCCGACGAGGACCGCCGCCCCGGCATTCTGCACATGCATTCGATGTTCTCGCCGGTGATCGAAGTGGCGGGTGATGGCCAGACCGCCAAGGGCGTGTGGGACAGTTTCGGCCCCAGCATCAACGGTCCGGATGATATCGGCGCATGGCTGTGGGTCAAATATGCGGTCGATTTCGTCAAGGAACAGGGCAAGTGGAAGATCTGGCATCTTCAGGTTTTCCCGGTGTTCAACACCAAGTTTTCCACCCCCATCACGCAGACCGCCCGCGACATGGCCGCCCGCCAGCCCGCAGCCGAAGTGGCCGGTGTTTCTGGCCGCGATTCGGCGCGCGCCGGGGCCAATCCGATGCAGGCCCGCCCCGGCTATGCGATGCCCGCCAAGCTGTGGCGCTATGACGGCAAATCCACGCCGCAGGGACCGTTCATCCCGGTGGCCTACTGCCATTTCGACGCGGCCACGGCCTATACGATCGCCGCCCCGGCCAAATAAGCATTTAGCGCATACCTGAAATACACATCCGGCCTCTAGCGCGTAGGCGGGCGGGGCCGGATGCATCGGGATATGTGCGCGTACAGGAGATTGATGATGAAAAGTTCCATGGTTGGCGTCCTTGCTGCGGCTCTGGCGCTGGGCGTGCCGGGGGAGGCGATGGCGCATCATTCGGCCGCGTCCTTTGACCGGTCCAAGCCGCTGGTGGTGGCGGGCACGCTCAAGGTGTTCGAATGGGCCAATCCGCATACGTGGATGACCGTGACCGTGCCCGACGGCAAGGGCGGCAGCGAGGAATGGCGCCTTGAAGGGCCTTCGGTGTCGATCCTGGCCCGCAACGGGTGGAAGAAGGATTCGGTCAAGCCGGGCGAGCAGATCCGCCTGCTGGTCGCGCCCAATCGCGATGGCAGCAAGGGCGGCGAATTTCTGACCGTGAAGAAGGCCGATGGCACCGTGCTGAAATTCGGCATCGTCTGATCCGCCGCAAGGCATAAAACAATAAAGGAGACAGGGATGTCGGCTCGATGGAGAAGCCATCGCCGGGCGGGGCTTTGCGCCTGCGTCGTGGCGGTGGGATTGTGGGCGATGCCCGCGATGGCGCAGGTGGGGGCGGCAACGCTTGACGATATTGTCGATGCGCCGCCCCAGTTCAAAGAGGCGCTGTCGGGCGGCAAGATCAAGCCGCAGGCATTGGAACTGACGCGCCAGAATATTCAGGGTGCGCCGCCTTCGAAGGACCCGCGCGATCTCAACGGCATGTATAATTTCCTGCGCGCGCCCGGGGGCGCACCGCGCGCGCCGGGGGGAGCGCCTCCGGGGGGTGGCGCTCCTTCTGGCGGATATGCGGCGGGCCGCGCCGTGCCGGGTGGGCCTCCTCCGAGGGCAGCGCCGGGCGGGCTGGCCTCGCCGCGCGTCAGCAATGTTGGCGCGGGGGCCTGCGTCATCAACACTTTCGCGGGGCTGACCTCCTATTCGACCACCATCCTCATCAATGCGCGCCAAGTGCTGTTCCTGATGGAGGAAAACCACCTGCTGCGCTGGGCCACCTTTGCCGACAAGCATGATCCGGCGGCCAAACCGTCTTTTACCGGCGATTCCATCGCGCGCTGGGATGGCGACACACTGGTGATCGACACCACGCAGGTGGCCACGCGCGGCAAGCCCGGCACCGATCATTATGTCGAGCGCGTGACCAAACAGGCCGATGGCAATGTCGCCATCGAACGTTTCCGCGACACCGATGGGCAACTGACCCCGGTGGAGAAGGTCACGCTGCGCTGGCGGCCCGACCTCCATTATGTCGAGGACATTTGCGAGGACTTTGGCGAAGCATTCGGGATTGGATATCAATGATGGCAAAGGGCAAATTGTTGATGGCGCTGGCCCTGCTGGGGGGCGGTGCGCCCGTATTGGTTCAGGCTCAGGGGGCGCAGGACTGGATCGAGGGCGTGTGGCAGGCGCGCGGCGACGGCATGTTGAAGCCCGCCGACGGCAAACCGATCCCGTTTCGGCCCGAGGCGGCCAAGGCGTGGAATGCGCAAAAACCGGCGTTCATGGCGGGCGATCCCAAGGTGGATTTTTCGCGCCGATGCAAGCCTCCGGGTGAACCGCGTTTGATGAGCGACCCCAAAACGCCCTTTGCGGTGATCGTCACCAAGCCGCGCGTGATGTTTGCCTATCAGTGGAACCGGCTGGTCCGCATGATCGAGATGGAGGAGCCGCGCGAGGTGATCGGCCCGGTCTATTTCGGCCAGAACGCGGGCCATTGGGAAGACGAAACGCTGGTGGTGGACGTGCAGGCGTTGCACCCCAACACCGGGCTGGATCGGACCGGATTGCCCCATGGCGAAAAGGCGCGGTTGACCGAGCGTTTCCGCAGCCTTGGGCCTAAGCAGATGGAGGCCGTGATCACCATCAATGACCCGGAAACCTATAGCGCTCCCTGGACCGCCAAGGTGGTGTTTGATCGTCAGCCGGGCTTGACGGTCAAGGAGGACATCTGCCTCGACCGCGAAAATCTGGCGGGCAAGCTCAAGCAATAAGGCGCAATGGAAAGGGGGCGGTGAGATCAACTCTCACCGCCCCCTTTCTTATGGCCGTTTTAGAAAGGCCAGAACCGCCTGGTTGAACAGATCTGGCGCTTCCCAATAGGCCGAATGGCCGGTGCCGGGGATCACGGCATAGCGGCTGCGCCGCGCATGGCGTCCGGCCTCGCGTTGCAGGGGCGGGGGCACATAGAGATCCGCATCCCCCGTCAGCCAAAGGATCGGCATGGGCAGGCGCGCGACATCATCCCACGTCACCCCCGCGCGCGGCGGCGCGCCCAGCGGGGCAATGCGCGAATGCTGCTCCAGATCGACCCAGCGCGCCGCCCCTTGCGGATTGGCGGCGCGATAGGTGGGCGAAAGCTCACGCACTTCGGCGGGCATGGCGTTGAAGGAAGGCGGGCGCAGCCCTTCGGCCCAAGCCTTGAACGCCGGTTCGGCAATGCCCGAAATGCTGTTGGCCATGGTCAGCGAGATCAGCCTTTCGGGATGGGCGGCGGCAAACTGGATGGCGATGCCGCCCCCTGCGGCCGAGCCGACGAAATGAAACCGTCCGATGTTCAGCGCCTTGGTAATGGTCAGGATGTCCTCATTGGTGCCGGGGTCTGCGCCGGTGATTTCGCTGCGCGCATGTTCGCGGCGCGACCATGCCACCACGCGATAGCCTGCGGCGGCAAAGGCGGATTGCTGATGCTCCCAGATCAGCGCGCTGCCCGTGGCCGGATGGGCCAGCAGGATGACCGGGCCTTTGCCGCCGGTGTCGGTGACATAGAGCCGTGCGCCGGGGGCATCGACCATGTGTTCGGTCATGTGTTCGGTGATGGCCGGAGCTGCAATGGCGGGAGCGGTGAGGGTGGCGGCGGCGGCCAGCAGCGCGCCGCCCAGCCCGATGAGGGCCGAGCGGCGGCTGGCGTGATGAAGCGCGCTCACAGGAAACCGATCCAGCGACCGGCGATGATGATCGAGGTCCAGAGCGTAAGCGACAGCGCGCCCGCGATCCGCGCCGGGGCGGGCGGGGGCAATTGGCGGTCCCATTGGTCAACGCCGCGATAGGCGGTCGAATGGAACCACGCCATGTTCAGCCCCGCCAGCGCCAGCAGCACCATCTTGGCCTGAAACGGAAACAGGCCCGAATAGCGCACCGCCGCCGAGGCGAACATCAGAGCGCCCGTGATCGCGGCCAGCACAAAACAGGCCCATGTCCATGTCAGCGTTTCGCGCGTCAGCCGCAAAACCCCCATGTCGCGCCGGGCAAGGCCCAGCAGGCGCAGATCGACCATCGCAATCGTGCCCAGCACCATCACCAGCGCCAGCACATGCACCACCTCAATGGCGGGAAACATCCATGTGGATTCGGCAATTGCGGTGGCAAAGGGCAGGGCCTCGATGGCCTCGAATATTTCTTGGAAAGCCATAGAGTCCTCTTATGCGTAGGCGATCAGGCGGCCGCAGGCGATGATGCCCACCAGAGCCGCCAGACAGAGCAGCGCCAGCATCCGCAGGCGCCCGCGCGTTTCGGGCGACAAATCGGCCAGAGGCTGGGGCGAACCGGCCCGCGCAATCATCGCGCAAAGCGAGAGGACCACGATCAGCAGCGCCATCTTGATCCAGAATACATAGCTCATCAATTCGCGTTCCGGTTCGCCGATGATCAGGATGATCCCGCTGATCGCCAGCACCGGCAGCGCCCGCCACACCCATGGCAGATAGCGCCCGAGCAGGATGTCAAACCCCTCGCTGCTGCCCGCCAGCCCCGCGATGCGCGTGTTGAGCAGCACCGCGCTGGCCATGACGGCGGCGATGGCGATGATGTGGATGCTCTGCACAATCGGGATCAGCCAGGAAATGCTCTGGATCGTGATGCTGATTGGCGAGGCGGCGATAATGTCGACAAGGGCGCGCATGGCGTCCATGAACCTCTCCTCTTTATGGCGGCGTTTGACACGCCTTGGTTGCAAGGGATCGCCGGAAAGAGGAGAGAGAACAAGACGCAATTAGCGTTTAAGAGAAATACGTCTCAGATACCAACTCCGGTCTTTATTGCCTCATAAAGTGCGCCGACAAAGGCATCGGCATTGTCCGGCCCGCCCGGCTGCACCGACCGATCATCGGCCAGCAGGTGCATCGCCACCACCTCCTGCCTGCTCTTGCCCGCGGCCACTTCGCGCTTCACCGCATCGCGTATCTTTTCCAGCATGGCGACATAGGCGATCAGCTCGGCCCGGTTGGTCAATCCACCATGGCCGGGAACGACCTTGGTGGCATCGTCGATCATGCCGATGGCGCGGCGATAGACCCGCAGATTGCCCTCATAGCTGCCGCATTTGCACCCGCTCACGCCGTCATAGACCGGATATTCGTGGCTGTGATGCAGATCGCCCATCACCAGCACATTCTGGCGCGGAAAGAAGATCAGCGCGTCGCCATCCATATGCGAAGGCTCAACCGGCAGAAAATTCAGACTTTCTCCCGGAACCGAAACCTTGCTCGCCTTGTCATAGGTGATCGTGGGCCAGCCGGCCTTGTCGATGGGCGGCTGCGTCTCGCCGCGTGGGTTGGTCGATGGCTCGGCAATCCGACGCGCGGCGGCGGAGGTGGAGACGACCTTGGCCCCCATTCCGGCAAACAGCGCATTGGCTCCGGTATGGTCGCGATGCGCATGGGTGTTGACCACGAAGGCCACCGGCTTGGGCGTCACGGCGCGGACCGCTTCGGCCAGCTTGTCGGGGTTGAAAAACAGCGCGTCGACCAGAATGGCGCTCTTGTCGCCCACGGCCAGAACCGCGTTCGATCCTGCGCTCAACATCACCAGATCAGCGGTGATGGGGGTGGTTTTGATCGGCGCCATAAAGGGGTTCTGCGCGGCGTCGGGTGAGGCGAGCACAAGGCCTGCCAGCAGGTAGATCGCTTTCATCATCCATCCTTTCAACGCGGAAGCGGGGGTTTTTGCGCGCGCGGGCGGCGCCCGTTTTCCGCCGAGGGCACCAGCGCGGCAATCCGATCGTCCCCCTTGGGTGGCACGCCGGGGGCGGGCACGCATTTGCTGCCATCGGTCGGACAGGGCATCTTTTCGCCCGGCGCGGGCGTGGCCAGAGGGTTCACGCCGAAGGTCATGGTCGCCACATAGCGGTCGGCCTCCTCCTTCACCTGCGCCACGGCATTGCGCGTTGCCTCGGCCATGATCCAGTCGGTGACATTGATCGTGTCGCGCAGCAAGGGGCGCTTATAATCCGGCACATTCAGATAGATCCATTCGTTGAGCGCATCGGGAAAGAAGATCTGGCTGGTCAGGCGGGTGCGGCCGCCGATATAGATCTTGAAGTGGATATGGGCGGTGCGTCCGCGATACCATCCTGGATAGATCGTGTTGAACGTGACCCATCCGGCCGCATCACTCATCTGCGTTCCGCGCAGGAATGTCTGCCCCGGCGTGGCAATGTCCAGATCGTCGCCCTGATTGGGAAAATCGGAATAGATGCCTTGCGCATCGGCCTGCCATGTATCGACCCGCGCGCCCGACACCGGGCGGCATTGCGCATCGACCACCCGCACGCGGACTTCCAGCGGGATGCCCTTTTTGCCCTCGGTGATGTCGCGGCGGATGATCGGCTTGTTTTCGTAATAGGGCCCATCGACCGTGTCGGGATGGATCAGGCAGATATTCTCGGGTGCGGTATTTTTGGGCCTCGGTGCGGCGCGCGCCATGGATGCGGCGCCCGCGCCAAGGATGCCGGTGGCGATTACGCCCCGGCGTGACAGAGATGTCGACATGAATGAACTCCTGAAAAGAAAGGGTTAGGTGTTTCGCTCCGGCCACATGCGGCGCAACACCGGATCGCGGTCGACCAGATGATGCTTGACCACCGCCCCCACATGCAGCGTGATCAGCACGGGCAAGACCCAGCTCGCCAGAACGCCATGCACCGTCACCATCGTATCATGCCACCACAACACATCGGCAGGGGGCAGCGAGGGGAACACCGGGAAGTGGGGGAATTCAAAAAGACCAAAAAACATTAGCTTGCTCTTCTGAACCTTATGTGCGGACAGCACGAGCCAGCCTGAAAAGGGCACTGCCAGCATCAGCGCATAAAGCCCCATATGGCCCAGGGAGGCGGCGATTCGCTCCCACGTGGCCATGGCGGGATTGTGCGGAGGCGGGCGATGGGTGATCCGCCACATAATGCGCGGAACGATCAATATCAGCGCCGACAGCCCCAGCGAGATATGCAGCGGCAGTAGCGGCTTTGGCGAATATTTCTGGCCCGGCATGGCCTCGGGAAAGGTCCATCCGATGATGATATTAGCCAACAGGATCACGGCCATCAACCAATGCAGGCCAATCGCGCCATAAGAATAGAGGCCCGGATAAGCCCATTGGTCTGATGCTTTGTTGAAGGATGCCGCCATTTTGGTCCTCTCATCAGGCCTTCTCTTGCGTCGGGCCGATAATGACTTGCACGATGATAGCCAAAGGCGGTCCCGGCTGCACCCATCATTATGCGCATATCAGCTTGCCATGGTTCGGCAGGTGCATTATATTAGCGTCATAAAGAATAAACGGAGCCTCAAAACAGGCATCCGCTGCTTCCCGGTCATTCCGGGGGCGGGGAATGGGAGAAAGAACATGGATTTCGAGCGGTGGAAACTGTTCCTCAAGGTGGCCGAAATGGGCAGCCTGTCCAAAGTCGCGGTGGTGATGAAACGGCGGCAACCCGTGGTCAGCCGCCATATCAACGCGCTGGAGATCGAATGCGGATGCACGCTGTTTTACCGCACCGGGCGCGGCGTGGCATTGACCGAGGTGGGCGAGGCGATCCTGCCGCGCGTGCAGACGATGGTGCGCGAATCCGAACAGATCATGATGGATATCAAGGGGCAGGCGGGTGTGCCGGTGGGCGCGGTTTCTGTCGGCCTTTTGCCTTCAGTGCGGATCGCCTCGGAATTTCTGGGCGCGGCCTTGGAGAAATTCCCGCAGGTCACGCTGCATCTGACCGAGGCGGCGGGCGGGCAACTGGCCGAACAGGTGGCGACGGGGCGGATCGATCTGGCGCTGGTGCTGCGCGAGCCGGGCGCGCTTAGCCCGAGCGATGAGGCGCTGGTGACGCTGCCGCTTTGCGTGGTGGGCCCTCCGGGCGATCCGATCACCAGCCAGCGCGAGATCGCCCTGGCACAGGTGCAGGGCCTGCCGCTGATCCAGGCCAAGCCGCCCAACGTTTTGCGCATGCATATCGAACAGGCCGCCCGCCGCGCCGGGGCCAACCTTACCTATGGCCCGCAGATCGACGCTCTGGCCACGCAGAAACAGGTGATCGCCAAGGGCATGGGCTACACCATCACCACCCGCATGGCCGTGCGCGAGGATGTGGCGGCAGGGCTGCTTTCGGCAGCCGACATCATCGACCCGCGCATGGATCTGATGCTGGTTCTGGTGCGTTCAAACCAGCGCCCCGCAACCCTTGCCATCCGCAAGATCGCCCGCCTTCTGGCGGAGGAAGTGCGCCGTTTGCCGGAGGTTTACCGCGATGATGAATCGCCCTCCTTTGTCCCGCTGACGGTGCAATAAAGGGCGCGCGCCGGGCCGCCCTGTCCCTCTCAGGCGGCCCGGTGGAAAGCTGATATACGCCCAACGCAACTGGCCCTCTCCATCCCATCCGCTAGAATTTGCCTGAGTTTATCGGGTTCGGGTGCGTCGCCCAATGGCGTACCCCATAGCAGACGGGAAGAGAATGTATGGGGAGGTCCATCCTTGTGGTGGGTGGGGGCATCGGCGGCATGGCTGCCGCGCTGGCCCTGCACCGTGCCGGTCAGGACGTGGAATTGATCGAGAGCGATTCCACATGGAACGCGCTGGGGGCGGGCTTGACGCTCAATGGCGGGGCCTTGCGGGCCTTTGCTGATCTGGGGATGCTGGGGCCGGTGCTGGAGGCCGGTTTCGCCTCGCTGGGGCCGGTGCGGGCGTGCGATGCCGATGGCAATGTCCTCTCGCAAGGGGCCAGCACACCGATGTTTGGCGAAGGCATTCCCAATATGGGCGGTATCCTGCGCCCGCGTCTGCATGGTGTGATGCGCCAAGCCATTGAGCAGGCCGGGATCAAGGTCCGCACCGGCCTTTCCGCCCAGAGCTTTGAGGAGGCCGATGACCATATCCGCGTAACCACCAGCGATGGGGTCAGCGCCGAGCATCGGTTCGTCGTGGCCGCCGACGGGCTGTTTTCGCGCACGCGGTCCGCGCTCTTTCCCGACCTTCCCGGTCCGGCCTTTACCGGCCAGGGATGCTGGCGCGCGGTGGTCTCGCGCCCGGCCGATGTGACGGCCACATGGGTCTATTCCGCGCAATATGCCAAGGCGGGCTTCAACCCGATCTCGCAGGATCTGATGTATCTCTACCTGCTGGAATCGGCGCCGGGCAATCCGTGGATCGATGCGGCCGACTGGCTGCCTTTGCTCAAAGCGCGGCTGTCGCGTTTTGGCGGCCATTTCCCCGCGATTGTCGAGGAATTGAGCGAAGAATCATTGATCAATTACCGCCCTCTGGAATCGATCCTGATGCCCCGGCCATGGCACAAGGGGCGCGTGCTGATGGTGGGCGATGCGGCCCATGCCACCACGCCCCATATCGGCTATGGCGCGGGCATGGCCATCGAGGATGCGGTGGTGCTGGGCCGGATGGTCGGGCGCTATGAGGACACGGGCGCCTTGTTTACCGATTTCACGCAGAGGCGCTTTGAGCGTTGCCGCACGATCCTTGAAGGTTCGGTGGCCATCGGTCAGATGGAGATGGATGACGCGCCCTTTGCCGATCAGCGCGCGCTCAGCGCCAGTCTTGGCGCGGCCATTCGGGAGCCGATCTGATGGGGCAGGAATTGTGGTTTCACCATGTCGGGATTTCCGTGGCCGATATGGACGCATCGATAGCATGGTGGCGCGATTGTTTGGGTTTTGTGCAATTGCGGCGCTATGTGATTGAAAGCATTCCCGCCGAAGTGGCTGTGTTGGGCAATGGGGCGCTGCATGTCGAATTGCTTTGTCGCCCCGATGCGCGGGCGGCTGATGCCGAAAGGCGCATCCCCGACGATGATCTCAAAACTCATGGCACCAAGCATGTCGCCTTCAGCGTGGAGGATGTGCGTGGGTTTATCGCCACGATTGCCGCGCGCGGGGCCGATGTGGTGTGGCTCAAGGAATTTCCCGATGGCCGCGCGGCCAGCTTCATTCGCGACAATGAAGGCAATCTGATCGAATTCGTGCAATGGCCCAAAGTGGCCGATCCGCGCGCGCAAATTGCCTGAGGAAGGGGGCCGGGGAACGCCCGGCCCGGCTTCATTCGGGAAAGGCGAAAGCCTGGCCCGGCACCGGGGTGCGCGCGGTGTTCAGCACCATGGCCAGCAACGTGTAATAGCCGCTAAGCCCGGTCAGTTCGACCGCCCCGCTTTCTCCCAGCAGCGCGGTGGCGCGCGCCCATGTTGCGTCCGAAACGAATTGGTCGTGGTGCAGCTGGGTGATGAAGTCCCAGATCACCGTCTCATCTTCGGTCATATGGGGCCTTTCTCCATTGCGCAGCGCGGCCAGCGCCTCGCGCGCAATGCCGGCCTCATGGGCAAGCCTTGCATGGGCGTGCCATTCGTAAGGCTGGCGCCAGAGGCGGGCGATGATGCAGATCGCCCATTCGCGCAAGGACACCGGGATGCTGCAGCGATAGCGCAGAAACGCGCCCAGTTGCTGCGACAGGTCCATCAGCTCGGGGCTGCGCATCAGGGGGACGAAGGGCCCGCGAACCTCTCCGCGCGGCGAGGCGATGAGGGCGGCGGCGGCCTCGGCCTGTGCCGGGGTGTAATCGGCCGGATCCTGTTTGGGCAGGCGGTCCGGCCCGACCGGCCAGAGGATGGGGGGAAATTCAGGCTTGGCCAAAGTGCGTTTCCAATTCGTTGGCGTGTGAATTAATCTTGCGCAGGAGCAATCCCGCGTACATGGCGATAATATGGTGGATAGGATGAACGAGCAGGTGAATCAGGAACCCAAGCGGAGCCGTGGCCGTCCGCGCGTCGGCGCCGAGGATATCGATACATCCGTGGGGAAGGATGCGTTGATCGATGCGACCATCGACCTGCTCAAAACCATGCCGCCTTCGGCTATCACCCCGGTGGTGGTGGCGCGCAGTACGGGGGTGCATCCCTCGCTGATCCGCTATTATTTCCATAATCGCGCGACCTTGCTGGTGGCGGTGGCGGAAAAGCTGGCGCAGCGTTTCGCCGCGCAATTCGAGGCATCGGCCCAGAGCGAGGGCACCGCCGAGGAGCGCCTTTGCGCGCGTATCTCGACTCTGATCGACCTGAACGCGACCTATCCCTTCTTCCACCAATTGTTCGCCACCGAAATCGCGAACAGCGAAGACCCCGCCGCCCGCGCGATGATCACCCAGTTCACCAATCGCGGCACGGCGGCCTATGGCTCGATCCTGCGCGCAGGGCTGGGCGAGGGCGCGTTTCGGGGCATGGACCCCAGCCTGCTCTATGTTGCCGTTGTGGGCATGAGCGAGTTCTTCGTTTCGGCGCGCCGTCAATTGGAGGTCGCCGCCGGGGTAAGCCTCGATGAAGCGGAGCTGCGCGAGGCTTACAAGGCGTTCGTCTGCGATCTGGTGCTGAACGGCGTGCGGGCTAGAAAGACCGATTAACACCCCAGCGGACGGAACACCCCGCGTCCGGCCCCTTGAAACCACGCGCCTTTTTCCAGCTCCGCCCGCCAGGGGGTGGACCGGGCAAAGGCGCGCTCGGGCGAATCCATCACCGAAATATCGGCCAGTTCGTGAAAGGCCATGCTGGTCCAGCGCGGCCCGCCCGTATGGCTGCGCACCCGATAGCGCCGCGCGCGCAGCCAGCCCGGCGCGCGCATCAGCAGTTCGATATGCTCGTCGTCATACCACCGTTCGACCTGCGCGGTCATCGCGTCGGGCACGTCAAAGGCTACCAGCATGATGACGCCCCATGGCCTGTTCACCGGGCCGGTGTCGCTGGCCAGATCAAGCTCGTAATGGGCTGCGCCCGTCGGGCCCCGCGCCGGCGCGCCGGTTTCGGGCGGGCAATAGAGGCAGGCTTCCTCCGCATCGATCATCGAGCGCAAGGCCCAGCCATCGTGCGCGCCGATCAGCGCGCGCGCGGCCTCGTCGCTGGCTCCGGCGATCAGGGGCCAGCGGATGAAGCTGGCCAGACTCACGCTTGCGTCTCCACGCCGGGCGCCGTGGCCTCGCGCAGCACAGCGTCGGGGCGGTTGCGGCGCACCGCCTCATGGTTGGTCGAACCCTCGCCCATATAGACCCCGCGCTCCCACGAGCGCCCCAGCGGATCGCGCACGCCGACCGAAAATTCGCCGATGCCGTGGATCTTCATCCGCAGCGTCTCGCCATCCTGAATGAAGCCCAGCCCTTCGTGATTGGTGCCGCAGGCCACGACATCGCCGTTGTTCATGGTCATGATCGTGGTGATGAATTCGACGATTTCGGGCACGCTATGCTCCATGTCGTCGGTGCTGTAATTATGGCGCAACTGGTCATCGTTCCAGAATTGCACCCACAGATCGTTCGGGTCCGCGATCTCGTCAGCGGTGACGATGCAGGGGCCGATGGGGGCGAAAGTGTCGAAACTCTTGCCCATCCAGCTGTTGTTGCGCCACGTGCGCCGCCCGCTTTCGCGCGCCGTCACGTCGATCAGACAGGTATAGCCGAAGATCGCGCTGCGCCAGTCCTCGCGGCGCACCATCTTGGACGGGCCCTTAAACACCAGCGCCAGTTCGGCCTCATGCATGAAGGCATAGGGTTCGGTAAACTCGGGCAGGACCACTGTGTCGCCCGGCCCGATCACGGCATCGGCATTCTTGATGAACATATTGAGCGGCCGCGCCTCGCGCTGGGCGTTTTCCCAGTAATTGGCGATGCAATTGACGATCTTGCCTGGACGCGGCAGCGGCGCGAGCAGGCGCACCGAGGCCAGGGGCAGGGCAGGCGCATTGGCCGCCAAAGCCTCCAGCGCGGGGCGGATTTCATCATAGCGCGCGATCAGATTGGCCATCGTCGCCTGCGGATCATGGCCGTCGGGCGCAACGGGGCTGGCGTCGATCACGCCCGCCGGCGTCAGAATGCCCGCATGAGCAGGCCCATTGTTCTGGGTGAAAAGCACGAGCTTCACGGGTGTTCTCCCTTGGATTTGCCACCCGCCATAAGCCCCCTGATGCCCCAGCGCTTCTCATGCAGAATGCATAAGAGAATTACCGAAATAGGGGTAGGGGAGGCGTTTGACAATTCGCAAAGGCGCTAATATCCCAAGGGCCAAGCGAACAGGGCCTCAGATGCCCCTGATAATGACGCGGGAGAATTACGATGGCCGATGCGCCAACTTATCGCAGTGTCCAGCTTTTTATCGACGGCGCATGGTCGCCTGCGGCCGATGGACGCACCTTGCCTGTCATCAATCCGGCCAATGAAGAGCAGATCGGCACGGTGGCCCATGCCGGGATCGCGGATCTCGACCGCGCTCTGGCCGCTGCCGAGCGCGGATTGGCCGTGTGGCGCAAAACGCCCGCCATGGCGCGGGCGCGGGTGCTGACCGGGGCGGCCCGCCTGCTGCGCGAACGCAATGAAGATATTGCCACGCAAATGGTGCTGGAACAGGGCAAGATGATCGGCGAGGCGCGGGGCGAGGTTGAACGCGCCGCCGAGGCCTGCGACTGGATGGCGGGCGAGACGATGCGCATTGCAGGCCGCATCATCGAGGGCCGCGCGCCGGGCATCACCAACCATGTCCTGCGCGAGCCGGTGGGGATTGTCGCGGCGTTTACCCCTTGGAATTTCCCGGTGAACCAGATCGTGCGCAAGGTGGCGGGCGCGCTGGCGGCGGGCTGCGCGCTGGTGGTCAAAGGGCCGGAGGAAGCGCCCGGTTCCTGCGCCGAACTGGTGCGCGCCTTTGTCGATGCGGGGGCGCCGGCCGGCGTGGTCAATCTGGTTTACGGTACGCCTGCGGAAATTTCCGAATATCTCGTGCCGCATCCTTTGGTGCGCAAGATCAGCTTCACCGGATCGACGGCGGTGGGCAAGCATCTGGCGGGCCTTGCCGGGCGGCATATGAAGCTGACCACGATGGAACTGGGCGGTCACGCCCCGGTGCTGGTCTTTGCCGATGCCGATCCGGTGGCAACGGCGCGGGCCTTGGTGGGCAACAAATTCCGCAATGCCGGGCAAAGTTGCGTCAATCCCACGCGCTTTCTGGTCGAGGACAGCATTTTCGACGCCTTCACCGAGGCCTTTGTCGAGGCGGCCAGTGCGTTGAAGCCCGGCGCCGGGCTTGACCCGGCCACCACCACCGGGCCGCTGGCTAATATCCGCCGCGTTTCGGCCATGGAGCGCCTGACCGCCGACGCCCTTGCCAGGGGGGCCAAGCTGCATTGCGGCGGCGCGCGCGTGGGCCATCAGGGCTTTTTCTTCGCCCCCACGGTTTTCACCGATGTGCCCACCGATGCCGCGCTGATGAACGAGGAACCCTTTGGCCCCATCGCCATGATCAACCGCTGGTCCGACCGCGACGCGCTTTATGCCGAGGCGAACCGGCTGCCCTATGGCCTTTCCGCCTATGCCTTTACCACCAGCAGCGCCACCGCGCGCGAAGTGACCGAGCGGGTGGAAAGCGCGATGATTTCCTTCAACCACTTCGGACTTGGCCATCCCGAAGCGCCCTTTGGCGGCATGAAGGACAGCGGCTATGGCTTTGAAGGCGGCAGCGAAGCGATTGAGCCCTATCTCCAGACCCGTTTCATCACCAGGATGGACCTGTAAGGGAGATATCGACATGGCAGGACGTTTGCAGGGCAAGATCGCCCTTGTCACCGGGATCGGCGCAGGCATCGGGCAAGGTATCGCCCTGCGCTTTGCCCGCGAAGGGGCTATTGTGGTGGGCTGCGACATCTCGGCCCAATGGGCCGAGGCGACGGTCAAGCAGGCCGCCGATGAGGGCTTGGCCATCGACAGCGTGCATCCGGTAGATCTGACCAGGCCGGATGACGTTGGGCGCTTTATCGACCATGCGGGCGCGACATATGGCCATATCGACATTCTGGTGAATGCCGCCGCCATCGCGCCCCATATGGCCCCGGTGGCCACCATGGATTATGAGCGCGAATGGATGCCCACCATGGTGGGCGAGGTCGATCTGGTGTTTCTGGCGGTCAAGGCCGCATGGCCGCATATGGTCAAAGTGGGCGGCGGGTCGATCATTAATTTCGCCAGCGTCAACGCCATGCGCGGATCGACCAACACGGGCATGATCGCCCATTGTGCGGGCAAGGCCGCCGTTATGGCCATGAGCCGCCAGATCGCCATCGAGGGCGGCCCCCACGGCATCCGCTGCAACACGATCGCGCCCGGCATGGTGCAGACCGCCGCCACGGCGGCGGCGGGCACCAGCAGCGGCGCGGTGGCCGAGCGCATCCTGCAGCGTCTGGTCATCAAGCGCCTTGGCGTGCCCGACGATATCGCCTGGGCGGCGGTGTTTCTGGCCAGCGATGAATCGACATGGGTGACGGGGGCCAATTTCCCGGTCGATGGCGGCGTGACGGCGGCCTGATGGCGCAGTTGCCCCCTCCGCACCCCGATCCGCATCCGCCCCGGCGGCTTGTGGCGCCGGCGGGGGCATGCGATGCCCATTGCCATATCTTCGGCCCGTTTGCCCGTTTCCCCACGCCCGAGGGCGCCAGCTATCGGCCCGCCGAAACCCCGCTGGAACACTATCGCGCGATGGCGGACCGGCTGGGGCTGGCGCGCGCGGTCTTTGTTCAGCCCGCGATCTATGGTTCGGATCATTCGGTGATGCTGGATGCTATTGCGCGGGGCCATGGGGCCTATGCGGGTGTGGGCATCCTCGATGATACGCTGGGCGATGCGACGCTGACGGCGTTGCATATCGGCGGCTTGCGCGGCGCGCGGTTCAATTTCGTGGGCCATCTGGGCGCCCGCCCGGATCGCGCGATGATCGAGCGCACCGCCGCGCGGGTGGCCTTGCTGGGCTGGCATTTGGTGTTCCATCTCGACGAGGCCGCCTTGCGGGCCGAGGCGGATTGGATCGCGGGGCTGGGGGTGCCTGTGGTGATCGATCACATGGCGCGGCTGGATGCGGGAAGCGATGCTTTTGCGGTGCTGCTGGGACTGGCGTGCCTGCCGCATGTGTGGGTCAAGATTTCAGCTGCCGACCGCATTTGCGCCGATGGCGATCTGTCCCGCGCGCTGCCCTTCATGGCGGCGCTGGCCGATGCCGCGCCCGAACGAACCCTGTGGGGCACCGACTGGCCCCATCCCAATATTGGCTGGATGCCCGATGATGGCGATCTGATCGATCTTCTGGCGCTGGCCGTGCCCGATGCGACGGCGCGCCATGCCATCCTCGTGGACAATCCGGCCCGCCTTTACTCCTTTTCCTGAAGAGGCAAGAGCATGTCTGAAACGCAAAGACGCCCCGCCCGCCGGGTCGTGACGGGCCATGACGCCCAAGGCAAATCCATCGTCCTGTCCGATGGCACCCCGCCCAATATCCGCGACAAGGGCACGCTGGTGGATTTCATCGAGATCTGGAACACGGCTGCCGTGCCCGCGATCATCACCGCGACTGAGCCTGAACCCACCGATGGCGAGCTGATCACGCCGCCGCCCGCGGGGGGCACCAAGATCCGCTTCAACGACTTCTTTCCCGGCCATATCGACCGGCTGCCGCCGCGCGCCGACGGGCGGCACAAGATGATGCACCGCACGAAGAGCATCGACTACGGCATCGTGCTGGAAGGCGAAATCTGGATGATCCTCGATGACAGCGAGGTTCTGCTGACGCCGGGCACCGTGGTGATCCAGCGCGGCACCGACCATGCGTGGGAAAACCGTTCCGACAAGGTTTGCCGCATGGCCTTCATCCTCATCTCCGGCACCTTCGCGCCCGAATTGCGTGAGACGCTGCCCCAGCATCTCGAAATCCGCACCGGCGCCGTCACCAACTGATCCACGAAAGGTTTACCCACATGTCTTTCCATCGCGAGCCCGGCAAATTCTATCGCATGCCGGTGTTTTTCGGCCCCAATCCCTGTCCCCGCTGGACGCCCGAAGGCGTGGTGCAAGACTTCGCCCGCGAGCCGGTGCGCTCGACGCTGGGCGCGCGCTATCTGACTGACGCCAACGCGCTGGAGGCGGTTTTGCCTGAAGGTTTCCGCCTGTGGGGCGAGCCGGTCATCACCGTCGAGGCGATCTACATGACCGGCTTTTCCTGGCTGGCAGGCGGGGGCTACAACATGTTCGATGTGAAAGTGCCGATCATTTACGCCAGCCAGACCGAGGGCGATGTGCATGGCACATTGCTGATGGCGCGCTGGGAAAGCCTGTCCGACCCGATCACCACGGGGCGCGAGGAACTGGGCCATAACAAGCTGTTCTGCGACATTCCCGAGGTCAGCGATTTCAACGGGCGCCATCACACCAGCATGAGTTGGCGCGGCTTTCCCTTTGCCAAGCTGTGGGCAGAGGATCTGGTGGAGCAGCCTGCGCCCGCGGGTAATCCGGCCAATCGCGGGTTGCTGTCGTGGAAATATATCCCGGCCACGCCGCGCCCCGGCAAGAAATGGGGCGAGGAGGCCGATGCCAATTACGCCACGCTGACCCCTCCGGCATGGAGCGGGGTCAAGACCACGCGCTATCTGGCCGGGCGCGGCGGCGTGGAATGGGCGCGGCCCACGTTTGAACAATTGCCTACGCAATATACGATCGTGAACGGCTTTGCCTCGTTCCCCATCGTGGAAAATCGCGGGGCCTATCTGTTCGACATGGTGGGCGGCGCTTCGGGCGACGACACCTATCGGCTGGATTGAGCCCATGCCCGGCCCCGGCCCAAGTCCCGGCAATGTGCCCAAAACCGCGCCCCATCCTCGCCTGATCGGTGGGGATGGGAGACCCTTGACCACCATCGACATCCACGCCCATGCGATGTTTCCAGAAGTGGAACGCCTGACCGTAGGCCGCCCGGAACGCGCGGGAGAGGCGGAATTTCGCATCCGCACGATGGGCGCGCAGACCATCGCCTATAATCGCGATGTGATGATCCCGGCCGCGATGCCGGGCCTGACCCGGATCGAGCAACGGCTGCATGACATGGATGTGATGGGCGTCGACATGCAGGTCGTCAGCCCTTCGCCCAACCAGTATCACTATTGGGCACCCGAAGATCTGGCGCAGGAGATCGTGGGCATCCAGAATGAGGCGCTGGCTGAATTGGTGGCGCAGGCGCCCGACCGGCTGGTCGGCCTTGGCACCATCGCCATGCAGCATCCCGCGCTGGCGGTGGAGCAGATGCGCCATTGCGTGCGCGATCTGGGCTTCAAGGGGGTGGAGATCAGTTCGACCATCGACGGGGCCGAACTCTCGGACCGGCGCTTCGATCCGGTCTGGGCGGCGGCGGAGGCATTGGGCGCGGTGGTGTTCATTCATCCGATGGGCTGCTCGCTCGATGAGCGCCTCGCGCCTGCCTATCTGTCGAACAGCGTGGGGCAGCCGGTCGAACATGCGGTCGCGCTCAGCCATCTGATCTTTGGCGGGGTGTTGGACCGGCATAGCGGCCTGAAAGTCGTGGCGGCGCATGGCGGGGGCTATCTGCCTGCGCATCTGGGCCGGGCCGATCATGCATGGGCGCAGCGACCGGACGCCTGCACCTGTTGCCACCGTCCGTCGAGCTATTTGGGGCGGCTGCATTTTGACTCGCTGGTGTTCGACCCGCGCGATGTGGCGCTGCTGATCGAGCGGGTGGGGGTCGGGAATGTGGTGATCGGCACCGATTACCCGTTCGATATGGGGCATTACGATATTCACGGGCTGATCGCGGCCATTCCGGGCCTGTCCGATGCGGATCGCGCGGCGCTGCTGGGGGGCAATCTGATGCGGTTGATGGGGATGAAGGAGATTGTATGAAAGAGATCGAAAGTGAAAGCCGCCGCGCTGTTCTGGGCGCGGTGGCGGGCCTGATGGGGGCAGGGATGGCGGGGCTGGCGGTTGCCGGCCCCGTTTCTGCATCGGAAGGCGATGCCGGGCCGAGGCAGGCATGGGCCAGCAAGGACAAGGCCGTCAACATCGGTCCCAATGCGCCGCCGGTCTGCGATGCGCTGGATATGCTGATGATCCAGCAATGCTTTGCCCGATACGGCATGGGCCATGACGAAGGGCTGGGGGACGTGCTGGCCACCTTGTTTACCGAGGATGTCGTGGTCGAGGTGGCCGATGGCCATGGCGCGCCGTTTCAGGTGGTGCGCGGGCGCGAGGCGGTGGTGGCCAATTTCGCCAACAGCTTTCGCCAGCAGGGCGACCAGCGCCGCCATTGCTTTACCAACATCATCGTCGAGGAAGCCAGCGCGAATAAGGCGCGGGTGCTGGCCTATGCGCTGGTTTCGGTGGCGGCGCATGGCGGGCTAATTCTGGGCGCGGCGGTGATCTACACCGCCGATCTGCGTAAGGCGGGCGGGATGTGGCGCTTTTCCCGCCTGTTTATCGGCATGGACGCCTATACGACGCCCAAGCCCAAGGTGTGAGAAAAGGGGCGTCCCGTTTGGTTGGGGTGCCCCTTTCCCATCAGCCCTTCTTGGCCGCATTCGGGCTTTCATACACAAAGCGCGGCATCAGCGCGACGCACAGCACTGAGGCCGACATCGCCCCGCCCACCAGCCAGATGCCCGGCGCATAGGTGCCGAAATGGTCGCGAATATGGCCCAGCAGGATCACCCCCGTGCCATTGCCCAGCGCGCTGGCCGCAAAGGTCAGGCCATAGATCGCGCCAAAAGCCTTCAGCCCGAAATAGCGCGAGACGAGATAGGCGTTCTGGCTGATCTCTCCGCCAAGCCCCAGACCCATCAGCAGCGCGCCGGGGATCAGGATGCGCGGATCATTCTGTGAATGGACCACCAGCACGCCAAACAGCGCGCAGACGAAATAGGGCAGCACCACGCGCGGCGAATTGAACCGGTCGGCCATCACGCCCGAACTGAGCTGTCCGGCGATCACGCCCGCAAAGGCGCAGCTCATCACCGTGGTGGCCGTGTTGATCGGCAAGCCGCGCTCGGTCAGCAGCGGCACGGCATGCTGCATCGTGGCCAGCAGCGACATCGAGCCAAAGGCGATGGCAAAGAACACCAGATAGAACACCGGATTGCGCAAGGCCTCGGCCCGCGTCACGCCTTGTTGGCCCAAGGGGTTCGCGGCGGTGTTTTTATTCTTTTCCGCCAGACTTTTGGGCGTATGGGCCAGCAGCGTCACCATCGGAAAACCGATCACCAAAATGATTGTGCCAACCCCAATATAGGCCCCACGCCAGCCATAGGTGGCGATCATCCATTGCGTCAGCTTGGGCATGATCGTCTGCCCCAACCCCGCGCCCAGCGCTACGCACAGCCCCAGCACCAGCCCGCGATTGCGGTCAAACCACAGCGAGACAAGCTTGGCATAGGCGGGCGAGGCATGCATCGAAACCGGCACCGCCATTACGATCTGAAACGCCAGAAAATGCCAGCCGACCTGCATCCGGCTCATCGCCATAAAGGTGGCGGCAAAGACCAGGATGCCGGGCAGCACTACTTTGCGCAGGCCGAAGCGGTCCACCATGCGCCCGCCAATCGGCACCAGCATCGCGTTGAGCCAGAGCGAAATGGCCAGCGCCAGCGAGATATTGGTGCGGGTTGTGTGCAGTTCCTCGGGCAGAATGCGCAGGAAATTGCTGTTGGTGGCGGCCACCATCACATTGGGTCCGGTCAGAAAGCCGAACCATGCCCCCATCGCCGCCAGTATTGCCGCCTTTGTGAATTCGCCGGATTTGCCCGGATCGGCCGATGACATTCTCTTTTCCCCAGTCATTGTGTTTTGCGCGCAGGGCTTTGCTTATCAACCGGCGCCAGCTTTGCCTGTGCTGCCACGGGTTGGGCACCGGGCCAAGCACCGAAAATCGTATAGCTGATTAATTCTTAATAGCGCTAATTAATCCTTGAGGCAGCCGCCCGCCCGCCGCAATGACATGGCCAACGAAATCGGCGTGTCAGCGATGCCGCCGATGGACAAGTGGGAGAATGAAGCACATGCCGATCCTTGGCATCGAAAGTGTGGTGTATGGCGTGGAGGATCTGGCGCTGTGCAACCGCTTCTGGGCCGATTATGGCCTGATCCGCAGCGATGACGGCGCCGATGACGGGCCCAGCGAATGGACGCTGCCTTCGGGCTCGCGGATGATTATGCGGGGCATCGACGATCCCTCGCTGCCCCCGACCTATTTCCCCGGTTCGGGGGTGCGCGAATGCTTCCTTGGTGTCGATACGGCCGAGGCGCTGGAGCGTCTGGTGGCCAAGGTGGCGGTGGATCGCGAGGTGCGCCGCGATGGTGATGGCACGGCGCATTTCCTCGATCCCGATGGCAATCCGATGGGCCTGCGCGTGTGGAACAAGCGGCCGGTGATGTGCCGCCCCGATCCCGTCAACGCGCCCGACAACATCCTGCGGCTGAACCAGCATCGCAAGTGGCGTGCGCGTGCCATGCCGCGCACGATCAATCATATTGTATATTTTTCAGATGATTATGTATCATCCTACGAATTTTATCGCGACCGTCTCGGTTTCCGCATGACCGACCATTCCAAGGCCAATGGCATCTTTGCCCGCGCCGATGGCACCTATGAACATCACACGATCTTCTGGCTTACCACCCAGCATCCCGGCACGCGGGGCAAGCGCGGCTATGCCCACATCGCCTTTGGCCTTGAGGATATTGACGAGGTGATGGTGGGCGCCAATTACATGACGGACCATGGCTGGGCGCATGAACGGCCCTTTGCCCCCGCGCTCAACCGTCACCGGATTTCCTCGGCCATGTATTACTATTTCC
This sequence comes from Novosphingobium sp. SG751A, assembly GCF_013149295.1. Lineage (GTDB taxonomy): Bacteria > Pseudomonadota > Alphaproteobacteria > Sphingomonadales > Sphingomonadaceae > Novosphingobium. The sequence goes on from NZ_JABGCB010000002.1 coordinate 440,003, forward strand.
CATGCCCGGCGGGCGGGGACGCGGAATATCATGCCGACACCGATTATCTCGACGATGGCTGGATCCCGCGCGTGTGGGAAATGATGTTTGGCGCGGCGGTCTGGCAAACGGATTCGCCGGGATTTTTCGGGGACCGGGGCATCACATGGGATGTCGCGCTCGACCCGGAAGAGGCCTCGTTGGAGGCATGGCGCGATTTCGGAAAAGCGGATCGCAAGTAATTCGTCCATAAAATAATTATTAGGGGAAAGATCATGGCCATATGGCTGAAGCGCGGCGCGGCTGCGGAAGAGAAGGCGGCGTCGGATCGCAAGGTTCGTGATATTGTCGAGGCGGCGCTGGGCGATA
>NZ_JABGCB010000003.1:0-51032 GCF_013149295.1 Novosphingobium sp. SG751A
CGGGCAAGGGCGGATGCTGGCCATTCCTGCACCAAAACCCCCAAGTCCTCACCCGCGCCATTCACCTGGGAAGCGTTTTTACACAGCCTCGGTCGAGAGGGTGCAACGGCGCGCGCTGGACATTCTCGGCGAGCGAGTCCTCCTCGGCGATGCCGCTGTCGCGGACGATGCACGGCACCGGCGCGGTCTTGGCGAGGCGCTTCTGTTTCACGAGTAGCTCCAGCGCCCGGTAGCGCCGGCCACCAGCCGGAATCTCGAACATGCCGGTCTCGACGCCGGCCTGATCGACGACCGCGCGCACGCTGAGGCCCTGCAACAGGCCGCGGCGGGCGATATCGTCGGCCAGCTCCTCGATCGAGACGCCGGCCTTCACCCGCCGGACGTTCGACTGGGAGAGCAAGAGCTTGTTGAAGGGAATGTCGCGCGAGGGCGAGAGGGTGATCTTCTGAACAGTGGTAGCCATCGGGATGTACTCCGCGACGAGAGCCGAAAGCCTCTCTCTCGGCATCAACTCGTCACGAAGCGCAGCGCCGCCCTCTCACTCTGGAGGGCAGCGCCGCGGGACCGACGATCAGGAAAGAGGGAACGGCACGGAGCCGGAGACTCGTAAAGCCGTGTCTCCGGCTTTCTGGGAGTCAGGCCGCCCGATCGAGAAGCTTCTTCGCGCGCGCCTCGAGATCGAGCCGCGCGTCCTGCTGGGTCTTGCCGCGGGCGACCGCAGTGATGCCCTGCACGAAATCGAACACGCTTTCGGGCTTACGGCCTTCTTCGGCCAGCACTGTCTCAATGATCTTTGCCGTCTCGGTCTTCGAGAACCCGCGCTTGCGCAGGAAATCGCTACGATCCTCGTCGCTACGCGCCACGATCTTCTCGCGCGCCGCCTTGATGCCGTTGACGAAGGGCAGCGGCGAGGAATTGGCGAAGCGGGTCAGCGCTGGCGCCGCCTCATGCGCGAAGCGCGAGGCGGCATATTTCGAGTGGCGGATGGTGATCTCCTCGAAATCCTCGACCCCCCACAAATTCCGGTTCTGGCAAACGGCACGGAGATAGAAGCTCGCCATGCCAAGCGTCTTCGCGCCCACCTCGGAATTCCAGCAGTAGAAGCCGCGGAAATAGAGGTCTGGCGAGCCATCGGGCAGCCGGCCGGCCTCGATCGGATTCAGATCGTCGACCAGGAAGAGGAAGACATCCCGGTCCGAGGCATAAAGGGTGGTGGTGTCCTGGGTGATGTCGACGCGCGGATTGTAGACCCCCGTCGACCAATCTAGCACGCCGGGCACCTTCCAGCGGGTGTCGCCCGTGCCGTTGCCGGCGATGCGCTGCACGGCCGCGACCAGCTCGTGGTCGAAAATGCGGCCATAGTCGGGCCCGGTAACGGCGCGCAGCTCGACGCGGCCATCTTCGATCTCCAGAGTCTTCACCTGCTCGGCGCGATGGGAGGTCAGCCCGTATTGCAGGTTGATTCCGGCGAGCGGCGCCGGAAGCTGGCGAAGATAGGCCGCCGGCGCGCCAACCAAACCGGCGAGCTGGCCGAAACTCCAATGGGTGAGCGCGATCGGCGCATCCGACCCGGGCAGCATAAGCGCCAGGCGCTCGGCATCGTCGCGGTTGGCGTCTACCCGGATCGCCGCGCTCTCGAGGGTTCTGGTGCGGCTCCGCTCGGTCCGGCCAAGGACGGCGGCATAGAGGTCCGACAGGGATAGGTAGCGCTCGTCGGCCGGCCGCGAGAACCATTCCGACGATACGCGGCCGATCCGCTCGCCGCGGTTCACATCCACCTTGTAGCCGCCAGCGCGGTCGCGAGCGGCGTCCAGAATCTCCACATGCGTCATGGCTAGTCTCCACGACGGGCGCCGGAGGCCTCTCCTCCAACCCTGAACCCGTCACGGAAAACCCGTCCGCACTCTCACTCTCGGGGCGTTGCGGGGGGTCTCCCCGCAGAAGGGGTCGGTCGAGACGCAAGGCTCGACCGCAGGGGAAGGCCTTCCCCAAAAGCGTGAAGCCGGAAATCAGGATGTCAGGATCGGCGACGTTCCGGCTTTCAGGCCCAATCTTCCGGAGGCTCGTCATGCGGATCGAGTTCAGAAAAGTCGGTCAGCGTGTCGCATCGGATGCAATGGTACATCTGCGAAGCTTCCTGGAAGTGCATGCCGCACAGGCATCCGCAAAAGGGGCAGCACTCGTCGATTTCCAGATCGGCCCATTCCCATACGCCGAGATATTCGGGGATGGCGTCGCGGTCATATCCGACGATCTGGAAGGCGTCGGCGTTCTTGGCGACGAACCCGTCACGGCCCGCGCGCTGGAGAATGGGTAGAATGTCGGCCGGCTCGATGGCGAACCACTCTCCACGTACCCGGGTCGTCCCAAAGCGCTGGTGCAGGTGCTGTTCGAGCTGGAAAGGGTCGGACGTTTCGATCCACCCGAGCAGCCGCAGCTCCAGAGGATTGCCGGTCTGGAGGTTACGCTTGCGTGCATCAATGTTCTTCGCCACGCCGATCTTGATCGGGGAGCATCCGTTTTCATCTTCGCCAATGAAATAGACCGGCACGTCGCGCTCCTTGCGGCGTTACCGGAGCCGGTCGAGCAGGATCTCGACCATCTCCTGGTTTGAGTTCGCGACAATGTCGAGCGGCCGGTTCTCCTGGCGCATCAGTGCGATCAGGAGACAGGCTGTGAACAGCCAGAAGGAAGAGCCGGCAGGAAGGCTGTAGCCGCTGATCATCGCGGTCAGCCGCTCGGCGATCGGCGGATATTGCCGATTGCCCCAATGGGCGTGGGTCGGCGTCATCGCATGGATGATCACGGCCGCGAGCGCTATCCCCATGGCGCGCTTCTGCTGGACTTCGGCGAAGTCATGCCCGTGCTTCTTCGCATAGGCCGCAAGGCCGCTCGTCATGAAGTCGCGGGCATAGGTGTCACAGGCGATCTCCTCTTCGGGCAGTATCGAGGGGGCACTGTTGTCGGCGCAGTACATGACGTGTCGGAATTCGTGCAGAAGCGAGAAAGCCAAGGCGAAAGCCACGAGATCGAACGCCGTCATGTGCTGGGCGTCGCCCAGGCTTTCACGATCGGAAGTCGGTTCGGGGATATCCGCCGGCCAGGAGATGTCGGCGGTCTGCTCGGCCGCAAGGAGGGACTGGGCGCTGGCGATGCGTTGCTTGTAGTCGAGCTCATACTGTCCGCGCTCTTCGTCGAGATCGAGCGCCTGGCTGAGCGGCATCCTACTCGAAGTCGCCATAAACAATGCCGGCATGTACACTTCGACGGCGCGCCAGGCGCTGAAGCCGAGCAGCCAGAAAAAGTCGATCGTCTTGGTATCGAACTGGATGCGCCTGGCATCGGCGTTCATCGTAACACCCTTGGTGCTGGACGCGACTTCAACGGCATGGCCATACTGGCTCCAGAGGCTGCTGATGTCGTCGGCGCGCTCGGGCACGGCGCCGCGAAGGAGATGGAGAATAATTGTCCGGTCGGACGGCTCGGTCGTCATGCCTGTGGTTTCTCCAAGTGAGGGAATAGGGCGGGCACCCCGATCATGACGGCACGCTTTCGTCAGGCGTGCCGCCCGTCGTCTGGGCTTCGCCGGCCATATGCAGACGGGTCACCGAGGAGAGGACCGAGTTCGCCCAGATGGTGCTGCACTCGATGTCGCCATCGCGTTCGAACCAATGGGTCGCGCCTGGAATGAGGTCGAACCGGATGGGGTGGGTGGCCAGCGGATTGTGGAACACCTCCAACTCCTGGCACCAGGCTTCGCCCCAGGGCCAGAGCGCCTGATATTCGTCGCTGGCGACCGACAGCTTGAAGTCGATCGGCTCCAGCGCGCCCGGGGTCCGGTCGAATAGGATGCCGCTCCGGACCATCGTCAGACCGGGAGGGCGCCAGCCGGCAAGGAAGCCCATCCGGTTGAACTTAGCGAGCGTTGCCGCATTGCTGAAGATGACGGCCGACAGGTGGGCGAAGTCGGGATCGCGGAAGAGCCCCGCCGGGATGCCATGCTTGCCCGTCAGGTTGGCGATTGGCGTCCCGACCGCGCGCCGTTCCGCGCCTTCTCCTTCGATATCGGCGCGTAGCCCGTAGAGATAGGTGGGTAGGGCCTCGCGGCTCCAGACCATCGAACCGGACTCGTGAAAATCCGCCAATGCGAGAGCGAAGGACTGGCCCTTCACGTGGTCCATCTCATGATAGTTGCGCTGGAGCTTGCCTCGCAGCGTTTTCGCGAAGCGCTCGGCCGGACCTCCCGTCAGGCGTTCGTTGCGATCCTCCGGCGCATGCACCCAGTCGCCGATCCCGCCGGCGCGTGGGGTCTCGGAGTTCGCCGTCACCGCCTCGACCCAGCAGGTGTCGCCCTCTTTCTCGATGAAGAAGTCGGGCGAGACATGATCTTGCAGGACGCTCAGGCCCTGTTCGCGAAAGCAGGCGAGAAGGTAGAGTTCGAACAGCCGGGAGGCGAAGTTGCCGGTCTGAAAATCCGGGACGAAGTTCGCGTCAGGACTGGGAAGCGCGAGATAGCATTCGCCGATCGCCATCAGCGCCGGCAGATGGCTGATGGTGGTCGTCAGCAGATCGAATTCTGGCGATGTCCCGCGCGCTCCGGGTTTCACCAAAAGCGGGCGGCGTCTGGCCCCCGGCGGCAAGGGCTCCGGCGGATCGCCGGCGCGCATGGCGATGCTGAGGCGGTCGAGCGCGGCCTCCGGGGTGGAATAGGGGCCGCCTTCATCGACCTCGATCCAGCAGTGATCGACACGCCGGCGCATGGCGAGGCTGGTGAAGGTCCCTTGCTCCGGATCAAGAAGGATGCAGCCGCTCGCGCTGCCCCGTCCGGCCTGATAGGCGCTGAAGATATGGGCGGGGTCGAAATTGGGACCGTGTTCGAGCGACAGCGCATAGAGTTCGAACTGGCGCTGGCTGATCGGCGTGATCAGCCGCGGTTCATCGGCTGGGGCCATGGCCGGCCTCGTCGTTCCGCAGGCCGCAGCCGCGCACATTAGCCCTCGTCATCACGACGCCTCTGCCGGGGCGAGGATATCGCTGGCTTCCCATCCCTCGCCCTGCCGGGCCGTCACGAACTCACGATCCCAGACACCCCAGTTCGTGGGCAATGGAACCTGTGCCAGCGGATTGTGGACATAGGTGATTGGCCGGACCTGGCGCGAGAGGTTGCCGAGGCCGACCCGTGACCAGATCACGCCCGAGATGTCGGCGAAGCGCTCGTCGATGAAGGCCGTGCGCGGGATCGGATTGCGCTCGCGGTGGATCAAGGGCGCGGCGTGAAACCCCTCTTCGAGGACATCGCCGGTGTCACGGTCGATGGTGATGAAGGCGTCGCCGATCGGGAACAAGGTCGTCATGATGAGCGGCAAAGGCTGTTCGGCGACATAGACGCCGAAGCGGCTGGCGCTGATCGCGATGATACGGGTGTCTTCCGGCGCGATCACGCCCTGCTCGATGTAGCGGCCGATCTTCTGCGCCTTGGTCCAGAACGCGCTGGAGGTCCGAAGCTGCGCCTGGCGAATAGGCGCGGCGGCAAGGCCACCGCCTTCATTGATGGGCACAGGGCGCACGATCTGGTCAGGACCCGGAGCGCCTTCGTCGGGGGTGATGGCCTCGACCCAGATGCGGCGACCGCTTTCGAGGACGCACAGGTCCGGCTGGCCACCTTCGCGCTGACGGTCGACGACGGGCAACAACGTCCGCCCCGCCTCGAGCAACGTGCAGCCCAGATACATTTCCCAGAAGCGTCCATCGACGTCGCGGGCGAAGCCCTGTCGGAAGTCGGGATCGGCATAGGGCTCGTAGCGCGCCCACATCTCCTGCAGCATGGCTTGAAGCTGCTGCTCGAAGGGAGACTCGGCGGCTTTCAGGTTCTGGAAGCCGAGATCGAGATTGGCGCCGTCGACGTCGAAAAGGTCGCTCATCTTCGGCTCACCTCATGCCCGGCGCAGCATCCGCGGGACCTGCACGCGGTGATAGCCGTGGGAGTGGACCTGCTGGCGAAGCTGCTTGATGTCGTTGACGCCGAAAGCCACGGCGGCCTTCAACGGGCTGGCGAAGGTCGCATAGAAGGTCCAGCGCGAGCCGGCGGGAAGCGTCGGGTTTTGCCGCCGGTCGGTGATGACAACGTCACGCGGATCGCTGCTGTTGCGGAAGGCATGGAAGGTGAACCAGTCGGGCCGGCGGTAGCGCGCCGCCTTGCTGAAGGGCACGGACTGGACCTTCACGTCGGTCTGGTCGAGCACCCAATCACGCTGCTCCAGGATCTGCCGCACCATGTGACCGACCATCTGCTTGACGCGATCGGCCAGAACCTCCTCGCGGAACTCGGCGAGGAGCTGCTCCTCGATGCCTTCGACGGCGGGCTTGCTCAGTTCCGACGCGGTTTCGAGACGGGCGACGTTGTCGTCCCGCGTGAGGAAGCTCCAGATGCGCTGGCCCAGCTCGGAGTCATAGAGCGAGGCGAATTTCTCGGGGCGGTAGGTCAACATGAGCGTCCCTCCTTTACCGGGCAAATATGGACGGTTATAAACTCATGTCAATGGCGGGCGACAAGCGCCCGCTGATGCCGCCGGGGAGGCTGGGTTGGACTTCGAAGATCTCGTGACGGCCTTGGCGCCGCCGGCGAACAGGGTCGGAAAATCGGACGGTCCGCACGAACATCATCTCTACGAGGGCGCGGTCATGCTCGCCTTCGCGATGCATCTGCTCCGCACGCAAGATGCGCGGGACGTCCGCATCCATCCCGATGGTGAACACGGAAAGCAGCTCGACTTCACAGCCTGGCTCGGTCGGCGTGACTTCGCGAAGATTTCCAGCATCGGCAGCACGACCTATGGCGGCGCCTATCGAAACCCGGCTGGGCAGACGATCACCGTCCATCCCAAATCGGGGCTCGGCGATGTCGTCGCCGAGGTCGGCAACCACGTCATTTTGGCCGAGTGCAAGGGCGGCATCATTAACACGCGACACCCGGGCCAGGTCTCGCGGCTCTACCGCGGCCTGTGCGAGACGGTCGGGCTGCTGATGGCGACGCCGTCGCAGGGGCGTCAGATCGCCGTGGTCCCGCTGACCGAGGGCACGTTGCGCCTGGCTGAGCGGCTTGCGCCGCGCTGCGCGTTGGCCGGCATTGAGATCGCCCTTGTCGGCAGCCGTGGCGAGGTCATGAATGTGAAACCGGAAGCAACCGGCGAATTGACGGCGGAAAGGATCGCCCGATGAGCGAAGCGGCGAGCGGTCCCAGCGACGCGATGATCTCGGCAATGTCGGACCTGTGGCGGCTGCGTCCGCCAGGGCCCGACAATATCCTGGCTCATCCGGCCTTCGAGCGACTGCGCGAAGCCTGCCGTGACGACTATCCGAACGCCGGCAAGAAGGGGCCGGGCTTTGCGCTTTCGGCCGCGTTACGCGCGCTCGGCCTTCCTTGTGGTCTGCGGAAGGAGACGGCCCATCTGTCCTTGCCGGTGGAGGAGGCGGCAAAGGGCCTCGACGCGGCGATGCGGGCGACCAGCGCCAAACGCAGTCACCTCGTGCCGCTCGATCTGGCCGATGACCTGCCGTCGATCGCGTTCGGCCCCGCGAAGCTCGGCCGGCTGACGGCGGATGAACTGCGGACCCTCGTTGATGAGGCCAGGCTGAAGCGGCTCTATCCGCGGCAGGATTTCGACGCCGAGCGCTTTTCCGAATTCCACTGGCTGGTTGTCGAGGAGACGGTGGTGCTCGACCAGGAGCCCGAGGCGCGTGCCGTCCCGGTGCTGTTTATGGACCTGAGCCAGGACCTGGGGCAGATCGAACCGCATAAGGGGCGGTTTCCCGGCGCGGTTGAGGAGGCGCTGTTCTTCCTGCTGCTGGCGCCGTGGGAAAGCTGGTCGACGATGGCGGAGGTCGACTGGCGCGGTTTCCGCGTCCCTTGGGTCTATACCGTTGATGGCGACATCTTCGCTCGCCTCAACACGCCGCCGTCCCCCGACACGCTGAGCTGGGAGGATCGTATCTACGACGACGGCTATGGCGGGACTTATGAGGAGGAGCGGCCGGTCGAGCTGCGCCTCGAAGACGCCGCCGCAACTGAGTTGCCGGTCTGGGATCACAACCGCTGGGCGATTGTCGAACAGGCGATGCAATCGGTTCTGTTCGAAACGCCAATCGTTCACTTCCTGGTCCGCGCGTTCCTGGCGGAGGGCGTTGACGAGTTTCTGGCGCATATCACGACGATCGAAGCGGCGCTGGGCCTCCGCGCCGACTATCAGAAGAATTTCCGGGTGGCGCCCGATCGCCACAAGGGAATGAGTCCCACGAAAAGGATGCGAGGCCGTGTCGCCGGACTGCTGGGCGGCCGTCGCTACGCCGATCAGTATGAGCAGCTCTTCGACGTGCGCAGCGCCTTCCTGCACGGCCGCGCGATGGCAGCCATTTCGACCAAGGAACGGGTGATGGCCCGTTCGCTGGCTCGGGAGGTGGTGGAAGCGCTGATCCTCGCCACCCAGGCCGGCCCTATTTCTTCGCGCGAGGACTTTCTCGACGGCCTTCTCGATAAGGGCGCGCCGCTCCTCTAGCCGGTAAGCCACGCCAAGGTTGAAAACTGTCAGAAAACTGTGTATATTTCTGACAGGAGAATCGCCATGCAGCGCCTGACCGAACAGATTCTTGAGCACGCGAAGCGGCTGCCGGAAGGCACGCCGGTCGCGGCTAAGAGCTTGCTCCACCTTGGCAATCGCGCCGCGGTGGACCAGGCCTTGTCGCGTCTGGCCGAGCGAGGCCAACTGCTTCGGGCCGGACGTGGTGTTTATCTGCTGCCGGTCACGAGCCGGTTCGGCACCCGGGCGCCGTCGGTGGAGCAGGCGGTCGAGGCGCTTGCCGCCCAGCGCGGCGAGGTCATCGTCTCAAGCGGTGCGGCGGCTGCCAACAGCCTCGGCCTTACGACGCAGGTACCGGTCCGGTCGGTTTATCTGACCTCCGGGCGCACCCGGAAGATGAGCCTCGGCAAGCAGACCGTCGAGCTTCGCCACGCTCCTCGCTGGCAGCTCACCATGGCGCATCGGCCGGCGGGACAGGCAGTGCGGGCGCTTGCCTGGCTCGGACCTGAGAGAGCCGAGTCGGCCCTCCAGACCCTGAAGCGCAAGCTTCCGCCCGCCGCGTTCAGCGAGCTGGTAGCGGCGGCGCCTCAGCTTCCGACCTGGCTTGCGCGCAGCGTGGGGAAGGTCGCGCATGGCTGACGCCTTCCTCCTCCTTCCGGCCGAGGATCGCCTTGAAGCCTTGAGCGTCGCTGCCGACCGCTCGGGCCGACCGGCGCACCTGCTGGAGAAGGATGCGTGGGTGGTGTGGGCGCTGGCGACGCTCTACGGCTCGCCGCTCGGCGAACATCTGGTCTTCAAGGGCGGCACTTCACTATCGAAGGCCTATGGCGTCATCCGGCGGTTCTCCGAGGACGTCGATCTGACCTACGACATTCGCGCGCTCGCCCCCGACCTAGTCGGCGACAACGGCGAGGCGCTGCCGAAGACGCGGAGCGAGGAAAAGCGCTGGACCAGCGCAGTGCGCGAGCGCCTGCCGCAATGGGTAGCGGAGGCCGTTCAGCCCGTCATCGCCGAAGCACTGGCGGGCGAGTCCCTGTCGGCCGTGATCCGTGTCGATGGTGAGAAGCTCTTCATCGACTATGAGGCGACGACGGCAGGCTCGGGGTATGTCTCGCCGAGCGTCATGCTCGAATTCGGCGCCCGCTCGACGGGCGAACCTGCGAGCCCGCGCGATGTCACCTGCGACGCGGCCGGGCTGGTGGATGGCGTGGTCTTTCCAACCGCTCGGCCGAGGGTCATGCATGCCGAGCGGACTTTCTGGGAAAAGGCGACCGCGATCCACGTCTTTTGCCTTCAGGAGCGGCTGCGCGGTGATCGTTTCGCACGTCACTGGCACGACGTGGTGCGTCTCGATGAAGCCGGGTTTGCGGCGACGGCCTTCGCAGATCGCGAGCTGGCCAACGCCGTGGCGCGTCACAAGGCGATGTTCTTCGCCGAGAAGGCCGCCGACCGATCTCAGATCGACTACACCTCAGCCGTGAACGGCGGTTTGCAGCTCGTGCCAGCCGGCGACGGCGCGAAGGCCCTCGCGGAAGATTACGCGCGAATGGTCGACGATGGGCTCCTTCTCGATGAAGCCGAGCCTTTCGAGACGCTCATGGAGCGCTGCGCAGACATCACCGCGCGAGCCAACAGCGCGGCAGGATAAGAAAAAAACGAGCTGGGAGGCGACGGTGTACATTTCCGAAATCTATGCGAGCGGCTTCCGGTGCTTCGATCCGACCGCCCCGCTGCAGCTTAAGCTCTCGCCTGGTCTCAATATTCTCGTGGGACCGAACGACGCCGGAAAGAGTGCGATCATCGACGCTGCTCGCTACGTACTGTGGACGCGTGGCGACGACTATATCCGGCCGGACGAGCACGATTTTCACGTCGACGGCGATGGCGCACGGGGTTGCGACTTCATCGTTCGCTGCACCTTCGACGATCTCAGCGCGGACGAAGAGGCTCGGTTCCTCGAATGGTGCACCAACGAAAAGGGGAAGCTCCGTCTCCACGTCTGTATGCGGGGCGCTCGGCGCGTTTCTCCTGGCGGTGGCAGCATCGTCTCCAGCCAGCACCGCGCTGGCACCGAAGGCGAAGGCCTGCCGCTCGACGGAGAACTGCGCGAGTATCTGAAGGCCACCTATCTCAAGCCTCTGCGCGACGCCGAGCGCGAGATGCGAGCAGGGCGGCGGTCGCGCCTGTCGCGCATCCTCGGCGCGATGCCCACGATGGGGCCGCAAAGCAAACCCGCTGCGCAGGGCGGCGATGCAACGCTCCATGACACGCTCACGGCGGCTGACGTGGCCGTCCGAAACAACGCCGCGGTTGGCGGCGTCGCGAGCAGCGTCAACACGGATTTCCTCGACAAGCTGTCATTCGTGGATGATCGTCTCGTCGCGACGCTGGACCTCGGCGCTGGCGGTTCGTTTGATCAGATTCTTGAGCGGTTCGAACTCTACCTGAATGCCAAGGTAGGCACCGAGCGTATCCAACGCGGCCTGGGCTACAACAACCTGCTATTCATGGCGGCAGAGCTGTTGTTGCTCCAGTCCCATCCCGATCAGGTGCCATTTCTGCTGATCGAGGAGCCCGAGGCGCATCTGCATCCGCAACACCAGACGCTCTTCATGGAAGTGCTCGCGGCTCGTGCTGCCAAGCCGGACCCCGACAAGGGCGAGACCCATCAGCAGGTCCAGGTGCTACTCACCACCCATAGTCCTCAGCTTGCGGCCGGCGCCGAGCTTGAGACCATGACGATGATCGTCGGCCACCGCGCCTTTGCGCTGGGCGCGACCCATACCCGGCTCGAAGTGGACGATTATGAGTTCCTTCGTCGGTTCCTCGACGCGACGAAGGCAAACCTGTTCTTCGCCCGCGCGCTGATTGTCGTCGAGGGCGACGGTGAGCACCTGTTGCTGCCAGCAATCGCTGAGAAGCTCGACCGTCCGCTTAGCCGTCACGGCGTGTCGATCGTCAATGTCGGCCACCGTGGGCTGTTTCGCTACAGCCGGATTCTGCAGCGTAAGGCCGGGAACGCTATCCCGGTGCCCGTGGCGCTGATCCCCGACAGGGACATCCCGCCGCCCGAAGCGAAAGACCTTGTCGGCGACCGCAAGACCGAGAACGAGTTGACCCAGGACGACATCGCAGCGCGGCTGAAGACGCTGCGGCGCGACGTCGGAGACCCTGTCGACGCTTTCATCGCTGATAGCTGGACTCTTGAGTTCGATCTCGCGCTCCGGCCCGAGCTTGCCGAGAGTGTTCATCAGGCAGTCCAACTCGCAAAGACCAGCAGTCGCAAGCCCGAGTGGCTTGCGAAGATTGTGGAGAAGGCCAGCGAGACCTACGCGGGTTGGAAAGAGGCGAGCCTCTCTGCGACCGAGATTGCCGTCAAGATCTACCAGCCCGTCCATGACAAGGAGGCCTCCAAAGCCGAAGTCGCCGAGCAACTCGCCGCAATACTGCGCAAACGCAGCGATACGCCGGAGCAGATGCGCGATCGACTCCCGCCTTATCTGGTGCGCGCGATCGACTACGTGACCGGTGGCTATGTCCCCGGGGCACCGGCGATCGCTGCCGATCCGGAAGACGAAGAGGTTGGCGTCGCTGGAATGGACGGCGCCGCGGCGGCGGGGGCATAGCGCAATGTTCGAGATCCTGCCGCTCACGCCTGAACTGCTTGCTGAACTTGGTGACGAGCTGGGCGGCTGCGATTTCACCGATCCTAGCCAGATCGACTTCTTGGCCAAGGCCGCTCCCTGTGACGTGCAGGCGGCGCCCGGCAACGGCAAGACGACACTGTTGGCGGCGAAGCTCGCGCTGCTGTCGCGCAATTGGACGACCCGCAGGCGCGGCGTATGCGTCATCTCGCACACCAACGCGGCGCGGACCGAGGTCGAAGATTTGATCGCCAGCCATCCGACTGCGGCGCGGCTGATGGTCTATCCTCATTTCACCGGCACGGTCACGGCATTCATCAACCAGTATCTCGCCTTGCCCTATCTTCGAGGCCTGGGCTGGCACGTGCGCCAGATTGACGACGATGCTTTCGCGGCCGAGGCGTTGCGGAGCTATCCGTCGTTCTGGGCACTGAAAAAGCAAGCCGAGAGGGCCAGCGCAACTGTCGCCAAATGGGTTGGTAATCTCACGCTCGATCCAGCCTTCGATGACGTAAGGCAAGAACCCGAAAGCCTGGTAGTGCAGCGGCAAAAGGGTCAGCATGGTGCTGATACAGATTGCGGCAAGGCGCTATCAAAGCTCAAGGCCGCGATGGTCAAGAGTGGGATCTATCGCTATGCCGACATGACTGCGCTCGCGTGGCGTGCGCTCCGTGAAAACCCGGGTTTGGCCGAGCGGCTTCGCGATCGGTTTCCGCTCGTCATTCTTGATGAGGCGCAAGACACGCATGGCGACCAGCTCCGGCTGCTGGAGCACGTGTTCAAGCAAGGCGGGGCGGCGTTCCAGCGTCTCGGGGACAGCAATCAGACGCTATACGAGGACGATGGAGCTGCACCGGCATATTGGACGCCGGGCGCCGACTGCATCCCTCTCGATACGAGCCGCCGGTTCGGCGGGGAGATCGCCAGTTTTGCAAGCCGGCTGACCGCGCGCCAGGCTCAGACCATTGTCGGGCTGGGCCCACGGCCGGCGTCGCGGGTGATGTTCCTGTTCGATGAAGCTTCGATCGGTAGGGTTCTCGGAGCCTTCGCCGAAGAAGCACGCGCGCTGTGGGGTGGCGATTGCAGCACGCGCGACGTTTGGGCGGTCGCGTCGCGCCACAATCTGGCCGGCAAGAAAGGGGCATGGCGGCCTAAAAGTCTCGTCGACTATCATCCCGCATATCGCAGTGAGGGCGGGTCTCGATCAAAAGCGAATCTCTTTTGCCGGCAGCTTCAGAAGGCTGCCGTGCACTATGCCGCGGCGCGACCGCCCGCAGAGGTCAGTGAGATGCTCGCCGCGGGGGTGTCGGGACTGGCGCGGGCTCATGGTTGGAAAGCGGCGAATGATCGTCCGATCACCGCGCAAAATGTCTGGGCGGCGCTGGCGCATCGCGACCTCGGGTTGCCCCGCACTGTACGTCGATTGTTGCGGGACCATGTGCTTGCCGGCGCTGCGGTTTGGGAAGAGGCGGCATGGCTGGCATTTATGGAAGCGTTGCTACCACTGTTCAGTCCGGCTCCTCAGGGCTCCGAGGGCGAGATCGCGGACTTTTGCACCTTTGTCGCCGAACAGAAGGCCGATCTTGCCGACCCCGAGCGCCGCTCCACGAAACAGGTTCAATTCGACGATCTCACGTTGCGGCTGGGGTCGATCCACTCGGTTAAGGGTAAGAGCGTCGATGGCATTCTCGTCCTTGAGAGCGAGATTTGGAAAGGCAATAGCGCGGACGAGCAGTGCATCGACTTGACCACGGTGCTTCCGCGTGCGTTCGGCGTTACCAATGCGCCATTCACCGGGGTGGGGCTCACCGCCGCGACAAACGTCTTCGTTGGCGTCACCAGGCCCCGCGAGCTGCTCGGGCTTGCGCTGCGCAAATCCGAAGCAATGGCCTTGATCGGGCCCGCCACAGACCAGGGATGGAAACTCGTCGATTTGGTCGCGCAGGCCGCGGAGCTTGGGCAATGAGCGGGCCAGTGTAGACCAGCGGATTGGAGGCGTCGGTGAATTTGGTTGGCTTAATCAAGTATATTAAAAGAAAAAACGGCTGAGGCTGTGGCCCGCGTAATGTAGGCGAAGGGGGGAACTATGTTCTTGAACGATCAGGAGACGGCGACCGATCTCCTCTACTATGAGGCCATCGCAAAGACGGTCGTCACTCTGATCCGCAAGACGCCCGACGCGCCGGTGACGATCGGCGTCCACGGTGATTGGGGCGCAGGCAAGTCAAGCGTTCTCAAAATGCTGGAGGGCGCCTTTGCGGAAGACGATCGTGTCCTCTGCCTCTGGTTCAACGGTTGGACGTTCGAGGGCTTTGAGGACGCAAAAACGGTCGTCATCGAGACCATTGTCGACGAGCTTCGTCGCGCCCGTCCGACGTCGACGAAGGTGGCCGACGCCGCGAAGAAGGTCCTGAAGCGGGTGGACTGGCTGAAGCTTGCTCGCAAGGCTGGCGGCTTTGCGTTTACGGCGACGACCGGCATCCCGACCTTCGATCAGGTCAAGGGCCTCTATGATGTTGCCACCTCGTTCCTGGCCAAACCCCAGGACCATGTCTCGATCGAAGATCTGAAGGGGGTCGCCGAAAAGGCGGGCGAGTTCCTCAAGGAAGCGCCGGACGAGAGCGATAATCTTCCCGAGCACATTCATGCCTTCCGCGAGGAGTTCAAGGAGCTTCTCGACGCCGCCGACATCGACCAGCTCGTCGTCATCATCGACGATCTCGACCGGTGCTTGCCGAAGACGGCGATCGCGACGCTCGAAGCGATCCGCCTTTTCCTGTTTGTCGAACGCACCGCCTTTGTCATCGGCGCTGATGAACTGATGATCGAGTATGCAGTGCGCGAGCACTTCCCCGACCTGCCGCCCAGCTCCGGCCCGGTAAGCTACGCGCGCAATTACCTAGAAAAGTTGATCCAGGTTCCATTCCGAATTCCCGCGCTGGGTGTCGCCGAGACGCGCGTGTACGTGACCCTTCTGCTGGCGGAGAACGCGCTCGGCTCGAAGGACCCGCGATTCCTCAATCTGCTCGCATCGGCGCGGGAAGATATGCGACGGCCGTGGAAGAGCCGTGGCCTCGATCGAAGGACCGTGGAACAGGCCATGGCAGGCAAGATGCCGCCCGACGTAGATCAGGCACTCGTGATCAGCGCCCACGTGACGAAGATCCTAAGCGAGGGCACGCGCGGCAATCCACGCCAGATAAAACGCTTCCTCAATTCCATGATGTTGCGACACGCCATTGCCGAGGAGCGCGGTTTCGGTGCCGACATTCAGCGCCCGGTGTTGGCCAAGATCATGCTCGCCGAGCGGTTCTATCCGGATTTCTACGAACAGATTGCACGCCTCGCGGCTAATCACCCTGATGGCCAACCCGAGGCGCTGCGGCGTTTCGAGGAGCACGTCCGGGCGCCCGCGCCGGAGGAGGACGACGACGAGAAGCCTGCCGCGAAGGGCGGGCGTAAGGCTGCGCGCTCGGCACCTGCACCTCTCCCGGCCGAAGCCATGGAATGGGAAAAGAACGAGTGGGCGAAGGGCTGGGCGGCAATCGACCCACCGCTAACGGGCGTAGACCTGCGGCCTTATGTGTTCGTCACGCGTGACAAGCGTAGCTCGTTGGGCGGGCTGGCCGCCGCAAGCCATCTTGAGGGCCTCGTCGAGAAGCTGATGGGGCCGACGATGATGGTCCGGGGCGCCGTCGGCGAGATCGCGAAACTCACAGGGCCAGAGCCCGAGGAGGTTTTCGAGGCAATCCGTGGCCGGATCCTTCAGGACGACAACTTCGCGGCCAAGCCCAAGGGGGCGGACGGCCTCGTCCGTCTGGTCGAGGCGCATCCGGCGCTGCAACGCCGGCTTTTGGAGTTCATCCGTGAGTTGCCGGTGGCCAAGGTCGGGAGCTGGGCGGCGTCGAGCTGGGGGGCGTGCTTCACGGACACGGGCATCGCGGCGGAGTACCAGACGACGCTGCGATCATGGGCCGAGCAGACGGAAAACTCGATTCTGCAAAAGGCCGCGCAGGGCATCAGCAAACTGCAGCGGGGTTGATCGGATGGGCACGTCAAAAAGCTACGGCGGACCCTCAAGCGGCCTCGTTCCATCCTTCGTGGACGACCCGACGCCGCCGACCCAGCCTCGACCTCCGGCAACAGCGCCGGTGAGTCCGAATGCACCGGGCGCGCCCGGCGGACCGTCATTCCCGCAACCGGGACAGCCGGCAGCGCCTGCTATTCCGGGCGTTCCGAGCACGCCGTCGCGTCCGGATACGAAGGGCACCGGTAGCCTTGGTGGCGCTCGCGGTAATTTCACGCGTTTCGCAAGGACCGGCAGCCGTAGTGCGCTCGGAAGTGCGCTGTCGGGCTATGTACGCGGCAGCACCGGCGGCGCCCGACGGGCCGCGCGGCGCATGGGCTCATCCCGCGCCACAGCTAGCGGATTGTTGGGCGTTGTTCGTGACTTCCAACGTCTCGGACCAACCGAAACGCTTCGTCAACTCAACTTGGCCGGATTGGCAACGCAGCCGGCGGCAGATGTCTTCGTAGCGATTCTGGAATTTATCTGTCCACCAGGCGGCGCGGTCGACGACGCGATCGCTCGGCAGGCGATGCTGGAGACGATCGGCGATCTTGCCGAAGCGGGGCTGGGCAGCTTCGATACACTTACGCCGGAGCAGCTCCAGGACGTCTTCCTGGACTTTATCTCGCGTTCGATCGAAGGGCGGGTGATGGCAGACCTCGGCGGGCGGGGCATTACCTTCCCTGATGACATCGCTGCCGTGGAAAGCGCCCAGGCGCAGCTTCATGATTTTGTCGAGGGCGCAACGCGCGGTCAGCTCGCCGGAAGGCTCGAAAGCCTGGAGCGTCTGTCTGACCGCGATATCGAGAATGTCGTCAACCAGATTTACGAGACGGCTTTCGAGCTGGTTGCCGTCGCCGGGGAGGCCGCAGCATGAGGCATCATACTATCATTGCGCGGCTTGGTCTGGGAGACGGCACAAGCATTTCTCCGAGCCGTGTGGATACACAAGAGACGGAGATCAACTTCGTCGATGGCGAGTTCCGTTTGGGCTATGGGCTGGGCCAGGCGTTGGATCAACTCTGTGAGCTTGGCCTTCGCCCCTCCGAAACAGCGGTCGATCTGGCGCTTTTGGCCGCGGCGATCACTGCCGCCGATACGCGTATCTCGCGTGCCGCTGACGCACAGGACGCCTGGACCCGCGAGATCGACCTCCACTTGCCGGTATATGATGCCGCTCGCTGGCAAGGGCTGGCGCCATTGATCGCGACAACGCTTAACTTCCTGACCGGCGACCGCTGGGGCGTCTATTTTCGTTCTCGCGCCGCCGGCGCTCGCGATCTGGCGCCCAGACCGACGAAGCTGCGCACAGCTAACCCGACAACGGTCTGCCTGTTTTCGGGCGGGCTGGACAGTTTCATTGGTGCGATCGATCTGCTCGCGCGCGGTGAGGCGCCGATGTTGGTGAGCCACTATTGGGACGGCATCACCAGCACGCACCAAGCCTATTGCGCCGAGGTGATGAAGCGTCGCTTCGGCGGAACAACGCTTCATCACATTCGGGCAAGAGTGGGATTTCCGACCGACACGGTGGAGCATTCTGCGGTCGAGGACACGCTGAGGGGGCGTTCATTTCTGTTCTTCTCGCTGGCGGTCATGGCGGCCGACGCGATCGGCGGCGACATGGTCGTGCATGTGCCGGAGAATGGCCTGATCTCGCTCAACGTGCCCCTGGATCCGCTCCGCCTCGGAGCACTTAGCACTCGCACGACACATCCGTTCTACATGGCGCGCTTCGAGGATCTACTCAAAGGCCTCGGCCTGAGCGTCCGACTGGAAAATCCCTACGCCTTCATGACGAAGGGCCAAATGGCGAAAGAATGCGCCGACATCCCGTTCCTCCGGAAAGAAGCGAAGCACACCATGTCGTGCTCGTCGCCTGGAAGTCGCCGCTACGATCCGGACCCGAATGAGAGGACCCCCAAACATTGCGGACGTTGTGTGCCGTGTCTCATCCGGCGCGCTGCGATCCTCGAGGGTTGGGGCACCGACGATACGTCGTACCGCATTCCCGATCTTCGAGCGCAGGTCCTCGATACAAACAAGGCGGAGGGCGAGCATGTGCGCTCCTTCCAGCTTGCGCTATCGCGCCTCGCACGAAAGCCTGGGCGAGCCCGTTTCGATATTCATCGACCGGGGCCATTGATCGATCATCCTGGCAAGCTCTCCGATTATGAGGCCGTCTACGTCGCCGGCCTGCAGGAGGTCGGCAGACTATTGCACGGCGTCCAGGCCCGTCCGCTATGATAGTGACATCCAATCAATCGGCCGCGCGCTGGGTCGATTTCCACTGCCACGTCGATCTCTACAAAGACCATTCGGCTCTTATTGCCGAATGCGATCGAGAACGCGTGGCGACGCTTGCGGTCACGACCACGCCGAAGGCTTGGCCGCGAAACCGGGAGCTTGCGGCGAAGTCGGCGCATGTCCGGATCGCCTTGGGGCTACATCCGCAGCTCGTCGCCGAACGCGAGAATGAGTTGCCGATCTTCGAGCGCTACCTCTCGGATGCACGCTATGTAGGCGAGATTGGCCTGGACGCCGGCCCTCGCTTCTATCGGAGTTTTCCGGCACAGGAGCGGGTGTTCGAGCGCATCCTCCGCGCCTGCGCTGAACAGGGCGGGAAGATACTAACCGTCCATAGCGTCCGCGCAGTCGGTAAAGTGCTGAATCATATTGAAAGCTCCCTGCCGCAGGACCGGGGACGCGTTGTCATGCATTGGTTCACCGGCACGTCGGCCGAAGCCCGTCGGGCGGTCGCGCTCGGCTGCTATTTCTCGATCAACGGAGAGATGCTGCGCTCACCCAAGCACCGACAACTGGTTGGGAGTCTTCCGCTCGACCGTTTGCTGACTGAAACCGACGGGCCGTTTGTGGAGAGGGATGGGCAGCCACTCAGGCCACGCGATGTCGGCCACACGGTCGCCGAACTGGCGGAAGTTCGGAACGTTTCGGCGAAGGCCATGGAAGACGCGGTTCTCCAGAACCTAAGACATCTGGTGAGCGCGTGAACGTGCAAGGCAAACCAAACAAAGAAGGCGAACTCGTGCTGCATCTCTTAGTTGATACTTGCGTGTGGCTCGATATGGCCAAGGATTATCGCCACCAGCCGACGCTCGCCGCTTTGGAGCAAATGATCGAAGCCGGCGAGGTTGACCTGATCTTGCCGAAGCAATCAGTTGATGAGTTTGCTCGTAACAAAGACCGTATCATCCGGGAGAGCGGGAAGAGTCTCAGTAGCACCTTCAAGCGGGTCAAGGAGGCCGTGCGGCAATTCGGCAAAGAAGAAGGCCGCGAGGAGGCCCTGGCCAGCTTGGATGATGTCGACCACCGCATCACCATACTTGGCGAGGCCGTTCACGAGAGCGTCCAGCGGATCGAGAAAATCTTTGGCCAGGCAGAAGTTATCGAGACGAGTGACGCGGTAAAGCTTCGAGCTGCAGAGCGTGCGGTTGAAAAACGTGCACCCTTTCACAAAGATAAGAATAGCATCGGCGATGCTATTCTCATCGAGGTTTATCGCGAAACTCTGTCTGAAGCTGACAAAAGCTCGAGATACGCGTTCGTAACGCATAACAAGCACGACTTTTCTGACATGGCGCGCGACGAGCGTGAGCCGCATCCAGATCTTGCCGCCCTGTTTACAACGGGACAGTCCAGCTACTCCTTGGCCATCGGTGAAGTGCTGAACGCGTATGCGCCGGACTTCATGGAAGAGGTGAAATGGGAGTTTGAATACCGTGAGGAACCTCGCCTGCTGAGCGAGATCATGGAAGCCGAAAACCTGCTATTTCGTCAGGTGTGGTACAATCGTCATTGGAATCTTAGATCGGCGATTGAAAGCGGTAAGCACAAGGTCGTCAGCGAAGCGGAATGGAAAAAGCACCCCGAACGCCATCAGCGGACGACCGTCGATGCCGTCTGGGAAAAGGCGTTGGCTGCTGCAAAGCGAACGGAGGACGAGGTCGGCTTGGAAAACCTTGGACCCTGGAGCGATTTTGAGTGGGGCATGCTGAGCGGCAAGCTAAGCGCTTTGCGGTGGGTGATGGGCAGCGAATGGGATTTTCTCGATACGTGACGTCGAGACTCTGGGTCGACATGGCAATGGTGAGGTGTGTCTGATAAGGTTACCGACGGTACTTTTCGGTGCTGCGTGATTTGAGTGCTTGGGCGATCGAAACTGAAAATTCGCGCGGCTGATCTCGATAGATGCCGAAATCACGCAAAAAATTTTTCGATCAAATTTACCTGAAAAATCAACATCGTAGCTTTTTGACGGCCCGCGAGTCGGCTTTTCACTCGCCTCCCAAAGAAAACCCCATATAGATCAATGCGTTAACTTGGTTTTGAACAATTGAATGGGAATGATCGGTCACGAACCGAAACCGGAAAACAAATCAGCCAGCGGGGGGATCCCTCGCTGGCTGATTTATATGTTCGCGGGCAAAATGGCGTTGGCGATGGCCATCGTCGCGGGCGTCATCTGGTGGGCGCATCGCGCGCCCTGATTCAGCCTGCGGGATGGGCCGGAGCAGCCGGGGCCGGTGCCACCTTGGGCTTGGTATAGGGCACGAATTCGCCAAGGCCCACCGAACCGCGCCACCACATGCCCGCACCGCCGCCGCGCGTGGCCAGTTGCACGATATCGACGCTGCACAATTGCGATCCCCAGGTCTTGGTGATCAGCACATCGTCATCGTCCAGCGATTGCGGATAGGGCGGGCGGTTCACATAGATCGTGCCGCCCATGTCATAGACGATGGCGGTTTTGTCGATGATCGTGGTCGAACGGATCTCGGTCAGGTTGATGCAATTGACGGGCTTGCCCGGCACGCGATCCTTGATGATCTTGGCCAGTTCCTGATCGGGGGTCAGGCGCTCGCGCGCGTTAACCGCCGGGGCGGCCAGAACGGCCAATGCGCCGCCAGCCAGAGCGGCGATGCGAAGCATGGAACGAACAGACATTTTGCCTTCTCCTTAGGCCTGAAGCGCCCCCTTCAGATTGACCATTCTACGCCCTGTCGGGGCCATCGTCTATGATTCTGGCGTCCATGATTCGGGTTAACCCGTGCCGCCTACGGTCAGTCCCTCGACCAGCAGTGTGGGCTGGCCCACGCCTGCGGGCACGGACTGGCCGCCCTTGCCGCAAATGCCCACGCCTTCGTCCAGCGCCAGATCATTGCCGATGCCGGTCACACGGGTCAGCACGGAGGGCCCATCACCGATCAGCGTCGCGCCCTTGATCGGCGCGCCCAGCTTGCCATTTTCGATGCGGTAGGCCTCGGTGCAGGAAAAGACGAATTTGCCGCTGGTGATGTCCACCTGCCCGCCGCCAAAGCTCTTGGCGAAGATGCCGTTTTTGACGCGGCTCAGCAATTCGGCGGGGTCATCATTGCCCGCGCGCATAAAGGTGTTGGTCATGCGCGGCATGGGCGCATGGGCGTAATTCTCGCGCCGTCCGTTGCCGGTGGGGGCCACGCCCATCAGCCGGGCGTTGAGGCGGTCCTGAAGATAGCCCTTGAGAATGCCATCCTCGATCAGCACATTTTCCTGAGTCGGCGTGCCTTCATCATCGACCGTGAGCGAACCGCGGCGACCCGCGATGCTGCCATCATCGACCACGGTCACGCCGGGGGCCGCGACCCGCTCGCCCAGACGGCCCGAGAAGGCGCTGGTGCCCTTGCGGTTGAAATCGCCCTCAAGCCCGTGGCCCACCGCCTCATGCAGCAGCACGCCCGGCCAGCCCGGCGCCAGCAGCACGGTCATTTCGCCCGCAGGCGCCGCCACCGATTCCAGATTGACCAGCGCCTGCGCCAGCGCGGCGTCAATGGCGCGGTTCCACGTTTCCGGCTTCATCAGGTCGTCGTAAAGGTAACGCCCGCCGATCCCGAAGCTGCCTGTCTCGCGCCGCCCGTTCTGTTCGGCCACGATCGAGACGTTCAAACGCACGAGCGGGCGAATGTCTGTAACGGCATCAGCATCGGCGCGCAGGATCTCCACCACCGACCACGACCCGGAAATCGAGGCCGAAACCTGCGCCACGCGCGGATCGCGGGCGCGGGCGGCAGCGTCGATCTGTTCGAGCAGCGCAACCTTGGCGGCAAATTCCACCCCGTCGAGCGGCGAGGTATCGGTGTAAAGGTGGCGGTTGGTGCGCACCGGCGGGGCGGATCGCTGGCCGCTGGCCGGATCGAGCAGCGTCAGCGTTTCGCCAGCGCGCGCAATTGCGGCGGCGGAAATCTCGTTGGCATGGGCAAAGCCGGTCATCTCGCCCGAGACCCCGCGCAGGCCGAAGCCTGCCTCGCGGCTGTAATCGCAGGTTTTCAGCCGCCCGTCGTCGAAACCAAAGGCTTCGGACGCGATGAATTGCAGGTAAAGCTCGCCATCGTCGCATTGGGCCAATGTGCGGCCCACCAGAGCGCGGGCCTCGTCGGGTTCAAGCTGGCCGGGACGATAGAGCAGCGAGCGGGGATCGGCAGAAAAGGTCATGCCGTTGATATAGACCGATGCCGCCGCGGCGCAATGGCGCAGCGACGGTTATCTGACCAAGGGCGCGGCGCTTATCCCGCCAACGCCTGTCGCATCAATGGTGGGCGTGCGCCTCATCCAGCACAAAGCGCTTGTCGCAATAGGGGCAGTCCACGAAGCCACGCTCGTCGATTTCGAGATAGACGCGCGGATGACCCAGCGCCGAGGGCTTGAACGTGCCATCGGTGCGGATCGCTTCGGCGCCATCGCAATGAACGCGGGTGGTGTGAACAGTGACGGTTTCGGGCTGGTCGCTCATGGGTCAAGGCCAGTAGCAGGAGTTTCGCGCGATTTCCAGAGCCTGCGGGCGTGTTTGTTGACTCGGAAAACAGCCCGCGCGATTTCCCCTGATATCAGCCATCCCGCCTCCTTAAGACAATTTGTTACTTGGCTTTGCGTGATTTATCTCCTTTGCCAAACTGCATGAACCCCGTTAAGGGTGGGCGCACGGGGCCGAATTTTGCGTAAGTAAGCGTGCGAGGCCGATGCTGGGGTCATTCCTCGCCGCTGATGGGTTGCCTGTCCCTGTGTCTTTCGACACGGAAGGGCGGCCGCATAGGTGAGGTCGAATAAGCATGCGTCATGCCCATCGAGAAATGTTGATTTGTGACCTTACCCAGTCTTATGCACCCGTCGGCGGCGGCGGGGTCAGCACTTATCTACGTGAAAAGCGGCGTTATATTCTGGAACAGACCGGCCACCGGCTGATCCAGATCGTGCCCGGCCCCGAGGATCGCGTGGTCGAATGCGGGCGCCATATCTGGGTTGAGGTCGGCGCCGAACAGGTGCGCGGCAGCCCCAACTACCGCTTCATCCTGCGCACCGGCGCGGTGCGTGAAGTGCTCGAACATTTTCGGCCCGATGTGATCGAATCGCTTTGTCCGTGGGTTTTGCCATGGACGGCAATCAACTATCGCCGTGCCCATCCCGAAACCGCGTTGGTTGCCGGCTATCATACCGATTTTCCCAATGTGCATATTCACCGCGTGGGCGAGCAGCTCTTTGGCCGCCGCATGGCCGATGGCCTGCGTTCGATCGGTGTGGCCTATGCGCAAAAGACCTATGGCGCGTTCGACCGGCTCTATGCGCTCAACGATCCTGTGCGCGATCAACTGGCGCAATGGGGCATCGGCCATGTCGATGTCCTCTCGCTGGGCGTGGATACCGATCAGTTCAGTCCGGCGCGGCGCGATCCTCATTTCCGCGAAAAGCTGGGTCTGGGCGGCGATGGGCCGTTGCTCATCTATGCCGGGCGCATCGACAATGAAAAGCGCGCGCATCGGTTGGTGGAAATGTTCCGCCGCCTGCCGCCCGAAATGGGCGCGGCGATGGTCATGCTGGGCGATGGCAAATTGCGCGACCGGCTGATTCGCGACACGCGCGGGTTGCCGGTGGCGCTGCCCGGATTTGTCGATGATCGCGATGCGCTGGCGATCGCGCTGGCGTCTTCGGACATTTATGTCTCGGCGATGGCCGATGAAACTTTCGGCATTTCGGTGATCGAGGCGCAGTCGAGCGGCCTGCCCGTTGTGGGCGTGGCCAGCGGGGCGATGCCCGCGCGCGTGCCGGCGGGGCTGGGGCGGCTGGGGCCGGTGGATGATGCCGCCGCGATGGCCGATCATGTTCAGGCGCTGTGGCGCGGCGACTATCGCGCGATGGGGGCGGCCGCGCGCAACCATGTGGTCCAGCGTTTCAGTTGGAACAAGACCTTTGCCCAATTGGTGAACGAGGTCTATCCGGCGGCGATGATGCGCGCGCTGGAGCGGCGCTCGGCGGTCTATCGCTGGGCCGAACATCGGCTGCCCGAACTGGTGCGCTCGGTAGGATAAGGGGGCTGGCTAAGTCCTGTTGCGCGTACGGCGTCAGGGGGTTAAGCAGCGCGCATGAGCCATTCCGACGCCCCCGCCATCTCGATCCGCAATCTTGTCAAACGCTATGCGCCCGCCGGTAACGGCGAGGGCAAGCTGGCGCTGAAAGGCGTTTCGCTCGATGTGCCGCAGGGGCAGATCTTTGGTCTGCTCGGCCCCAATGGCGCGGGCAAATCGACCATGATCAACATCATGGCGGGCATGGTGCGCAAGACCAGCGGCGAAGTTTCGATCTGGGGCTTTGACATTGACCACGACCGGCGCAACGCCAGTCGCGCCATCGGCATCGTGCCTCAGGAAATCGTGTTCGACCCTTTCTTCACCCCCTATGAGGTGCTGGAGAACACCGCAGGCCTCTATGGCATTCCCAAGGCCGAGCGTCTGTCCGAACAATTGCTGGCCGATGTGCATCTGTCGGACAAGGCGAAGGCCTATGCCCGCACGCTGTCAGGCGGCATGAAGCGGCGCCTGCTGGTGGCCAAGGCGATGGTGCATCAGCCCCCGGTGCTGGTGCTGGACGAGCCGACGGCGGGCGTGGACGTGGAGCTGCGCCGTCAGCTCTGGGAACTGGTCAAGCGGCTGAATGATGAAGGGGTGACGGTGGTGCTGACCACGCATTACCTGGAGGAAGCCGAGGAATTGTGCGACCGCATCGCCATCATCAATCATGGTGAGCTGATCGCGAATAAGCCGACCCGCGAACTGGTCGATATGGCGCGTGAAAAGATCGTTGTGCTTACGCTTGAAAAGCCCATCGATACGCTGCCCGACCATCCCGCTTTTCTGAAATGCACGGCGGTGGCCCCCGATATTATCGAAATCACCTATGACAAGGACAAGACCAACGCGGGCGAGATCCTTGGTGCGGTGCAGGCGCAGGGCATGGCCATTGTCGATGTCACCACGCGTGAGGCCGATCTGGAGGATGTCTTTGTCAGCCTGACCACGCAGGTCCAGACTACGTAAGCGATGTTATTGCGGGGGCAGGCTGCTGCCCCCGGCGTTCTTACAGGTCCGATGATGTGGAAGATGTCGTGCTTTCCATCTGATCCTGAACCCAGCGGCCTTTATCCATCCGGCGAATCGGCTTTTTGCAAAAACGGCACGCGCCGACAAAATTAAGCCCGTCCCATTTGACCCTGCTTCGGCGCGGAGCATGGCGGTTGAACAGACACAAAGGCAAGTCGAGTTTCATCGTAACGACCCCATCCAGGCGCAGGTCAACGGCAGGCGAATTCATAGGAAACGCCTGCTGACCTTGTCAGGTAAAATTATGTAATCTTCGATCCAATTACGTTCATATACCTAAATCTGACGGGGGAAAAGCAATTGCTTGACCCATTTTGCAATTACTTTCTCTTTTTTCTTATGTGTTTAACCATATCCGCCCCTCTTGGGCGAAAATGACGGTTTCGTTGCGTTGCCTGCTTTCCAAATCGGCCCTTTGGGCGCAAAGCGAGGCCGCGAATCGCGTGCCGCCTGCCCATGAAGCAGCGGCCCAGTTTGGAATGGCTTATGAATGCTGATGTGATCGTGATCGGTTCGGGCGCTGCCGGTTTGACCGCCGCCCTCTCTCTGGCTCAGCGGTTGAAGGTGCTGGTGCTGGCCAAGGGCACGCTGACGGGGGGATCAACCGCATGGGCGCAGGGCGGGATCGCCGCCGTGCTGGATGCGGGCGATACGTTTGAGGATCATATCCGCGACACGATGGTGGCGGGCGCGGGGCTGAACCGGCTCGATACGGTCGAATATGTGGTCGAGCGTGCGCCGTTGGCGATCGGGCGTCTGGCCGATCTGGGGGTACCGTTCAACACCGAGGGCGATCATCTGCATCTGCATCGCGAGGGCGGCCATTCGCATCGTCGCATCGCCCATGTGGCCGACGCCACCGGCTGGGCGGTGCAGGAGGCGCTGATCCGCGCCGCAGAGGCCCATCCCAATATCACGCTGCTGCCGGGGCAGAGCTGCATTGATCTCATCACCGGGCGGCACGAGATGCGCTATTCCGGTTCGGGCCGGGTGTGGGGCGTCTATGCGCTGGATGAGGCCAGCGGCAAGGTCGAGGCTCATGTCGGGCGCGCCACCATTCTGGCCACTGGTGGCGCGGGGCGTGTCTATCAGTTCTCCACCGCGCCGCGCGGGGCCACGGGCGACGGCATCGCCATGGCATGGCGCGCGGGCGCGCGTGTGTCGAACATGGAGATGATGCAGTTCCACCCTACCTGCCTCTACAACCTTGAGGTCAAGAACTTCCTCATCACCGAGGCGGTGCGCGGCGAGGGCGGACGCCTGATCAACCCGCGCACGGGCAAGCGGTTTATGCCCGATTATGACGACCGCCTCGAACTGGCCCCGCGCGATGTCGTGGCCCGCGCCATCGACAGCGAGATCAAGAAATACGGGCTCGATTTCGTCCATCTGGACATCAGCCACAAGCCCGCCGATTTCGTGCGCGAGCATTTCCCCAATATCCATGAGAAGCTGCTCTCGCTGGGCATCGACATGACGAAGGAGCCGATTCCTGTCGTGCCCGCCCAGCATTACACCTGCGGCGGGGTCGTCACCGATCTGGATGGGCATACCGATCTGCCCGGCCTCTATGCCGCCGGGGAATGCGCGGAAAGCGGACTGCATGGCGCCAATCGCCTTGCTTCCAATTCGCTGCTGGAATGTCTTGTGTTCGGCGATGCTTCGGCCGCCGATATTCTGGCGCGCTGGGACGAATTCGATGCGCCCCCTCCGATCCGTGCGTGGGATGAAAGCCGGGTTTCGGATTCGGACGAAGAAGTCATCATCAAGCAGAACTGGACCGAGATCCGCCGCTTCATGTGGAATTACGTGGGCATCGTGCGCAGCACCAAAAGGCTGGAACGCGCAGCCCATCGCATCAAGCTGCTGTTTGACGAGGTGGATGATTATTACGGCCACTTCCGCGTGACCACCGATCTGATCGAATTGCGCAATCTGTTGCAGAGCGCGGATCTGATCGTGCGTTCAGCGCTCAAGCGTCATGAAAGCCGGGGGTTGCACTATACGCTGGATTATCCCAAGACGGTCGAGCCGCCGCTCGACACCGTGCTGGTGCCATAAAGGGAAACAGGCCGGGGGTGAGCCCGGCCTGTCGCATCATCAATATTCAAAGCCCAGCGTGACGCCATAGGTGCGCGGGGCGCCATAGGTGCCGTTGTCGCCGCTGTTCGAGGCGCCGATCTGGGTGCGATAGAAGGCATTGCCCAGATTGCGGCCCCACAGGCGCGCATAGACCCGATCGTTGGGCCGATAGGTCAGCGAACCGTCGACCAGCGTATAATGCGCCTGCGTCACGCGCTCGTCGGGCGAGCCGACATAGCCGCCATTGTAATAAACATTGCCCGCCAGCGTGAACTTACTCAGTTCATACGAACCGCCAAGGCTGAAGGTGATGTCGGGGGTATTCTGCAATTTGTGGCCCGAGGCGTCGCCGTAATAGAGGCAATTGCCGCCCAATTGCGCGGCGGGCGAACCGAATGTGCCAAGGCAGGCGGTGTTGGCCATGGTCGCGCCGGTCTTGCTGTTCACATAGGTCAGGTTGGCGATGTTGAAGCCCGATGCCACCGGATAGGGGGTCGAAAGGACGGCATCGGTAAAGCTGGTATAGCGGGCATGCGTCAGGTTGACCCCGCCAAACAGGCGCAGGTGGTCGGTTACGCGCCAGTTGATATCGGCGTCCAGACCATAGATGCGGGCGCCCTTGGCATTATAGACATTCTGAACCCCGGAGATGACCTGCATCACCTGAATGTTCTTCTCGTCATAATAGAAGCCTGCGACATTCAGGCGCACCCGGCGGTCGAACAGGTCGGTCTTGGCGCCGATTTCATAGGCATCGACCTCTTCGGGGTTGAGCAGCGGGGCCGACCCTGCGGTAAAGGCCTGCGCGATATAGGTGCCCGAGCGGAAGCCGCGGTTGTAGCTGGCATAGACCATGACTTCGGGCGAGAAGCGGTGATCGACCGAGAGGCGCCACGTCGCCTTGTTGAACGTATGCGCATCGCTGACGGGCGCGCCGATGGTGGTGGTGCCGGTTGCGCCATTATAGGAATTGACCTGCGCGGTCAGGGTGCGCTGGTCATGAGTATAGCGCAGGCCCGCCACCAGATGGGTGTTGGGATCGAAGGCATAGGTGCCCTCGGCAAAGCCGGAGAGCGAAGTCAGGCGGACATTGTTGATATTGTCGGTATAGCCATTGCCGCCAAACACGCGGGTGCCGGTGGTGCGGCCCGGCTCGGTCCCGGCCGAATTCCACATATAGAAGCCGCCCAACACCCATTGCAGCTTGCCCCCGCCATTCGACATCAGGTTCACTTCCTGCGTGAACTGGCGGTCATACTGGTTGTTGTCGATGCGCAACTGGGGCTGGGTGGTGCCGTCGGGGTCGAAATAGCCGCGGATGGTCGATTTGCGATAGGCGGTCACGCTCTTGACCTTTACCCCGCCAAGGCCCTGTTCGATGGTCAGGCCGCCGCCGCTCTGGCGGGTGCGCAGCACCGGATCGACGTCGGCATAAATATCGGTGTTCGGATTGCCGCCCAGCGCGATAATCTGGCCCGTCACATTCTGGCCCAGCGTGTTGAGCGTGAAATTGCGGAAAGCAGGTTCCGAACTGTTGCGGCCGTTGCTGTCGATCGAGGCCAGAATGTTGGTGTCGGCGCCGGGCTGCCATTGCAGCTTGCCGCGCATCACATATTGTTCGCCGCTGTTGATGTCCTTGCCGGTGAACAGATTCTTGCCCCAGCCCTTGTCGCGGTTTTCATATTGGCCGGAAACCGAGAAGGCCAGCTTTTCGGTGATCGGCCCCGAGAGATAGGCCGCGCCGTTCATCGTCTCGTAATTGCCATAGCTCAGCTCGGCCTTGCCGGTCCATGTCTTGCTGGGGCCTTGGGTGGTGATCTGGATCAGGCCGCCGGTGGCGTTGCGGCCAAACAGCGTGCCTTGCGGGCCTTTGAGGACCGTCACCTGCTTGGCGTCGAACAGGGATTGCAGCACGCCGAAAGACGCCCCGTAATAGACGCCATCGACATAGACCGCGACCGGGTTTTCGATCCCCGGCCCCTGACCCGTGGCGCCGATGCCGCGAATGCGGGGCAGGGCATAGCCGCCCGCCGCCACGGTGACATTCAGCGCAGGTACCGCCGCGCGCAGGCTTTGCGTATCGGTGATGCCCGTGGCTTTCAGCTCGGCCGTGCCCAGAGCTGTCAGCGCGATCGGGACGTTCTGGGCCTTTTCCTCGCGCTTTTGCGCAGTGACCACGATTTCGCCCAAGCCCTTTTCTGCCTGTTGAGCATTGGCCTGTTGGGCGCAGAAAAGGGCTGGAATGGCGAGCCCCACGGCGGCTCCGGCCATGAAGATGCGGCGCATGGTGGTGATATTCTTGTTCACGATACAATACCTCCCGAAATATCGTCATTTTTATTTCGGGGTTTTGAACGGATCGCTTCATGCGATTTGGATGCACGACTTTACGGGCCGTAAACGACCATTGCAGGACGCGATCCATCCTCCCCGATTTGTTGTTCTATGATGATGTATATCGGTTGATTTTGACCGAGCCTGATCCATTTGACGCAGCGGGCGATCAACTTTCCGATGCGCGATGCGCGATGCGCGATGTGGACAGGGCGACGCAGGCGCGCAGAAACGTGCCGGATCGAGAATTCAACTATCATGCAAAGGCGCCACCAAGGCCGGAATTCCGGCGCCCGATTGTCGGGCGAGTGATGGCGGAGACGCCGGGATTCGAACCCGGGGAGCCCCCTTAAGGGCTCGACGGTTTAGCAAACCGCTGGTTTCAGCCACTCACCCACGTCTCCGGATCGCAGCGGCGAAGGCGGCCTATAGCGGGGGTATTTCGAACCGGCAAGGGGGTAGAATGATTTCTTTTTATTCGCTGGGGAAACAGCGCGCACGCCGTTCATTTACCGCTGGCGCAAAATCGCTTCAGCCTCCAGCAATGCAGGCCCGGCCACGTTTTGCCGCATATCCGACTCGGCCTGCCGCCTGCCGACTTGCGCAAGGGAAGGCCGGATTGTCCACAAGGCCGGCGGGCGATAGACTGGGCCTGCCGCGATGAGAGGAATGAAGCGATGAAGCCGAACCGTATGGCTGGCCATGGCGCAAGGATGGGCGCTCTGGTGGCGTTGAGCATGATGATTCTGACGCCGGTAGCCCATGCGCAGAGCAACCCGCCGATCGATTCCGATCTGGTCCGGCCCGATGCCCCGGCAGCGCCCGCGCCCGCCTATGCGCCGCCGGCGGGCGGCGCAACCTATGCTCCGGCCGCGCCCGCCGCGCCTCAGCCTGTCGCGCCGGCCGCAACGCCCGCACCGCCAGCCGATGGGCGGACCTATCATCAGGACGACCTGATCGGCGCAGCCGAGGGCGTGTTCGGCAAGGGCGCCAAGGGGCTGGCCCAGATCATTCAGGATATTCTGAAAAAGCAGGGTGAGCCGAACGGCTATATCGTCGGGCGCGAGGCGGGCGGGGCCTTTGCCCTTGGTCTGCGCTATGGTTCGGGCACGCTCTATCACAAGATCGAGGGCCAGCGTCCGGCTTACTGGGCGGGCCCCTCAATCGGCTTTGACGCCGGGGCCAATGCCGCCAACACTTTCGTGCTGGTCTATAATCTTTACAACACCGAAGACCTCTATCACCGCTTTGGCGCGGGCGAGGGGCAGGCTTATATGGTGGGAGGCTTCAATGTTTCCTATCTGCGGCGCGGCGATGTAGTGCTGATTCCGGTGCGCATGGGGGTCGGGCTGCGGCTGGGCATCAATGGCGGCTATATGAAGTTCTCGAAAAAGCAGAACTGGAACCCGCTCTAAGCGCCGATTCGTGGCGATACGCCCTTGCCCCCACCGGCGCGTGGGGGTAAAGGCGCGGCCACTATGCTCAACAACCTCAAGCAACAGCCCGCCGACGCGCTTCTGGCGCTGATCAAGCTCCACAATGCGGACCCCCGCGAGGACAAGATTGACCTCGGCGTGGGTGTCTATCGCACCGATACGGGCGCCACGCCTGTGTTCGAATCGGTGAAGGCGGCTGAAAAGCTGCTGCTCGATACGCAGGATTCCAAAGCCTATCTGGGTCCCGAAGGCGACATGGGGTTTGTCCATGCGCTGATGCCCTATGTGTTTGGCGCCGCAAACCCGACCATGGATGGCCGCATCGATGGGATGCAGGCTCCGGGCGGTACGGGCGCGGTGCGTCTGGCCGTGGCCCTGGCCAAGAAGGCGGGCGTTACCCGCATTCTGATGGGCACGCCCAGCTGGCCCAACCATGCCCAGATCGCCGCCGATGTCGGCGTCGAAATCAAGGGCTTCAACCACGCCACCAAGGCTGGCGTTGCCGACATGGATTCCCTGCGCGAAGCGATTGCCGGAGCCGAAGCTACCGATGCCATCATGCTGCACGGCTGCTGCCACAACCCGACCGGCATTGATTACACCAACGCCGAATGGGACGAAATCGCAGGCCTGATCAAGGCCAAGGGCATCCTGCCGATCCTCGACCTTGCCTATCAGGGTCTGGGTCAGGGCATGGAAGAAGACGCCTATGGCATCCGCCGCGTTCTGGCCGAAGTGCCCGAAGCGCTGATCGCCTATAGCTGCGACAAGAACTTCGGCTATTACCGTGATCGCGTGGGCGCGCTCTATGTGCTGGCCCAGAATGCCGACGCGGTGAACATCGTGCTGTCGAATGGCGCCACGCTGGCCCGCGCGGCTTGGTCGATGCCGCCTGACCATGGCGGCGCGGTGGTTCGTCTGATCCTCTCGGACGCAGGCCTGACCAAGAGCTGGCTCAACGAGCTGGACGTTATGCGCGCGCGCATGAACGAAGTGCGCGCCAAGCTGGGCGGCGCAGGCGTTCAGGGTTCGGTCGATTTCGCGCCCTTCGGCACGCAGAACGGCCTGTTCTCGATCGTTCCGCTCAATGGCGATCAGGTGCTGGCCATGCGCGAAAAGCACGGCGTCTATATGGCCGGTTCGGGCCGTATCAACGTTGCGGGCCTGACGATGGGCAACATCGACAAGTTCATCGCGGCGGTGGCGGACGTTACGGCTTAATTTGGGGCTTTTTGCCTCCGGCGGGCAAAGGGACTTGGTCCCTTTGCAATCCCGATATTGAAAGAGCGCCTCGTTCCGAACGGGGCGCTCTTTTGGTTTGCATAAAAGCCTGCGGCGCAGGGAAATGGCGCCGCAGGCTTTAATTTTTCCAACGCTGCGTCCGACACAAAACGCCGAGCCCTATGCGCAACAAAGAAAGTAACGGGAGCGCGAGGGTCTAGACCCTCGCATAATCACCCCTTCAACGCCTGCATACGCTTCAGATACCGCGCCAAAACATCAATCTCCAGATTGACCGACGCGCCCTCGACCCACTGCCCCGCAGTTGTGACCTTGGCGGTATGGGGGATGATGTTGAGCGCAAAGTGGCAGGTGCCATCGACCTGATCGGCGATGTCATTGACCGTCAACGAGATGCCATCGACGGTGATCGAGCCTTTTTCCGCGATATAGGGCGCAAGGTCTGCGGGCGCGGCGATGATCACGCGGATCGAATCGCCCACCGTGCTGATGCTGACCACCGATCCCACGCCATCGACATGGCCGGTCACGATATGCCCGCCCAGTTCATCGCCCAGCTTGAGCGCCGGTTCGAGATTGAGCGTGGTGCCTTCAACCCAGCGCCCCGCCACGGTGCGGCTGGTGGTTTCGCCCGAGATGTCGACGGCGAACCACGAATCGCCCGCCACACCGCCCTTGTCCACCACCGTCAGGCAGACGCCCGAGCAGGCGATGGAGGCGCCGATGGCGATGCCTTCGGGGTCAAAAGGGGCGGCGATGCGGGCGTGGACGTGCTGCGTGCCCGTGGCCTGCGTGATGGTGCCTAAAGCGGTGACAATGCCGGTAAACATGGGGTTGCCTCATAGATTTCCAGCGTGTCCTTGCCAAGCTGGCGTTGATCGGTCTTGTGCCAGCGGTCATGGGCCTGCGCCAGAGCCGAAAGGCCGTAATCGCCAATGCCCTGCCTGCCCCCGCCGATCAGGATGGGCGCGCGATAGAGCAGCAGGCGGTCCACCAGCCCGGCGCGCAGGAAGGCCGATGCCGCCCCCGCGCCGCCCTCGACAAAAAGGTAGAGGTCATCGCGCAACCCATGGATCGCTTGCGGAGAGGGCAGGGCATCCCACCCATCCGGCACCGCGCCATGCGTTAGCACCAACCTGCGCGGGCTTTGCACCTCCAGGCCTGGCAGACGCACGTCGAGGCGCGGATTGTCCGCCCGTAACGTTCCGCCGCCCACCAGAATCGCGTCTGATTGTGCTCGCATGGCATGGGTATGGGCGCGTGCTTCGGGGCCCGTGATCCACTGGCTTTCGCCATCGGCCCGCGCGATGCAGCCGTCGAGCGACATTGCCAGCTTGAGCGTCACATGCGGGCGCCCCTTGACCCGCTGGGTCAGATAGCCTGCCAGCGAGGCGCGTGAGGCGGGGCAATCGACCTGCTCCACCGCAATGCCTGCACCGCGAATCCGGGCGATGCCTGCGCCTGCTGTGCGCGGATCGGGATCGCCGCAGCCGATCACCACCCGCGCCAGCCCCGATGCTGCCACCAGATCCGCGCAGGCCGGGCCGCGCGCCGAAACATGGGCGCAGGGTTCGAGCGTCACATACATCGTTGCCCCGCGCGCATCGACGCCGCTTAGCGCCACGGCTTCGGCATGGGGCCGCCCGCTGCTTTGCGTCCAGCCGCGCGACACGACCACGCCATCGCGCACCACAATTGCCCCCACGCCCGGATTGGGCCGGGACAAGGGCCGCGCCCGCGTGGAAATCCTCGCGGCGGCGTCCAGCCAGCGCAGATCGGCCCTGTCGCCCACGACGTCAGCCATTATTTCGCGGCGGCGGCCTGCACGGCCTTGGCGTGTTCGGCCTCGGCAGCGGCGGCCTTGGCCTCTGCGGCGCGTTGCGCTGCGGCGTCACGCTCGATCTTGTCGACGTCCATGCCCGAAATCCGGCCCAGTGTGCGGTAGAGCTTTTTGGTCTCTTCCTCGGCCTCGGCCTGTTCGCGCGCGCGGTCTTCTTTGATCTTCTGAAAAGCCAAGTTGCTGGCCTTGATTTCCTCGTCGCTGCGGTCCGCGCGCCAACTGTTGATATAGGTGATCGAGGGCAGGCGCGGCGGCGCGCGATGCTCTTCGCGGATAATCAACGAGAGAACAGAGCCGCTGGCCACGAAAGCGGCCAGCACAAAGCGCCACCGATGCCGCCCCGACGAGCGCCACACCGAGACGAAATCGGACACTGCGCCCGTGGGCGACACATCGGACCACATCGAATTCTTGCGTTTGAAAACCATCACGCCACGCAAATAGGGATGAATCGCGCCTTACGCCAGCACTATGCGCCCGGATCAGCCAAGCGGCGTATAGAGCGAGCGCCCATGGCGTTTGAGCCAGCGGTTGGTTTCCTCGATACTGCCTTCAAACAATTGGGCAAGCAGGGCGTGGAAGGCGGGCGAATGGTTGAAATGGACCAGATGCGTGACCTCATGGGCAACCACGGCGCGGCGCACCGAATCGGGGGCCATCATCAGACGCCAGTTGAGTCGCACGCTGCCCCGCGCCGAACAGCTGCCCCAGCGCGCCTGCGCGCCCGAGAGCGCCAGCGGGGGCACGGGCACCCCGGCGCGGGCGCAATAAAAGGCCAGATCCTGCGTAAAATGCTCGCGCGCCTGCGCCTGCATCCAGCGGGTGAGGCGGGGGGCAAGCGAATCCAGCGCGCCGCCCATATGGATCACGCCCCCTTCGCACACCACGCGGCGGGTCGATCCGGGGCTGTGGGCGATCCGGTGCGGCACCCCGGCGAACAGGATCACCCCGCCCGGCGCCAGCTCCACCTTGGGCGTATGGCGCGCCAGTTGCGCGGCCAGCCAGTCGGCGCGCAAATTGGCGAAATCAAGCGCATCCTGCGTGCGGGCCCATTTGGGGATGGCGATCCGCACCTCGCTGCCGTCGGGGGCAAGGCGCATGGTCATGCGGCGCGATTGCGGCAGGCGGCGGATCGTGATCGGCACGCGCGCACCGTTCAGCTCGATTGAGGGGCTTTCCTCCTCTTTCTGACTGCGCCGCAGCCAGTCGAGCATTATTCTTCTTCCTCAATGATCTCCATCGGCTCCATGCCCTCGGGCCAGATGATGTGATGGTGCAGAGGCCCCGCCACCGTCTCGCTGATGGCGCGGCCCGCCACGCTGGCGCCTGCCGCATGGACGCTCTGCCGGTCGCCGGTCAGCAGGTAATGCCATTCGGGCAAGGGC
This sequence comes from Novosphingobium sp. SG751A, assembly GCF_013149295.1. Taxonomy (GTDB): domain Bacteria; phylum Pseudomonadota; class Alphaproteobacteria; order Sphingomonadales; family Sphingomonadaceae; genus Novosphingobium. The sequence goes on from NZ_JABGCB010000003.1 coordinate 36,031, forward strand.
CGACCCTCGCCCCGCCGACGATAGGCGCAGGTTTCGGGCAGCCAGCCCAACTGCCGCACGCTCTTGGGCGTCAGTCGGATGCAATCGGGCACATGGGCGCGTCGGTTCTTGTAATCGCTGCACTGGCCCGTGCGCAGGTCGAGCAGCTTGCAGGCCACATTGGTCATGAAGATCTCGCCGCTGTCCTCGTCCTCGACCTTGTGTAGACAGCACTGACCGCAGCCGTCGCACAGCGCCTCCCATTCCGCCTTGCTCAGGCGGTGGAGCGGGAGTTCCCAGAAGCGGTCTCTCATTTCACCCATGTTGACAGGTCCTCCGCCACGGCCTGCGGGCCTTTATCCACCGGCAGCATCGAGATCGGCTGACCATCCGGCCCCATCAGATAGGCGATCCGGCTGTGGTCCATCAGATATCCGCCCGAGGTTTCCTTGCCGCGCGCATAATAGGCGGCAAAGGTTTTGGCGGCCTGATCCACCTGTGCCGCCGAGCCGGTCAGGCCGATCAGGCGCGGCGAGAAGGCGGCGGCAAATTCGCCCACGACCTTGGGTGTGTCGCGCGCCGGGTCGATGGAAATGAAGATCGGGCGGATGCGATCGGCCTCTTTGGGATGGGTCTTGGCAAAGGCGTCCAGCCCGCGCATCGCCACCGCCACATCGGTGGGGCAGGCATCGGGGCAGAAGGTGTAGCCGAAATAGACGATCCGGTAGAAGCCCTTGAAATCGGACCACTGCACTGTCTTGCCATCCTTGTTCACCAGCGTGAACGGCCCGCCGATGGCGGCGCCCGCCAGCGGCGGATCGGAAGGAGACGGCGCGGATTTGCAACCCGAGAGCAACAGCGCGCCCGCGATCAGGGCGGCAAGTGAGGTACGAATGGGCTTGATCATGGCGCGGCTGTTCATGCTCTGCTAAAGGCCCTTGCGCAAGGTGCGATGATGCGCCCATGAGGGTTTAAGGGCGGCGCATTCGGCTATGGAGGAAGTGAAGTGATCTCTGGCACATATCGGCGCAGGCTGCGTGTGGCGCTGTTTGCGGCGCTGGCGATGGGCGTTGCTTTGCCCGGCCCGGCGCAGGCCCAGTTTTCGAAAAGCTACAAGTTCCTCGAAAGCGTGAAGAAGAAGGAAGGGCAGGAGGTCACCGACGCTCTGGCCGAACCGGGCACGACCATCATCAATACGCGCGATGTTTCCACCGGCGAAACCGCGCTGCATATCGTGACCGCGCGCCGCGATACCACATGGATCAGCTTTCTGCTGGGCAAGGGCGCCGATGCGAACATCCGCGACGCCAAGGGCCAGACCCCGCTGGTGGTGGCGGCCAACCTCGGCTTTGTCGAAGGTATGGAATTGCTGATTGCGGGCGGGGCGCGGGTGGATGAACCCAATTCGACCGGCGAGACTCCGCTGATTTCGGCCGTGCATCGCCGCGACATCGCGATGATGCGCGTGTTGCTCAAGGCTGGCGCCAGCCCCGACCGTGCCGACAGTTCGGGCCGCACCGCGCGTGATTACGCCAAGCTGGAGCGCAACGACAATCTGATCGAAGAGATCAACACCAACGCCAAGAAGACTGACAACAAGGCCCGCACCTATGGGCCTTCGTTCTGACGCAGGAGCGCATGATGATGCAGGCCGATAATCTCTCGCTCGACGAATTGCGCGTGGCGCTGGCGCCCGGTGTGGCGCGGGCGGCGGTGTTCGACGGCTGGGGCGAGGAGGCGGTGCGCGCCGCGGCGGCGGAAAAGGGCGTGTCCGCCGATGTCGCGCTTTATGCCTTTAATGAGGGCGCGATGGCGATGATCTCGGCGTGGATCGCCTCGATTGATCTGGCGATGGTCGAGGCGCTGCCTGCGGCCGAGCTGGCCAAATTGCCGATTCGTGAGCGGATTTCGCGGCTGGTGCGTTTCCGCCTCTCGGCCTTGGGCGGGGCGGAGGAAAGCCTGCGCCGCGCTCAGGCGATCATGGCGCGGCCGCGCAATCTGGCGGCGGCGGCGCGGCTGGGATGGCAGAGCGCGGATGCCATGTGGCGTCTGGCGGGCGACCGGGCGGTTGATTTCAATCATTACACCAAGCGTGCCACGCTGGCAGGCATCTATGCGGCGACATTGGCGGTTTTCGCCAATGATGAGAGCGAGGGCAAGGCGGACACGCTGGCCTTTCTCGACCGCCGCATCGAAGGGGTGATGCGCTTTGAGAAGATCAAGGGCCAGTTGCTGCGCCGCGACGGGATGCATTTCAGCCCGGTGCGCCTGCTGGGCCGTTTGCGCTATCCGGCGTAAGGTCTGTTTGGGAAATCGCCTCCGCGATTTCCCATGGCACCGGGCCTCTTGCCCGTGCCGCCATAAAAAGCTCATGGTTATTGCGAGTGAGTTGCAATTTGCTCTGAAGTCTGGCAGCGCAGAAGCATGAACGCGCTGCCGGATAAAGTGATGACGCTCGACAAGCTGCCCGTGGGGCAAACGGCCCGGATTGTGGCGGTCGACTGGGCCGCCCTTGTCGAGGAAGAAGCCTTGCGCCTGCGGGCGTTAGGGGTGGATGTCGGATCGAAATTGTCAGTGTCGCATCGCGGCGTGTTTGGCGGGGCCGATCCGCTGGCGCTGCGCGTTGGCCGCATGACGGTGGCGCTGCGCCGCGCCCATGCCCGCGCGATGCAGGTGATGTTGCTGGAGAACGGGCAATGAGCCGGTGGCACAAGGCCGCGCTGGTCGGAAACCCCAATGCGGGTAAGAGCGCCCTGTTCAACGCCTTGACCGGCGCGCGGCAGAAGATTGCCAATTATCCCGGCGTCACGGTTGAAAAGCGCGCGGGGCGGATGATCCTGCCCAATGGCGCGCCGATCGAATTGACCGACCTGCCCGGTTCTTATGGTTTGCAGACCACCAGCCCCGACGAGGAAGTCACCCGCAAGGTGATCCTTGGCGAACTGGCGGGCGAGCCTGCGCCCGATGTGCTGGTGATCGTGTTGGACGCCAGCAATCTGGAACAGCATCTGGTGTTCGCGCAGGAAGTCATCGCGCTGGGCAAGCCCACGGTGGTCGCGCTCAACATGATCGATCTGGCCGAACGTGACGGGCTGGTGCTTGATCCGCATGCGCTGTCGAATGCGCTGGGCGTGCCGGTGATCCCGACTGTGGCGGTGCGGCGGCGCGGCCTTGCCGAATTGGGCGAGGCGATTGCGCAGGCCGAGGGCCATTCCGGCGAGGCTCCCCATCCGCGTGCGCGCCTCGATATGGCCGAGCGGCGGATGGAGGCCCATGCCATTGCCGATGGCGTCATCATTTCGGAAAGCGCCAAGCATCGCCTGCATTCGCGGATGGACGATTTCCTGCTGCATCCGTGGCTGGGGCCGGTGTTTCTGCTGGGCCTGCTGTTCGTGGTGTTTCAGGCGGTGTTCGCCTGGGCCGCGCCTTTGCAGGATGGGCTTGAAGGCCTCGTCGGTCTGATCTCCGATGGGGTCAAGGCTGAGATGGCGCCCGGCTTGCTGCGTGATTTCATCACCGATGGCGTGCTGGCGGGCGTGGGCGCGGTGGTGGTGTTTCTGCCCCAGATCATCATCCTGTTCTTCTTCATCCTCGTTCTCGAAGCCACCGGTTATATGGCCCGCGCGGCCTTTTTGATGGACCGGATGATGGCGGGCGTGGGCCTGTCGGGGCGCAGCTTTATTCCGCTGCTTTCCTCCTTTGCCTGCGCGGTGCCCGGCATTATGGCGACGCGCAGCATCACCGATCCCAAGGACCGGCTGACCACGATCCTGATCGCGCCGCTGATGACCTGTTCGGCGCGGCTGCCGGTCTATGCGGTGATTATCGCGGCCTTTATTCCCAATCGCCCGGTGGGCTTGGTGGGGCTGCAAGGGCTGGTGCTGTTCGGCCTCTATGTGTTCGGCATCGTGGGGGCGATGGTGGTGGCGCTGATCCTGCGCCGTTCCGTGACGAAGGGCGCGGCCAGCGGTTTCATCATGGAAATGCCCAAATATCAGCTCCCGCGCCTGCGCGATCTGGGGCTGGGCCTGTTTCAGCGCGGTTGGATCTTTTTGCGCCGCGCGGGCACGATCATCCTTCAGGTGAACATCGTGCTGTGGCTGCTGCTCAACTTCCCTCAGGCACAAAAGGGGCAGGATCAGGTCGATGCCTCGTTCGCCGGGCATATCGCCAATGGGCTGGCCGTGGCGCTCAAACCTATCGGGTTCAACCGCGATATCGCGCTGGCGCTGATTCCGTCCATGATGGCGCGCGAGGTGGCGGTTTCTTCCCTTGCCACCACCTATGCCGTGGCGGCGGGCGATGAGGATACGACCGCCCATCAGCTTTCCGATCAGTTGAAAAAGCACTGGAGCCTGCCGACAGCGCTGGCCTTTCTGGCATGGTTTGTCTTTGCGCCGCAGTGCATTTCCACCATCGCCGTGACGCGGCGTGAAACAAATGGGTGGAAATGGCCCGCCTTCATGCTGGCCTATCTCTTCGCGCTTGCCTATGTCTTTGCGGGCATCACCTATTGGAGCGCGATCGCGCTGGGGTTCTAGGCTAAGAGGGTTTCATGGCAGGCAGCGTCAACAAGGTCATTCTGGTCGGCAATCTGGGGGCCGATCCAGAGGTGAAGTCGTTCCAGAACGGCGGGCGCATCGCCAATCTGCGCATCGCCACCAGCGAGAACTGGAAGGACAAGAACACCGGCGAGCGCAAGGAACGCACCGAATGGCACAGCGTTGTGCTGCAATCGGACGGTCTGGTAGGCGTGGCCGAGCGTTTTCTGCGCAAGGGTTCGAAGGTTTACATCGAAGGCTCGCTGCGCACCCGCAAGTGGCAGGACCAGAGCGGCAATGACCGTTACACCACCGAGATCAGTGTGGGCGTGGGCGGTGTGCTGACCATGCTGGACGGTCCGCAGGGCGGCGGTCAGGGCGGCGGCGGCATGGGCGGCGGCAGCCGTTCGGGCGGCGACTGGGGCGGCGGTTCGTCGGGCGGGGCGTCCTCGGGCGGCTCTTCCTATGGCGGCGGTCGCTCGAGCGGTGGTTCGTCGGGTGGCGGCTCTTCGGGCGGCAGCGACTGGGGCCGCACTTCTGGCGGTTCGGGTGGCGGCTTTGGCGGCGGCTCGTCCTCGGGCGGCGGTTATGGCGAAGATCTGGACGACGATATCCCGTTCTGATCGGGGCCGTTCAGGTTGCGCCAAAAGCGAAGGGGGCCAGATGGCCCCCTTTTTATTTTTTCTTCAAAGCCTCCAGCGCCGCAAAGGGGCTGGTGTTCTCCTGCCCCAAAATGCCGGCCGCGCGCACCTTGGCCGCCTCGGGCCCCTCGGCAAAGGGATCGATGGACAGCGCCAGCGATTGCGCCACCGCCTCGCCCAGATCGAAACGTTCGCCCTCATAGGGGATGTCGTCGCAATCCTCCTCGCTCAGTTCGATTTCCTCATCCGGCCCGCCCTCGACGCCGCTTTCAGGCACAAAGCGCAGGTCCAGCTTCTCGCGGATCTTTTGTCGCAGATCCTCGGCCGAGATCGCGCAGGATTGCACCAGATCCGAGGACAGCGTGCCCTTGGCGCGGATAATCGCTCCGTCGCGGGTAATGGTGACGCTCGCGCGCAGATGGCCGATCGAGACGAGGTGAAAGCGCTTGGCCAGCGCCTTGCATTCCTCGACCGTGGCGGTCAGCTCGACCGGTTTCTCGTCCAGACGGCGGATGTCGAGAATGCGGGAAAATTCGGGTGTGTCGCTCATAGGGCGATCCTTCCTTCCAAAAGCGCGGCATCGTCAAGCGCGGCCAGATGATCGGCCAGTTCACGCGCGCCCCGCGCCAGCGCGGCCAGATCGGCGCCGGGCGCCAGCGTCAGATTGCGTTCGAGCGCGGCGGCCAGATCGGCCTCTCCGGCCAGCGCCGTGCGATAGGCGCCAAGACGCCCGCCCAGCACGCTCATCAGCCGCCCGATATGTTTGCCCACGACCAGATCGCCCACGCCCGATTCGCGCAATTGCCCGTCCATGTCGGTCACGAACAATTCGGTCAGCCGCACACTGGGCAGACGCAATTCCTCGATGCCTTCCATGCGCAGCAACGCCAGCGAAAGCACCAGCGTGATCGCATCGAATCGCCCCGCCAGCGTGTCGGCAATGCCGGGGCGGCCACCGGGGGCATACCATTCGCGCGAACGGGCCGCCGCGACAAGCGCGTGCCAGAGCGGACGCACCGCGGCGTAATCGTCGCTCTTGCCGCCAAACAGGCGCGAAAACAGCGAGGGCTTTTGTTGTGCAGCACTGGTCATGGCGCTTGGCCGCCGCTCCTTTTATCGTTCAGCCATTATTCAATCGCCCGACCCCAAGCGCGCGCATAGCAACGAGAGTTGCGCAGGCCGCCAAGGAGCCGTAAGGCGTTTTTCGGTAAGCATGGACTTGAGGCTTTGGCAATGTGGATTGGCGGAATATTCCCGCCGCGCAGGCCAGGCCATAGATGGAGCAGTAGCGGGATGCGGGCAGTTTCGGGCAAGCTGGCAAAGATCGGCGTTTTGGCGCCTCTGGCGCTGGCGGCGATGGGCCTTGGCGGCTGCACCACGGTGCGCGACCATCGCGGGTTCTTTGTTGATACGGCGCTGGTCGATTCGGTGCTGCCGGGCGTGGACAACAAGATGTCGGTCGAGCGCACGCTGGGCCGCCCCACCCTGTCGAGCCAGTATGGCGATCAGGACTGGTATTATATCGCCACCGACACCAAGCAGCTGGCCTTCCGCCGTCCGCAGCCGACGGCGCAGACGATCCTGCGCGTGCGTTTCGATGCCAAGGGCAATGTGCTGGGCGTTGATCGTGCGGGGATGGAAAAGGTCGCCCGGTTCAACCCGGACAAGGATCTGACCCCGACGCTGGGCCGCAAGCGGACCTTCCTGGAAGATCTGTTCGGCAATATCGGCACCGTGGGCGCGGCGGGCATGGGCGGCGGCCAGGGCGGTACGGGCGGCGGTCGCCCCGGCCCCAACGGCAGCTGATCTTTGGCATCAGGGCGGTCTGGACAAATGCCGGCCCGCCCCCATATGCCTTTCATGGATAACAGCAAAGCCGGCCACGGGCTGATCCAGTGGCATGGCACAACCATCGTCGGCGTGAAGAAGGGCGGCAAGACCGTCATCGCGGGCGATGGTCAGGTGTCGATGGGCAACACGGTGATGAAGCCCAACGCGCGCAAGGTGCGCCGTATTGGCGAAGGCGGCAAGGTGATTGCCGGTTTCGCGGGCGCCACGGCGGACGCCTTTACCCTGTTTGAGCGTCTTGAGCGCAAGCTGGAAACCCACCGGGGTCAATTGCTGCGCGCGGCGGTGGAACTGGCCAAGGACTGGCGCACCGACAAATATCTGCGCAATCTCGAAGCCCTGATGATCGTGGCGGACGCCGAAACCTTGCTGGTCCTGACCGGCAATGGCGATGTGCTGGAGCCTGAGGCGACTGAGAGCGGGACGATTACCGCTATCGGTTCGGGCGGCAATTATGCGCTGGCCGCCGCGCGCGCGGTGTCCGATTATGAAGAGGATGCCGAAAGGATCGCCCGTCGCGCGATGGCTGTCGCCGCCGAGATCTGCGTTTTCACCAATGACCGGGTTACGGTCGAGAGCATTGGTTGACCCATATGAATGACAATCTGACCCCCAAGGCGATCGTGCGCGCGCTTGATGAACATATCATCGGCCAGCAGGACGCCAAGCGCGCGGTGGCGGTGGCCTTGCGCAACCGCTGGCGGCGCCAGCGCCTCTCGGCGGATTTGCGCGATGAGGTGAGCCCCAAGAACATCCTGATGATCGGGCCGACGGGTTGCGGCAAGACCGAGATCAGCCGCCGTCTGGCCAAGCTGGCCGATGCGCCCTTTGTGAAGGTGGAGGCCACCAAGTTCACCGAGGTCGGCTATGTGGGCCGCGATGTCGAGCAGATTGGGCGCGATCTGGCCGAGGAAGCGATCCGGCTGGAAAAGGCGCGCCGCCGCGAGGCTGTGCGCGAGGCGGCCAGCAAGGCGGCGATGGACCGGCTGCTCAAGGCTCTGGTGGGCGATGGCGCCAGCGAGGCGACCCGCGAGAGTTTTCGTCAGCGCTTGAACGAAGGCGCGATGAATGAGGTCGAGGTCGAGGTTGAGGTCGAGGATTCGCCCTCCGCGCCGATGGAGATCCCCGGCATGGGTGGCGGTATCGGCATGATCAACCTGTCCGACATGCTGGGCAAGGCGATGGGCGGCAAGCCGATGAAGCGCCGCAAGATGCGCGTGGCCGATGCGTGGGACCGTTTGGTGGATGAAGAATCCGAAAAGCGGATGGATCAGGACGATGTGGCCCGCGTGGCGCTGGCCAATGCCGAGGCCAATGGCATCGTCTTCATCGATGAGATCGACAAGATCGCCGTATCGGACGTGCGCGGGGGTTCGGTCAGCCGCGAAGGCGTACAGCGCGACCTGCTGCCGTTGATCGAGGGCACGACGATTGCCACCAAATATGGTCCGATGAAGACCGACCACGTCCTCTTCATCGCCAGCGGCGCGTTTCATGTGGCCAAACCCAGCGATATGCTGCCCGAGCTTCAGGGGCGCCTGCCGATCCGGGTCGAGCTCAAGGCGCTGTCGGAAGAGGATTTCGTGCGCATTCTGGCCGAGACGCGCGCCAATCTGGTCGAGCAATATCGCGCCCTGTTGGGCACCGAGGAGGTGACCGTTGAATTCACCCCCGAGGCCGTGCGTGCCATTGCCCGCACCGCCGCGCAGGTGAACGAGAATGTCGAGAACATCGGTGCTCGCCGCTTGCAGACGGTGATGGAGCGGTTGCTGGAGGAACTTTCGTTCGAGGCCGAGGACCGGCGCGGGGAGACGATCACCATCGACAAGGCCTATGTCGAGGCACGGCTGGACAATCTCGCACACGACACCGATCTGTCGAAGTTCATTCTCTAAGGATACGGGGCGGCGGGAACGCGCCGCCCTATTTCAGGAAACCGGCCCGATGAGTGATAAAACCTATCAAACCCCCGATGACCGCCCGATCTACCGCCTGCTGACCGGCAAGGACGACCGCGCCTTTTGCGAGCGCGTGTCCGAGGCCCTGACGCAGGGGTGGCGGCTCTATGGCGCGCCCACGATGACGTTCGATGCGGAAAATGCCTGCGTGAAGGTGGGGCAGGCGGTGGTCTGGCACGAGGTTGTTATCTGAAAAAAAAAGGGCCGGTCGATCCGGCCCTTTCTTCATTCGGCGGCGTTGGCGACCGCTTCGCTCGTCTCATTAGCCTGCCGAGCCCACATTTCGGCATAGAGCCCATCCATCCGCAGCAATTGCGCATGGTTGCCCTGTTCGACGAGCCGCCCGTCTTGCAACACGAGAATGCTGTCGGAATCCACGATGGTGGACAGGCGGTGGGCAATCGACAGGCTGGTGCGGTTTTCCGACAGGGCGTGGAGCGTGGCCAGAATGTCCTGCTCGGTCCGCGTGTCGAGCGCGCTGGTGGCCTCGTCGAGCAAGAGGATCGGCGGGTTCTTGACCAGCGTGCGCGCAATCGCCACGCGCTGCTTTTCGCCGCCCGACAGTTTCAGCCCGCGCTCGCCCACCTCGGTGTCGAAACGCGCGGGCAGGCGCTCGATCAGGCCCGAGAGGGCCGCGGCATGCGCGGCGGCCTCGATCTGGGCGGGGGTAGCCTCGCCGGTCGGGTGGCCATAGCCGATATTATAGCCGATCGTGTCGTTGAACAGCACCGAGTCCTGCGGCACGATGCCCAGTGCCGCACGCAGCGAGGTTTGCGACACCTCGGCAATATCCTGTCCGTCGATCAGGATGCGGCCCGACCATGGATCATAGAAGCGGAAGAGCAGTCGGCCAATCGTGCTCTTGCCCGCGCCCGAAGGCCCGACCAGCGCGACATGATGGCCGGCGGGGACCTCAAACGACAGGCCGCGCAGGATCGTGCGGTCGCGGTCATAGCCGAACACCACATCCTCAAACACCACTGAGGGGCGGCGCACCACCAGCGCGGGTGCGCCTGGCTTGTCCTGCACCTCCTGCTCGGTGTCGAGCAGGCGGAACATGTCGGCCATGTCGATCAACCCCTGACGGATCGTGCGATAGACCATGCCCAGCATGTCGAGCGGGCGGAACAGTTGCGTGAGGTAGGTCTGGACGAAAACGAGCTGGCCCGAAGTATATTCCCCCTTGCTCCAGCCCCAGACCGTATAGGCCGTGGCCCCGGCCATCAGCAGGTTGACCACCAGCCCTTGCGCGATGTTGAGCATGCCAAGGCTGTTCTCGCTGCGCGTGGCGGCATCGGCATAGGCGCTTGTGGCGGCCGAATAGCGGGCCTCCTCGCGCTTTTCGGCGGCGAAATATTTGACCGTCTCGTAATTGAGCAGCGAATCGACCGCGCGTGACAGGGCCTGCCCGTCCAGCTTGTTCATCTTTTCGCGCAGATGCGTGCGCCATTCGGTGATCTTGCGCGTGACATAGATATAGGCCGCGATGCTGAAGGCCGTTGCCGCCACCAGGCCCCAGCCGAAGTTGATCTGAAAGATCACCGCGACGATGAACAGTTGCAGTACCGTGGGGGCGATGTTGAACAGCATGAAATAGAGCATCGTGTCGATGCTTTTGGTGCCGCGCTCGATGGTCTTGGTGACCTCGCCGGTGCGGCGGGCAAGGTGGAAGCGCAGTGAGAGCTGATGCAGCCGCGAAAACACGTTCTCGGCCAGAATGCGGGTTGCTTCCTGCCCCACGCGCTCGAACACGATGTTGCGCAGATTATCGAAGGCCACGCCCGCAAAGCGCCCCGCCGCATAGGCCACGACAAAGAGCATCGCCCCGGTCATCACCCGCGGCCCGGTGAGGTTCATCGCATCGATGGCCCATTTCAGGAAATAGGGCAGCGACATCTGCGTGGCGGTGGAGGCCAGAATGAAGACCACCGCCGCCACGATCCGCATCCGCAGATCGGGCCGGTCATGGGGCCACAGATAGGGCAGGAACCGTCGCAAGGTTTGCCAGCCATCATGGCGCGGCGTTTTGGCGGAAGGGGCGGGCGAGGCGGAATGTTCAGGAGGCATCGCCCGCCTATGTAGGGGGGAAGCGGCCAAACGCCAATGGCCGCTTCATTCAAGAATTGGGTATCGAGGCGGTGGGCATGTCGAACATCACCCGCTTGGCCACGAAATCAATCGCGATCCGGTCGAACAGGCGCAGCGTGGGCATGCCCAGCAGCAGCGCCGGACGCCGATCCAGCCCCATCAGCGCAAACGAGGGCGAGTCCGTATAGGCGATGGGCATGCCGGTGACCTTGAACCCGTCGATCGAAAATTGCCGCGCGGTGCCATATTCGGCCTGGATGCTCTGGCCGGTCACGCTTTGCAATTCGGTGTGGCCCTGCACCCGCGAGCCGAGCGCTTTTTGCAAGGCGCGGTTGCCCACGCTGACATCGGAACCGGTGTCGATCACCACGTCGACCTTGACGCCATCAATGACCGCATTGGTCATGATCAGCTCGCCATTATGGCGCTTGGCCTCGACGACGATTTCGAAGCCATCGGCGGCGGGATCCCGGCTCACCCGGTCGATCAGCGTCACCTCGTTACGGCGAAAGTCGATCATCACACGCTGGCCCTGAAGCCCGTCGAGGCCGATGATTCCATCCGCGCCCACATCATTGGCCAGCAGTATGGGCAATTGCTTGCCCTCCCAACTGCGGCGACCCAGCTTGAGCTTGTCGACATTGACCACATTGACCACGCGGGTTCCGGCAACGCCGGTCACCTGCGCCTGCTCCGTGCCGGTCACGCCCAGTCGCGCCGCGACCATGTCCGTAAGGACGGTCCGCTGCGCCCCGGTATCGACCATAAAGCGGAACGGCCCATGTTCGCGCACCGTGACCGGCACGGTCATGCGGTTATAATCGTCGGATTTGGCGGCGATGGTTTCGATGGGACCCGATGCGGGACGCGCAACCGGCAAATCAATAGCACCCGCACCCTCGGCGCTGGTGCTGGCCAGCGCAAGGGCCAGGGCGATGGCGGTCAGAGCCATGGCCATTCTCTCCTGCATATGCGGCTTATGCCGTCTAATGTATGAGTTATACGCCTATGCTGCAGCCTTGGCCAGCGCGAAGGGGATCAGACCCGCACCATTGTGCGCAGCAAAGGGTGGATTTTTCGGCCACCGGGCAAATGGGCAACAAGTCCGATCAGGTCATCGAGCGCCGGGTGGTGCAGCCCTATCATCGTGGCCAGCCACAGGCAGCCGCCCAACACAACATTGGCAAAAAGCAAGCCCGTAGAAATCACATAGGGCCCCGCCCAGAACAGATAGGTCATCCCAAGCGGGGTCAATGCTGCAAGACAGGCGATGGCGCTTTTGGCATAGATAAGCATCACCGCGCGAACATTGAAACCCGCGATGCCATGGATGAATCGGCCATAGAGCAGCACCCAGAAGGCACCATAGATCAACCGTGAAAATGCTGCGCCCTGCGTGCCCCACAGCAATGATCCTGCGGCCAGCAGGCTGAGCGAGACGGCGGTATCGACTATGTAAAGCCCGATCAGCCGGTTGGTGCGCCCCATCAGGACCGACAGATCGGTATGCATCGGCAGCATCACCAGAAAGATCTCGGTCAATGAAATGGTCGAGAGCAGCGGAGCGACCGCCATCCACTTTGCGCCGTAAAGGAGGCGCACCACCGGGGCGGCTGCCAGCGCCAGTCCCGCCATACCGGGCCAGATGATCGCCGTATAGCCCGCGATCACCCGCGCATAGGCCGGGCCCAGCGGATCACCGCGATCACGGATGCGGGCAAAAGCGGGGAAGAACACGCTGCCGATGGCGCCCGACATCAGCATACGGAACTGATCAGATAGGCTGGTCGCCCGGCTGTAGAGGCCAACCGCCAGCAGGCCGAGCAGTTTGCCCACAATCATGTCGGGCGTGCGCGTGCCCAGAGCCCCCCAGCCATAAAGGAAGGTGAGGCGCGAACCAGTGGTGACGATGGGTTTGACGCCGTCGAAACGCAAAGGCCATGGCAGGGCCGGACGCATCCATTGCGCAATGATCCCGCGCGCCGCGCCATTGGCCAGCGTGGCCCAGGCCAAAGCAAAGGCGGAAAACCCCATCGCTGCCAGCATAAGTGCGACGATGCCCTGCGCCAGAGCGCCGCCGACATTGACGCTGAAGTGGCAGCGGAAGCTCATCGTGCGGGCCATCAGCGCCATCGGCACCACCGCCAGCGGTACAAAGAGATAAGAGCCCGCAATGATCAGCAGCATCGGGGCCAGCGCGGGCTGATGATAAGCATGGGCCATGGGCAGGGCCAGCGCGGCGATCAGTCCGGCGACGACGAAGGAAAAGGTGAGGGCGACCGAACTGCATCGCGCCTGCGCCTCTGCGTCGATGCGGGGCAGGCCGGCGATATAGCGGGTAAGGCCGAAATCCTGCAGCACCGAGACGACCATGGCGGCGGCCAGTGCGATGGAGAACAGGCCGACTTCGGGAGGTGTCAGGAAAAAGCGCGAGATGATGACCGAAGTGAGGAACTGGATCGCAAAGGACAGATATTGCCCGGCCATCGCCCAGACGGCCGCGTTGGCTACGCTCATAGTGGCCGGTTCGCGGCCATCGTCGGCGGGCGAGGGGGCTGTCATGCGGCGGCGATCACGGGGTGGCGATCATGTGGTGGCGAGGGCAGCAGCAAGGCGCATGGCGCGCATAGGCTCGCCAAAGCGGACGAGGCGCGCGACCGTGCGCCACAGGCCATCGCGATTACCGCCATCGGTCACATGGCGCAGCAGCAGGTCAAAGCCTGAATCGCGCATGCCTGCCTTCGAATAGCGCAGCCCAAGGGCAACCTTTTCGCGCACCTGTCGCGAAATGCCTTCGCGCCCGAACAGCATGTCGAGCCCGTCAATGGGGGGGAGGCGGTCGAGATGCTCGGTGGGATCGGGGCGCCCGGTGAGGCGTTCGTGATAGGCAAGGCGGGCGATGGCCGCGCCGGTCTGCTGCTCGGTGGCGTGGCGGCTGGAGACCTGCCCCGCGTAATGGCGATAGTGGATCAGCTTGTCGGGCAGGCTGCACAATTTGGTGACCGAGGCGAGGCGCAGCCAGAGGTCGAGATCCTCGCAATGGCGGAAGGCCGCATGATAACCGCCAACAGCCAGCACGACATCACGCCGGAACATGGCGACCGGATGGCACATCAGATGCGCGCCGGTGTCGATGGTGGCGAGGAAGTCTTCGAAGGTGGTGGGGTGCATCGGGCCGAAGCAGGGGGTATGGTTGCCCTCTTCATCCATATCGTCGGCCTGTGCGCCCACAACCGCAAAGGCGGGGTTGGCCATGAGGAAGGCGTATTGGCGCTCGAAGCGTTCGGGCAGGCAGATGTCATCGGCGTCCATGCGGGCGATAATGGGCGCGCGGGCTTCTTGCAGCATTTGATTGAGGCTGGCGATGAGACCCCGGTTTTCGCGGATGATGGGGCGTACGCGGGTGTCGCGCGCGGCGTAATCGCGCAGCAGCTCGGGCGTGGCGTCGGTGGAGCCATCGTCGAGCGCAAGCAGTTCGAAATCGTCAAAGGTCTGGGCCAGAATGCTCTCGATGGCGGGGGCCAGAAACCGCTCGCCATTGTAGATGCTCATGGCGACGCTGATCCGGGGGGCGTCGGGCAGGCTCATTCCGTAGCGAATCCTCATGTGGTCAGGCGCGCAGCGCCGGCGTTTCCGATCAGGGGCACCTTAGGGGGAGGCGGTAAAGAAAGCGTATGCCGGAGGGAATGGGCCTGGCTGACGTGTTTTTTGCAATAAAATCATTGTGAAACAGATGGTTGAAATTAAAATGTCATATCTGCTCAGAAACAGGTTGACCGACTCGAGTGAGGGCCTTAGAGGCACCGACACCGCAGCGGTGAACGCCTCGCAAGAGATTGAAACTGCACGGTGTTACAGACATTTGGAACGGACGCTGTTTGCCCTGATTTGGAAAGATCAGGGATGGATAGCTGTCCGCTGTTTTTGTCGGTAGATCTTTGACATTC
>NZ_JABGCB010000003.1:58630-367523 GCF_013149295.1 Novosphingobium sp. SG751A
CCATTCAGGCTGGCCGCGTGTGGACCAACTGCTACCACGCCTATCCTGCCCACGCCGCTTTCGGTGGCTACAAGCAGTCGGGCATCGGCCGCGAAACCCACCGCATGATGCTGGACCACTATCAGCAGACCAAGAACCTGCTGGTCAGCTACAGCCCGAAGAAGCTCGGCTTCTTCTGATCGCTGGAATAACAAAAAAGAAGGGCGGTGCCGGTTGGCGCCGCCCTTTCTTTATGCCCATCCGAGCCGATGCCCGTTTTCGGTCATCTTAAAGATGCTCTAAAGCGGCCGATCAGGCCAGTGAGGGCGAGCATGGCCGATGTTGCCGCCATATCGGCCACCCAATCGCGCCAGTCGCAATCACGGTGCAGTTCCGGGATGGCCTGAAACACCTCGATCAGCGCTCCAAACAGCGCCATGCGTTCCAGCAGGCGCATGGCGGGCATGGCCGGATAGGCCATCCGCGCCACCAGTGTCAGCACAGCAAAGGCGGTCATATGGGTGAATTTGTCGCCCATACGGTCAATCGGCATCTGCGGCGGATTGGGCGAAAGCGCCATGAAGACCGTAAAGGCCAGCAGCGGCCAGAGTGCCCAACGTGCCATATATCCAAGCTTCATACGACCCTCACTGCGCCCACGACCTCACTCTGTCCCTTTGCCGATCACGGGCCAAGGCACCAATCGCGGCCAGGTTGATTTAGAATTGCTTCCCAAAGAACGCGTCGATGTTGAACCACACTTCGCGCGCCGGTTTACCCTCGCGGGCGTTGATCGTGAATACGTCGAAATTGTGCCCGTCCTTGGGCACCAGCGCCTGCCGCTCCGGTATCAGCCCCATGGTCATCAGGATGCGATATTCCTCGGGCACATTCACGGCGTTGAACGCATCCTCGGCTGAGGTTCCCTTATGCCCTCCGGCGATGGAGCGCAGCAGGCCCATGGCGATCCGGTTTTGCCGCTCCGCCTCGGCGGGCTGTTCAAGCGTGCGATGGATGTGGGCGGCCATCATATGCGGCAGAAAATCGGTCCAGTCCTGCACTATTCGGGCCTTGGCAAGCGCCAGTGCCTTGTCCGGTTCCTGCTGATAGAGTTCCTCGGCCTTTTGCCGCGTTTCCCAATTGCTGCCGAAAAATCCCGAAGCCACGGTCGCCTGTTTGCGGAGCCAGCCATAATCGACGTCCGCATCCCCGTTCTCGGCCTTGGCAATCGCGGCTTTATACCCTGCTTCGTCAAACTTTTCTTTGGCAAAGACTGGGTTGGCGGCCAGAGCGGCCGCCGCCATGATGGCCGTTGCAACGCGAACGGGGAAACGAATGTTCATTCCGCCGCTTCGGTTTCCACAGTCGCCGCCTCGATCTCGGCCGCTTTGGCCTCGACCAGCTTGACGATATGTTCGAGCATATCCTCGCTCTGCACCGTGTGGTCGGTCACGCCCGAGAGATAGACCATATGCTTGCCATTGCCGCCGCCCGTCAGGCCAATGTCGGTTTCGCGCGCCTCGCCCGGACCATTGACGACGCAGCCCAGCACCGAGAGCGAGAGCGGGGTCTTGATGTGGCTGAGGCGGGTTTCCAGCGCCTCGACGGTCTTGATGACGTCAAAGCCCTGACGCGCGCAGGAGGGGCACGAAACCACCCGCACGCCGCGCGTGCGCAGGCCCAGAGACTTGAGGATCTCAAAACCGACGCGCACTTCTTCCTCCGGCGGGGCCGAGAGCGAAACGCGGATCGTGTCGCCGATCCCGGCCCACAGCAGATTGCCCATGCCGATGGCGCTTTTCACGGTGCCGCCGATCAGGCCGCCCGCCTCGGTGATGCCCAGATGCAGCGGGCAATCGACCGCATCGGCCAGCCCCATATAGGCAGAGACGGCCAGGAACACGTCCGAAGCCTTCACCGCCACCTTATATTCGTGGAAGTCGTGGTCCTGAAGCAGCTTGATATGATCGAGCGCGGATTCGATCAGCGCCTCGGGGCAGGGCTCGCCATATTTTTCCAGCAGGTCCTTTTCCAAAGACCCTGCGTTCACGCCGATGCGGATCGAGCAGCCATTGGCCTTGGCCGCGCGCACCACTTCGGCCACGCGGTCAGACCCGCCGATATTGCCGGGGTTGATGCGCAGACAGGCCGCGCCCGCATCGGCCGCTTCCAGAGCGCGCTTATAATGGAAATGGATGTCGGCCACCAAAGGCACCCGCGAGGCGCGCGCGATCTGCTTGAAGGCCGCCGTCGATTCGACATCGGGGCAGGACACGCGCACAATATCGGCGCCCGCTTCTTCGCAGCGGCGGATCTGGTCGATCGTGGCCACCGCATCGCTGGTCAGCGTGTTGGTCATGGTCTGGACCGCGATAGGCGCATCGCCGCCGATGGGAACCTTGCCGACCATGATCTGACGGCTTTGACGGCGGGCGATATCACGCCAGGGACGGACTGAGGACATGGGGGCAACTCCTTTGTTCTGGCCCTATAGCGCATTGGCCCTGCGTCGCAAATGTAGAGTCTGTTGAGGAAATCGCCTCCGCGATTTCCTTTCGGCATCGGCCGTCTCCCCCCGCCCTGCCGCCCAATAGCCTACTCTGAAAGGGTGGCAGGGCAGGGGGAGAGGTTTTACAGATTCCGGCTCATGCACAGGCTGTAGTCATCGGTGGTGTAATCGGCAAAGGCGGGGCATTCGCTAAAGCCCTCGCTCTCATACAATCGCCGCGCCGGGATAAAGGCTTCGGGCTTGCCGGTTTCCAGCAAGACCTGCCGGTATCCGCGACCGCGCGCCACCGCGATCAGGTGATGCAGGATGGCCCGCCCGATGCCGCGCCCCAGATAGTCGGGCGCCACGCGCATGGATTTCAATTCGCCGCGCGCCGCATCAAGATGCCGGATCGCCCCGCATCCGGCCAGTTCACCATCAACCCATGCCGAATAGAAAGTGACATCGCTCGCGCGCAGCCGCTCGATGGGCATCGCATGCACCTTGTCGGCGGGCGACCAGCGGTGCATCTGATCGAGATGCCAGGTCAGCAATCGGGCGATTTCCGGCCCGCTCAGGTCATCTTCGCGGATGTTCATCGTCCTGCTCCGTCAAATTTGTCCATCTTGCGTCGGCCAAAGCGCAGGCCCTGTTCGAGCCGCGCCCGCAGCGCGGTGTAATAGGCGTCGAGGAAGCGGCGGACCTCATCGCCCTGCGGCGCGTTCCATCCGATTTTGGCGCAGATCGCATGGGCCACCGCCTCCATCGCATCATGGTGCCCCTCGCGCAAAACCCGTTCCAGCGTCTGCAATTCATACTCGCCATAGACCGCCAGTTCGGCGGGGCCAAAGGCATAGTCGGGCGGGGCCTCATGCGCGCCCGGTTTTGCGCTCAGGGCCTGTTCCAGCCGGGCGCGGGGGGCCTCGACCACCCACGTCCCCGCGATCATGTCGCCCGCGCGCAATCGGTCGCGGTTGAACAGGGGAAACAGCGCAAAGAGCAGGAACCACCCCGCCGCCGCCCAATTGACCATGCCCGCCGATGGACCGCCCGCCATTGAACTGCCCAGAGCGGAAAACACCGCGACCATCGGCAGAAAGATCTCGATATCGCGCAGCAGATTGCGCGCAAGCACCATTTCGGTCGTCAGTCGCGCCCCATCGCGCGCGGCAATCCGCAGGCCCAGCATCCTCTTGCCCGGTGTCGCGCCGCGCGGCCCCAGTTCAAAGATCAGAAACCAGCCATTGCGCAGCAGAAACATCAGCGCGGTCCACAGGATGAAGAGGAATTGCGCGGCATGGCGGGCATCGGGTCGCTTCGTCCACTGGCCCAGCCCCGATTGCGTATAGACCAGCGCCAATATCGCCCCCAGCAGGATCGCGCCGATACAGGCCAGATCCACCGCCAGCGCCCCCAGCCGCGCCGAGCGCCCCGCCAGCGTAAAGCGCAGGGTCAGCCCCTCGGGCGTGACAATCTCGCGCTGATCGGGCCGCAAGTGGCTCTCGGGGCTCATTTGCGCGCACCAAACACAAAGAAATAGACCAGCCAGAAGGTCAGCATAAAGCCCCCGACGAGGAGCCTTTGCGGCGTCGAATCGATCAATTGCCGTGCAAACCCTTCGAGCATCCCGGCCACCAGCAGCATCAGCACCACGCCCAGCATCACCGGCGCGGTCCGTCGCCCTGCCGCCGCCGTGCTGGCCATCACCGAGAACTCGCCCGGAAAGGCGATGGCGCGCCCGATATGGATGCCGCTGGCCCCGGCCAGCAGGATGGCGAACAATTCGGTTGTGCCATGGATCGCGATCCATGCCGAGAAATCGAACAGCAGTCCCTTGCCGTGAAACAGCCAGAGCATCGCGCCCAGCATCCCGCTGTTTTGCAGCAGCAGCAGCACGCTGGGCAGGCCGATGGCAAAGCCCAGCGCGAAACACAGGATGGCGATCTGGGCATTATGGCCGAACAGATAGGCGGCAAAGGCGGCCAGCGCGTCCTGATCCTGTCCGCCAAACAGGGTTTCGCGCAATTGTTTGGCCGATGCGCCGGGGTTGCGCTCGGGGTCTTGCCCGGCCAGCATCCCATAGAGCGAGGGATCATGGGCCACCATCATCCACCCCGCCGCCACGCCTGCCACCATCAGCGCCAGCGCGATCAGGATGTCAAAGCGGATCGCGCGCACCGCCCGGCTCCACCCGCCAAGGATGAAGCCCATGAACCAGCCCCGGAAATTCTCGCGCGGGCCATAGGTGATGAACCATGCCCTTTGCGCCAGCGCTTCCAGATAGGCGAGGGCTGCGGCATCAAGGCTGGTTTCGCGGGCCACCGCAAGGCTGGAGGCCAATTGACGATAAAGCACCGGCAGATCGAGCAGATCGGCATCCGACAGGCGCCGCAGCCGTCCTTGCTCCACCGCCGTGACGATGGCCTCCAGCCGCCGCCAGTCGCCCTCGCGGGCCTGACGAAAGCGGTCGGAGCGCAGGGTGGCGGGCGGGGCGGGTTGGGCCTGCGCGGGCCCTGCGCGAAAACGGGCGCGGATAAGCTCTGGCCAGTTCCTCATCCGATCCCTCCCCGGCTGCGGATGGCCATATAGGCGTCGAGCAGGCGTGCGCCCACCGCGTCATGCGCGGCCTCGACCACATCGACCCCCATCGCGCGCAGCCGCATCAGCACCCATTCGCGCTGGCGCAGCAAGGCGCTTGCCGCCACCGATCCGCCCAGCGCCTCCATATCGACCACCTCGCCGCCCGCCAGCGTTTCGAGTTCCTCGTCGCGCAGGCAGACGAACAGCACCCGATGGCGCGCGATCAGCCGCCCGATCGATTCGATCATCAGCTCGGCGCTGGTGGGATCGGCAAATTCGGAGAAGACCACGATGAGCGAGCGCCGCGCCAGTTGCTGGGCCAATGTGGACAGGGCCAGCGTGAAATTGGCCTCGCGCGCGGTGTAATCCAGATCGGCCGCCGCGCTGCGAAGGCGGTGAAAATCGCGCGTGTCGGCCACAAAGGGCGTGGAGACGATCACCCGCGCGGCAAAGCCGAAAAGCGAGACCCGGTCGCCCCCTTTGAGCGCGACCCACGCCATTTGCAGCGCCGCGCTGACCGCCCGATCCAGCCTTGGCAGGCCCGCCACCGGCTCGCACATGGCCGCCCCGCAATCCATCGCCAGCACGATGGGGTTGTTGCGCTCGACCTCATATTCCTTGGCATAGAGATGGGCGTGGCGGGCCGAGACTTTCCAGTCGATGCGGCGACGGTCCATGCCGGGCTGATATTCGGTCAGCGTCTCGAACATCTGCCCTTCGCCGCGCAGCCGCCGCGCGATCAGGCCCAGCGAGGCGTCGCGCAGATAGGTCTGCATCGTGGGGCCGCGCAGGGCTGCCACCGAGGGCAGTACGCGCACCGAGGCATCCACCTCGCGCCGCTCAATCCGCATGGCAAGGCCCAGCGGCCCGCGCCAGCGCAGCCAGAGCGTGTCGATAGCGCCATGGCAACGGCGGCTGGGGGTGAAAGGGGCCCGCGCTTCCTCGCCGGTCAGGGTGGCGCTCAGCTTACCCCCCGGCGCAAGGCGCGGGTCGAGGGCGAGGGCGGCCTCCATTTGGGCGGGCCGCGACAGGCGGGCGCGGATGGTGATCGCCGCGCTCTGGCCGATTTCGGCCTCGGCGGGGGCGGAGATATGGGCCTCCTCCAGCCGTCCGGCCAGCGCCCCATCGACCAGCACCAGCCCCAGCAGCAACAGGCCCAGCAAGGGTGCGGCAATCCACAGCGCCGGAACAAACCCGGCCAGCACCACCGCCACCGGCCCCAGCGCGACCAGCGCCAGCACGCAGCGCGGCGCGGGCGCCACGCCGGGGCGCATCAGAGCGGCGGCAAGGCGCAGTCCGGGGGCGATCCGGCCTATCACTTCAGCGCGGCGCCTCGGTCCGGGCAATGATCTCGGCCACCAGCCCTTCGGCCTGCCGCCCCTCAATCTCGGCGGCGGGGGAAAGCAACAGGCGATGGCGCAGCACGGCGGGGGCCAGCGCTTTTACATCATCGGGCAGCACATAATCGCGGCCCCCCAACGCCGCCCGCGCCCGCGCCGCATGGGCCAGCAGCACGCCGGCACGCGGGGATGCGCCGCAGGACAGGTCGGCGCTTTCGCGCGTGGCGCGGATCAGGCGTACGATATAATCGACCAAAGGCTGGGCCAGCGTGATGCCAGCCACGGTCGCATTGGCGGCGGCCAATTGTTCGGGTGAAAGCACGGGGGCAATATCGGCCACCGACGCTTGCGCGCCATAGCGGGCGATGATCCGCGCCTCCTCCTGCGCATCGGGATAGGGGATGGTGAGCTTGAACAGGAAGCGGTCGAGCTGCGCCTCGGGCAGGGGATAGACGCCTTGGGATTCGATGGGGTTTTGCGTGGCCACCACCATGAAATGATCGGGCAGGCGGTGCGCCGTCCCGTCCAGCGTCACCCGCCGCTCCTGCATGGCTTCGAGCAGGGCGGCCTGCGTCTTGGGCGGGGTGCGGTTGATTTCATCGGCCAGCAGCAGGTCGCAAAAGATCGGCCCGCGCGTCAGGGTGAACTGGCTGGTCTGGAAATTGAACAGGTTGGAGCCGAGAATATCGCCCGGCATCAGATCGGGGGTGAATTGAATCCGCCCGAATTGCAGGCCAAGCGTGGCGGCAAATGTCTGGGCCAACAGCGTCTTGGCGGTGCCGGGCGGGCCTTCGAGCAGGACATGGCCCCGCGCAAACAGCGCCACCAGCAGATGATCGACCGCATCGACCTGTCCGACCACCGCTTGCGCGATCCGGTCGCGGATGGCCCCGGCCAGATCCGAGAGGGCGGAAAGGGAGAGTGCTTCACTCATCGGGTCAATAACCTTTCGACATCATGCAACTGGCGCGCGGCGCGCAGGATTTCGGATGGGCGCCGCGCGGCGCGCAGGGCGGCGCTGGCGGCGGTATAGCTCAATTCTGGCGCGCGAGCAGACAGGGTGCGCTCGATGGCGGCGTCGATCATGGCCGGATCGCCATGGGGGGCAAGGCCCAGCGCCGCCGCGATCCGCCCCCGCGCCGCATCGGCATAGGGCGCGGGCAGCAGATGAAACCGCCGCGCCCGCGCGATCAGCCCGGCCGAATTCTCTGCCAGCGCCCGCTTGCCAAAGGCGATGTCGCGCGCCGGGGACAAGGGCGGACCAAAGCGCGCATAGGCCCGCCACAAGACCGCCACCCCGGCCAGAATCAGCGCCAGCGTGGCGGCCAGATAGGGCGGGGTAAAGGCCAGCGTGAGCAGATTGGGGGTCCGCCCATGGCCGTTGAGCGTGAGGTCGAAACGCACTTGCCTTTGGCCCGGCGGCAACAGGTCGTCGATCAGGCGCAGGGTGATGGCGGCGTTTTCCTCGCGCGCAAACCCGGCATTGTTGGCCAGATCGGGCTCAAAGATCAGCGCCAGCGGCGCGCCGTCCTGTTGGCGATAGGTGGCGGCCAGAATGCGGCCCCCGGCATCGACCACGCGGGGGGCCAGATTTTGGCCCGTCCCGCTCATCACGTGGGCCGGAGCGAGCAGGGCGGCATGCGCGCCGCGCAGGTCGGCCGCGGGCGCGGCGGCGGGGCCAATGGTCACCCCCACATCGTCAAGGAAGCCTTCCCATTCGGGCGTGCGCGCCTTGCCCAGCCGGACCCAGCCGTCCTGCACGCCGGGCTGCCTTGTGTCGGCGCCGGTGGCCATCCATTTGGGGGTGATGACCAATACCGGCCCATAGCGGCGGTGAAGCGTGACGATGCGGTTGATGTCGGCCCCCTGCGCCTCGTGCGGCGGGGTCAGGATCAGCAGGCCGGGTTGGCGCAGGCCATTGTCGTCGCGGGCATAGTCGGTGTCATGGCCGGTCTGTTCGAGCAGGCGATAGAGGGCACCATAGCCGTTGAGCCCCCGCCCGCCGCCATGCGCGCCGCCATCATTGATATCGCCCGCCGCCACGCCCGCGCCGATCATCCACAGCATCGCCACCAGCAAGGCGCCGCCCGCCAGCACCAGCGCAAGGGCCGACAGGGGCGAAAAGGGGCTGCGGGCGTTCATGCCAGAGGGCGGGCCGCAAAATCGGCATAAGCAGCGCGGGCTGTCGCCCAGTCCTGTGCGCCAAGGGGGTGGAGCGCATAGCGCCCCTGTTCGACCAGCGCGGCGATCCGGCCAAAGGTGGCGCGTGCCGGGGCCGACAGAAAAGCCAGCGCGGCGATTTCGCGCGCGGTGCTGGCGGGCGTCAGGGCGCTGGGGCGGGCCGCGGCAATATGTTCGAGGCTGCGCAGCAGGAGCAGGTGGGTCGCCTCGTCAAAGCGGCCCTGCGCGGCCAGCGCATCGGCCTCGTCCAGCAGGGCGCGGGCGGCGGCGGCGTCGAGATGAAATTCCGGGGCGGGGGGGGCGGGGCGGCGCATGGCCCAAAGCCCGGCCCCGATCCGCCAGAGCAGCAGCGCCACGCCCAGCGCCAGCAGGCCGATCAGGATCTTTTCCATCACCGGCCATGACAGGCCCAGCGCCCGGCCCACCGGCTCGAACAGATCGCGCAGGAAACGGGCCAGCGCCTTGACCCAATCGGGCGTGGGCGCTGGGGTCCAGTTGGGCAGGGGGGTGAATTGCAGGTCGCGCGCATCGCGGATCGCGCGCCATGCTTGATGGGGTGTTTGGGACGCTGCTGCGCTCACCTGACGTCTCTGTCCCGAATTGCCATCGCGGACAGGTTCTTACACGTCGTCAGGCCCAGCGCAAGCGATCACCCTTATGCGCGCAAGCGTGCAGCGTTACCCGCGCGGGCGGCTTTGGGCATAGCTGCCCAGCAGGCGCAGGTCCTTGCAATGGAAGGCGACTTCTTCGAGCGCGCGGTCCACCGGTTCCTCGCCCGGCTTGCCCACGATATCGACAAAGAACATCGTGGCCGAGAAGGTGGCGCCCTTCTGATAGGATTCCAGCTTGGTCATGTTGACCCCGTTGGTGGCAAAGCCGCCCATCGCCTTGTAGAGCGCGGCGGGCACGTTGCGGACCTCGAAGATCATCGTGGTCATCGCGGTGCCCTCGATGGTCGCGGGATCGAGCGGGGCGCGGGCCAGCACGACAAAGCGCGTGGTGTTGTCGGCGGCGTCCTCGACATTATACTCGACAATATCGAGACCATAGAGCGAGGCCGCCAGCGCAGGCGCAATCGCGGCGGCGGCCAGATCGCTCTGTTCCTTGACAAAGGCGGCGGCCCCGGCGGTGTCGGCATAGGCCATGGGCACGATGCCGCGCGCGCGCAGATAATGGCGCGACTGGCCCAGCGCCTGAGGATGGGAATAGGCGGCGGCGAACGGGCCCTTCGCGCCCGGCAGCGCCATCAGCGCATGTTCGATCGAGAGAAAATGTTCGCCCACGATCGACAGTCCGCTTTCGGGCAGCAGGAAATGGATGTCGGCCACGCGGCCATGCTGGCTGTTTTCGATGGGGATGATCGCCCGATCAGCGCGGCCTTCTTTGACCGCATCCAGCGCGTCTTCAAAGCTGAAACAGGGCAAAGGCGCGCATTGCGGCGCATATTCCAGCGCCGCGCGGTGCGAGTTGCACCCCGGCGCACCCTGAAACGCAATCGCGCGTGCAGGATTTTCAGCGGCTTGGGCGGTCAGTTCTTTGACCTGGATCAGAGCGGGCGTAGGATAGCTGTGCATAGCGGTCTGGCGCTTAGGCTGATTTTACGCCTCGCGCCAGTAGGCTTTGCCGATAGTCTGTTCGATGCGAATTGTATCGGGCATTGTGTCGGGTGTGGGCGGATTACTGGCGCGCGGATGAAATCCGCCTTGCGCTTGGGTTTCACGCTCTCTACACCAGAGGGCAAAACGGGTTTCGACACTCTGTCGCAACCCATAATGGGACGGGGCATTGTTGATGAGCGGTCGTTTCAATACCATTGCCGGTTGGGTTTTGGGTTCTGCTGTGGTTGCGCTGGGACTATCCAGCCTGTCGGGCCACTATTTCCGCGCCGACAAGGAAAACCGCCCCGAAAACATGGGCTTTCCTATTGAAGGCGTGTCGGGGGCCAAATCCGGCCCGGCCGAGGCGCCGATCGAGGAACTGTTGGCCAAGGCGGACCCCGCCAAGGGCGCGCAGGTTTTCGCCAAATGCGCATCGTGCCATACGATCACGGCGGGCGGTCCCAATGGGATCGGTCCGAATATTCATGGCATCCTTGGCGATGAAATCGGGCATGGGCGCGGGGGCTTTGCCTTCTCGGCAGGCCTGTCGGCCAAGGGGGGCAAGTGGGACTTTGCCCAGATGAACGAGTGGCTGAAGAATCCGCGCGCCTTTGCCGATGGCACCAAGATGACCTTTGCAGGCTTGGAATCGGCTGAGGATCGCGCGGCGGTCATGGTCTATCTGAACCAGCAAGGTTCGAACCTGCCCCTGCCTGCGGCTCCTGCTGCGGCGGCGCCTGCAGGCGATGCGGCGGCGGCTCCGGCCGATGCGGCCTCGGCGGCCGAAAGCGCGAAGTAGCATCCGGGCATTTCCAGCGGGCATTTCCAGCGGGCATGGCAAATGCCCGCTGGCCACAAGACCGGCGGTTGGCTTGAGAGATCAGGCCGACACCGTGGGCGCCCTTGAACACCGGGCGCGAAAGGGCCGCGTGCGCGTGCGAATGATCGGGTAGCCGCCTTGCTTCACAGCCCGATTCGGCCCCATCGGCGGATCGGGCGGTCATGACAGGTGGGCTCGCAAGGCCTGCCATGACGGTGCTTGGCCCGTCCCTCCGGTTGGCGCTTTGCGGCGTGGTCCACGGCTTGATTAACCCTTTCGCCATGATCCCGGCCCAACGGCGCCGGCCTGAATTACCGCATCGGTCCTTATGCATCAGGGCGGTTGCGGATGGCAGGGTAAATAACCCATATGGTTTCGTGTAGGACAGATTTTTCTTATTGCGAATTGGTTCAGGTCAACGCAAGCTACCCTCGATCCGGCGCATGGGGGTTGAAACAGGGCGCCGATTCGCGGCAAACTATGTCTATTCCATCAGTAGAGATATAAGCACAGGAGATGGTCCAATGGCACAAGCATGGAGCGCCGATTTTCTGATCCGCCGTATCGATCGCTGCTATCTGCTGGCCGCCTGCGCCCGGCACCCGGAAAAGCGCGACCGCCATCTGAAGCGCGCCCGCCACTATCGCAGCGTGCTGGCCGATACGCAGGAACTGGCTCTGGCCTGATTTACCGCAGGCGTTTTCCCATCAAGGGCCGCGTGGGGCATGACGCCTTGCGCGGCCTTTTTGGTGTTTGATGGGTTTGGGGGTTTTGAGATTTAAGATGCCTCCGGCGGGCAAAGGGCGGGGGCCCTTTGCAATCCCGTTACTGTATGCGTTGCGGCGGGATTGCCGCGTTGTGTTTTGAGGCGATGTCGGGAAGGGCAGATAAGCCGCTTCGCGGGAAGAAAAGAGATGTTCCGGACATGGTGCCAAAGGCGGCATTAAAATGACTTGACCTGTGGCCATGGCTACCACCTAAATTGGCCATGACCGACGACATGTCCGATGAAGATGAAGAACGCTGGTGCGCGGAGCAACGAGCCAACGTTATGGCTTATCTTGCTGACGAGAAATGCGCCTCGACAGGTGTTGGCGAATGGCCTGCTTGGCATATGGCGCCAATCCTGTCGGTGTGGGCTGTTGAAAGCGCAGAACACCCCGGTTCCGTCGGATGGTGGGCAGTATCCGGTGATTTTCCAATGGACTACACTGAATGTCGTGGCGAGCGTCACCCGCGACAAGGCCTGCGTGACATCGGGCGGCGTTGGCAGATTGCTGCGGAAAAGTGGCTGAAGGAGGAGACTTTCGACAGCTGGCAATTGGGCGGCGGCAAGCGCCATGCAGAGTTAGCCCCTCTTCTTGCCGCGCGTGCGAAAATGTTTCTGGAGTTCGCCGGGGATGATGAGAACTGGGACGAGTAAATAGCGTCAGCTCCCCCTAACGTTCCGTACATTTTCCGGCCGCACAGCGGCTTTCAAAACCCGCCACATTGCGGCCCAGCGCCGCGCCGAATCCCTGGCACGACAAAGACAGCAACGGGATTGCAAAGGGCCGAGGCCCTTTGCCCGCCGGAGGCATCATCGCGCAGCGATCAACGCCCCCAAATCAAACCCCATGATATTCCTTATACCACTCGATAAACTTGGGCACGCCAACGTCGATGCTGGTTGTCGGCGCGTATCCGTGGTCGCGGGCGATGGCGTCGATGTCGGCGAAGGACTGGCGCACGTCGCCCGGCTGCATGGGCTGGAAGTCGATGATGGCTTTTTTGCCGATCTGTTCTTCGAGGATTTCGACCACGCGCATCAGGTGTTCGCTGGAATGGTTGCCGATGTTGTAGAGGCGGTGGGGTTTGGTCGATCCGCCGGCCTTTTCAAGCCCATCGTCGGGGGCGGGGTTGTCTAGGGAGGCCATGACGCCGGCGATGATGTCGTCGATATAGGTGAAGTCGCGGTACATGTCGCCGTTGTTGAAAACGGGGATGGGCTGGCCCGCCGCAATGTTCTTGGCAAAGATCCACATCATCATGTCGGGGCGGCCCCACGGACCATAGACAGTGAAGAAGCGCAGGCCCGTCAGCGGCAGGCGATAGAGATGGGCGTAGGTTTCGCTCATCAGCTCGTCGGCCTTTTTGGTGGCGGCATAGAGGCTGATGGGCTGGTCGACGCGGTCTTCGACGGCGAAGGGCAGCTTGGTGTTGCCGCCATAGACCGAGGAGGAGGAGGCATAGACCATGTTTTCCACGCCCCGGTGCCGCCCGATTTCGAGCATGTTGAGGTGCCCGGCAAGGTTGGAGTGCAGATAGGCGTGGGGGTTGGTGATCGAATAGCGCACGCCCGCCTGCGCGCCCAGATGGACGATGCGGTCGAATTCGAGGCCCGCAAGCGATTCGACCAGCGGTTCGTATTGCGAGAAATCCTGTCGCACGAAGGTGAAGCGATTGCCGCCCAACTCACGCAGGCGGGCGAGGCGAGCTTCCTTGAGCGTCACGTCATAATAATCGTTGACCATGTCGAGGCCGATCACGCTGTCGCCGCGCGCCAACAGTTTGACCGCAAGGCTGTAGCCGATGAAACCCGCCGCGCCCGTAACCAGAACCTTCATTGCCCAGAACCCTTTGTTAGCTTTGCCGCTCTCATATCGGGGCAAAGCTAACAAAGGGTTGGAGTCTGGTCCATCCGGCGTATTGACGCGCCCCGGCGGCGTCCGCACAAACGCCCCCATGCCATTCATGTCCGACAATGCCGCCCCCGTTCACCCCGCCGTATGGTCCGCGATGAAGGCCGCCGACGGGCCACAGCCTCCCTATGACGGCGACAATCTGAGCGCCGCGCTTGATGACGCCTTTTCCGCGCTGTTCGCCCGGCCATGCAGCGCGATCTGGGTGGCCAGCGGGACGGCTGCCAATTGCCTCGCGCTGGCCGCGATGGCGCCGCCCTATGGCGCGGTGCTGTGCCACGAACTGGCCCATATCGAGCGGGACGAATGCGGGGCGCCCGGGTTCTTTACGCATGGGGCGAAACTGATTCTGGCGGGCGGGGATCATGCGAAAATGACGCCCGAGAGTGCCGGTGCGCGGCTGGCCAGGGTGGGCATGGGGGTGGAGCACACGCCCGTCACCGCGCTGTCCATTACCCAGGCCAGCGAAGCGGGATGCGTCTATACGCCCGGCGAGGTGGCGGCGATGGGTGCGCTGGCGCGGGAAAAGGGGCTGCGTTTCCATATGGATGGCGCGCGCTTTGCCAATGCGGTGGCATATCTGGAATGCTCGCCCGCGGCGGCCAGTTGCGAGGGCGGGGTCGAGGCGCTCTCCTTCGGCTTTGTCAAAAACGGCGGGATGGGGGCCGAGGCGCTGGTCTTCTTCGCCCCCGACATGATCGAGGCTACCCGCTATAACCGCAAGCGCGCCGGGCATCTGCAATCCAAGGGCCGCTATCTGGCGGCGCAGATCCTCGCCATGCTGAAGGGCGACCTGTGGCTGGACAATGCCCGCCGCGCCAATGCGGCGGCGGCTGAAATCGCGGCGGCGGCGGGCGAAAGGCTGGTCCATCCGGTGGAGGCGAATGAGGTGTTTGTGCGCCTGAATGCGGCGGAAAGGGCGGCTGTGCGGGGGGCGGGCTTTGCCTTTTATGACTGGGACGAGGCGACCGCGCGTTTCGTTACCGCGTGGAACAGTGAGGATGAGGAAGTGATGGCTTTGGCGAAGGCGTTGCGGGGGGTGTGAAGAAGGAAAGGATGATGCGAGGGACTCGTCCCTCGCGCTCCCGTTACTGTATGCGTGGCGCATAGGGCTTAGCGTTGTGTGTCGGACGCGCCCAAGGAATATAGAGCCTGCGGCGCCTCAGGCAGGAGTTCGCCGCGCCGCAGGCTTTCAAACCCCAACATTACGTCCGACACACAACGCCGAACCCGTGGCACACCCTATACAGTAACGGGATTGCAAAGGGCCCCCGCCCTTTGCCCGCCGGAGGCAATAAAAACGCCTATATAACCCCGCCTTCCTCTTCCCAAATCGCCCGCAACCCCGCGCGATAATCGGCAAACACCGGCCGCCATCCCATCACCCGCCGGGCCTTGCCGTTGGCCACGCGGCGGTTCTCGGCATAGAAGGCGCGCGAGGCGGGGGGCACATCCTGCGCGGCCAGCAGGGGGGGCAGGGGGAGGCCGGAGATCCGGCAGGCTTCCTCGATCACGGCGTTTTGCGGGGCGGGCATGTCGTCGGCGATGTTATAGGCGCCGGGCGGGGCGGACAGGGCGGCATGAGCGGCCCCGGCGATATCCTCCACATGGATGCGGCTGAAGATCTGGCCGGGCAGATCGACGCGGTGGGCGCGGCCTTGCGCCACGCGGTCGAAGGCGGATCGTTTCGGCCCATAGATCCCCGGCAGGCGCAGCACCCGCGCCCCGCGATCCAGCCATGCCGCATCGGCCCGCGCCCGCGCGCTGCGCCGCCCGAGGCCCACGGGGGCGCTTTCATCCACCCATGCCCCGCCGCAATCGCCATAGACCCCGGTGGAGGACAAATATCCCAGCCAGCCCACCCCGCCCAGATCCGCGCCATAGCGCGCCAGCACCGGGTCAACCTCTTCGGCCGGCGGCACGCTGGACAAAACCGCGTCGGCGCGCTCCAGCGCGGCGCGCACCGCGTCTTCATCGGCGAAATCCATCGTGCCCGCGCTGCCTGTGGCCTCGATATGCCAGCCGTCAGCGGCCAGGCGGCGGGCGATTGCGCGGGCGCTATAGCCCAGACCAAAGATCAGCATGGTTTTCATAGGGGCAATCATAATCGGAAATGCGGTTAATCGGAAATGCGGTTAATCGGAAATACTGGCATTCGGAAAGGCTTGGCCACATAAGGAAGGCATGATGGATGCCATGAACGCCCCTGCCGCCCCTGTTGCCGCCCCCGCCGTGATCCGCCGCGAGGATTATCTGCCGCCTGCATGGCTGGTGCCGCAGGTCGATTTGGAATTTCGCCTCGGGCTTGAGGAAACGCGGGTGCGCGCGCAATTATCCGTGCGCCGCAATCCTGATGCGCGGGGCGATCAGACGATCCGCCTGAAGGGCGACGGCTTGACCGCGCTGTTGGTCGAGGTGGACGAGGTGGTGCGCAATGACTGGCGGATGGAGGGGGACGATCTGCTGATTGACCTGGCCGACGACAATCATGAGATCGTGGTGGAAACCGCGATTCATCCCGCTGCCAACAGCCAGCTTATGGGCCTTTACGCCTCGGGCGGGATGCTTTGCACCCAATGCGAGGCCGAGGGCTTTCGCCGCATCGCGTTTCACCCCGACCGCCCCGATGTGCTGAGCATCTATCGCGTGCGGATGGAGGGCAGCCGCGAGGCTTTCCCGGTGCTGCTGTGCAACGGCAATCCGGTGGCGCAGGGCGACAATGGCGACGGCACGCATTGGGCCGAATGGCACGATCCATGGCCCAAGCCGTCCTATCTGTTTGCCTTGGTGGCGGGCGATCTGGTGGCCACGACCGACCATTTCACCACGATGGAGGGGCGGCAGGTCACCCTAAACATCTATACGCGCAGCGGCGACGAGGGGCGCACGACCCACGCGATGCGCAGCCTCATCAATTCGATGAAATGGGACGAGGAGGTCTTTGGCCGTGCCTATGACCTTGATCTGTTCAACATCGTGGCCGTGTCGGATTTCAACATGGGGGCGATGGAGAACAAGGGGCTGAATGTCTTTAACACGCGCTATGTGCTGGCCGACCCGGAAACGGCGACCGATGGCGATTATGATGCGGTGGAAGGCGTGATCGGCCATGAATATTTCCACAACTGGTCGGGCAACCGCATCACCTGCCGCGACTGGTTTCAATTGAGCCTGAAGGAAGGCTTTACCGTCCTGCGCGATCAGATGTTCAGCGCGGATATGGGGTCCGAGCCGGTCAAGCGCATCGAGGATGTGCGGATTTTGCGCAGCGCCCAGTTCCCCGAGGACAGCGGGCCGCTGGCCCATCCGATCCGGCCCGATTCCTATCAGGAAATCAGCAATTTCTACACCGCCACCGTCTATAATAAGGGCGCCGAGGTGATCCGCATGATGCGGGTGATGGCCGGACCCGAACGTTTCCGCGCGGGCACTGACCTCTATTTCGCCCGCCACGATGGCGAGGCGGCGACGTGTGAGGATTTCATCCGCGCCATCGAGGAAGGGGCGGGGCTGGACCTGACGCAATTCCGCCTGTGGTATGCGCAGGCCGGCACGCCGCGCGTGAAGGTAAGCTTTGCCCATGAGGGCGAGGAGGCGGTGCTGATGCTGACGCAGCAGGTGCCGCCCACGCCGGGGCAGCCGGACAAGTTGCCGGTGCCGATCCCGCTGCGTCTGGCGCTGTTTGACCCGGCCACGGGCGCGCATCGCGGCGAGGAGTTGGTTGTGATGACCGCCGCGCAGGAGGAGCACCGCTTTTCCGGCTGGCCGACGCGCCCGGTGCTCTCGATCAACCGGGGTTTTTCGGCGCCTGTGACCATTGAGGCCGATACCAGTCTGGATGATCTGGTGTTTCTGGCCGCGCATGATGATGACCCCTTTGCCCGCTATGAGGCGATGCAGAGCCTGATGGTGCGCCATTTGGTGGCCGCCGCTTTGGGGGCGATGAATGACGCCCGCCGCGCCGCCGAGCGCGCGGCGATTGGCGAGGCGATGCTGGCGATCCTGAACGATCCCGCCATCGACGATCTGATGCGCGGCGAATTGCTGATCCTGCCGCCCTATGCCTATCTGGCGGAACAATTGCCGGTGGTCGATCCGGGCCTGCTGCATGGCGAGCGCGAGGGGTTGAAGGCATGGCTGGGCACGGAATTGGACGATGCCTTTGCCGCGCTGCATGACCGGGCGAGCGCGGTGCCTTTTGGCCTCGACGCGGCGGCCAAGGGCGCGCGCAAGGTGAAAACGCAGGCGCTGGTCTATCTGGCCGCCGCGCAGGGCGCCGAGGCCGCCCCGCGTGCCGCCGCGCAATATGATGCCGCCACCAATATGACCGACAGGCAGGGCGCGCTGATGGTGCTGTGCGGATTGGACAGCCCGCTGCGCGAGGAAAAGCTGGAGGATTTCCACAAGCGGCACGAGGGCAATGCGCTGGTGATCGACAAGTGGTTTTCGCTTCAGGCAGGTTCCCTGCACCGCGATGTGCTGGCCCATGTGAAGGCGCTGGCCGGGCATCCTGATTTTACCATTCACAATCCCAACCGGGCGCGGGCGCTGTATATGGCGCTGGCGGTCAATCCGGCGGGCTTCCATGATGCGGGGGGCGAGGGCTATCGTCTGATCGGCGACCTGATCCTCGCGCTCGACCCGATCAATGCCCAGACGGCGGCGCGTTTCGTGCCCTCGCTGGGCCGCTGGCGGCGGGTGGAGGCGGGGCGCAGCGCCTTGATGAAGGCGCAGCTTGACCGGATACTGGCCACGCCCGGCCTGTCGAAGGACGTGTTTGAACAGGTGAGCAAGAGCCTTGGTTGAGGTTATCAGATCCGAGGCTCTGGGCGCGGTGCCGCACGGGTTTCTCGGGCGGCGCGGGGGCGTGTCGGTGGGCGCGGTGGCGGGGCTGAATGTCGGCCTTGGCAGCGCGGATGATCCGGCGGCGGTGGCGCAAAACCGGCGGCTGGCGGCCGAAAGCGTGCTGCCCGGCGCGTTTCTGGCAACCTGCTATCAGGTGCATTCGGCGGTCTGTGTGGTGGCCGATGCATGGCCGGATGCGGATCGTCCCCATGCCGATGCGCTGGTGACCGATCGGGCGGGAATCGTGCTGGGCGTGCTGACCGCCGATTGCGCGCCGGTGCTGTTTGCCGATGTGCAGGCGGGCGTGGTGGGCGCGGCCCATGCCGGGTGGAAGGGCGCCTTTACGGGTGTTTGCGAGGCCACGGTCGATGCGATGGAGGCCTTGGGCGCGCGGCGCGAAAGAATTGGGGCGGCCATCGGGCCGTGCATCGCACAAAAATCCTATGAAGTGGACGAGGCTTTTCGTGCGCGCTTCCTTGCGCAGGCCGCGCGCCACGAGCGTTTCTTTATGGCCGGGCGCGAGGGGCATTATCACTTCGCGCTCGAAGCCTATGTCGCTGATCGGCTGGCGGAATATGGCGTTGGCGTGGTTGAGGGGCTGGGGCTGGACACCTATGCCGATTCCGACAGATTCTATTCCTTTCGCCGCGCCACCCATGCGGGCGAGGCCGATTACGGCCGCCAGATCGCGCTGATCGGGCGGGGTTGAGACAAAAGGGCAAAGAAAAAGGCCATTGGCAGCACTGGTTTTGATGTTTATCAAAACCAAAAAAGCCGGTGACCGTATGGGACAAACCACACGGATCGCGGGGGAGAAGATTCCTGACGATACCGTATTGCAGCTTTATGCTGTGATCGCGATGATGTTCATTCGTTTTTTCGGTCCTGCGGCCCGCATGGACCATTGGTGCAAGGCAAGGGTCAAACATGACAGAAACTGCTGTTGCTGAAAGTCCCAACGATACGGCGCAGGGGGTGCGTCGGCGGGACTTCATCTATGTGGCTGCCACGGGTGCGGCAGGCGTTGGCGCGGCCAGCGTTCTGGTGCCCCTGATCAGCCAGATGGCCCCCTCGGCTGACGTGCTGGCCGAAAGCTCGACCGAGATCGACATCGGCTCGATCCAGCCCGGACAGGCGATCAAGGCGGTGTTTCACAAGCAGCCGGTGTTTGTGCGCCGGTTGACGCCGGTTGAAATCGCCGAAGCGAAGAAGGTGGACGTGGCAAGTTTGCGCGATCCGCAGAGCCTTGAGGACCGCACCAAGAAGGGCAAGGAAGAGTGGCTCATCACCATGGGCGTCTGCACCCATCTGGGCTGCGTGCCGCTGGGCGCGGGCGAGGGCGAGGTGAAGGGCGAGTTCGGGGGCTATTTCTGCCCCTGCCATGGCTCGACCTATGACACTGCCGCGCGCATCCGCAAGGGTCCGGCCCCGAAGAATCTCGAGGTGCCGCCTTATGAGTTTACCAGCGACACTGTCGTGAAGATCGGGTGAGGAAGACGCGATGAGCTTTCCATGGGCGAATGAATACAAGCCGAGCCACCCGGCGATGGTGTGGCTGGACGAAAAGCTGCCTTTGCCGCGCTTTGTCTATAATGCGATCGGGGCCGGCTATCCGGTGCCGCGCAACCTGAACTACATGTATAATTTCGGCGTTCTGGCCGGTTTCTGTCTGGTGATCCAGATCGTGACAGGCGTCGTGCTGGCGATGCATTATGCCGCCAACACGGGCGTGGCCTTCAATTCGACCGAACATATCATGCGCGATGTCAACTGGGGCTGGATGCTGCGCTATGGCCATGCCAATGGCGCCTCGGCCTTCTTTGTCGTCGTCTATTTCCATATTTTCCGCGGCTTCTTCTATGGGTCATACAAGGCCCCGCGCGAGATGATCTGGCTGCTTGGCGTGGCCATCTTCCTGTTGATGATGGCCACGGCCTTCATGGGCTATGTGCTGCCCTGGGGTCAGATGTCCTATTGGGGCGCCAAGGTCATCACCGGTCTGTTCGGCGCGATCCCACTTGTGGGCGAGCCGATCCAGACATGGCTGCTGGGCGGGTTTGCGCCCGATCAGGCCGCGCTCAACCGCTTCTTCTCGCTGCACTTCCTGCTGCCGTTCGTCATTCTGGGCGTGGTGATCCTGCATATCTGGGCGCTGCACATTCCCGGCTCGACCAACCCGACCGGCGTTGAGGTGAAGCAGGAATCGGACACCGTGCCGTTCCACCCCTATTACACCGCCAAGGACGGGTTCGGCCTCGGCGTGTTCCTGATCTTCTATTGCGCGCTGCTGTTCTTTGCGCCGAATGCGCTGGGCCACCCGGACAATTACATTCCGGCCAACCCGATGCAGACGCCCGCGCATATCGTGCCCGAATGGTATTTCTGGCCCTTCTATGCGATCCTGCGCGCCTTTACCCAGAACTTCCTGTTCTTCCCGGCCAAGCTGATGGGCGTGCTGGCGATGTTCAGCTCGATTCTGGTGTGGTTCCTGCTGCCCTGGCTGGACAAGTCGCCGGTGCGTTCGGGCCATTTCCGCCCGACCTTCCGCAAGTTCTTCTGGCTGCTGGTGATCGACGTGGCGGTGCTGGGCTATTGCGGCGGTTCGCCGGCCGAAGAGCCCTATGTGATCATCAGCCAGATCGCGGCCTTCTATTACTTCGCCCACTTCTTCATCATCCTGCCGCTCGTCTCGATGACGGAAAAGCCGCTGCCGCTGCCTTTCTCGATCACCGAAGCCGTGCTGGGGGCCGATGAAGCCGCCACCTTGGCAGCCCCTGTGGCCCCGGCCGAATAAGAGAGCGAGGATAGAGACACATCATGATCCGTATCTTTTCCATGCTCGTGGGCGCCTTCTTCTCGCTGGCCCTGTTGTGGTCGGCGGGCAAGGGCACCGTGGCCTATATTTCCGAACCGCCCGCCAAGACCGTCGAGTCCGAATTTCATCAGCACCCCAAGGCGCTGAGCCTGTCTTCGGACGGGGCCTTCGGCAAATTCGATCGTCAGCAGCTTCAGCGCGGCTTTCAGGTCTATTCCGAGGTCTGCGCGACCTGCCACGCGATCAAGCAGGTGTCCTATGGCGACCTGCGCGAGCTGGGCTATAACGAAGCCGAAGTGAAGGCGATTGCCGCCAAGGCGCAGGTGCCCGAATATAACCCCGCCACCGGCGAGGTGAAGCAGCATCCGGGCGCGCTTAAGGACCACTTCCCGCCGGTCGTCTATGGCGGCGCGGGCAGCCCGCCCGACCTCTCGCTGATCGCCAAGGCGCGTCATGGCGGGGCGGCCTATATCTACTCGCTGCTGACCGGCTATGCCGATCAGGCGGGCTATAAGAACGAAAAGGGCGAGGAACTGCTCAAGAAGTTCCCTGACGCCAAGACGCCTGACGGCTTGTTCTTCAACCCGTACTTTGCCAACCTGAACATCGCCATGCCCCAGCCGCTCGTCTCGGATGGTCAGGTGAGCTATAAGGACGGCACCAAGGCGAGCGTCGATCAGATGGCGCAGGACGTCTCGGCTTTCCTCGTCTGGACCGCCGAACCCAAGCTGGAAAAGCGTCACCAGACCGGCTGGCCGGTGATCGGCTTCCTGATCTTCGCCACGGTGCTGGCCTATATGGCCTATCGCACCGTCTGGGCGGAGAAGAAGGGCCACTAAGCCTTTCCTGATGAAAATGAAGGCGCCCCCTGCATCACGCGATGCGGGGGGCGCTTTCGTTTTGGAGGCAAATGACTTTTTCATGTCGCCAAATCGGTCTATAGGGCCGGGTCATGACACCCCCCATGACACCTGACGACATGAAATCGCTCGTCCGCTCGATCCCCGATTTTCCCAAGCCGGGCATCCTGTTCCGCGACATCACCACCCTGATCGGCCATGGCGAGGGCTTTGCCGCCAGCGTCGCCTTGCTGTCCGACCGCGCGGCAGAGGCGGGTGCGCAGGCGATCGCGGGCCTTGAGGCGCGCGGCTTCATTTTCGGCGCGGCGGTGGCGGCTCGGCTTGGCCTGCCCTTCATCCCCGTGCGCAAGCCGGGCAAGCTGCCCGTGCCGGTGCTGGCCATCGATTATGCGCTGGAATATGGCACAGACACGCTCGAGGTCGATCCGGGCGCGGTGGCGCAGGGGCAGAAGGTTGTCATCGTCGATGATCTGATCGCCACGGGCGGCACGGCCTGTGCCGCGCTCACCCTGCTGCGCCGCGCGGGTGCGGCGGTGGACGAGGCGCTTTTCGTCATCGACCTGCCCGACCTTGGCGGGGCGCAGCGCCTGCGCGCGGCGGGCGTAACGGTGCGCCCGATCATGGATTTCCCCGGCCATTGATGTTTTGCGTGGGCGCAGGCGCTTGACGGCGCCGCGCCCGCATGGCAAGCGCTTCGCCACGACAGCGCCGGTCCACAGCACCAGCGCAACCCTGAGCGGGTATAGCATAGTGGTAATGTCCTAGCCTTCCAAGCTAGTCAGGCGGGTTCGATTCCCGCTACCCGCTCCAATCTTACATCGCCGCCATCCACCCCATCAGCGAGCCGAGCGAGGCGATGGTGGTGATCAGGATCGTGGCTGAGGTCAGGGCGGCTTCGCGGCGGTAATATTCGGCCACCATGAAGGGGCCGGTGCCGGTGGGCAGAGCGGCCAGCAGGACGGCGGCATGGGTCAGGCCGGGGGTAAGGTGGAAGATCTCGACCGCCAGAAACCAGGTCAGCGCCGGGTGCAGGATCAGCTTTGCCAGGCTGAGCGCGGCGATGGCCGTCCAATGGACCGAGGCTTCGCGTTTTTCGGCCAGAAACAGGCCCAGCCCGACCAGCGCGCAGGGCGAGGCCGAGCCGCCCAGCAGTTTGAGGAAAGCATTGACCGGCGCAGGCACGCCAAGACCCGTGAGCAGAAAGGCCGCCCCCAGCGCGGGCGCCACCAGCAAGGGGTTGCGCGCCAGCGAAAGCGCGACCTTGCGGGCCATATGGATCGGATGGGCCTCGGCTTGCAGGCCGATTTCGAGCAGCACCAGCGCCAAGGCAAACAGCACGCAGACCGTCAGGATCGAGGCGATCAGCGTGGGGGCCAGCGAGGCCGGACCCAGCACCGCCAGCAGCAGCGGAAAGCCGATGAAGCCGGTATTGGCATAGCCCGCGTTCAGCCCGTCGATGGCCGCATCGGCCAAGGGGCGCCCCCGGCTCATGCCCACTCCCAGCGCGAGGGCAAAGACCGCAGCCCCGCCCAGCGCAAAGACCGCCATGAAGCCCGGCTGCCAGATCGTGGCGATTTTGGCATTGGCGACAATGTCAAACAGCAGCGCGGGCAGCGCGAGGTTGACGACATAGCGGTTGATCTCGCCGCTGGCCATCGGGCCCATCACGCCGATGCGCCGCGCGCCCCATCCGGCCAGAATGAGCGCAAAGATCGGCAGGGTGATGCCAAGAATTGAGAGCATGAGTTTATCCGGTTGATGCCCGGCCAGAGGGCACAGGGGCGCGGTCTGGCTGGCGCGGCGGCGCGGCAAAATCAACCCCGCCGCGCCCGCCGATGCCGGGCGCAGACGTTTTCTTTGTCGCAAAGGGGAAACTGATAAGGGTTGTGCAACGGATTGTTTACGCCATGATGGGCAAAATAGACAATCCTTGGTCCTGCCCTTGAAAGGGGGCCAATATGCCGTTTCTTCGTCAATTGATCGAATCGCGCAATGGCGCCCTGTCGCAACTGGCCGCGATTGCCGCCGATATGTTTGACGTGCCCATCGCGCTGGTCAGCATTCTGGATGGCGACCGGCAGGTGTTTGTCGGCCGCCACGGGCTGGATGTCGAAGGCACGCCCATCGAACAATCCTTTTGCCGCCATGCCGTTGCGCAGGATGCCCCGCTGGTGGTGGCCGATGCGGAGCTGGACCCGCGTTTCTGCGCCAATGGGTTGGTGTGCGGGGCGCCGGGCATTCGTTTCTATGCGGGCGTCCCGCTGCGCGTGCGGATGCGCACGGGCCATAACGCGGTCGGCATCGGCGCCTTTTGCCTGATCGATACCGCCCCGCGCGAATTTTCGTCCGCCGATCTGGCGCGCCTGTCCAGCCTTGCCTGCGGGGTCGAGGCGATCCTGCAATCCATGGTGTCGAGCATGGCGATGGCGCTGGATGCCGGACGCATCACCCGGCTCTATGCCGACCAGCAGCGCCTGCAGCGCCAGTTCCGCCAGGCCGAGCAGATGGCGGCGATGGGGTCGTGGCGGCTGGATGCCGCGCGGCAGACGGTGACATGGTCCGAAGGCGTCTATGACATCCACGACCTGCCCCCCGGCGACGGCATGCCGGTGGCCGATGCCATGTCGTTTTATCCGCCCGCCGACCGTGAAAAAATCACCGCACTGGTCGAGCAGGCGATCAAAACCGGGGCGGCCTATGATGTGGAACTGGATTTCATTTCCGCGCGCGGCGTTTGCAAAAGGGTGCGCGCGATCGGCGAGCCGGAGCTGGAAAACGGCCGGGTGATCGGGCTGATCGGCGTGTTTCACGATGTCACCGAGCGGCACGAACTGTTCGTCGAGCTGGACCGCCGCGCCAACACCGACGAGGTGACCCATGTGGCCAGCCGCCATGCCTTTGTCACCCATGTCGACGAATGCGTGGAGCGCGCCCAGCAACGCGGCGAGCGCATGGCGCTGATGCTGATCGATCTGGACCATTTCAAGCAGGTGAATGACACATTCGGGCATGGCGCGGGCGATGATATCCTGCGTAAGGTGGCGCAGGAATTGCGCTCGCCATGGCTGGGGGACAGTCTGGCGGCGCGGCTGGGGGGTGATGAATTCGCGCTGGTCATCACCGATCAGGCGATGATCGCGCAATTGCCCCGTGTGGCGGAAAATCTGCTGCGCGTGCTGCG
This sequence comes from Novosphingobium sp. SG751A, assembly GCF_013149295.1. Taxonomy (GTDB): domain Bacteria; phylum Pseudomonadota; class Alphaproteobacteria; order Sphingomonadales; family Sphingomonadaceae; genus Novosphingobium. The sequence goes on from NZ_JABGCB010000003.1 coordinate 83,999, forward strand.
TTTTCCGATGGGGCGCGGGGCGGATCCGCTGGTGGTTTCGGCCACGATCGGCGTGGTGGAACTGCGCGGGGCCGATGATTGCCGCCACGACCTGTTGCAACGCGCCGACCGCGCGCTCTACAGTGCCAAGCACAAGGAGCGCGGCACATGCGAGATGGAATGGTCGGACGGGGCGGAGCGGCAGGTGCTGAAAGCGGCAGGCTGACAGGCGACGCGCTGGAGATCCGCCCGCTGACCGGGGATGAGATCGGCGCGGCCATGGGCGATCTGGCCGCTTTGCGCATCGCGGTCTTTGCCGCATGGCCTTATCTGTATGATGGCGACGCGGATTATGAGGCCGACTATCTGCGCGAATTTCTGAGCGCGCGCGATGCGGTGCTGGTGGCCGCGATAGATGACGGCCGGATCGTGGGCGCGGCCACGGCCAGCCCGATGGCCGAGCAGAAGCCTGAATTTCGCGCGCCCTTTGAGGCGCGGGGCATCGACACATCGCATCTGTTCTATTTTGGTGAAAGCGTGCTCTTGCCGCACTATCGCGGGCGCGGCGCGGGCCATGCCTTTTTCGATCACCGCGAGGCGCAGGCCCGACGATGCGGGGCCGATGCGGCCTGTTTTGCCGCCGTGATCCGCCCCCCGGATCATCCGGCGCGGCCCGGCGATTACCGGCCACTCGATGGTTTCTGGCGGGCGCGATCCTATGCGCCGATCCCCGATTTTATCACCCATCTGGCGTGGAAAGAGCATGGCGAGGCGCAGGAAAGCCTCAAGCCCCTTCAATATTGGCACAAGGTTCTCGATTAGGCGCGCCCGTTAAGCTCTGAGCCGTTCAAACGCCTGTTCGCGGATGGCGTGGAGCGTGCTTTGCCCGCGCTGGTTCAGCCAGATGGCCAGATCGCCCGCAGGCATCGGGCGGGCCAGATGGAAGCCCTGAAACTCGCGGCAGCCGCGTGCCTTGAGATAGGCCATCTGCTCTGCGCTCTCGATCCCTTCGGCGATGACCTTGTGGCCCAGCACCTTGGACACGGTGATGATCGCGGCCAGCATGGATTCGGTCTTGCCGTGCTCGCCGATGCTGCCCACCAGCGAGCGGTCGATCTTGAGCGCGTCATAGTCCAGCCGCGCCAGTTGCGAGAGATTGGAATAGCCGATCCCGAAATCATCGATCGAGATCGAGATCCCCGCCTTGCGCAGCGTATCGACCCTTTCGCGCGTGCGGGCGAAATCGGCCATGGCGATGCTCTCGGTGATTTCCAGTTCGAGCCATTGCGGCGGCAGGCCGAAATGGTCGAGCATGGCCAGCACGGATTCGACAAAGCCGGGCCGTTCGAATTGCACCGGCGAGACATTGACCGCAATCGGCAGCGGCCGCCCCGCGTCCAGCCATTGCCGGGCCTGACGCATGGCGCTGCGCAGGATCGAATGGCCCAGCGGCACCATCAGTCCGCATTGTTCAGCAATATTGACGAAAATTTCGGGCGAAACCGGGCCAAGGCCGGGACAGGTCCAGCGCGCCAGCGCCTCGACCCCGGTGACGTTCAGCGTGTCGGCGTCGAATTTGGGCTGATAATGTAATTCCAGCGCGTCATGCTCGATGGCATGATGCAATTCGCGCTCGATCAGCGCGCGTTCCTCGACCTTGCCTTTCAGCGAGGAGTCGAAGAAAACATGGGTATTTTTGCCGCCCTCTTTGGCCCGGTACATGGCGATATCGGCATAGGCCAGCAATTGTTCGGGCGTATCGGCATCCTGCGGCATGCGCGCAATGCCCATGCTGGCGCCGATATGGACTTCATTGTTGAACACGGTAAAGCAATCGGCCAGCGCCTTGTGGATGCTGCGCGCCACGGCATCGAGCACTTTATTGTCATGATGGCCGGGCAGCAGCAGCACGAATTCATCCCCGGCAAAGCGGGCAAAGACCGGGCGCGTGGGGCAGGTTTCGCATAATTCGCCAAAGGAATTGGTGCAGGTTTCCAGTTCTTCGAGCGCCAGCCCCATGCCGCGCACGATGATCCGCGCGGCCACCTGACGCAGCAATTCGTCGCCAGCATCATGGCCCAGCGTGTCATTGACCCGTTTGAACCCGTCCAAATCGATGAACAGCATTGCCCCGGCGCAGGGCTTGTCGCTGTCGCGCTGGCCCAGCGAGAGGATATGCGTAATGACCGAGCGGTTGGGCAGGCCGGTGATCGGATCGGTATAGGCCAGCACATTCATGCGCAGCATATTGTTGTTGAGCCGGGCCACCATCGCGCGGAAACTGTCGGCCAGCCCGCCCACCTCGCAGGGGCAGTCAATGTCGATGGTGCGCGAGAAATCGCCTTCGACAATCGCCTGCGTGCTGTCGCGCAGGGTGCGGATCATACCCGACAATTTGCGTGCGGCCAGATAGGTGACCGTTGCGGGCAGCATCAGCAAAGCGGCCAGCGCCGACACCATGCCCGCACTCCACGGGCCAGCCAGCCACACGCGGGCCACCAGCGCCACCACCGCCGAGGTGACAAGCGCCATCAACGCGAAACGCCAGGGAATGCTGTTGAGCCCACGCTCGCGTCCGAGCAGGGGGTTGCTCCATGCCATCGATTGCGCTTCCTTCCTCGCTCCGATTATACGGCGCCGAAGGTTTCCTCTTGGCCAAAGGGTGGCTGGTGGAATCTACGCAGGAAGATGGCGATAAGTCATTGAAAGATGGCCCGTGCATCAGGGGCGCGGGCCATGAGGGATCTCAGTCAATGGCAAAGGGCATATTCTGGAAACAGACCGGGCGCAGAAAGCGCGCCATGGCCAGCGTGCCGACCGAGGTGGTGCGCGTGTCGGACGTGGCGGGGAAGGGGCCGCCATGGACCATCGCGCGCGAGACTTCGACGCCGGTGGGCCATTCATTGGCGATCACGCGCCCGGCCTTGTCGGCCATGATCGGCAAGAGCGCCTGCGCCAGCGGCCAGTCGGCTTCGTCGCCGTGGAAACTGGCGGTCAATTGCCCCTCGAGCGAGGCGAGGACGGCGGCGAAATCATCGGGCGAGGCGCAGCGCACCACCAAGCCCGAAACGCCGAACACTTCCTCACGCAGGGCCGGATCGGCGATGAAGCGGGCGGCATCGACGGCAAAGATTGCCGCGCCGCAGCGGTCCTCGGGCGCGTTCTGGCGCAGGATGGTGGTCACGCCTGCGTGTCCGTCCAGCGCGGCCACGCCATGATGATAGGCGCGGCAGATGCCGGGCGAGAGCATGACCTGCGGCGCGGCGGCATCGAGCGCGGCGGCTGCCGCGCTCAGAAACGCATCAAGCTCGGGCCCTTCGACCGCCAGCAGCAGGCCGGGATTGGTGCAGAACTGGCCCGCGCCCATCGACAGTGAGGCGGCATAGGCCCGCGCCAGCGCCCCCCCGCGCGCCGCCATTGCGGCGGGCAGCAGCAGGACCGGGTTGATGCTGCTCATTTCGGCATAGACCGGGATCGGCTCGGGCCGGGCCTGCGCCTGTGCGATCAGAGCAAGACCACCCGCGCGGCTGCCGGTAAATCCCACCGCCTTGATGGCCGGATGGCCGACCAGCGCGGCGCCCAGCGCGCGATTGTTACCCGGAAGGAAGGAAAATACGCCTGCTGGAAAGCCGCTCTCGGCCACGGCCCGCGTCACGGCGCGCGCGACATATTCGCCGGTGCCCGGATGCGCCGAGTGGCCCTTGACCACCACCGGGCAGCCCGCCGCCAGCGCCGAAGCGGTGTCGCCCCCGGCCACAGAAAAGGCGAGCGGGAAATTGGAGGCGCCAAACACCGCCACCGGCCCCACCGCCCGGTTGATCCGCCGCAACGAGGGGCGGGGCGGCACGCGGGCAAGGTCGGCCGGTTCGAACACTTCATCCTGCCAGTCAAAGCCGCGCAATTCGGCGGCGAACAGGCGCAACTGGTTGACGGTGCGCATCCGCTCGCCCTCCAGCCGGGCGCGGGGCAGGCCGGTTTCGCGCATGGCCGTTTCGATCAGCCCGTCGCCAAGGGAGAGAATTTGCGCCCCGATGGCTTCGAGCAGATCGGCGCGGGCCGCCGCATCGCGGGCAAAGGCGGGGGCGGCCTCTTGCGCGGCGGCGCAGGCGGCATCGACATGCTCGGGCGTGGCCACGCTGAAATCAGGGCCGAAAGCCTTGCCGCTGGCCGCGTCGATGGCGGAAAATCGGGTTTCGGTCTGAAGCGGCTTTCCTGCGATCAGAAGGCTTCCGTCAATCATCTGTGTATTCCTGTCCCATGAAAATCCCCGCGTCCGGCGGGAGTGTTGGGAGTGCCGGACGCGGGGATGGGGTGGGGTCGGCCTTCGGTTTAGAAGGTGACCTTGGCCCCAAGGTTGAACTGGCGGCCGCTGTGGGTCAGCACGTTGAGGCGGTTGGTCGCATCGACATACTGATCGTTGAGCGCGTCGGTCAGGTTGATCATTTCAAGGCTGAACTTGATCCGCTCGATGGGCGCATAGGTGATCTGGGCGTCCACATTGATCGTGCGGTTGGTGCCGTTCCAGCTCTGGCCCTCGGTGCCGGGAACGGCGGTCAGATACTTGGAACGATAGGCGATTGAGCCGCGCACCGAGAACTTCTTGTCCTCGTAATAGAGCGTGCCATTGGCGGCATATTTCGACAGGCCCACCAGTGGCGCGGTGACCGAGGTGCTGCCATCGGCGCTGGTCAGGTACTGGATGTTCGACGACACATAGGTGAAGTTGCCCAGAACGCCGAAATTCTTGCCGATGCCGCGCAGGAAGCTGAAGGGCTGCTGCATGTTCACTTCAAAGCCGCGCAGCATGCCGCCGCTGGAATTGACCGGGGTGCTGGCGATGAACACGTCGCTGGCGACCGCCGTGGTGCCGGTCAGCAAGGATGCGGGCAGGCCGAGCGAGGAGAAGGGCACGGCGGTGCTGAGCGTCTGGGCAAAGCTGCTGATGTTCTTCTGGAAATAGGCGACCGAATAGATCGCCCCGCGCGCGGGGTAATATTCGACGGAGAGGTCCAGATTGGTCGATTCGGTCGGGCGCAGATCGGGGTTGCCCGCGCTGAAGGTGCGGCTGCCGCCCGAAACCGACAGGCTGCCACCCGGCGTGAGCGAGGCGATCCCGGCGCGCGCCAGCGTCTTGGCCGCGCCAAAGCGGACCAGCAATTGCCGGTTGATGTCATAGACCACATTGGCCGAGGGCAGCAGGCGGCTGTACGAACGGTTGGCCGTCACCAGATTGATCGTCGCGCCCTGGCTGGCATAGCCGGTCGAGAATTGCTTGGTGTTGACATAGCGCAGGCCGATGTCGCCACGCAGCGGAATGTCGCGGTCGCCAAGGTTGAATTCACCCATGCCCCAGACACCGGTGTCATCCTCGCGCACAGTGATGAAGGAACCGCGCGCAGTCGCATTTTCAATGCCGCCGGTGGCATAGGTCGGGTTGGTATAGATGCCATAGAGATTGGCAAAGGCGTTGAGATCGGGAACCACCCATGCCGTGGGCGTGCCCGCCGGAACCGCAAGGCCGCGGCCAAAGCCGCTGAACACTGTGGTGGCCGCCGCGATCTGCGAGGCATTGAGCGAATTGACCACGGTTTCGCCCGAAAGGCGGCGTTGCTCGGTCGAACCATAGGTGAAGCGGCGCCAGTCCAGACCCGCCTTGATCTTCAGGATATCATTGGCTTTCCATTCCAGCGCGCCCTTGGCGGTGCCGAAAGCATTGTCCACCGTCTGCGGGCGGATGCGCACTTCAGACGTGCCGCTGGTGAAGGAGAAATTGGCCGGATTGGTGATGTCCACGCCGGGACGGATGGTAGGGAAACGGGTCGAGAAATCGTAGAAGAAATTGCCCGTATTGGCCGCGTCCAGCGTCACCGTGGTCTGGATCGGATTGGTGAAGGCGGATTTGGAATAGCCGACAAGGCCGGTGAACTTCAGCCGGTCCGAGAAGGAATGTTCCAGATTGGCGGTCAGGTTGTAGAAGGTGGTGCGCAGCACGTCATAGCGGGCCTGGGTGCGCAGATCGACATTGTCGAACGTGCCCGAAATCAGGTTGCCATTGCCATCGACGGTGCCGTTGCGGATGATCGTCTGGGGCTTGCCGGTGCCCGAGCGGCTGAAGCTGATTGCCTGAAACTGGCTTTCGGCGCGGGTGCCGTCGAGATAGGAGAACAGCCCGTCGAGCGTCAGCAGCGTGCGATCACCCGGCCGCCACTGGATCGAGGCCGAGGCGCCAAGGCGCTTCTGGTTGATGTCATAGCTGACCAGACCGGGGATGCGCGGGTGATACATATTGGCGCTGTTGATCTGGGCCAGATTGTAGCCCGGCACGGTCGAGGCGGCGTTGAAGCCGCCGTTGAAGCCGCCATAGGTCCAGCGGGTGATGTTGGCGCCTTCTTCCTTCAGACGGCGCGCTTCATAGGAGAAGCTCATCAGCACGCCAAAGGTCTGATCATCATTGCTCTTGGTGACCAAGGCCGAGAGGCGCGGCGTGGTCTTGCGCGAGAGGTCATTATAGCTGCCCTGCGCCGAGAAGGTGGCTGTGGGTTTTTTGAAATCGAAGGGGCGGGCGGTCTGCATATCGACCGTGGCGCCCAGCGAGCCTTCCTCAACGTCCGCGCTGGCGCTCTTGCGCACGGCCAGCGAGTTGAACAGGTCCGAGGAGAAGATGTTGAAGTCAAATCCGCGACCGCGGTTGACGCCGCCCGAATTGTCGGTGCCGCCGGTGGTGCCGATGGCCTCCATGCCGTTGATGCGCACGCGGGTGTAATCGGCGCCAAGGCCGCGCACCGAGACGTTGCGGCCTTCGCCATTCACGCGGTTGATGGCCACGCCCGGAATGCGCTGGAGCGATTCGGCCAGATTGAGGTCGGGGAATTCGGCAATATCCTCGGCCTTGATGACATCGACGGCGGCGGCGGTTGCCTTTTTCACGCCCAGCGCGCTGTTCAGGCTGGCACGGAAACCGGTGACAACAATTTCGGGTGCAGCCGGCTCTTTGGCGATGGATGCGGGTGCTTCCTGCGCCACGGCGGCGGGCGCGGCGATAATGGCGCTGGTGACAAGCAGGGCGGCCTTCGCGCCGCGGCGGATGGAATGGGCCATCAGTAATCCCCTCAAATTCCCATACCGGTCAGGATTGCCGGATTGAGCGTGGGATAGACCAGAGGGGCGCAAAAACGCCAACCTGATTCCGGCATCAATCATTGCCGGATCAGCACTGATTGCCCCGCAATCGTTATATTTAATTCCCATCATGCCGAAATTTGGCTGGATCATCGCGTGATTTGCCTTGGACGATTTTGCCCGTTACGCCTATCGAAACAGGGTCAAAAAAGACTATCCGGAGAGACATGATGCACGGCCCGGGCGCCCAGATTCCCACAAGAACGCGCTATAAAATCATCGCGCTGATCTTCCTTGTGACCACGCTTAACTATGCGGATCGGGCCACTTTTTCCATCGCGGGCGGCGCGGCGGCCAAGGAATTATCGCTGACACCGGTGGCAACTGGATACGTGCTTTCGGCCTTTGCATGGGCCTATGCGCTGGCGCAGATTCCGGGCGGCGCATTGCTGGATCGTTTCGGAACCAAGCGGATTTACACCATCGCCATCGCCATTTGGTCGGTGCTGACCGCCGCGCAGGCTTTGGTCGGCGTGGTGCCGGGCGTTTCGGCGGTGGCGGCGCTGTTCAGCTTGCGCTTTCTGGTTGGGTTGGCCGAGGCGCCGTCTTTTCCCGGCAATGCGCGGCTGGTGGCGGCATGGTTTCCCGGCGCCGAGCGCGGCACCGCCTCGGCCATTTTCAACAGCGCGCAATATTTCGCGCTGGTGGCCTTCGCGCCCGTCATGGGCTGGATGGTCCATGCCTATGGCTGGCGCTCGGTGTTCTGGATGATGGGCGTGGTGGGGGTGATCGCCGCGCTGATTTTTGCCAAGATGATCCATGGGCCGGATCGCCACCCGGGCGTCAATGCGGCTGAGCTGGACCTCATCCGCGAAGGCGGCGGCCAGATCGCGCTGGAGAGCAGCAGCGGGCAATCACTGGCTTTCAACTGGGCCAATATCAAGCCTCTGCTGGCCAACCGCATGATGCTGGGCATCTATATCGGGCAATACAGCATCAATGTGCTGACCTATTTCTTTGTCACATGGTTTCCGATCTATCTGGTGAAAGAACGTGGCCTGTCGATTACGCAGGCCGGCTTTGCCGCCGCTCTGCCCGCGATCTGCGGCTTTGGCGGGGGATTGGTCGGGGGCGTGATCTCCGACCGCATCCTCAAACGCAGCGGCAGTCTGGATCAGGCGCGCAAGATGCCTTTGGTGTTCGGCATGGTGCTGGCTTCCAGCATTCTGGGCTGCGTCTGGCTGGACAGTCAGGCGGCGGTGCTGGGGGTGATGGCGCTGGCCTTTTTCGGCAAGGGGGTGGCCTCGCTCGGTTGGGCGGTGATGGCGGACGTGGCGCCCAAACGGCTGGCGGGGCTGTCGAGCGGGGTGTTCAACATGTTTGGCAATGCGGCGGGCATCGTGACGCCGATTGTGGTGGGCTATATCGTGGGGGCGACCGGGTCGTTCGATCTGGCGCTGTTGTTTGTGGCGGCGCATTGCGTGCTGACCATTCTGGCTTTTACGGTGATCGTCGGGCCGATCCGCCGTCTGGAGATTGGGGCATGAAGATGGATCGTCGTCAGTTGCTGGCCGGGGCCGCAGCGCTTGCCGCCAGCCCCGCCATGGCCGCAACCGCCGCGCCTTTGCGCATCACCAGCCCGATGGCGGTCCCTCGCTGGGCAAGGTTGCAGCGGCAGTTGCTGGCCGCCCATACGCAGGCGTGCAAAGATTTTTACGCCACCTATGTCGATGCGCAGGACCATCTGAAATGCTTTGAACGCTGGGGCGCCAATGACGGGCCGGACGATGCGGCCGAGGCGACCAATGACTGGGTGCTGCTGCATGCCTTGGGCGCGGATGACAGCCTGCTGACCATGGCGCAAAAGTTCTGGGAAGGGCATTTGCGCCAGTACACCGGCATTCAGACCCGCGAGGTGCCGATTGCCCGCCAAGGCATGTATTACCGCGAATTCCCGGTCCAGATGGATTGGCAGCACAATTCCGAAGGGCTTTCGACGTTCAACGTGATGGGCCTGTCGGCGCCGCGCGATCCACGCCTGCTGCTGCGCACGCGGCGCTTTGCCGATTTCTATACGGGCGCGGATAAAACGGTCGGCAATTATGACCCGCAGCACCGCGTCATCCGCTCGATCCTGAACGGCAGCCGGGGGCCGATGCTGCGCAAGGCAACGCCGCTCGACTGGGCGGGCGATCCGTTTGACGCTGGCCGCTTTCATCTGGAGCATGGCGAGGACAGCTATGAGCAGTTTCTGCGCCATTATGATGAATATGATGACGTGGCCTGGGATACGCCGCTCAATCTGCAATCGACCACCTTGGGCCTCAATGCCTATGCTCTGGGCGCGGGGGAACGTTTCCGCCGCTGGGTTCTGGATTACACCGATGCGTGGATGGAGCGGGCCAAGGCCAATGGCGGCATCTTTCCCAGCAAGGTCGGCCATGACGGCAAGGCGGCGGCGGATTGGTGGGGCGGCACCTATGGCTGGAATTTCGCGCCCATGGTGCCCCAGACCGGCGTGCGCGAAGGTCGCAACCGCGTGCCCCGCGCGATCACGGCCTTCTTCAACGCGCTGCTGCTGACGGGGGATCGCGAATATCTCCATGTCTGGCGGCGTCAGAATGCGATCATCAATGTGCAGGCCCGCATGGTGGACGGCAGGATGCAGACGCCCACCTTGTTCGGCCCCGAAGGCTGGCATGGCTGGAAGGCTGGCCCCTATCGTCAGGGTGCGTTTGAAATCTGGTATGCCACGCAAGACCCTCAAGACCGCGCGGCGGCGGGCAGCGATCCGTGGATCAGCTTTCTTGAAGGCGCCAACCCCGCCTATCCCGAGGCCGCTTTGGAGGCCGATCTGGCCCGATTGAGCAAGCGCGACGCGGCAAGGCGGGCGGATCATACCACGCCCGACAGCCGCCTTGCCGACTGGACGCTGGACTTCAACCCGGCCAGCGCCAAGGCTTTGGTGCAATTGACCACGGGGGGGCTGCATATTGCCCGGCCTACTTGGAATGCCGACAGTCCGCCGCAGGGCGGGGTCACGCTGCATTGCCGGTTGCGCTATTTTGATCCGGCGCGACGGCGGGCGGGATTGCCAACGGATGTGGCGGCGCTGGTCCATTCACTGGGCGATACGCAGACGCAGCTTAGCCTTGTGAACACCGGCGACAAACCGCGCCGCGTGATCGTGCAGGGCGGGGCCTATGGTGAACACCGGATCGAGAGCGTGGAGATTGAGGGGCGCAAGCATCCCGTTGGCGCGCGCCATTTCACGCTGGATCTGGCGCCGGGCGCCGGGGCGCGGCTGGTGCTGGGCATGAAGCGTTATGCCAATCGGCCCAGTCTGGCGTTTCCTTGGACCTAACCGATTGCCTCGGCGCATAGGCGGCGCATCGGGTCGAGGGCGGGATTGGCATTGTCCCGCCGCCAGGCCATGATCAGCTCGACCGGAAATTCGGGCTGGGTGACCATCTGGCGGAACTGCACATCGTCCGGGTGAAGCCCCAGCGCCGATTGCGGCACCACGGCGGCGGCCAGCCCTGCGCGCACAAGGCCCAGCATCGAATGGATCTGGGTCACATGCTGGACGAAATTTGGGGCCACCTGCGCCTCGTCAAACAGGCGCACCAGCATGTCGTGGAAATAGCCCGCGCCTTGCCTTGCATACATGATCAGCGGCTGGCCATCGAGATCGGCGGGCGTCAGGGTTGAAAGCCCCTGTCGCGGATCGCCCGAGGGCAGCGCGACCAGCAGCGGTTCGTGCAGGATGGTGAGCGTTTCAAATTCGGAGCGCACCACCGGGGGGCGGACAAAGCCGATGTCAATGAGGCCCGTGAGCAGCGCATCGGTCTGCTCGGTGCTGACCATTTCGCGCAGGTCCAGCTCGATATTGGGCAGGCTGGCGCGGGCTTGGGCCACGATCTGCGGCACCAGCGTATAGCCCGAAACGGCAGTAAAGCCGATGGCCACCTTGCCCGCATCGCCCTTGGCCACGCGCCGAGCCGATAGAGACGCGCTCTCGGCCAGCCGGACGATGCGCCGCGCCTCGATCAGAAACACCCGGCCCGCAGGCGTCAGCGACACCGTGCGGCTGGTGCGTTCAAGCAGCGTCACATCCAGAATGCGTTCGAGCAACTGGATCTGACGGCTGAGCGGGGACTGCGTCATGTTGAGCCGCTGGGCCGCGCGGCCGAAGTGGAGTTCTTCGGCCGCCGCGACGAAGCAGCGAAGCTGGCTGAGTTCGAACATGGAACCCAGCCTAGCGTTTTCAGGCAGGAAGCGGGAGAGCATAAGGCGCGACTTTTTCGATAAGCGCGGCAAGCTGCGCATCTTCTGCCGCCGACAGATCGGTCAGCGGGCTGCGCACCGGTCCTGCATCGCGCCCGATCACCCGGCAACCGGCCTTGACGATCGAGACCGCATAGCCGCGCCCCTGATTGCGCAGGGCGATATAGGGCAGCACGAAATCGCGCAGTTGCTGCTGCACATGGGCGTGGTTGCCCGCGCGCACGGCGTTGTAGAATTCCAGCGCCCATTGCGGCATGAAGTTGAAAATAGCCGAGGAATAGGTGGTCACGCCCATGGTCAGATAGGGCGTGGCAAAGGTTTCCGCCGTGGGCAGTCCGCCGATATAGGTCAGCCGGTCGCCCATGCGGGCATAGATGCGCGCCATCAGCTCGATATCGCCCACGCCGTCCTTATAGCCCACCAGATTGGCGTTGCGTTCGCACAGGCCCGCCAGCGTTTCATCATCCACAATCGCATTGCCGCGATTATAGACGATCACGCCCAGCCCCGTCGCGCGGCACACGGCCTCGATATGGGCTGCCAAACCTTCCTGCTTGCCCCCCATCAGATAGGGCGGCAACAGCAGGATGCCATCGGCCCCTGAGCTTTCCGCCTTGCGCGCGATGTCCACCGCAATCGCCGTGCCATAGCCGCAGCCCGAGATCACCGGCACATTGGCCTTGCGCTCGGCCACGGCGGCGCGCACGACCTGGGCCACCTCGTCGGGCGTCAGCGAGAAGAATTCGCCCGTGCCGCCCGCAGCAAACAGGCCGGAGAGGTCATGTTCGAGCATCCATGCGCAATGGGCGCGAAAGCGGGCTTCCTCAAATGCGCCATCAGCATCGAAATGGGTGACCGGAAACGACAGCAGGCCTTCGCCCAGCCGTTGCGCCATCGAGACGGGATCGAACATTGCTATCTCCTGATATTGCGCGCCGCAAAAGCATCCGGCGGGGCGCTGCTTCTGCGGCCCTGCCTAGGGTTTCGGCCGCGACAGGTCTAAACCAAAGGGGCGGTGGATTGATGCAGGATTTGGCTTGATGGCGCCGGGCGCGGGGCGCGCGCAATGGTGAACTGCGCAATTTGGCGGTTTGTCGCCGCGCCCCGTGGCTGTCAGATTTCGCCATGCATTCGATGGTCATGGGGGACGATGCGTGAAATTTGCCAAAGCCTGTCTGATTGCGTTCGGCCTGATTGCCGCGCCGCTCCCTGCCTATGCTGAAGATGGCTATGCCCATTACATGGCGGGTGACCGCAGCCTGCCCACGCCGGGGCGGCGGGCGCCGGGCCTGCTGCTCTCGGGCGGGGGCGACTGGGATGTGGAGGCGTTCCGCTGGTTCGTGGCGCGCGCGGGCCATGGCCATATCGTCGTGCTGCGCGCCTCGCAGGGCGGACAGGCGGGCGAGGCTTTCATGAAAGAGATCGGCGGGGTGGCCTCGGTCGAAACCTTCGTCTTTTCATCAAGGGCAGCCGCCTATGATCCGCGCATCCTGTCCGCGCTGGAGCGGGCCGATGGCGTGTTTATCGCCGGGGGCGATCAGTCGCGCTATGTCCGCTTCTGGCAGGCAACGCCGCTTTCGCGCCTGATCGACCGGCTGTCGCGCGATCGCCCGATTGGCGGCACAAGCGCCGGTCTGGCGATCATGGGGTGGTGGGGATATGGCGCCTTTGGCGACGATGGCATCACCAGCCCCGAGGCGCTGGACAATCCGATGGGGCCGGGGGTGAGCGTGGTGAACCGCTTCCTGCATCTGCCCCGGATGCAGCGGATTTTCACCGACAGCCATTTCATGATCCGCGGGCGGATGGGGCGGCTGATCGCTTTCCTTGCCAATGTCCGCGCAAGGGGCGCGAAGGATGTGGTCGGGCTGGGCATGGACGAGCGCGCCTCGCTGGTGGTGGACGGGGCGGGCCATGCGCGGCTGATGGCGCCAAAGGGCACATACGGATGGCTGGTGCAGCCGGGAGGCCTCGCGCAAAAGGCGGTGCTGGGCGAAAAGCTGGATTATGCCGGGGTGAAGATCACCGGGATCGGGGCCGAGAGCCGGTTCGACCTCAACACGTTGCAGGTTCGCCATCCGGCCTTTTCCGGCGTGGCGCAGGTGCGTGGGGGCGTGCTTTCGGGGGTTCCGGCTCCCTTGCCGTGACCTGCGGGCGCTGTCATAGCGGCGCGATGATGACGGAGAGAATGCAATGAGCGTAGCCTTTCGCCGCGATGGCGATGAGGAACATCTGGAGCCGAAATTTGAGCTGCCCATCCCGCCCGGCCCCAATCTGGTGACGGCGCGCGGCAAGGCGCAGATTGAGGCGAAATGTAGCGAATGGGAGGCAACCGTTGCCGCCGCGCCCGACGAGGAGGCGATCAAATCCGCCCGCCGCCATCTGCGCTATTGGCGCAACCGCGCGGCCACGGCGCAGGACATGCCCGCGCCCGATGGCTCCTGCGTGGGTTTTGGCGCGACCGTGCAATTCCGCCTGAACGGCCAGACCCGCACCATCACCATCGTGGGCCATGACGAGGCTGATCCGGCCGCCGGCCTGCTCGCCTTCTCCGCCCCTCTGCCGCGCGCGATGATGGAGGCCGAGGCGGGCGAGATGGTCGATTTTTCCGACCGGGCCGAGGCGATTGAGATAATCTCAATTACGGTTTGAACACTGGCAAAGGCGGGATTTAGCCGTTAACCCGGCGCGCAGATGAGCCGGGAGAATGCGATGTTTGGGCCTTTACCATGGATGGCGGCGGGTTTGCTGGGGCTGGGCGCTCTGGCCAAGGTGGCGCTGGACCATGGTGAGCCGATCAATGCGCTTTGGCTGGTGGTGGCCTCGCTGGGCTGTTTTGCGGCCTCCTATCGCTTCTATGCGCGGTTTATCGGGGCAAAGGTGATGGGGCTGGACAGCGCGCGGGCCACGCCTGCGGTGCGGCGGCCCGATGGGCTGGACTATGTGGCCACCGACCGCAATGTGCTGTTCGGCCATCACTTTGCTGCGATTGCCGGGGCCGGACCGCTGGTCGGGCCGGTGTTGGCGGCGCAGATGGGTTATCTGCCCGGCAGCTTGTGGATCATCTTTGGCGTGGTGCTGGCGGGCGCGGTGCAGGATTTCCTTGTCCTGTGCATCTCGATGCGGCGCGATGGCAAATCCTTGGGCGAAATCATTCGCATGGAAATGGGCGAGGTGGCGGGCGGCATTGCGCTGCTGGGCACCTTCATGATTATGGTCATCATTCTGGCCGTGCTGGCGCTGATCGTGGTGAAGGCTCTGGCCGAAAGCCCTTGGGGCATGTTCACCGTGGCGGCCACGGTGCCGCTGGCGCTGGCGATGGGCGTCTATTCGCGCTGGATCCGTCCGGGCCGCGTGGGCGAGGTTTCGCTGCTGGGGCTGGTGGGGCTGCTGGCCGCGCTGGTCTTTGGGCAGGATGTGGCGCAATCGGCCTTCTGGGGGCCTTTGTTCACCTATACGCCGATCCAGATCTGCTGGATTCTGATCGTCTATGGCGCGATTGCCTCGCTTTTGCCGGTCTGGCTTTTGCTGGCGCCCCGCGATTATCTTTCGACGTTTCTGAAGATCGGCACGATCATCGCGCTGGCCATCGGCATTCTGATCATGGCGCCTGCGCTCAAAATGCCCGCGCTGACGCAATTTGTGAACGGCGGCGGGCCGGTGTGGTCGGGCGGGCTGTTTCCGTTTCTGTTCATCACCATCGCCTGCGGGGCGGTGTCGGGTTTCCATGCGCTGATCGCCAGCGGCACCACGCCCAAGCTGATCGCCAGCGAGGCGGACGCTCCCTTCATCGGCTATGGCGCGATGCTGGCCGAGGCGTTCGTGGCGATCATGGCGCTGGTGGGCGCCTCGATCATCGAGCCGGGCATCTATTTCACCATGAACAGCCCCGCCGCGCTGATCGGCACCACGCCCGAAAGTGCAGCCGCGGCGGTGTCGGCCATGGGCTTTGCCATCACGCCCGAGGCCATCGTGCAATTGACCAAGGATATTGGCGAGCACACGATCCTCTCGCGCACCGGCGGCGCGCCCACGCTTGCCGTGGCGATGGCGCAGATTTTCAGCCACGTGGTCGGCGGGGCGGCGATGAAGGCCTTCTGGTATCACTTCGCCATTCTGTTCGAGGCTTTGTTCATCCTGACCGCCGTGGACGCGGGCACGCGGGCGGGGCGGTTCATGGTGCAGGATCTGCTGGCCCGCGCGGTGCCGGGGTTCGCGCGGTTCGGCGGCATGGCGCAGGGGCTGATCGGCACGGGCATCTGTGTGGCGGCCTGGGGCTTCTTCCTGCATCAGGGCGTAACCGATCCGCTGGGCGGGGTGAACACGCTCTGGCCGGTGTTTGGCATTTCGAACCAGATGCTGGCGGCAACGGCCCTGATGCTGGCCACCGCCGTGCTGTTCCGCATGAAGCAGCAGCGTTACGCATGGGTCTCGGCGCTGCCGACCGTGTGGCTGCTGATCTGCACGCTTTCGGCCGGGTGGCTCAAACTGTTTTCCGATGACCCCAAGGTGGGATTTTTGTCGCATGCGGCGAAATTTTCCGCCGCCGCCGCGCAGGGCAAGCTGCTGGCCCCGGCCAAGAGCATGGCGCAGATGGAGCGAATCATCTTCAACGACCGCGTTGACGCCCTGCTTTGCGGGTTCTTTATGGTAGTGGTGCTGGCCGTGCTGGCGGCGGCGGTGCGGACTTGTCTGGCGGCCATGCGCAGCGAAGTACCCACAGTGCGCGAGGTGACGGCGTGAGCGGGTTTCTGCGCCGTTTGATGGGGGCGCTGGTGGGGATGCCCGATTATGACGCCTATCTGGCGCACCATCTGGCCCATCATCCCGAACGCGCGGCGATGACCCGCAAGGAGTTTTTCCGCAACCGCCAAGAGGCCCGTTATGGCAAGGGCGGCGGGGGTAAATGTTGCTGAATTAAGGCTTTTTTGTCTGGTTTTGTTCTGCCTCGAACAATTCGCAAAGGGCGTGGATCGTGCCCGAAACGATTCGGTCCTTCAGACTGTACCAGCGGGTCTGGGCCTCGACCCGCACGTTCACGATATCCTCGGCGCGCAGCAGCGCCAGATGTTGCGACACGCCCGATTGCGACAGGCCGGTCATCGCCACCAGCTCGTTCACGCTGACCTCGCCCTCGTCCATCCGGCACAGCATCAAAAGGCGCTCAGGGTGACTCATCACCTTGAGGCGCGCGGCCATCATCGTGGCATTGGCCTTCAGTTCTGCAAGATCGGTTGGCTTCATTGCGCCGGAATTGGCGATTTACGGGCCGTTTTGCAAGGGGGTCAGCAGGGGTGGGCCTGTGCGGAGCCATTGAGCGTTGCTTCTGTCCGCGCCATTTCCGCCAGCGCCAGGGCCACTTCGGCCATGCGAGGGCGGGCCAGCGAATAGAACACCTGCTTGACCTCGCGTCGCCCCTGCACCAGCCCGGCCTTGCGCAGCAGCGCGAGTTGCTGGCTGATGATCGACAGGCTGACCCCATTGTGCGCGGCCAGATCGCCCACCGCCACCGGGCCTTGCGCCAGTTGCGTGATCAGGTTGAATCGCAAAGGATGGCCCAGCAGACGCAGCGCCTCGACCAGATCGGACGCCAAAGGATTATGCGAGGGGCAGGCGGCAGGGCGCGCGGCGCTGTCGGCTGGTTCCATCACTTCGCATTGCTCCCATCTGGCCGTAACCGCGCGGGTTCTGGCGGCGGGTGCCTATCCTAAAGGATTGTGAAGTTGAGAAATTGACCGCGATCAATCGGTCGCCTGCAAAGAATGGGTTTCCATTCTGATTATAATGTTCCCAAATGGTTCATTAACCACCCGTTACCTTGCACGGAAAATGGGCAAAAAAAACCCGGCCGGAGCCGGGTTTTGGAAGTTTGGGAGAGGATGCCTGAAAGGCAGGTTCTAAGTAGGTGAATCAGCTGATTCGCGCAACTGTAAAAGATGTTAACTAGCCAAATGGGCGTTTATAATGCAATGTTAAATCCAAAATGGCCAATATGGCGAAAATTCGTTCATATTGCGGTAAATCTCGCCACCCTGGTCCGACAAATCACCCCAGAGGAACGTCGATATTGTCGATCAATCGCGCCTTGCCGATTCGCGCCGCAGCCAGCAAACGCGCCGGGCCCGTGCCGCGCTCGATCAAAGGGGCCAGCGTATCGGCATCGCAGATCTGCGCATAATCGACCGAGAGAAAGCCGCCGGCCAACACCGCCTGCTCCATCTGGGCCAGGGCATCGCCAATCGCCATGCCGCCCGCCACAGCCTGCGCTGCCGCCCGCATCGCGCGGGGCAGCGCCACCGCATCGGAGCGCTCCTGCGCCGACAGATAGGCATTGCGCGAGGAGCGGGCGAGGCCGTCCTCTTCGCGCACGGTGGGCACGCCGATGATCGCATCGACATGGGGCGCGGTCAGATCGAGATCGCGCGCCATGCGCCGGATCACCGCCAGTTGCTGCCAGTCCTTTTCGCCAAACAGCGCGACATCGGGCGCCACCTGATTGAACAGTTTGAGCACGACCGTTGCCACGCCGTCGAAATGGCCCGGCCGCGCCGCGCCGCAAAGCCCCTCGCTGACCCCGGACACGCCGACATTGGTGGAAAAGCCCGCAGGATACATTTCATCGACCGTCGGCGCCCACAGCACCGCCACGCCCTCGCTCTCCAGCGCGGCCTTGTCGGCGGCCAACTGGCGCGGATAGGCGTCCAGATCCTCGCCCGGTGCAAATTGTCGGGGATTAACGAAAATCGACGCGACCACGTGTTCGGCATGCCGCCGCGCCTCGCGCATCAACGTTAAGTGCCCGAAATGCAAGGCTCCCATCGTCGGGACCAATGCCACGCGGCCGCTCTTGCGCAGTTCGGCAATCGCTTCGCGCAGCAGATTGAGGTGATTGATGGTTTGCACCGGCACGGCCCCCTTGGTAAGGTTTTGACACTGTTCGCGCGGTGGCTGATAAGCCGGTGTCTTGCGAGCAGCAACGCTTTTAAGCCCGCCAACCCTGTGATGAGAGAACCGCCATGTCTGGTCCCCACCGCATCGTTTTCGCCAATGAAAAGGGGGGCACGGGCAAATCCACCACCGCCGTGCATATCGCCGTGGCTTTGGCCTATCTGGGCGCGCGGGTGGGCACGATCGACCTCGATTCGCGCCAGCGCACGATGCACCGCTATATGGAAAATCGCGGCGAGACCCTGCGCCGCCGCGGCATCGATCTGCCCACGGTGGGGTTTGACGTGTTTCGCGGCACGACCACGGCCGAGCTGGACGAATTGACCGAGCAGGTGTCGCAGAATGTCGATTACCTGATCTTTGACACGCCGGGGCGCGACGATGAATTCGCCCGCCATGTGGCGATGAGCGCCGACACGCTGGTCACGCCGCTGAACGACAGTTTCGTCGATTTCGACCTGATCGGGCAAGTGGACGCCGAGACGTTTAAGGTGCGCCGCCTGTCTTTCTATGCCGAAATGATCTGGGAAGCGCGCAAGAAACGGGCGCTGGCCACGATCAACGAACACCGGCGCGAGATGGACTGGGTGGTGGTGCGCAACCGCACCCAGCATATCGAGGCGCGCAACATGCGCCGTATCGACAGCGCGCTGGCCGAGCTTTCGCGCCGGGTAGGCTTCCGCATCGCGCAGGGCCTGTCCGAACGCGTGATCTACCGCGAATTGTTCCCCAGCGGGCTGACCCTGCTGGACAAGGGCCATCTGGGCGATCTGGGCACCAGCCATCTGGTCGCACGGCAGGAATTGCGCACGCTGGTGGCGGGCCTGAACCTGCCCGCGCCCCGCGTGCAGCGCGATGCGCAGGTGGTCTCGGCGGGCTGATATGGTCAAGCTGCTTCTGCTGTTGGTGCTGGCGTCATGGGCGTGCCGCCAATGGACGGGGCAATGGCCGTGGGCGCATTGGCAGCGGATGACCGGGCCGACCCCGGTGGAGCGGGCGCGCCGCCTGCTGGGCGTTGAGGCCGGGGCCGGGCGCGGGGCGATCATCGAGGCGCACAAGAAACTGATCGCGCGAGTTCACCCTGATCGCGGCGGTGATGCGGCACTGGTGCATGAGGCCAATGATGCGCGCGATCTGCTGCTGGCGCGGCTGGGTACTGAAACCGGCGCCAATACCGGCAGATGACCGATCCGGCGATCTTCCGGGAATATGATATTCGCGGCACCTATGGCCGCAATCTGTTTGACGATGACGCCTATGCGATAGGCCGCGCCGTGGCGCAGGCTTTGCAGGAGCGGGGCGGGCGGCGGATTGCGGTGGGGCGCGATGGCCGGCTCAGCGCACCCGCGCTGGAGGCCGCGCTGGTTGATGGCCTGCGCGATGGCGGGCTGGATGTGGTGCGGATCGGGGTGGGGCCGACGCCTATGCTCTATTACGCCGAAGCGTCATTGGAGGAGGTAGATGGCGGCATTCACGTAACTGGCAGCCACAATCCCCGCGATGATAATGGCTTCAAAATAGTATTTTTTGGTGGAGCCCTGTTCGGCGCCGAAATCCAGCGGATCGGGGATCTGGCGGGTGGGTTGCAGAGGCGAGGCGATCTCGTCCATCGCGGCGCGGTGAAAATGCAGGATATTCTGCCCACCTATGTCGCCCGTCTGGTCGAGGGGCTGCTGCCGGGGCTTTGGGATAAGGCGGGCGATCTTCGGATCGGCTGGGATGCCGGCAATGGCGCCGCCGGCCCCGCCATCGAGGCCCTGACCGCGCTCTTGCCCGGAGAGCATCATCTTCTCTTCACGCAGGTTGACGGACATTTTCCTCACCACCATCCAGATCCGACTGTTGAGGCAAATCTCGCAGACTTGCGGGCGCTGGTCGCCTCCAGACATCTCGATTTCGGAGTGGCTTTCGACGGGGATGCCGATCGGATCGTGGTAATCGACGGACGGGGGCGCTCGATCCTTGGCGATCAATTGCTGGCGCTGCTGGCACAGGATCTGCTGCTCGATTGTCCGGGCGCGGTAATTCTGGGCGATGTCAAAGCGTCACAGGCGGTTTACGACCGGATCGCGGCGCTGGGCGGGGTGCCCGCGATGGGGCCTGCGGGGCACAGTCTGATCAAGGCCGAAATGAAGGTTAACGGCGCTTTGCTGGCCGGGGAGACCTCGGGGCACATCTTTTATAAGCACCGCTTCTATGGTTTCGACGATGCGCTTTATGCCGCCGTGCGGCTGATGGCAGCGGTTTCGCGCCGAAATGGATCCATCGCGGATTGGTTCGACGAACTGCCTATCTGCTTCAACACGCCCGAATTACGCTTTCCCGTGGCGGCGGATCGTAAACGCGCTGTGGTTGAGGAAGTGGCCGCGAGGCTGGCCGCGCAGGGGGCGCAGGGGGCGCAGGTTAACCGGATGGATGGCCTGCGCGTGTCCTGCAATGGTGAAAACGGCGATGGCGGCTGGTGGCTGCTGCGCGCGTCCAATACACAGGAGATGCTGGTTGCCCGCGCCGAGAGTGCGAGCGAGCAGGGTCTCGCCGCGCTGGTGGCGCAACTGGATGCGGAACTGGCGCAAAGTGGTGTGAGCCGGGCCGGGTTGAGCAAGGGGTGAGGCAGGTTCACCCGCGCATTGCCGACTGGTTTGCCGGGCGCGGGTGGCATATCCGCCGCCATCAGGCGCAGGTGCTGGCGCAGGTGGGCGATGAGCGCCATGTGCTGCTGGCCGCCGACACCGGGGCGGGCAAGACGCTGGCCGGGTTCATGCCGACGCTGTGCGATGCGGCGGATGGCGTTTTGGCGGATGGGTTGCATACGCTCTACGTCTCGCCGCTGAAAGCATTGGCGCATGATATTCAGCGGGGCCTGCTGGGGCCGGTGGCCGAGATGGGGCTGGGCCTGCGGGTCGAGGCGCGCACCGGCGACACATCCTCGGACCGCAAGGCGCGGCAAAGGCATGATCCGCCTCATGTGCTGCTGACCACGCCTGAATCGCTCTCGCTGCTGTTGTCCTATCCCGAAAGCGCGACGATGTTTGCGGGGCTGCGCTATGTCGTGGTCGACGAAATCCACGCTATGGCGGCGGGCAAGCGGGGCGATCTGCTGGCGCTGTCTTTGGCCCGCTTGCAGAGTTTGGCGCCCGATATGCGGCGCATCGGCCTGTCGGCCACGCTGGCCGACCCGGCGGGCTTTGCGCGCTGGATCGCGCCCGCGGGTGAGGAGGCGGCCCTGGTTGCGGGCGAGGAAGGTGCGCCCGCCGATGTCTCGATCCTCCTGCCTGCGGGCCAGCGTATCCCGTGGAGCGGCCATGCGGCCAGTTGGGCCGTGCCCCAGATCCTCGACCTGATCCGTGCCCACCGCACCACGCTGATCTTCACCAACACGCGCTTTCTGGCCGAATATACGTTTGGCCTGCTGTGGGATCGCAACGAGGAAAATCTGCCCATCGGCATCCACCATGGCAGCCTGTCTGCCGAGGCACGGCACAAGGTTGAGGCGGCGATGGCAGGCGGGCGGCTGCGCGCGCTGGTCTGTACCGCCAGCCTCGATCTGGGGGTGGACTGGGGCGACATTGATCTGGTGGTGCAGATGGGGGCGCCCAAGGGTTCCTCGCGCCTGTTGCAGCGGATCGGACGGGCCAATCACCGGCTCGATTGTCCGTCCAAGGCGGTGCTGGTGCCGGGCAACCGGTTTGAATTTCTCGAAGCCGTGGCCGCCGTCGAGGCGGTGCGGGCGGGCACGCGCGATGGCGAGGATCTGCGCCCCGGCGGCCGCGATGTGCTGGCCCAGCATGTGCTGGCGCTGGCCTGCGCGGGTCCTTTCGATGGCGACGCCCTGCTGGCCGAGGTGCGCGGCGCCGCACCCTATGCCAATGTCAGCGAGGAGGAGTGGGGGCGGGTGCTCGGCTTCGTCTCGAACGGGGGCTATGCGCTGCGGGCCTATGACCGGTTTCGCCGGATCACCCATGGGCGCGACGGCCTGTGGCGGCTGAGCCATCCCGATCTGGCGCGTTCCTATCGGCTGAATGCGGGCATCATTGTTGACGCCGATATGGTCGAGGTGGCGTTTCGCAACGGCCGCGCGCTGGGCCGGGTGGAGGAGGATTTCGCCGCCTCGCTGGGGCCGGGCGATACGTTCCGTTTTGCCGGGCTGGATCTGGAGGTCGAGTCGCTGCGAGAAGGGGCCTTGCTGGTGCGCGCCTCGCGGCGTTCGGCGGCGATCCCCTCGTATAATGGCGCGCGCATCCCGATCTCGTCGCATCTGGCCGACCGCGTGCGGGGGCTTTTGGCCGATTCTGCGCGCTGGGATGACTTCCCCGAGGATGTGCATGAGTGGCTCGACGTGCAGGCGCGGGTCTCGGTGCTGCCGCGCCCCGGCGAATTGCTGGTCGAGAGCTTTCCCCATCACGACCGGCATTACAGCGTGTTCTACACCTTCGAGGGCTGGCCCGCGAATCAGTCGCTGGGCATGTTGATGACACGGCGGATGGAGGCGCTGGGCCTCTCGCCGCTGGGCTTTGTCGCCAATGACTATGCGCTGGCGGTCTGGGGGCTGCGGCCCGTTGAGGACCCTGCCGCGCTGCTCTCGCCCGACATTCTGGTCGATGAATTTGTCGAGTGGGTGGAAAATTCCTATCTGCTGCGCCGCGCCTTCCGCGAGGCTTCGGTCATCTCCGGCCTGATCGAGCGGCAGATGCCGGGCAAGCGCAAGACCAACCGGCAGGTCACGTTCTCCAGCGACCTCATCTATGACGTGCTGCGCCGCTATGAGCCGGACCATCTGTTGTTGCAGGCCGCATGGGCCGATGCCCGGCAAAAGATGACCGATGTGGCCCGCGTGGCCGAGGTGCTGGAGCGCGCCCAATCCGCGATCCGCCATCAGCGCCTGTCGCGCGTCAGTCCGCTGGCTGTGCCGACGCTGACCATGATCGGGCGCGAGAGCATGCCGGCCGGCGCCGCCGATGACGAACTGTTGCTGGAGGCCGAGGCGCTGGCCGCGATTGCTATGGGCGAATAGCGGGCGGGAGCAGGGCGCAAAAAAAGGGGCGGATCGCTCCGCCCCTCTCTCTTGCCGTTTAACGCAGCTGACCTTGGCCTTACTTGGCGCCGGCAGCCTTGTTGAAAGTGGCATAGCGCTCGTTGCCGACGAAGCCGAACTTCGTCACTTCGGAGGCCTTGATGATGTTCAGCACATTCGCTGCCAGTTCATAGCCCGACTGCGCATCCGGCTCGAACTGAAGTTCGGGCTCGGGGGTCATGCTGCGCGAAGCCTTGAGGTTCGCGCCCAGAACGCTGCGGTCGATCGGCGTGCCGTTCCACAGGATCTGGTTATCCGGGGTAAGGACGACCTTGTTCTTGATCGGGTCGACCGGCGGCTTGGGCATATTCGGCGGCGGCGGCGAAGGCAGGTCGATGTTCACCGCGTGGGTAGCCACGGGGATGGTGATGATGAACATGATCAGCAGAACGAGCATAACGTCGATCAGCGGAGTCGTGTTCATTTCGCCCATCGGCTCGCCGTCGTCTTTACCAGCTGACATTGCCATGGGATGTTACTCCTGAGTTAAAGGGCTTATCAGCCGTTCGGATCGACCGGGGTCGAAATGAAGCCAACCGTGGGATAACCCGCGCGCTGCACGTTGAAGATCGCACCGGCGACACAGCGCCAGGGCGCTTCGACGTCGGCCCGAACGTGAACCTGCGGCACCTTTTCGGGGTTATCGCGCAGTACCTCGGCACCGCCCTCGCGCTTGATGATGTCGTCAAGGCGCTTGAACGCCTGATCGTACAGTTCAGTCGAGTCAACGGGGGTGATGTTGTTGAAGTAGATGCGGCATTCGCCACCACGCGATGCGCCTTCGAAGCCGGCATCGCCGGCGCTGCGACCCGCAGCGTCGGTCGTGCTGACCGTGATCAGCAGATTTTCGACCTTATCTTTCGATTCCTGTGAAACCATCACAGGAATCTTGAGCTTCTGGATCGTCTGAATCGCGACCGGAACCGCGATGAGGAAGATGATCAGAAGCACAAGCATAACGTCCACCAGAGGGGTGGTGTTGATGTCGGACATAGGCTTTTCTTCGCCGCCCGCGCCGCCAACAGCCATTGCCATGTTATGATCCTACTCTTGCAATGCCCTCTTTCGAGAGGAGGGATTGGGGGGAGGGGAGGGCCGGGAAATCATGCCGCATGCCGCGCATGATTTCCCGTACATCCGGGCAGACTGGCCGCCCGGATGCCTGCCTCATGTCTTACTTCTTGGCGGCGGGAGCCGGAGCAGCCTTGACCGGAGCAGCAGCCACGACGGGCTTGATGGCGCCCTTCGAGTTGATGTAGGCCAGCACGTCAGCCGAGAAGCCGGTCAGCAGCTCGTTGATGCGCTTGTTGCGCGACTGCAGGAAGTTGTAGGCAAGCACGGCAGGCACAGCGACGAGCAGACCGATGGCGGTCATGATCAGAGCTTCACCCACGGGGCCGGCAACCTTGTCGATCGAGGCCGAACCGGCCAGACCGATGGCGATCAGAGCGCGGTAGATGCCGACCACGGTACCGAACAGACCCACGAAAGGAGCGGTCGAACCGACGGTGGCGAGGAAGGGCAGGCCGCGAGCAAGGAACGCGCCGATCGAGGCTTCGGTGCGGGCCAGCGACGAGTGAACCCAGTCGTGGGCTTCGAGGCTGTCAGCCATCTTGCCGTGGTTTTCTTCGGCCAGGATACCGGCTTCGACGATGTCACGGAACGGGCTGGTCTTTTCCAGCTTGGCGGCGCCTTCCTTCAGCGAAGCGGCCTTCCAGAACGTGCCCAGAGCCTTGTACTGCTTCAGGATCTTCGACTGATCCGACCAGCGGGTGAACAGCACGAAGAACGAACCGAACGAGAAAATGGCCATGATGGTCACGGTCGACTGAGCGATCAGACCGCCCTGTTCCAGGGCTTCCTTGAAACCGAACTTGTTCTGCGGAGCCGCGCCAGCAGCGGCGGTCAGAATGTCAATAAGCATGCGATGGTCCTCTCAAAGGGCTCTCGAGTAGAGAATAGGGTCATTTACAGTAGGGACCGGGCCTTCATGCCGCAGATCCCCTGGGGAGTGTGGCTCAGTCCTTCGGGATGACCCACTTCACGCGATTGGCATAAACGCCGGTGGTGGGCTGGCCTTCGCCATCCTTGGCGGGCGTGAAACGCGCGCGGCTGGTGACGTATTTGCAAGTCGCAGCGTCCAGTTCGGCATTGCCCGAGCTGGCCGTGATTTCGCAACTCGACACGCGCCCATCCGTGGAAACCGTCAGACGGAAACCAGTGGTGCCCTGAACACCTTCACGCAGGGGGCGCGAAGGATAGTCTTCAGGCGTCGCCCAGTTGGCAGGGTTGCCCTTGGGGGCAGCGCCAACAGGCGTAAAGCGCGGCGGCGGCGGAGCCGAAGGCGCAGGCGGTGCCAGCACAGGCGCCGGCGGCGCCGGCGGCGGTGCAACCGAAACCGTCTCGATCACGGGCGCGCTAACGGGCGCCACGTTCACCGGCGGCGGCGGAGCGACGATCGGCGGCGGCGGAGCGTCCTTCGGCGGCGGCGGAGGCGGTGGCGGCGGTTTCTCCTCTTGCTTGATATCGACAGTCGTTACTTTTTTCATGACCTTCTGAACCGCCGAGTAGGCAAGACCAGAGACCAAGGCATAACCAACGACGATGTGAATCAAGGCAACGATGATAATGGCGGTAAGGCGATTACCGCTCAATTGTTGATCAGCGTAGGCCATTCAGACGCATCACTCCATACAAAAACCCGGGCAAGCCCCGGGCCGACCATGAACCGAACCCGAAGGCGAAGTCCATGGGGAAAAGCTCATATCCACCCTGCCGGATTTACCGGATATTCGCCAAATGCCTTATGTGTCGGCTTTCGGCGAACGCATCGGCCCCCTTTATTGGGGGTCCGCTTTTTTGCCAATCCTAGCCACCTTGCCGACTCGGCGCAACGCCTTATGCGCGGGGGGGTGGGGTTCAGGCAAAATTCATTTGTGTTAAAGCCTATCTAACGGGCACCCTTGGGGGCCTTTTGCAGGGGTTATGCGCCAATGGCGAATTTTTCGGAGTTTTCCGCGATGTTTCAAGGCATCCGAGGGTGGAAATCGGCTTGCTTTGCGGCTCTATTGCCGCTGTTTGTTCCGGTGTCTGCAGGGGCTCAGACCCCCGTTACGCAAAATGTCGTACAATCGTATGCTGACCTCGTTGGTCTGGCCGAATCATCTCCTTTGGTCGTCTTTGCCGAGCTGAAAAAGGTGATTCCCATGCCCGAAGCCAGGGATGTTTCGCCCTTCGCCACCGTCCAGCGCGCCTATATTGAGGCGCAGGGAATTGATTTGTTGAGCGGAACCGGCTCGGTTTCGGCCTCGGTGCGCTATCTGGCCGATGTCCGGCTCGATTCGCGCCACAAAATTCCCAATCCAAAGAAGCAGATGGTGCTGCTTTTCGCCCGTCCCGGAACCACGCCGGGCGACATTCAACTGGTTTCCCCCGACGCGCAATTGCCGTGGAGCCAGCCGCTGGAGGCCCAGATTCGCAAGATTCTGGCCGATCTGGCCGCCCCTGATTCGCCGCCCCATATTACGGGAATCAATATGGCGCTCTATCAGCAGGGCGATCTGGCGGGCGAGGGCGAGACCCAGATCTTCCTGACCACAGCCAAGGGCACGCCTGCCGCGATCATCATCCAGCACCGCGCAGGCCAGCCCTCGCGCTGGAGCGCGTCCTTCTCCGAAGTGGTCGATGCGGCCAATGCTCCGCCCGCGCAAGGCACGCTGGAATGGTATCGTCTGGCCTGCTCGCTGCCTGAAATGCTGCCCGCTTCGGCCAATCTGGGCGAAACGCAGGAGGCCAAGGATCAGGCCGTGGCCGATTACCTGCTGGTACGCCGCGATCTTGGCCCTTGCACGCGCACGCGGGTGTCGTGGGGCGGGGATATCGCCAAACCGGGCAAATAGGCTTGATGGCCAATTTGGCTTGCTGGCCAAATTGCCTTGAAGGGACTCGATTTGCCCCCTAGGTGGCCCAGCGTAAAGCTGAGGATTCCATGATGACCGACACCGCCGACAACGCCGCTCTTTCGCCCCAATCCGGCAAGCCGCCGCTGCGCATTGCGCTGGCGGGCCTTGGCACGGTGGGCGCGGGCGTCATTCGGCTGGTGGAGGCCAATGCCGATCTGATCGCGCGCCGCGCAGGCCGTCCGATCAAGGTTTCCGCCGTTTCCGCGCGTGATCGCGGCAAGGATCGCGGCGTCGATCTCTCGCCTTATGCGTGGGAAGACGACATGACCGCGATGGCCGCGCGCGATGATGTGGACGTGGTGGTCGAACTGGTCGGCGGGTCGGACGGTCCGGCGCTGGTGCTGGCGCGCAATGCGATTCGCCATGGCAAGGCGCTGGTGACGGCCAACAAGGCGATGATCGCCCATCACGGCATGGCTCTGGCCAAGGAAGCCGAAGCGCAGGGCGTGGCCATGCGTTTCGAGGCAGCCGTGGCGGGCGGCATCCCGGTCATCAAGGGCCTGCGCGAAGGCGCGGCGGCCAACCGGGTCGAGCGCCTCTATGGCATCCTCAACGGCACCTGCAATTACATCCTCTCGACGATGGAAGACACCGGCCGCGACTTTGCCGAGGTGCTTTCCGAGGCGCAGGCCAAGGGTTATGCCGAGGCAGACCCCACCTTTGACATCGAGGGTATCGATGCCGCGCACAAGCTGTCCATCCTGTCAGCCATCGCCTTTGGCGCCAAGATCGACTTTGGCAGCGTAGACACGCAGGGCATCAGCCGCATCCTGGCCGCCGACATCGCCCAGGCCGATTCGCTGGGCTATTGCATCCGCCTGATCGGCACCGCCGAGGCCGATGCCGGACCCGACGGCACGCCGGGCCTTTTTCAGCGCGTCGCGCCCCATCTGGTGCCTTTCGACAATCTGCTGGCCCATGTCGATGGCCCGACCAATGCGGTCGTGGTTGAGGGCAACTTCTCGGGTCGCCTGCTGTTTCAGGGCGCGGGCGCGGGCGATGGCCCGACCGCCAGCGCGGTTGTGGCCGACCTTATCGACATCGCGCGCGGCATGGACACCGGGTTTGAGGCCGACATGGCTTTCTCGATCCCGGTTGACGGGCTGGAGGATATGGCGCCGGCGCCCGCGGGCCATCGTCTGGGCCGCGCCTATATCCGCTTCCTCGTGGCCGATCGTCCGGGTGTGCTGGCCGAAATCACCGCCGCGATGCGCGATGCCGGCGTGTCCATCGAGAGCCTGATCCAGAAAGGTCAGGCCAGCAAGGATGGCGCGGTCATCGTCGCCATCGTCACGCATGAAGTGCCCGAGGCGGCCGTGGCCAAGGCGCTGACCTTGCTCGAAGGTTCGCCCAGCCTTGTGGGCCAGCCGCTGGTCATGCAGATTCTGGGCGCGTAACGCGGCGTTTCAGCCCCGCCGGATGGGTGGGGCAAATGCGCAGTAACTCAGACAATTTCGGCGCCGGGGGCCATGCCCTCGGCGTTTTTCTTTGCCCGCTCCGTGGCTGGGTTCGTATGTTGCCCGATTTGGGCCGTCGCCCTCGCATCTGCGGCATTTGTCCGCTCGACAATCGGGTTATGCATAGGTAAGCGGACGTGTCTGCATAGGTATTCACAACATGCATTCACACCGCCGACCAACAGGGCCGGCATAGGGGCCATACATTCCTGAAGGAATCGGACAGATTATGAGCGCTACTCCTGCCAGCAAGATTCTCGACCGCGTTCTGGTGCTTGAAATGGTGCGCGTGACCGAAGCGGCGGCCATCGCCTCGGCCAAGCTGATCGGGCGCGGGGACGAGAAGGCCGCTGACGCTGCGGCAGTGGAAGCCATGCGCGAAAAGCTCAACGAGCTGTATATCGACGGCACGGTGGTGATCGGCGAAGGCGAGCGCGACGAGGCCCCGATGCTTTATATCGGCGAAAAGGTCGGCGCTGCGCTGGGCAAAGGCCCCAAGATCGACATCGCGCTCGATCCGCTGGAAGGCACGACGATCTGTGCCAAGGCCGGGCCGAACTCGCTGGCGGTGCTGGCGATTGCCGAAGAGGGCGGGCTGCTCAATGCGCCCGACACCTATATGGACAAGCTGGCCGTGGGGCCGGGCTATCCCGATGGCATCATCGATCTGGCCAAGAGCCCGACCGAGAACGTCAAGGCCGTGGCCGCCGCCAAGGGCGTGCCGCCCGAAGACATCGTGGTCTGCGTGCTGGACCGCCCGCGCCACACCGATCTGATCGAGGAACTGCGCGCGCTTGGCTGCGGCGTCTATCTGATCGGCGATGGTGACGTGGCGGGCGTGATCGCAACCACCAATACCGAAGAAACCAACATCGACATGTATATGGGCCAGGGCGGCGCACCGGAAGGCGTGCTGGCCGCCGCGGCTCTGCGCTGTGTCGGCGGGCAGTTCAAGGGCCGCCTCGTGTTCCGCAACGAGGATGAAAAGGCCCGCGCCTACAAATGGGGCATCACCGATCTGAACAAGATCTATGACCTGACCGAACTGGCCAAGGGCGACTGCATCTTTGCCGCCAGCGGGGTGACCGATGGCTCGCTGCTCAAGGGCGTGAAGCGTCTGCGCAGCGGCCGTCTGACCACCGAAAGCGTGGTGATGCGCGCCAGCACCGGCACCGTGCGCTGGGTCAAGGGCGACCGCCGGGCGTAAGCTTTGCGTGAATTATCCCGAAAGGGGGCAGGGGTTTGCGCCTCTGCCCCCTTTTGTATGCGCGGCAAACCTTGCAATCCTGCCGATCTTGGCTAGAGGCACGCGCGAGGGAAGCAACGCGGCGGCTGAGTCTTTCACGCCGCGTGCAGTGGAGATACGCGAATGAAGATCCTTGCCGGTAACGGTAACCTGCCGCTGGCGCGCGCGATTGCGGGCTATCTGGAACTGCAGCTGACCGACGCCAGCGTGCGCCGGTTTGCCGACGAGGAAGTCTTCGTCGAGATCAACGAGAATGTGCGTGGCGAGGATGTCTTTGTCATCCAGTCGACCAGCTATCCCACCAATGACAACCTGATGGAACTGCTGATCTGCATCGACGCGCTGCGCCGCGCCTCGGCCAAGCGCATCACGGCCGTGATGCCCTATTTCGGCTATGCCCGTCAGGACCGCAAGCCCGGCCCCCGCACGCCGATCTCGGCCAAGCTGGTGGCCAATCTGATCACCACGGCGGGCGCGGACCGCGTGCTGGCGGTTGATCTGCATGCCGGCCAGATCCAGGGCTTCTTCGACATTCCCACCGACAACCTGTTTGCCGCCCCCGTGATGGCCGCCGACATTCTGGCGCGCAATGGCGATGCCGGTCTGATGGTGGTCTCGCCCGACGTGGGCGGTGTGGTGCGCGCCCGCGCGCTGGCCAAGCGTCTGAACAATGCCCCGCTCTCCATCGTGGACAAGCGCCGCGACAAGCCGGGCGTGTCGGAAGTGATGAACATTATCGGCGATGTGAAGGGGCGCACCTGCATCCTGATCGACGACATCATCGATTCGGGCGGCACGCTGTGCAATGCGGCGCAGGCGCTGATGGATGCGGGCGCGGCTTCGGTCACGGCCTATATCACCCATGGCGTGTTGTCGGGCGCGGCGGTGTCACGCGTCAACAATTCGGCGCTCAAGGAACTGGTCATCACCGACTCGATCCTGCCGACCGAGGAAACGCAGCAGTCCGACAAGATCCGTCTGCTGACCATCGCCCCGCTGATCGGCGAGGCGATCCGCCGCATTGCGGATGAAAGCTCGGTCTCGAGCCTGTTCGACTAAGACTTGCAAGGCCCTCTGCCGCTGGCGGGGGGCCTTTACTGCCAGGGGCGGTTGCCGCCCGGCGGCACGCGTTCCAGCGCCTCGAGCCTTTTGGCCTGCCGTGATTCCAGCGCCAGCGTGAGCAGCGGATTGGGCGTGCGGACAAAGCGGCGCGGGGTCACGCCGAACAATTCGGTAAATTCGCGCGTCATCTGCGCCTGATCGAAATAGCGCAGGATCAGTTCCTCGGCCTCGGCCTCGTCGGCCACGCCGTGCAGATGGCTGGCCATGTCCAGCGCGCGGGCGCGGCGCATCACCTGTTTGGGCGGCATGCCGAAATCACGCCGCACGATGCGTTCCAATTGCCGCGTGCTGATCGCCATCTCGGCGGCAAATTCGCTGATGCTGGCGTTGGGATGGGCATAGGACAGCGCTTCGAAGGCGGTGCTGATCGGATTGGGCAGAGGGCGGCCAAGGCTTTCCACCAGAATGCGGAAACGCCGTTCCAGCAGATCGGCAATCGCCACCGGGTCCTCGGTATGGCTGAAAGCGGCCAGCGTTTCTTCGCTGTTGAGCCCGTAATGCTCGAGCGGCACCAGCCGGTTGACCATCTCATGCGCGCTGCGCCCAAACAGCGCATAGCCCGCGCCGGCATTGAGCGCATAGCCGATTGAGGTGAAACTGCCCTCGACGGTGACGGGCATGATCTTGCTTTGCGGGCCAAAGATCAGCGCCGCTCGGCCAAGCTGGTGGATGCCATCGGCGGTATGGGCGGTCCATTTCCCGCCCAGTTGAATGCGCACCATCGAACTGTCGTTAAAGATGCCCGATGACAGGCAGTAATCGGGCGGCAGATTGACCGGGGTGACATAGATCCGCCCCAGCCAGGGCGCCAGATCGGGCGCAGGCGCGCGATTATACGACAGCGGTTGGCCCTTGCTTGACCGACCGACCAACGGGGTTACCGCCGCATCAAGGGCCGGCTTGGTTGGCTTGAGCATAAATATTGGACCCAATATTCGTTTTTGTTGTAAAAATTATTTCCTGAACCTGTACAGTTCAATTTCCTTTGTACGCGGCTTTGTCAACCGATTGTCATGTTATATTGCCAGCCTTGCGGCTTGACCCGACCCCATGGGCAAAGGCACAAGCAGCCCCATGAAACTGAACCTTGATGCTGACATTGAACTGGCCCAACGTCTTGCCGATGCGGCGGGCGCGGCGATCCGCCCCTATTTCCGGTCCGGCGTGGCCAGCGAGCGCAAGGAGGACGCCAGCCCAGTCACTCTTGCCGATCAGGCCGCCGAGGAGGCGATGCGCGCGATCCTGCGCGTCGAGCGTCCCGATGACACGATCATTGGTGAGGAATATGGCATTACGGCCGGAACCTCGGGGCGCAGCTGGGTGCTGGACCCGATAGACGGCACGGCGGGGTTCCTTGCGGGCCGCGCGATCTTTGGGACTCTGATCGCGCTGGTGATCGAGGGCTGGCCGGTGCTGGGTGTGATTGACCAGCCGATTGCGGGCGAGCGCTGGGTGGGCGCCTCGGGCCGCAAGACGACCTTCAATGGCCAGCCGGTCAGCACCCGCCGGTGCCGCGAATTGTCCGATGCCACCATCGCCACTACCGGCCCGCATTATTTCAGCGACCATGAGGGCGAGCATTTCATGGGCCTGGCCGCCAAGACCGATTATCGCCGGATGGTGATGGGCGGCGATTGCTATAATTACGCGATGCTGGCCAGCGGCCATCTCGACATCGTGTGCGAGGCGGGGCTCAAGCTGCATGACTGGGCCGCGCTGGTGCCGGTGGTTGAGGGCGCGGGCGGCTTGATGTGCGACTGGAACGGCGACCCGCTCCATGCCGGATCGACCGGCCATGTGCTGGCGCTGGGCGATCCGGCGCGGCAGGACGATGCGGTCGAGGCGCTGGCCTGCCAGCATGACCATCATCACGACCATACTCACGGGCATTGATCCTGCGCTTCTTCTTCTACGGTACCTTGATGGCGGGCATGGGCAACCGGCATGAACGGGCGGCCCATGCCTTGCTGGACGAAGGGCGCGCTGCGACTGTTCGCGGGCGGCTCTATGGGGTGCCTGATCCGGCAGGGTGGTATCCGGCGCTGTTGCCCGGTGCGGGAACGGTGCGGGGGATGGTCCACCGTGCGGGCCGACGCTTTGATGCGCGGGCGCTTGCGTTGATGGATGCCTATGAGGGGCGCGAATACCGGCGGCGCAGGGTGAAGGTCGGCGCGATCACCGCTCATGCCTATGTCTGGCGCGGGGCCTTGCCGCGCGGGGCTTGCCGGATCGCAGGGGGCGATTTTGCCGCATGGCTGGCGGCCCGCCGGTGGCGGCGAGCCTTTGGTGCCTAGTCCTTGGGCGCTTCGCTGTTGAGCTGAATGTAGTTCTGGATGCCCATCCGCTCGATCATGTCGAGCTGCTTTTCCAGCGTATCGACATGGCCTTCCTCGCTTTCGAGGATCTTCTGGAACAGGTCGCGGCTGATGAAGTCGCGCACGCTTTCGCTATAAGCGATGGCGTCCTTGAGCAGGGGGATCGCGTCCATTTCCAGCGCGAGATCGGCCTTGATGACCTCCTCGACCGATTCGCCGATGCGCAACCGGCCCAGATTCTGGAAATTGGGCAGGCCTTCGAGGAAGAGGATGCGATCGGCCAGCAGGTCGGCATGCTTCATCTCGTCGATAGACTCATGACGCTCGAACTGGGCCAGCTTATGTACGCCCCAATTGTCGAGCAGCCGGAAATGCAGCCAGTACTGATTGATCGCGGTCAGCTCATTATAGAGCGCCTTGTTCAGATACTCGATGACCTTGGCATCGCCCTTCATGGTTTTCTCTCCGGCCGGACTGAAGCCGAGAGCGTAACGCGGCGGGGGTGCTCAGGCAAATGGATCTTCAGGCAGGAACGCTGTTGCGCTCTTCGGCCACGATCTGATCGGCATCTTCAAGGCATTGGCGGCATTGCGGGCGGCAGCCGAGGCGGTTGTAGAGCGTTTCGGCATCGCCGGCATGACAACGGGCGGTGGCGCGCAGGTCCTTTTCGCGCAGGGCATTGCAGATGCAGATATACATTGCCACGAGGCTCCAGAGAGAATGACTCGATTATAATGCGAAACACTCGCAATAGCAAGCTTCTTGCGTTTCATTCGCAAAAGGTAGTCGCGCCAGATGGATAGTCGGGTTTGGCGCGAGGGGGGCGGGGGCGTCCCAGCTTCAGGCGGATGCCTCAAGCGCAACCTGCAAAAGCCGCAACCAGTGCCAAGGCGCTTGCATTTCTCGGGCGATGTGCCTAAGGGCCGCCCCTTCAACCGGTTCGGAGGATTTGCCGCAAGGCAGATTCGCTCGCCTGCCTGGCCATCAAGGGCTGCCACGGCAAGCGGGACGAACCGCTAGATCAAGGAGATGAAAATGCCCAAGATGAAGACCAAGAGCGGTGTGAAGAAGCGCTTCAAGCTCACCGCGACCGGCAAGGTCAAGCATGGCGTCGCTGGCAAGCGTCACCGTTTGATCAGCCATAACGCCAAGTACATCCGCCAGAACCGTGGCACCGATGTGATTTCCGACGCCGACGCGAAGGTGATCAAGAAGTGGGCGCCCTACGGGCTGAACTGAGGAGTACTGAAGTATGGCACGTGTCAAAAGGGGTGTTACCACCCGCGCCAAGCATAAGAATATTCTGGAGCAGGCCAAGGGTTACCGCGGCCGCCGCAAGAATACGATCCGCGTTGCTCGTCAGGCTGTTGAAAAGGCCGGTCAGTACGCTTACCGCGACCGTAAGGTCAAGAAGCGCACCTTCCGCGCCCTGTGGATCCAGCGTATCAACGCTGCGGTTCGCGCCGAAGGCCTGACCTATTCGCAGTTCATCAACGGCATCAAGCTGGCTGGCATCCAACTGGACCGCAAGTCGCTGGCCGATCTGGCGCTGAACGAAGCGGCCGTGTTCTCGGCTGTTCTGGCTCAGGCCAAGGCTGCTCTGCCCGCCGCGTAAGCGCGCAGGCCGATTGGACAGAAAGGGCGCGGGGGGCTTCTCCTCCGCGCCTTTTTTGTTGCCTGATGCGCGTAGGTGAACTTGCCTTCACCTGTGGGATGCGCCATCAACAGGGCACAAGGTTCGCAAAAAGATAAGGCAAAAAGATAAGGGATGCCATTGACGCGCGGCTCATCGGTCCGTGCCCGGTTCTTTGCTCCTCCGGCGGAACTGGCCCGGTATTTCACGACCTTCTATTTGGCCGAGATTGATCTCGCGCCCGGCCAGCGTGTGGTCGATTATCTGCATCCCGAATGGGCCAATCTGCGTTTTTCTTGCGGCGGGCCGCTGGCCGCGCGCAATGCGCGGGGCATGGGCATTGCCGATTGCCATTTTGCGGTGACGGGCCCCAGCGGCCATGCGGTGCGTTTCGAGGTCGGGCCATGTCGGATCTGGGGCGTGGGCCTGTTGCCGCTGGGCTGGGCGCGATTTGTCGGCTTGCCTGCGTCCGAACTGGCCGATGCGGTGCTGGATGGGGCGGGGCATGATGGCTTTGCCCCCTTCATGCCGTTGGCCGATGCGATTTTCGGGCCTGAACCCGATGTCGAGGGCGAACTGGGGCGGATCGGCCGCTTCTTTGCCGAATGGCCATCCATGGGGCCGGGTGATGATCAAAGGGTTCAGGCGATCCATGCCGCGATGATCGATCCGGGCGTTTCCAGCGTGGCCGAAATGGCGCGCCGCGCGGGAACCAGCGCGCGCACGGTCGAGCGGCTTTGCCAGCAATCCTTCGGCTTTGGCCCGAAATATCTGCTGCGTCGCCAGCGTTTCATGCGCAGCCTTGCCCAGTTCATGCTCGATCCGACGCTTAAATGGATCGGGGCGCTGGACGGGCATTATCACGATCAGGCGCAATTCGTGCGCGAGTTTCGGCAATTCATGGGCATGACCCCGCGCGAATATGCCAAAATGCCCCATCCCATCATCGAGGCCTTTGTGCGCGAGCGGGCGCGGATTGCGGGCGCGGCGGTGCAGGCGCTGGACGGGCCAAACGGCGCGCGGTTAGGGCGCGGTTGATCTTGACGCCGCGCCGCCCTAGAGGGTGCTGGCGCATGGCCCGATGCCGGCGCGCCCATCAGCAAACGGACAGAGCATGGATTACGAAAGTCTCGGCGCACAGGCGCTCGACAGCATTGCAAAGGCGCAGGATCTGGACGCGCTGGAGGCGCTGCGCGTGGCGTTTCTGGGCAAGCAGGGTTCGATCTCGGGCTTGCTGAAAACGCTGGGCGCGATGAGCCCGGAGGAGCGCCAGACTACGGGCCCCAAGATTCATGCCCTGCGCGAAGGCGTGACGAATGCTCTGGCCGACAAGAAGGCCGGGCTGGAATCGGCCGCGCTGGAGGCAAAGCTGGCCGCCGAGACGGTCGATCTGACCCTGCCTGCGCCCGAAGCGCTGCGCGGCAGCGTGCATCCCGTTTCGCAGGTCATGGACGAATTGGCCGAGATCTTTGCCGATCTTGGCTTTGCCGTCGCCACCGGGCCGGAAATCGAGGACGACTGGCACAATTTCACCGCGCTCAACATGCCCGAGAGCCATCCGGCGCGCGCGATGCATGACACATTCTATATCGACAAGGCCGCCAGCGGTTATGAGACCGAGCAGGACATGGTGCTGCGCACGCATACCAGCCCGGTGCAGATCCGCGCGATGCTGGCCGCGGGCGGCGACAAGCCTTTGCGCATCATCGCGCCCGGCCGCGTCTATCGCAGCGATTCCGACGCCACCCACACGCCGATGTTCCATCAGGTCGAAGGTCTGGTGATCGGCAAGGACATCACGCTGGCGCATCTGAAATGGACGCTGGAAACCATGCTCAAGGCGTTCTTTGAGCGCGACGATATCGTGCTGCGCCTGCGTCCCAGCTATTTCCCCTTCACCGAACCCAGCGTCGAGGTCGACACCGGCTATTCCTATGTCGATGGCCGCCGTGTGGTGGGCGGGTCGGGCGATGCGCCGGGCCATTCGTGGATGGAACTGCTGGGCAGCGGCATGGTCAACCGCCATGTGTTGACCGCTGGGGGTTACGATCCGGACCAGTGGCAGGGGTTTGCCTTTGGCGTGGGCGTCGATCGCCTGGCCATGCTGAAATATGGGATGAACGATTTGCGGGCCTTCTTTGATGGCGATGCGCGCTGGCTGGGCCATTACGGCTTTTCCGGCCTTGATGTGCCGACCCTTTCGGGCGGCGTTGGCGTACAGGCATAAGGAGGCTGCCACATGAAATTCTCTCTTTCGTGGCTCAAGGCCCATCTCGACACCGAAGCCACCGTCGAACAGATCGCGGGCAAGCTGAACGCCATCGGCCTTGAGGTCGAAGGCATCGAGGACCCGGCGGAAAAGCTGAAGGGCTTTCGCGTCGCGCGCATCCTGACGGCCGATCGCCACCCCAATGCCGACAAGCTGCAGGTGCTTTCGGTCGATACCGGTGAAGGCGCTCCGCTTCAGGTGGTCTGCGGCGCGCCCAATGCGCGGGCCGGCTTGATCGGCGTGCTGGGCCTGCCGGGCGCGGTGGTGCCGGCCAATGGTATGGTGCTGAAGGTCGCTGCCGTGCGCAGCGTCGAATCGAACGGCATGATGTGTTCGATGCGCGAACTGGAATTGGGCGAGGGCCATGACGGCATCATCGAATTGCCCGATGACGCGCCGGTCGGCACCGCTTTTGCCGATTATCACGGCGCCGATCCGGTGTTCGACATTTCGGTCACGCCCAACCGCCCCGATTGCATGGGCGTCTATGGCATCGCGCGCGATCTGGCCGCCGCAGGCCTTGGCACGTTGAAGCCCATTGCCGCGCCGGGGATCGTCGGTTCCTATCCCTGCCCGGTCGAAATCCGCACCGAGGACGAGGATGGCTGCCCCGCCTTTTATGGTCGCACCGTCAAGGGCGTGAAGAATGGCCCAAGCCCGGAATGGCTTCAGGCTGCGCTCAAGGCCGCTGGTCAACGCCCGATTTCGGCGCTGGTGGACATCACCAATTATGTGATGCTGACCTATGGCCGCCCGGCCCATGCCTATGATCTGGCCAAGCTGTCGGGCGCGGTCGTGGCGCGCCGCGCGGTGGCGGGCGAACAGTGCCTTGCGCTCAATGGCAAGACCTATGATCTGAGCGACAGCATGACCGTGATCGCCGATGCGGCGGGCGTGCATGACATTGCCGGGATCATGGGCGGCGAACATTCGGGTTGCAGCGAGGCGACCACCGACGTCCTGCTCGAAATCGCCTATTTCACGCCCGAGAAGATTGCCGCCACGGGCCGCGCGCTGAACCTGACCTCGGACGCACGCGCGCGGTTTGAGCGCGGGGTGGACCCGGCGTTTCTCGACACCGGCCTTGATCTGCTGACCGGGCTGATCCTTGAGATCTGCGGCGGTGAAGCGTCCGAAGTGGTGCGCGCCGGTGCTGCGCCCGCCACGCCTAGGCAAGTTGCTTTCGATCCCGCGCTGGTGACCAAGCTGGGCGGGGTGGAGATTGCGGGCGATGAGCAGAAGCGCATCCTTGCCGCGCTGGGCTTTGCGGTGGGTGATGACTGGGCGGTGACGGTGCCCGGTTGGCGCCCGGATGTGGACGGCGCGGCCGATATTGTTGAGGAAGTGGTGCGTATCCACGGCCTCGACGGGATCGAGAGCACCCCGCTGCCCCGCGAGGATGGCGTGGCCAAGCCCACAGCCACCCCGGTGCAGAAGCTGGAACGTCGCCTTCGCCGCAGCGCCGCCGCGCGCGGGCTGAACGAGGCGATCACCTGGTCCTTCCTGCCCGAGGGTGAGGCCGAGCATTTTGCCGAAGGCGTGTTGTGGCGTCTGGCCAATCCGATCAGCGAAGACCTTAAGGTCATGCGCCCCAGCCTGATCCCCGGCTTGTTGAGCGCGACCAAGCGCAATCTGGCGCGCGGGGCCCCTTCGCTGCGCCTGTTTGAAATTGGCCGCCGCTATCTGCGCGATGCGAATGGCAAGGGTGCGGAACGCCTGACGCTGGCCGTGGTGCTGGCGGGCGACAAGACCCCGCGCGGCTGGGCCACGGGCAAGGCGCAGGCTTTCGACGCTTTCGACGCCAAGGCCGAGGCGCTGGCGCTGCTGGCCGAGGCGGGCGCGCCGGTCGATAATCTCCAGATCATGGGCGAAGCAGGGGTTCAGTTCCACCCCGGCCAGTCGGCGACCTTGCGGCTTGGGCCCAAGAATGTGCTGGCGCGTTTCGGCATGTTGCACCCCACCACCGCCAAGGCGTTTGACCTTGACGGCCCGGTGGCGGTGGCGGAAATCTTCCTCGATGCCATTCCGGGCAAGAAGGGCGCAGCAGGCTTCGCCCGCGTCAATTATGCGCCCCCGGCCCTGCAGGCGGTGAAGCGCGACTTTGCTTTCCTCGTTCGCGCCGATCTGGCGGCGGGCGATCTGCTGCGCGCGGTGAAGGGTGCGGACAAGGCGAATATCATCGCTGCGCGTCTGTTCGACGATTTCCGCGGGGCGGGCGTGCCGGAAGGGCAAAAGTCGCTGGCCATCGAGGTCACGCTGCAACCGCTGGAAAAGAGCTATAATGACGCCGACCTCAAGGCCATTGCCGACAAGGTGACGGCGGCGGCGGCCAAGCAGGGCGCTGTCCTGCGCGGCTGACGTGCTAAAGGGTTGAAAGGAAAGGGCGCTGCGGGCATTCTCGCGGCGCCTTTTTTGTTGGCCGGATGGGGAATGGTGTGAGCGAAGAACTGGTACGTATCACCTCGGGCGAATGGAGCGCGTTGATCCATCCGCTGGGGGCCGAACTGCAATCGCTGCGCGATGGGGTGGGGCGGGAATATATGACCGATGCCGATCCGGCCTATTGGACGGGGCATGCGCCTTTGCTGTTTCCGATCATCGGTTCGCTGTCGGGCGATACGTTTCGCCATGAGGGGCGCGAATATGGCCTGCCGCGCCACGGCTTTGCGCGGCGCTCGCGTTTTGCGCTGGCGGCGCAGAGCGAGGATGCGGTGACTTTCGCGCTGGAGGACAGCGAGGCCAGCCGCGCCGCCTATCCCTTCGCCTTCCGGCTGGAGATGGCGTTCCGCCTGAATGGCGGCGCCTTGAGCATGGCGGCCACGGTGCATAATCGCGGCGCGGCGGTGATGCCTTTCAGCTTTGGCTATCATCCCGCCTTTGCATGGCCCTTGCCGGACGGGGGCGAAAAAGCGGGGCATCGCATCATCTTTGCGCAGGACGAACCGGAGGCGGTGCGCCGGGTCAGCAAGGCTACGGGCGAATTGCTGTCGGGCGGCGAGGAGACGCCGGTGGTGGCGCGCGAACTGGCGTTGCATGAAGGTCTGTTTGAGGCCGACGCGATGGTCTGGATCGGCCTGGCCAGCCGCGCTTTGCGCTATGTCTCGTCGGATGGCCCCGCGCTTGATATTGCCTTTCCCGATACGCCGGATCTGGGCCTGTGGCAGGTGCCCGGCGCACATTATATATGCATTGAGCCGTGGGCGGGCCATGCCGATCCGCTCGGCTTTGATGGCGAGATCAGCGACAAGCCGGGGATCATCCTCTTGCCGCCGGGTGAGGCAACGACGTTCCGCATGGATGTGAGAGTAAGTTGAACCCTATTCAGGGCACCTATCCGCCTCGTTGGGCCATGCTGAGCTGGATCATGCTCATCCTGTCGCTGGCTTTGCTTGTTTTTTGGGCGGGCAGAGAAGGCAGGCGGCGCGAGGCTGACAATGCCAGATTAGTGTTTTCCAAGGTGACCAATCTGCCTTCGGATGATTTGGCCGACTGTCTGATGGACAAATTGCCACTGACCGGTCGTTGGGTCGAGGTCAGCGAAGCACCGGAACATATCCAGGGGTGGAACCCAGCTCGTCATTTGCGTGCAGATATTGAATCGGAGGAGGGGCAGCACCGCGTATCGGTGGCCACTCCGCTTGGTCGTCCTCTGCGCGATCAGGAAGCCAAGGCGCTGCGCCAATGTCTCGAACCGGTGCAAAGCGCGGGATAGACGAAAAGCCCGGCGCAATGTAAGCGCCCGGCCATGACTGACTCCGCCATGAACGAACCTTTTGCCACCCGCCGCACCTTTGCCATCATCTCGCACCCTGATGCGGGCAAGACCACGCTGACCGAAAAGCTGTTGCTGAACGGTGGCGCGATCCACTTGGCGGGCGAGGTCAAGGCGCGCGGGGCTGCGCGGCGCGCGCGTTCGGACTGGATGAAGATCGAGCAGCAGCGCGGGATCTCGGTGACGTCATCCGTGATGACCTTTGCCCGCGAGTTCGAGGGGTTGGGGCAT
Source organism: Novosphingobium sp. SG751A (assembly GCF_013149295.1). Classification (GTDB taxonomy): domain Bacteria; phylum Pseudomonadota; class Alphaproteobacteria; order Sphingomonadales; family Sphingomonadaceae; genus Novosphingobium. The sequence goes on from NZ_JABGCB010000003.1 coordinate 125,410, forward strand.
ATCACCTTCAACCTGCTCGACACGCCGGGGCACGAGGATTTCTCGGAGGATACCTATCGCACGCTGACGGCGGTGGATTCGGCGATCATGGTGATCGACGCGGCCAAGGGCATCGAGCCGCAGACGCGCAAGCTGTTTGAAGTGTGCCGGATGCGCAATGTGCCGATCATCACCTTCGTCAACAAGGTGGACCGCGAGGGCCGCCCGGTGTTCGAGATTTTGGACGAGGTGGCCGATGCGCTGGCGCTGGACGTTTCGCCGCAAAGCTGGCCGGTGGGCATGGGCGGACAGTTCGAGGGTATCCTTGACCTGAAAAGCGGGCGCATCAGCCGGCCCGAAGGCGACAGCCGCGAATTTCTGGGCAAGGTCGATCATGAGCCGGTGCCGGAGGAATTTGCCGAGGAGATCGAGCTGGGGCAGGCGGGCTATCCCGAATTTGACCTTGAGGCCTATCGCCATGGCGACCTGACGCCGGTGTTTTTCGGCTCGGCGCTCAAGAATTTCGGTGTGGCCGAATTGATCGACGCCATTGCCCGGATCGCGCCCCCGCCGCGCCCGCAACCTAGCGAGGCGGGCGTGATCGACCCATCGGGCAATGAAGTGACGGGCTTCATCTTCAAGGTGCAGGCCAATATGGACCCGATGCACCGCGACCGCATCGCTTTCATGCGTCTGGTTTCGGGCACGTTCAAGCGGGGCATGAAGCTGACGCCCTCGGCGCTGGGCAAGCCGATTGCGGTGCATTCACCCATCCTGTTCTTTGCGCAGGACCGTGAGATTGCCGACGAGGCGCAGCCCGGCGACATCATCGGCATTCCCAACCACGGCACCTTGCGCGTGGGCGACACGCTTTCGGAAACGAACAAGGTGCGTTTCACCGGCCTGCCCAATTTTGCGCCGGAAATCCTGCGCCGTGTTCAGTTGAAAGACCCGACCAAGACCAAGCAGTTGCGCAAGGCTCTCGACGATCTGAGCGAAGAGGGCGTGATTCAGGTCTTCTATCCCGAAATCGGCAGCCAGTGGATTGTGGGCGTGGTGGGCCAGCTTCAGCTCGACGTGCTGATTTCGCGGCTGGAGGCTGAATATAAGGTGGGGGCCATGCTGGAGCCCGCGCCTTTCGACACCGCGCGCTGGGTCAAGGGCGAGGCCAAGGCGCTGTCCGACTTTGCCGAATTCAACCGCGCCAATCTGGCCAAGGACCGCGATGGCGATCCGGTGTTTCTGGCGCGCTCGTCATGGGATGTGTCCTATCAGCAGGAGCGCAATCCTGAGCTGACCTTTTCCGCGACCAAGGAGCGGTAAGCGTATTACCCGCTTTTGCAGTTTCAACAGGCGCGTCGGAATAGAAGTTCCGGCGCGCCTGTTTTTTGCGCGTGCGGGACGTTTGACGGCTTTTGCCTCCAAAGCGCTGCCTAAATTTTGGGCAGATGCATAGGAATCGGGCGCAGGTCGGGCCCAATTAACCACCAGACGGCGGTAATCGGCCTGATGAATCCCCGGAATCTCAAAAAACCCTAAATTGGCACACCCCTTGCAATACCTGTTGGCATACCGGCGCTGGGCCGGTTGGCTAATAGGGGATAGGCATGAAGTTCATCATCGCCATCATCAAGCCGTTCAAGCTCGACGAGGTGCGTGAAGCCCTCGGCGCACTTGGGGTCGCCGGTCTGACGGTGTCCGAAGTGAAGGGCTTTGGTCGGCAAAAAGGGCAAACCGAGATCTATCGCGGCGCCGAATATTCGACCAACATGCTGCCCAAGGTGAAGATCGAGATCGCCGCCAGCGACGAACTGGCGCCGCGCGTGGTCGAAACCATCCAACAGGCCGCCAGCACCGAAGCCATCGGCGATGGCAAGATCTTTGTGCTTGATCTGGCCTCGGCCGTCCGCATCCGCACCGGTGAAACCGGGGATACCGCTCTGTGAGCGGCGCTAGCCTTAGGAGTGAACCCACTATGATCCGCAAGATGATCTGCGGTGCTGGGGCTTTGGGCGCATCGCTCTTTGCCGCCACCACCGCTTTTGCGCAGGCAGCGCCGATCAAGGCGCCGACTGCCGAACAGATGGCCACCATGGTCAACAAGGGCGATAACAGCTGGATGCTGGTCTCCTCGGCGCTGGTGCTGCTGATGAGCATCCCTGCGCTGGCGCTGTTTTACGGCGGCCTGGTGCGTACCAAGAACATGCTCAGCGTGCTGATGCAGGTGTTCATGATTGTTTCGGTGGCCGCTCTTGTGTGGGTGTGCTGGGGCTATTCGATGGCCTTCACCGGCGGTTCGCCGTTTGTCGGCGGCTTCTCCAAGGCGTTCCTGATGGGCGTTTCGGCCAGCACCTATGCGGCCACCTTCTCGAACAACGTCTATCTGCCTGAATACACCTATGTCATCTTCCAGATGACCTTTGCCTGCATCACGCCGGCGCTGATCGTCGGTGCTTTTGCAGAGCGCGTGAAGTTCACCCCGCTCATCATCTTCACCGTGCTGTGGCTGACCATCGTCTATTTCCCGATGGCACATATGGTGTGGTACTTCGCCGGTCCCGACTTCCTGTCGGCCAACACCGCTGATGCCGGCTATCTCTATGGCCTTGGCGCTCTGGACTTTGCCGGGGGCACCGTCGTGCACATCAATGCCGGTATCGCCGGCCTCGTCGGCTGCCTCGTGATCGGCAAGCGCGTGGGCCATGGCAAGGAAGCCACCCCGCCGCACTCGCTGACCATGACCATGATCGGCGCCTCGCTGCTGTGGGTTGGCTGGTTCGGCTTCAACGCTGGCTCGAACCTCGAAGCCAATGGCCTTGCCTCGCTCGCTTTCATCAACACTTTTGTCGCCACCGCTGCTGCTGCTGTGAGCTGGTCGCTGGTTGAACAGGTCAAGCATGGCAAGCCCTCGATGCTGGGCGCTGCTTCGGGCGCTGTGGCCGGCCTGGTCGCCATCACTCCGGCTTCGGGCTTCGCTTCGCCGATGACCTCGATCGTGCTGGGTCTGGTGGTTTCGCCGATCTGCTTCTTCTTCGTCTCGACCGTGAAGAACAAGCTGAAGTATGACGACACGCTCGACGTTTTCGGCGTCCACTGTATCGGCGGCATCGTCGGCGCAATCGGCACCGGCATCGTGGCCGATCCCTCGCTGGGCGGCCAGGGCTGGGTTGACTACACCGTGTTCCCCTCGAAGGCCGGCAGCTATGACATGGTTGCTCAGGTCATCACCCAGATCAAGGCTGTGGTGCTGACGCTGGTTCTCTCGGGTGTTGGTTCGGCGGTCCTGTTCTTCGCTCTGGACAAGACCATCGGTCTGCGTCCTTCGGAAGAAGCCGAGCGCGAAGGCCTCGACATCACCGAGCATGGCGAACGCGCCTACAACAACTAAGTTTCAACAGTTTGGCGGGGCTGGGGATCTCCTCCCTCTCCTCCTCCCCGGTCCCGCCTACCGATGTTCCTCCTGCGAACGACAAACTTATAAAGGGCCGGAGCCAGCCGCTCCGGCCCATTTTTTGTGCGCAGGTCGAGGATATGAAAAAGGCCGGAGCGGCGAGCTCCGGCCTTTTCGTTTCTGGGGCGGGGCCTAGCGGGCCTGTGCGGCCAACATGTCCATCAGCGGGCGTACCGGGCTGACGTCATAGCCGGCCGAGGCGGCCTGCGCGGTGACCTCGTCGAGATCGGCGCCAAGGCTGGCCTGCGCCAGCGACCAGAGCAGCGTCGAGCGCGTGCCCGAGCGGCAATAGGCGAGGATCTTGCCTTCGCCCTTGAGGGCATCGACCATGGCGGTTACCTGCGCCTGACTGAAACCGGCATGGGTGACGGGGATGGCGACATAGCCAAGGCCAGCGGCGGCGGCGGCCTGCGCAATGGCGTCGCCCGGCGTCTGGTCGTCGCTTTCGCCTTCGGGGCGGTTGTTGATGATGAGGGTGATGCCCTGCGCGGCTGCGGCCTCGACATCGGCAAGGCTGATTTGCGGGCTGGCCCAGACGCTCTGGGAAATCTGGCGGAACATGATCGTCTCCTGTTCTTGGCAGGCGCGAAGGCGGAGGGGCCGCGCCAAAAGGCTGGATTCGCTCTGCCAAGGGGCGGGGAATCAGACAAGCGGGGATTTGCGCAAGGGGCTTTGGCCGCGCTTTTGACGTATTATTTTCGGATAATCCGGGCGGATCGCACGATTCTATTCGCTATGACCTGGAATTTAGGATATGCCGGAGAGTGCAGAGGAGAGGGCCGCGCGTTTTGCGTGGCTGCTTGCCCTGTCGTTTGGTGCGATTCGTCCTCGCGCTACGCGATTTGGATCAGGGCGAAGCGAAGGTGCTTTCGGTTTTATGGGTTTTGATAGAGGGCGTCGCGGCAGGGGCCGAGACAAGCGCGACGGGTTCGGCGAAGAAGGTTTCGATCCCTTCATGGGCGGTGGTGACCGCTTTGGTGGTGGCGACCGTTTCGGCGGCGGCGACCGTTTCGGTGGCGGGCGTGATCGCGGCGGCTTCGGCGGCGGTGATCGTGGCGGCTTCGGCGGCGGCCCGCGTGGCGGCGGCTTCGGCGGCGGCGGTGGTGGCGGCTTCGGCGGCCCGCGCGGTGGCGGCGGCGGTGGCGGCATGCCCGCCCAGGTCGTTGGCCAAGGCAAGGGCGTCGTGAAGTTCTTCAACGCTCAAAAGGGTTTCGGCTTTATCCAGCGTGAAGACGGCGGTGAAGATGTGTTCGTGCACATCAGCGCGGTCGAACGCGCCGGTCTTGAAGGTCTGGCCGAAGGTCAGGGTCTGGAATTCACGCTGGTGGATCGTGGCGGCAAGGTGTCGGCCAGCGATCTGTCGGTCGTGGGTGACGTGATCGCGGTCGCTAAGCGCGAGCCCGCTGCTCCCCAGCGTCAGCTGACCGGTGAAAAGGCCACCGGCACGGTCAAGTTCTTCAACGCGATGAAGGGCTTCGGCTTCATCACGCGTGATGACGGCCAGCCCGATGCCTTCGTGCACATCAGCGCGGTCGAACGTTCGGGTCTTCGTGAAATCAACGAAGGCGACCGTCTGGAATTCGACATCGAAGTCGATCGACGAGGCAAGTACTCGGCGGTCAACCTCTCGCCGCGTCAGGGTTGATCCCGAACCTCTTGCCTTAAAGAGGACGCATGGCCTCCAATGGGTTCAGATCTGATTTCCTTTAAGGACAGGTTTGACCCGGGGGCGGCGACAGCATAAACGCGCGCAAATGGCGGCAGGTCCGAACGAATCGGTTCGGGCCGCCGCCATTTCGCGTTTGCAGCTTCCGCCGGAAAATTCTGCCAAACATTGTCTGGATTGAAAACCGGCCCCGCGCTTTTGGGGCCATTCTGGAATGCAAAGGAACTATCGATGACCATTTCGCCGTTGATGCCTGTTTACCCCCGGACCGCCTTTCGGCCGGTGCGCGGTGAGCATTGCCATCTGATTGGCGAGGATGGCCGCCGATATCTCGACTTTGCCGCCGGGATTGCCGTAAATCTGCTGGGCCACAGCCATGAAGGGCTGATTTCCGCGATTCAGAAGCAGGCCGCGACGCTGATGCATGTGTCAAACCTGTATGGCAGCCCGCATCAGGAAAGCGTGGCCAAGCGGCTGGTGGAACTGACCTTTGCCGACACGGTGTTCTTCACCAATTCGGGCGCCGAGGCGGTGGAATGCGCGATCAAGACCGCGCGCGCCTATCACCAGCAGGTTGGCAATCTCGACAAGTATGAGCTGATCACCTTCAAGGAGGCGTTCCACGGGCGCACCATGGGGACGATATCGGCGTCAAATCAGGAAAAGATGCATAAGAATTTCCTGCCGATTCTGCCGGGCTTCAAATATGTCGATTTCGGCGATCTGGAAGCGGTGAAGGCGGCCATTGGCCCCAACACCGGCGGCATCATGATCGAGCCGATTCAGGGCGAGGGCGGCATCAAGGTGCCCAGCGACGAGTTCCTGCAGGCTCTGCGCGCGCTGTGCGACGAGCATGACCTGATGCTGATCTTTGACGAGGTTCAGTGCGGCGTGGCGCGTACCGGCACGTTCTATGCCTATGAGCAATTCGGCGTGGTGCCCGACATTCTCGCGACAGCCAAGGGCATTGGCGGGGGCTTCCCACTGGGCGCTTGTCTGGCCACCGAAAAGGCAGCGCGCGGCATGGTCGCGGGCACGCATGGCAGCACCTATGGCGGCAATCCGCTGGCGATGTCGGCGGCCAATGCCGTGCTGGACGCGGTGGCCAATGAGGAATTCATGGCCCATGTGCGCGATATGGGCGCCAAGCTGACCAGCCGTCTGGAGCAGTTTATCGGCAACTATCCCGATCTGTTCGAACTGGTGCGTGGGCGGGGCCTGATGATTGGCCTGAAGATGAAGGTCGAGCCGCGGCCTTTCGTCGCCCATTTGCGCGACAATCACCAGTTGTTGAGCGTTTCGGCGGGTGACAAGACGCTGCGCATCCTGCCGCCGCTGGTGATCGACGAGAGCCATATTGACGAGTTCATGGAAAAGCTTTCGGCCGCCGCCGCCAGCTATCAGCCCGAAGAGGTGGCGTGATGGCTCGGCGTTTCCTGAACCTCTCCGATGCGGGGGGGGATGCGGTTGTCGCGATGCTGAATGACGCGCTCGACCGCAAGCGGGCGCGCAGCAGTTGGACCAAGGGGCGCGTCGATGCCGATGCGCCTTTGGATGGCCATGTGCTGGCTATGATCTTTGAGAAGAACTCGACCCGCACGCGCGTGTCTTTCGACATGGCCATGCGCCAGTTGGGCGGCAGCGCGATTGTGATGGATGCGGGCGGTATGCAGCTTGGTCGCGGTGAGACGATCGCCGATACGGCCCGTGTGCTGAGTCGCATGGTCGATGCGATCATGATCCGCACCAATGATCATGCCAAAATCGAGGAGCTGGCGCATTATGCCACGGTGCCGGTGATCAACGGCCTGACCGATGCCTCGCATCCGTGTCAGATCATGGCGGATCTGCTCACGCTGCTGGAGCGCGGCGTGGCGTTGCCGGGCATGGAGATGGCGTGGCTGGGCGATGGCAACAATGTGCTGCATTCGCTGATCGAAGCGGCGGGGCTGTTGAAGTTCAACATTCGCGTGGGCGGCCCCAAGGGCTTTGAGCCGGATGGTGCTTTTGTTGAACAGGCCCTCGCGCGCGGGGCGAAGATCACCTTTACCCAGGATGCGGTTGAGGCTGCTCGCGGGGCTCAGGTGGTGGTCACTGATACCTGGGTGTCGATGGGGCAACCGGGTGGCGAGGCCGTCATCAAGGCGATGGAGCCCTATCAGGTCAATGATGCGCTGATGGCGCAGGCGGCGCCGGGCGCGCTGTTCCTTCATTGCCTGCCCGCGCATCGTGGCGAGGAAGTTACCGACAGCGTGATTGACAGTGCGCAGAGCGTTGTCTGGGATGAGGCGGAAAACCGCATTCACGCCCAGAAATCGGTGCTGCGCTGGGCATTCGGGCAATTGTGAGCACGGGCATGGATTGCGTTCTGCATTTTACCATCCCGTCGCGCGATGCACGGGGACGGGCGGTTCGGCTCGGCCCTGTGCTCGACCTTGTGCAATCGTCGCATGATTATCCGCCGCCGATCCGCAAGCTGCTGGCCGAGGCGCTGGTGTTGGGGGCGCTGATGGGCGCCTTGCTGAAGGATCAGGACAGCCAGTTGACCATGCAGGCGCAGACGCAGGATGGCGTGGTTGACCTGTTGGTCTGCGATTATCGCAATGGGGAAGTGCGCGGCTATGCGCGCCATGACGAGGAGCGTCTGGCGGCTCTGGGCCCAAATCCCACGCTACATGATCTGTTCGGCAAGGGCTATCTGGCCATTACCTTCGATCTGGCCGTGACCGGGCAGCGTTATCAGGGGGTTGTGCCGCTGGAGGGCGACTCGCTGGCGCAGGCGTGCCAAGCCTATTTCATCCAGTCCGAGCAGGTGCCGACGCTGATCCGTGTCGCGACATCGGATGTGGGTGGCCATTGCGTGGCCGGCGGCTTGCTGGTGCAGCATCTGCCCGAGGGTGAGGAAGGTCGCGCGCGCCTGCATGTGCAACTCGATCATCCGCATTGGGAGCATGTGGCGGCGCTGGCCGGATCTACGCGTGATGCCGAATTGGTGGATGCCGATCTGGCGCTCGATCAATTGGTTTGGCGGCTGTTCCATGAAGAGAGCGAAGTGCGCGTGTCGGAAGACGCGCCGCTCAAGCGCGGGTGTCGGTGCAGCGAGGAGCATTACCGCACGATTCTGGCACGCTTTGGCGAGGCCGAATTGGCCGAAATGCGGGATGAGAATGGCGCGATCACCATCGATTGTGCCTTTTGCTCAAAGCTTTTCCCAATTTCGATGTAAGGTGGCGCGGTTCTGTCCTGAACCTGCCTCAATAGAGATGGAATGATGACCCAGACTGATGTTCCCGCAGGCCGCAAGGCGGTTGTCCTGCTTTCGGGCGGACTGGATTCGATGGTTTCGGCGGGTCTGGCTCGCGAGGCTGGCTACGAGATCTATGCGCTGACCATTGACTATAATCAGCGCCACGCCTGCGAGATCGATGCGGCAAGGGGGCTGGCCAAGGAACTGGGAGCGGTGCGCCATGTGGTGCTGCCGCTGGATCTGCGCCAGTTTGGCGGCTCGGCGTTGACCGATGACATTGACGTGCCCAAGGATGGGCTGGAGCCGGGCATTCCGGTCACCTATGTCCCTGCACGCAATCTGGTGTTTCTGTCATTGACTCTGGCCTGGGCCGAAGCGGTCGGGGCACGGGACATTTTTATCGGGGTCAATGCGCTCGACTATTCGGGCTATCCCGATTGCCGTCCGGAGTTCATCGCTGGATTTACCGAGGTTGCGCGATTGGCGACCAAGGCAGGCGATGAAGGTGGCGAATTCACAATCCACGCGCCGCTGCAATTTCTGGGCAAGGGCGATATCGTTCGCGAGGCGGTTCGGCTGGGGTTGGATGTAGGGCATAGCTGGTCTTGCTATGATCCGCAGCCCGATGGTTCGGCTTGCGGTCTTTGTGACAGTTGCCGTCTGCGTCTTGGCGGTTTTGCCGAGGCAGGGATCGAAGACAAATTGCGCTACGCCACCAAATAGCGCCACCGTTAAAAGCTGCTGATACGGGCCGGGCTCCTCATGGGGTTCCGGCCCAATTCTTTTGCTCGTCAGCCTTTGTCTCTGGCTGGATAAGCCGGACAAAAAGAAGGGGCAGCTTGCGCCGCCCCTTCCATCTTTGCCTGAAAGGCTGGACTTAGTTGCCCGAACCCGGACCGTAGGTGATTTCCACGCGACGGTTCTGGAGTTCGCGAACGCCATCGGCGGTCGGAACGCGCGGGTTGGCTTCACCAAAGGCCTGGCTCGAGATCGCCGAGTCAGCGACGCCATGCGAGGTGAAGTAGCCGCGGACCGAAGCGTTACGACGGGCCGACAGACCGATGTTGTACTTGGGCGTACCCGAACGGTCGGCATAGCCAGCCAGAACCACCGGAACCGAGGCACAATTGCCATAGGCCTGAATGGCGCTGTCGAGGATCGACGCGGCTTCAGGGGTGATGTCGGCCTTATCCCAATCGAAGAACACGATGTAGGGACCCTTGTTGCACACCGGAGCCGGCGGCGGCGGAGGCGGCGGAGGGGGCGGCGGAGGCGGGGGCGGCGGAGGCGGAGGCGGCGGGGGGGGCGGCGGCGGAGCCACCGGTTCAGCGCCGAAGTTATAGGTCAGCGTCGCCAGCAGCGAGTGCGAGTGGAACGATTCCGACAGCGAATTGCCGGTCAGGCCCACGAAACGGTTTGCACCCGGAGCGTTGAAATAGCGATACTTGAGACCCAGATCCCAGTTCTTGCTGATCGGCGCCCGAATGCCGGCAAGAGCCTGCCAGGCAAAGCCGGTGGCCGAATCGTCCACGCCATTGCTGACCAGCGAGGTCACGTTGAAGCTCTTGACGCGAGCCACGCCAACGCCGCCGCCGACAAAGCCCTGCAGGCCATTGTCGGGACCAAAGTCGAGCAGGCCGTTGGCCAAGAAGCTCAGAGCGCTGGTGTTGCCGATAACCTGGCTGTTGTCGGCGGTGTAGATCGTGCCGTTGGCCGCTTCAAAAGACTTTGTCTTGACGCGACGATAGCTGGCTTCGGTTTCCAGACGGAAGGGACCGAAGTCATACCCGACGATGCCGCCGAAGTCATAGCCAAGCTTCGACTTGATGTTGCCAAGAGCGGTGCCGCCCGTGGTGACGTTGGCAAGCGGGTTGGATTCGACGATGACAGCACCGGCGTCGCCTTCGACGTACCAGGTCTTGTCTTTGGCCAGTGCCGGCGTAGCGAGGGCAGTAGATGCCAGCGCCAAGCCCAAGGCAATCTTGCGCATTTGTTTTCCCCTTGTGCGAGTGAGAGGCTACCAATTGCGCGCAGGTCTAACCCCTCGCTTACAGGCGTGCAAGCCGAGAAATACTTAGGATCGTTGCAAATTTGCCACAGGTGAGGCAATTTCAATTCTTGGATTGCGGCATTTTGGCCTCTGTATGGCGCCTTAAGGCAAAATGCCCGCTAACCTTAACGTAGTGATTAACTGGCTCACCGCGCTGCGGGCTTCCGAATCCACCGTGGAGCCCCCGGTTGGCGCGCTGATCGATGAAGGGATTTTCCAGCCCGACGAATAGAGCCGGGAGCAGCCGGTGGAACGATCGAAAACCCTCATTCCATCGCTGGGCGTAACATAGAGCCAGTTTCCGCTCTGCCGACAGGCGATCTGACCGACATGGCTTGCCCAGTCTCCGGTGGCGCCGGTGCCGATGCTCCAGTTCTGGCCGTCGACAGGCGCGGTGGGCGGCGTGGTCGCGGTGCCCTCGATGGTGCAGTGCATCAGGGCATCGGCAATGGCGAAGGCTTCGTTGACGTAGAACTCCTTTTGCGCCTGCCCGGAATAGAGGAAGGGGAGGCCGAAGCGAGCGCTGGCATTATCGAAAGTGAGGGGATCGCTCATAGAAATTCTCCTGTTGCTAGGACATCTTGCGCGGGGCAGGGATCACAGGTCGAACAAGTGCAGTGCGTCAGAAGCCTGATAGGTGCCGATCTGTTTGACCCACAGAGCGCCATGACCATGGGCTGAAACCAGATCGCTTTGCATCGCGGCGGTAAGGATCAGGCTGGCAGAAGTTACCTCCCAAAAGGCATATGGGGCCGAGGTCGTGCCGTAGCCGACTTGATAGGCTTCCTTTTCCTCTTTGAGCGGGACATCGACATAATCGGACCATACCCAGGCGCCCCGGGCCCTTCGGGTCCAACTCAGGCTCAACGAACCATCCGACTGCAGCCCGGCCTGACCCTGTACCGGCGAGAGGGGGCGCGTGGCGATCCCGCGACAGGCAATCGCGGTTTCGACCGGATCGCTGTCGCCCAGCCCCATGGCCGCGATCAGGCTGCTGGTTGAACTGCCCAGCTTGGTCTTGTCCAACTCGATTACGGTGTCATCAAGGAGGACGAAGGGCTCGTCGATGGCATGGTTGCCGATGGCCGCTTCGGTTCCGGCGCGCCCGCGCAGCAATTGCTCCAGCCGCCACCGCGCACCGCCCAGCGGCACCGCCCGACCAAATTGCACGATTTCCGTGCCCAGCAAGGCGCGATTGCTTCCCGCCGACAATTGGCGCAGTGTGGCGTCGACCAGAGCCAGACTCGCATTGGCCAGTTCGATTTCAACCGCATTATACCGATCCAGCACGTGTGAAGGCCCCGTCGCCAGCACAGTCAGCGCCTTGCCCAAAGTGGCCAGTTGCCGCCCACTGGTCCCGATCTGGGTCAAGGCCCCGGTGCCATCATCGACATAGAGGACGGCCCCCTTCCACGCGCTGCCTGAGGATGAGAGCGCGGCATAGATCAGCCCGGCGTCCCCAGTACTGCTCCCGTCCGAGGGTAGTTCGAAGGCGACGATCCGAGTCTGGCCAACCGCCAGATCGGAGGCCAGATTGGCCTGCCCGGAGGCTGTGGCCGCCCGGATCAGCGCCTGCGCAGGAGCGATGCGGGTAAGGTTCAGTTCGATCCCCGTGTCGCGCCACTCCCAATCCTTCACCTGCCAAAGGCCCTGAATCGAGGGCAGTGTCACGCAACTGCCCGGCGCCACCGCCGGATCGAGTTCGGCGCAGCGCCACTGGATCGTTTCCTGCGACCAGTCATCGCTCTGCACCGCGCCGCATATCAGGCTAAAGGCCTCCTCGCTGGTCGTGCTGACGGGCAGGTCGATCGTCTTGGGCTGGCCCGAAAGAGCGCCGCCGGGCGCTCGCTGTGATCCAGGCTGATAATCCAGATCGACATCGTAATAGCGCAGCGACCTTGGCGGCGATTTGGCGGGCGGCGTGCGTTTCCAGCTATAGCCGCCCTTGCCGCCGAAATCCCCGCCGCCCGTGGCCGCGACCGGCTCGTCCAACATGCGCACCGCCGCAACATCCTGCGGCGCAATGGTCAGCCCTTCGCCATCGGCATTGCAGACAATCGGGATAATCGGCAACCAAGCCGCCAGTGTATCGGCCAGCGGGTCTGAACAGGAAAAACCCAGAACGCCATCGACCGGCACATCGACATGAGCATCCTCGACCGCATCCTGCACAAGCGTGGCCAGATTGAGCGTTCCTTCATCGCAAAAGACTTCGAAATTGAGGCTGGGAATGCGATTGCCAAATTCGCCCAATTGCAGATCCTCAAACACCACATAGGCTGTGCCGCGAAAGGCCGGGCACAGATCGCCGCCCAACAGCGAAGCCATCAGCGGGTCGCGTGCCTGATCCTCCGTTCCGTCATGAATACGCAAGGTGCCGCCAACCTTGAGATCGCCCGATGATCCGCGCAGCAATTTGCCATCGGCCCAGATCCGGCCAATCCCGATGATCGGGCGACTGGCCAGCGCCACGGCAAAGGAGGAGGTATAGCTGTAGGTGGTGGTCGAGGCCTGACCCTTGCCGCCCCCGCTGGTCGAACTATGCTCGCTCAGATCGGTGGCCCAGATGATCGTGCCGCCCACCCGCATCCGGCCATAATGGCGCGGCAGAGCTGCGCCATAGGTCGATGTGGTGACGCTCATGTCTTGCAGGCGCGCGCCCTGACGCTTGCTGGAGGTGCCAAAGATCGCCCCGTCGATCTGGCTGCCCACCAATGCGCCCAGCGCGCCACCCAAAGGCCCGCCAAAGGCAGTGCCGATCGCCGTGAACAAAATCGTAGCCATGGTCTGCTTCCTTAAAGGTTTGGATCAAGGCGCCAGTGTTCGACCATCACGCCATCAGGCATGGCGGGTGAACGCAACACTTGCCGCTGGCCGGCATGAGCGTGGACAAAACTGCCGCCCGAAACGGCGATGACGAAATGCAGCGTGGCGGCCCCCATGCGCAGCAGGACCACATCGCCGGGCAGGATCGCGCCCTCGACCGCGACAAAACCCCACCGCCCGGCCAGATCCATCGCGCGCTGCGGATTGGCGTTGCGCCAGGCATAATCGGTGGGCAAATCGCCGGGGCGCCCGACCGCCCGCAGCGCCGCCGCCAGCACGCCCAGACAGTCCAATCCATGTTCGGGATGGCGGCCATGCAGGCGAAAGCGCGTGCCGACCAGATCCTCGGCGGCCTGCGCCAGATCCAGCGCAAAACTCATCCCGCCACCCCATAGCGCACCACCAGATCATTGCCCGGCAGGAACGGCTCGCCGCGAAAATTGACGGCATTGCCAAAACGCTCGCCGCATGTGGCCAGCGTGTGATCACAACCCTCGCGCAGCGTCACTCGCAACCCGCTGGTCAGCGCCAGATCGAGCGGATGATCCAGCATCAGGAAGCTGCCGGAGCGCCCGGTAATCGTCATCGACAGGCCTGCATAAGGCCCATCGATCCAACGCAGCGTCCCGCCCAGCAGCAGCCCCAGATCGAGCCCAAGACCGGAAGAATTGGTCAGATGGACCAGATTGCTGTCCAGATCATGCGCCAGCAGCGTGGCCTCATGGCTGAAACGCGCCGCCGAAAGGGCGCAGTCCCGGTCGCAGAATTGCGCGCGGCATGTGGGGCTCGTGCGCGGGATCGGATCGCGGGCCAGCTCTGCCTTGCTCGATTCCAGTTCGGCGACAAAGCCCTGCATTTCCTGACTGACCGTGCCGATCGCACCGCGATAGAGCGGTTGATGCTCCATCGTTTCCCAATCGACCACCCCCACCACCACGCGCGCGCCCTCGAAGCGGCCTGATTGCAGGTCAAAGGCGCTGATCGCGTAGTGGCTGATCGCGCCGGTGATTTCGGCCGAATCATCGTCCAACCCCGATGTGCGCCGGATCGCCGCAGGCATCATGCCGGGCGCCGCCATATGCTTGAGCCCATCGAACCACAGGTCGCGGTCATGCGTGGTAAAGCCCAGCGCTAACCCATCGCCGCGCATGATGCGCCAATAGGTTGCCACGGTTTCCAGTTGCTGCGCGAACCATACCCGGCTCATACCGCCTCCCGCACTTCGATCAGGGGAACCGAGGGCGCCTCTCCGGCCAGAAAGGTCAGGCCCGAGATGTCGAGGCGGTCCTGCTCAAAGCGCACCGGCACATCGAAGAGGAACCCCGCGCGCACGATGGCTCCGGCGGCGGGCGGCGTGGTGAATTGCACAGCCCCGCCCGCGCCCAGCATCCAGCCGCTGGCCTGCGCTACGCCATTGACGCTGACCAGCACCGAGCCGCTGCGCGGGCGGGTGATGCGCCGCAACTGGGCCTCATCATCGCCCAGCGCCACTGCGCCATAGCGTTTGACGAGGGGGAAGTTGGCCAGCACACCGTCGCCGGTGCCCAGCACCTGATCGCTGGCCGATGGCGTGTCGGTCATGCCGTTCGAGCTGAAATCGCTGGGGTCGCACAGGCGGAAGCCGCGTGCCGGGCCGCGCCGCGCGCGGAAGAACCCCAGCAGAACGCCCAGATCCTGTTCCGAGCGAATGCCCGGTCCCACATCAAAGCTCAGCTTGGCATCGCTCCATAGGCTATTGCGGCGTTCAAAGCCGGAGGCCGTGGTGGTCACGCTGGTGGAAAAGGAAGGGCTGATCTTGGTGTCCAGCCCCAGCGGCAGCGGATAGGCCACATCGTCGAAAGCGTTCATATCGTTGCTGTCCTCGGCAATAGGCAGGGCGACAAAGCCGTCACGGCAGACCTGCGGCAGGGCCCAGACGAAAATCTCATGCGCCTCCCGCTCGCGGGCCTCGCCAATGCCCTGATCAATCAGGCGCCATTGGTTGGTCTGGCTGGGCAGGAGGACAAAACCGGCCAGATAATCCTGCTGTTCGGGCGGATATCCCAGCCGGTCATTGACCAGTTGATAGGCGGCCTGACGCTGGGCATCGGCGCCTGCGGTCAGCCAGTCGTAATCCTCGACCTGAAGCCGGTCGAAAGCGGGGCTGGCCCAGCCGACCGGCATATTGGCCCGCCGCGCCTCAGGCGTCGCCGGGTCAAGGACCGTGGGCACGAAGGTCAGCAACAATGTCTCGCTGGCCACGCCCGCAGCCTGCGCCACCGCCCGCGTCGCGCCGGCCAGAGCGATGGTCGAGGCCGCCAGCATCGCGCCTGCCTGATCCAGCAGGGCGGTTTGCGCGGAGGTCAGGTCGGCGCGCAAATCGGGGATCGCCACCGGGCTGCCGCCAAAGGCTGCCTTGGCCGCATCGTCATAGATGCAGATCCGCCCATCGCTCATCACCCACCACCACGGCTCGCCCACCTGAAAGCGCACAGCGCAACCGGCATCGACCAGCAGTTGCGCAAAGGCGGCTGCGACCGATTTCTGCCACGTCATCGCCGCCGTATTGGCCGGAGACATCAGCGCCGAGGGCGGAGACCAGCCCGTCATCGCCGGATCGCCATTGGCCGCGCGCTGTTGCCACGCCGACGGGCAATGTGCGGCCAGCACTTCATAAGAAAGCGAGGCAATGGGCGAATAACCCCATGCCTTGCAGGCGGCGAAGAATTCCCCATGCCAAGCCCGCGCGGGCAGGCACAAAGGATCGCCCGACAGGCCCACCAGATAGCTGCCGCCCGAAGCGGTGAGCTGGAAGAAATGGCTCATTCCGACATAGTGCAGGATGCTGCCCCGATAGCCGAGTTGGCGGACCGAACGGAGCAGGCGGGCGGGCGTCTGGTTGAAACTGTCATCATAGGCGGTGGCCATGGCCAGCCCGTGCGGGGGCACAAAGATATTGCCGATCCGCAGCATCGCCCTTTGCCCGGTGCAGCGGATATTGGTCAATTCTGCCCATGCGTTGGCGCTGGTGCTCAAGGGTGTGGTCGAACCGGCAGCATAGCCATTGGGCACCAGCGAGATGAACATGCGGTCAATGTCGGCGGGATAGAGCGGATCCATCCCGAAATCGCGCGACCATCCGCCGAAGACATCGGAAAAGTTCAGAGTGATCTGTGCGTCCTCACCCGATCCGCTGGCAAAGTTCCACAGGCGGACATACCACGTGCGCGCCGCGCCGCCCGCATCGCGCCCCTCGATGGTCAGTGTTGGGCCATTGGTCTGATCCAGCGCGATCAGTCCGCCCGAGCGCCAGCGGAACGACAGGGTCGTGCCCGAATAATCGCGCGCCGTGGCATAGGAGAGCAGCGGATGGTCGAGCGTATCCTCGCTCTCCCAGATCAACCCGGCCAGATCGCCCTGCGTCAGAAAACAGGCGTCGAGCCGCAGGGCATCGGGCGCGGGCGTGGTGATCGCGGCCATCATCGGGCGCGGAAAATTCACTGTCCAGAAGCTCGGGTCAAAACGCTGGATCCAGTCGGTTTCCTGTCCCTCACGGGCGGAGGCAAGCCAGAAGGCCATCGGTGGTTCCTACTCAGTCAGGTTTGCGGAGGCAGGTTTGCGGCATCAGGCCTGCGTCAGCGCGCGGCGCACGGCGCTGGCCACTTGGCGGCTCGACCGCTGCATGGCGGCAGGAGCATCACTGCCGCCGCCGTTAAGCTGAATCGACACGTTCACATTGCGCGAGGTCGAGTTGAGCGCGCCGTTCGAGGCGACCGATCCGGCCGAGGTGGGCACGAACAGTTCCGGCCCGCGCTCGCCTACCAGATAGGCCTGACCCGGCGAAACCGGCCCCCCGGTCGCTCGTCCGGGCAGGCCGAGGACCGAGCTGATAAGCGAGGAAATCCCCGAGGTCGCGCTCGAGCTGCTCTCCAGCCCCAGCGCGCTGGACAAAAGGCTGCTTGACGCGCTGGCGGCAATATCGGCCAGCGCCTTGAGCGCGGTGGTGCGCAGATCGCCAAACCCGCTGCTGCCGCGTTTCAACGCCTGCGTCAGTGCGCTGTCGAGCGCAGAGCCAGCCTGGGTAAATCCGGGCAGCAGCGTGGTATCAAAGCCGCTGCGCATGGCGGAGATATCTTGGGCAAAGCCCTGCGTGCTGGCGCGCACGTCGATGAGCAGGCTCTGGACCGTATCCGATCCGCTGGAACTGGAAGTATTAGCCATGGTCGCGCTCCATCAAGCGGTTCATTTCCTCGCGGGTGAGCGGCGCGGCGCCGGGGGCGGCATCGGGGGCCAGAATGGCGGCCAGTTCGGCGGGGGTGGCGGCCCAGAATGCATCGGGCCGCCACCCCAGTAGTCTTGCCGCCAGAGCGGACAAGCGCCGAGCGCCTTCTCCAAAGCTGGCGCTTTGCCCCATCACCCCTCGCCTTGCAGGATCTGGCCCAGCAGGCCGCGCAATTGCGGCGAGACGCCTGCCAGCCCCTGCGCCACCACCGCTTCGCCCAACTGATCGCGGGTGATGCCCTCGCGCCGGGCAAGGCAATGCCAGAACAGGCCGATCAGCTCGGCCAGCCGCAATTGCCCTGCGGCCGCGCGCTCAACCAGAGCGAACAACGGCCCCAATTCCTCCTCGGCGGCCACCAGCGCGGCAAAGCTGGGGCGCAGCACGCGCGCCTCGCCCGCCACGATCAGGCTGGATTCGCCGCGCCACGGATTGGCGGAATTCATACCGACACCACCGGGCCAGAGCTTTCGAGTTGGATGGTGTACGAGCGCTCATTGTTGTAATCGCCTGAATATTCCAGCTTCTGTACCAGGAACTGGCCCTGCATTTTGCTGCCGTCCTCAAAGCTGAGCTGATAGGTGTCGATCACCCCGCCCAGTGCATTGGTGCGGATGCGGGTTTCGGCGGCCGATCCCATGAACACCCCGGCGGCGCTGACCGAAATGGTGCGCGCGCCGGCACCCGAAAGCAGGTCGCGCCAGCCCGCGCTGTCCTTGGTGGTGATGGCCACGGCCTGTCCGGCAATCGACATCTGGGTGGTGCGCAGGCCCGCCACGGTGTTGAAGGTGGGCGTTGCGGCACCATCGGTGATTTTCAGCAAAAAAGCGGCTCCGGATTGAGCGGTCATGGTGTCCTCCTTGAAAGGAAAGGGTTTCAGACAGCGATGGTGCGGAAGCGATATTCCAGCAGCATCGCGCGCGTGTTGTTGGCGCGCGCTTCGGCGCGGCTGCGCAGGAAGTTCAGCGTGACGATGCGATAGGCGCCCTGATCATGCGGCAGGCTGGCGATGCGGGCCTGAACCGCGCCGGTCATTGCGGCGCCATCTTCGGGCCGGTCGCCGCGCAGATGCAGTTCGAGCGCGATGCGCGTTTCACAGCCCGCTTCGGTCTTGGTGCTCCAGTCCACACTGGCGCTGGTGGCGATGGCCAGCCACGGCAGAGCGGTGCGGCTGGGCGCCTCCTCGGTGATGGCGTTGAGCATGGTGGCAAGCGTGGCATCGCTGGCCAGCCATTCGATCAGACTGGCGCGCAGGGGAATTTCCATGGGGCCTATCCTCCTTGGCTGGCGGGGGCGGTAAAGGCGGGCCAGAGCAGGCGCGCATTGCGCCAGATGGCGGTGGAATCGCCTCCGCTCCGGGCTTGCTGGGCGGCTTCCTGCGCCATGACTTCGGCCTGCCGGGTCAGTGCATTCACCAACTGGCCGGGATCGGGCTGAAACGAGGCGGCGATCATGCCATGCGCATCCGGCGCCATGGCCGCCACAGCGCGGTGACCGAGGCAGGCGGCAGGGCATCGGCCCCGGCGCTTTCACGCTGGCGATAGTGATGCGCGGCAAGGCGCATGATCCCATGGCGCAACGATTCGGGCAGGCCCGACCATTGATCCGCCAATCCGGCGGTAAAACGCACTACCGCGCGGTCCAGCCCGATGGCGGCGGGAATGCGGATCGCGCATTGCCCATCGCCGTCGATCCGCACCGAATACTGGGTGTCGGACAGAGTGCTGCGCGTGCCGGTGCTGCTCAGCGCTTCAGCCGAGATCAGCGCCGAGACAGGGCGCAGGCCCAGCCGGTGCCAGCCATCGTTGCCGCCCCGCCCGTGCCAGTCGCCGGGGAAATGGCAGCTTTGCCAATCGGCCGGGCCGGGCAGGGCGGAGCGGCCGGTGGGTACGCACAGCGTTTCTTCATAGGTGACGGCCAGCGGCACCATGCCGATATAATCGGCGCAAACCTCCAGCGCGGTGCTGAGCAGGCTGGTCAGACCCGCATCGTCCGCCGAAATGGTGATGCCAAGCCAGTCCTTCAGCTCGGCCAGCGCCGCAGGTGCCAGGGCCGGTGGCGTGACGATAACCCGCGTCATGGCGGTCTCCCTTATTGCATGAACGAAAAAGATGCCCTTCGCGCCGAAACGGCGTCGCGGCGCGAAGGGCCAGGCGGGGAGAGCCTTTAGGCGGTGATCTTGAGCAGCTTGATCGCGTCGCTATCGAGCACCTGCCCGCCCACGCGCTTGGTGGCGTAGAAGTTGACATAGGGCTTGTTGCTGTAGGGATCGCGCAGCAGACGGGTGCCAAAGCGTTCGGTGATCAGATAGCCGTTCTGGAAATTGCCAAACGCGATCGGATAGGCGCCGGCAGCTACATCGGGCATGTCCGATGCCTCGACCACCGGATAGCCCAGCAGGCGGTTAGGCTGACCTTCGATGACCGAAGGCTGCCAGATATAGCCGCCGGTCGAATCCTTGACCTTGCGGATCTGGGCGATGGTGGCCGCATTCATCACCCATGCCGCGCCCTGACGATGGCCCGGTTTCAGCGCCATCACCATGTCGATCAGCCGGTCATCGGGCGCCGTGCCAAGGCCCGCCGCATCACCCGAGCCCAGATGCTGGAGCATGCCAAAGGTGCGGCTGGTATCGTCGGCGGTGCTGGTGGCGCCGGTCAGAAAGCCCAGCGGCTGGTTGGTGCCCGTGCCCGAAACGAAGGCGGCCCCTTCGGCGCGGGCAAATTCATTGGCGATCTGGCCCGCCAGCCAGCCTTCGACATCAAAGCCGGCATCGTCCAGCATGAACTGCGTGGCCGAGGGGTTGGCATAGAGTTCGCCCGAGGGGGGGATGATTTCGGCGAATTTGGGCGAGGTCGTTTCGCCCCGCGCGCCGGTCTGGCTGGCCCAGCCCGACTGCGGCGCGCCCGTGGCGATCAGCTTGCGATAGTCCGAGGTGGTGGTCTGGACAACCTGCGCGATCGAGCGGATCGGGCTGAGGCGCAGCAGGCGCTCGGCGATCTGCTGATCCAGTACGGTGGGGACGACGAAGCCGCCATCGCCCATCACCGCGGTGTTGAGCGACTTCAGCTCGGTCTCGCGTCCGGCGCGCAGATAGCCGTCGACAAAGCCCTTCAGCTCATGATTGCCGCCATGGGCCGCACTCAGCGGCGGGCGGGACGTGCGAAACCGCGACTTCACTTCCTCGATCTCGCCGCGCAGGGCGCTCAGCGCGGCATCGGCGGCTTCTTGACGGGCCACGATGTCGAACGAGGCGTCGAGACCGGCGTTGAGGTTTTCATGTTCCATGAGGTATTTACCTTTCTGACAAAAAAGCCGCCCCCAAAAATGGCGGCTCGACGAAAAACGGGAAAAGGGGATGGTCAGGCCGGGTTCAGGCGGCCGAAGGGGAGGCGATCATGTGAACCCGCGCGTCATGCTGCATCGGGTGGCTAACCAGGCTGACCTCGAACAGATCGATGTCGCGCAATTCGCGGCCCTGCGCATCGCGTTCAAAGGTGCGGGCGCGATAGCCGAAACTCAGGCCCGTGACCTTGCCGGTTTTCAATGCTGCCGCCGCGCCGCCCGCTGGATTGTCGATCCGGGCGATCACGCGCAGGCCCCGCTCATCCTCGGCGGCATTTTCGATCCAGCCGATCTGCTGGTCCGGATTATGCTGCCAGAATAAGGGCAGGGGGCCTTGGCGGCGGGCGTCGCGTTCGGCCAGCGTGCGGGTAAAGGCGCCGGGGCGGATCGTGTCGCGCCCCGCATCGCGCTTGTCGAACAGGGCGGCATAGCCGGCAAAGCGCAGGCGATCTTCAGGTTCTGCCGTCATTTCAGCAATTCTCCCGCGCCCGACCGCATGGCAATGCCCACCAGCACCGCGGCCAGCCCCGCGCGCACCGCCCAATCGATCACCGCTTTCCACATGCTGCGCTTGGCATCGCGCCATGCGCGCAGCAGTTCGCGCAGTTCCGAAAGGTCATCGGAGGCGCCATCATCGCTCAGCCCCATGCGCGCCAGCATCCGCGCCGCGCCCAACTCGCTGGCCTCTTCGACAATCGCGCGCAGGGTGATCAGATCGCCCCCATCGGCATTTTCCTGCGCCATCAGCCGTGCCAGCATGTCCTCGCGCTTCATGGCTGCACCAGTGCCGGAAGGCCCAGCATCTCGCGCTTTTCCGCATCGGTCAGGAAACCGGCAGCGTTGATCTGGCTCCACAGCGCCTGCCGGTCCTCGGCCAGCGCGGGGATGCGATCAAGGTCGATGGCCAGACGCGCATCGGGGAACCATGTCTCCAGCCCCTCGGCAATGGCGGAGAGCAGCTTGTCGGCCAGCGGCAGCAGCGTCAGCCGCCAGAGCGCCTTGTTGGCCTCCTTGTAATTGTTGTAGGTGCTGTCACCGGGCAGGCCCAACAGCATCGGCGGCACGCCAAAGGCCAGCGCGATGTCGCGCGCGGCGGCCGATTTCAGTGCGGCGAAATCCATGTCGGCGGGCGACATCGACATCGACTGCCATTTGAGGCCCCCTTCGAGCAGCATCGGCCGCCCGGCATTGGGAGAGCCGGAAAAGACCCGGTTCAATTCCTCGCGCAGCCGGTCGAACTGTTCGCCCGAAAGGCCCGCGCCATTGCCCGCATCATAGACCAGCGCCCCTGAAGGCCGCGCCGCATTTTCCAGCAGGGACCGGTTCCAGTTGGCCGCCGCATTATGCGTGGCCACCGCCTGATCCGCCGCGCCAAGGCAGCCCGCGCCATAATGATCGTCGCCGGGATGATAGCCTTTGATATGGATGATATTGGGCGAGGCATCGGCATCGCACATCGGGATCGTCATCGAGCGGTCGCCCACGCGATAGGTGATCCCCGTGGGCCAGCCGTCATTGCCGAACGCCAGCGTCACGCGCTCCGGGCGCAGGGCGAAGAGTTCGACCGGATAGCCCAGCCCGTCCTTCAGGATCTGCACATAGGCATTGCCGTGAAGCAGCAACTGGCTGGCCAGCGTTTCGAGCAGCGATTGCCCCGCCGAAGTTTCCAGCACCAGCATGGCCAGCGATGGATCGGTCGGCGCCAGCGGCGCCCCGGCAATGCCATCGGCCACCAGTCGTACCGCGCGATGCGCCACCGGGTTTTCCAGATAGGCATGGCGCACCGCACGGTGATAATCGAAGGGCAGCCGCCCCCCTCCGCTCTCACCAAACATCCATGGCGAGACATAGGATTGGGCCAGCGGCACACGGGCTCCCTTGCCCTTGAAGGCGGAAGCGATTGTTTCAAGGAAGGTCATGGGATCGCCTTTCAAAACAAGTGGTTGGGCGAAAATGTTACAGATCGAGCACACGCGGCGGCGCGCGGGTGGAAAGCATCAGTTCGGTCAGCGCCCAGACGGCGGCATCGGCCCGGTCGGGTGAGCGGCCCGGCCCCTGATAGGCCCCGCCCGACACCAGACCGCAAAGCTGGTCCTCCAGCGCGGGGAAGGCCCCGACATGGCGCACCCGCCCCGTTTCATAGAGCGCGGCCACCGGTTCGGCCCGCGCCGTCTTGCCCACGCTGGCATGGACCAGCCGGATGGGCAGGGCGATGCAGGCGGCGCGCAGCACGCTTTCCACCATCGCCCCGCCTTGGTTGGCCTCGGCCACAACGCGGTCGGCGCGCCATGTGGCGGCGGCCTCGGCCACCGCGCGGGCCCATTTTTCAGGGCTGGCGCGCTGGACAGTAGCGTCCGCAAGGATGCGCGCCACCCCATCCTCACCCAATTGCGCGACGATGATCCCGCAGGCATCCCCCGCTGCCGAGGCCGGGGGATCGACCCCGATCACGGTGCGCACGGGTTCGGCTCCCGCGCAGGCCTCGCGTACGGTTTCGATCATCGCGCGGGTCCAGAGCGCGCCCTCGATATCGGTCAGCAATTCGCCGTCCAATTCCTGCCGAGCCAAGGCGGAACGGCCAAAGCTGCGGCGCATATCCTTCAAAAACCGCGCGGGCAGGTTCGATAGATTGTCCTGCGTCCGGCCCCGCGTGACGATCGCATCCTCCTGATCCAGCAGTTGCATCAGCAAAGGCACCGCCCGCGGCGTGGTGGTGGCCAAAGCCTGAGGGTTTTCGCCAAGGCGCAGGCCCAGCAGGAGATTGTTCCAGCTTTGCTCGGCCCGCTGCGCTGCATTATCCCATTTGGCGATCTCGTCGCACCAGGCATGGCTGTGTTGCGGCCCGCGCAGGCTTTCGGGTTCGCCCGCCGAATAGATCGTCGCCTGCGCCCCGTTGGGCCAGACCAGCCGACGCAGCGACGGTTCGAACCGGGGCCGACGGCGCGGGGGAGAGCAGGTCAGAAGGCCGCTCTCGCCCTCGACCATCACCGCGCGGGCATCGCCCAAGGACGCGCCCACCAAGGCAATCCGCGCATCGGGATTGTCGGTGGCCACGCGGCGAACCCATTCGGCCCCCAGCCGCGTCTTGCCAAACCCGCGCCCGGCCATCACCAGCCAGATCCGCCAGTCATCCTGCGGCGGCAATTGCTCGGGGCGTGCCCAAAGCTCCCAATGGTGGCGCAATTCGGCGCGTTCTGCCCCGGTCAGCACCGCCAGCGCCGCCAGCCTTTGTGCCATCGGCTGGGCCAGCAGGCATTCCAGCAGGCGCGGCTTACTGCTCATCGGGCGCCTCCGTCCCTGCTTCCGCTCCGGCTTCCTTGGCGGCCAGCCAGCGCTCGCGCATCTTTTCCAGTTTCGCGTTGATTGAAGCGAGGATCGCATCGGCGTCCTCCTCCTCGCGGATGGCGCGTTCGCGGGCGACCGTCTCGCGGTGAGCGGCCAGCAGGCGCAGTGCGGTGGCATTGTCGAAACTGCGCGAGGCGCGCTTGGCGCCGGTCGGCGGTTTCAACTCGCCCACCCGCAGGCGGTAAAGCAGCGCCATTTCCAGCGCGTCATAACCTTCGCAAAGGGCCGAGCGCCAGGCGCGCGCAAATTCGGCATCATGGCGGCGCGTGTCATAGACCACGCGGGTCGAAACCCCCGCCTTGGCCGACGAGGCCGTCACATTCGATGTCGCGGCCAGTTCGGCCAGAAAGATTGCGCTCCATCCGGCATGGGCGCACCGTGGAGGCGCCGTCAGCTCATCCTGACGGCGGGACTTGCGATTGTCCGCCATAGTTTTGATCCATTGCTTGAAGGTTTTCGCGGCCGGAGCGACTCGGTCTTTCGCGATGTTCACTATATGTACCCATTAAGCGTGACGATGTCAATGGAAAAGTGCCATATGGGTTAAGTGATCCGCGCTTGCCCATAGGCTCTGTGCTGGCTAAGCATCGCGGCGGATAGAAGGGGAAATCAGATGCTTCGCCGCCTGTATGACTGGACTATGGGCAAGGCCGCCGGGCCGTTTGCCGAATATTGGCTCGCGCTTTTCGCCTTTGTCGAGGCCAGCTTCTTCCCCATTCCGCCGCATCCGGTGCTGGGGCTGATGTGCCTTGCCCGACCGGATCGGGCGATTCGTTATGCGATTATAACCACATTGGCTTCTGTGGCGGGTGGCCTGCTGGGTTATGCCATCGGCCATTTCGCCTTTGCTATGGTGGGTGAAAAGCTGCTCGATGCGCTGCATTTGACCGCCAGCTTCCCCTACGCGGCATGTAAATTGCGCGGCGAGGCGGGCTTTATCGCCATCATCGCCAAGGGCGCGACGCCGATCCCGTTCAAGCTTATCACCATCACGGCGGGCTTCATCGGCATGCCTATCGCCAAATTCCTGCTCGCCAGCGTGATCTCGCGCTCGATCAGTTTCATGATCGTGGGCGTGCTGTTCCGCCTGTTCGGCGCGCCGATCAAGGCGTGGATCGACAAGTATCTCGCCGTGGCGGTGGCCGGGTTTATCGTGCTGGTGGTGGCCGGGTTTGTCGCCGCCGCTATGTTGGGCGGGCACAAGAGCGCTGTGGCCGATGAATGCACCGGGGTGACGATGGAAACGTTGACGCAGGTAAAGTGAAGTTTGCCTCCGGCGGGCAAAGGGCGGGGGCCCTTTGCAATCCCGTTAATGGGGTGGCGTCAAACCGATACAAATAAAGCCTGCGGCGCATTCAATGGCGCCGCAGGCTTTAATTTTTCAACATTGCGTCCAACACAAAACGCCGAACCCGATGCGCAACAAAGACAGTAACGGGAGCGCGAGGGACGAGTCCCTCGCATCTTTAACCCCTTAAATAATCCCGACCTTCTTACCGGCCCGCTCAAACATGCCGATAATCGTCTGCACCTGCTCGGCCGAATGCGCGGCGCACAGCGAGCAGCGCAGCAGCGTCATGCCGGCCGGCGTTGCCGGGGGCCGCGCCAGGTTCACATAGAGGCCTTCGTGCAGCAGCGCTTCCCACATGGCCGCGCCGCGCTCCAGATCGGGCATGATCACCGAGATGATCGCCGATTGCGGCGTCTCGGTGCCAAGCTTGAACCCACGCTCGCGCAGGCCGCCATGCAGCACGCGCGAATTTTCCCACAGGTGGGCGCGCTTGTCGGCAGCATGCATCAGCTTGCGCACGCTGGTCGCAGCCGTTGCCACAACCGAGGGGGGCAGCGAAGCCGTGAACACATAGGGACGGCAGACCAGACGCATGATCTCGAACTTGGGATGGTTCGAAACACAGAAGCCGCCGACCGTGCCGACCGACTTGGAGAAGGTGCCGATCACGAAATCGACCTGATCCAGCACGCCCTGCTCTTCGGCTACGCCGCGCCCGTTGGGGCCGATAAAGCCCATAGAGTGGGCCTCGTCCACCAGCACCATCGCGCCATATTTCTTGGCGACCGCGATCATTTCCTTGAGCGGGGCAATATCGCCCAGCATCGAATAGACGCCTTCGAGCACGACCAGAATGCCCGCGCCTTCGGGAATGCGCTTGAGGCGCTTTTCCATCGCCTCGATGTCATTGTGCTTGAAGGGTACGACTTCGGCATCGCCCATCTTGCACCCGTCCCAGATGGACGCGTGGCTGTCGATGTCGAGGATGATGTAATCACCCTTGCCCGCAATCGTGCTGATGATGCCCAGATTGGCCTGATAGCCGGTCGAGAACACCATGGCATGATCCATGGCGTAGAATTCGCAAAGCGCCTGCTCGACCGCCTTGTGCCCGGCATAGGTGCCGTTCAGCACGCGGCTGCCCGTGGTGCCCGATCCGAAATCGTCCAGCGCCTGCTTGCCCGCAGCAATCACGTCCGGGTCGAACGTCATGCCCATATAGTTGTAGGTGCCGAGCAGGATCGTCTCGCGCCCGTTGCACAGGGCCACCGTTGGCGAGATCACCTTTTCCATCACCAGCCCGAAAGGATCGGTTACGCCTGTGGACAGAAGATCCGTCCGCATCTGGATCAAGGGATCGAATTTAGAAAAAAGATCAGTCATCTTCAACCCTTGAGCTTGACCACGGCATCGACGAGCTGGCCATAGGTTTCGATTTCGGCCTGCTGGTTCATCGAAATGATGATGTCAAACTCGTCCTCGATGGCGGCCACGAAATCCATCACCGTCAGGCTGTCAAATTCCAGATCGCCGGCAAAGCTGGTGGCGTCGGAAATGGCGATGCCCTTCTTGTTGAAAGGCTCGATCAGCGCGGCGATCTTTTCGCTGGTGGCGGCGCGGTCCATGCAAGATTCCTTATGCAAATGCGGTGTTGGCCCTCTGGCCGACAATTGCGGCGCAAAAGCGGCGGCGCGGGGCAAATGTCAAGCGGGCGCGTTGTCCAGCAGCCGTTTGACCGCCGCCATGAAGGGCCCGATCGAAACCGGCTTGGCCAGATAGCCGTCGGCGCCCGCCTCGCGGATGCGCTCCTCGTCGCCCTTTCCGGCATAGGCCGTCACCGCCAGCACCGGAATGGCGCGCAGCAAGGGATCGGCCTTGGCCCCCTCGATCAGCTCCAGCCCCGAGATATTGGGCAACTGGATGTCCATGATCATCAGATTGGGCACAAAGGCCCGCGCCTTGTCCAGCGCCTCCAGCCCATCGCCCACCGGCTCGACGGTAAAGCCCTGACTCTTCAAAACATCGCAGAACAGCTTGCGATTGAGGTCATTGTCCTCGACAACCATAATTCGCTTTGCCATGCGCCTGCCTGTGATCGTAATGCGTTCGGGCCAAGGCTCTAGGACCTAACAAGGGGGCTGACAATTCTGCGCATGGTAAAAGTCGATGATGGAGAGCCCGAAAGTCTGGCTCTGGCTGCTTTGGGCTGGATTTTGTCTGATGACGATCATGCCGACCGTCTGCTGGCGCTGACCGGGGTGAGCCCGGAGGAATTGCGCGAAAGGATCGGCGAGCGCGTGGTGCTGGCCGCGATATTGGAGTTTGTTTTGAGCCACGAACCTGATCTGATCGCCTGCGCCGATGCGCTGGGCGTGCCGCCCAAAGCTTTGGAAAAGGCCCATGGCGCGCTGGCCGCGCCGATGGATGATGCGGATTGGGGGGCATGATGGCGCGCCCTCTGGTCATTTCCGATTGCGACGAGGTGCTGCTGCACATGATCGCCCCTTTCCGCGACTGGCTGGGCGAGACGCAGGGCGTCACCTTCACCATGAACGGCAATGATTTCTCGCGCTCGATGCATTACGCTGATGGATCGGCGGTGCCGGGGGCGGAGATGTGGCGCCTGCTGGGCGCTTTCTTCGACACCGAAATGCATCGCCAGTCGCCCATCGCGGGCGCGATCGAGGGCATGACGGCATTGTCGCGCGACGCCGATATCGTGATCCTGACCAATCTGGAGGATCACCGGCAAGAGGCCCGCACAAGGCAATTGGCCGATCATGGGCTGAACATCCGCGTGTTCACCAACCAAGGCCCCAAAGGCCCGGCGATTCGCGCGATCCTTGACGAATACCGCCCCAGCCGCGCGGTGTTCATCGACGATATCGCCCAGCATCACGGCTCGGCATCCGAGGTGACGCCCGACATTGCCCGCCTGCATCTTTGCGGCGAGCCTCTGCTTGCCCCACATATCACTTGTGCTTTCACCCAAGGCCATGCTCACGCCCGGATCGACGATTGGGCCAGCGCCTTGCCTTGGCTGACGGCCCAACTCCATGGAGACACCAATGACTGATTCTGTTGAAGCTCGCCTGACCGAACTGGGCCTTACCCTGCCGGTCGCGGCCGCGCCTGTTGCGGCCTATGTGCCGGTGGTCGAGGCTGGCGGGCTTGCCCACGTTTCGGGGCAATTGCCTTTCATCGATGGCGCTCTGGTAAAGGGACGCCTTGGCGAAAACGTGACCACCGAGGAAGGTTATGCCGCCGCGCGCGCCTGCGGCCTGATGCTGCTGGCCCAATTGAAGGCCGCGCTGGGCAGCCTCGACCGCGTTGAACGTATTGTGAAGCTGGGCGCTTTCATCAATTCGACCGGCGATTACACCGACCAGCCCAAGGTGGCCAATGGCGTCAGCGAGCTGATGGTCGCGGTCTTTGGCGACGCCGGCAAGCATGCCCGCAGCGCGGTGGGCGTGCCGGTTCTGCCGCTGGGCGCGGCGGTTGAGGTGGACGCTATCGTGGCGATCAAGGCCTGAGGATGACGGAAAGGGCCGATTGGCTGCGCGGGGCGGTGATCGCCCATCGGGGCCTGCATGATATGGCCCGATCCGGCGAACAATGGATGGGCCATTGGGCGGAGAACACACTCTCCGCCTTCACCTGTGCCATCGCGGCCGGATATGGCATCGAATGCGATGTCCGGCTGGCGGGCGACGGCACTGTGGTGGTGTTTCACGATGCCACGCTGGACCGGCTGACTCATGCCAAGGGGCCGGTGAAGGATCATGGCATGGAGGTGCTTTCGCGCCTGCCGATTGCCGGAACGCGCGATGTGATCCCCACGCTGGAGCAGATGCTGGAACTGGTGGCGGGCCGGGTGCCGCTGCTGATCGAGATCAAGCTGGAAAAGCGCGAGGATCCGGCGCCTCTGTGTGAAAGCGTGGCAAGGGCGCTGGCCGATTATGCCGGGCCGGTGGCGGTCATGAGTTTCGATTCGCGCGCGCCGCGCTGGTTTGCGCAAAACGCGCCCGATGTGTTGCGCGGCTTGGTGCTGGAGGCGCGCGATATGCGCGGCTGGCGCGCGAAATGGCTGATGCCGCGCCGGTTTTCTGCCGCAGAAATAGAGTTCCTCGCCGTGGATATTCGCGGTTTGCCCGATGATACAGTTGCGCATTGGCGCGAATCATGGCCCATCGCCACATGGACGGTGCGCCGGGCCATCCAGCGCGAAGTGGCGTTGGACCATGCCGATGCGCTGATTGCCGAAGGAGATGGTCTGGCGTGAGCGAAGCCCAATATACCGCGCATGTGCAGCCCGGCGTGTCCGGCCTATCGGCGCGGGAATGGGACGCTTTGACCGATGGGAGCAATCCCTTTGTCTCCCACGCTTTCCTCTCCGCGTTGGAGGATTCGCAAAGCGTTGGCGAGGGCACCGGATGGACCCCGGCGCCGATCACGATCCAGCATGAAGCGGGCCATCTGGCCGCCGCGCTGCCCGCTTATGTCAAGACGCATAGCCAGGGCGAATATGTTTTCGACCATAGCTGGGCCGATGCGTGGGAGCGGGCAGGGGGCGATTATTACCCCAAATTGCAGATCGCGGTGCCTTTTACCCCCGCCACTGGCCCGCGATTGCTGACGCGCTCGCCCGAATTGATGCCTCCCCTGATTCGCACCGCCGAGCAGATGTGCCGCGATGCCGGGCTGTCGAGCGCCCATGCCACCTTTATTGAGCCCGATCAGGTGGCGGCCTTTGAAACGGCGGGCTGGCTGATTCGCCATGACATTCAATTTCATTGGGCCAATGCCGGTTACGCCGGATTTGATGATTTTCTGGGTGCGCTGTCGTCGGACAAACGCAAAAACCTGCGCAAGGAGCGGCGCGCGGCGCAGGATGGGGTGACGATTCGCGCGCTGACCGGCGATGCGATTCGCCCCGAACATTGGGATGCGTTCTGGCTGTTCTATCAGGACACCGGCAGCCGCAAATGGGGCCACCCCTATCTGACCCGCGCGGCTTTCGACCTGCTGGGCGAAAGGATGGCGGACAAGATCCTGCTGGTGATGGCCTTTATCGACGATCATCCGGTGGCGGGCGCGCTCAATTTCATCGGGCGCGATTGCCTCTATGGCCGTTATTGGGGCGCGCGCGTGGACAAGCCCTTCCTGCATTTCGAACTGTGCTATTATCAGGCGATCGATGCAGCCATCGCGCTGGGTCTGCGCCGGGTCGAGGCCGGGGCGCAGGGCGGGCACAAGCTGGCGCGCGGCTATGCGCCGGTGCGCACGACATCGGCGCATTTCATCGCCCATGCCGGTTTTCGCCGCGCGGTCGAGGATTTCCTGCGGCGCGAGCGCGAAGGCATTGCGCAGGATCAGAATTTTCTGGAAGCGCGCACGCCTTTCCGGCGCGGCGGCTGATTCGGGCCGCGCGGCGTATCCGTCAGGCTGCGCGGCGGGCCGTGGTCGCAATCCATGCGCGGGCGCGTCGCTGGGCCTCGGCAATCTCGCGCGCGGTCATTTCCTCGGAAACTTCGGCGCGGCAATGCGCGGCTTCGTCATGCCCGCCCACCGCGGCCAGATTGAACCACTTATGCGCCTCGATCAGATCGCAGACCGCGCCATGGCTGCCGGTGGAAAAAGCCACGCCCAGATCAAAATAAGCATCCGCGCAGCCCTGACTGGCCGCGATCAGACAATTGGCGATCAGGCCGGTGATTTCCCCCGCTCCCTGATGGCCCGAACCGCCTAACAGATGGTCCTGCGATTGTGTCCAGTTGTATCCCATGTCGAAGTTCCCCATTTCCCGTTCATGAGATGGAAGCTGTCGGAAGATGGATAACAACTGGTAAACGGGTCGCTGATTTCTGCGGCCAGTAGGAGGACGTCATTCGGGGGTGATGGCGCTCATGTCATGATCCTGTCACGCAAACATGGGCAAGGCGCGCCCTATTCGTAATTTTGCGGTGGTTTAAGCTGCCCAAACTTGGCTTTGCCGCTTGTGGACCTTCAGGGGGCAAACTATAGGCCGGGCGATAGAATGGGATGCTTATCAATCCCGCGGACGGAATTCGGAGGGTTATAATGGCAAGTGGTCTGGCAGACGAAATCGATGTGCTGGTCAAGGCCAGGCGATCGCTGGCCGGTGATTATGTCCCGTCCGACGCCGAAGAATACATGAACGCGGAACAGCTGGACTACTTCCGTCGGCTGTTGCAGCAGTGGAAAAAGCTCATTCTGAGCGCGGCGGCCGATACGCTCAGCCAGTTGCAGGAGGGCCCGCTGCGCGAACCCGACCTCAATGACCGCGCCTCGTCGGAAACCGACTGGGGCATCGAATTGCGCACTCGCGACCGCCAGCGCAAGCTGATCTCCAAGATCGACTCGGCGCTGCGCCGGATCGAGGAAGGTGAATATGGCTTTTGCGAAGTGACCGGCGAACCTATCGGGCTTGGCCGTTTGATCGCACGCCCGATCGCCACCATGACGGTTGAAGCCCAGGAAGCTCATGAACGCCGTGAACGGGTATCACGCGACGATTAACGCCGATATCCGCATGTTACCGGATAGATTTACGCTTTGTTTGCCATTTTGCGTTAACACGTTGTTGTGAATTAGCGGGCCTGTTCTGGTTTGGAGTGATCCATGCCGGGATGGGCCATGGCAGCGGGAAGTGAGCCTACGCATGTCCGGTGACGAGCAACGCCAGATCAATCGGGACAGCCTGTTCATGCTGGCCTGTCTGCGTATCAGCGAGCGCGACCCGGTGCATCGGGTCAAAATTCGTAATCTTTCCAGCGGCGGGCTGATGGCCGAAGGCGATATGCGCGTGGTGTCGGGCATGGCGCTTGAGGTGGAATTGCGCAATGTCGGCTGGGTGGCCGGATCGGTGGCATGGGTTCAGGGCAACCGTTGCGGCATCGCCTTTAACGAAGAAATCGACGCCAAGAGCGTGCGCGCCGCGCAGACCGCCCCGGACGACTCGGGCTTTGTGCCCCTGCGCCCGCTGGCGGCGATGAAACAGGTCACTCCGGGCCAATTGCGCAAAATCTGACGGGTTAAGCATAAGATCGCGCGCGCCGGGCGTTCCTCTGCGCGGCAAATTGTTCTAGGCTTGGCGCAATCATGCTGCGCAAAAACCGCATTTCCATACTGATGGCTGCCCTGTTGGCTGCGGCCTGCCATGGCTCGGCCCAGCAACAGCCGCTGAGGGTGGTGATGGTCGATGATTCGGGGCCCTCCTCGCTCGAGCGCGAATTGCGCGCCGCCACCGCCGAAGGGCTGGTCAGCCTTGATGAGGAAGGCAAGGTCGTGCCCGGCCTTGCCGAACGCTGGATCGTGGCGGACGAGGGGCGCGGCTATATCTTCCGCCTGCGCGACAGCGCATGGCCCGACGGCACCAGATTGAGCGGCGAGACGGCGAAACAGGCGCTGCGCCGCGCCATGGCCGCGCAAAGAGGTCGCGCGTTGGGACAGGATCTGGCGGTCATCGAGGATATTCGTGCGATGGCCGGGCGCGTGATCGAGATCCGGCTGGCCCAGCCCATGCCCAATTTTCTCCAACTGCTGGCCCAGCCCGAACTGGGGCTGGAGCATCGCGGACGGGGCGCGGGGCCGATGCTGCGCAAACATGTCGATGGGCTGGACTGGCTGACACCGATTTCGCCCGATGCGCGCGGCCTGCCGATGTCCGAGGGCTGGGCGGCCGGCGTGCGCCCGCTGGCGGTCAGCGCGATGGGCGGCGAAAGGGCGGTGGCCGATCTGGCGGCGGGCCGGGCCGATGTGGTGCTGGGCGGACGGATCACCGATCTGCCGCCGATCCAGCGCGGTCTGCTGGGCCAGCGCTCGGTGCGATTCGATGTGGCGCCGGGCCTGTTCGGCCTGCTGGTGGAAAAAGACTCCGGCTTTCTGGCGGTGCCGACGAATCGGGCCGCGCTGGCCATGGTGATCGACCGGGCGGGGCTGGTGGCTGCAATGGGTGCGCAGGGCGGCGGCGTGCCGGGCTGGAGCCCGACCACGCGGCTGATTTCGCCGGGCATTGGCGAGGTGCAGATCCCCGAGCGATGGACCGATATGGATATGGACCAGCGCCGTGCCGTAGCTGTTCAGCGGGTGGCGGTATGGGCCAAGGCCCGCAGCGCTTCGGCAAAGCCCGAGGATGGCGACGGGCTGGATCTGAGCATTGCGATGCCGGGCGGGGTGGGCGGCAATGTGTTGTTTGCCCGGCTGGCGCAGGATGTGGCGGCGATCGGGCTGCGCCTGCGCCGGGTGAGGATAGGCGAGTCGGCCGATCTGCGTCTGATCGATCAAGTGGCGCGTTATCCTTCTCCGGTCTGGTTTTTTAACCAGTTGCATTGCGGTGTGCATTCCGTATGCACCCCCGATGTCGACCATCTGGTGGCCCAGGCATGGAATGTCGAGGCCCCTCTGGTCCCGGCCCTTTATGCCGAGGCTGAGCGCGAGGTGATGGAGGCCAATCTGTTCATTCCACTGGCTTTGCCGGTGCGCTGGACCATGATTGGCAGCGGTTCGGGCAACCGGTTGCGCGGTCTTTCGCCCAACATTTACGGGGTTCATCCCCTTTACCCTTTGTCGGGCGCATCGCATTAGGGGCGTTTACGAGTTCCCCTAAAAAAACGGGGGCTTCCGTGCCGGTTTACATTAAATTAACCTTTCGCGTTCATTCCTCCTATGGTTAATAGCGGATGCGTCTGTGAAGATGCGTTCGTGGGTTTCGGGGCAAGGGGGTTCACCCATATGCGCGTGCTGTTGATCGAAGACGAGCCGACTACGGCCAGGGCCATCGAGTTGATGCTCACCACAGAGGGCTTCAACGTCTATTCGACCGATCTCGGGGAAGAAGGCCTCGATCTCGGCAAGCTCTATGACTACGACATCATCCTGCTGGATCTCAATCTGCCGGATATGCATGGCTATGACGTGCTCAAAAAGCTGCGCGTGGCCAAGGTCCAGACGCCTGTGCTGATCCTTTCGGGCATTTCGGAAATGGACTCCAAGGTCCGCTCCTTCGGCTTTGGCGCCGACGATTACGTGACCAAGCCCTTCCACCGTGAAGAACTGATCGCGCGCATTCACGCCGTGGTTCGCCGGTCCAAGGGCCATTCGCAATCGGTCATCCGCACCGGCAAGCTCTCGGTCAACCTCGATGCCAAGACGGTGGAAGTTGACAGCGCCCGCGTGCATCTGACCGGTAAGGAATATGCGATGCTCGAGCTGCTTTCGCTGCGCAAGGGCACGACATTGACTAAGGAAATGTTCCTCAACCACCTCTATGGCGGTATGGACGAACCCGAACTCAAGATCATCGACGTGTTTATTTGTAAGCTGCGCAAGAAGCTGGCCCATGCCTGCGGCGGCGAGAATTACATCGAGACCGTCTGGGGGCGCGGCTATGTGCTGCGCGATCCGGGCGAGGATGCTGTAGCGGCCTGAACCTGCCCGCCCCCGAAGAACCCGACATGAAGGCCCGCCTCCGCAAGGAAGGCGGGCTTTTCATTTTGCAATCACCTTTTACGGCCGGCCTTGACCAGTGCTAGGGCGGCGGTGGCGCTCATCAGCAGGGCCGCGATCAGGCCGATCCCGGCGCCCCACAGGCCCGCGCCTTGCCCGCCCATCACCAATCCGGCGATAAAGCCGAGCAGGGGCAGAACGATCAGCGCAAGGCAGCCAAGGGCAAACATGGCGCATCCCATTGCCTGCTGGCCCTTGACCCTGCCTTAACGGCCTGCCAATCGCGCCGGGCGAAATCTTGAAGGCACAGACATGACCGCGCATAAAGAAGGCGATCCCACCACGCTCAACCGGCTCTATGGCCGCTCGAAAGGCAAGCCCCTGCGCGCCGGACAGCAAGGGCTGGTGGACACGCTGCTGCCCCAGATCGCCGTGCCGCTGGAAGGCGAGGTGACGGCCCAGCGCCTGTTTGGCGAGGACCGCCCGCTGCATTTCGAGATCGGCTTTGGCGGGGGCGAGCATATGGCCTTTCGCGCCGACATGCTGCCCGATCATGGCTTTATCGGGGCCGAACCTTTCATAAACGGCGTGGCGCAGGCGCTGACCCATGTGTCGGGCGACAATGGCGCCCACGCCCCGATCCCCAATGTGCGCATCCATCATGGCGACGCGCTGGAGGTGTTGTCACGCATTCCCGATGGTTCGCTCACCATGCTCTATCTGCTGCATCCCGATCCATGGCCCAAGGCGCGCCATGCCAAGCGCCGGATGATGAATGACGGCCCGGTGGAAATGTTCGCCCGCAAATTGAAGCCCGGCGGCGAATTTCGCTTCGGCACCGACCATGCGATCTATGTCCGCCACGCGTTGATGGTGATGCAGCGCCACACCGACAAGTTCGAATGGCTGGCCAAGGAAGCCAAGGACTTTCAGGTTCGCCCCGGCGGCTGGCCGCAAACGCGCTATGAGCACAAGGCGCGCACGGTGTACGGGCATGAGGTCTGGTACTTCCGTTTTAGACGAAAATAGGTCAAAGGCTTATTTTTTTAAATTACTAAAAACCAATATGTTATCTACGAAATTGCGCGCTGCACTATCCGGCGATTTCCGTGATGGTGATTGCACGGTGCTTACTTTTGCGGTACACGAGGTATTGCAATGGCGACCGGCAGGATCAGCAAACGCACGCTTGATGCGTTCCAATCGAGCGGGATGACTGGCTTCCTTTGGGATGAAGATCTCAAGGGGTTCGGAGTTAGGGTCGCAGCGTCCGGAGCGGCGTCCTACGTCGTCCAATTCCGTATGGGTGGGCGCGAATCGCCGACGCGCCGCTACACCATTGGAGCCAATGGCTCGCCCTGGACCCCGGCCACGGCTCGCGAAGAGGCGGTCCGCCTCCTCATTCTCGTTGCTCGCGGCATTGACCCGATGGAGGAAGACAAGAAGCGACGTCGGGAAGCGGTGGACCTCGCCTTTTCGAAGTATGCCGATAGCTTCAGCGTTGCGTGCAAGGGCAAGGGTTGGAAGACTCTAGTTAACCGGTCCATCCGGCTTCACCTCAAGCCCGTCCTCGGCAACAAGCCCTTGCCGACCATCACTAGGTCGGACGTGGTCGCCGTCTTCGACCGAATGCCGGACGAGCAGACGGCAAATAAGCGCAATGTGTTCGCTGTCCTTCGTCGCCTGTTCAAATGGGCGGTGAGTCGTGGTGACATCGTGCATAGCCCGATGGAGGGAATGGAAACCCCACCACCTGTCAAGCCGCGGGACCGCTGGCTCCTCGATGCCGAACTCAAGCTAATCTGGGAACAGGTTCCCAACACCCACCGGTGCTTTGGTCCGATCGTCCGACTGTTGATCGTGACCGGTCAGCGCCGGGAGGAGGTGACTGGGCTAAACTGGGACGAATTGGAGCGCGAGACTCGCGAGTGGCGCTTGCCAAGCCACCGCACCAAGAATGGCGAGCCGAACACCGTGCCACTAAACGATTTGGCGATCACCGAACTGGACTTGGTCGCAAAGGGGGAGAAGTGGCCCAAGCATGGGCGCGTCTTCCCGACTTCCACAGGCGCTGGCTTCACTGGCTATGCCAAGGGCAAGGCCAAACTCGACCGGTTGATCGGTCAGTCATACGGGCGGCCCCTACCT
Organism: Novosphingobium sp. SG751A; assembly: GCF_013149295.1. Lineage (GTDB taxonomy): Bacteria > Pseudomonadota > Alphaproteobacteria > Sphingomonadales > Sphingomonadaceae > Novosphingobium. Next base: position 162,484 of record NZ_JABGCB010000003.1, read on the forward strand.
CCTTGGCGACTACATGACCTCCGACGCACTCTGGCTACCGGCTTCCAGCGCCTCGGCGTTCGATTTGAAGTTACCGAAGCGGTTTTGAACCATGTTGGCGGTTCAAGATCCGGGGTGGCGGGTATCTATCAACGGCACGATTGGAGAGAAGAAAAGCGTCAGGCGCTGCGGGTCTGGAACGATCATATTGTCAAGATATTGGGGCCGGTTGGAGCCGGCACCGCAATCGCCGACGAGCGTTGATTACGCCAAGACAGCAAATCGCTGCGTGGTCGGCATTCTTAACGAGTTTTGCGCAAGCCAAATTTTGGCTGGCTGCCTATGGGTCCGAAAAAGGTGATGACGATGACCGGCTGGCCGGATTCGTTATTGTCGTTTTCGTGCATGATCACCCTCCCGGCGTCCGGTTCCGATAATGCGCTACCCGATCAACAAAATCGAGGCCGCTGCTCGCTCAGGCGCTCGCACTGCGACAATGCGGGCAGTCGAGGAACGGATTTCGCCTGCTCTTCAATTTCGAATTTCAGTATATTTTATGTCCAGTGAATGTCGCCTATCAGCGAATATTTGGCAAAATGTCCATATTTGCTGAGCAGGAAATTAGGGCGCCGCTGGGGCGAGATCTCTTTGGGCCAAGAGCGCAATGATCGCACCGGAGGGAAGAAGCGTTAGGGCGCTTTCGGGCATCAGCGCTTCAATCAGGGCATCATCGAGCGAGGTCTCGCGGATGTTCGGAAGATTGACGAGACGTTCGTAGACCGCCCGGTGAGCATCGGCGAAGATACTGCGGAACCAGGCGACGACATCGTCAGGTATCGCTGGCCACGGATTCAATGGGCTTCCCCCGCATCGGTCAAATCCAGTGCGTCGCGCGATCGCGGCAGGCCCCCTCACTATGACGCCGGGTTGGCCCGGCCCAAATATGTCGCTGGGACGCTGAGAGCACAACGATCATTGGTGGCGGCTGAAGTTGATTGTAGATGGCGGATCATCACTATCGCTGTCAGGCCATTCGACGAGGTGAATTCCAGCCGCCCGCGCCCGCCAATCACGGGCGACTGCGGCCTCGTCTGCCGGTGACGCCCCTGCGGCCACGAGAACCTGTGCTCGCTCATAGACCCGCTTTGTCAGTTCATCGCAGACGCGCCGCTGTGCCCCCATCTTTTCGAGCCAGCCCTCGGAGATCTGCCCTGCCGTCATTTCGGCAGCAGTTGCTTCGATGAGCTCTCGCATCACCCAGCTCTGCGTTCGATATTCGGTTGCAAGCGCTTGATCCGCCAGATCATCGCTAGCAATGCGATAGTTGATCCATACAATGAAATGCGAGATAGCGGGCATGGGCACCTCATCACGACGAGACTGGGGACATCTGCCGGATGTCGCATTATAATCTGGCAACGCCTCTACTTTCAGACGTGAACCTCCAACGTGCTCGTTCTGGCGGCAACTGATTCGTTAGGAGAGGCCACGTTGGCCTCGCACTATCCTTTGAGCCACAGTCTGACCGACCGCTAGATATCCAACGAGCGCCGATCCTACGCCGCCTGCGCAATGCTGTTGTAACCGCCTGAAATTTGTATTCCTTACCTGTCTCCGACGCGGCGATGGCGCCGCCCGCAACAACGGAGGCAGCCCCAATTGATCCAGCCCTCGGCCATCGTCCACGCACGCGGCACCGCGATGCTGAAGAGCGCGCTGGGACCAGCGATCGCGGCCTGGCTCGATGAGCCAGAAGTCGCCGAGGTGATGCTCAATGCCGATGGCCAGCTCTGGGTCGATCGGCTCGACGGCGGCATGGTGAGAACCGAAGAACGGCTGTCGCCGATGCAGGCGGAGCGGATCATCCGGCTCGTCGCACATCATGTCGGTGCCGAAGTCCATCGCGGTTCACCACGGGTCTCGGCGGAGCTGCCGGAAGGCGGCGAGCGCTTCGAAGGGCTTTTACCGCCGGTGGTGATGGAGCCGGTCTTCTCGATCCGGCGACCAGCAAGCCTGCCCTTGGCACTTGCCGACTATGTCGCCGCCGGCACGATGACTGCGACCGCAGCGGCCTATCTCGCGCAGGCGGTGCAGACCCGTGCCAACATCCTCGTCGCGGGCGGCACATCGACCGGCAAGACCACGCTGACCAACGCGCTGCTGGCAATCGCCTCAGGCGGTCAGGACCGCATCATCCTGATCGAGGACACGCGCGAACTGCGCTGCGATGCCGCCAATGTCGTGGCACTCAGGACCGCGCCCGGCGTCACCATGACCGATCTCGTGCGCTCCAGCCTGCGCTTGCGTCCCGATCGCATCCCGATCGGCGAGGTTCGCGGTCCCGAGGCGCTCGACCTGCTCAAAGCATGGGGCACCGGCCATCCAGGCGGGATCGGCACGATCCACGCCGGCACCGCGACCGCCGCGCTGCACCGGCTCGAGCAACTGATCCTCGAGGCCATCGCCCATGTCCCGCGCGCGCTGATCGCCGAGACGATCGACGTAATCGCGGTGCTGACCGGCCGTGGCATCGAACGCCGACTTTCCGAGCTCGTCCGCGTCGAAGGGCTCGAGCCCGACGGCAGCTACCGACTTCTCCCCATTGTCCAAGCCCAAGGAGTCCACCCATGACCAGATTGAAGACCCTCCAGCGCACAAGCCTTGCTGCTGCCATGACCCTCTACGCCATGCCCGCCTGGGCGGGCGGCACTGGCATGCCGTGGGAGACACCGCTCCAGTCGATCGTCGACTCGGTTCAGGGGCCGGTCGCCAAGGTGATCGGCGTGATCATCATCGTGATCACCGGCCTCACGCTCGCGTTCGGCGACACGTCGGGCGGTTTCCGCAAGCTCATCCAGATCGTGTTCGGCCTGTCGGTCGCATTCGCGGCGTCGTCCTTCTTCCTGAGCTTTTTCAGCTTCGGCGGCGGAGCGCTGGTCTGATGCAGGAGGATCTACCCGGATTTGCGGCGCCAGTGCATCGGGCGCTCGCCGAGCCGATCCTACTGGCCGGCGCACCCCGCGCGCTGGCGATCGTCAATGGAACGCTCGCCGCCGCCATCGGCATCGGTCTGCGGCTCTGGATCGCCGGGCTGGTGATGGCGGTGGTGGGGCACAGCCTCGCCGTGTTCGCCGCGCGCCACGATCCGCAGATCCTGCCCGTCGCGCGCCGACACATGGCCCTTCCCACTCTTTTCGAAAGCTGAACCCATGATGTTCCTGCGTGAACATGCCCGCCACGCGTCGCGGCTCTCAGATTTCCTGCCCTGGGCAGCGATGATCGCGCCTGGGATCATCCTCAACAAGGACGGCAGTTTCCTGCGCATCGCGCGGTTTCGCGGCCCCGACCTCGATAGCGCGACGAAGGCCGAGCTGATGGCGACCTCGACGCGGCTCAACAGCGCGCTCAAGCGGCTCGGCACGGGCTGGGCGATCTATGTCGAGGCGCAGCGCAAGCCATCGCCGGGCTATCCGATCTCGGACGGATTCGCCGATCCGGTCTCGGCGCTGATCGATGAAGAACGCCGCGATCTGTTCGAAGGCGGCGATGTCACCCAGCCCAATTTCACCAGCGCCTATTATCTGACGCTGCAATGGCTGCCGCCGGCCGACGACACATCGAAGGCGGCGTCTCTGCTCTATGAGGGCGGCGCGCAGGATGTGGCGACGGCCGGGGACCATCTCGACGATTTCGAACGCGATACGGGCCGAGTGCTCGACATGATCGAGGGCGTGATGCCCGAAGCGGCGTGGCTCTCGCCGGCCGAGACGCTGACCTATATCCATTCGACGATCTCGACCCGCGATCAGCGCATCACGGTGCCCGAGACGCCGATGCATCTCGACGCGCTGCTGGCGGACGAACTGCTCGTCGGCGGGCTGGCACCGCAGCTTGGCGACAAGCATCTGCGCTGCCTCTCGATCACCGGATTTCCAGCCTCGACCGTGCCGGGGATGCTCGACGAGCTCAACCGGCTCGGCTTCGCTTATCGCTGGACGACGCGGGCGATCTGCCTCGACAAGGTGTCGGCGCAGCGGATGCTGACGCGCATTCGCCGGTTGTGGTTCTCGAAGCGCAAGAGCCTCGCTGCGATCATCAAGGAAGTGCTGACCAACGAAGCGAGCGTGCTGGTCGACAGCGATGCCGCCAACAAGTCCGCCGAAGCCGACGCGGCGCTGCAGGATCTCGGTGCGGATATCGCGGGCTACGCCTATGTCACCACGACCATCACGGTGCTGGGCGACACGCCACGCGACGCCGATTTCCGGCTTAAGGCGATCGAGAAGATCGTGCGCGGCCGCGACTTCGCGTGCATCGCCGAAGGGCTGAACGCGATCGAAGCGTGGCTCGGCTCGCTGCCGGGCAACCCTTACGCCAATGTCCGTCAGCCGCCGATCTCGACGCTCAACTTGGCCCACATCATGCCGGTGTCGGCCGTCTGGGCCGGCCAGGATCGCGACACGCATTTCAAGGCGCCGCCGCTGTTTCATGCCCGCACCCAGGGCGCGACCCCGTTTCGGCTTTCGCTCCATGTCGGCGATGTCGGCCATACCCTGGTCGTCGGTCCTACCGGCTCGGGCAAGAGCGTGCTGCTCGCCTTCATGGCGCTCCAGTTCCGCCGCTACGAGGACGCGCAGATTTTCGCGTTCGATCATGGCGGCTCGATCCGCGCGGCGACGGTCGGTGTCGGCGGCGAATGGCACGATCTGGGTGGTGCGCTTGGCGGTGATGCCGCGCCGGTGTTGTTGCAGCCGCTCGCCCGGATCGATGAACCGGATGAGCGGGCCTGGGCTGCCGACTGGCTCGCCGCGATTCTCGCGCGCGAAGAGTTCGCGATCACGCCCGAGGTGAAGGACCATCTGTGGGCCGCGCTCGGCAGCCTCGCGGACGCGCCGGTCGCCCAGCGCACGCTGACCGGCCTCACCGTGCTGATCCAGGCATCGGGGCTCAAGCGCGCGCTCGCACCCTATACGTTGTCCGGTCCGTATGGCCGGCTGCTCGATGCCGATGTCGAGCATTTCGGGGAAAGTGATGCCCAGGCCTTCGAGACCGAGGGGCTGATCGGCACGCCGGCCGCGCCGGCGGTGCTCGCCTATCTGTTCCACCTTATCGGCCGGCGGCTCGACGGCCGGCCGACGCTGATCTTGATCGACGAGGGCTGGCTCGCGCTCGACGATCCGATGTTCGGCCGCCAGCTCAAGGAATGGCTGAAGACGCTCCGCAAGAAGAATGCGAGCGTCGTGTTCGCCACCCAGAGCCTCGCCGACATCGAAGGCTCGGCGATCGCGCCGGCCATCATCGAGAGCTGCCCGACGCGGCTGTTCCTCGCCAATGAGCGCGCGCTCGAGCCGCAGATCGCTGGCATCTATCGCCGGTTCGGGCTCAACGATCGTCAGATCGAGATCATCGCCTCGGCGACGCCCAAGCGCGATTATTATTGCCAGTCGGCGCTCGGCAACCGGCTGTTCGATCTTGGCCTCGGGCCGGTCGCACTAGCCTTCGCCGCCGCGTCGCAGCGCAGCGACCTCTCCGCGATCACCACGCTGATCGAGCGGCACGGCGCCGACGGCTTTGCCGCCGCCTGGCTGCGCCACCGCGGCCTCGGCTGGGCCGCCGATCATCTCACCAATGATGCCCTCGAACCTCAGGAGACTTTCGCATGACCCGCTTTCGTAAACCAACGCTCGCCCTTGGCGCCGCGGCCTTGGCGCTGATGATTGCCGCTCCAGCCGACGCCCAGTTCGGCGGGATCGTCTATGATCCGAGCAACTATGCGCAAAACGTGCTGACCGCCGCCCGCACGCTTCAACAGATCAACAATCAGATCACCCAGATCCAGAATCAGACGCAGAGCCTGATCAATCAGGCGCGAAATCTGGCCAACCTGCCGACCAGCATACTGTCGAGTATCCAGCGGGACATCGACCGCACGCGCCAGCTGATCACCCAGGCTCAGCAGATCGCCTACAAGGTCGAGAATATCGATCAGGTGTTCAGTCAGCGTTATCCGTCAGGATCGCTCGCCGGCACCTCGTCAGGCGCACTCGTCACCAATGCGCAGACGCGTTGGACCGATGCGCTGGCGGCCTATCAGGATGCACTCCGCACCGGCGCGACCGTGACGGGCAATATCGACGGCACACGCGATCAGACGTCGACATTGGTGACCGCCAGCCAGGGAGCCACAGGCGCGTTGCAGGCGGCGCAGGCTGGCAATCAGCTGCTGGCACTACAGACGCGCCAGCTCGCCGACCTGACCGCCATGGTCGCGGCGCAATCGCGCGCAGCGGCGATCCAGGCCGCGCGCGCCGCCGCGGACGAAGCGCAAGGCCGCGAACAGACCCGGCGGTTCCTGGCACCTGGCGCGGGCTATGTGCCGCAGAGCGTGACGCTGTTCCGTGACTGAGGAACGGACGCGCGCGGCACGCGGCCGCTTCGCCGGGTTTGGCTGGCGATCGGTCACGATTGCGGCGGCGGCGGCAACGACGGGGATATGCGCCATGGTCGCCTTGAGCGATCCGGCGCCGCCGGCCGCGCATTATACGGTCGGCGAGGCCCCCGACGCGACGGCACCCGCCAACACCGATCCGCTCCTGACCGAGCTGGCGCGGTGTCGCACGCTGGCGGCGGACAGTGTCGACGCGCGCTGCCAGGCCGCGTGGGAGGTGAACCGGCGCCGATTCATGGGCGAGAGCCGCAGCTACGTGGCACCGGTCGAGCCGACGCCGATCGAAGCCGCGCCGGTCGATAGCCCGACGCCGACAGCCAGTGCGGCTGCGCCTTCATCGACTACGGAGCGTTGAGCCATGGGCGAAGGCACAGGCGTCATCGACCGGTTTCTCGATCTTTTCGCGCGCTACATCGATAGCGGCTTCGGCCTGATTCACGGCGATGTCGGCTTTCTCGCGAGTTCGCTGATCGTCATCGATGTGACGCTGGCGATGCTGTTCTGGACCTGGGGTGAAGGCGAGGACATCGTCGCGCGGCTTGTGCGCAAGACGCTACAGGTCGGATTCTTCGCATTCCTGATCGCCAACTGGAACGGCCTCGCCAAGATCATCTATCTGAGCTTCTCGGGGATCGGCCTCAAGGCGGCCGGCTCGGGGAACGCGAACGATCTGCTCCATCCCGGCAAGATCGCGCAGATCGGTATCGACGTCGGGCAGCCGTTGCTTGATCAGGCCTCGCTGCTGGTCGGGCCGGTCGGCATCTTCACCAACTTCGTGCAGATAGCGGTGTTGCTGCTCGCTTGGGCGATCGTCATGCTCGCCTTCTTCATCATCGCGATCCAGCTGTTCGTAACGCTGATCGAGTTCAAGCTGACGACCCTTGCCGGGTTCGTGCTTGTGCCATTCGGGTTGTTCGGCCGCACGGCGTTCCTCGCCGAACGCGTGCTGGGCAATGTGATGGCAACCGGCGTCAAGGTGTTGGTGCTCGCCGTCATCATCGGCATCGGTTCGACCATCTTCCGCGATTTCGTGATCGATTTCGGGGGGGCGCAACCGACGATCGAACAGGTAGCATCCCTCGCCCTGGCGGCGCTCACGCTGCTCGGCCTCGCCATCTTCGGACCTGGTATCGCTTCGGGCCTGATCTCCGGCGGCCCCCAGCTTGGCGCCGGCGGTGCCGTCGCCACCGGAATCATGGTTGGCGGTGTCGGCGCTGCCGCGACCATGGGCGTCGCCGGCGCCGCCGGCTTGGTCAGCCGCGCCGGGTCAGCCGCTGCCTCCACCCTCTCCCGATCCGCCGGCTCGCCCAACTCCCCCGGGGCTGGTGGTGGATCCCCGTCGGCGCCCCCCGCTCCCCCGGTGCCGACGGGCGGCGCTCCGACGGTTCCCCCGCCGTCTGGAGCGCCGGGAGGTGGCGCAAGTTCGGGCGGCGACGATGGCGGTGCCGGTCAGTCAGCATCGGGCGGGTCGTCAGGGGCTGCCGCTGACCCTGTGGCGGGCTCCGCTGAGGCTGCGCCAGAAGGTGGCGCCGATCGGACAGCGCCATCGTCGCCCAGGCCAGGGCCTGCTGAAGCACCGGCCCCGGCCTGGGCGAAGCAACTGCGTCGCCGCCAGGCGATGGTGCAGGGCGCAACCCTTGCTGCCCACACCCTTCGCTCAGCCGACCACCATGGCGGGTCGGCACACATCTCGCTGGAGGACCGTTCATGAATCCGTTCCGCCGTCCGTCCTCGCGCTTCGGCCGCGAGCCCGTTCCCGAAACCCCCTATCAGCGTGCCGGCCAGGCCTGGGACGATCGCATCGGATCAGCGCGGGTGCAGGCGCGAAGCTGGCGGCTGATGGCATTCAGCGCCACCGCGCTCTTGTCTCTGTCGGTCATCGACAATCTCCGGCTGCGGTTCGGCTCGCATGTCGTGCCTTATGTGGTCGAGGTCGACCGCCTTGGCGCGGCGCGCGGCGTCGCCCCAGTGACGTCCGACTATCGTCCGACCGATCCGCAGATCGCGTGGCATATCGCGCGCTTCATCGAGAACGTGCGCTCACGCCCGGCAGACCCGATCGTGCTCCGCCAGAACTTGGGCGCGGCCTATGATTTCACGACTGAGCAGGGCGCAGCTGTGCTCAACGACTATGCGCGCGGCAATGATCCCTTCGCCGATCTCGCCGACAAGCAGGTGTCGGTCGATGTGAAGAATGTCGTGCGCGCGTCCGCCGACAGCTTCCGTGTCGCCTGGGACGAGCGGCGCTACGACCACGGCCAGCTCAGCGGCACCACCCATTGGACAGGCGTTCTCACCATCGTCGTTCGCACACCGACCGACGCGGCAACGCTCAGCCGCAATCCGCTCGGGCTCTATGTCCACGCCATCAACTGGTCCCAGGATCTCGGAGAATGACCATGCGCACATTATTGCTCGCCACCCCGTTTTTGCTTTCGGCTGCTGCGGCGCACGCGCAATCGGCGCCACCATCGGCACGGTCGGTTGCCGCAGCCACGGATGCGGCCCGGGTGAGTGCGCGCGCGGCCGGCTGGCAGGGCGCGACGCAGTTGTTCGTCTATGCGCCGGGCGGCCTATATCAGGTCCATGCCGCGGTCGGTCAGGTCACCGACATCATGCTACAAGAAGGCGAGACGCTGTCGGACTCCGGCGCGGTCGCTGCCGGCGACACGGTGCGCTGGGTGATCGGCGAAGCGGCGAGCGGCTCTGGACCGAGCCGCCGCACCCATATTCTGGTCAAGCCCACCGATCCGGCAATCCGGACGAACCTGGTCATCAACACCGACCGGCGGACCTATCATGTCGAGCTACGCTCGACGCCCGCGACCTATATGGCGAGCGTCGGCTGGTCCTATCCGCAGGATGAGCTGATCGCCGTGCGTGCCCGGCTCGAAGCGGCGACCGCAGTCAGCAACAGCCAGGTCCAGACGGGCATCGATCCTGCCAGACTCGATTTTGCGTACCGGTTGAAGGGTGCCAATCCGCCCTGGAAGCCGGTGCAGGTGTTCGACGACGGGGCCAAAACCTATGTGCTGTTCCCGCAAGACATCGCGCAAAGCGAGCTGCCGCCGCTCTTCCTCATCGGTGAGAAGAACAATGCGGAGCTCGTCAATTATCGCGTGTCGGGGCGGTACATGGTGATCGATCGGCTGTTCTCGATTGCCGAACTCCGGCTCGGCACCAAGAAACAGCAAATCGTCCGCATCGAGCGGACTCGCGCTCGGGGGCCGCGGTCGTGAGCGAGCGCGACGAACTTGCCCGCGACCCGGCAGAGAAGCGGCCGCCGATCAAAACCCGTGCTGCCGCGCCAACACCGCGGCGCCTGTCGCGCAAGGCGCTGGCGACGCTCACCGGCGTCAGCGCGCTCGGCGTGGCGGCAGCTTTGGGCTACAGCCTGACCTCAAGCCATCGTACCCAGCCGCAACAGGAGACGGTATCGGTCGAACGCCGCAATACCAATGCGCTGGCGGATGCGCCCAAGGATTATGGCGATCTCGCTCACAGCGCATCCGCCGGGATAGGAGCACCGCCTGCGACGGCTGGCCCAGCGACCACTCCCCAGCTTCCCGGCACGACTCCGGCATCGCCGAGCAGGGTGAACACTGAAGCGTCGGCCGAGCAGCAACGCCGTCGCCAGCAGCGCGAGAGCGCGCGGGCAAGCAAGCTATTCGCCGGCACCAGCGAAGGCGTACGTACCGCGACGGCCAGCGCCGATCCCCGTCTGCCCCCTCCCAGCCAGGCTGCCACTAGCAAACCGGCGCACGCGGCGAATGGCGACGCCCAGGACCGCAAGGCAGCGTTCCTCGCTGGCGGGACACTCGAGCCGACCGTGAACAGCGGGAGGCTGACCGCGCCAGCGGGGCGCTATGTCGTATCGGCCGGCTCGACAATCGCGGCGGCGCTGATCACCGGTCTGTCCTCCGACCTTCCGGGGCAGGTCGTGGCACAAGTGACCGAAGACGTGTTCGACACGGTGACCGGCCGCACGCGGCTGATTCCGCAAGGCACCCGATTGATTGGCGTCTATGACGCGCGAGTCAGCTACGGCCAGTCGCGGGCGCTGGTGGTGTGGACTCGGTTGATCTTTCCCGATGGTCGCTCGCTCGATCTTGACCGGATGGTGAGCACTGACGCTGCAGGCCAGTCGGGGCTCACCGATCGTGTTAACAATCACACTAGCAAGCTGCTGATGGCCGGCCTGCTGTCGACTTTGTTCGGTGTCAGCGCCAATGCCGCGACCACTGGCGGCGGCGGCGATGCGGTCATCGCCGCCGCCATTCGAGAAAGCGCGGGCCGCTCGATTGAAAGTGCTGGCGACAAGATCGTCAGCCGCCAACTCGATGTACATCCGACCATCACGGTGCGGCCGGGGGCGCGGGTCAGGGTTTTGGTCAGTCGCGATTTGCTCCTGACGCCGTGGAAATCTAGTTAAGAATAAGCTGCGGCTTCTCAGTCAAACCTGTTCGGCCGCGCACCCGCAAGCATCCGCAGTGCACCGATGGCGTGATCGAGCTAATTTATTACTATTTCTTCGTCGGGTCGATTTGAGCATGCTCCGTGCGACATCGATCAGTCGTTCCGCTTCGGCATGCCTTCCTTCCGACCTGTCATGAGGCTTGGACATGGATCATTTCCAAAAAGGTGCAGACCACCGACTTTATAGCGAATAGGAATGATCGTTCCTAGAACGATCATTCCGATGGCAGGACTAAATGTCGGATGGACCTCAGGGAGATTCTTGCAACCAATCTTAGAGGCATGCGCAACGAAACGGGGCGGACACAAGAGGAAATGGCCCAAATTCTCGGTGTCAGCGCGCGCTATCTGGGATCGATCGAGCGCAACAAAGTGTCGCCCAGCGTAACGTTGCTGGGGAGATTTGCGGAGGCCCTGGGAGTACCCGCTTTGCGAGCTCATTACGCCGGGGAAGGTAGATCGATAGCAGCCTGTCTGGCTGCTGCGTGTCGGCGAACGCAGTTCAGAAATCGGTGGCGGAGTGGGTTGCGGTCGTGCTTCGGCCAGACGGCTTCGATCCAGATAAATGCGTTGTCGTCCTCCATGGGCCGATAGGTGATGCCAGCGCGTGGCTCGGTCGTCGATGCGAGGAGGAGAGTTGCGCCCATTCCCCTTCTCACCATTTCGATGAGGGTACCTCGCGACACATCATGAAGATCGCAATTGAGCGGGAGGTCACCCATCCGCGCCGCCAGCGCGCGATAGTCTGACAGGTCACCTTGGTTGGATCGGAGGATCACCGAGATCGATGAGAGATCAGACCACCTCAAGCGGACTTTGGCAGTGAGGGGATGGTGATCCGGCACTGCCGCGACCAGAGGATCAGCCCAAAGCCGCTCCTGCACATTTGCGCCACCTGCGACGTCGGGGTGAAGGGCCATGAACATGATATCGAGCGTCTGCTCGTTGAGACGACGATAGAGATCGCCTGGCGGTCCTTCGACCAATTGAAACTGGACGTCTGGGCATTCATCGCGGATTTCTATGAGGGCATCGCCGAGTGGACCAAAGGCAAGGGCGGGATGAATCCCGATGGCGAGTGAACCCGCCCGGCTCTGCGCGGTGGCCAAAGCGCGTTCGATTTGTCGATCCACGGTGAACAGCAGCAGTTTCGCGGACGGCAAAATTGCTTGCCCGATTGGAGTGAGTGTAACTGGTGATCCTCGGCGCCGTTCGAACAAGTCAGCACCGTAGATATCCTCTAGTCTGGCGATGGTCTGGCTGACCGCCGGCTGACTGACGCCGAGTTGTCGCGCGGCGGCCGCGAAACTCCGTGCTTCTGAAACCTTCAAAAAAGTTTCCAGTTGGTGGAAATCGGGCCGAGAAGCGTTTGGGCGACGCGCAGGAGCATCAATTTTCGTGCCGCGCTTGGAAGGATCTTCCGGACGCAATCTAGGCGTTTCATTTGCCATCGAAAGAACAAGGCGCGCTTGGCATGCGATTGGCCCTCCCAAATATGATTGCGCTCGCTGGTGCGCGGGCCATGGCTAGTCGGTATTGCTTCGTGCGGTTCAGCCGAGAGCGTGCTTCAGCATGCCGCGGTCCAGCGCACCTTCCCAGCGGGCGATGACTAGGGTCGCGACCGCGTTGCCAATAAAATTTGTTAGGCTGCGGCATTCCGACATGAAGCGATCGATGCCTAGGATCAGGGCTATGCCTGCGATGGGAATTGATGGCACTACCGAGAGAGTTGCGGCCAGCGTTATAAAGCCTGCTCCGGTGACACCTGCCGCACCTTTGGACGAGATCACAGCGACGAGCAGCAGACTGATCTGCGCCCCCAGCGTAAGATCGACGTTGCAGGCCTGGGCAATGAAGAGGGCGGCAAGCGCCATATAGATGTTCGTGCCGTCAAGATTGAACGAATAGCCAGTTGGCACAACGAGGCCAACGATCGGCTTCGAACACCCTGCTCCTTCCATCTTTGCCATCAGAGCTGGCAGGGCGCTTTCTGACGAAGACGTGCCGAGTACGAGTAAAAGCTCGTCCTTCAAATAAGCAAGGAGTTTGAAGATTGAGAACCCCGCCGCCCAAGCGACAGTGCCAAGGACGACGACAACAAACACGAGCGCGGTCAGATAGAAACAGGCCACCAGGCCGCCTAGATGCACGAGCGTGCCGAGACCGAACTTCCCAATGGTGAAGGCCATCGCGCCGAACGCGCCGATCGGCGCCGCCTTCATAAGGATACCTACTAGATCGAAAATGACTGTGGTTACACGTTCAAGCAGATCGACAATCGGCGCTCCCCGCTCGCCCACCCGCGCGAGCGCGACACCGAACAGGATGGCGACGACCAGAACCTGCAATACGTCCCCGTTGGCCAACGCCGCGACGAGCGTGGTCGGGATCATTGCCATCAAGAAGCCGGTCAGCGACTGATCATGCGCCTTTGCGGTGAACTCGGCGACGTGGCTAGTGTCGACCGCCGCCGGGTCGATGTTCAGGCCCGCGCCTGGCTGCGCGAGGTTGGCAACGACGAGCCCGACGATCAGCGCGAGCGTCGACATCACGATAAAATAGGCAAAGGTCTTGAACGCGATCCGCCCGACGTCGCCAAGATTGCCCAGTCCGGTGATGCCCGTTACGACTGTCAGGAAGATCACCGGCGCGATGATCATCTTGACCAACTTGATGAAGCCATCCCCGAGCGGCTTCATCTGGGCGCCGAGATTTGGCTCAAGCCAACCCAGGAGGATGCCGAGCGCGATGGCGACCAGCACCTGGACGTACAGCGAGCGCCACAACGGAGTTTGGGTCGATCCTCTCGACTGGCTGATGTGCAGTGTCATGAGAGCCTTTCCGACGCTGTCGCGACAGCGGAGCATTTGTGCCGGATGACCGGCAGCCAGAGAGCGATCAGAACGCGACACGAATCCGGGCGGTCAGGATCCGCGGCGTGTTTGGCTTGATGTGCAAGCTGCTCACGGGCGGCACGTCGAAATTGAAACCGGAGACGGGATATTTGCCGTTGAGGATGTTCTCGGCCTGCAACGAAAGGCTCCACCGTTTCTCCGGCGCGGAATATGAGATGAGCGCGCCAAAAATCGCCTGTGGCCGCGACTTCAATCCAGCCTCATTTGTGGGCTGGAAATAGACGGTGCTCTGATAGCGACCATTTGCCTGCAGCGACACATAACCGCCGTTCGAAAAAACAAATTCCTTCGCGACGACCGCCGTTGCGCTGAACTGCGGCGTGAGCGGCGCTCGATTGCCCGAGAAGTCGATAATCTGGGTGGGATCAGTTTCCTGAGGGTTCAGAATGAAATCCTGATATTGCGCATCGACCCATCCGCCGGACGTCACGATCCGCAATGTTGCCGCAGGCTTCCAGGTGATCTGCACCTCGATGCCCTTGATCTTCGATTTCGCGGCGTTGGCGAAGGTCGCCACCGGTAAGGGATTCGTAGCATTGGGCACAGGCAGCAGGATCGACTGCTGCTGGTCACTATAGATGTAGCAAAAGGCCGAACTGTCGATCAGGATGTTTCCGTCAGCCAGACTGCCTTTGTAGCCGATTTCGAACGCATCGAGCGTCTCGGGCTTGGTCACGCGCGACTGGAGTGCCAGCGCCGCCGGGTCGGTGCTGAGCGCGATGCCATTGACGTCCCCGGCTTTGAAGCCGCGGCCATAGCTCGCATAGATCATGTTGCGGTCTGCCAGATGGTAATCGAGGCTGACCCGGCCGCTGACATTGTTGAAAGATTTTCGATTGTCTGCGGTTGCCGAGTTAAAAATGGCGATCCCGGAGGACGCGATCGAACCGAAGAAGCGGGTTCCCAGATCTCCGCTCGCGTCTACCGTGGTGTAGCCAACATCTTTCCGCTCATGCGTCCAGCGCAGGCCGCCGCTAACATTCAAGCCTGCGGCAAGCTCATATTCCGCCTGTCCGAAGATCGCAAAGCTGTCGGTCTTGATCCGCTTCACATTACCGGCAGAGCCGATAACGAAGTCAGCGAGATAGTCACCGCGATAGAGCTCGTTGTAATAGAAGCCGCCAATGTGCCAGTTCAGCCCCTGGGATTTGCCGCTGAGGCGCACCTCTTGGCTGAGCGTGTTGAACCGGTCATAGAAATGATCATTTTCCTGAAAGATCGCCAGATCGTCGACGTCATCAAGGCGCCGCATGGTGGCCCGGTCGTAAGAACTTATCGAGGTCAGTGTCAGGTCGCCGAGATCGATCTGGACGTTGGCGAAACCCCCGACGCTCTTGACCCGCTCGAAGCCGGGTCCATTATAATTCTCGAACAGATTGGCGGTGTCGGTGCCGCCGCCTGCGGCGCAAATCCCCAGGGTCGGTCTGGTGACTCCGGGCGGGCATAAGGTTCCCACCGCCTTGAACGGGGCAATGTCGGGCGTCGATCGGCCATAATGCCCATTGAGCAAAATCCGCACATTCTCCAATGGCTCGACAAGCAATTGAAGACGACCGGCAAGATCGTCGGTTTCACCATTGTGGCCGCCCAAGTTGAGGTTGCGATACACCCCCTTGTTTTTGTTGCGCGCGATGGAGAGCCGTACAGCGGCGTTCGGACCGATGTCGCTCTCGAGCGCGGCCTCGACGTTCAACGTACCGAATGAGCCTGCAGTCAGTTCGCCGAAACCGTCGACGCCGTCGCCGATCGTCGGTTGCACCGAAATGAAGTTGATCAGGCCCGCTGTCGCATTTCGGCCATAGAGCGTGCCCTGCGGGCCCTTAAGCACCTCGACGCGCTCGACATCGAAAGTGGCGAAGCCCTGCGCGATGTTCGGGCCGATAAGAACATTGTCGGAATAAACCGCGACCGGATTGACGTTGTTGGGCATGAACCCGTTGCTGCCGACACCCCGGATCGTCGGTTGCGGGGACGCTTTCCCGAACTCGGTATTCCAGGTGAAGTTCGGGGTGAATTGCGCGATATCCCCGCTCTGCTTGATCCCCAGCGCGCGCATTTGGTCGCCGGAAAACGCATTCACGGCGATCGGCACGTCCTGAAGATTCTCATTGCGCTTTCGCGCTTGGACTATGATCTCGTCGCCGATCACCGACGGCTCAGCAGCAGCGGCCGCCGTCTGCGCCCGCGCGCCAACGGAAATGTTCAATCCCGTCAAGGCGAGGAGCAGCGCTGTCGTAAGGGACGCGCGGCGACAAACTCGAAGCATAAGCAGGTCTCCCGTCGGTCCGGGTCCCGATGCGCAATCCATCCCGGAACGATTGACCCTAACCGGCGGGAATTAAATCGGAATATGCGCTCGCCAATTTGATCTATGCGGTTTGCAGAAGCAGTGCCTGAGCGGGCCCGCGCTCTTGTCACGACATGCGGCCCCCACAATGATCGCCTCATTGAGGCGGTGAAGATCCGCCTGGGGTGCATGGATAGGAGCGACAATCAGATGATGAGCTTGACCGAATATAGCGCATGTGATGCGACTGATCTGGCGTCGTTGGTGAAGCGCCGCGAAGTCTCTGCTCGCGAACTCGCGCAAACCGCGTTGGTCGCCGTTGATGTTGTCAACGATCGCCTTAACGCCGTGATCGAAGTTTATCCCGAGCGTCTTGACAACCTCGACGACGAATATCTGGCAGCGTTGCCGCTAGGGGGTGTTCCGTTCTTCTTCAAGGATCTTGGCCCAACAGAAGTGGGCAAGAAGTCGGAATGGGGCAGCCACTTTTCCGCGGGAATGACCGCCGAGGGGACCACTTTCCTGACCGATCGCTTCCACGCCGCGGGGCTCAGTGTTCTCGGTCGCACCAGTTGCCCTGAGTTCGGATTCACCATCTCGACGGAGTCACGGCTGAACGGGGTTACACGTAATCCCTGGGACACTGAACTGACTCCCGGCGGCTCTAGCGGCGGGTCGGCCGCGATTGTCGCGGCCGGTGTCGTGCCCATCGCCCACACCAACGACGGCGCGGGGTCGACCCGTGTGCCCGCGAGCATCTGTGGCTTGGTGGGGCTCAAATGTTCTCGCGGAACCGTCAGTCTTGGACCGGGCGCGGGCGACGTGATGTTCCCGCTTTACTCAGAATTTGTCGCCTCGCGCAGCGTTCGCGACACCGAGGCCGTCCTCAATGCCATCAGTGGTCCGATGCCGGGCGAGTCAGTTTACAGCCAGCTACGCGTTGCAACGCTGCGCTCCGCCGGGCGGCGACCGAGGATTGCGATGAGTAGGATGAACTGGGGCGGCAAGGCTGCGACGCCGGCGGTGCGGTCCGCGGTCCTGACCATCGTACCGACGTTGGAGGCACTCGGCTTCGATGTCGATGTCGCCGATCCAGCGATCGATTTCGCCGAGTTCCACAAGGTTACAACCGACTTTTACAGCCTTTATGCGATGGTCGAGATAGACATGATGGCGCGTGCGCTCGGCAAGCCCGTCGATCCATTCTTGTTCGAGCCGGTCAGCTACCGCCTCTACGAACAGGGCAAATCGCAGGGACTGTCGGTGTATCTGCACGCGCTCGACCGCATGAACCAATATTCGAGAGCGCTAGGCTCCTTTTTCGAGCGATTTGATTATTATGTGACGCCGACGCTCGCCACGACGACACCGAAGGCCGGTGCACTCTCGCTCGACCGTGACATCGCGATCGAGACTTTTCACGAGCAGTGGGCCCATACCTCGCCTTATTGCAGTCTAGCCAACTTTACCGGCATCCCTGCCGTCAGCCTACCGTTGCTCACCCATGCCGACGGCACTCCGCTCGGCGTCATGTTCATGGCCCCGATCGGCGCCGAGCGGGATCTGTTGAGCATCGCCTATGATCTTGAGGCCGCCCTACCTTGGGTTGCCCGACGGCCGGCTGTCCACGTGGCTCGCGCGGCGGCAGCGCTTGGTTGATGGTTCTCGTGCGGGTCGCCGCTGTGGCACGCCTGCTGTGGTCTGCCGGCTGATCGAGCCGGCGGCGTCGATCCAAGAACGGGCGGACGCCGCAGAGCCGGCTTTCTAGGCCACCGCCACGCCTTTCTATCAAACCAACCGCTGCTGTGGTGCAGCCTCGTCGGGCTCTACTGCGTTCGTCATCATATTGAAGGCAAGATCTGCTGGTTTTGCGGCGCATCCCGGACGCCAGGGACCGAGACATATATTGCCGATCCCGAGATCATGCGGCCCCAATAGCCACCGGCGACCCGGGGTGGTTCGCTTTTCAAATAGAGCGACGCGGCGGGGGAACCGCCGCGTCGCAACGCTAAAAATCTTCGCCGGTACTAGCGCCGTACGGTGCGGCCGAAAGCCTTGCCGGTCACCTTGATCGGCTGCACCATCGCGCCATTTCCGGCCGTATCCCACGCGGCAAAGCGCACCCATTTTTTTCCGGTGGTATCGAATGGTATCTCGAACCGGTGCACGCCAAATGGCGGCAAATCCCTCGTCGAGATGATCTGCCGATTGGTCTTCCGGCCGTCGCCCCAGACGACCTCCACGAAGTCGAGTGGGAAGGTCCACTCGAGATCGGCAACGATGGTCCTGCGGCGCCCGGTGCCTTCCACCGCATAATGCGGCACCAGCACTTCGCCAGAGGTGACGAAATAATCGCCGCTTCGTAGCGCGTCGACGATAGGCTTCCAGTTATCCGGCCCCGGGAGCGTGTCGAGCTTCACATAATTTACCGGATTGTTTGCGTAGACATCGTCGCCTGGCCCTTGCGCATAGAGTTCGGAAATCGCTTGGATGAATTTGGGTGGCGTCGGCGTGTCGGCGATCCAGTTGTTCATATCATCGAGGGTCGGCAGACACCGGAGTTCGCAAAGCCGCGTTTCTGACCCATCAATTCCCATCCCCCATCGGAAACCGATACCGCGAAAGGTCTCGTCGAGAAAATAGGCCCGATCCTTGATGGCATCGGGAAAGCCCGTCGAACCCTTTGTCCGAGGATGCGGCATATAGATAAGGAGATTTTCGCGCTTCATCATTTCCGTCAAATCATCCGGTGAGCCGATATTATAGACCTTGCCATAGGTCGCATCAGTCTCGACGAGCGATTGACCGCTTTTCCTAGTTGGGTTCCAATATACCGGATGGGACATGAAGAGATCAGTATGTCCCCCGATCGCCTTTGCAAGGTCCAGGTCCTCGCCCATCATAATTTCCTCATTCGGCATTATGAGAAAATCTTTGCTGCTATGGCGACGCGCGACCTCATAGTATAGTGCCTGGTTCTTGACATGGCCCGCTCCGGGCAGAGCCGCACCATGACTACCGTTCTGACCATCATCATCGATCGGGGCGAAGATGTTTATCCCAGCATCTTTCGCCACCTCAAAATCCGGCAATATATTGTTCAGATTGCCCGTTTGGAGCAGTCGGGTCGTAATGGCGGCATGGAAATGGGTGGCCATGACCTTGTAACCATCGAGCGCTTTGAAACGGTCGCCGCGTGTGAATGCCAGCGCCCCCTCAGATGCGTCGCTGGCCCCTTTCCCACTCACATAGAAATATACCGGCATGCGCTGCCAGGTTCCGGGGCGAGCGCTACGCAGCGCGAAGTTCTCGCGATAATCCATTGGTCCGCGGCCGGCGTTCGCTGGGTCAACCTCCGTATCCGCTTGACGAACGCCGAAGGAGAAAGAGGAGGCGCTGTCCTTGCTGTACCAAGCATAGCCGAGATTATATGAGATTTCGCGCGCCCAGAAAAAATTATGAGGCGGGGGAAAGGCGGCTATCGCCCCGCCCTCCAGGTCAGCGACCACAAGACGGTTAGCCGCTTGAAGCGTCACCGGTGCAGTATTCGGAAGACCGTCGAGCGCATAGGCTTGTGGCGTATTGGCCGTGCTGCGCCAAGTCACGCGTGATCTGTCTTCGATTGGAAGACCTTTCAGGCCAGCCTCGTACTTATAAGCGACAGAATCCTCGTCCGTCTTGGCAACGACCTCCTGTCTGATCAGGTTAGTCCCCTTGTAGACCGTATATTGGAGGCGCCCTTCGAAGACTCCCAGCGTAATCCCCGGCAGCGAGATCTCGATCGATCCGCCATTTGTGTTGACTTCGCAGCCCGTCATCCCAAAGGCGATGTCCGCTCGTTTGATCTCATCCGCGGTACGTGGTAGCCCCCGTTGACCAGCCATAGGTTCCAAGGGCGGACGAGCGTCTGCATGCCCGCCGTCTTCCGTCCCCGGGATCATGAGCGGAGCGTCCCAAAACGCGTCCCATTTATATTGCTTAACGGTCTCAGGCATTATTGGAACCCCGAGACGCCTCAGCGCACCGAACTGGCCGCCCGCGTTTCGACCCTCCATTCGACGGTAGCCCGAGACGACACGGAAGGAAGGCACCAGATTCCTGGCAACGACCGCCCACGGACCTTCTCCGGCTCGCGCACCGATTTCCTCAAGCGTCGGTACGCCATTCTTTAATGACAAGCGGAGTCGAAGCGTCTCGTCCTTGGCGCCGTCCCAGGTGACTGTCAGTCCCTCGTTGTCACTTTCAGCGATGAGTCCGTCGGCTCGCTGATAGCCGTCCAGGTTGCAGAAGGACGCCGCCGAAGCGATGGACGATGTAAAGGCAGAGAGCCCGATGCCGATAAGCAGAAGGTGCTTCATTCCAATCTCCGTGACTGAAACGACAAGAGCAAGCAAATCAGATAGCCTTGCTTGCTCCGCCGTCAGGACGCGTTCTGCACTTTCAAGTCCTCATTAGACTAAAAATTGAATCGCAAGCCGGCATTATACATTCTTCCGATCCGATCGTAATTATTGCGGGCATTAGGGATCGAAAACGATGATGGCGGCGCAATATCGATTGGGGGTTCCCGGTTAAAGATATTGTTGACGGTCAGGTAAAGCTCGGCGTCTAAGCCAAGCTTTTTTAGCTTATAGCTTAGAGTGGCATCGGTATAGAACACCGCCGGGATGTCATTCTCGTCCGTGTAAACGCCCTCAACCTTGGTAGCGTCCATCAGCGCAGGTCCGATGTACCGTTGCTGCACGAAAACCTTCCAGGTCTCGGTGTCATATGCAAGCTGGGCGGTGACGCGCCAGTGCGGAGCAACGTCGCCGCCGAGGGTCGAAATTTTCGTCGAATTGGGTGGGGTCGTGTAGTTCGACAAAAGCCGGGTGGCTAGTACACGCAGAGAAAGGGGATTGCCGAAGAGGTTGGTTCGATAGCCCGCTTCAAAGTCGATGCCCGACGTGGCCAACACATTGAGGTTGAGACCGGGAGTCGCGACCGTTGCCACCCCATTGGCGAAATTGATCTGCGAACAGTAGATTGTCTGACCTGCCGCACAGTTATCCAGCGTCTGCTGGATAGTAAGCGAGGCGATGGCGCCCTTAATCTTGATGTTATAATAGTCGGCCGAGAAGGAAAGGCCGGGTGCAAAAGTCGGTGTAAGCACGACGCCATAAGCCTGGGTTAGCGCCTTCTCCGGCTGGAGGTCGGGGTTGCCCGCGATGACGTTCAGCGTCGGCGTCGTCACTCCGCCCGCGCTCGATGGATAGATGCTCGTCGTCGTGAACTGCGTCGCGGCGTTGAAAAGCTCAAGAATATTTGGCGCGCGGATATCACGTGAGACCGAGCCACGCAAACGGATGTCGTCGATTACCTGCCAGTCGGCTCCAACCTTCCAGGTAGTCACCCCCCCGGTCTGGCTATAATCGGTGTGGCGCGCCGCCACATCGAACGCCAGCGACCGTGCGAATGACTTGTCTTTCAGAATTGGGACGCCGAGTTCGACGAACGCCTCCTTCACGTTAAACGAACCGGAGAACGGTAGCGGATTGAAGAAGCGATACGGCCCCAGCTTGTTGTTCAACGCGGCTGGGACACCGCGGATTCCGGTAGCATCGATGCGGGTCGGCGAGAGCGCGTCGGTCGTCTGGTAAGCGCTCTCCTCACGATATTCCACACCAGCAGCGATCGAAATCGGCCCAGCTCCCAGTTGGAAAGTCGAACCCAAGTCTCCCGAAACACTGGCCTGAGCGACATAGGTAGTGAGGTGAAATTCCTTCGAAGAGTCGCCGATCGTATAGCCGATCGCCGAGGGGTCAACTGAGCCGTTACCGAAGAAATTGATCGGCTTGCAGCCCGACGAAAGGCCGGTACCTCCGGGCACGAACACGCCGGCCGCGTTGTAAAATTGCGAACGGCAGACGATCTGCCCCGTCTGAGGGTTCACGACGGCATCGGCCGCGGCGTAGATATTCGGTGCCAGCGGAAGATTATGCTGGATTTGATCCTGGAACGTGTGCCCTCGTGCGAACGATGCGTTCCAAGCCCACCTTCCTCCGAATAAGTTCTTGCCCTTGAAGCCGATCGTTTCCTGGTCGGTCAGCGTCTTCGTCGTGAAATTGACGATAGGATAGTCGTTGAGATAGCGTCCCATCGTGAAGGACGGGATATTATTGGCGGCCATGATCGTCTGGATTGAGGCGGGAATGAATGGATTGCCGCTGTAGATCGTGAACTGATTGCCGCTACCGGTCTCGAACGCGATCTGGTTCTTGCTGTTGACGAAGTTGTAGGCGAACCGCCCCTCAGCAAACAGCGAGACATCGTCCGAAACGTCATATTCCGCATGGACGAATTCTGAGTTGCGACGCTGGTCCGGCGCGAAGTTGTAATGCACCTGAGATCCATCGCCGCCGCTCTGGAAACCAGCGCCGGGATTGAACCCGCGGTTGAATGGCGCGGGAACACCCCCGACAAGAAACTGCGTTCCGCGCAGAATGGTATTGGTGATAAGGCCTCCGTCCGATCCGACAGAGCTCCGAATGCTAGGCACGATCAGATTGGAGGGCGACGAACTGAGCGTGTTGGGAATGAGGCCGACGGGGTCGTCGAACCAGTCTCGCCCGCTGCTCTCGTTCACGGCGACGCCATATTCCTTGGCATATTGCGCGCTGGCGATGATGTGGAGCCGGTTGTCGAGGAAGGCTCGCCCCCAGGCCAGCGAACCTTTAAAGTTCCCTAGGTCGCCATAGGTAGAGATGCCGCCACCGATGTCGCCCTTGAGCCCGGTGAATTTGGTGTCCAGCACGAAATTGACAACACCAGCGACCGCATCGGAACCATAAGCTGCCGAAGCTCCGCCGGTGACAATGTCGACCCGCTGGATGAGGTTTTGTGGCAACGTGGCGATGTCGACAGAGTTCGCCGCATTGGTGGATACGACGCGTCGACCATTCAACAGGACAAGGTTGCGCGTGACACCGAGATTACGCAGATTGAGCAGGCTCGATCCGTTGGTTCCGCCAGCCTGAGACCCAGGATCCGTCGTGGTGGTAAGTTGCGAAGTGGCAAGCGACGGCAACTGCGCAAGCGCGCTCGCGACATTCGTGGGCGCAACAGCGATCAGATTTTCCCCTGTGAGGACGGTAACCGGAGTCGGCGCTTGGAAACCGTTAGCAAGCCGCGTACCGGTCACCACAATGTCGGGCGCCGTCTCCGCCTTGGCGGGTTCTTCGGCTTGCTTCTCGACTTGTGCCCAGGCCGGGCTCGAAAACAGAGCCATCGCCGCTGCAAGTGCTTGAACACCAGCGCCGCTATATTTCCCATGTCCAATCCGACGACTTCTCATACGAGACCCCCCTTTGTTTCCTGATTGCATATCCGCGTTGTGAATGCAGATTCGTCTTTGCAGGGTCAGTGTAGAGGGCTGAAAGTAAAACAGAATATGCGAGTGCCAGTTTGACCTATGCGAGATGCAGTACGTCATTGATCTTGGGCCGATTGGCTTGTAACTGACATATTTCAAACCCAATGATCGCGATCTGGCCGCTGTCTTCGGGTGCGCACCGCAGGTCGTAGTGGGGAGGCGCAAACGCGAACCGCGTGGCTTCGGCGCACTCCTGGTTCTAGGCGGTCGCTGCGGCGCGCCAACACATTCGCCTTTGCGGGCTGACACTTGGGGAACTGCTGTGACCGACGCTAATGAGCAAGCCCCGTCGGGTGCCGCCACGCCGCTGCACCGATACATTATCGCACCCTACTCGCTTTTGGGCGCGGTGCCCTTTTCGATGGTGCTGTTCATGCCGATGTTCGTCGGTGGCTTTGTCACAGACTTCGGCCTGACCGACCGTCAGGCGGGAACGCTGGCCGCCTGCAATATCGCCGGTTTCGGCATCGCCTCGCTGCTTGCCTTTCTGTGGGTTGCGCAATGGTCGGTGCGCGGCACGGTCCTGGTTGCCATGATCGCCTTCATTGTCGCGAACGCCGTCAGCGGCTTCGTCCACGGTTACGCGTCACTGCTTGGCGTCCGGTTCATCGAAGGGCTTGCCGCCGGAACGGTATCTTCGGGGGTGGTCGTGTCTATCGGCAGGCTTGCCAATGTCGACCGTCAATATGGCATTTGGCTCACGATTCAGCTCCTCTACGGGACGCTCGGTTTCCTCGCCATTCCGTCGATTTTTTCTGCTTTTGGCTCGACGGGTGGCTTCACGACGATCGCACTGCTCGGCGCGCTGTGTCTTCCTCTTGCCTTCACGCTACCTTGTCGGTTGAGCGCCTTGCCGGTGGTAACGAAAGCCGCCAGCGCCGGCTCGGGACACCCCGCTTGGGGAGTGGTTGCGATCCTGGCTTTTTATATTGGCTTGAATATCGTTTGGGCGTTTCTGGAGCGTATTGGTGCGCGCGCGGGCTTGGACCTGCAGTCGATCAGTTGGGCGCTCTCCATCGCCAATCTGGCCGGCTTGGCAGGCGCCGTCATCGTTGCCATTGGCGGCAACCGCCTGAACA
Organism: Novosphingobium sp. SG751A; assembly: GCF_013149295.1. Taxonomy (GTDB): domain Bacteria; phylum Pseudomonadota; class Alphaproteobacteria; order Sphingomonadales; family Sphingomonadaceae; genus Novosphingobium. The sequence continues at coordinate 187,079 of NZ_JABGCB010000003.1, forward strand.
GGCTTGCCGCTCTAATCACCGGCTTGCCCGTCACTGCGCTCGCGGTACTTGCGCTCCTCGGCAAACCGAGCCTCATCATCTTTGCCGTTTCGACCTCGGTCTATCTCTTCGGCTGGTGCTTCGTGATCCCGCTGATGCTCGGCGCAATCGGCGACATCGACATTCGTGGACGCTATGTGGCGCTGGGAAATGCCGCGATCGGCATCGGCCTTGCTGTGGGACCCTATGTCGGCGCGCTGCTGACCGGCCAAGGCTATGGCTATGATGCCAATCTGTACGCGGGATGCGGGCTCATGTTGGCCAGCGTCGTGCTCATTCTGCCGATCGTCGCGACTCGCTCTCCCTTGTCAGGAGCGGAGAAGACGCGGTGAAAGGCCATATACGCGCTTGAATGCGGAGGAGAAGTTGTTGGGGTGCCCATAGCCTGCCAACTCCGCGATGCGCGCGACCGGCTCGTCGGTCTCCTCCAGTAATTTCCGGCCCAGTTCCATCCGACGCTCGATGCAAAAATCCTGAAGGGTCGTGGCATAGATCGCCTTAAATGCGCTCTGGAGCTTAGTCCGATTTATGCCCACACGGCGAGCGAGACACGAGACACTTGGGGGATTGCAAAATGTCTCTGTCAAGATGCTGTGCGCCTGATGGATCGCCCGCAGGTCGCGCTCGGCCAAATCAAGCCCGTTATCCGGCTCATCTCCGGCGAGTTGCGACAGCGCGTCGCATAACAACTGCAGCGCGAGGCCCTCGAGATATTTGGTGCGAAGCTGGCCGGCGAAAGTGCAGGATGCGATTTCCTGGCAGCTTTTGCGCATGCTGATCGAAAAGGCCATGTTCAAGATGGAGGGTTCACCGGTCTGCTGCGTGATCGCTTCGAACAGTTTTTTCGGCAAAAGCGACACATCAAGTCCCAGCCCATTCGAAAGATAGGCGGGCGTACAGAACAGCGAAACCCAAGAGTCGACCGGGCCCTGATCGATACATTCGTAGTCGATCACCCCGTGCGGGTGATAAAATACCTGGCAGGCTGCACCCTCGAGCGGAACATGGCCGATGCTATCGACGTAGAGCGCGCTGCGCGCCTGAAGCCGGAAATGGAACTTAAGCAGGCCTTCGCCGTGGCAAGAGAAGATGTTGGGATTCGCATAATTGGCACGATTGACGAGAAGAACAAACTCGGGATCGAAGTCAACCCGTTCCCAATGTCCGGTTCCTAATTCCTCGGGGAGATAGAAGCTCCGCGACTTGGCCACGGCCGAGACAAGCAGGGGTTGATGCCAGCGATGCCATTGTTGGAAAGCGCGCTCCGCATCTCCGCCGAAGCGGATCGGCGCGATGTCCGGTGGAATGGTCGATCTGAAATCGTGGATCATGAGACACCCCTTCGAATAGTTGAGCCTTCGCTCTCTCCTGCTTGCCCTCGCACTGTTTCGATAATGCACCGCTGTTTTACGGCACTCGCCTCGGCAGTCCGCTTGTTAGGCGGCGTCCACCCTTATGCTCACTGATAGGGCGTGGCTATGCAAGCCTTCGGACGTGGCCAAGGCGACCGCATAACGGCCGATCGCCCGCAATCCCTGTTCGGTGCATCCGATGATGGAGCTTCGCTTGATAAAGTCGAAAACCGAAAGCCCGCTGCCATATCGCGCAACCCGCGACGTCGGTAGGACATGGTCGGGCCCTGCGATATAGTCGCCGATCGCCTCCGGCGTGTGCCGGCCGAGGAAGATTGCCCCAGCATGCTTGATCCGCGCCATTAGTGCTTCGGGGTCGTCGATGCTCAGTTCCAGATGCTCTGGCGCGAACCGGTCGACGAGTCGTGCGGCTTCGTCGAGCGATGCAACGGTGATGATCGCGCTGTTATTCTCCCACGCGGACCGAGCTACCGCCTCGCGGAGATGGCCCTCCAACTGCTGCGCAATTGCGGATGCAACACGGTCCGCCAGATCCGTGTCATCGGTCACCAAGATGGTCTGCGCGGCCGGATCGTGTTCTGCTTGGCTCAGCAGGTCTGCAGCAATCCACGCGGGATTGCTGAACTTGTCGGCGACCACGAGGATTTCCGATGGCCCCGCGATCGTGTCGATACCGACCTTGCCGAACACCTGCCTTTTCGCTTCGGCAACGAATGCGTTGCCTGGCCCCACGATCTTATCGACGGGAGCGATGGCGGCGGTGCCGTAGGCCAGCGCGGCAACCGCCTGCGCGCCACCCACGCGGTAGATCTCGTCAACGCCGGCAATCTCCGCTGCGACCAACACCAAAGGGTTCACAACGCCACCGGGAGTGGGCACCACCATCGCAACCCGCTGGACGCCCGCTACACGCGCGGGGATCGCATTCATCAGCACGCTCGAGGGATAGGAGGCGAGCCCGCCAGGAACATACAGACCCACGGAATCGATCGGCGTCCATCGCCATCCGAGCGAAATTCCCGCCTCGTCGGTCCAACGGTCGTCCTTAGGCAGTTGACGCTCATGATAGACACGGATTCGCTCGGCCGCGACGAGCAGCGCCTCGCGCAGTTCAGGATCACATGCCGCGGAGGCCGCGGCGACTTCGTCTCGAGAGACCCGCAGGCCCCGCGCACCGACATCATAACGGTCGAATTGCTCGGTGTAGGACTGCAGGGCGGCATCGCCGCATTCGCGGATTGCTGAAATGATCTCAGCGACGATCGATGAAACGTCGGAGTCGCCGGCGCGCGCCTCCCGCTCAATCGCCATGAACGCGGTGATTGCGGGCTCGAAATCCAGAGCGCGGGAATCCAGTCTCAGCACCATGACATATCCTTCAGCCTGCCCATCACCAACCCGGAGGGCTGGGCGGCAGTTATTCAGCGTGTCATCTGCCCGTTTTGCCACGGGCATGCCGCCTGCCCAGGGGCAGCGACCTTCCCGTGTATATAGCAGCAGATCAGATATTATGTATGCACATATTATCACGGCATGCAAGTGCGCCGTCTAATGGCCCGAACGCGCTCGCGACTGGATTAAACTTTTCACTCTCGGCGCACAACGCAGGATGGTCTAACGGGCGTCATTCGGTGCAAAGGGAGCGGTTATGCACAAAAGGTCGAAATGGGTTCTGCATCTCTTGATGCCAGCGATAGGTCGAGGCGCCGAAGGATCGGTCTGGGTGACGGCGGCGAGGGCAGCCTGATGGCGGTCGTGTCGCACCGCTTCGTCAAGGGCGCTATCCTCGGCCGCATCCAATCCGGGGAATGGGGTCTCGGCGATTTAATTCCGGCCGAAACCGACCTGGCGGTCCACTATGGGTGCGCGCGCGCGACGGTGAACCGAGCGCTACGTGAACTCGCCGAAGAAGGCCTTGTGTTACGCAAGCGCAAGGGCGGCACGCGCGTCCGGCAGATGCCGGTCCGTCAGGCCAAGCTCGCGATTCCGGTCATTCGCGAGCAGATCGAAAGCGCCGGCGCCGTTTACAGACATCATACGATCACACGCGAGGTTCGTGTCCCCGATGAGGTTTCGCGCAAGAAACTCAATCTCCGCGAGGATATTTCGGCCGCCTATATCGAAACCCTTCATCTGGCCGACAACGCGCCCTATGCATTTGAACGGCGTTGGGTGAATGTGGACGCAATACCCGATTTTCTAAATGTCGACCTCGCGGCGGTCAGTGCTAATGAATGGCTCGTTCGCTCGGTGCCCTTTTCGCTCGGCAGCCTGTCCTTCTGCGCGATCAAGGCCGACGCGCTCATCGCAAAGTCGCTAGGCTGCGCCGTCGACGCTGCGATATTCTCGATGAATAGGACGACGTGGCTCGATGACCGCCTCATAACCGATATGGAACTATTGTTTCGCGAGGGCTATATTCTTCAGTCGGTGCTTTGAGCCTTGTCCGCACGCAAACAGGCTAGCGTGCTGACCACTGATCTCAAGCCAAAAGCCGCCGCACAACTCCTCGATAGCGCTGCTCGATGCGCGGCCTATAGCGGTGGGCGCCTTCGCTCACCACCCTCTCGCCGCGACGCCAGACGCTGTCGATCGCGCAGCGGCCTGCGGCGAAAATCCAGCTGTCCAGAATATCCTCGTTGGTGCGATCAGCGAGTGAAGGATGGTCGGCAGTCAGCGTGAGGAAGTCGAGCGGCGCGCCGACAGCGAGGGTGCTGCTTGCTCCGAGGGCCTGCCCTCCTCCGGCAAGCGCGGTCGCAAAAACCCCGCCGCCCGTGCTCGCCCCCTGGCCGGTCGAGAGGCAATTACGCGCGCAGTCGGCCAGGCGCTGGCCGTATTCCAGCCACCTCAGTTCCTCGGTCGCATCGATGAGGATATTGGAATCGCTGCCGATACCATAGCGGCCGCCCGCAGACAGGAAGGGTCCGGCATTGAAGATTCCATCCCCGAGATTGGCTTCGGTGATTGGGCAAAGGCCCGCCACCGCACCTGTGGCCGCCAGCCTGCGCGCTTCATCGTCGGTCATGTGCGTCGCGTGAACGAGGCACCATCGTTCGTCGACGGCGACAGTGTCGAGAAGCCACTCAACAGGGCGGACTCCCGTCGCGTGAACGCAGTCCTCGACCTCCCGAATCTGCTCGGCAATGTGGATATGCACCGGGCCGGTTGGGCTCATGGTGAGCAGGCGCTTCAACTCATCGGCCGTCACGGCGCGCAGGCTGTGCGGCGCAACGCCCACGATGCCGTCTGGCAAAGTGGCTACCGCCGCGGCGGCCCCTTCCAAAAGGCGACCGAACTGCTCAAGGTCGCAGATGAAGCGCCTCTGGCCGAACTGGGGCGCGAGGCCGCCAAATCCCGAATGCGCATAAAAGACCGGCAAGAGCGTGAGCGCTATGCCCGTGTCATGAGCCGCGGCAACCAATGCCTCCGCCATGATCGCAAGGTTGGCATTCGCGATACCATCGATATCATGGTGCAGATAGTGGAACTCGCCGACCCTGGTGAAGCCGGATTCGAGCATCTCGATAAACGCGAGCGCTGCGATTGCCTGGAGATCCTCCGGGCGAATTCGGTCAACAAAACGGTACATCACGTCGCGCCACGTCCAGAAACTGTCGTCCGTGAGCCCTCTGCGCTCCGCTAGTCCCGCCATTCCGCGCTGAAAAGCGTGGCTGTGCAGGTTTGGCAGTCCCGGAATGCCGATTGTGTGACGCTCGTCGCCCGCGGATGCGGGGACTTCGATCGCGATCGAAGCGCAGACCCCTCCCGTACAGACGATCCGGACGTCGCGAGCCCAACCGTCGGCGAGCAATATCTGCGAAAAGTGATGGGCCCGCTGTTGTGCCATCGCGCTGGCGCTCCGCTGTTGCTAATTATTATGTCTATACATATTGACAGACTTTGATGTCTATACATAATGTGCGTCGACGATCTGCGGAATTTTTGAACAAGGGCGACCATGCGCTGCGATACAGTGTGGACCGACGCCAATTTGGCGACGATGATACCCGGGCAGGTTCCCGTGGAAGACGGACTCATCGCGGCCAGCGACGGCCGCATCCTGTACGCGGGCCCCGCCGAGGGCAGCCCGAGCTGGGAGGCGGACACCACCGTTAATTGCGATGGCCGCTGGATCACGCCCGGCCTGATCGACTGCCACACGCACCTCGTGCATGGGGGAGATCGCGCGCACGAATTCGAAATGCGGCTGGCTGGCGCGACCTATGAAGAGATTGCGCTCGCGGGCGGCGGAATCGTCTCAACGATGCGCGCGACAAGGGGCTCGAGCGAACAGGATCTCGTTCGATCAGCCCTTCCGCGAGTCGATGCGCTAATCGCCGAGGGCGTAACGACTGTCGAAATCAAGTCCGGCTACGGACTTACGCTCGACGTCGAGCGGCGAATGCTGCTGGCCGCGCGCCGCATCTCTGCTGAACGGCAAGTGACGGTTCAGAAGACGTTCCTCGGCGCCCATGCCCTGCCACCCGAGTTCGCCGGCAACGCCGACGGTTATATCAAGTTGGTCGCTGACCTCATGATCCCGATCCTCGCCGATGAAGGCCTCGTTGATACCGTCGATGCATTTTGCGAGGGAATCGGCTTTACCCCCGAGCAGGTCGATCACGTCTTCCGCGCGGCCACGGTACGCGGCCTGCCGGTCAAGCTCCATGCCGAACAGCTCTCCAACCGGCACGGCGCCACTTTGGCGGCGCGCTATGGCGCCCTGTCCGCAGATCATCTCGAGCATCTCGACGATGCCGGCGTCGCAGCGATGGCGCAGGCCGGAACGGTTGCCACGCTGCTCCCGGGCGCCTTCTACTTCGTTCGGGAGCAAAAGCGGCCACCGATCGAGGCCCTTCGTGCGGCCGGCGTCCCGATTGCCATTGCCACCGACAGCAATCCGGGGACCTCGCCGCTCACGTCCATTTTGCTGGCGATGAACATGGCGGCGACGCTGTTCCGCCTGACCGTCGATGAATGCCTCGCCGGTGTCACCCGCAACGCGGCACGTGCGCTGGGTCTCCATGCCGACGTCGGCACGCTCGAGGCCGGCAAAAGCTGTGATCTCGCCATTTGGGAGGTCGAGCGTCCTGCTGAGCTTGTCTACCGACTGGGGTTCAACCCGCTCCATGCGCGCATCTGGAGGGGTCATTGACACATATTATCCTGAACGCCGGTGCGGTCTCTTTCGCCGACTGGCGAGCTATCTATCGCGGTGCCACCGCCACGCTCGACCCGTGCTTCGACGCTCGGATCAGCGAGGGGGCAGCGGCAGTGTCGCGCATCCTCGCACGCGGTGAGCCCGTCTACGGCATCAACACGGGCTTTGGAAAATTGGCCAGCGTCCGCATCGGAGACGAGGATCTCACAACTCTTCAGCGTAATATCGTGCTGAGCCATGCCGCAGGGACCGGCGACCCTTCGCCGATGGCGGTGGTCCGCCTGATGATGGCGCTCAAGGTCGCCAGCCTCGCCCAAGGCGCGTCGGGCATCCGGCCCGCGACGATCGCGCTGCTCCAGGCGATGCTGCAGCACGGGCTGACGCCGGTCGTGCCGTGCCAGGGATCGGTCGGTGCGAGCGGCGATCTCGCGCCCCTATCGCATATGACCGCGGCGATGATCGGGGCCGGCGAGATCTATGTCGACGAAGAGCGTCGGCCGGCCGAGGCGGCGTTACGAGACGCGGGGCTAGCGCCAATCGAGCTGGGCCCGAAGGAAGGCCTTGCCCTGCTGAACGGTACGCAATTCTCCACGGCCAATGCCTTGGCAGGTTTGTTCGAAGCTGAAATCCTTTTTCAGACCGCGCTCGTCACGGGTGCGCTATCGACCGAGGCCGCGAAAGGCACCGATGCACCGTTCGACGCGCGGATCCATCGCCTGCGGGGCCATGCCGGCCAACTCGCAGTCGGGGAAGCGCTGCGGCAGTTGATGCTGGGGTCGGCGATCCGTGCCTCGCACCGTGATGACGATCCGCGCGTCCAAGACCCTTATTGCCTGCGGTGCCAGCCCCAAGTCATGGGCGCGGCGCTCGATATTCTGCGTCAAGCCGCAACCACGTTGCTCATCGAGGCAAATGGCGTGTCGGACAACCCACTCATCTTTCCGGAGACCGATGAGGCGCTGTCGGGCGGCAATTTTCATGCCGAGCCGGTCGCCTTCGCCGCCGACATCATAGCCATGGCGATCTGCGAGATCGGCTCGATCGCGGAACGTCGCATCGCGATGTTGGTCGACCCAGCTCTGTCGGCATTGCCCGCTTTTCTTACCCCCAAGCCCGGGCTCAATTCGGGATTCATGATCCCGCAGGTGACCGCGGCAGCCCTCGTCTCGGAGAATAAGCAGCGCGCCTATCCGGCGAGCGTCGACTCCATTCCGACATCCGCCAATCAGGAAGACCATGTGTCGATGGCGGCCCATGGTGCGCGGCGTCTGCTCCCTATGGCCGAAAACGCATCGGCGGTCATCGCGATCGAGCTTCTCGCTGCCTGTCAGGGCATTGATTTCCACGCGCCGCTATCGTCGAGCGATGACCTCGATAAGGTGCGCCGGCTGCTGCGTCGATCGGTGCCGATGCTCGATGACGACCGCTACTTCCATCCAGAAATGGAGACGGCCAACCGCCTCGTCCGGTCGGGCGCGGTCATCTCGCAGGTCGCTGTCGAGCTTCCGGGCGTCGTGTGACCGCCTGGCTCGATATCATAAGGGGCGACGCACCACTCGTCGTCGCCTTTCCGCACACGGGGACCGACATCCCAGGGGAGCTGGAAGACGGTTTCGTCTCGCCCTGGCTGGCGCGCAAGGACGCCGACTGGTGGGTGAACGAACTCTACGGCTTTGCCGCAGCGATGGGCGCGACCATGGTGCGCACCCGATTGGCGCGCACCGTCATCGACTGCAATCGCGATCCCTCGGGTGCCTCTCTCTATCCAGGGCAAGCCACCACCGGCCTGTGTCCGACCGAGAGCTTCGATGGAGAGCCTCTCTATCGCAGTGAAACACCGAGACCGGCAGAAATTGAGCGTCGGCTTAAGACCTATTTTGAACCCTATCATCAAGCGATCTCCGCCGAGTTAGCGCGGTTGCGCGCGCGCCATGACCATGTGGTGCTCTACGATGCGCATTCCATCCGCAGCCGCATTCCGCGCCTGTTCGAAGGGGAACTGCCGTATTTCAATGTCGGCACTTTCGCTGGTCGATCCTGTGATCCCCGGCTGACCGAAGCGGTGCAGTCCGCCTGTTCGGACAGCGGACTAAGCTACGTTATCAACGGCCGCTTCCAGGGCGGGTGGACAACCCGCCATTATGGTCAGCCCGAAATCGGTATTCATGCGATCCAGATGGAAGTCGCCCAACGCGGCTATATGCGAGAGCCGCCTGCGCCAACCGCCGATAGCTGGCCAACGCCTCTCGATCCAGCGGCGCCGATCGCGCCCTCCCTCCGGGAGATTCTCGAACATTGCATTTCATTTGCGAAAGGACGCTCATGACTCGCCTCGACAACAGCCGCGATATTCGACCGGCGACCGGAAATGATCTCACCGCGAAAAGCTGGCTGACCGAAGCGCCGGTGCGGATGCTGATGAATAACCTCCATCCCGACGTCGCCGAACGGCCCGAGGAACTGGTCGTATATGGCAGCATCGGCCGGGCGGCGCGCGACTGGGAAAGCTATGACAAGATCATCGAGACCCTGCGGCGGCTGGAGGATGACGAGACCCTGCTGGTCCAGTCGGGCAAGCCGGTCGGCGTGTTCAGGACGCACCCCGACGCACCGCGCGTGTTGATCGCCAATTCCAACCTCGTGCCCAAATGGGCCAATTGGGAGCATTTCGACGAGCTCGATCGGAAGGGTCTGGCGATGTATGGTCAGATGACCGCTGGGTCCTGGATCTACATTGGCACGCAGGGCATCGTTCAGGGCACCTACGAAACCTTTGTCGAGATGGGCCGCCAGCACTATGGTGGCGACCTCGCGGGCCGCTGGCTGCTGACCGCCGGTCTAGGTGGCATGGGTGGCGCGCAGCCGCTCGCCGCGGTGATGGCGGGCGCGTCATGCATAGCCATCGAATGCCAACCGAGCCGCATCGAGATGCGGCTGCGCACGGGTTATCTCGACAAGAGCGCGACGACGATCGACGAGGCGCTCGATCTCCTCGAGAATGCCAGGCGCGCGGCAGCCCCGGTGTCGATTGGATTGCTCGGCAACGCTGCCGAACTGCTACCCGAGATGTTTTCACGCGGTATCAGGCCCGATCTGCTGACCGATCAGACCTCCGCGCATGATCCGGTCAATGGATATCTGCCGGCCGGTTGGTCGCTCAATCGCTGGCTATCCGAACGCGAAAAGGACCCCGACCTTGTCAAGCGCGCCGCGAAGGCGTCAATGGCGACCCATGTGCAGGCGATGCTGAACTTCCGCGCTGCGGGCGTCCCGACCGTCGATTATGGTAACAACATCCGCCAGATGGCGTTCGACGAGGGTGTCACGCACGCCTTTGATTTCCCGGGCTTTGTCCCGGCCTATATCCGACCGCTCTTCTGCCGCGGCATCGGCCCGTTCCGCTGGGCGGCGCTCTCGGGCGATCCCGACGACATCTACAAGACAGACGCCAAGGTGAAGGAACTGCTGCCCGACAATGTGCATCTCCACCGCTGGCTCGATATGGCGCGCGAGCGTATCCAGTTTCAGGGTCTGCCCGCTCGCATCTGCTGGGTCGGCCTAGGTGACCGCCATCGCCTTGGCCTCGCGTTCAACGAGATGGTGGCGAAGGGTGAGTTGAAGGCTCCCGTCGTCATCGGCCGCGACCATCTCGACAGCGGCTCGGTTGCCAGCCCCAATCGCGAGACCGAGGCGATGAAGGACGGCAGCGACGCTGTCTCGGACTGGCCGCTGCTCAATGCACTTTTAAACACCGCGTCGGGCGCCACATGGGTGTCGTTGCACCATGGTGGAGGCGTAGGCATGGGTTACTCTCAGCATAGCGGCATGGTGATCGTCGCTGACGGCACTGAGGCTGCAGCGAAACGGTTGGAGCGGGTGCTTTGGAATGATCCTGCAACGGGAGTGATGCGTCATGCCGATGCCGGCTACGAAATCGCGATCCAGTGCGCACAAAGCACGGGCTTAGATTTGCCAGCGATCATCGAGTGATGGAGATTCTACGCGCGGTTGATCGTGCCGCAGTACCTTGGAAGAACGGTGCTGGCGTTACCCGTGAGGTTTGTGCGGATATTGAAGCTGACGGGTTCGATTTTGGTTGGCGGCTTAGCACCGCCGACGTGTGTAGCAATGGGCCATTTTCAAGGTTTTCCGGTGTTGACCGCCATCTTGCCGTCCTAGAGGGCCGGATGCGGTTAAAAATTGACCAGGAACACCCGATCGAATTAGCCGCAAGTTCACCGCCTAAATCATTTGTCGGTGAGGCTGAGACCTCAGCCGCAGTGCTCGAACCAGTCGTCGATCTTAATCTAATGATTCGACGAGACAGCTATCGCGGCGCGCTGGAAAGAAAAAGAATAGAGCGCGCGATTGAAGTGGGCGATCAGGACAGCACCCTTGTCATTTTTGCAATCGAGGCAGTTGGCGTGTCGGGGAGCAAGCTGGCACGATGGGACGCCGTTCGACTTGAACGGGGAGAAACCGCTGTGATCGAACCGACCACCAAGCAGGTCCAAGTTATCATAGCTCGAATCTGGCCGATCCGTCCTGTGGGCGGAGGTGAATATGGTGACGTAAGCGTTGCGTCTCGCGACGTTGCGGCCGCACTGCTGTTCGTCGGCAAACGAAAACCTGAAGGTTGAACGGGGCGGCGATCGCGCTCGTCGTTGCCATCGAGTTGGCGCTCAGCGAGGAAGGAATATCTGGGTGCTATCGGACTGGTCGTGTGGTGAGAGAACGCAAAACGCTGACGGAGATACGAATATCAGAAGCCTATTACTCATTTGAGTATCTGCCGGAGGTAAACCTACTCAAGGTGATATTTCGGGGCTTCTGGCAGGTTGAGACTGTAAGTCTCTACATCTCAGATCGTAATCGTGCTCTAGGTAGAATGGTGGCTGCTGGATCTAGGAGAGATTGCATTCGGCTCCTCATCGATCGACGCGACCAGCCCGCTCAGTCGAAGACGGTGGTTGATAGACTCGAGGCTGAGCTTTTTGAGCACGGCGGAGATCCGTTGAGTACCGCGATCCTTGTATCCGCCGTGCTCGTGAAGCGGCAGGCTGAACGGATAAGCGCGGCCACTTGGTTGGCAGTATAAGGCAGCCACAGTGAGCCCGCACCCTGCCGGATCCATCCTCGAATTGAGAACGGCTCACCTTGGACAGCGGCGATGTGCCGCAAATGTCCGACTGCCGGCGCAAGCGTGCCGAGAATGCTGGCGAGCATCCGCTCCCCTCCCTCTTCGAAGTAACGGGCGGCAGGCGTCACCGCATCAGTTCAGGACGGAGAATCAGGCTCAATCATATTCAGCGCTTCGATGGCGTGGTCGAGATAGTTGACGACCATCTCCTCGTCGGGCCGATCGAGCAGTCGACGAGCGATTTGAATAAGCCGTTCGGCCTCGCTGCGGCGTTCGGCGACGGTGAGCGGCAGGTTGGGCATGAGAAGTTCCGTGATCGGTGGCGATACGTCCGACTCATAACGAATAGGCACGATCGTTCCTAGAATGATCGTGCCGACGCTGTGATCAGATGGCGGATGGATCTCAAGGTAACATTATCGACCAACCTTCGGCGAATTCGCAATGAGACGGGACGTACCCAGGAGGAAATGGCACACGTGCTCGGCATTAGCTTGCGCTATCTTGGTTCCATCGAGCGAAACAAGGTGTCGCCGAGCGTGACACTCCTCGGACAATTTGCGGCGGCGCTTGGAATTAGCGCTTGCGATTTGATTACGCCGGTGAAAGTCAGTCGCGGGAAGCCTTAGAGACAGACGGCTGGGCAGCGGATGCGTGCTTTCGTACGCAGGCTAGCAATCGGTGACGCAGCGGATTTCGGTCATCCTTTGGCCAGACAGCGTCGATGCCCACAGCGGCGTTTTCGTCAACGATTGGGCGGAACGCGATACCATCGCGTGGCACCGTCGCTGACGCCAGCGTGATTGCCGCACCAAGACCGAGTCGGACCATCTCGATGAGCGCGCTCCGTGAGACGTCGTGAAGTTCGCATTCGAGCGCCTGGTCTCCCGCTCGTGAGGTCACTGCACGATAGGCGGACAGATCTCCCTGATGAGCACGCAGGAGGATCGGAAGTGATGACAGGTCCGCCCAACGAAGATTCTCATTTGCAGCGAGCGGGTGATCGTCCCGTATCCCGACGACCAGTGGTTCCTCCCAAAGTCGCTCCTTGACGACGGCTCCGCCCGTCAGTTCGGGGAGCAGTGCGGTGAACGTAATGTCCAGAATTCTCTCGTTCAGTTGCCGGTGCAACTCGCCGGGTGCGGCTTCGACGAAGCGGAGTTGCACGCCGGGGCAGGACTGGTGAAATTCGACGATACCAGCACTGAGTGGGCTTGAGGTAAGCCCCGGATAGAAGCCGATGGTCAGAGAACCTGTCATGCTCTGAGCCGTGGCGAGAGCACGGCTGATCTGTCGGTCGACAGTGAAAAGCAGCAATTTCACTGTCGGTAAAACAGCCCGTCCGATTGGGGTCAAAGCTACTGGTGTGCCACGCCGCCGCTCGAACAGGTCGCCGCCGTATAACTCTTCGAGCCTGGCGATGGTCTGACTGACAGCGGGCTGGCTGACGCCCAGCTGCCGGGCAGCCTCGGCAAAGCTTCGGGTTTCTGAAACCTTCAAAAAAGTCTCGAGCTGACGAAAATCAGGACGATTTGTAGAGCGAACGCGGTGATTTCGTGCACGCAGTGCTGTCCGCGAGGCTTGATTTTCAGAGTTACTCACTTTCAATCGATGAACCAAACCTTAGCCGCTACCCGATCCTTCAAATCGAACGGATGTGGAGTTTCCTGCAGCGACAATGTGTCAAGTGAGAGCGTGCGGCCGCAACGGCGGCTTTTCATAGCGCGCCTCACCTCGTTCCCTCCGATTCAGCGAACAGTCCTCGCTTAGTGATTGAGGGTACGATTAACGGCGTTCCGCAGTCGCGCCGTCTTGACCGGGTTGATCTTGACGGGGTTGATCCAATTGCGAGCGGACAGGCACCGCTTTCTCTTTCACCTTCGCGAACAACAACGCGGCGGCTATGGCGCGTGAACCGACAGCAACGTTGAGCGGTTCTTCCTGGTGGAGGTCGCTTGAAGACAAATCTTCTGAGTAGACCGTCGCGCGACGTGGTCCAATGTTACGAGCAGAGAAGGTCATCGCAGTCTCCTTCAACGAAAACCCATAGGATGGTTTAATTCTGCGGTCCAAGTTTCAAGAGAATGCTTATCATTCTTCAAGGTTATGATGACAAGCCTATATACAACATTATCGCACAATATACGAATGATTTATTTATTGGAAAAATAATTACGAACGATTTATATCATATCATTTCGAGATAACATATTTCCTTATGGGCATTAGACTGGGATGGCGATTTCAATATACCAAACCGGAATAGAAAAGGGTGAAAGTATGAGCGACATAATCCGGCTTGTGACTAACGCGCGACGTGGGCGCGCTGTAATATATAATGGCATCCTATCAATCGGCGGACAGACTGCTGCTGACTGCAGTAGTGACGTCAGATCACAGATGGAGCAGACTCTGCAGCGCATCGACGAGATTCTGGCGGAGGTCGGGACAGATAGAAGTCGATTGCTGACTGCACAAATTTGGCTGAAAAACATCGAACGCGATTTTGCAGTCATGAACGAAGTCTGGGATTCTTGGATCGATCCGGCGACCGCACCAACTCGCGCGACTGCGCAGTGCGAGATGGCCTCACCCCGCGTCTTGGTTGAAATCATCATCACTGCCGCGGCTTAAGCGCGCCGAGATCCTTGCGCGGCCCTAGCAGTGGGGCCGCGCAACTAGCGATCCGCAGATCAAAGCTCGTCGGGAAGGAAATCTAGCACTTTGAGCAAGGTCCGACGCGCATCCCGCCAGCATTGCCAGAGATCTGCACCGACGAGGTCATCGGGATGGATGCGCTCCGGCCAGGATCGCTCGATCACACGCTCACACAGGGCAAGGCGGTCACTGTCGACCAGGAACCGAGGATCAACTGTTGACGGGTCCGCGACGACACGCAGGCGCAAGCATGCCGGGCCGCCGCCATTCGACATCGATTCCCGGACTTCGGTGGGTACGAGCTTTCGGATCGACCCATTGCCGGCAATCAGTTCTTCCAGCCAATTCCACACTCGCTCGTTTCGTTTTGCCTCCATGGGGAGGATAAGCGCCATCGTGCCATCGGGTAGAGTGACCAGTTGAGCGTTGAACAGATAGGAGGAGACGGCGTCTTCCAGACTGACCGCGGCGCTTGGCACCTCGATGATCTCGACCTCGGGCATCTTAGCGCGAAGTGCCGCGTAGAATGCCTCGGAATCAGCGAACGCCTGCTCATGCGCAAAGAGAACATGTTCATTGGCGACGGCAACGACGTCATTGTGGAAAGCGCCAGCCGCAATTGCTTCCGGTGCCTGTTGGACGAACAGCGTTCGTTCAGCAGCAAGACCGTGAAGTCGCGCCACCGCTTCGCTTGCAACGCGATGCTGCCGTGCCGGGAATGGGCCACCCGGCTCGCCATAGACGAAGATCTCGATTCCGGGCTTTCCGTGCGTTAGGCTCAATCGCATGTGATTTGCGGCGCCCTCGTCGCCAAATGGCGCCGGAACGGGTCCATGCACTGCAAAATGACGCGCATCACCAAACGCCAGTCGTAACTGGGCGAGAGTACCAGTCCATTCATGACTGCGATGGGGCATTGTAATAAGATTGGCGACTGTCAAATGGCAGCGGCCATCGGCGGCGTCGGATGCTGGAGACACGGTGGCGGCATTGGCGGCCCACATAGCGGATGCTGACAGCGCATTGGCGCGAAGTGCCAAAGGGGCCTCGGCAATCGATGTGCCAAGATTTCGAAGCCATGTGTCGTTGGGACGATCATGAGGGAGCAAAATTCCTTGAACAAGCCCGAGATCGAGATTGGCCCGCATTTTCGCGATGCCTTGTAGAGCCGCCTCGCGGGGGCGCGAGACTCTCCCCGCATTGCTGATCGCGGCGAAATTGCCGAAGCTCAAGCCGGAGAAATTGTGGGTGGGACCA
The DNA here is from genome assembly GCF_013149295.1 of Novosphingobium sp. SG751A. Lineage (GTDB taxonomy): Bacteria > Pseudomonadota > Alphaproteobacteria > Sphingomonadales > Sphingomonadaceae > Novosphingobium. The sequence continues at coordinate 202,707 of NZ_JABGCB010000003.1, forward strand.
ACGATCCCGTCGAAATTGATCTCTCGCATCATCATTCTACCGTTCAACAAAAAGGATGGGGTCGCCTATAGAGGCGCCGAGGACTTGCAGGGCGGACGCTTCGACTAATATGCCATCATCACGTTCGGAAACATGAGCGAAGCTCGCTCTGAAGCTGGCGAGTGAACCTGCCGCCAGGATACACGGAGATGCGCTATCACCAGGACTGGAAGAGACTACCGTGGCGGCTCGCGCGGTGTGGATCGACAGGATGTCGTCAGTGCGCGCGGTCATGGTGGGTCCGGCGTCGAAGATGTCGACATGATTCTCGAAGGCGAAGCCTTCTTTCTCTAGCATCCGCATCGCCGGCCGCCCTGAAATATGGGGCATGCCGATGACCTCTTGTGCCTCCGTCGGCAACATCGCGATGTAGAGCGGATGTTTCGGCATGAGGTCCGCTATGAACTGATTGCCCTGGACACCGTTAAACTCGTCAGCTTCTCGGAAGCTCATCCCGAAGAAACGACCGCCGACGGCATCCCAAAATGGCGAATTGCCATACTCATCGACTAACCCCCGCAGCTCGGCGACGACACGAGCGGCGAAACGCGCACGATGAGCACGGATGAAGAGATAGCGGCTTCTTGCGAGCAACATGCCCATGCCGGCCGACCGCGCCTCAGAATGCAGAAATAAGCCGCCTACTTCGGAGCAACCGCCCAGTTCTGTGGAAAGGGTCAGCAGTTCCGAATGAACGGTTCGGCCCAACTCCTTATTGTATTGAGCGAATGTGTCTTTCCGGAAGCTGTAGAAAGGCCATGTCGTACCTACGTGGGAGAATACTTGGCAGGTTCCGAGGATACGACCGGTGGTGATATCCTCCAGGACAAAGAGAAACCTGTCGTCTTCATGCGTGTCTTCCGTGCGTGCGAAAGCACATGCCGCGTCGGCGAGCTTGGTTTCAAGCTTGCCTTTGTCTGGAGGCAAGTTGGTAAGCCCTCCACCTGTCTCTTTTGACAGGTCGTAGAGCGCGGAGAGGTCCGACGTCTGTGCGGCGCGAAACACACCAAGCATCACAATTGCTCGCACTGCGCGAGACGGTGCAGCACCAGCGCCGTCAGCCGGGCTCGTGGCACAAGAGAGCGTACATCGAGATACTCGTTCGGCGAATGAATGAATTCGCCGATGGCACCCATCGTATCGAGAACGGGTACGCCCTGCCGCGCGATATTGTTGCCGTCGCAAACGCCGCCCGCATCTCGCCAGGACAGCGGCTCGCCGAGCGCCGTAGCCGCTTCCTTGACGAGCCCGAATAGCCGCTCGGTCGCTGGACTGATCATTTTTGGCGGGCGACCGATCCCCCCATGCAATTTGATGTCTACATCGTGGTCGGAGGCAACCTGTGCGCTCAGATTCGCGACGACAACTGTCGCTTCGGCTACGTTTTTCTCCTTTCGCGGGCGAATGTTGAAGCGCAGTACGGCGTTGTCCGGGACGACGTTGGTCGGGCCTCCGCCATCGATCTTGGCTGGATTGATCGACAAGGAGGGATGCTGAGCGTTAGACAGGCGAAGCGCAAGATCCGACGCTGCCACAACCGCGTTTCGACCGTCTTCCGGATTACGGCCGGCATGCGCTGCGCGTCCGGCGATGACCGCAGCGAGATTCCCAGATCCAGGCCGTGCGCGCGCCATGATTCCACCTGGGAGAGACGGCTCAAAGGTCAACGCAGCAAATTTACCAACAGCAAGCTCGTCGATCAGTACCGCCGAGGAGAGAGAGCCTGTCTCTTCATCGCTGTTGATCAGAACATCATAGCCGAGATCAGGTGAGATGGTCTCGAAAGCCTTGAGCCCGGCCAGCATGATCGCCAGGCCGCTTTTCATATCGAGAACGCCTGGGCCGTTCAGACGGTCTGTGTCGAGCCATCTGCACTGCTGAAACGCATCGTCTTCCGCGAAGACTGTGTCCATATGCCCGGTCAGGAGGATGCGGCGGCTAGCGTCGGGACGTACGCGGACGACCAGGTGCCGGCCCGCGATCAGGCTTTCGACCTTACCGGTAGCCGTGACAGCTTCCGTGGGCGCAGGGTCGCGCAGTGCCACAATCCCTGGCAGATCCGAAAATTCCGCAGCGAGCCGGCTCGCAAGCTTCCCGAGCCCATCGAGATTTCGAGTGCCCGAGTTGATCGTGCTCCACTCAAGTGTATGCGTGAGCATCGATTGGTAATCGATGCGGGTGATCATGTCTTGTTCGTAGCGATCCAATTCCGTCATATCTTGAGCATCCCCTTCAAGCTGTCCGCGTTGCCAGTCGCCGTAGCAGCTTCGAAGCTCGCAATAGGAAATGCGCAGTAATCTGCGGCATAAAATGCGCTTGGCCGGTGATTACCCGACTCTCCTAGGCCGCCGAATGGAGCGGCACCGGATGCCCCAGTCGTCGGGCGGTTGCGATTGACCACTCCCGCTTTTACTTCGAGGATGAACTCATCCCACCGCTCGTTGTCGCTGGTCACGAGCCCCGCAGCGAGGCCGAAGCGCGTGTTGTTAGCTTCTGCGATGGCCGCGTTGAAATTGGCGACGCGTGTCACTTGAAGGACTGGCGCGAAAATCTCGTCATCAGGCGCCTTGATGCCGGTCACGTCAAATAGGGCTGGCGTGACGAACGCTTCTCGACGCCCGCCCACAATATCGAACGGCAGCAAGGTACGGGCGCCAATCTGAATCAGTCGATCGACTTGCGTACGGGCAAGTTTGGCAGCGCGGTCCGAGATAAGTGGACCCATATAAGGCTGTGTTTCGTCATTCCACGCGCCAATCGTGAGATGGGCCATCTGCTCTTGGACAGCCTGGACGACGGACTCGCCAAATCCATCATCGGGGACGATTAGACGCCGTGCGCAGGAGCAACGCTGCCCGCTCGTAATGAACGCGGATTGAGTCACGATGGCGGCGGCTTCCGAAACATCCCCATCCCAGACAACGAGTGGATTGTTGCCGCCAAGCTCGAGTGCCAACAGGACATTCGGGCGCGTCGCAAAGTTTGCACGGAGTATCGCTCCGGTAGCAGCCGACCCCGTGAAAAGCAGGCCGTCTATATCGGTGGCGGCGAGTGCTGCACCGGTCTCGCGCCCTCCCTGAACGACCGTGAGGACATCTTGAGGCAAACCGGCCGCGAGCCAGAGTTCCGCCATCGCTTCGCCAACCGCGGGAGCGAGTTCGGAGGGTTTGAATACTACGGTGTTTCCAGCCAGCAGTGCAGGAACGATGTGCCCGTTGGGAAGATGTCCCGGGAAGTTATAAGGTCCAAACACCGCCATCACGCCATGGGGCCGATGACGGAGGACCGAGGCACCAAATGCTGTCTCGGCATGCCGCTCTCCGGCTCGCTCTTGCTGCGCGGTGATAGAAAGCTCCACCTTGCCAGTCATCGATCCGACTTCTTGGCGAGCTTCCCACAGAGGTTTACCGGTCTCGCGCGATATCAACTCAGCGAGGCGATCGGTGTGCGCCGTCAAGGCGGCAGCATAAGCCCGTGCGATGTCGACTCGGTGGTCGAGCTTGGTCGCCCGCCACCTTCTGAAGGCGTGACGCGCGCGTTCGACGGCGCGTACGACATCGCTGTTTGTCGCTTGAGGGCCCGACCAGACGGTCTCGCCGGTAGCGGGGCAAATTGATTGCATGTTTACGGTGGTCATCGCAAAAATCCTAGCGAGAAGGCAAAGCGTAGATCGCGCATCACGGAAATAATCCGCGGGTCGCCTTTGCTTGTCGAACCGTCTCGACACCCAACGCCATCGCCGCGTCTCGATGCGAAAGCCCGTCGAGAGCGGCGCGGCTCAGAACACGCTGCAGTGCCCGTTCGAGAGTTCGGTAAAGCTTGTCGAGAATCTCCGGCTCGTCCCAGAAGAAACGCTGGAGGTCTTGAACCCACTCAAAGTAGCTCACGATAACGCCGCCTGCATTGCAGAGGATGTCAGGGATCAGGAAAATCTCGTCTCTGCGCAGAGCTAGAATGAGATCTGCTTCGGGCGTGGTGGGGCCGTTGGCACCTTCGGCTAGGATTCGGCATTGCAGCTGGCCAGCGTTATTAGCGTTAATCGCACGTTCCATCGCAGCAGGCACGAGAACGTCGCATGGTCGCGTCAGCATTTCCTCTGCATCGATAAGCGTCTCAGAGGAAAAGCGACGAAGCACCCGGTTGTCCCGGACAAATGCTGTGAGCGCCTCAACATCGAGGCCGCGAGGGTCGAAATAAGCCGCAGTGTGGTCGCTGACACCAATCACGCGTACGCCGCGGCGGAGCAGTTCTATTGCTGTGACGGCGCCAACGTTGCCAAACCCTTGAATGATGGCAGTCGATTGGGTCGGATCAATGCCGACGATTTCCATGGCTCTGCCGATGAGATAAGCCACGCCGCGTCCGGTTGCCTCACGACGGCCAAGCGTACCACCGCAATCGACAGGCTTACCGGTGACGATCTCAGTAACGGTGCTGCCATGGTACATGGAGTAGGTGTCCATAAACCATGCCATGATCGTTTCATCGGTCCCCATATCAGGTGCCATGACGTCGATCTGCGGTCCCACGAAAGGGATCATCTCCTGCATGTAACGTCGAGAAAGTGCTTCGAGTTCGCGACGAGACAGGCTGTATGGGTCGACTGTTATTCCCCCCTTGCCGCCACCGTAAGGAAGGCCAACAAGAGCGCATTTCCAGCTCATCCAGATGGCAAGCGCCCCCACTTCGCCCACATCTACGCTGGGCGAAAAGCGAGTGCCGCCTTTCGTCGGACCCAGGGTCAGATGGTGCTGGACTCGATAACCGTTAAAAACCGCCACTGACCCGTCGTCGCGATGGATCGGGCATGACACGGCGATCGCGCGCTTGGGCATAAAAATGCGTTGGCGCTCCTCCTCGGGGATTTGCAGATGATCGGCGACATGATCGAATTGCTGGCGCGCCATGTCGAAAACCGGACCGCTGTAAACCCCACTTGATACTCGCGAAGACACTGCAGGAATTATCGGAGCGAGATCTTCGGCTGCTACGCTGGCCATCACGCAGCCTTTCCCAGCGCCGTGCGAGCCGCCTCGCACGCGCGCTCAATCCGGGCCACGACGTCCATCACCTCGTCGGCCACGATCGTCAATGGTGGCAGCAATCGTACGCAATTGTCGCCACCGCCAGCGACCAGAAGGCCCTGATCACGCGCGAAAGCCATAAACTCGCGATTGTTTGGGATGAGCCGGATTCCGATGAGCAGGCCTTTGCCGCGCACTTCGGCGATAACATCGGGATAGCGGCTTCGCACACCCTCAAGTCGTTCGAAGAAATCGGCAGAGGCGCTTTGGACATTCACGAGCACCTCTTCGCGATTAATCTCCTTGAAGGCGGCAAGCGCCACCGCCATTCCCAAAGGGTTGCCGCCGAAGGTCGTGCCATGGACCCCGACGGTCATTCCCTTTGCGGCATCGGCCGTAGCTAGGCAGGCTGAAACCGGGAAGCCTGCACCCAATGCCTTGGCAAGGGTCATGATGTCGGGCTCGACGCCATCGAACCATTGATGTGCAAAGAGCTTTCCGGTCCGCCCCATTCCGCACTGGACCTCGTCATAGATAAGGAGGACGCCGTGCGATCGTGTCAGGTCGCGCAAGCGTGCCAACACCGCTCCCGGCAGAGAGCGAGCGCCACCTTCACCTTGTACGGGTTCGACTATAACCGCCGCCGTCGTGGGGGAGTTGACGGCAGCGGCGAGCGACACATCGTCATCGAGATCAAGCTGAATGTAGCCAGGCAACCTCGGACCAAATCCATCGAGATAAGCCGGATTTCCGGAAGCGTTCATGGCAGCATAGGTCCGCCCGTGGAATGAGCCAGAAAAGCCGATTATGTCGACCCTTTCAAGCTCGCCATTCACTGCGTGATAGCGACGTGCGGCCTTCAGTGCCGCCTCGACTGCCTCTGTGCCGGTGTTGGCGAAGAATGCGAGATCTGCAAAGCAGGCCTCCGTCAATCGCTGAGCTAGGAGACGCTGCTCAGCCACGCCAAACAGGTTGGAGACGTGCCAGACCTTTTGTGCCTGCGCCTGCAAAGCGTCGATCAAGCGCGGGTGCGCGTGGCCAAGCGCGTTAGTCGCAATGCCCTGCACACAATCGATATAGCGTCGGCCAGTTGTATCGACCAACCAGACCCCATCGCCCGAGGCGACATCGAACGGCGTCGCATTATACGTTCCCATCAAATGACCGTTGGTCATCGAACATCCTCATGACTAAATGTAATGAACATAGTCTTTGAGAATATGAATATTCCAAACAGTTATATCATATTTCTCTCCTGTAGATTGCGCCAAACGTCCTAATGTGGCAAACGCAATGGTATCATCTACAGATGAGTAACAGGAATGAGTGATCATCGCCGAAGGCTTCTTCCGCCCATAGGTGCGCTTGCAAGCTTTGCCGCAGCCGCTCGCCATGACAGCTTCTCGCGTGCAGGTGAGGAGATCGGGCTCACCCAGAGCGCTGTCAGTCGGCAGGTTGCCTTGCTCGAGGAGTGGCTTCAGCTCTCACTATTTCAGCGGAACGGCCGCCGCGTACGGCTCAACCGTGCTGGGGCAACCTATCTTAAATCGATTGAACCCGCTCTCAATCAGATCCGGGTGGCTACGGGCGCGGCAATCAGCCAGAAATCCGACCGAGAGTTGAATATCGCCACTCTGCCGAGCTTTGGAATGCGATGGCTGGCACCGCGCTTGCCGCGCCTAAACGCCTTATTTCCCGATTTAATCGTCAATTTCTCCGCCCGATCCTACCCGTTCGCTTTCGAGGAAGAGATTTTCGACGCCGCTATTCATTTTGGCGAGGAAGATTGGCCGAACGCGGTTCACCATCTACTTTTCCGGGAGGTGAGTATCCCGGTCTGTGCGCCTACGCGGCTCGCAAGTCAGCCGATAAATCTACCCGAGGATGTCCTGAACTGGCCACTTCTGGTCCTGGGCACCCGTCGTGGCGCTTGGATGGATTGGTTGTCCGCCGCCGGCGTAGACCGCGCTCCGCCACCGCCCAGCGGATCGTTCGAGCATTTTCTGATGCTGGCTCAAGCGGCTGAGGCCGGTGCCGGGATCGCTCTCATTCCCCGCTTCCTGATCGAGGATGAGTTGGCGAGTGGTGCATTGGTTTCTCCATCTCCGATCGCGCTCGAGAATGAGAATGCTTATTATCTGGTATTCCCCTCGAGTGAAGCTTCGCGTTCAAGCTTGAACGATTTTCGAGCTTGGTTGCTAGAGGAGGCGCGGGCTCTTCCTGATTAAGCCAAACATGCATTCATCCCGTGCTCTCTGCAAATAATAGTCGGGATTAAACCGAAATGTCAGATCAAGATCGACTCCGAGACTTAACCTACCAACGTGCGAACGTCTTCAGCGAAAGCCTCGGCTAGGGGCTTTGTCCTGCTGCCGCGTCGTTGGGTCGTCGAACGCACCTTCGCTTGGTTGGGGCGATGTCGCCGCCTCGCCAAGGACTGGGAAGCCACAATCGCTTCCTCAACCGCATGGACCCACATCGCATCGATCCGCATGCTCACCCGCAGAACCGCAAGATATTGTCTCGCTTGATAAACTTTCGAATCGGGCTCTAAGGAATTCGACCCTGCTCTTCCCGGCGAAGGGTGTCGATCGCGCTCTCTACCTGCCGGACGCCGGCAAAGATGCGGTCTACTTCCTGATAGAGCCGCATTGCATGGTTGGTTGGGGCGAGGCGCTTTTTCACTCGGTCGAAAAGCTTCAACCCGGTGCCCATCTCCAAATGCGATATCAGCTTGCTCATCGCGGGCTGCGAGATATTGAGCACTTCGGCGCCGCGACTGACCGTACCGTTCTCGATCAGGGCCTTAAAAGCTTCGATTTGCCGGAGATTAACCTGACGCGGCATCTCAAGCCTCCTTGAATCCGGCACACTACCGTGCCACGCGCCCAGGTAGCATATCATAACCGTTTAGAATACAAGTGCCGAGTTGGCTCGCTGAGGTAGTGGTTATAGCAACGTAAGGCTCGTCGGCCCCCGGTCATCGATGATCAGATCGCTGTAACCCGAGAGGTGCCTTAGTGAGTTCCCAGCACTTTGGGCGGTGCGGGCGGTTTGAATATGAGCACCAGAGGCGCCTGAGGATAGAACATAACCTTTTTGAATGATCACTGCAGATACCGGACTTTGACGGTGGCCTGACAAGCCGACAAGCTCGCGCAAAGAAATCGCTCAAGGCAGGATGATGTTTCATAAAGTTGGTCCGGATGAGACTGGCGGTAAGTTGATCACCGTTTGGATCGACGATCAGCCTATTGCTGCCGAAGAAAATGAGCCTCTCGCCGCGGTTCTTCTCCGCGTGGAACCCTATACAAGCAGAATGACCCCGCTCAGCGGTGCGCCAAGGGCTCCCTATTGCATGATGGGCGTGTGCTTCGAGTGCCTGGTCGAGATCGACGGTATGGCATCCTCGCGCGGCTGCATGGCTCAGGCACGCGAAGGAATGAATATTCAGCGTCAGGTGCGGCGCCCTGATCCGCTCACGGAGTATGGCCAATGACCGCGATATTGGTGGTCGGAGCGGGCCCAGCGGGAATGTCGGCCGCTATTGAACTATCGAATCTCGGCTTCGCTGTCACGGTCGTCGACGATCAGTCGCTGCCGGGCGGTAGAATATTTGCCGGAATCGAGACTCGGGAAATCAAGACACATGAAGAGCGCTCCGGAGCGGATCTCGTTGCGCACTTCCGCCGGACTGGCGGCACATATCTTTGCAAAACCGAAGCGTGGCAGATACAAGGTACAAAGGCTTTTGTGACGTGCGATGGGCACGCCAACCTAATCGATGCCGACTTCATTGTCCTAGCGACCGGCGCGCAAGAGAGGCCAATGCCCTTCACCGGCTGGCAGCTCCCAGGTGTGATGACAATTGGCGCGGCCCAGATTCTGTTGAAGACCGCAAGGCAAATACCGGACAAACCGGTGTGGCTGGCGGGATCAGGCCCTTTGCTTCTGCTGTACGCCCACCAACTGAAAAAGGCAGGCGGCAAGGTCGCTGGCGTCTTAGATACGAGCCGCCCGGGATGCGTGGCAGCGGCCGCGCGTCATCTTCCCGGCGCGCTTCCCTATGGCTGGCGTGACCTCCTGCAAGGTGCCCGGTGGCTTGCAGAAATGCGGCCCTCTCACATTGTCCGAAATGTAGCATCCATCGTCGCAAGAGGTGAAGGCCGACTGTCAGACGTCCACTTCCAAACGCGAAGCGGGGCGACCGGCCAGATCGCAGCTGAGTTGCTCCTTGTTCACGATGGCGTCGTACCCAGCACGCACAACACGATGGCCGCCGGCTGTGGTCATCGATGGAATCCCACGCAGCGCTGCTTCGAGCCGATAGTCGATCAGTTTTGTCAAAGCACCATAGCCTCCGTCTTTGTCGCCGGTGATGGGGCTAGCATAGCCGGGGGGCGCGCCGCGATGATGTCGGGGCGGCTTGCGGCTATCGGCATCGCGCGCGCTTCAGGTCGGTTGAGCGAACGGGAAGCCACGACGTCAGCGCGACCACTGCAGGCGGGTCTGGTGGCGGCCATGCGCTTCAGGCGCTTCGTCGACACACTTTATCCTACCGTGGAGATGACACTCCCCGACGAAGCGCTGGTCTGCCGTTGCGAAGAAGTGTTGGCCGGCACGGTACGAGCAGCTTTGGCGGGGCGCGCCCAACTCGGCACGGATGCAGTGAAAATCGCAACGAGGGCGGGGATGGGGCCGTGCCAGGGTCGACAATGCGGGCTCTCGCTCGCAAGGCTGGTCGCCGAGGTACATGGTCAGCCGCTCGAAGCCGTCCGACCTATGCGAATACGGCCGCCGCTCAAGCCCCTGACGCTACAGGAGCTCGCAACGCTCCTCGAGACGACGCCATGACAGTAACATCAGATGTCTTAGTGGTCGGTGGTGGCTTGCACGGGTTATCGGCTGCATTGCAGCTCGCTCGACGTGGACTGAGCGTCGTTTTGCTAGAGCGGCGGCACATCGGACGACACTCGTCCGGGGCGTCTGCTGCCGGCGTTCGGACGCTAGGACGCGCAAGGGCAGAGCTTCCGGCATCACTCGTCGCAATGCATATGTGGCATCATATCGCCGATCTGGTCGGCGACGATTGTGGGTTTGAAGCCAACGGTCAGGTCAAAGTTGTTGAGACGGAGGATCAGTGGCGCCAGCAAGCGTCACTCGTCGCCGCGCTTCGCGAAGATGGCCTCGTGCATGAAGAAATGATAGACGCGGTTACGCTTCGAGCGCTGGCACCTGCAATTGCGCACCATTGTCTTGGCGCGAGGATCGTGCGTGACGATGGCGCCGCCGATCCGCATCGTACCCTCGCCGCCTTTCATCGTTCGGCACTAGCGGCGGGCGTCCGCATACATGAGGGGGTCGGTGTACGCACGCTCGAACGCATCGAGAACGTGTGGCGGGCGGGTGATGGCGGAACTCATTATGAAGCCCCGCTGTTGGTCAATGCCGCCGGTGCCTGGGCAGGAGAAATCGCAGAACTGGCTGGCGACCAGATCCCGCTTGCGCCGCCAAAAGCATCCATGATGATCGTCACGGAGCGGACTGCGCCGTTTCTGCGGCCCACTGTAATCGCGACTGGTCGGACTTTATCATTCAAGCAAACGGCGCAAGGGACGGTGCTCATCGGCGGCGGGCAGCAAGGATGGGCCGACGTTTCCAATGAGACCGCCCACGTTGATGTCCTCGGGCTGGCGAAATCGGCAGCGGCGGCTGTCGCTATCTTCCCTACGGCGGGCCGGTTGCGGATCGTGCGGAGCTGGGCCGGGCTCGAATCAAACTCGCCGGACGGCGTGGCGATCGCTGGCCTGTCGCCTCGATCGCCGAGTCTCATGCACCTTTTCGGCTTTGCCGGCCACGGCTTTCAGTTGGTACCATCCCTTGGTGTGGTGGCCGCTGAGCTGCTCTTGGATGGGCGCAGCTCTATTGATATCGATGGCCTTGCCCCAGCGCGATTGATGGATGGGTCGGCTGGCCCACGCCGTACTGCGGCTCGCATTTGACCATTTGTAGCGCGGAACGCTGCTTCGGTATGGTATACGCTCTCCCCATTAAAACGCACAATTATAACCAATCGGAATATTGTGCCCCATTTTAGGCCTTTGACTTAATAGGTTGTACTTAAGCATCATGCTGGTGAGAACGGGAGTAATCAACTAAGTTATTTTACCGTCCTTCTGAGGCGTGTGAAGCCTAGGCTTAGCGAATGGATTTCACCGTCCTAAAAAGACGTTTATGCCAGCTTGATGACGAACTACTCCCAGGCAATCCAAGAGGAATACCAAGTAATGTATCGAATTGGCGTCGACGTTGGAGGCACTTTCACGGATTTTACGATTTCCGACACGCGGACCGGCGAAGACCTTTTCTTTAAGATATCATCGACTCCGGCCGATCCTTCGGAAGCAATTGTCGATGGCATCGACCAAATTCTCAAAAAGTTTGGGATCGCGCCTAGTGACGTCGAGTATGTCGGCCATGGGACCACCGTCGCGACCAATATGATCATCGAGCGTCTCGGAGCAGTCACTGGCCTGATCACCACCAAAGGGTTTAGGGACGTGCTGGCCATCGGCCGCCAGACGCGACCCGCGCTGTATGACACCGCCGTCCGCAAGCCCGAGCCTCTGGTCGATCGCTTCAGGCGCCGAGAAGTCGACGAGCGGCTCAATGCCACGGGCGAAGAGATAGCGGCGATCGATGAAGCCGAGGTTGAGAAAGTCGTTGAAGAGCTGGTCGCAGACGGTGCCGAGACAATCGCTGTGTCGTTTCTGCACTCCTACCAAAACCCTGATCACGAACAGGCCGTGGCAGACATCATCACGCGGAAACGGCCAGGTATCTATGTAAGCCTCTCCTCGAAGGTCCTACCTGAGATCCGCGAGTATGAGCGTACCTCCACAACGGTACTTAACGCTTATGTGGGACCTAAGATGGCGGCTTATTTCGATCGACTGAGATCGAAGATCGCTGAGATGGGAATTACTGTCGCTCCCATGATCATCCATTCCAACGCTGGGCTCCTCTCGATCGACACGGCCAAGCGACTACCGGTTACAACCTGTTTGTCGGGTCCAGCCGCCGGGGTTATGGGAGCTGCGGTAGTTGGCGCTGCTGCTGGCGCTCCAAACCTCGTGACGTTCGATGTCGGCGGGACCAGCACTGACGTCTCACTCGTCGTGGGCGGTAAGCCGAAGCTCACGTCTAGCCGTGAAGTCGCGGGGCACCCGGTGAAATTGCCGATGGTTGACATCCATGTCATTGGTGCCGGCGGCGGAAGCATTGCAGTAATAGATGACGCCGGCGCCCTCAAGGTTGGACCGCGTAGTGCCGGAGCTCTGCCCGGTCCCGTGGCCTATCAGCGTGGTGGCGAATTTCCGACACTCACGGATGCCAATATCTGTCTCAATCGATTAAACCCCATAGCCCTGCTTGATGGACGGATGCCAGTCAGCCGCGAAGCGGCCATCGCTGCCATCGCGCAACAGATCGCTGAGCCCCTCCAGATATCGGTCGAGGAGGCGGCCTACGGGATCATTCAAGTCGCAGCAGCGAATATGAGCCGCGCCATTCGCGCCGTTACGACTGAACAGGGCCATGACGTGGCAGATCTAGCGCTATTCGCGTTCGGAGGTGCTGGCCCGCTCCACGCCGCAGAGGTGGCTCGGGAATCAGGCGCGAAGCGGATAATCGTTCCCCAGGAGCCCGGGACAATGTGCGCGCGCGGCGTGCTCCTGTCCGACATCAGCCTCGATTTCGTCCGAATGCAGTTATCGCTTGCAACGCGCGAGAATTGGCTCGCCGTTTGCTCGGCGTTGCGCGAAATGATTGCTGAGGGGGACAGTTGGCTGGCGTCGGAGAATGTGAGCCCAGCGTCGCGGCGCTTCGAACTCGCGATCGATGCTCATTATGATGGACAGAGCCACGAGCTCCGAGTTTCAATCGATGATGTTGACGCGAACGGTTTCGACGATTTCATTCGTCGTTTCGCGGAAGCGCATACGGCAACATATGGTTATGAGACACCTGGACGACCTGTTTACATCGTCAGTTGTCGGATGCGTGCTGTGGGCCAGGTCCCTAAGGCAGCGACACCCACATACCGGGGCGGTTCGACCTTGGCTAAGGCCAAGACGGACCAGCGGGATGTCTACTTCGGCCCGGACGAGGGATGGAAGTCCACGCCAATTTATCGCCGATCCGCTTTGCCAGTCGGAGAGACGTTCGCGGGGCCGGCAATTATTGACGAAATGAGTTCAACGACAGTCGTTCTTGGGGGGCAGAACGTCACCGTGGACGCCTTCGGCAACATCGTGATCACAGATTGAATGGGGACGGCCATGACAAATGCAGCGCAGAAGCCTGGAGGCCAGGCGGCGCCCGGGTTTGATCCGATCGCGATGGAAATTTTCAATAATCGTATGCTGTCGATCACGGAGAACATGGCGCTCAATATGATGCGCTCATCCTATTCAACGCAAATCAAGGAACGCCGTGACTTCTCGGTCGGGATTTTCGATGCTGAGGGCAAGCTCATTGCTCAAGGTTCTCACATTCCTATCCATCTGGGTTCGCTCCTTGGTGGAATGGAAGCCCTCCTCGACCGCTACGATCTGTCGGAACTCGCGGACGGTGATGCGTTCATCTGCAACGATCCTTACCTCGCCGGAGGAACGCACATACCCGATGTGTCCATCATTTCCCCAATTTTCATCGAAGGAGAGATCGTAGCTTTTGCTGCCAATATCGGCCACCATTCCGATCTCGGGGGGCCGGTGCCCGGCTCCATCTCGGCCGCGGCTCGCTCGATTTTCGAAGAAGGGCTGCGAATTCCGATTATCCGGATCGCCAGAGCCGGCAACATTGATGAGGATCTCCTCAATCTCATCGCTCAGAACTCGCGCCTGACGGAAGAGCGAAGGCTTGATCTTCGCGTTCAGATCGCGGTTAACGTTCGCGGTGCCGAGGAAACGCGGCGCCTCTTCCAGCGGATGGGCGTCGCGCGCGCTCAAGCCGCCATCGAACATATTTTTTCCTATACGACCGAACGTTTGCGTCGGCGGATTGCAGCCCTGCCGGCTGGCCAGTACAGTTTCACGACGTGGCTGGATGATGATGGAAACGGCAGCGCCCCAGTGCCGATTGTCGCAACAGTATCTCTCAATGACAACGGCCTTCACATCGACCTAGCTGGCAGTGGACCTCAAGCTGGCGGCGCGTTCAATGTGCCACTCAGTGCGCTGCGAGCGACGGTGTATTACTGCGTGAAGGCGCTTCTTGATCCTGAACTCATGCCGAACAGCGGGATGTTCAACGGAGTCACGATCTCCGCGCCGGAAGGTACGATTGTGAACCCGCGTTTTCCAGCTGCTTGCGGATCGCGAAGCACAACTTGCCAAAAGATTGCCGGAGCAATCTTTGGAGCTTTTCGGGAAATTCTGCCGCCCGACCGGCGCATCGCCTCTAGCAATGATCTCCTTCCGGCGTTCGGCCTTTCAGGACAGAGGCCGACCACCGGGGAATTTTACATGGTTGGCGAAACTGTGGGCGGTGGCTCGGGTGCGCGATACGACAGTGACGGGATGGACGCCGTTCACGTCCACGTCACTAACAGCCTCAACTTGCCAACCGAGATGATGGAGCACGATTTTCCGCTGCTATGTGATGAGTACGGTCTCGCAATCGACTCCGGTGGCGCCGGGCGTCAACGTGGTGGTCTCGGAATCGTCCGGCAGATTCGCGCATTGCATGACGGCACGATCGCTAAGGCGAGGTTTGATTCTTACATTCATGGAGCCGAAGGCATTGATGGAGGCCTCACCGGCGGCTTGAGCAACGTCACGCAAAATGCCGGCCGATCAGATGAAACAGCGCTTCCTACCAAGATCACGCGGTTGGAACTGAAAGCGGGCGAAACTTTTCGCATTGCGACGCCTGGCGGGGGTGGATACGGTCTTTGCAGTGAACGACAGCTTGAACAAATCGCCATGGACCTCCGGGATGAATTGGTGTCCCGGGAAGCAGCCGAACGCGACTATGGCATTGATCGAGTACAGCAGGCTCTTCTGCTGATCGCTTGATGTCTCCATGACGAGCTCAACCGGTGAGCAGGAAGAGTGGCCATCCGATTTCTGGAGACCGTGGCAGAAATGCCACGGCATTCTCGGTCGAGCATCAAAGCCAGCTTTTCCACCACATTTCAACTATCTAAACAGTCGAGCGTAATGGCTCATCGGAGGGCTTCACACTTCGGCTTTCTATGCGACCACCAAAGCGTCGTCGATCCGGCGTGTTCGTACTGCAACGGTTGATAATATAACCTGGGCGCATGAAAAGGAGTGAAACTTGAATTAGACAGGAATGATAAGACCGTCACACTTTCGTCTCGAAAGCAAAATTGCATCAGTGAGAGACGGGAGTATCGACGATGAAGGTCAGGGGGAATAGATTCATAATTGGTCCAACACACAAAGTCGCGTTGCGGACCGCATTGATTTGTTGCAGCTCGCTCATGGCATTCCAGGCCGCGCATGCGCAGCAAGCAGATCAGGCTCCAGCGCCAGCCAGCGCGAGTAATCAAGCTGGCAGTTCAGCCAACCAAGCGGTGTCTCCTGAAGATATTCTTCGCGACATCGTCGTGACGGCAAGGCAACAAATCGGCGGCGGCAACATGATCTTGCAACGCCAGCCAGAGACCACCAGCAGCGTCAGCGCCAAAGCCATCAGCGAGCGTGCGACTATCGCCGGACCACTTCAGATCATAGCTACGTTGCCTGGCGTCTCGACTGGTCAGTCCGATCCTTACGCGATGGCACAGCGGAGCTTTATCTACATCCGCGGTCTGCCGGGCAGCGCGATTGGATGGATCGTTGAAGATGCGCCGACGATCGATCAAGCCTTCTTCCAGCCATATTCCGAAACCTTCGTGGACCCGGAAAACCTGGCAGGTATTACGGTCCTTCCCGGTTCCTCGCGTATCGTTGATCCGGTACAGACGGCAGTCGCCGGCGAAGTGATCCTGACGGCGCGTACTCCGGCCGAAAACCTTGGCGGCTTCCTCGAATACAGCCACGGGTCGTATCGGGCAAACCGCTATTTCGGCCGCATCGACACGGGCGACATCGCTGGGCTTGGCTTGAAGGCTTTCGCATCCGGATCATACACCAAAGCTGGCACATTCAATCTGCCCGGTACGGGCGATCGCACTCACGTAGATTTCAAGGCTGTCAAGGATTGGGGGGCGTCGGGGACGAGTACTCTTTTCGCATCCTACACCGATTGGTCGAGTTTGCGATCCAATACGATCTCTTTGGCGACATTCAATCAAGCCAAAGCTGCAGACGATTTCACGATCGGGAATTATGCTCCGACGTTCGTCCCTGGCGTTACCACAAACTACTACAAGCTGAACTACTATCAGCGGCAAAATATCATTCTCTCCTTCAAAAACGAAGTCAATCTCAGCGATCGTCTAACATTGACGGTAGTCCCCTACTACCATTGGACCAGGACAAATAGTCCGGGCCAGACGTCTGTCAATCCGAACAGTGTATTTACCGGAAACAGTAAGGCGACGGTGAACACCGTCGGTCTCTATCTGATAAACGGTCAGATTCCGGCTATGTCAAACAGCTATCAGAAGCACTACGCGCTCGGCGTAAATGCGTATGCAAAATACAAGGTCTCCGACAGTAATGAACTTCTAGTCGGATATTGGCATGATTACTGGCACATCGATGCTATCAACAACGTAACGCCGATCGATCAAAACGGGAATTCTCCCGATGTGTGGGCAGAAAACCCGCTGCGCGCAGTCGATGGGACCGTTATCGCTGGCTTAAGCTATCGCATGCATACGAACATCGACACGATCTCGATTGGCGATCAACAAAAGTTCTTTGACGAACGCCTTACAGTTGAGGTGGGCGCTCGGTATTTCCACAAATCGCTGAGTGGGATCAATCTGCTTCCCGGTGTCCAGACGGACTTCTCCGGCACGGTCCATCGCTTCCTTCCGCGCGCGACATTTGCATTCGACATGAACTCTAAATTGCAGGTGTACGGAAATATCATTTCGAGTGCGCGGCCGCCAAGCACGATCAACGCCTATCCTGTGACATATAACATCTCTACCGGAAGGGTCGCTCAGGCCGCCCGTCCCGACATTGGGATGGAACATTCACTCGGTCAGGAACTCGGCTTCCGGTACCACGATAGTACTTTTACGCTCGATGCGGCGATCTTCAATAAACTCATAAAAAATCGTCAGTTATCCGCAAGTACGACGTTGAATGGCGCGAATGTATCGGCGACCGTGCCAATTGGTACGCAAAGAGTGAAGGGCGCCACTGTCGAGCTGGGCCTCTCACCGATTCACGGCTTCGCGCCTTATTTCAACGCTCAGTATCTTGAAGCGACTACCGAAAGTGACTTTTTCACGGGGGTCGACTATCTTCCGACAAAAGGAAAAACATCGCCAGGCACTCCGAAGTGGACAGCGGTTGCCGGAGTCAATTATGCCCATGGGCCTCTCTTCGCCAATTTCTTGTTCCGGTACACCGGGCCCCAATATTCTACGCTTATGAATGATCAGCAAATGCCTGCTTATCATTTGATTGATCTGGGATTTGGCTACCGGTTACCTCGCTTTTTGGGTCAAGATGCGAGTATTAAGCTCAACATCACCAATCTCGAGAATAAGCCTTATCTTGGCGTAATATCGACGACGCAGCCCAATGCGGTTGCCACGCGGGGGTTGAATGGCACCTTGGTTCCTGCTTCCACGCCCGTCTATACGCTTTCATCGCCGCGATCCATTTCGCTGACGATCTCATCTGCTTTCTGATCGCAAAGCGAAATGCTTTAGTAATATTCGGGGCCGTCCAGCGTTGCGGGGCGGCCCTTCCTTTTGTGTTGAAGAGATGATCATAGCTTCGGTGAATATGATCAACCCGATAGGACTTTGATGTCGTACTTTTGGCTGCCTAGCAAGGAGCTGAGCATCGCTTGGCCCTATTTCGGCCGTGGCGCCTAGCAATGGGTGGGAAGAAAGAAATGTATAACGCAGATGCGCTTGCCGGAGTGCCCCTGAAGCCAGCCAACGCGGCAGATCTGGCGCCCGATTTTCCCTGGCCGCCCCCCTTTCGGGCCGCGATGTTTTTGTCGTTCGACGTCGACGCGGAGAGCGCCTGGACGGGAGACGACGCGGATACTGCCAAACTTCTCATTTCAATGAGCTATGGCGGCTACGAAGCGCGTATCGGGACGCGAAAGCTACTGGAGCTGCTCGCTGATCTGGAGTTGAAAGCCACCTTCTTCATCCCAGGGTGGACGGTTGAAGCCCACCCAATGATGTGTGAGGCCATCGCAAAGGATGGTCATGAAATTGGCCACCACGGCTACCATCACCTGATGCCCCATCCTGATAATTCGCTGCTCGTCGAGGAAGTCGAGCGCGGGCTTGAGGCGCTTCAGCGTGTGCTCGGAGTTCGGCCTAAAGGCTATCGAGCTCCCTCGGGGGAATTTACCGCTGAGTTGCTCGCTCTCCTTCAAGAGTGCAATTTTCTTTATACGAGTTCCTTCCGCGATGACGTTCGCCCCTACCGGCATCGATTGGCCGATGGTCGTGCTGGAACTATTGAATTACCTGTTTCGGCTGGATTCGATGATTGGTCACTAGGCCTCCAGACACGTACGAGCTCTCGGCAGATTATGAGCACACGCGATGTCCTTCCTATGTGGATGGACGAGCTTGACGAGGTTCGTGATTGGGGTGCGATGCTGACTACGGTTTTGCACCCGCAATGCAGTGGGCGGCCAAACCGCTTCAGGCTTTTGCGCACGTTCCTTCAACAAGCGATGGCCTACAAAGACGTCTGGATAACCACCGGCGAAGCCATTGCCGATCGCTTTCGAGAACATGAGCGGCTGACCGGCGCGTGATTGCCGTGTCCCGGGGCGACATCGCGCGAGGGAATCCTGGCGCCGCGATGCCGCCCTCAAAAAACGATCAGCGGATTGGCATTTTCGGAAGCTATGTCCTCACGCATGGAGCTGAAGGCCAAAAGGTAGTTCGCGATCAGTGGGTCGTGATCGAGGGCGATACGATCGCCACAATTTCGAGCTATCCGCCGCATGGTGCGGACATTCTCGAAGATCGTCCCGGCCGCTTCATTCTCCCTGGCTTTCTCAACTTGCGCAACCACGGCTTTACGGAAGCGATAGCCCGGACCTGGACGGAGGATGGCGCAAGCCGGAAGGGAGAGGAAAGTATCCTCTACACGGTGCTTCTGCCACTATCGAAACGGAGCATCGATCTGCTTTCGCGGGAGGAGCGTTTGTCCATCGCCCGCTTGGGAATCTTGCAGCTTTTAAAAGGCGGCCCCACGACGGTCATGGAGTCGTTCCGGGCCGGATTTGGAGAAATGTTCGACGCTGCCTACGAAATGGGCATTCGCTTTTACGGCGCCCCGTATCTGTTCTCTACTGCCGACGCTCAGGTAGGTGAAGATGACATGGTTCGCTACGGAGCCGACGCCGGCAGCGGATCTGATAATGTCGCAGCGCTTCTAAGCTGGGAAAGCCTTCGTGCCGCATGGGATGGTGAAGACGATCGCCGAATACGGCTGGGGATGAGCCCGCATGCGCCTGACACGTGTGATCCGGACTTGCTACGCGGACCTTCGCTACGAGCTCAAGAGCTCGATATCCCGATGACGATGCATCTCGCGCAGAGCAGAGAAGTGATAAAAATCATTAGTGAGAGATATGCAGGCCGATCACCTGCTGAATATCTGGATTGGCTTGGGGTGTTGAACAGCCGTTTGATTGCTGCGCATTGCGTCGCGTCCTCAGATGCGGACCTAGCCTTAATGGCGGCCAGAGGCACAACAGTCGCGAATTGCCCGCGAGTTTTCGCTCGAGCTGGCGAAGCTGCGCCTTTCGGTAGGTTTGTGGCTCGCGGCGTCCAAACGGTCGTCGCCACGGATGGCTATAATATGGACGCTCTCGGCGAGCTCCAGGCCGCCGGTATGATCTCGAAAATACTATGTGGTTCGGCCGAGGTCGCTAGCGCTCCAGAACTTATCGACGCTGTGACTGTAGTAGCTACTAATGCGATTGATCGTAGTGATCTCGGCAGGCTCGCGCCAGGCAGCAAAGCCGATTTGACCGCCGTCGATTTGTCGCACCCGCATCTGCAGCCTATTGGTGATCCGCGCAGGGCGCTGGTTTGGCTAGCCAATCGGGCGAACATAGACATGTTCGTGGTCGATGGGCGGATTCTAGTGAGCCGCGGACATTATTGTCTTTCTGATGAGAATGAAATCATCGCAACTGGCTCAAAGGCTGTTGAGCGGATTTGGGATCTTCCCGAAGCGCGCCGGGCCTTCACGAGATGACCACAAATCCTTTGCGCGATATCGCCGCATTCACGGCTGATTTCCCTTACGATGACATTCCACCGAATGTGATCATGAAAGCGAAGATTCATCTACTCGATACACTAGGCGCTGCTCTCGCAGGCACGCGTTCCCCCGCCTTTGCCCTTGCTACCAGTGCGATCGATGACACCGCTGGCGGGAACGCGGCAATCTGGGCCACGGGACGCCGAGTTGCGCCGCGCGATGCAGCCTTCTGTAACGGTGTTGCGGCACATGCATACGAGCTCGATGATACGGGCGGTTGCGACCATAGTGGTGCTGTGGTGGTCCCGGCGCTCATGGCAGCACTCGCTTCAGGAACCGCATCGGGTCGCGACCTGCTTTCTGCCCTCGTCGTCGGCTATGAAGTTGGCAGGCGAGTGCTCGACGCCGCTGGCGGCTATGAAGCGCATAACGGTTATGGCTGGCATTCGACGGGAACCTGTGGCGTTTTAGCGTCTGCAGCAGCCGTCGCCCGACTATGGAGGTTGCCGGCCGGTCATTGTGAGGATGCCCTCTCGCTTGCGACCAGCTTTGCATCCGGCCTCTGGGCTTTCATCCATGACGGAAGCGCGGCGAAGAAGCTGCACGCCGGCAGAGCGGCAGAAGGCGGTCTTTTGGCCGCACGCCTGGCTAAATGCGGAATGTTAGGTCCACGCCTAGTATTCGAAGATGTCTGGGGTGGCTTTTTCAGAGCGTTCAATCACGCAAAGGGGGACCTGTTCCGCCTTACAGATGGTCTTGGCCACGAGTGGATGATCGAGCGCGCTTCGCTAAAACCATATGCCTCGTGCCGCGGCGTCCATTCGGCCGTAGATGCACTACTGGACATCTTGGAAGAGTCTCAGAGGTCTTCGACGGCGATCCGGACGATCAAAGTTGAGATGCCGGCCATGCTTATGGACATGTGTGGCGGTCGCGACGTGAAACTTCTATCGGCGGCGCAGATGAGCCTTCCCGGTGCCCTCGCAATGGTATGTGCATTCGGCGAGGCGGGGTTAGGCTCCTACGCAAAGGATCGGCGTACTTCTCCTCGGGTTCAAGCGATCATCGATCGCGTCATTCTCGAGGTGGACCCCAACCTCGTGGCAACCGACGAACCAGTCGTACATGTCACGTTTCAAGATGGAACGGCTTTCAGCAAGCAGGTCCACTTCGCCACTGGGTCAAAGCAGCGCCCCATGACATCGGCCGCCGTTGAGGAAAAGTTTAACAAGCTTGCCGGGATGGCTGTGGATGACGCAACCGTGACCCAGACTCGACAGATGGTCCTTAGCATCGAGCAGATTGAGGACGTTTCTCAGCTGACGACACTTCTCGAAAGGAAAGTAGAGCCGGCCTGCGACATTCTAGACTAGCCCGACTAGCGCTTCCACAACGCGAGGAGGAGAGCGCACCGCAGTCTAGCGATTATTTATTTTTATAGAGCGAAGGTGGAGTTTTTGCAACGTTGGTTTGATAACGATCGGCGTAACGCTACGGGTTGGGTGGATGACTAAAGACGGAGAGCCGATTCCCGACCTCTGACTTCAAAAACTACGCATTCATACTTGGACAGCTTAACAAGGCTGCCCTTCCCGTCCCGCGGATTGCGCCGCTCTGGCTTTCGTTCAAGTGGCGCCCATGTGCGACATAGCAGCATGAGCGCCGGCTCGATCTACAAAATGAATCCTTCTCGTGCGTCGCGTCAACTCGCCGAGAGCTGCGATCGCCATCGAGCGATCTGCGCATGAACCTGCATCGGCGCAGTACCGCCGTAGCTCGTTCGGCTGTCTACTGATGCTTCAACCGACAAAACCTCGAAGATCTCCGCCGTTATACGGGGTTCGATTCTCTGAAGCATTTCGAGAGGCAGCTCCCAGAGGTCCTGCCCCTTCAGCTCAGCTTGCTTGACGATAGCGCCAGTGACGTGGTGTGCATCACGAAATGGAAGATCCAGCACGCGCACCAGCCAATCGGCCAAATCGGTTGCCGTGGAAAAACCGCGTCCCGCAGCAGCCCGCATCGCCTCTCTATTGGCCACAAGATCTCCGATCATGCCGGTCATCGCCGATAGGGCAAGCTCAAGCCCATCGAAACTGTCAAAGAGTGGCTCTTTGTCCTCCTGCATATCCTTTGAGTATGTGAGGGGAAGACCTTTCATGACGACAAGAAGGGCGCTGAGCGCTCCGAGCAACCGTCCCGCCTTTGCACGTACCAATTCGGCTGCATCTGGGTTCCGCTTTTGGGGCATGATCGACGATCCAGTCGTGAATGCGTCTGAAAGGCTGACAAATCCAAATTGCGGCGTAGACCAAATCACAATTTCCTCTGCGAGGCGCGAAAGATGGACAGCGCTTATTGCGGCATTCGACATGGCTTCCAATGCGAAATCGCGTGCGGCGACGCTATCCATTGAGTTGGCCGTTGGACGATCGAAACCGAGTGCTTTCGCAGTCGCCTCTCGATCAATAGGAAAAGGTGAGCCAGCCAGCGCCGCGGCACCAAGCGGGCACTCATTCATCCGCCTTCGGGCATCAGCAAAGCGGTCTGCGTCGCGACCGAACATCTCGACATAGGCCATGAGGTGATGACCGAATGTCACAGGCTGAGCTGGTTGCAAGTGCGTGAAACCTGGCATCAAGACGTCGGCGTTCTTTTCCGCTTGAATAAGCAGCGAGTTCTGGAGCGCGCGAAGTTGATCGATGCTGCGTTCGCAGGCTTCACGCACCCATAGCCGGACATCAAGTGCCACTTGGTCGTTACGGGATCGAGCAGTATGGAGACGGCCGGACACGGGTCCAATCAACTCGCGCAAGCGCGCCTCGACATTCATGTGAATGTCCTCAAACTCCTCCCGGAAGGGGAACGTCTCCCCAATGATTTCCGCCTCGATCTGATCAAGGCCTCGTTGGATCTCGCGTTCGTCAGCAGACGTGAGAACGCCGACGGCAGCAAGCATGGCCGCATGTGCTCGCGAACCAGCCAGGTCCTGATGTGCCAGCCTGCGATCGAAACCGATGGAGACGTTGATCGCTTGCATCAAATCTGCTGGCTTTGTGGAGAATCGACCGCCCCACATAGCTTGTCCGGCAGATCTAACTACTCCACTGCTCACAGCGTCGATCTGCCCTGCTTCGATTGTCATTACTTGCTCCTTGTGAAGCCTCTGGACGCTCGGGGTAAGCGCGGTGAGGCTCGATGATCCGTCCCGATAATTCGCTCATCAGACCTCTGGGACGGTTCCAAAATCACTGCCCCTGATGCCGGTAGACTTGTGATCCACCACGAAGTTGACCACGCCGGCCAGTGCATCCGAGCCGTAAGCCGCCGAGGCGCCTCCAGTCACGACATCGACCCTCGAGATCAGGGCGTTCGGTATCGTGTTGACGTCAGGAGCGCTGAAATTGCGCGTTGCGAACGCGTTCACCATCCGCTTGCCATCAAGAAGGACCAACGTCCTTGCAGATCCGAGGCCGCGCAAATTCAATTGGTTCACGCCAATTGCGCCAGAAGTCACGCTGGTTGCGCTCGTCCGGGGCGTCACACTGTCGCTCAGCGCTGGTAAGCGATTGATTGCATCTGCAATGTTGGTGGGCGCGATCGCTTTCAGCGCTTCACCGCTCAAAACCGAGACAGGGGTTGGCGACTTGAACCCGTCGCGTATGATACGCGAGCCGGTTACAACAATGTCCTGGCCTGTCGGAGCATCGGAGGACGAACTGCTTGGCGTTTCCGTGGAAGCAGTCTGTGCCATGGCTTTGGTCGGCGCGATGAGCGGTATGAGCAAAGCAGCTACTGAAGCAGCCTGCATGAACGGCGGACGTCGCTTGGACATCGCGCTCGTGGTCATTGTATGCCCCCTTCTTTTCCACCGCGCAGATCGAGCGCTAGAATGAAGGCAAGGCTACCGTTACACGTCTATTTCAATCAAAGACCGTTTTGCTCGCTATTTATTCACTTTGGTTATGATCTATTAGGATCGACTCTCGCGCTGATACGAGAGGATTAAATTTTCAACGTCCGCTTGATGTCCTTCTAGTTTCGTGCGCCTTGTGCGAAACTTTGATGTCAGTGTCACGTGACACTTCCTCAAGCTGCCTTCCTTGCCTTTTTGCCCGGTAACGTGAAGACCAAAGCGCATGACACGAGAAGCGCTACCAGCAGGAAAGAGAATGCCAACATGAAGCTGCCATCCCCGATTCCAACTAGAAATCCAAATATGACAGGAGAAATTACCGCAGCCACTTGCCCTGCGGTAGTTATGAAGCTGCCAGCTACACCTATCACACTCTTGGGTATGGAAGTCATGGGCTCTGCCCAGAAGGACGAGAAGAAGGCGTTGAGACAGAAGCCGGCCATTGTCTGCGCGACAAGCAACACCATGCCGGATTCGGCGGTGGCGGTGAGAAATATGGCGAGCACTGCCGATAGCTGCGTTGCCACGATCAGCAATCGCTTGCTTTGCTGAAAATATCGACTGGCGATCCATCCGCCGAAAAGCATCCCTGCTATACCAGCGAAGCGAGGCAGAGAAGCGACGGCTCCAAGCTCGGCAGCTGAGAAGCCCCGCGACTTGAGTAGATATGTTGGAAGCCACGTAGAGAAGCCCCACTCGGCCAGCTCGAACGCGAAATAAATTAAAACATACTTCCAGATATTATAGCGCGTTATAAGATGAAATATGTTTTTGTAGTCTTTTACGTCTTGTTCGCTCGCGTCATCGCCTTCAATCTCAAGGATTTCAGCCGGATCAACTCGGTTGGAGTCTGAGGGCTTGTCGCGAACGACCCTCCAGAAAATTATCGCTGAGATGATGCCAGGTACGAAAAGAAGGTGGTAAACTGCCCGCCATCCCCATTCAGAGATGGCAGTTCCAACTATTAGCAGGCCTAGGGCACTCCCCAATGGCATCGCGGCCATTTTGATTGCATTCGCGCCAGCCCGTTCGTGCCTAGGGAACCAGGCCGCTATGGTTTTGAAGGAGCAGCCCGGCAATAAGCCCTCACCTATGCCGAAAGCGAACCTGATCATCAGCATCTGGGGCAGGCTGACGGCTAGGCCTGTCGCGAAAGTCAGTGCCGACCACCACGTTATGGCGAAAGTAGCGACCTTTCGCGATCCGAACCGGTCTGCCAACAGGCCTCCCGGTATCTGAGCCACCGCCATGCCTATGAAGAAAGTGCTCATCACTGCGCCCATTTCGACGGGACTCAGGTGAAAGTCGGTAGCGATATACGGAATAGCGATCGCCATTGCGATCCGATCAATATACGATACGATCCAGGAAAACGCCAAAACCGCAAGAACTTTATGCCGAGATTTCACCGTCTGTCGTTCCGATGCGAAAATTTCTGGGAGCGGCGAACCCAGATGATGGAGACCAAGCGCTCTCAATCAGAAGGAGCCAAACCAGAAGGAATGATAGAACACGGTGGAATTTCCGGTTTATGCCGTCAAATGGCGATTTTCGTTGATCTCATTCTGCAAAGTTATGATGGTGCAGCTGGCGGAGGACTCCAACGACAAATCAAGCCAACGCAACACATAATGTCGATGTCGAGCCCTCGGACTCGTCGAAGTGAGCGAATTTCAATTAGATTAGCGTTCGGGGGGAAACTGAGGCAGGTTCAACGGTCCGCTGCTCACGCCGCCCGAAACTCAAGATCGCGATACAGAACGACAGAATTGTTGCGCCGATCTGCAGGCCAAAACCCCAGTTATAATCGTTGTTGCTCAGTTGAAGAGCCAACCCTACCGCTGTCGGCGCTATGATAGCGGCAGTCTGGCCACCGATATTGATGACGCCGCTGCTCAATCCCATCGACGTTTTGGAAATGGCCTCCATGGGCATGGCCCAAAATGCGGGGAAGAAAGCAGCTATCGCTAAGGATGCTACAGTGGCCCAAGCGATAATTGCGACATGCGACGTCGCGAACAACATGGCCGCAGCCCCAGCCGATGCGAGCAATTGTGCTCCAAGGATCAGTAGGTGGCGCCGCTTGCTAAAAAAGCGGTCCGAAAGCCAGCCCCACATCATTGCGCCAAGCGCTCCACCGAGTGAAGACAATGTGATGGTCAAGCCCATGTCGAACGTCGAAAAGCCTCTTGCCTTCAGCAGGTAAGTTGGTAGCCAAGTAGGGAAGGCCCAGGCGATTATTTCGAACGTGAACAGGATCGAAAACCATTTGAGTATGTTCGGCTGGCGAATAACCTCGCGAAGCGTCATTCTTTCAGTTGGGACGCTAGCGGATTCAGCCTCGTTGTCCTCGAGTTCGGCCTGCTCGACAGCCGATAGCTCATCCGCATCGTCGGGGCTGTTGGGCACGAATCTCCAGAAAAGTGCAGCAAGAACAATGCATGGCAGGGCGAGGACGAAGAATGCCACACGCCAGTTCCACATCGTGGCTATGCTGAGAACAACCGCCGCTGCAATCGCCTTCCCGACATTTGCAAAAGCGAACACTGCGGCCGTAGCCGTCGCGCGCTGATGTTTGGGCACCCAAACAGCCAAAGTCTTGTTTAGGCTTCCCGGAAAATAAACGCCGTGCCCAGCACCAAAGCCAAACCGTGCTAGAAGCAGGTAAAGGTGGTTAATCGCAGCTCCCGTCAGAATTAGGAAAACCGACCACGAAAAAATGGCGAACGAGGCAACCTTACGGATCCCCAGCCGGTCATTTAGCATTCCGCCAGGGATCTGTGCTAGCACATAGGCGGCGCTAAATGCGCTCGAAACCATGCCCATCGCGACTGGGCCAATTTTGAAATCTTCCGCGATAAACGGAAGGACTACGAAGATGGCCTTCCGGTCCATGTAAGCCATCGCTTCCACGAGGGCGAGCACGATGAGCACCGTATAGCGGCGCTTCCAGTGTATCTTTCGGCCCATCACGGATGAATTTGGAAGGTTGGCGGAGTAATCATCAGCGTTCTACCTGTTCTTCGTCGTTTTTGTCGAACTCGGCTCCGGGATCAAAGATAAGATCATGGCGTGCTTCCTACCGCCTCCGAAGCTGCTCGGCTTTCTAGTTGAGGTTATGGCCGAGGTGGTGGCGATCAGCCTGCATCCGTCCATCACTCGATGCTGATCGTGTGCAGCTACGATTATTCCGTCAAGCCCAGAAAAGGATGAGGTTATTCTCTTTGCGTATGAAGTCAGAACAAGTCGCGATCCTTGCTTGAGTCTCTACGAGCCGCCACCATTCGATTGTCCCTAATGACGAGTGGACCGCCAGGCGGATCTCGGACGCACTCGGCACCGAGACCGAGCAGCGCGCGATGCGCAACTATGCACGGCCCTGGCTCACGCACGTCATGGTCAGCCGGCGGGAGACCGCGCAGCGCTGCTGACGCTGGGCGAGGTGATGCAACTCGTGCCCACTGACGAACTGATGCTGAACTCGGACCGCCCCGCCGATCCGCGCGAGGAAACCGCATTACTATGCGCATCGCCGCTACTTCACAGGCTCTTGGCGTATGCCTGAGAGTGGCCAGTTGGCCACGCTGGCTCGAATGCCAGAGTCCGTTGGGCGTACGATACATGAGGAATTCGCACGCGCCGCCAGTCGGAAGTGGTCGCTCTTTTGACGAAACCTTCCCTGTTCGCAAGCTGCGTTATCTCGCTCGCGAGGACGACATCTTCCACGGCCCGCTTGCTCTGCATCGACGTGGAGCGCGAGGTGAATCGACCACGGGTCCGCGAACGGCTCATGTCGTCACGCTCGACCTCGCGGCTGCCGATCAGGTCGGTGGCAAGCTCTGCAGTGCCCCCGCCCTCGCTCAAGCCGCAGCGTAGCAGCAGCAGGTTGCCGCAGTTCTCGATAATGGTGTGGGCACCCTCGCCGTAAATCTGCTTGATCTGGGCGAAGCTCTGGAAACCGATTGCCACTCGCCCACCAAATTTTCGCAGGCGCGCTTGGGCATCCTTGAGGCCCTCGATCCGGCCGAGCGCGTCGAGCTCATCAACGTGAAACCAAATCCGACGCTGTCGAGATGGGGCGAGGGAAAGCGTCTCGACGATTGCCAGATTGATCCAACAGGAGACGAGGCCGCGTAGCGCCGCGATTTGATTGGCATTATACGGCATCCATAACGAACCCGATCCGGTGCGCACCCATTGCCGAATGGAAAAGCCATCGCCGTCGCGAACCGCGAAACTCCGCAGACTGACGAGCGCGGGCGTAATGGTCCCGAGGATGCTGGCCAGCATGCGCTCGCCGCCTTCTTCGAAGAATCGAGCGGCGGGCGTGTTCGCGCACAACTCTTCGAGCTGTGTCTTGTTCGCCTGCACTAGGGCGTCAACGAAAGCAGCCGAACTGCCCATCGCGTTGGTGACCCAGCTTTCCATGGCACTGGACAGCAATTGCTGGGCGTAGCTTATCCACTGATCGTGATCGCTATGGCCAAGGTGCGGCAACAGCGATTGCGCGACCATCGGGAAGTCGCTGACGTGTTCGATTTCGGCTAACAAGTCCCATCGGGCGCAGCGGGCATCGAACGGGTTGAGGATGACATCGCCCGGTTCGTAGAAGGTGCTGAGAGCGCTCCCATCGGGATCCGCGACCACCTGGCGATCACCGCGGCGTCGGACGTCGGCCATCAGAGCGCGAAGCGCCGTTGATTTGCCTGAGCCGGTCGCACCGATCGCGGCGATGTGCATCGTCTCATCCTCGATCGTGAGCGGCACGCCACCGAGAGCCACTCGTCCTCCCGCGCCGGTGACCAACCGACTATGGAGACGACTGATCGGCCCGCGCATCTTCGTACCGCGCAGATGCGTGAAGCGTCGCGGCCAAACGCCCAGCCGGGCTGCCACTGCGCCCCCCAAATAAGCTAAAAGAGCGGGCAGCATCACGGCCAGGGTCGGCATCGCGGTGATGAAATCCGCATACAGCCAAAGGCCAACCAGACCGCCGCCCACCCAACCGATAGGCGCGGTCAGCAGCGGCCATGCTGTGCGCCGATCCACGGCCTGGACGGCGCCAATCGCAAGCGCGCCGGGCAGCGCGGCAAGGGCGAAGAACAGATGGTAGCGGTGGGCGGCAAGCCATAGCCAGCGCTGACCGAGCCAAGGCTCAAGCTGATCACGATGCCGCCAGTGCTCGAATACGAGATCGCGCATGGCGAAGCGGGCGTCGAGCGGGATGGTCTCCCGCACGACAGGCCAAGCGAGGCCGATGGCAAGCAGCGAAAGAAGAAACGCGACCTGATGCACGATCGGATCGGCGCCTTGGCTCCCTCCGGGTGTTCCGCCGCTCACCGCTCCGCTCCATAGTCTCGATCGCGGATCGGCGTGCGCTGCACCTTTGCAGCGTCGGCGTAGGCGGCGCACACCTGTTCCGCCGTCCGCTGTGAGGCTTTGGCAAGGGCCGCGAACGTCTCCCGCAGCTTGGTCGCCCGATCCTGCGTGGACGATCCGGCGGCAGCACCCGCGGTTTCCTTGCCGGGCTTCGCGCTGTTAGTCGCGGTGGACTGCTCAGCGGTAGCGTCGCGTGTTGCCGTCGGCACCGATAGCTCCGTCACGTGCGGGACTGCTTCTCGACGGCCACCGGCAGTCGCTTGACCCGAGCGGCTATCGTAATCGAGCACCATGTCTTTTGGCCGCTCGCGTGCGAGCGTCCGACGCAACTGCGCCTCGTCTTGGAAGTCGTCCCGGCCATAGTGGACGGCCGTTTCCGCACGGTGACGGGACAGCGCGACATAGGTGGAGTGAGCATCCATGCCCGGTGTGGCGAGGACGTGGGTGCGGTCCACGGTCATGCCCTGCGTCTTGTGCACAGTTGCCGCATAGCCATGATCGATCTGGTTGTAGCTCTTGAGATCGATATCGATTTTCCGTCCGTCATCTAGCCGTACCGCGAGACTGCTGCGGCCAGCTCTCTCGACGATGCCAAGCGAACCGTTCTTCACACCAAGCTCGCGCTCGTTCTTGAGGAAGAGGATCCGGTCATTCTCGGCAAATTGCCGAACGCCACGCTCGGTCTGGACCGCGACGTTCTGACCGATCTCACCTTGCGAAGCCAAACGCTCTCGCGCCGCCTGATTTAACATCGCGACCTCCTTGTTCATGTGGGTAAGAATGATGCGGGACGCGATTGGATCGGCTCGCCGCTCGGCGTCCCAGTGATCGATCAGCGTCGTTCGGGCAGCGTCGCGTGTCCCAGCGGCATGCACCATGCCCGCGCTCGAGTAAGCGGCGATCGCCTCACCTGTCCGGCCGCTGGCGAACATGCGGGTGGCTTCGCGCATCCAAGGTTCGGCCTGCCGGCGAACCTCGCTGATTTCGGCAGTACCATGGCGCTCAGCGAGCAGGCGAAATGCGGCGCCCGCCTCGATCGACTGAAGCTGCTGTGGGTCGCCCACCATGACGACCTTGGCGCCCGCGTCGGCAGCTTCCGCCAGCACGCGCTGGAGCTGGCGTGTGCCGACCATGCCGGCCTCGTCGAGCACTAGAACATCCCGCGACGTTAGCCGGTCGCGATCGCGTGCCCAGGCATGTTCGAGACTCGCGATCGTGCGTGATGTGATGCCCGATCCACCCTCGAGATTTTCGGCGGCAATGCCCGACAGCGCTGTGCCCCGTACGGTGTAACCCGCCGCCTCCCAAGTTTCGCGCGCAAGGCCGAGCATTGCCGACTTGCCAGTGCCGGCATAGCCGACGACGAGGCTGAGGCCGGCCGGTCGCGCGACATGGTCGAGGGCAGCGCGCTGTTCGCGCCCCAGTACAAATCCGCGCCCCACGGCGGCGTGAATTGCCTGTTCCACATAATACCGAGGAACATTGTGCTTCGCCCCCGCCAGCGCAGTGGCATTTCGCACAAGCGCTTGTTCAACATTGTGCATCGATGCGGTGGTGAAGCGCTCGACGGCGCGACCATCGCGTCCGAGAGCAAGCAGTTGATCAGAGCCACGCATGGCCTCGAGCACAGCTTCGAACTGTTCCTTGCCGTCAGAATGGCGGTGCGCGAACATCGCCATGTCACGGCGGGTGAAGGTGGCCTGATCGCGGGTCAGCGCATCGAGGCCGATCTCGGGGTGCGCGATGATTGTCCCACCGTTGGCACGCGCGATCCGGATATGGTCGTCGGCACGCTCGGCATCCTCGCCGCGCTCCAGCCGCCGCGCCCCAGCCGCACCAATCTTGTGCTGCGGCTGGAGGTCGATCCCGCGCGCGTCATGACTGCGGTGATCGATGCGCGCCGCGATGCCCAATGCGTTCAGCCGCTCGTTGGCGTGGTCGGCCCACCGCTCTCGCCATTGCTGCAACAGCGCTTTCGCGTTCCATTCACGAACCTTCGCGCCAAAGCCGTCCGGCCCGACGTCGCGCATCGCCAGCATGACATGGGCGTGCGGTTTCGCTTCACCGTCCGCGCCGATGTCCCAATGCACATTGAGATCGGCAACCATGCCGCGCGACACGAACTCACGATCAACGAATTCGCGAGCGAGCGCGATGCCCTGCTCCTTCGTCAGTTCGCGGGGAATGGCGAACTCAACCTCGCGGGCGAGTTGGGCGTCCTTACGTTTCTCGGTCGCCTCGACCTCATTCCACAGGGTTTCGCGGTCACGCAGGCGCTCCGGCGCGCCTTCCGGCAGCATCACCTCGGAATGGACGACACCGGCCTTGTTGGTGAACTCGTGAGCGCGGCCGAGCCGCTCATCCTCGAGACGTGAGGCCGAGCGATAGGCCGCGGCTGCCACCGCGCTCCTGCCGGTGCCCCGCCCGATGACTTTGGCCGAGAAGTGATAGATCGCCATGACGGCAACCCATCTACGCCTGATCCCGCGACGTCGGTACGACGTATAAGCGCGCTCTCATACGCTAGAGCGCTCCTGAGAGATTTCCGGCGTTGAACCGGGGGGGCAGGCCGCCCAATTCGGAGGCATCGACACGCAAAATGGAGGTGCACCGATGCGAAAGGTCCGTGATTTCGACGCTGAGCTGAAAGCGCTCAACGACCGCGCCAAGCTGCTCAAGCAGCGCAAGATCCAGCAATTCGGCGAACTGATCGAGGCGACGGGTGCCGATGCGCTTGAGCCCGATCTGCTTGCCGGAGCCCTCCTGGCGGCGGTCGCGGAAAAGGATAAGGCAACCATGTCGGCATGGAGTCGCCAGGGCGCCCAATTCTTTCGCGACACAAGCAGGCAATCGTCGCGCCGCACTGCAGGCGGTGGTGAAGGCGGCAAGGCGGCTGACACAGGTTCACAATCGGCTTGATGCAGCACGGTCGCGATCGGAAACGAGGGCTTGGGTCGTGGCAAGACGCGAACGCACACGGCATTTGATCGAGTTGGGCGGGTTGGTGCAAAAAGCCGGCCTCGTCGGCATTGCAGATGACGATCGCGCCATGCTGTATGGCGCTTTTCTCGAGATTGCGCAGCGCATGCAGAGCGACGAGGACTCGCAGTTCAAGCTGTTGCTGCGCCGTCGGGGTGCGCGCGCCTTTGCGACTGATGCAGAGCAGACATCGGCAAGTCGCAATCAGCGGAAAGCCGATGGCCCGCGCAATAAAATGATTGACGGTGATCACAAATGCTGAGGGTTCAACGAACCGGACAGCGTGGTACACAATAGCAAGTGGCTCAACCGCGCTTCGACGCCGCCGCTCGACGAGCGAAATGGTCGCCGAGGACGGCGAACTGTAAGCGTCGTTCCGGCCTTTCAATTACCCACAAGTCGTCGCGCCCATGGTTCCACTCGACTCATTGCCATTGCCCGCAGGCCGACGCTCATGATTCATCTCCAAGCATCAAATTGCTATGGCGGGGTGCGCTATGGACGGCGGGGCAACGGATATTGCTGCTTGGATTGATCGCGAGCTTGCCGGCTCGAGGTTTTCCGATGAGCGATTGGGCAAGCGCCTTCGCAGCTTGGTGCATCAACTTGGCTCGTCGATCGGAAGCCCTCTGCCGTTGGCGTGTGGCGACTGGGCAAGCGCCAAGGCGGCCTATCGCTTCCTGTCGAACGGCGATGTCAGAGAAGATCAGATCCTCGCGGGTCATTTCTCAGCTACGGCGGAGCGCATTCGGGCGGTCGAAGGGCCTATCCTCGTCCTTCAGGATACAACGGAGTTCATATACAAGCGCTCACGGCCGGAGGATGTCGGCGCAATCGGCTTTGCGCCTATGGCGCGCGGACCGGGCGGGCACCGGAAGCTGCATACCGTGTGTGGACTTCTGATGCATTCGAGCCTGGCGGTTACGCCGGAGGGCTTGCCGCTGGGGCTGACCGCAGCAAAATTCTGGTCGCGGTCCAAGTTCAAAGGGACCACCGCGTTGAAGCGGCACATAAACCCAACGCGCGTGCCTATCGAGGTCAAGGAGAGCATCCGTTGGCTGGAGAATATGTCGCAGTCCAACGCACTCATCGGAGACCCAGCGCGATGCGTACATATCGGTGATCGCGAAAACGACATCTACGAGTTCTTCTGCCGCGCTTTCGCGGAGGGCACCAACTTCGTCGTTCGAACCTGTGTTGATCGACTCGCCGGCAACGGCTCTCACACGAGCAATGCCGAGATGGCTGAATTCAGCATCAAAGGTCTGCACCCGATCACAGTGCCGCTGGGCAATGGCGAGGTCGAGGAAACAACGGTCGGCATTCGCTTTAAGGCCATCGACGTGCTGCCACCCATCGGTAAGCAGAAGCGATATCCGCCACTCAGGCTCACTGTCATCCATGCCCAGGAACGCACGAACCCGGAGGGCCGTAAGCCCATCGACTGGCGCCTCATCACCAACCTGCCGGTAAAAACTGCGGTCGACGCCATCGAAAAGCTCGACTGGTATGCAATGCGCTGGAAGGTCGAGGTCTTTCACAAAATCCTCAAATCCGGCTGTCGCGCAGAAGACGCGAAACTCCGCACCGCCGACCGGCTTGTCAATTTGATTGCGATATTTTGCGTGATCAGCTGGCGCATATTCTGGATGACGATGATAAGCCGGATCGCTCCCGACGCGCCACCGACTCTGGTCTTCACCGAGGAGGAATGCAAAATCCTCGATGACGTGGTTGGGCGACCTGTAGGCGAGACTTCAGCTCCTACCCTCGCCAAATATTCTGACAGTGTAGCTCGTCTCGGCGGATATATGGCACGAAGTCATGACCCACCACGAGGAAATAATGTAATGTGGAGAGGGTGGAAAAGGCTCATGGACATCTCGATCGGTTATCGCCTCGCGGTTCAAAGTTGTGGGCAATTGAAAGCCACAGGCCTCGCCTACCACGGACCGGAGGGGCTAGGCGAACAGTCGGCGACAAACTGACAGCGTTGTCCTCCGGAAATGATCTGGCACCACCCATCCCTTAATCTGTGCGACATAGCTAGCGCCGTCGGGAGCTAAGGGATTAACCGCCGTCGTCTCTTCTCGACGGACCTGCTCGCTCGGTGATACGGTTTGAGTGCTGCAGGCACTGCGCGAACCTACGCACCACTAAGTACAGACTTCGAAATCTGGGCAGCGACGTCCCGAACATGTTGAGCGAATGCCTGCATCAGCTTGGCATTGCGGTCTTCCGGGTTACGGCAAAGCTGGAACTTGAATTTGATATCGGGGCCGAAGGGGCGGACCGCCACACGATCTTCAAGGCCGCTCAGCATGAGCGGATGAACGAGGGACACGCCCAAGCCTGCTGCAACCATCTCGCAAACTGGCAGGGACATGGTGGCCGAAACCACGACATTCGGCCGGATGCCGCTCGCCTCAATCATGCGGTCGACGAGTTGACCGATGTACACTTCTGCATCGAACCCGATGAAGGCGATGTTGTCGAGGTCAGCCGGCTCTACACGGTGCTTGCGCGATAATGGGTGACCGATAGGCATAACACAAACAAGCGCATGCTCCATCAGGGGCTCGCAGGTCAGATAAGGATTGTCGACTCGGCCATTTATCACGCCCACGTCTAGTTTGCGTGCCAGAACCCGATCAACGACCTGCGTCGAGCTAAGCGAGCGCAGCTCACAGAACACGTTGGTGTTGCCAGCCAGGAAGCGCGCCGTGACCCGCTGGATGAAGTTACCTGACAGTGCAGGTATCACTCCGATCACCAGTCGGCCTTGATTCTGCCGGCGAATTACATCGATCGCGCTCTCGACCTGTCGAACGCCAGCGAAGATGCGCTCGACTTCCTTATAAAGGCGCATTGCATGCTCTGTCGGAGCGAGGCGTTTTTTTACTCTGTCGAAGAGCTTCAGGCCCGTGTCCATTTCAAGATGGGCAATCAGCTTACTCATAGCGGGCTGAGAGATATTCAATACCTCAGCTCCTCGGCTGACCGTTCCGTTCTCGATGACTGCTTTGAACGCCTCTATCTGTCGGAGGTTTACATGCCGTGTCATTTATATCCTCTGAGAATAATCACTGCCCATAGGCAGCCTTACTGGCATATCTAGCACTTTATAACCGGAAAGAATACCTCTCAAAAAAACCTAGCGGTTGGATGTCATTGGCGCTGCCATCTAGTCAAGAGTGCGTCGAAGAAATGGCAGAAGGTGGCCTATAGATTGCAAGGAACCGACGAATACGGACACGTTCGCCAGCCCATCTCAGCTCTATTTAATATAACCACATGGAATGATTATCAAGAAAACACGACTTTAACGTAGCTTGGAACGAGGGCCAGCTTCAGAGCTGTAGCAGAGCCAAAGGCAGAAGATGTTTCGTAAGCTTGATCCAGAACGGGGGGGCCTAAACCCGTTACAATCACTCTCGATGGCGTGCCGCTCACGGTCGAAGAAGGTGAACCGATACCGCGTCCTGCTTCGCCAAGCTCCACCATTCACGAGGCGGACGCCAGTAACCCACTCGCCTCGGGCCCCGTTCTGCATGATGGGCGCCTGCTTTGAGTGCCTTGTCCAGATCGACGGTGGCAACTCGATTCGAAGTTGCCAAGCGTGTGCGCGGGACGGGATGAAGGTTTGCCGCCAG
This sequence comes from Novosphingobium sp. SG751A, assembly GCF_013149295.1. Taxonomy (GTDB): domain Bacteria; phylum Pseudomonadota; class Alphaproteobacteria; order Sphingomonadales; family Sphingomonadaceae; genus Novosphingobium. The sequence goes on from NZ_JABGCB010000003.1 coordinate 239,098, forward strand.
GTTGAGCGCCCGAACCCGCTGTTGGAAGCCACGCTTTGACCGACGTGCTCGTGATTGGCGCTGGACCAGCTGGGATGACTGCGGCAATTGAGCTGTTGTCATTCGGCTTCGTGGTCACTGTCGTAGACGATCAGGCCGCTCCTGGCGGCCGGATTTTTGCCGCGATCGAAACTCGGGTAACTCATGGTGTTGAGGAGCGGTCCGGTGCGTCGCTGGTCTCGCGCTTCCGCCAGGCCGGCGGGGAATACCTCTCTCGTACCTAGGCGTGGCAGATCGAGCCGGGACCGCGGGTGTTTATGACACGCGACGGCATCGCAAGCGTCGTCAAGCCCAGTTTCGTGGTGATTGCGACTGGGGCGCAAGAACGACCAATGCCCTTCGTCGGCTGGCAGTTGCCTGGCGTGCTAACTGTCGGCGGCGCACAGATACTTTTCAAGACAGCAAGGCAGATGCCCGATGGGCCCGTATGGTTGGCGGGTTCCGGTCCATTGCTGCTGCAACCCGCTCACGCGGTAAACCACCGCTCAGTGCGATCCGAACAGCCTCTCGCTTAAAATCTTCACTATACTTCATCATCTCGCTGGTCTCCTGATCCGAGCTTAAAACGATCAGGTGACCGGCGCAAAACCGTTACAAGTCCAATCCTGTCAGCCCGCTTGGCGCGGAACACGTAAATCACCCCGGAATAGGGATCACCGCCATACTCGGTGGCCACCAGCGCGGCCAGAGCATCCGGCCCTTTGCGGAAGTCCACCGGGCGCGTGGCCACCATGACCCGCGTGCTCTGGCCAATCCCGATCATTGTTCGATCCGCAGCGCCTGAATGACCGCCACCGCCAGATCGGTCCGCGCAGATGGCCCGATCCGTACCACTGCGCCGCCGACCTCCACCTCCACCTCCACCATCCCATCGCCCGGCGCCGGTGATGAAGCCTGCGCCATCACTGGCACAAACATGGGCTCCTGGCGTGGAGGCAATTGGCTGGCCTGAACCGCGTAACGCAATTCACGCCGCCACGTGTAAAGTAAGGACGTGCTGACGTCGCGCTCCCGAGACAGCGCCGCGATATTGCCGCAGCGCTCCATCTCCGCCACCAACGCCAATTTCTCTTCCAGCGTCCAGATGCGCCGGCGCCCGGCCATCTTGGTCAGAACTTCTACCCGCTGAACCGGCCTCACAGCCGCTTCAGTGTCGATGTCCAGTGTGCTCGTAAACGTCGTGTCATCCATGCCCCCGCATCTGCAGCAGCCATAAATCCGCGCAAGGTGGGGCCGAAACGGCGCTTACGGAGGGGGCATCCTCTCCACCAATTCTCGACGTAACTCAACAGTCGGGACGGTGCGAGCGACGACGTGTCGGCCTATCACATAGTGCTCACATCGACTGGGTCGTAAAAGGTGGATGCGAAGCATCAGTAGCACTCAGGGAAAAAGTCCACGAATAGCCTTGGCGTTCCGCACCGTCTCGACGCCAAGCGCCAGAGCAGCGTCACGATTTGATATGCCGTCGCGCACAGCACGCGCCATCACACGCTGGAGCGCCCGCTCCAGCGTACCGTAGAGTTTATCCAGGACTTCGGGCTCGTCCCAAAAGAAACGCTGGAGATCTTGCACCCACTCGAAGTAGCTCACGATAACCCCACCGGCATTGCAGAGGATGTCCGGCAGAACAAAGATCTCGTCGCCGCGTTTTGCGATAATCTGATCCGCTTCCGGTGTGGTCGGCCCATTGGCTCCTTCTGCAAGGATCCGACATTTGATCCGCCCTGCATTGTCGGCGGTGATCGCCCGTTCCATGGCGGCGGGGACGAGGATATCGCACGGTTGGACGAGGAGTTCATCGCTATCGATTAGCGCCTCCGCGAGTGCCCCCTTCAGGAAGCGATTTTCGCGCGTGAAGGCGACAAGCGCCTCAACATCCAGTCCGCAGGGATCGTAATAGGCCGCGCTATGGTCGCTTACGCCGACGATGCGGACGCCGCGTTGAGCCAGTTCGAGGGCTGCGATCGAGCCGACGTTGCCAAACCCCTGAATGATCGCAGTCGCCTGCGCCGACTCGATGCCAACTATCTCCATCGCGCGACCGATAAGGAAGGCCACACCCCGGCCTGTTGCCTCGCGCCGGCCTAACGTACCTCCACAAGCGACCGGCTTGCCGGTCACGATCTCGGTCACTGTGCTTCCCGAATACATGGAATAGGTGTCCATGAACCATGCCATAACGCGTTCGTCGGTCCCCATGTCTGGCGCCATCACGTCGATGTGCGGCCCGACAAACGGGATCATCTCCTGCATGTATCGGCGTGAGAGCGCCTCGAGTTCTCTAAGAGACAGGGTGTACGGATCCACTGTGATACCGCCCTTGCCGCCTCCATAAGGAAGTCCGACCAGCGCGCATTTCCAGCTCATCCAGATCGCGAGTGCACCGACCTCTCCCACGTCTACGCTAGGCGCGAACCGAGTTCCTCCCTTCGTGGGTCCGAGCGTTAGATGGTGCTGCACTCGATAGCCGTTGAACACGGCAACAGAGCCGTCGTCGCGGTGGATAGGGCAGGACACAGCGATTGCTCGCTTGGGCATGAAGATGCGCTCGCGCTCGTCGAACGCGATGTTGAGGTGATCCGCCACTTGATTAAATTGGCGCCTTGCCATCTCGAAGACGGGACCCTGATATAAGCCTGCTTGCGACGTTGCCGACATGCGTGATCCTTAGTGTACGGTGCGGTTCTAATCGCAGGGGGAGGTGGTCAGCTGTGCCGAAATAGCTTCAAGCTCAGATCGATTTTCCGCGACGTTGCTGAGTGTCGCCCAAGATCGCGAGAAGCAATGGCATCAGCCGCGGCCCCCGAAAGGCTTCCTGCGTTACGGCTAGCGAAGAGCAAGGCAGCCGCAATTGCCGGCGAGGCGACGCCCCTCGCACTAGAAGTTCCCGGTCGGGAGGGTCGGTCCCGCTCGTTGGAAACGGTTCTGTCTTGCTCTGGAGGCACTCGGGGACTGATCGATGGGGGCTTGGGGTCTTCCGTTTTTTCGTTTCCGTGCACAGGTTTTTCCTTATAAATCTATTCGGTAGAGGTGTCGACAGGCCGAATTTTGGTTATTCCGCCAGTGTTGCTTTAACGAAGTCGATAAAACTGCGATTGACTTCGCGCATCTCGCGCAGTGACACGAGATAGCCGGGATCGTTGGGTTTTATTGCGACGACTAGCCATGAGGCTTGGTGAAGCGCCGTGGCGTGACGAACTTTGGAAAACCCACTGCGAATAGCAGGGTGTCCCGCCGCCCCCTCAGACACGTTCGGGACGATAGAAGCGATATTGCTTATATGCCTCGCGATGACACGGCGGACCTGAATCATTTCCTTACGATTGTTTGCTGGCAACTCGACAGACCGACGCAGCTCTGCTGCAAATTCACCAATCACTCTCGACATTTCATCTCGTGCGTTCATGACGGTCTCCGCCTTAGGAGTTTTGCACCGGTCCTTTGCTTTCTATATTGTGAGGATATGCCTATCCTTGATAACTCCGTTTATTGCCAATGTTCAGCTTGATAGCGATAGACTTAGCGGATTTTAGAGAGTCAATCTAAAATTTTTCGCTTTATTGATTCGAGAATTTAGTATCCCGCCAGCGTATTTACTATGTTTCGCAAAGGTAGATTGGACTGCGCGCGCACCAAATTGTCGGATAGTATTGCGAGGCACCTGCCGATGTAGCCATGTGGCGCAGCTGCGGAAACGTGAGGATAGATCATTAAGTTCGGTACATCCCACAGTTCAGATGCAGCCGGCAGTGGCTCCTGCTCAAATACGTCAAGGATAGCGCCGGATAAGTGGCCGGACCGTAGCGATGCGACGAGTGCTCCTTGGTCAATGACGCCGGCGCGAGCGATGTTGAGAAGTCCCGCACCTGCCGGAAGGGCAGCGAATTGTTGTTCGCCCATCAGGTCACGCGTGTCGGCAGTAAGCGGACAAGCGAGTATTACGATATCGGTTCGGGCCAACTCGATAAGTAGCTGATCTGGTGTGCACATGTGGTCTATGGCAGGATGCGGTGCGGCAGAACGCCGGATGCCCGTTAGGGTGAAGCCGGCGGCTCCCAACCGGTCGGCGACCGCTCCACCAAGCGCGCCGACGCCGTAGATCAGCACGCGGTGCCCGGCGGCTAAATCGCGCAGATCTCGATGCCATAGGTGACCTCTTTGGTTAGTGGCGATGGCGGGCGCACGTTGATGAAGCATAAGCGCGGCCATGAGGGCGAATTCGCCAATCTTAGCGGCATGGACACCACGTGAGTTAGTCAGTGTGATGCCTGGCCGCAGCCACTCGAACGGCGCGTAATTCTCAACGCCAGCACCTATGCACTGGATGAGTTTCAGCTTGTCTGCTTCGTGTTCAATGGGCGCGGTCTCAAGTCTAACGGCGAGAAGGACATCCGCACGGCGCCAAGCGGTCAGATCGCGCTCGTCCGAGAACCGGCACGTCAGCTCTTTGAGCTGGCAAACCGGCTCGAGCGCCTCTCGCACCGCCTCAAGCGGGATGTGATACGCCGGCTCTACGCTGCGAGCATTCTCGACATAGACACGCGGCGCCCAACGCCACTCGGTGTTGCCATCAATCATAATTGGAATGATCCTCGAGCTTCAGAACTGGCGGCAATGGGAGCATGTTTCGCAATACGGGGTTTAAGCGGCGGCCTTTCGATGATCGTAGGTTTGAAAGCGTGCGATCGCGCCTGCATCCACTTCCGCACCCAGTCCTGGCGCTGTTGGAACCGGAAGCACGCCGTTTTGGACGGTCTTCTCAGCTGGATTCTTCAATACTTGGACGTAGTCGTTTGCCTCTGAGTAGTATGGATAGGTCTCGAGCGGCATCGTCATAGCCGACGCAGCGATCCCTTGGATTGAGGCAGCGGTGCACAGCGAGCTCGCGCAATTATGCACCGATATCCGTACATTATACGCTTCTGCCATCGCGGCTATTTGAACTAACTCAAAGATCCCACCGCAATTCCCGACGTCCGGCATCGCGATGTCGACGCCTCGTGTTTCAAGCAGATTGCGAAAGCCGCCGCGTGTATAGATCCTTTCACCCGCCGCGATGGGTATCGGCCAGCGCCCGGCCATGTCGCGAAGCCCTTGGAGGTTAAAAGCGTCTAGTGGTTCTTCGACCCAGATCAGGTCGAGTTCAGCACAGACATTCATGAAACGTATCAGCTGATCGTTGTTCAAACCGCCCGATAGGTCGAGCATGAGACCGATGTCCGGTCCAACCACGTTTCGAAGGGTTTTTATCCTTTCGATCGCGCGCTGAAATGTTGTGTCGTCGAGTTGCCGGCGCTGCACGTGGCGAAGAGTGCGGCCTTTTTGATAGGAGGCTAATGGGTAGCACTTAAGCTTTGTGTAGCCTTCCGAGATCGGCCGTTCGGCTGATTTGGCCCATTCGGTAACGTCGTCGTGCCTGGTGCTCCACCCGTTAGCATAAACCTCGATGGTGTTAGAAAACTTTGCGCCAAAAAGCTCGTAAACTGGGACACCCAAGAATTTCCCCTTAATATCCCACAGTGCTTGGTCGATTGCGCTCAACGCTGCAAAGACGATTGCTCCCCCGCCCTTGGTCCAAAAAGAGTTGTCGTATATTTCCTGCCAAAAATGCCGAGGATAGGTTGCATCCGTCCCAATAAGCGACGGTGCGAGAGTTGAGAGCATCTCAGCGGCTGCCGCGCCGCCAAGGCCGTATGCCACCGCAGCTTCTCCGTAGCCGACGATTCCGTCTTTTGTCGTCAATTCGACGATCACAGGATGCACGGGCCCGCTGCGAATGTGGAACACACGAAGGTTTTCAATCGTAAGCATCGGTCGACCTCAATTCTACTATTTGGACAGTTGTCACGACCAATGCTCTAAGGAGCATCAAGTGCAACAAAGAGTGGCTGAAAGCCATGCGAGCGTAGGCCATCGATTGCTGCGACAATTGCTTTCTGTCGGGCAGGACCTAAACTTCGCGAACTGATCTGCTTGAACTTCCGAATGATTTGTTCGCGATCCATCGGATTAGCAACGTCTCCTAGCGGATGCAGAACGGTCAACGATTCCAGGCCCCGGCCTTGATCGATGATCACGCGACCGGGCGTGGTCTTAGGGAACGAGTCTGCGAAGTCATCGTGTGCGACAAGCTCAATGCGGCTTGCGAGTTCGAGGACGCGCTCATCACCGAGGTGTCTGGGGTCAACGGGCTGGAGCGCCTCTACGCCATGGATCGCTGCGAGAGCGCAGCTGAAATAGAAACTGTATTGCGCACCTTCGAGTGTTGTCGGCGCGCGTTCGTTGATAAGCCCGAGGCCTCTTGGGAACGTCTCGATCCTCAGGCTGGTGACAGGCGTTGCAGGTTGTCGCAATGCGTGCAGAGCATCGATCGCAGCGTGCAGATGGCGGCAGCAAGCGTATGGTTTGAGATAGCAGTCTTCGACTGCCCAATGGCCACCAAGCCCATCCGTCAGAATCGAGCGGTCAAACCGATCTTCACAGTCGAGAAGATCTATGGGGCCCGTAGCACCGGCTCGCGCCCGGTATGCGCCGGTGAGGCCGGCGATCACAGCGGGCGGAATTACCTCTTTGACGGTACTGCCTTGATAAAGAGATGTCCCTTTGGAGTATGCGATCGGCCCCTCTGCTCCAGCGATTGCCATGGCGTGCGCCAGCTCGATCGGACTAAGCCCAAGCAGTCGGCCGGCAGCGACAGCAACACCGTAATTAACCCATCGTCCGCTGAAGTACGTTTCGATCGTCGGTGTGGGCCGAGAGGCTGCAACTCTGAGACCGACCTCGTAGCCAAGAGCGATGGCATCGAAGATGCGTTCGGAGGATGCATTTAGGCTCTGAGCTACCGCGAACACAGCAGGTATTATCCCGGCGCCAGGATGCCCAGCCGCACCGCGGTGGCCGTCATCGATATCCAAGGCACTCGCTGCTGCCGCGTTTGCCATCGCCGCGCCTGCGACACTGCTGGGTCCGTCGGCGAACCACACGGAGGTGCTGCCGGATCCGTATATATCCCGCGCTGTCGCCCGAGCTGCTTTCGCAAGGGTGGAGTTCAAGCCGGCGGCAGCCGACGAGACGAGGTCAAGGACCAAAAGGGAACAAGCGTCTACAGCGGAATCGGGCAGACTATTCTCAGCTTGATTAGCGGCGAAGTTCGCAAGTTCTTGAATGGCGTGCATGGAAGATTGCCTGCTGCGAGGAAGGGTAAGCGGATGACGTCTTGTCATTAGAGCACGACGCGGCGTCGACCGTGGTGGGCCATTGCTCGTTTGGTATTTATGCGGCTTGCGATTCACCCCGTTCGCTGCATTCAACGCCATACACCGCCTTCGCTCGATCCTTCGTCACAAAGCCGGCCCTGACATCCGCGAGCACCGCTTTACGGCTGCGTGTGCTGGGATCGCCGTAACCGCCGCCGCCCGGGGTATGCTGTGTCACGACGTCGCCAGCTTTGAGGATAGTCAGATCGCCGATGGTATGAGCGAGCCGAAACTCGGTATCGGTGCCCTCATTGATAACCCAGCTTCCGCCGTCGGCAGCTCCTCCGCCGAGCACGCCCTGGGGGCGGGACACGGACTTCTGCGACGTGTTTGCAAGTGTCGGGGCATCACCCAACACCTTGTACGACAGGGTTATACCGACGCCGCCACGATGTTGACCTGGTCCTTCAGTATCGGTCCGGTATTCACGCTTCAGGTAAAGTACCGGGGCGTCCATCTCGATCGCCTCAAATGGCGGAATATGGCAATTCGTCACATGGCAGGCCATCGCATCAATGCCATCGGCACGCGCTGTCGCACCGAGGCCCCCTGGGACAACCTCGCCAAACTGCCCGCGCTGCCCGGTTTCAGGGTTGGTGGCAGTAGTGAAGTTGTACATACATCCGCAGGAGTCGCCCATTACCCGCTCAGGAGCAGCATGGGCCAGGGCGCCCATGACAAGATCGACGATCGAGTGGCAAACGACCATACGCTGATACACGGCGGCGGGCGCGCGGGCATTTACGAGTGATCCGGGCGGAGCAATTACCTTGATCGGAACCTTGCACCCTTCGGTGTTCGCGATCGAGGAGTCGGTGATGGCGCGCACGCAATAGTAAACGGCCGCGAGCGTGGTGGCTAAGGGGCTGTTGATCGGCCCAGCGATTTGTGGGTCGGTGCCGGTGAAGTCAAATGTCAGTTCGCTGCCGCTTTTCGTCAGATTCAGCCGCAGGTAAAAGGGACCACCTTTTGCGCCGTCGTCGAGAATTGGCTCCTCATGGGTCCACGAGCCGTCGGGAATAGCGCAGATCTCCTCGCGAGTGCGTCGCTCGGCGAATTCCATAAGCTCGCGAAAACACGATTTGACAGTTTCGCCGCCGAATTTCTCGAACATCTCGAGGACGTCATGACCGGCGACTTGGACACTCGAAATTTGTGACAGAATATCGTTATGAACGATTTCGCGCGTGCGCGTATTGTTTAGAATGATGCTCAATACCTTTTTGTCGAGATGTCCTTTATCGACAATCTTCAGCGGCGGCACACAGAGCCCTTCATGGTAGATTTCGGTGTTCCAACCGCGCGTTCCCATATTCACGGCGCCGACATCGAGATGATGCACGAGAAGGCCAGTGAATGCGACGAGTTCGCCATCGAAAAAGATCGGGGAAAAGGCGAGATAGTCGTTGGTGTGTGAGGCCCCAAGCGATCCGTCGCCTAAATACGGATCATTGGTGATCACGATATCACCGGGGTTCCAAGCGGACACTGGGAAGTAGTGCTCGATAATCGTTTTGAGGCAGATGCCGACGGTGTTGAGCTGGATCGGTGGTCCTGCCTCCTCAGCGAGAAGGTGTCCGTGCGCGTCGAGGACCGACGCCGAGCAGTCTTCCATCTCCTTGACAATGAAAGAGTTAGCCGACCGGATCATGCGGCGGGTTATCCTCTGTGCCACGGCCTTGAGACCGTTACGGACGATTTCAAGGGTAACCGGATCGATTTTTGGAAGGTTAGGCATGATGTTCGACCTCCTTTTCGAGGGCTGGTTCGAATGTGACGGACGCGTCGGCGACCCCCTGCTCAAGGTGAAGGTTTGCAAATTGATCTACGTGACCGGCCCATTGGGGCGGAATGAAAAGCGTGCCGCCGGTATATTCGACAATCGCCGGAGCGGGGACGTCTTGCCCGGCGCGAAGATCTTCATGGCGATAGACGGGAATTTCGGTGCGCGTTCCGTTTGAAATCAAGACTTCACGGTAGCGATGAGGGGCGGGCTCCTTGCCTGACGCCGTGTCATAAGAGGCCAATTCAGGCCAGACGATATGCGGCGTCACGCCGATGGAGGTGACGCGAACTTTGACGATTTTGAGGCTTCGACCTTCGAGTCGATAGCCGTATACCTGCTCGTGCATGGCATCGAAGCGGTCGACCAATGGCTTGAATTCGTCGCTGCTGCCGCGCTGTATCTCGTCTTCATCGGTGGTCAGGTTCAACTCGTAATTTTGGCCTTCGTAGCGAAGGTCTAGCGAGATAACGAAGCGGCGCTGCGGCGCTGGGATGCTGTCCTTTTCCAAGGCAGCATTCGCTTCGATCAGAAGTTCCTTGGCAGCTTGTGCCATGTCTCGCTGAATTGCTCTGTCGAGCGGCGCGTAAAGCGTGCGTGCAAAGTCGTAGCGCGTATCGGCGCTCAGCAGGCCCATTGCAGATGTGTTACCCGGCGCTGGTGGGATCAGAACCTTCTTGATCGAAAGCGCCTCCGCAAGCCTTACGGCGTGCAGTGCGCCTGCACCGCCGAACGCGACGAGGGTGAAGTCTCTGGGATCGAAACCACGCTCGACCGACACGAGACGGATGGCATTGACCATATGGGCTTCGGCGATTGCTAGGATTCCGAGGGCGGCGGCGTCGGAGGAGATGTTGAGCGAGGAGGCGACCTGATCGACGGCCTTGTGCGAGAGGCTGGCATCAAGCTGTCGTGCGCCCGCCAGAAAGAAATCGGCGTTCAGACGTCCGGCGACGAGATTAGCGTCACTCACTGTCGCATCGGTGCCACCTTGGGCGTAGCAGGCCGGCCCGGGCCTCGAGCCTGCACTTTGAGGGCCTACGCGGAGCGAAGTACCGCCGTCGATCCACGCGATCGAACCGCCACCGGCGCCGATCGTGATCATGTCCAACGTCGGCACGATCAGCGGATGCGGTCCGACATGGCTGCGGTGCGCCAAGGTAGCCTTGCCATCATAGATCAGCGACACATCCGCGCTCGTCCCGCCCATATCGAGCGAGATGAGATTCTTGATCCCGGTCTGCGCGCTGAGCGCAACTGCGCCGACGATCCCGCCCATCACGCCCGAATGAGTGACACTGGCGGGCGCGTCGACGGCGGCTTGGAAGGTTGCAATGCCGCCATTGCCTTGCATCATCGTTGGTTTCACGAGAACACCATCGGCCTTCAACGCGGCTGAAAGCGAGGCAAGATGCTTGCGTAGGGGACCTTTGATGAAAGCACTGACGCAGGTCGTGCTTGTCCGCTCGTACTCGCGAAACTCGCGGCTCACGTCAGATGACAGCGAGATCTCAAGCGATGGGAACTCGCTATTCGCGATTTCCGCGATGCGCTGTTCATGTGCGGGGTTGGCATAAGCGTGAAGAAGACAGACCGCTACCGAAACTACGCCCTCACTGGTGAGCGTGCGCAACGCTGCACGCACCGATTCCTCGTCGAGCGGCTCGACGATATCACCCCGGTGATCCATGCGCTCGATTACGCCGAGCCGCAGGTGCCGCTGCACGAGCGGCTCTGCAGGGCGCCAATGGATATCATAGACGTCCGGCTTCCGCGAAGCGCGCCCGATCGCCAACACGTCGCGGAAGCCTTCAGTGGTGATCAGCCCGACGGGCGTCTGCTTATGTTCGATAAAAAGGTTGGTAACAAAGGTGCTGGCATAAACGAAGCGATTGATTTCGGAGAGGGCAAATCCAGCTCTCTGAGCTATCGCCTTGACGCCTTCGAGAATGCCGATTGTAAGATCGTGAGTAGTGCTCGGCACCTTGAGTGTCACGAGCTTGCCTTTACCCCCCAGCACCAGATCGGTGTGAGTACCGCCGGTATCGATCCCAATTGCGACGATGTCCTCACGGCGAAGTTCGCCGAGCTCATCCGCTCTTGAGGTTACTCCCTGCTTTTCTTCAAAGATATCCATGGCTGACCTTCAAACGAGAGGTGGAAAATAGGTACCGCGCGGAGGCGCGACGTCTGGGCGGAGCGCGTGACGCTCGGCACCGCACGGGCTAGGGGGCTGGCACGCTCATGCTATTGCGTCCGTCTCCCCCCGATACCGAGGTTTGCTCGGCAAAGTGACCGATATGGCGGCAACGAGGACGAGGCAGGCGATCAACAGCGTGAAAGCCCATGCGTAACTGCCACCCGAAGCCGAGAGTACGGCCCCAATGCCAACAGGCGCGATTGAGGCGGCAAACTGCCCGCCGGTGTTTATGAGGCCACTGGTGACGCCAATCCGGTCTGTGTGGATCGTGCTGACGGGCAAAGCCCAGAACGACCCGAAGAAGATGTTCAGCATCAGACCAGCACATGCCTGGCAGACAAGCACCATGGCAGCCGAAGAGGCGGTGAGCGTAAGGTAGAAGAAAATCGCTGCCGCGAGGACGGATAGAGTGATGGGGATGCGTCTGCTGGCGCTAAACCAGTGGTCGGAAATCCAACCGCCGAGGATGACGCCGACCGTACCGGCAAGGAAGGGCAACGATGCTCCGACACCCATCTGAAGTACTGAGAAACCGCGGACATCTATCAGATAGGTTGGAACCCAGGACAAGAATCCCCAATAAGCGAAGTCGAACACGAAGTAGATGAGCACATAGCGAAGGACGATCGGATCGCGTGTGATTTCCCGAAGCGTCGTCAGACCGCGTGGCGGCAAGACGGCGGCGGGTGCCGTCTCGGCTAGTAGAATCCCCATTTCCTCCTGAGTGATGTGTCTGTCCTCAGCTGGACTGTTCGGAATGAAGAGCCAATAGACTGCGGCAATGATGAAACCAGGGACGCACAGGGCCAGGAAAACGTACCGCCAGCTGCCGGAAGCAGACATGATCCCGACCACGAGAAGAGGTGCTATCCCAGCGCCAAGGCGGCTCGATGAGAGCATGATGGCGTTGGCGCTGCCGCGCGTGCGCTTAGGGAACCACAAGGCGACGCCTTTGGCCGTACAGGGGAAAAATACGCCCTCGCCAAGGCCGAACAGGAGTCTTGCGGCAATCATCTGTACGAAGCTCATCACTGACCCGGTTACAGCAGTCAGGATTGACCACCAGACGAGCGAAAAAGTTGTGACCTTACGCACGCCAAACCGATCCGCGAGCAAACCGCCGGGCACCTGGGCGATCGAGTAGGTTAAAAAGAACGCGCTCATGACCAACCCGCCTTCCACTGGTGTCATGTGGAAGTCCGACTTCATGAAAGGCAACGCGACCGTCATCGCGGTACGGTCAATCCAGGAGACGACCGATGCCGTGAAAAGGACGGCTAAAACTTGGTGCCTCCTCATTATCGCGAACGGTAGCTTCATGGTCGCTCTTCCCTGTTCAAGGTTACGGAGATCTGCTGTCGCATGTATCGCGACGGAAGGGCTTTGCTCACTATTGGAGCGCGCGCTGGCGACCGTTTGGGTGGGAATGGTCATGCTTCAACAATCACACCGAGCGGCTGCTATCGGTCATCCGATAGTATAATTTATGCGACTCGGCAGTCATCGTACGCCTAGCCATTACAGGCGGGACAGCGTGAGACAGATGTCCCGCCATGCATATCAGAAGTCGATCGAGAGCGAGACGGTCGCGGCGAAGGGCGCAGCCATATAATAGCCGGGCTTTGTGCCGGCTATCGTACTTCCGTTAAGCCCGATCGTGTTGTTGGAGGCATTCTGGATGGTGGCGACGCTCGCGATGTACTTGCCCTTCGTCAAATTGATGAAGTTCGCGCTGATGACGGGATGCTGCACAAACCCGACCGAAGGCAGCCGGGCACCAACCGATAGATCAAGCGTAGTGAAGCCAGGCATCTTCTCGTCGTTCATCAGGGTCGAGAATTGCGACCCGACATGTTTGACGGTGGCCGACCCGAACAGAATACCGCGGTCGTAATTCAGACCGAGATTGTACGACCACTTTGGGCTGAGCACCATGGATTTGCCGCGCGTGGGAAGGAAGTCGGTGCCTACGGGAAGGTTGTCGTCCAGCTTCGCATCTAGATATTGCGCGTTGGCGTAGAGCGAAAAGCCCGCATAGCGATGCGACGAGACTTCAGCAGTGGCGCCCTTGAAGGTCACACCACCCGCTGAAAGGACGGCCTGGAGGTTGGTTCCATTGATCGATTGCAGGGACTGGACCTGCTTGTTCTGGAGCTTGACGTGAAACAGATTCGCATCGAGGTTGAAGGCGCCGTGATAGCGCAGGCCGAGTTGCTCTCCGACGCTCGTTTCGGCCTCTGCCGCCGTATTCCCTACTACGGTCGGTCGACCGGTCGAGACATTGTAGACGTTGACATAGGTCGTGATCGGTAGCGGCATGCGAGCGTTCATGACGACGTTGCCGTAAAGCTGAATTTGGCTGGTCGCATCGAACGAAACGCTAAGGCGCGGCTGCCATTTTTTAATGGTAGCTTTGAAACCCGCTTGGCTGCCCGGTAAATAATTCGTGCCGGACGCCTGGTAGATCGTATATTTCGTACCGAGGGTGATCTGTAGTCTGTTGTCGATGAAGGACTGTGTATCGCCAATAAATAACTGGTTGATTTCAGTTTCGATTTTGAAGTCGGAACCGCTGATAGCTGTCCCATCGGCGGCGCGCAGGGCGTAGTTAGGGCCTATGCCTCCAACCTCGCCATTGGTGTTAAGTGGATTCAGTACAGCTTGAACACGGTCATCCCATTTGTCGTACCAATACCCGAGAATTAGGTGGTTTGTGTCGCTGAAGTCGTGCTCGAGGAAGGCATTGACGCCATACTGGTACTGCTTTGCGAGTTGGTTGTTTGTCGCATAAATGCGGCCGCCAACAAGTAAGGCTGGATCGAAAACGGGAGTAATCCGTGTGGCGCCGTTATATGCTGATGTTGGCACAACGCTCGTTCCGCCCGGCGAGACCGATCGCGTATACTTGAAATATGGGGTGATGTGCAGACTCGTGGTATCCGAGAGAGTTATATCGTTCTTATTCGAGACCATGACGGTCTCACGTTGGAAGAGGTATGACCTAAAGTAATTAGTGCTGCCGGTTGCCGGATACGTCCCTAGATAGGGAATTGCACTGAAATCGTTCGCTGTATCGGCCGCGTTGAATGTTGCCAGCGTAATGATCGGCAGGCGCGCATTGACCAGATCATTATACGACACGAACAAGGTCGAAGTACTGCTGTTTCCCCAATCCTTCTTGGCCTTGAAGTCGATATGATCGCGGGTGCTGTGACCGGGGCCGATATAGACGTCGCCCCCAGTCCGCGAATAGGACAGGAATGAGGTCAGGCCGGTATTGCCGATCTCGCCGGAATCGACTCGGGCAAAGCCGCGTCGGCCCTTGAAAGAGCCGAGCGAACCTGTGAGACGGCCACCGAACGTGTTGCTCGGGTCTCTGATCGACTGAATGAACTCGCCGCCGGTCGCGTTGAGGATCGGATCCTGAAGGCGCGAGTTGCCTGCCATTACGGTGATGTCTGAGATATTCTCGTTGTCCGCATAGGCTTCGGTATATGGATTGTAGGTGGCCGGATCGATGCCCGGAACACCCTCCACGAGCCAGCCGATCTCGGTCTGGTCGAAGCCGCGGATCGACACGTAATTGCGAATGGCCAAGCCATAGGCATCCGTCGATCCAGCGTTTACCCCGGGAATGGTCGAGATCAACTGAGTTGGTGACGACAGCGGCGTCTTGAGCGAGATCGCGTCGGAGCCGACCGACGAAACCGCTTGCGGTGCGCGCTGAACCTTCATCAGGCCGCCCACCAAACGGTTCGTACCGGTGATGACGATTTCTTCCGGGTTCGTGACCTTTATCTCCTCCGAGTTTGTAACCCGGCCACTTTGCACTTGATCATCCTTCGATGGCGTGGCCGGCGTCGACTGGGCAAATGCCTGTCCTGCAGCGATGTTGGCCATGACAATCGTGATTGCAGTTAGACATTTCATCGACGTGCTTCCCTGGGTCGTATATGTTTTCATGATCCGCAGCCCCTTTTGCTCCTGAACCCTGCCGCTTATGATGCTCGGTTGACAGGACTCGCAAGTCTTTAATAATGATTGGAGCGATCAAGAAATTTGATCAAACTGCCATGGGTGGGAGCTACCGAATTGAACGTGACGTTTCTTGAAACATTTTATTGGCTCGGCACGCTAAAGAGCGTGAAGGAGACGGCTGCTCGAATGCGGATCGCGCAACCTGTCGTTTCTATGCGGATGGCCGCGCTCCAGCGGTCGCTCGGCGTGGAGCTCTACAAAACGAACGGCAGACGCATTGAGCTAACGCCAATGGGGCAACGTGTGCTCCGGAAATGCGAGGCAATCGTACCACTGGCTACAGAACTACAGGAAGAGGTGCGGCAGGGAGAAAAGGACAGGATAGTTCGGGTTGGAGTCACAGATGTCGTTGGCATGTCATGGTTGCCAGCATTCTTAATGCATCAGCGGGATCATCACCCCGATGTGACACTGAGCATTATCACCGGGATTTATATCAAGCTTGTCGAAGCGGTACGCAGGGAAGAGGTAGATGTCGCTTTCGTTATCGGCCCTATCGAGGATCCTACGCTTTCCAGCGTCGATCTATGCGACTACGCCATTAGATGGGTGGGTTCACCGACGCTGGTGGAGGGCCGCATACCTACTAATGTGGTCGAGCTGGCGCGTTTTCCGATCGTCCAGACTCCCGTTACTTCATATGGCTACCAGCAATTGTTGGACTATTTCCGTTGGCACAATGTCTCAACCTTAGAAGGATTAAGTCCCAAGCAATGGGTAGACGTCGGCTTTGGGACGATGGTTTGTGCGCATTTTGCCCGCGAAGGTGCTGGTGTGACTGCGTTGCCAGTTGCGCTCGTGGCTGATCAGCTTCGATCCGGGCAATTGGTAGAGCTCCCGGTCAAGCAGGAGGTTCCCGCATGGGAGTTAATCGCGCTCTATCGTCGTCAGAATGAGTCTGATGTTATCAGCAAGGTCGTAGACTCGGCGAAGGCGGCTGTCGCTCGCTATGCTGAAACGGCTGACGAGCGGCATTTCCGCTGATGCCGAGCGTACGGGTTTGCTGATCAGTGATGTAGTCGAGGGCTCTCTCAGATGGCCGGGACGCCGTCGGATCATCATCGAAGTCGCGCAGAGTTGTCGGGCATAAAGCTCGTCACGCGAGTTGAGATGGTGCCGTTTTTCTGGACAGGTTGCTAAGCTCAGCCTGATCTGAGGAACGGACTGGAATGAAGACGACGAGGAAGCGCTACAGTGCGGAGTTCAAGGCGACGGTTGCGATGGAGGCGATCCACGCTGACGGAACTGGCGGCCATCGCCCTCGCCGGCACTAGGATCGTCGGCAGATGGCCGAAGCGCAAGGCGTCGATAAGCGGGCCAGGCACGATCTTTTCGCAGATGCCTAGAAGCGCCGCGCTGTCGAACATGCCGTGGCTCAATGCCACCGCAGTCGACAACGCGAGCGTGTCGCGGCTGAACAACGACAGTGCCATGCCGCGCTAGCCTTGGGTCACCCCGGCGCACATCGCCGGCACTCCGCCCGCGACCTGCGCGGTGATCCTCGCTTCGCGCGCCCACAGCTTCATCTGATCAGGGCAGCACCCGTAGGGCCGGTGCGCCGGCAGCATGTCATTGAATGCGGTGACGATGCCGATGTTCATTCGGCCACCGGCCCGGATCGCCGCCTTATCCTCTCCGGCGGCGGCGAAGCAGTGTGCGAGATTTCCGCAGGACAGGTTCGGCCGGTAGACGCCGCTATCGCGCTCGCGCGCAATCAATTCGAGATAGCGGGTCCGCGAAGACCGAGAGCGCTCGATAACCCTAGCCGATTGCCTTCAATCGTCCGCACCAGCGCCTCAGACGTCAGCGCTTGAGGCGTCTCGTCATTCAACGAGCTGAGTGCCGTTCCGAGAATTCGCATATCGGGCGGAAGCAGGCCGTCGCTCTCAAGGCCGAACAGCGATGGTAACAGCATACGTTGTGACAGGTCTCCGGTTGCTCCGAAAAGCAATAACGTAGGCATCAGATCGTCCCTTTGTGTCGCGTTCGCAGGCGGCCTGCGGGGTATTTCGCGCGCGCCAGAGCGTGCATTGGTCAGAAGTCCGGTTTCCGGGAGATCAGGCCGAAAGCGACGATGACGGCGTAGCAAATCGCTGGAATCAGCAGCGACGCACGCAGGCCGGATATGTCTGCCATCTGCCCGGTAAGTGGTGGAATAATCGCGCCGCCGACAATCGCCATGCAGATGACACCTGAACCTTCGGCTGCACGCTTGCCCAAACCAGCACTCGCCAGCGTGAAGATCGTCGGAAACATGATCGAGTTCATCAGGCCGATCGCCAGAAGCGCCCACCCGGAGACTGCGCCGACGGTATTGGCCGCGATAAGTATGAGAAGGATCGCTGCAGTCGCGACGCCCGCCAGTACCTTGCCCGGATTGATGACACGTAGGATGCCAGCGCCGACAAAGCGACCGACCATCGCGCCACCCCAGTAGAAGGCGACATGCTGACCAGCAGCTTCCTGGCCGAGATTGAGGGTGTCCGTCTGCGTTAGATAGCTGACGATCAGCGAACCGATCGCGACTTCGGCGCCCACGTAGAGAAAGATGCAAAGGGCCCCGAAAGAGAAGCGTCGCTGCCCAAGCAGATTAAACGCGCGCAAGATGGGGGTATCATCCGTAGCGGTATTGGCTAGCCGCCCGCGCCGGAGCCAGACCACTCCGGCCACGACCATGAGAGCTACTGCAAGTCCAAGATAGGTCTTGACGACCACCTGAGATTCGGTCGCGCGGTAGGCATCGAGCGCCGTGCCCGACAGCGCCGCTACGTTCACTTCCTTCAGCGAACCGAGGATGAGCATTGAACCCACAATCGGGAAGAGGGTCGTACCGAGCGAATTGAACGCCTGGGCGAAGGTCAGGCGGCTGCTGACCGTTCGTGACGGCCCGAGCAAAGAAATGAGCGGGTTCGCAACGACCTGAACCGTCGTGATTCCGGCCGCAAGCACGAAGAGCGCGACCAAGAAAACACCGAAAGTGGCGGACGCAGCCGCCGGGATGAAGAGCAAACAACCCGCCGTCATCGTCAAGAGGCCGATCGACGCGGTCGTCATGTAGCCGAAGCGTCGCACGACTGCCGCTGCCGGCACTGAAATCAAGAAATAGGCAGCGAAAAACGCCGATTGCACAAGCATGGCCTGAGCGTAACTGAGCGTGAACAAGTCCTTCAGCTTCGGAATAATGACGTCGTTCAAACTGGTAATGCCGCCGAACACCAGGAAGAGGGCGAACACGAAGATGCGGAGATCCGGAGCATCGATACTGTTCTCGGGCGATCCGCCGACTGCAACCGGGTCCGTCGATGAAATGGCTTCGATGTTTAATTGCATGGCTTTGCCCTCACACAGGACACGCTTTTCCCACAGCGACCGATGACCATACCAGGAGTGGTGTTGCTTTTGCCTGTCATCTGTCAGGCAGATCTGCGCGCTGTGCCAGCAGTAGAGCGCCAGTGATTCCAGCACGATCAGACAGATCAGGCGCGACTATAAAGGTGTCATTGCGGATGGTCGGACCGTCGAGGTAACCGCCGAGCCAATACCTCATGCGGTTAGCTATTGCGCGATGAAGACCTGCGACTTTCGATACGCCTCCGCCAATCACAATTCGATCAGCGGACATTGTAAGCGCCAATGTCGCACAAGCCTGACCAAGATAGTCAGCAATTATCCTGTGTGCTTGATGATCTTCAGGCAGACGATCCAGCGAGGTACCCCATCGGCGCTCAATCGCCGGGCCGGATGCGAGACCTTCCAGACAGTCTCCATGATAAGGACAAGATCCAGAGAATCCCGTATCTGCCGCACCACGCGAGATACGAATATGTCCGATTTCAGGATGCAGGTTTCCGCGGACGGGTACACCATCTATGACGATGCCGCCGCCTATCCCGGTCCCAACCGTGAGGTAGATTCCACAACGGCTTCCTCGCAAGGCGCCAAACTGATATTCAGCGATCGCAGCCGCGCTGACGTCCGTTTCCAGTTCAACCGGTATCGCGTATGCGTCGATCAAAGGCTGAACGAAGCTTGCACCTGTCCAGCCGAGTTTGGGAGTTGCGATCAGCCTTCCCCAGTCAGAAGCTGTGCGGTCGAGGCGGACGGGGCCGAAAGACGCCACACCAAACGATAATATTTTGACACGGTATTCTTCAAAGAAGCCGAGTATGCCTTCGATCGTAGCCGTCGGTGTTCCGGTTTCTATACGATCCGTCGCGACAATGTCCGTCGCGCTTCTGCCGACGGCGACATTGACCTTTGTTCCACCAGCCTCGATCGCGCCATAAAGCCGATCCTCGTCGGGACGCTTAAACGTATGGCTTATGAACAAACAAATTTCCTTTGATTGAGTGGGGGGGGTGTCGGTCACAAGAGTCCAGTTCTCGCTGCGCTCTGAAGCACGCCGATTGCACCGTCGTTGTCGAGAGCAGTCAGCCAATGGCGGATGCTAGATTTCAGGCGCGGATCGCTGCCGAGATCTCCGAATATCTCAGAGACATCGAGGAATAAGGCGGGATCTGCAATCGTCTGTGACAGCTGCTGAAGTTGCTCTTCCGATTTACCCATCGGCCGACCAGAGGTCGGCAGCGCTGCTTCTACTTTGACGCGTTTGAGCCACGCTGCGAGTCCCAAACTCAAAAGATCGATTGTACCGCCGATAGCCATGCGATCGCGCAAGGGATCGAGTAGGAGATTTAATGGAGCGTCGGCATTTATGCGTTGCAGCTTGTCGTGGATGGCCGGGTTCGCAAAGCGCTCCACGAGCGTTCGTTGATAGACGGCAAGATCGATTCCGGGAACCGGAGGCAACGTCGGGCCTGTCTCGCTCTCCATCAATCGCTCCATATAACGACGGATGAATGGATCTTCGATCGTTTCGCGAACTGTATCGTACCCAGCTAGAGTGCCCAGTCCGGCGGTCGCTAGGTGGCTGGCATTGAGTAGGCGAAGCTTCATCTTCTCATAGGGCGAGACGTTAGTGACAAATTGCGCCCCCACCCGATCCCAGTCGGGGCGACCGTCGCTGAACTCGTCCTCCAGTACCCACTGCCGAAAAGATTCTGCGAAGATGGGAGCCTGGTCGAGCGATCCGCTCTGTTCTTGGAATTCTCTTCTTTGGTCAGCACTGGGGACCGGTGTGATCCGGTCCACCATCGAACAAGGGAAACGGCAATTCTCGTCGATCCAAGCGGCGAGATCGGCGTCGACGCGTTCGGCGTAGGCGAGAATGGCAGCACGAAGTACGCGGCCGTTGTCGTGGATGTTATCGCACGACAAAGCGGTAAACGGCCTCCGATCCTGGTCTCGCCGGCGGCGGAAGGATTCGACGAGGATACCGATGAGGGTCAGTGGTCTTTGGGGTTCGGAAAGGTCGCGCTTGATTGCCGGATCCTCGAAATTGAGTCGCCGCGTAGCGCTGTCGAGGTGGTAGCCGTGCTCCGACACAGTGATGCTGACGATCCGGATCAATGGACCGGCTATCGCATCCAGCAAGGCAGTGCTGTCTTTCGAAGCGTCGACAGCGCGTATGATCGAGCCAACGAGAGTGTGCGTTTCGCCATCCAAATCGCGCTCGATCAGCGTGAAAAGCCCGTCTTGCTGGTTCAGCGTCTCGAGGAGTGGGATGTCGGTGGCGCGCAGCCCCGCTCCGATGATACCCCACCGCAAGGCTGCTTGATCGACCTCCATCAGGTCGTGGGTATAACGAGCGAAGTGCGCGCGATGAAATCCGCCAAGGCCGATATGGACGATGCCAGGGGCAACGGCGGTCATATCATAACGTGGTATAGTGATGCCGCTGGCGGTGCCGGGCGCTCGACGACTCATGGGTTCGAGATTTGCTTCATTCATCGCGCTGCGGCCTCCCCATCGCCGGGAGACTTGATCGATAGGCACAGAAAGGCGGAGATGAGGTGCAGCGATGCGTAAATCCACACTACCCCCTCAATGCCCAGCGATCCGATGAACAATGTCCCGATCAATGGGCCGATCGCGGCCGACGCCCCCGCGCCGAAACTGTATGCGGACATCACCTGCCCCCTTCGTTCGGGAGCCTGCGCGGTCATCATCGGTGGAAGAGCGACATATCCCGCCAATGCGATCCCGTAGATGGCCGAAGCGATAACGGCGACGCCATAATTGGCAGGTGCGAGAGTTGGCGCGTAGTAGAGAATGAGACAGGCCGCCGCGCAGAAAGTGCCACCGAACAACGCCGTTGATTTGCGCCAACTCCAACGGTCGCTGATAATACCCACGGCGACTACTGCCGCCATATTGGCGCCCATCATGATCGATAGCAGCGTTGCCCATTGCCCCAACGTGAACCCGAGCCGCTGAGTGAAGAGTATTGGGAAAAACACCCAGATCCCGAACTGCGACGCGGTGTTGATCACGCGCGCTATCGCTCCGCGTCCCACAGCTGGAGTGGAAAACATGATTGTTATGCCGCCAAGCAGGACATCCTTAATCGAACCACCCCCCGCAGCACGCAGCGGCGTCCGACCAGTTGGTTCTTTGAGGAGGTAGATGGCGGTTACGGCGCCGGTCGCCACCAAGGCCAAAGAGACCCACAGCATGCCAACAGGACGTAATTGAGGCAGAAAGCGAGCGGCGAGCAACGACCCGATCACAGGATAGCCAGCTGTGAAAGAAAACCAGAACCAGCCGAGGGCGGTATTGAGCCTGTCTTTCGGCGTGCCGGCCATCAGCCAGATCATAAAGCCGTAAGCGAACAGCGGATAACCGAACCCTCGAAGGCCGTAGGTAATCACGAGAAGGACAAAGCTATGTGTTGGCAGCGCGACAACCAACATGGCCAGATGCAGCACGAGCCAAACTATCGCACCTGCCATCATCACCTTACGCGGCCCCCACAGATCAGACAGGGCCCCAGCGAAATAGGCGCCCATAGCCGCAGTAATGCCATAGAAGGTGAAAACCGCTCCGACTTGCGGCTCACTGAAGCCGAAATCGAAAAACATGCGCGAGAGGAAACTGGTCTCCACGCCGTCGCCGATCATGAATAGCAGCAAGCCGAGATATCCGAGCACAAAGCCGGCCGGGATGCCGATCCTCGGGAACACCCCCAGTTTCGCTTTTTCTTCCACGATCTTCTCCACCATTTTATCTCTTTTCTTCAGTGAGCACTCTTGAGCGCAGGACTTCTCTGTGTCCGGGCCTCGATCTCGCATCTGCTCGGTTGCCGTGACTGCGCCTAGCCGGGCAGGACGTTATGGTCTCAGCCCCCGACGAGAGCGTGCAGATGTGGGCAAATCCGATAGAAGTGAGCGCCGCGTCAGCGCGTCCTCAGCTGCGCAGGTGGCCCCGCTCAGTGATCCATTACCGCCGCGCACCTGTTGCAGCTCGGCTTTCGCTGCCAAGAAGTCCGCCTGATATCGTGGGCTGAGCCTTATCTGCTGGAGGCTAACGGTTACCCCCAGCGGCGAGGCTTCGACGGCGCTCATGTTGTGGGCACCGCAAAGGATGCGACTCTCGCCGTATGCGCGTGCTCTGGCGAAGAGAAAAGGAGCCCGATCGGGCAAAAGGTCGGCGAGGATCGATGCGACCGTCCAGCCGTGCGCCGTGTGTCCCGATGGATAGTCGTAGGATTTGACGAGATCGGCCTTGTTTTGGCAGATTGGCCCGCTGTCGATCTGGAAGGGACGCAATCTCTTCCAAGTTCGTTTTGCCGCCTCATTCGCCGCCTGAGTATCGGTATCGGCGGCAAACAGTAGGCGATAGGTTGCCGGTGTGGCGGTGGGCGAGAGCGGGAGCGCCGCAGAGCAACCAAAATCGCGCATGAGGTCCGGCATCAAATACGGGACGTCGCGTGTGGCGAGATCACCGCGAGGCGTGTGGAGCATTGCACGCGTCGCCAAGAAAACGCGCCGATCGGCATCGTAGCGAGGATCCGCCTTCTGTGGGGGTGGTGGTACCACCTTGGTCAGATCCGGAAGGGTATCCAGGTAGCCGGACCTTTGCGCTTCCGCATTGACGCTTCCACTCAGGCTGAGCGCCAGAACTCCGGACAGGCAGATCGCTGTGAGCAGGACCTTTTTCATCTACAACTCCGAATAGACCTCCTTTCTCTCGCTAGGCTGGAGCCTAAGTTGCGTGAGAAAGGTGTCATGTGAGGAAGGAAGGCTTCATGATGGAAGTCATCACCGGGTTGGCGAAGTGCTACGGATCGAGAGGGTCGAATGGGTCGACTTGCGCTGATTTAGCCGACGGACGGAACGTGAGCTCAGTATTGGACAGGCGCGAACCGACTTTCCCAGGCTGATACCCCAGTTCGGTTTGGTTACGCTGAAGGAACTCGGCACTTTCGATGTATTGACTTTGTTCGAGCTGGGTGACGATGAGCACGTCCTTGTCCAACGGAGCTCCGATCGCCATGAGACGTCGGGTAACGTTGCGGAGGTTGGTTGTGGTGTGCCTTGCGTAAGGTTCGACGATAATGCTGTCAGGCGGCACCCCGAATCGTTCGATCAAAGCCTTGCGCATCTCCAAAGCTTCCACAAAGCGAGTTCCACGAGGGTGCACGTTCCCGCCGCTAACCACCAAAAAGGGCGCAAGACCTTGCGCAAAGCGCTCGGCCGCCATGCGGACATTTAGAATGCTTCTCGCACTCAGCGGTGTCGTAAGATCGTCTGGCCCAATTCCGGGGACGAGAATGGAACTATAACGATAGCGTCGCCAATCGACATTTTTCGCTTTCTCGAGGGCTTGAGAGTTGAAGCGCTGGTCCAGCGGCTCATAGGCAGATGCCTCACCGCGATCATTAGCGTCCAGCAAGGCGAGAGCGAGGCCGATACTTGGATCTAGCCGCGTAGCCGGATCGGATTGAGCCGCAGCTCGAAGCCAGAGCGCGTAGGCCGCGTTGATTGGAAGACCAGTATTTTGGTTTCGATCGGGAGGGGGACCATCGATTTCAGGATATCGCGGTGTGGCACCGAGGCCGTACACCTCGAGAATATTGTTCAGCCCACGTAACTGTAGCTTGATCGCTTGGCCATTCTGCCCCTCGGTCCCGGAGGGCATGGTAGCCTCCGGACCGGAAAGCGTGGTCACTTCTTCCACGGTCCAACGCATCGCCTCAATCACGCAACGGACCTGTTCTGCGCAATTTCGAACGCGCGCTTTCCGCGCGGCGAGCATGTCCTGAACCTTTGGATGGACATGCTCAGGACTGATTTCTTCTAGCGCTGGAAACAGGGCGGCGGCTGTTCGCTGCCAGTGAGTGTCAACAACCGGGGCTGAAAGCCCCGGTTGTCCAATGCTCATCAGAATGACTAGACCAGCAAGGTTGAGCGGCGACTTCACCACGACTTGCTCAAAACGAAGCGGAAATTCCGTCCAAATACGGGTCGGCCGAAAGTGGCGATGCGAGTGCCCTGTCCGGACAGCGTATCCGTGCGAGTATTGCCCTCGGTCAAACCGCGGGCGTTCGTGAGATTGTCGCCCACGACCTGGAACTGCCATGATTTGTAGGTCGCCGTGACGCCGGCGCTGTAGGAATGATACGCGGGCAACTCGGTGAACGACGTGAAATCGACGAAGCGCCGGCCGGTATACTCAAAGCGCCCGTACAATTCGAACTTCGCGTCGCCCGAACTGAAATTGAACGATGGTCTGATATTACCAAAGACCTTCGGTTCACGAATAACCTGATTGCCCTCGACCTGTGCTGCACTAAGCCCAGCAACGGTAGACTGGAGATTCGAGTAATAGGGATCCTGAACCGTCAAGGAGCCGCCGAGCGAGAACCAGGGGACGATGTTCAACGCCCCGTCCGCCTCGATGCCCTTGACGATGACCTGGCTGATGAACGGAACGGTCGCCTGGGCGGCTCCAGTTGCCGGGTCAAATGGTACGAACGAAGAGTTGAGCGGGTTGAACTTCGTATAGAATCCCGTGACGTACAGATAGGAGCGGCCAAAAGCGGCCTTCAAACCAACCTCGTACTGATTGGCCTTGGTGGTGATGACCACCGGATTGATTGCGTAACCGATAGTGCCGGAGGGCGGAACCTCCAGGTGCGATGCGCGAACATAACCGCCGAAGTGACTGGTGAAGTCGTAGTTCGCACCAACGGTCCAGTTGGTTATACCTGTATTGATCGTACGGTTCTGTTGGCCGCCATTGAAGCCCTGTACGGCATCATCTGCCAGCGTCGCCGTATCGCCGAGATTGTAGGCCTGCGACGTCAATGCATAGCCGTTCAAATGATACCGCTCATAGCGGATGCCGCCATCGATACGCAGGCCTCGCGTTAGCTCCCACGTGTCATTGGCGTAAAGTGCAAGAACCGAGTTGTCGCTGTTACCTTTGTTCAGGGTCGTCGTGTATTGCAGCACGCCCTTGTCGGTCACGTAACCGACGACGTTGCCGGCAGCATTATAGGCGACGAGATCGAGCAGTTGCGGCTGCCCTTTCACCTGCATCAGGTAATTTTGATAAGCTTGGAAATTGGATTCCGAGTAGAAGCTTCCGTATGCTCCGATTTTCAAGTCGTGCGAGCCAAGCCCAGTGTCGAACTTACGGGTGACGGAAAGGTCGCCTTGGGCGGAAGAGAAATTCGAAGCAACGTAGCGATACTGGCTTTGCATAACCAGGCCAGAGTCCGAATTCGGATCGTAAACTTGGGTGCCATTCGTCCCCGCTATTGCGTAGCCGAGGCGCGTGGCCGTCGGAAATTGCGCTGCGCGGGCGGCAGTAAGGGTGGCGTTGGCTGCGCCATCGACAGGATTGGACGTCGAATAGAGCGCATCGAACCTTAGCTTACCGCTGGTGTACCCCCCTTTCGCCGAGACGTGCCAGTCGTCGAAATCTCCCTCATATTGGAGTCCGACATTCCAGAATTCTGTATGACGACCGTCCGCGAGATCGCGGGCTAGGCTTTGTACGACCCCTGTCGAATCTCTGTATTTGATCTGCGCGTTACGCAGGGCGGGGGTGTTCGCGGTTCCGGTGAAAAAGGCGAGCCACGGATCCAGTGAGCGGGTTGGCTGCCGCGGATCCGCAACCGGAACCGGCAGATAGAAGACATTGTGGTCGTTCAGATAGTTGGCAGTGAATTTGATCGAACCGTTGTCAAAGTCGTGCTTGATGTTCGCTCTGATCTGACCGCCGCGATCATTGGGAAAACCATTGTCGCGATAGCCGCCGTTCTTCCGAAGAAAGCCGCCGATTGCGTAGTAGGTGTTCGCACCCAGGGGACCAGACTGCATGAGATCCAACCGGTAAAGGTCGGTCGTCCCATAGGTCAACTGCGCTTTGCCACGCGGGGTCTGGGAGCCCGAGACTGTGACGTTATTGATGACGGCCGCTGCCTGGCTGGCGACAATCGGCGCCGGTCCACCGCGCACGACTTCGACGCGATCGGTCATCAGATCGTAGCGATTGAGGCTGTCCCCACGGAAAAAATTGCCATTCACGTCGTGGAAGAGCGGCAATCCGTCTTGCTGAAAAATAGCGAGGCCGTCGTCGGTCGGGATCCCGCGAATGCGGGTGATATTTTGCACCTCGCCGCCCGTTGACTCAACCTGGATGCCGGGCAATTTGCCGAGCAGATCGGCCATGCTCGCCGGAGCCAACTTCGTGATGTCGTTTTGAGAAAGAGCATTTGCCGCGTAGGAAACATCGAAGCGTCGCTGCTGACGCGCTGATCCAGTTACGATGATCTCATCACCGTTCTGATCTTGCGTAGACGTGCTCGACGTAGCCTCGCCGGCTTTAGGATCCTGCGCCTGCGGCGCGACTTGTGCGGAAGCAGGTTGAAGTTCGGCGCAAAGCGCAAAAAGCGCGCAGCCGCAAAAAAGGGTTTTCTTTAACATGTTTATTCCTCCCCGGGTTCGAGACCCGACGGCATATGGCCATCTTTTTTGACATATTTAATTATTACTTGTAAAATAAATCAGAAAATGTCACTAGCAGGTATGCGGAATCTCCCTCTCAACCTGTTCGACGAAGAGAAACGATTGATCTGGCGATTGAGGACGCACGGCCCTCAGTCGCGCTCCGATCTCGCCATGGCATTGCAAGTCAGCAACGCAGCGATAACCAAGCTTTCTCGCAGCCTCATGTCACTCAGCTTGATACAGGAATTAGACCCTGAAGAAGCGCGTGGACGCGGACGCCCAACGGTTCCCCTGACCGTCGCGCCAACTGGAGGTTACTCTCTCGGCGTCACTATGCACACAGGCACCATAGAACTGGCGTTAGTCAATTATGCGGGCGGAACCATCTGCCATACGGTCGAACGTGTCGAATCGATCAATCCCCATGACTTCGCACGCTTCATCGAGAGGAGGTTGCACGAGCTCGCAGTTGATCACCGTCTACTTGGATCTCGCCTACTAGGTGTCGGCATGAGTGTTCCAGGGCCAGCCCTGTCAAAAGATGGGAACCGGTGGAACGTAGTCGATACGTTACCCGGATGGAGGAACGTGCCGCTCAAAGACATTATGACTGAGGGCCTAAATCTTCCGGTCTGGTTAGAGAATGACGCCACCGCCTCGGCGCTCGCCGAATATTACCTTGGCGGTTTGATTGAGTGCTGCTCGAGTGCCGTGCTCATCTTGTTGGGGCACGGCGTTGGGGCGGGTGTCATATCGGATCGCCGTTTGCTTCGCGGGGAAGTTGGCGGGGCTGGCGAGATCGGCATGTTGTATCCGAAGGGACCGGCGGGGAGACCGACCACGGTCGATTTGATTGCTACACTTCAAGCTGCAGGGTGTAGCGTTTCGTCTTTAGCCGATTTCGAAGGCAGCATTGCGGGTTTTGAGAGTGTCATTGAGTGCTGGTTGGACCGCGCCGCTGCCCAACTAGCGGTCGCTGTTAACTCCGCGATCGCATGGTTTGATCCAGGAGCGATCCGGCTTGCGAGCCCTTTGCCAAGTTTCATCATGCAAAAGCTTGCTGACCGCCTCAATGCCGGCCCCATCGTTTTAGGTGATCATCACGATGATCGAGAGATCGCGATCCCTCCTATAGATGTTTCGATGCTTGGCGGAGCATCGTCTGCGCTCGGTGCCGCACTACTGCCAATCCACGCATCGATTTTGCGAAATTAGATATGAAGCAGCATTCAGAGCAGTCCAATGCAGCTCCCCATCAAAATGCCCTCGCGTGGAAACTGCGCTCCGATCTTCCGCTTATTGGCTACTCATCTGGAAATTTCGGCAAGAACCTAGTTCTTTCAACATTTGACGTGACGTTCGTTTTTGTGTTGACAGACTTGCTGAGGATCCCCCCAAGAGAGGTCGGAATTCTGATGCTCATCGTAGTGTTAGGAGATCTCGTTTTCGATTTTGTCGCAGGTTACTTGGCGGCGTGGGCTGGCGCCCGAGGGTTTGGATATCGTGGTATGATCGCCTTGGGCGCTCTGCCTTGCGCTGCCACATTCACAGCACTGTATAGCTTGCCAGCGTTAGGGCTGCGCTCCTTTGCAGTCATAGCAATGACGCTGCTGGCTTTTCGCGCGACTTACGCGATAATAGACGTTCCCCATAATGTCCTTATTGCGAGGGTAGCTAGCGATAGTCGCGCGCGTGGCAGAGCATCGGGTTATCGGCTATTGTTCAGCACATTGGCTAGTTTGTCGATCGCGGCGTTCATGATTCCGGCCGTGGTCAATGTTGCGCATACTGCCAGTTTCTCGCACCTCGCAGCCTTAGCTGCATCTGCAGGATCATCATTCTGTCTTGCGCTCTGGGTAGCAGCATGGTCTTCAAGCACCGGATACAGTGTGCCAAAACAATCAATCGTTTCGGCTGCTTTAATGCCGAAGCTAGACGGGCTCATGCTAGGGATGTTCGCCATCGCACTCACAACTGGGTTCGCCATGCCCATGTTTAGCCGGACACTGATCTATTTCTCGACCTACGTATTAGAGGTTCCAGGCGTATCTAGCCGCCTGCTCCTTGCTTTAACGGTTGGGCAACTTCCTGGAGTCATATTATGGACTTATTTAATTCGGCATGCTGAAAAAACTCAACTTCTTGCGATCAGTTACATTGTGGCCTCTATTGGGCTACTGATCTTCGCCGTCTCTGGCTCGAACGCACTGCTGCTCACCGGTACAGCGGTAGTAATAGGTGTGGGGCTAGCGGGAGTGTTCATGCTGCCATGGGGAATTCTCGCCGACATTGTTGATGTGGCAGAGTTCCGGCATCGCGAACGACGGGAGACAGCGACTTTTGCCAGTATGCTGGTAATTCTCAAAGCGGGGGCGGCCGCTGGTAGCGGAGTTATAGCTTTTGTGCTCGGCTCCTTGGGCTATCGCGTTGGAATAGAGCAAAGCGCGCAGGCTCAAATCGGGATTCAAAGTCTAGCGATCGGGATCCCGTTAGTCGGTGCCTTTGGTGCACTGCTAGTGCTTCGTCACCTGGCCATCGGGCATGATCGCCATGCACGCATAATACGCGTCCTCAATTATCGACGAAGCCGGCACAAGCCCCGCTTCTCCTTTTAAGCTATTCTGCCAGCAGCAGTGCTGCGCAGCGTTTCACTGCTGTGCCAGAAGATGCTTTTGCTGAAATTCGCCGAAGCATAGGCTCTTCTCAGCGACTGGAACGCGTTACTTTCGAACTTTGTATTCTCCAGATTGCCCTCCCGCAGACACAGCGCACGGGCAGCCGATTCAATGGCTTTCTCGATGTTCGACATCATCAGGCCTCCCTCAAATCGGCCAGCCGTTGCGACGAGAGAGCATAGTTCAAAGCGGCCCTGAGAACACCCATTCCCAGAGAGGGGATCGGTCGCCGCGCGTCATGGTGCGGCGCTGATTGCGTCGCGGCCATCAGGACCGGACAGCGGGAAGAGCGCATTGCGCGGTCGCACTTCGGCATTCCCGCGCGAAGCGATAGGCGTGGCCGGCGGTACAGCCGCCGCTTCGAACCTCGACCCCATCATGAATAGGCGCGCTTCCTGCCAGCGAAGTGCAGGCGCAGTCATCGGCCGAGCTGCTGCGTTTCCGCCCAGACGCGCGGTGTAGGCGATCGTTTCGGCTGGTAGCGCCGCGCCGCCCTGCACATAGCGCTGATAGCGCCCCGGTCCCGCATTGTACGCCGAAAAGGCGCCCGGCCACCCGTAGCGCGCGGCCAGTTCGGAAAAATACATCGCCCCGCCAATCATGTTCATCCGCGCATCAAACGGGTCGGCACCCAGATGGTAGCGCGCGGTCAGATAGGACCATGTCACCGGCATGATCTGCATGCAGCCCATCGCTCCCTTGGCCGAGACGATCCGCGAATTTCCGCCCGACTCCGCGAGCATGACGCGCATCACAACATCCTGGAGAAGCCCCGCGCGCCGTGCCGCTTCGGGAACGTGCGTGGCGCAGCTCTTGGAGCCGATCAGCTCGGAGGCGTCGCCAGGCGAAGGCGAAGCCGAGACGGCGGTCGCAATGACACTGCATATACTGGTCCAACGCACTGTCATAACCAGGTCCACAGCGGGACTGCGCGACCGATCACTTGGGCGCGATCAATCGGGCCGAAATAGCGGCTGTCAAACGAGGCGCGCAGAGCGGGCGCTATCAGCAGGAGCTGATTGCAGGCCAGGCGCTGGCACCCCGACCAACGCGGCAGCGGGCGGCCGAAGCGATCGCGTGGTAGCGCGGTCGCAACGGCGCGCCCGTTGAGCGTGACATGCATATTCGTGCGGCAGACAGTCGCGCCAGCGAGCGCCGCGACTGGCTTCACCAGCAGCGCATTGGCCTCGACATAGTGGCGCTCCGCCATGACGCGCGTGAGCGCGGGCGACGGACGCACTGCGACCAGATCGCCCACCCGCGGGACGGCGTTGGGCTCGATCCGATAGAGGCCAAGCGGCACGCTCGCCGAGGCGTTCCAGACGAGGCGCAGTTGCGGGTGATGCAAGGCCGGGAGGAGAAGCGCGGTGAGCGCCGTTCCCGTCCGGGCAAGCACGCCAACGCGAAGCGGATGGCGGTGCAAACCGGCCGTCACAGGACCACCTTCGGCAGGCTGGTCGAATGCGCCAGTCATTATCGTTGCTCCGCCCGCTCGCCCGGTCGGCGCACAGCCGGCAGGACGGACCCGTTGTTGGGATCGGAGGTGGATGCACAGGCGCCGCGATCGCACCAGGCGCGCAATTCCTCGATCGTATAGACGACGCGCCCGCCTATTTTCCGGTAAGCGGGCCCGGTGCCATAGGTGCGGTGTTTCTCAAGCGTTCGCGCTGAGAGGCCGACATAATGGGCGGCCTCTTTGGTACGTAGATAACGCGTATCCTTGATGATATCGGGCATGGTGAACTCCGTGAATGTCGGACCCGCGAGGCGATGCGGGCAGCGCCTCGCGGGTCCGACGATCATCTGCGTCGAACGGCGTCCACGGGTGGCCGGAAAGTGGGGGCCCGCGATCCGACCGCATCGGAGTGACGATTATGTCTATGCTTCTGGGCGTGCCCCAAGCAGCCGCCTATACCCTCCCGACACCAGCTCGGCCGCCGCGTCAGCAAGGCGGCGCAGATCCGAACGCTCTGAGCTCAGGCGCCAGTCGTCGGGGAGCGGATCGAGCAACTGCCCGGCAATGTCGCGTAGCGACGCACCGTTACTTTGCAGATCGTAAATGTAGAGCATCGCTGCCAGCCGGTGCGCATGGGGATTGGGCGGAACGTGCAACGGCGCGCCCAGCCCAATCACGCGTCGGAAGGTCTCGGCCGCACGGACCCTCTCGCTGTGCTGCCTGTCAGGATGGAGATAGAGCCCAAACGGCTTGCCCGACACCGGCTCGAGCTCTGCGGGAATCCAAAGCGGCAATTCTGGGGCGCCATGCCTGCGGATCAGCAACGATACCCCGCCGGGCGCGGCAATGCGAACGACGCGGTCACCCCACGCCGACGGTCGGAAATGCAGATCGCCCATCGTGCGCGCCCAAGGCACCGGCCGTATAACCGTCAACGCGGTCGCGTCGAGCGATGGCAGCCAGGCGATCGGCGGCGCGTCGGTCGCCGGCGTGTCGGGATCGACGGCGAAAGGTGAGGCCCCAAAGGGACCACCTCCGCGTCAGGGGATGCTGCGGGATATCTATTATGGTACGTGCAGAGCGCCGGATGGCGGTTTGGGCGAGCGCAGAGCTGCGGCGAGCGGCCGCACCGGCGGACGCCCAAATTGCGCGAAAGTCGGGATTGCGGCGGACCCATTCCCATGCAAAGCCGCGCGCATTCAACGTCAGCAGCGCCCGATAAGCCTCGGGTAGGCGCATTCTGTGGTAACCTGGCATCGCCATACTCCTCGATGCCCCCTGCAACGCTGAAGTATGTTGCGAACAACTCGCGATACAAGACCGCCCGCCCTTATCGTCGGATAAGCATGGGTTATCCCAAGTGGTTAATATTACGGCTAATTAGGATCAAACGAAAGCCCCGCCCTGTCGTTCCGGGCGGGGCTTGATCGGTTTGGCTCAGTCGCCGTTGCGGCGGGTTGGGCGCGACCAGATCAGGTTGTAGGTCTCGCCGTCCTCGTCGTCGAACAGGTTGGCGTAGATCGGAGCGGTAAGGCTCGGATCGTCGAGCTTGAGGCCCAAATATGCGCGGCCTTCGTTGGACTCCTTGGTCCAGGCGGCGCCGATTTCGGCCCGGCCGACGAAGACCCTGTGCGAGGGCGCATTGTCGTTGGCGCGGTTGCTGTCGGGAACGACGCGGACGCCCTTGGCCTGTACGCTGAGGGTAACGATGTCGCCGACGAACTCGTTATTGGCGGTCTTCTTGAAGGTGCCGATAGTAGCCATGTTAAGTCTCCAGTTTTGATCCACGAGCCCGTGCCCATCACGGCCTCGATGGCGTTGAAGGTGACCGAGGCTGCCGCGGCTGCAGGCCTCAAGGGACCCGGTGCTCGCACCGGGATGGGACCCGCAAGCGCAGCTGGAGGACGGTAGCGGGGCGCTTTTTTGTCCCCGCGAGGAATGACGGCGCCCTCGGGGTCCCCACGTTGTCCTACCGTGTGGGGTGGGGGGCCGGCAGGGGAAAAAAGTGACCCAAAGCCGTTGCGGCCCCGAGCGGCAGAGGCAAAGCCGGTTTCGGTCATCAAGCCATGAAGAGAGGCTGTTTGGGCACTGGCTTGGATCTGCCGACAGGAGACGTGACCTCAGAATCGACCTCCGTCCAGAAGCCCGACGCCGTGGGTGTGGCGATGGATAGACCTACCTGCAAACAGGCGGGGTCCTTCTTGGTCACTACCACCGCCTCGACCGCCAAATGCCCGCTGCTGGCTACGGGCTCGCCCTGCGCGGGATCGCGCTCCTGAAACCTGATCCTACAATGACCGCCGCGAAAAATGGGCGACCGGCTCACCACCAACATCCCGCAACCATCTCGGTTCGGATTTGGCGACGGGCAGCGAGACGCCTGATCCCGTCGCCCCCTTCAGGCAATGGCAAGATGGGCCTGTAAAAAGCCCCGCGCGGACGATCGGGCGGGCGATGCGCGGAGAAATGACGGCGATATTTGCTATCAGGCGACCGGACGAGCTAGCCTGTGCGCGGCGCCCGCGCTGCTCACTCCACCCGCGACGAGCGCAACGGCGAAGCTGGCGAAGCCAACAAGCGACGCGAAGGCGCTCGCGACCGAAAAGCCGGCGACGGCCGCTGGGATAGCGAAAACGGCGATCAGCATGCCGCGCGCCGGACGGCTCGAAAGCGATAGCGCCGCGAAGCGAGCGAGCGCGATGACGCCCATGAAGGCGGCGATGCCGACGATTACCGACGGCAGTGGCGCGATGCCGAGCGCGGCGCTGCAGAAGCCGGCCGCCAGGCCCACGCCGATCGGCAGCGCCAACGTTGCGCCGGCGAACAGCGCGTAAATCAGAAATCCGACGCCGATCAGCGTCAAGGGAAACAGGATAAGCATGGCGTCACGTCGTTTCTTCAAAGGGTTGGACGCGCCTCCACCGGTCACCACCGCGCGTGCAGAATATAGCAGAAATTGCCCGGCGACGAAACCGTCGCCGGGTTCGGTCGGGCGCTCGCGCCGCAACGATCAGCTTGAGAAAACATCGTATTCGCGAACGACATGATTGGCGTCACCGTCGTAATCGTCGCTCGGCATCGCATTATAGCCGTCGTCGGTCTCGATGAGAATGACGGTGACCTTGAGGGTGCAGGCCAGGTTCCAGGCGTAGCGCTGTGCGGTTTCGAGGGTCATGACAGGCTCCTGTCGTTTGGGAGCGGGGCCGCTCCCCGCTCCCAAACGCCGACGCATCCGGCGTCCGGCTGCGATCACCGCGTGAGGAGGCGCAGCCGAGTAGCGGCCGCATGCAAGGCATAGCGGACCGTTCACGGGCTGATCGTGGAAGGCCGGAGGGCGGAATGGACTAGCGCCTCCAAGAGCGGAGAGAGGTTCCGCGGATGGCCACAGGGAACGATGGCGGTTGAAACCGTGGGATATGGGCTTGACGATTTTCGGGCATCGGGAACACGTCAAGCGGGTTCTATCGGCAAGGATGTCTGCCGCGCTGATCGGTGTGGTCGTCCGATCAGATCTTTCCCGTCCAGCCGCGATTTGCTACTATGATCAGCTCGGGAGGTTGAGTGCGCATATGGATCGAGTCGAAGCATTGATCGCCAGGCTCGCTCCCGTACCGATTTGCGACGAATGCATTGTCGAACGCCTCCATCTGGTGGCGCTCCATCAGGCAAGCCAGCGCACGCGCGAACTCGCCGGCCAGCGTGGTTATGAGCGCGCGACCGCCGAATGTGCCACCTGTGGCCAGCCCAAATCGGTGATCCGGCGATGCCCGCGATGAATGGCTGAAAGAGCACTGCGTCTCTGCTGGCCCTCATTCGCAGCGCCAGACTGGAATGCCCATCTTGCGGGCCTTGTCGAACAAATTCCCCTGAATACCGCCGCCGGGGAACAGGATGATGCCGACCGGAAGGGTCGCGAGCACGACATCGTTGCGCTTAAACGGCGCCGATGATTTGCTGTGCTTCACGAAGTCCGGTGCGAACGGGATTTGCGGTACATTGCGCTGATCGGCCCAGAGCGATGCGATCTTTTCGGCACCCGTCTTCGATCCGCCGTGCATCAAGACCATCGTCGGATGTTTTGCGAGTACGCTGTCGAGCACCGACCAAATGGTGCGGTGATCGTTATAGCTGGCGCCTCCGGAGAGATAGACCCGTTCCCCCGGCGGGATCAGCACATGGCTTTCGGCCCAGCGGCGGGCATTGATGAAATCCCGGCTGTCGACAATGCTGGCGGTAAGCGCCTTACGGTTCACCATCGACCCCGCTCGCGGCATCCAGGCTTTACGAAGATGGGTGCGGAACTGGTCGGCGAACGCTTCACGAAATGCTTCCATCGCGTCGCGGCGCTCGATCATTGTGCGGCCTTCGGCAATCGCGGTTTCAAGCTCGACCGACCTGACCTCACTGCCGTCCTGCTCGCGCTGGAGTCGTTTCTGCGCGAGCTCGTTGCGATCGAGCTCGCGTTCGATCCGTTCGCCTGCCCGGTGGAACACATTGGTGAAGCCCCAGAGCAAATCTTCGAGATCGGGTTCGAGCCGGGTATCCTGCAGGCAGGCGACCATCGCATCGAAGGTGTCAGCGGCTGCAGCCTCCACCAGGCGACCTTCGGGCAATGGTCTTGGGTCGGCGTCGTCCTCGAAGGGTCTGCGCCCATAAAGTTCAAGTTCCTGGAGGAGGTGGGAGAGCGAGGATTCCTCGTGCTCGGGTTCGTCGGGACGTTCGGGGTCGGTTGTCATGGTGGTCGCCTCGTCGTTTGACCGCGCCTTTCGCGGCCTTCGTGGCGACGACAGGACGGTGGGCAGACCGGGCGTGCACGCCCGAGCGAAGCGACGGGGGCCGAAGCAAAGCGGAGGACGGCGATAGCTGCGGCTATTTTTTTCGCGATGCAAAGCGGACCCCAGAGGGTGCGCGGCGGAAAATAGTCGCGGCGCAGCCGTTGCGCGGCAGGCTCGCCTGCCGTTTCAGTCGCCCTCTCAAGAAGGTCGACAGGCGTGGCTCTTCGTCGACGTAAGGCAGCATTTGACCTTTCCGAACGGTCCGATAACGCTGCCACGGCCCTTCGCTCTTGCTGGCTTCAACCCATGGACAGGAGAAAGCGTGCGCGATCTTCGGGAGCGAACTGCCGGGCAAGATGTGCGCGAAGCCGGTCGAGCCCCATCTGGCGAAGATCGGCATTGAAGTCGTCAAGCTGGGGCTCGAGTACGATCATCGTGATGCCGACCGC
Organism: Novosphingobium sp. SG751A; assembly: GCF_013149295.1. Taxonomy (GTDB): domain Bacteria; phylum Pseudomonadota; class Alphaproteobacteria; order Sphingomonadales; family Sphingomonadaceae; genus Novosphingobium. Next base: position 275,630 of record NZ_JABGCB010000003.1, read on the forward strand.
ATGAGTGCGTTCGGCCAATGTCGCCACCGCATGGGTGCCGGCGGGATCGTCGTCGCGTGCGACATAGAGGCGTTGCAACTCCGGCGGGAAGGCCGTCGCCGCGAGATGAGGGGCGGAAAGACCGGCGATCATCGCCAATCGAGGGACTGCCATGCGCAGTGACAGTATCGTCTCGATGCCTTCGCCGGCAATCATGACCGGTCCTGATGTGCCGAACCGGACGCCATGTCCGAGCAGGTCGCCCATCGCCCGGCGCGGCGTCGCGACCGATGCCTTGTTGGTGCCCTCGGAATCAAGCCAAGTGCGATGGACTCCGGTGATGGTGCCGTCGAGGTCGGTCACCGCTGCGATCAGTGCCGGAAAGGCATTCGGAGTGTCCAGCGCGTCGCCCTCATTGGTGCGATACCGGCAGCGGGAATGGAATCGTAGCCGACGTTCCGACCGCATGCCGGTGATGGCGCGATGACGAAGGTAAGTTTCGGCAAGGGTGTGGGCGATCGGCTTCGATGCCGCAAACAATCGGCGTGCGGCCTTGCGCGATCCTGCTGGGCGTCGAGGTTCTTCCCGATCGAGATCCGGCAGCTCGCGAGGCAAGGACAGGAAGATGCGGGCTTCCTCGATGGTCTCGGCGAGCGCGCGGTGCCCGCAATTGAGACCGATCAGGTCGAGCAAGTCGCCATGTTCACCCGTGGCGGCGTCGGTCCATTTCCCGGCCGCGCCCTTACCATGGTCGTCGCCTTTCAGGCGGACGTAGAGACTGCGCCCCGGCGACCCCAGGGCATCGCCGGCAATCCAGTATCGACCTTCGCGCCGGCCAGCGCCGAGATAATGGCGACAGACCGCCTCGGCGTTGCGCGCCAGGGCGCGCGACAGGTCTGATGCGGGACCGGTCATGAAGCACCTCCGCAATAAAAATGGGGCCTGCCGTTGCGGACAGGCCCCGAAGCAAGAGCGATTATTCAGCAGCGACCGCGAACGCCTCATCGACGTCCAGACCATGCTGATCATTTTGCCCGTCGGCGTCCACGGCCTGTTCGCCGTCGTTTGCCGCCACCGGTTCGGGCGCCGGCGTGCGCAGCGGTTCGGCGAGCCAGCCGCTGCCGGCGAGCAGGCCTTCGGCCGCCTCTGCCATCTCGGGCTTCTTGAGACCGCCAAGACGTCCCGCCGCCTCTCCGCCCCTGGCTTCCTCGACCGCCGACAAGATTCGGTGCTTGGTCACCCGGCCGAGATAATTGCTGATCGTGGCAGTCCAACCGGCGGCGACCATGTCGAGGTTCGCGGCCCGTGCGAGGATGTGCGAATGCGCGATCCGGCCCGCGATTGAACGTGCGGAAACCCGGCCCTCGTTGTAGCGGTTGGCCGGTTCCCACACCGCGTTGAGGCCGAACGAAGCGCAGTGCGCGAACAGCGCTGCCTGATCATCGGCATCAAAGGCGATCAGCGTCTCCCACAGATCGGCGGGCGCACCGGGCAGTCGCTCCGACCAGCTCTCATGCCGCTGGTCAATCGCTTTCGCCGACATGCTGTCGTTGAGGCCGGGCGCGTGAATGCCAAGCCCGGCACTGCGAACCGATACCTGCATGCAGCTGTTCTCAGCGGCATAGGTGTAGAAGGTGTCGAGCACGAAGGCGTGGAGCACCGCCGCAAATGCAAGCTGCGGGCTCGTCGCCACGGCATCGCGCAAGGCGAGTGTCCGGTGGGTGGTGAGCTCGGTCACCAGCCGGTCTGGAAGCGGACGAAGCATGTCGTCCTGCTCGTCCTCCTCCTCGGGCTCGACGGCCGTATCCGGCACGCCGCCGACACTGATGATCGGACCCGCCCCAACATCGCCGATCTCGGAACCGTTATCGCCGTCATCAATGGACCGACCCTCGCCATGTTCGTTCACCGGTTCTTCGGCGGGCTCATCTTCTGGCCGGACGAAGCCACGCTCAATGTGGAGCGAGCCGTCAACGTCAATGCTGACGAACACGCCAGCATGCGCCATCTCCGCCGGCTTATAGACCAGCGGCCGCGAGACGATCGCACTGATCTCCTCGTCGATTGCCATGACGCGGGCATCGACCTCGTCCGGGACTTCGTCCGCGCCCGACCATTCTTCCTCGAGCGCCTCGGCTTCCTCGCGAAGCGATGCGAGCCTGGCCTCGTCCTCGTCGGTAATCTCGAGCTGGTCGCCATCGATCACGCGCATGTCGTCATCATAGGTGTAGGGAAAGTCGACCGCGACCGCGATCCACTTCCAACCTTCCTCACCGATCCGGGCGCTCTCGGCCTTGAGCTTCTCGTCAACCAGCCGGTCGAGCAGCGTCACATCCTGCAACCACCCGCCATCGTCGGCTTCGAACAGGTCGCGAAGGACATAGCCGCCCGCTGCGACATAGGCGTCGAGCGTGACGAAGCGCACGCGCTTGTCGGACGCCCGCACCTTATCCTCGGTTAGCCGCGATCGGATGAACCAGGGCTGCTTGTTGTAGCTGGACTGGAGCAGATCCCAGACCTGCTCCTGGCGCTCATGGTTTTCGGACACAGAAAAGGCCATCAGCTGTTCGAGAGTCATGCCATCGTCGGCATAGACCTCGTGCAGTTTGGGCGAGACGGAGGCGAGGCGCATCCGCTGTTTCACGACGGCGGGGGTCGTCATGAAGGTGGCGGCGACGGTCTCGATGTCGGTGCCCTGGGTGACGAGCTGTTGCATTGCCCGGAACTGGTCGAGCGGGTGCAGTGCCTCACGGTGCACGTTCTCGGCGAGCGAGTCCTCCTCGGCCGAGATATGCTCGTCCTCGCGGACGATGCAGGGCACCAGCTCGGTCTTGGCCATGCGGCGCTGTTTCACCAGTTGCTGCAAGGCGCGGAAGCGACGGCCGCCGGCCGGCACTTCAAATAGGCCGGTGTCGTTGCCGTCGGCATCGCGCTGGACGCGGACGGTCAGGCTCTGCAACAGGCCGCGGCGGGCGATGTCGACGGCGAGCGCGTCGATCGAGACGCCAGCCTTAACCCGCCGGACGTTGGCCTGGCTGAGCACCAGCTGATTGAACGGGATGTCCCGCGAACCACTGAGGACGATCTTTACATGCTTGGTCATGAGTCTTCTCCATGACGGGCGGTCGGGAGGCTCTCTCTCGACCCTCAACCCGTCATGGATCTGGCGCAGCCCTCTCCCTCTAAGAGGGGGAGAGCCGCGCCGCCGGTCAGACCGGGAGTTCGCTCACCGCACCGAGACGAGCAGCTTCGCGGCCTTGCCCTCAAGGTCGAGCCGCGCGTCCTGATGCGGTTTATCGCGGGCGAGCGCGGTGATGCCCTGCACGAAGTCGAAAATGGACTCGGGCGGGCGCCCTTCCTCCTCCAACACCCTCGCGATGATCTTCTCGGTCTCTCCGCGCGAGAAGCCGCGCTTGCGCAGGAAGCTCTCGCGGTCCTCGTCCTTGCGGGCGATGATGCATTCGCGCGCCGCCTTGATCCCCGCCATGAACGGAGCCGGCGACGATGATGCGAAATTCTCCAACGCGGGCGCCGCCTCATGCGCGAAGCGATTGGCAGCGAACTTGCTGTGCCGGATGCTGATCTCCTCAAACCCTTCCGCCCCCCAGATATTCCGGTTCATGCAAACCGCCCGAAGATAGAAGGACGCCATCCCGAGTGTTTTCGAGCCGACCTCGCTGTTCCAGGTGTAGAATCCGCGGAAGAAAAGATCGGGATCGCCGTTCGGGAGGCGTCCGGCCTCGATCGGGTGAAGATCGTCGACGAGGAACAGGAAGACGTCGCGATCGCTGGCATAGAGCGTCGTTGTGTCCTGGCTGATGTCAACCACCGGATTGTAGGTCATGGTCGACCAGTCGAGCAGGCCTGGCACTTTCCAGCGCGTGTCGCCAGTTCCGTTGCCCGCGATCTTCATGACCGCAGCGACCAGTTCATGATCCCAGATGCGCCCGTAGTCTGGGCCGGTGACAGCGCGCAGTTCAACCCGGCCATCCTCGGTTTCGAGGGTCTTCATAAGCTCGGCACGGTGGGACAGCAGGCCGTGCTGCATGTTGATGCCCGCCAACGGTGCCGGAAGTTGGCGCAGATAGCCGGCAGGTGCGCCAACCAGGCTGGCAAGCTGGCCGAACGACCAATGGGTTGGGGTAACGGGTTGATCGCGGCCGGGTACGATGAGTGCCAGCCGTTCGGGGTTGTCGCGACTGGCTTCGACCCGGACCTCACGAGTTTCGACGGTGCGAGTAGTCGCGCGCTCCGCGCGGGCCTTCACGGTCGCATGAAGTTCGGTCAGCGAGAGGAAGCGCTCATCGTCGGGACGCGAGAACCATTCGGACGCGACGCGACCGATGCGCTCGCCGCGTGAGATGTCGACCTTATAGCCGGCAGAGGGCGGGCGTGACGCGGGGGTTGGGAATAGAAGTGTAGCCATGGATCATCTCCGCGACGGGCGCCGAGAGCATCTCTCTCAGCCTAAACCCATCACGGTTCTTCAGGCCTTCCTCTTCCTCTGAGCCGGTCGATGGTGCGCCCATCGGGCGCGCCGACAGACCCGAACAACGATGGCGCCCTTGACGAAGCCGGCTGGCATGGCGGCGTGCACGCGGGCCTGTGGGCCTGTGGGCCCGCCGCCGCCGGGCCCTCTGGTCCGAGGCAAGAGCGCAGGCGCGGCCCCGACAAGACGCGCGCGGTTGGGGGCCCCCGCTTGAAGGGGTACGGCCAGACTCAGGCTGGCCGTCAGGGGAAAGCTTTCCCTCACGGTCTTCGTTGGCACCGGCGGAACAGCGCCCCCCGGCCTCCGCGATACAAAACCTTGGTCATTGTATATAAATACAGAGGATTTGTATCGCGCCGCATGGAACCGACGACTCATCGACAAAGGGCCCTGGAGGTTGTCCGTCACCGCGGCATTGCGCGCGGCCGCGACTTTGACGCGGCTGGCGTCACGCGGGCGACCCTGCAAAGGCTGCGCGACGAAGGCGTCCTTCAACAGGTTGGCCGCGGACTCTACAAGCTGGCCGACGCGGACGTCGACAGTGCGACGAGCCTGGCCGAGGCTGTTCGCATCCAGCCTCGCGGAATCATCTGCCTGCTCTCGGGCTGCAATTCCACGAGCTGACCACGCAAACCCCCCATGCGGTGTGGATGATGCTTGGGCAAAAGAAGTGGGCACCGGTCAATTCGTCCGTGGCGCTGAAGATCGTTCGCGCGAGCGGCGAAGCTCTGACGGCGGGTGTAGAGACACACGTCATCGACGGCGTTCCTGTGCCCATCACCGTACCGGCCAAGACCGTCGCCGACTGTTTCAAGCACCGCAACAAGATCGGCATCGATGTCGCGGTCGAGGCCCTGCGCGATTTCATGAAGTCCCGACCCCGGCCGGACCTCAATGCGATCTACCGTTATGCCCAGCTCGATCGGGTCCAATCGGTGATCCGGCCCTATCTCGAGGCCATGACATGAGCCAGCCAGGACCTGTCCGTCGAGCAGATGGGCGTCGGCGAGTTGGACCTCGATGGCCGAGCAGCGATCGTCGAATTGCTCTGAAAGTCCGCCGGTGATTGGCTGATAATAGGATCGCCCGATTTGCTGGGTCACGGGAAAGGTTCTGGGCTGGGCCGACTCCATCATCATCCAGTAATCTTCCAGCGAGTCGTAGAAAGCTCTGATCACTTTCAGCGGGTGATCGGTCGGCAGGATTTCGAAGTCCGCCAAAGTCAGGCTGTCGTGAAAGGCTCCGCTGTACCGATTGAATCCACCGAGACCTCGCGATCCTGGCTCACACAATCCCCACAACCGATTTCTACGAACTTATCAAAAGCCCGACCGCCGCTGTGACCGGCGGTCCTATCGTCGCGATCGGCTATCCCGACTTCAGTCCGGCCGACAAGGTAAATATCCGCGATGGAACGGTCAGCTCGACCACGGTGAAGAGCCTGATCAAGCTCCTCGAGGTGAACTTCAAATTCATCCAGGGCATGTCCGGCGGCCCGGTGATCGACGCCAATTACCAGGTGGTCGGGATCATCCACAAAGGCGGACCGAAAGAGAAACGCGACTTCGCGATCGTTATCGCTGAGTTCGATTCATGGATCGCCGCCGGCCTTCCTTCAGATTATAAATGATGAATGCTAGTCGTCACGAGCATGAGCAATGTAGGTCGGACACCTTCGCAGGAATGGTATGCGACCCGCTTCACTTCGGCCGGTTGAGCGAACGCCAGCTGGCAAGGTCGATCAGTTCGCCCTCATCGGCGCTGAGCCCGGAGATGCTGGCATGTTCAGTCAGAATGACGACGTTGCTTGTCGGCCAGCGCGCATTGGGCACCACGACGGCCTCATATTCGTAGAAGAACGCGACCTCGCCGATTTGCTGCGTGGTTGGATATTCACCACCGCGCTGGACATAAGAAAGCTGCCCGTAACGCTGCATATCGACTCCCAGCGCTGCCAGCCGGCCTTCCCCGGAAAGGTCGAGCACGCGGGTTAGTTCTGCATTGACCTGATGGATGCGCTTTTTCGGTTTGGAGGGCGGAATGGGCTGACCGCGTGCTGCGTGGAACCACGCCTCCGCAAGAGCGCCATCGCGTTCGCTTGATGTGTATAAGGCATCGAAACTGCCGTCGTCCCAACGCCCGCCCGATCGGCCGGCACTTAGCGGATCGCGCCCGTCTGTCACCACGCGCCACAACCGAGCCTTCAGCGAGATCGGCGTTTCGATCTCGATCGCATCCAGCAACACCTGCGGCCGAGGCAGACGATAGTCCTGGCTCAAAGATAGGCCTCTGCATCGAGGCGATCGAGGATCGCAATGACATCGGCCGTGCGGTCGCTGACGATCAGATCAATCGCCCGCTGCCCCTCAAGCTGTGGATGATCCGAATAGAGCCAGATTCGTACCTCCTCGGGAGTATAATATTCATCGAGGCGGCTCACCACGTAATGGAGCCGAGCCAGCAGCAACTGCACGTCCGGCTTAGGCGCGTGTGAGCCGGTCTTCCAGCGGTGAACCGTCGCCGACGATACATCGGCGAAATTGGCAATATCGGTCCCCTTCAGGCCACCGCCATCCTGTAATCTGTCAATGAAACGAGTGACGGCATTCATGAAGTTATGACCTTCCACCCGCGCGTACTCGATCAGCGAGATGCGCCTGTCCGATACGCGGTGCTGAGAGGCCGCGCACGGAATGGAGATTCTCGAGGGTGGCACGGATCTTCTCATTGCGCAGCGATTGTTTGGAGAGCCTAAGCGATAGGCTTTCAGCGGCTTGTTCCTGACTTTGCCCGCGCCGCGGCTTGAGTTCAGCGGCGACGGGCTTCAGTTCCTTGATCTGCCGCGCAAAGCGGTCAGCTTCAGCAACTTCCTTGTCGAGGAAGTGTTGCGTCCGCATCAGGTCCGGCACGTTCCCAAGCGCATTCAACGCCTTGGTCTCCTGAAAGATGGAATGCCGTTTGGAGTGATTAGTCATGTCGGCAAGGCTGCGGCAGCAGTTACGATCCGAACAGACTAGGCGCTGACCGCCTTTGGCATTCACCAACGCGGTCAATTCCGGCACGGTCAGCGAACGGTCGAGAAGCGGAATCGAGACACGCTTGGCAGCACCGCCGCGCCCTTCGTCTTCCTTGTCGCTTTCCTTGGGTAGGCGACTCCAAGGCGTCCCATCGAACCGCAGATGTTCATCAAGCCCGTGCGAAATTCCGCTGGCTACGCCGAATGCGAGCAACGCGCGCCCCACCAAGCCGCCAACATGATCGACAACAACTGGACGCCCCCCCGTCATGAGACGGTCGAGCATGTTGATAAAAGCGCGTAGCTTCGGCGCCTCAACATCTGCGCCGAAGTGCGAGGCGCGTAGCAATAGATTTTCGTAAGGAAGCGCGCCGAGTTGGTGGAGCAGGGCAGACCGGACCGCCTCGTCTCGGAGCGGACGTTCTTCGATTATCAGGTTATAGTCGATCGCAATATGGGTGCCGCCGGACTGATCCAGCGCCTTGCGCAACGCTACACACAGTCGCTTATCGATCGCAAACCACGGATCGAGCAGGCCCTCGCGCAAGAGGTGAGACGGAGAAAGGACGCGATCAAATCCGCGCTCGACAGCGATCTGTGCAATATGCTCTGCCAGCGCCTCACACCGCGCTTCGTCAAACACTTGCGACAGATGCAGGGTGCCATCGGCCCAAGGTGCACCGGATGGATTGCCTTGATAGCGGGTCAGTGCAGCAAGTTCGGCCGCCTTGGTATCGAGCGTAAGCTCGACTCTGTCGTCACGCAGTGTCTTGATGAAATCAACCTGATGCTTAAGCTTTGACGCATCGATGATCGCCCGGCGGACGGGCAGCCTCCCTTCTGCGTAAAGGTTAGCAACCTGACCGTAGTGAGTCTCACCGACCCTCAGGAAGAGTTCAGCGGGCGTAGATACGCTTCGCGGCGACTGGAAGGGAATCACATTTGCCATAACTGGACCTTAGCATATTGTTTTCACGGTTACCATCCCGTGAAAATTATTTGCGATGGTCCAAACGGTATGTAGCTTGGGTGACCAGATGGAAGCTGCCGGTCCTCAAGCGCGCTCCCTACCGAAAGAAATTGGCGCTTAATCGAACGACTGCATTCCAAGGCCATGGCCGGAGGCGCGAACGTCGGACGTTGATAACGGCCACCCTCACCTGCGTACAAAAGCCAGGACGCGCTGGCAGAAGCCAGTCAGTTCCTGACTGTTGATCGCTTCGGTCTGCCAAGCCAGATTCGTGTCGTGGTGAAAGTTATTGCAATAATCCTTGAGGGCACGAAGCTTGTAGATGTCTACTTGAGAAAAAGTCTGGTTGGCGCCGCCGACCCATGGAACACAACGCCCGATAAACGGTCCGATCAGTGCCACCGAGGGGAAAGTCCGCCAGAAAAGCAACGCGCAGATGCGCCTCTGGCATAGGGCGAAGCGCAATTGCGGCGGAACGTTCCTGTGCCGGATCGCCAGTGGCAACGAACCCGGTGACGAGGGTAGCTTCCCAACTTTTAATCCGCAGGCAACCGGACGGGATACGCCGACATTGCGATCACCATACCAAGTCGATAAGGCACTTCGATAGCGGCCGCGACCAGCAGGTCAAGAATGACCGCATTTGCCTCAGTTGGTAGATTAGCGCGAAAGTAGCAATATGCAGAGCCATGAACCAACCCATCCTATTCCTGACTATACGACAAGCCGCCGCGCTTTTCGGGCTACCGTAGGTGAATTGGTGGGCTTGTCGGTAAAGCTCAATGGAACGCCCAGTTGTCATGGGCGAGAGTACTGGTCATCGATCGTCCTAGCCAAACTGGTTTTGACCAGCATGACGCTCGACCGCATAATACCTAAGTCGGCTTCGTCAGGCTCTGGAAACCTGTGGGACCTGGGGTCGATTGCCACGCTGGTGCGCGGATTGGCGGAAAACTATCTACTAATGGTGTGGCTGTGCGTGCAGACTGAAATCGAGGCGTTGTGGAAATATCGCATTACGGCGCTCACGATTGTCGACAATCGCTCCCGTTATCGTATGACGGCAGAGGTCGAAGGGCAGCCCGAACCGGCAGATTTTGTCGCCGCCCAGCAAGGGCCCGCCGACAAGTTATCCGCTATGCCACTATTTCAAGCGCTTGAGCCGCGGCGGCAACGTGAGATCCTCAAAGGCGACAAGCTCCCCTTCATACAGGATGACGTGATCGCCAGCCTTGGAATGGATCAGGCTAGCTTTCGCAGGTTCTATCGCTATCTCAGCGCATTCGTTCACACAGGGACCATTTCGTTTTTTCGCATGGAAGACCATGGGCGGGGAAATGGCGAACATAACGCTTATGAGGAACGGGCAATGATCGCTTTCATGGAGTTCACAGTGCTTGTAATCCGCAATGCTGTTGCTGACATAGAAGGTATCCACGCGCCGCATAGCTGAATGGCCGACAGTGTAGGGCCCATCGCTAACCTGACACGCATTTTACCATGGACGTCGGCGAATGTCGGTGAATCTGCCTCGATCACCCAAGGCCGGACGTTCCAGGCACCCCGACTTTACCGACCTTGAGGGCGTCTTAGGCGTTGACCAAATCAAGCCATTCGTTGTCTGACCCAGCCAAGTGAACGTACGACCGGTGTCGAGAAATCTACTTAAGGTCCCAAACGGCGGCTTTGGCGGCGGATCCCGGCGGCGGGCTGGGCGTCGCTCGAACAGGCAGAATCCGACCAACACACGTCGTTCCAGTTCGATGCCGGGTATGTCGGCTCACGCCAATACCTGTCGTTCCTAGCCCTTCGAGCGGGCAATCGTGACCGCTGACAAATCTGCCGTACGTCGTCCCGATTATCTTCGCCGATAGCTTGCCGGTCATTCACGTCGTCAAGAAGTGGCCTGATCGTCTGGCCGTGGGGGGGCAACGGGTGGCCGGTTGGCTCGCTTGCTGGAGGATTGGTGCCCGCCCTCGGAAGGCTATCACCTGTACAACCCAAGCCGGCGTCAGACCCTGCCAGCGCCACGCGTGATCGTGGCTGCCCTGCGCTATCGTACCTCGACTGTGCCCTGACGGTCAGCTCCGCGTGGCTGAAACCTTGCTCGGCAGCATCAGCGCGACCACCGGCACGGCCAGCACGGTGGTCACGGCGCTGGCGATGAACACGCTGCGCAATCCGGCCAAGCCCGCCAAGGCGCCCAGCGCCGGACTTCCAAGACCCAGGGTGACATCGAGAAAGGCATTGTAGACACCCATTGCCATGCCCTTGCTGTCCTCGGGCGCGCGGCGCACCGCCTCGCGCCCCAGACCGGGGAAGATGAGCGAGAAGCCACCCCCGCACAGCCCGGCCCCGGCGATCGCAACCCATCCCTGTCCGGCCAGCGCGATCATCAGCAGCCCGGCTGTCTGGACGACCATGCAGACCAGTGCGGTCTGCGCGCCCCCCATCCGGTCGGGCAGATCGCCCCACAGGAAGCGCACCAGGATCAGCGCGGCGGCAAAGCCGGTGAAGGCCAGCGCGCCATGGGTCCATCCCGCCTGCGCGAAATAAAGCGTGAGGAAGGAGGTGACAGCGCCAAAGGTGATGCCCGAGAGGGCAAAGGCGATCCCCGGCAGGATCACGGCGCCCAAAACGGCTCGGACGGACCCTTGCGGCCGGGCCTTGGGCACCAGGGCAGGCTCACGCCAGACCAGCGCGGCCGCCATCGCTGGCAAGAGCAGTGCTGATACAGCGATCCCGCTAAATCCGGCATGGCGATAGACGAGATCTCCCACCGGCGAGCCCACGGCCATGGCCGCGAACATCGCCATGCCGACCCAGGCGATGGCCTTGCCCGCCATGTTGGCCGGCAACAACGCCAGCGCCCAGCTGATCCCGCCGGTGATGATGAGGCTTTCCGCCCCGCCCAGCAGGATGCGCCCGATCAGGATCACCGACACCGCCAGCACCGGCTGTTGGGGGAAGAGCAGGGAGAGGAGGTAGCATCCCCCCCCGCCGATGGCCGCGCACAGCCCCACCAGGACCGCATGGCGGCTGCCTCGCGTGTCGGCCAGATGTCCGGCCCACAGGCGCGAGGCCAGCGCGGCCAGAAACTGCCCGCCCGAGACCAGCCCGACGACAAAGGGGCCAAAGCCCAGATCGTCATGCACATGCAGCGGCAAAACCGGCAGCGCCATGCCCACCACCAGATAGCCGACGAAGACGGCGGCCATCACCGGAAAGGCCGGCGCTAGCGGGTGGCGGGCAGGTGCTTGGCTCACGGGCGCAGGATTGCCTTGATCGCGCGCCGCTCATCCATGGCGCGATAGGCTTCGGCCACCTGCGCCAGTGGCAGGTCGAGATCGAACACCAGGCCGGGGTTGATCTGCTTGTCCCAGACCTTGGCGATGAGGTCGGGCAGGAAGCGCCGCACCGGAGCCGGGCCGCCATGCAGATGGACATGGTAGAAGAACAGCTCCTCGCCGCGCAGCTCCACCCCATGCGGCACGCCCACAAAGGAGGTAAAACCGCCCGGCCGTACCACCTTGAGCGCCTGATCCATCGATTGGGCCGTGCCCACGCATTCCAGCACGCTGTCGGCGCCGACGCCCTTGGTGAGGTCTCGGATGCGGGCAATGCCGTCCTGCCCACGCTCCTCGACGATGTCCGTCGCGCCCAGTTGCCGAGCGATAGCCTGCCGGTCGGGATGGCGACTCATGGCGATGATCCGCTCAGCACCCATCAATTTGGCCGAGAGCACGGCGAGCAGCCCCACCGCGCCATCGCCCACCACCACGGCGGTGGCACCGGGCTGGACATTGGCGGCATCGGCGGCGAACCAGCCCGTGCCCATCACATCGGAGACGGCCAGCAGGCTGGGAATGAGGTCGGCGGAGGGGGTTTCAGGCGTGGCGACAAGCGTGCCATCGGCCAGTGGCACGCGCAGCATCGGCGCCTGCGCCCCGCCGACGAACTCTCGGTTCTCGCACGAACTCTGGTAGCCGTGCTGGCAGTGAGGACAGGTGTTGTCCGAAGCGAAGAAGGAGCCGATGACGAACTGGCCGGGGCGGATCGTCTTGACCGCGTTGCCGACTTCCTCGACGATACCGCAATATTCATGGCCCATCGGCATCGGCGCATCGTGGGGCTGGAGGCCGCGATAGGGCCACAGGTCCGATCCGCACACGCAGGCCGCTGTCACGCGGATCACCGCATCGGTGGGGTGCAGAATGGTGGGCTGCGCGACATCCTCGAAGCGGATGTCATTGGGGCCGTAGAGCATGGTGCCCAGCATGGAAGTCTCCTGTCTGGCTGGCGGCATCGATGGAATGCTGCGAGAATGACGAAGAAGGGGTCAGGCGTCGGGCCCGTAGCCGGGTTGTTTGGTCAGGGTTGCCGGCTTGCCCGCAATGTCGGGCGTGTAGACCGTGTCCATCCAGGCATCAGGGGCGATCTCTTCGACCGCCACCGAGACCAGCGCCTCATCCACCCCCAGCACATCGGTCACGTCACGCACAATGAGATCGGTGAGGCATCGCAGTTGCTCGGGGCTCTTGGCTGAAACCATTTTCACTATGACATGGGGCATCAGAGGCCTTTCACTGTCGGTTGCCGCAAAGCGCTTGCGCTGGACTTACAGGCCCAGCGGCGTCAATTCGCGGATGAGGTCGATGAGCAGGCGCAGCGGCACGGGCAGCTGCCTGCGACTGGGGTAATAGATGTGCATGCCCGGGCCCATCGAGGCCCAGTCGTCCAGCACGATCCGCAGTTCGCCGCGCGCCACCAGATCGGCGATGCCTGGCTGCGCGGCGTAGATCAGCGCCGTGCCGTGGCGGGCCATGGCGATGGCGGTCTCGCCATCGTCGATGGTGATCGCGCCCGGCACGGCCAGTTCCAGCGTTTCCGCGCCCCGGTCGAAGTCCCAGCGGTAGATGCGTTCATCACCCAGCTTGATCTGGATGCAACGGTGGGAGAGCAAATCTTCCGGGTGGTTGGGCACGCCGAAGCGTTCGAGATAGGCGGGCGATCCGGCCACCACCCAGCGGATGTCGGCGGACAGCCGCTGGGCGATCATGTCTTCGGGCACAGTGCCACCATAGCGGATGCCAGCATCAAAGCCGCCATCGACGACATCGACCAGACTGTTGGTGACGGCAAGGTCGATCTCGACATCGGGATAACGGTCGAGAAACACCGGCATCACCGGCGCCAGCAGATGCGTCGCCGCCTGATCGAGCACATTGAGCCGGATGCGCCCCGTGGGCGAGGCGCGGAAACGGTTGAGCACATCGACCGCATTGTCGATCCGCGCGAAAGGCTCGGCGATGTTGGCCAGCAATTCCTCGCCCGCCACGGTCAGCGTCACGCTGCGATTGGTGCGGTTGAGCAGGCGCACGCCGAGGCGCTCCTCCAGCCCGCGCATCGCATGGCTGAGCGCCGAGGTGCTGATCCCCAGCTCCAGCCCCGCCAGACGGAAGTTGCGATGGCGCTCGATCGCCAAGAAATAGCCCAGATTGGCGATGTCCGATCGGTTGAACTTCATGGCGCTATCCTGTGGGGCGGGGCACTCACTTTACCCCCAGCCCCTTGGCGTAATCGGCATCGCTGACCTTTTCCAGCCATTCGACATTCTTGCCGTCCACCGCTTCCTGCACGGAAAGCTGCACCAGCCCGGTGGTCGCCGAGGCGCCATGCCAGTGCTTGACGCCCGGCGGGCACCAGACAACATCGCCGGGGCGGATCTCGACGATGGGCTGGCCTTCCTCCTGCGTCCAGCCCACGCCGGACAGGACGATCAGATACTGGCCCTTGGGGTGGCGATGCCAGGCGCTGTGCGCGCCGGGCTGGAAGGTGACCGTACCGGCCGAGGCCGTGCTGGGCGCATGGGGATCGAACACCGGCTGAACGGTGACCTTGCCGGTGAAACGCTCCGCCGGACCTGCCACGGCAGGGCGGGAGCCCGCGCGAAAGACCTCCAAATGGGCGGTCTGCGCCCACGCTGGCGTGGCGACCAGCGCGGCCAAGGCGAGCAGCACCTTCATTGCCCATGCCTCTTGGCAAACACGTCCTTGGCGACGGGCAAGGCCGACATGGCATTGGGCCAACCGGCATAGAAGGCCAGATGGGTGATGACCTCGGCGGCCTGTGTTTCGGTCAGGCCGTTGTCCATCGCGCGGTTGAGGTGGTAGGGGATCTGCGCCGTCTGCCCGGCGGCAATCAGCGCCGCCATGGTGATCAGGCTGCGGTCGCTCGGGGCCAGATCGGGGCGCAGCCACAGGTCCTTGAACAGATAGTCGGTGGTGTAGTCCACTAGCCCGGGCGCCGTTGCTGCAAAGCTGTCACCCGCCAGCTTGGCGCGGGCGGCCTCGGCCTTTTCGTCTATCGGCAGGAGCGATGGCGCGATGGCGGGCAGTTGATCCGCCCCGATGTGGTGCCGGGCGAACACATCGCCCACCGGCGCAATGGCCGCCATCGCATTGGGCCAGCCCACATAATAGGCCAGATGGGTGATTGTCTCGGAAATCTCAGCGGGTTTCACCCCGTTGTCGAGCGCCTTCTCGGTGTAATAGCCCAGCGCAAAACTCTGCCCGCGCGCGACCAGCGCGGCGATGGTGACGAGGCAACGGTCACGGGTGGAGAGGCCGGGGCGCTTCCACACGGTGCCCTCCAGCCGCTCTTGCGCATAGTGGTCGAGCGCGGGGGCGACCGAGCGCACCTGCTCGCGGGTGACGGGGCGCGCTGCGTCCAGCGGGGTCTGGGCGTGAACTTCGGTCATACTGGCACATCCTGCAAGGACGAGAAGGGAGAGACGGCCCAAGGCCCGCGCGCGACGCATCACGCGGCTCAATGCGTGGTGAAGCCGCCGTCGACCGGCAGCGCCACACCCACGACAAAGCTGGCGCCCGGGCTGCACAGCCACAGCACGCTGGCGGCGATTTCCTCAGCCAGACCAAGGCGGCCGATGGGTTGCAGCTTGAGGAACTCGTCCATGGCTTCCTTCTGGGTTTCCAGCATGTCGGCCACCATCGGCGTGTTGATGACGCCGGGGCAGATCGCGTTGATCCGCACCCCGCGCGGGGCATATTCCAGCGCGGCACTCTTGGTCAGACCGATGACGCCGTGCTTGCTGGCATGATAGGCGGCGCGTTCCGGCAAGCCGACTAGGCCACCCAGCGACGAGCAATTGACGATGGCGCCGCTGCCCTGCTGGCGCATGACCTTCAGCTCATGCTTCATGAAGGTCCAGACGCCGCGCAGGTTGACGCCGTTGACGCGGTCGAAATCCTCGGCCGTTTCGTCGGCGGCGTCGGTCGGCGGCACCTGAATGCCCGCGTTGTTGAACGCCATGTCGAGGCGCCCGAAGGCAGCGACTGTCTGCGCAACAGCGGCGGCGGCCTGCGCTTCATCGGACACATCGCAACCGATGCCGATGGCGCGGTGCCCGGCTGCGACAAGTTTCGCGGCCTCGGCCTGTGCTGCCGCCACGTTGCGGTCGACGATCGCCACGGCGGTCCCTGCCTGCGCAAAGGCCTTGGCCGTGGCCAGCCCCATGCCCGAGGCACCGCCGGTCACCAGCGCCACCTGCCCGGTGAAATCATAGGACACGCTCATGCCTGCAACTCCGAGAGATAGTCCTCGTCGCTCACCTTCTCCATCCACACCACATTAACGCCGTCGAGCGCTTCCTGAACGGCGATATGGGTCATGGCGGTGGTGGCGATCGCGCCGTGCCAGTGCTTGTGGCCGGGCGGGCACCAGATGACATCACCGGCGCGGATCTCGACCTTCTGCTCCCCCTCGCACTGGGTCCAGCCACAACCGGCGGTCACGATCAGCGTCTGGCCCAGCGGATGGGTGTGCCAAGCGCTACGCGCGCCCGGCTCGAAGGTGACCGCAGCGCAGGACACGCGCGCCGGGGCGGGCGGAGCGTTGAGCGGATCGATACGGACGGTCCCGGTGAACCAGTCCTCGGGGCCTTTCATCGAAGGCTGGCTACCTGCGCGTTTCAGTTCCATACATTCCTCACAATGGTCCCGATCTCTGGGACGGGAAGGTCAGGGGCAACGGATAGGGCCGCGTGCCCGCCGACGGGGATATGGACATGTACGCTCGAACAGTGCTTTCGGGGCCATGAGAAAGGCCCAACGGCGCGTTGAATAAAATTCAAGAAGGGCTAACGGATCATACCTTGGCGACGGTCCGGGCGAGCTGCGGTGCGGGAGCCCGATGGCGCACGGGTGCCTGACGCGCGACTGGCAGGCCAGCGACACCACACGTTCGCAAAGCGATGCTTTCGCCCAGCAGATATATGACCAGACTGGGCAACATAACAGCGCGGTGGCCGAGGCCGTCGGTAGTTTGGCGGAGAGCAACGCGGCATCGCGTGCTTGCAGGTGGCCCTGGCGTGGCTGTTGACCAAACCCGCCGCCATCACTGCCCTTAGGCGAATGACCGCTTTCGGCATAGTCAGACACTCCGAGCAGCGGCGGCCACTGGCGGAAATGTCCCAGCCCTCGTCATTCATGAGCCGCGCGGCAACGGTGAACGAACGACTGGTTCCGACGCCCCAATCCGGGGCGCTGAGCGTCGGCTCTGTCAGCGGCAATTCCCATAACGACGAACCGGAAGCAGCCGACCAAATTACGCCGCTACCGGTTTCGGCCAGAGCGTCCATTTCTGGGGCGTAACCGGACGATCTCAGTAGGGGCGCCGACCGGCGGGTTTGTCCCAGACCCGGGCATTCGGCAGCGCTGCCGCCAGCGTGAATGTAAGGCCGGTTTCTCCGTCCCGATCACGAGCTCGGAATGTCGCCTTTTGGGGCGCAAGCGCCCGCCACGAGGCCGAGTGGTGGCGATCTGGCCGTCAAAACTGCGCCATGATGCGATAATCACGCAATTCTCGTGATTGCTCCGTGATTACTTTTGCAAAATTCCTTGTTAATTTTTTCCAATAAATTTATTTATAATCAGTTTATTAAATAGATTCATACCTCAAAGTCTGGTATTTCCGTTATCGGCGTAAGGGCTGATTTCCTTCTAAATCGACGTGTTACAGGCCGCCTCAACTCCGCCGAGTTGGGGCGGTTTTTGCATGCTCGGTCTATAAATTTCATAAAACGTGCATAAATGTGTATTTACAAGCGAAATCGTGCATCGCATGGATCGTTCATGGACAACAACCTGCCCCTTGGCCGCCGCGAGGTGATCGCCCGCCGACTCGATGACGGACAGGCGGTGGTGGCCAATGTGCTGGCCGCCGAATTCGATGTTTCCGAGGATGTGATCCGGCGCGACCTGCGCAACCTTGCCGCCGAAGGGCGGTGCCGCAGGGTCTATGGCGGCGCACTGCCGCTATCGGCCCCATCAACCCCGATCAACCAGCGCATTGGCCAGAGCGATGAGCGCAAGCACGCGTTGGCCGCCGCCGCCGTGGGGCTGATCGAACCGGGCGAGATGATCTTTATCGACAGCGGCAGCACCAATCTGGCGCTGGTCCCCTTGCTGCCCGATGGCATCTCGGTGGTGACCAATTCGGTGGTGATCGCCGGGGCGCTTCAGGCGCGCGGCACCATCGCCACCTATATGATCGGCGGCAAGGTGGACGCGCAGGTGGGTGGCTGCGTCGATGCGGGCGCGGTGCAGGCGCTGGGGCAATTCAACATCGACCGGGCTTTTCTGGGCGCCTGCGCCGTATCGGGCGAGGAGGGCATCGCCGCCTTTTACGCCGATGACGCGGCCTTCAAACGCGCCGCCATCGAAGCCAGCCGCCACAGTGTGGTTATGGCGACCAGCGACAAGCTGGAGAGCCGCACCCATTTCCGCATCGCGCCGCTCGACCGGATCACGCATCTGGTGCTCGAACCGGACGCCGCCGTGCTGGCGCCCGCCCTGATGGCGCAAATCGGGCAAAGGGCCATCCTCGCCCGCGCGCCCATCTGATATTCGGAGTTTCCCCCCCGTGTCTGACATGTCTGACAGCCCTGCGGCGCGGTTTGCCACGCGCCTGTCCTTTCTGGTCGCCGGTTTCGGGATCGCCTGCTGGGCGCCGATGGTGCCCTTTGCCAAATTGCGGCTGGGGGTGGATGAAGGGGGGCTGGGGGCGCTGCTGCTCTGCCTTGGCGCGGGGTCGGTGCTGGCGATGCTGGCCACAGGGGCGCTCAGCAGCCGGTTCGGCACGCGCCCGGTCATTCTGTTCAGCGGCTTTGGGCTTTGCGCGGTGCTGCCTTTGCTGGCGGTGTTGCCCACGGTGGCGACGCTCGGGGCGGCGCTGCTGGTGTTTGGGGCTTCGCTGGGGTCGCTGGATGTGGCGATGAACATCCATGCGGTCGAGGTGGAAAAACACGCCGGACGTCCGCTGATGTCGGGCTTCCATGCCTTGTTCAGCATCGGCGGCTTTGCCGGATCGCTGATGATGGCGCTGTTGCTTTCGCTGGGGGGCAGCGCGCTGACCGGGGCCTTGCTGGGGTCCTTGCTGATGGCGCTGGCGCTGATGATGGCCGCGCCGCGCCTGTTGCGCACGCGGGCGGCGGAGGACGGCCCGCATTTCGCGCTGCCGCATGGCATCGTGCTGTTGCTGACCGAGGGCGGGCTGGTCGATGTGAAGCGGGCCGGGTTCGGCTATATGTTCTTTGCCATTGCCATGACGCTGGGGCGGTTGACGGGCGATGTGCTGACGGTGCGGATCGGTGATCGGGCGGCGCTGCTGTGGGGAGGGATCATGGCGGTGGCGGGCTTTGGCGTGCTGACCGGCGCGCCGGTGGCGGCGGTGGCATGGACGGGGTTTGTGCTGATCGGGTTGGGGGCGGCCAATATCGTGCCGGTCCTGTTCCGCCAGGCCGCATCCCAGAACCAGATGCCCGCCGCGCTGGCTATCGCTTCGATTTCCACCACCGGCTATGCTGGCGTGCTGCTGGGGCCGGCGGCGATTGGGCTGGTGGCCAAATATGCCGGTCTTTCCATGTCCTTTGTCATGCTGGCCGGGCTGGTGTGCCTTGTGCCGCTTTGTTCGGGGCTGGTGGCGAGGGGGAGGGCCTCCGCGTAAATCCCCCTAGGCAATGTCCTTGATTCAATAGGGTTATGTCGAAGAGGATTCTACATCAATTTGTGGCACACGCCGCGCTCGGAAAAAGGGTGGTGCGCTGTGACCGCATATTTTGACCAATCCCCCGATGGTGGATCGCGCGACGTGACGGGGGCTTCCGCCTGGCTTGATCGTCTGCGGGGCGGCATGGGGGCAGGGCGCAAGGACATGACGCTTTGCGACACGTTGCTGGGCCTGTTGCTGCTCTCGCTGATGACGGTGCTTTACGAGCTGGACCGCCATGGCATGAGCCCGATAATTGCCCCGGCCGACCTGCTGATCTCGCGCTTCGTGACGATCGCGGCCATCGCGCTGCTGCTGGGCCTGATCGTATTCAGCCGTCGGCGCATCATGGCCTCGCTGGACACGCTGGAACAGGCGCAGGAGGCGCGTCATCAGGCCGACGAATTGTTCAACCTGACCGATATGCTGCAAAGCGCCGACAGCTATGAGGACGCCACCGCCGTCCTTCAGGTCACCACGCAGCAGATCCTGCCCGACCTTGGCACGGCGCTGTATATTTTCAATCAGGCGGGCGATCAGCTCGAACTGAATGGTGCATGGAACCTGCCGCAGGGCTGCGAACCTTCGCCAACGCTGGCGCCCAACAATTGCTGGGCCCTGAAACGCGGGCGCAGCCATTTGAACGATCCGCTCCATGGCTCGGTCTGTTGCAGCCATCATACAGGCGACACGGTCACGCTGGAATTTCCGATGCAGGCGCGCGGCAGCGTGTTCGGCCTGATCAAATTTATCGGCGAGGGGCAGGAGGGCTGCGTCAAATTGCGCCATGCCGAAAGGATCGGGCGGGCGATTGCCGAATCGATATCGCTGGCCCTGTCCAATATTCAATTGCGCGAAACCCTGCGCCATCAATCACTGCGCGATCCGCTGACGGGCCTGTATAATCGGGGTTATCTGGATGAAACGCTCGACCGGCTCCAGCGGCTGGCCCAGCGCACCCAGTCCCATCTCAGTCTGGTGATGATCGACCTCGATAATTTCAAGGCTTTGAACGACAGCTATGGCCATGCCAAGGGTGATGCGGTGCTCAGCGATGTGGCCCATGTGATTCAGGGCAATCTGCGTTCATCGGATCTGGCGTGCCGCTATGGCGGCGAGGAACTGGTGCTGATCCTGCCTGACTGCTCGCTCGATCAGGCGCTGGCCAAGGCCGAGCAATGCCGGGGGCGGATCGAGGCGCTGTCCAGCCTGCATCATGTTCCGATTTCCGCCTCTTTTGGCGTGGCCACCTATCCGGAAACCAGCAAGAGCTGTGAGGGCCTGATGGGCAGCGCGGATGCGGCGATGTATCAGGCCAAGGCTTTGGGGCGAAACCGGGTGGAATGGACGGCCTGCCCGGCCTAGGGGGTGGGCGCGTCCGACAGCAATTTCTGCATAAAGACCAGATCGAGCCAGCGCCCGAATTTATGCCCGACCTGCGGCATATGCCCGACCTGCGCAAAGCCCATGGCCTGATGCAGGGCAATGGAGCCGGTGTTGCTGGCGTCGATCCCGGCGACCATGGCGTGAAATCCGGCCTCCTTTGCCCGTGCGATCAGCGCATTGAGCAAGGCCCGCCCGATCCCGCGCCGATGCGCGGGCGGGGCGACATAGATCGAATGTTCGACAGTTTGCGAATAGCCCGGAAAGGGCCGAAAATCGCCATAGGAGGCAAAGCCCAGCACCGCATCATCCGCAACCGCCACCAGCACCGGAAAGCCGCGCTGATGCTTGGCATCGAACCAGAGGTGGCGTTCTTCGATGGTGCCCGGCGTTTCGTTCCACACCGCCGTGGTGTGCAGGACGGCATGGTTATAGATCGCCAGAATCGCGGCCAGATCATCCCGGCCCGCATCGCGGATCATCATCGGGCGCATCTCCGGGATGGCCGGCGCGAGGATGATCCCCGCGCCGGCCTCCTTGACTGGATTACCCGGTGATACCAGCCGCCGCCAGCACCGCCAGCGTCAGCACATCAGGCGCAATCGCGGTCATGGGCACGATCTGCACCGGCTTTTCCATGCCGATCTGGATCGGGCCGATGGCCGTATTGCCGCCCAGTTCGCGCAGCAGCTTGGCCGCGATATTGGCCGATTGCAGACCCGGGAAGATCAGCACATTGGCGGGCGCGGTCAGGCGGCTGAAGGGATAATGCTTCATCACCGCCGGGTTGAGCGCAGCGTCGGGCGTCATTTCGCCCTCATATTCAAAGTTCTGCGGCTCTGAATCGAGGATCGAGATGGCGCCGCGAATGGGCTCCAGCCACTTGCCCGTGGGATTGCCAAAGGTCGAGAAGGACAGGAATGCCACGCGCGGTTCATGACCCAGACGACGCGCCACATTGGCGGTTTCCTTGGCGATCACCGCCAGCTCTTCCGAACTCGGACGCTCGTTGCAGGTCGTGTCGGCTAGGAAGGTGGTGTTGTTCTTGCCCACCATCACATGGATGCCAAACGAGAGATGGCCCGGCTTGGGGTCCAGCACATGGCGCACTTCGCGCATGGTCTGGCCAAAGGGGCGGGTCGCGCCCGTCACCATCGCATCGCCCACGCCCATTTTCAGCAGCGCGGCGGCAAAGCCGTTGCGGTCCTGATTGACCATGCGCTTGATGTCGCGTTCCAGATAGCCGCGGCGTTGCAGACGCTCATACAGCATCAGGCCCATGGCGGCGACATGCTCGCTGTCGGCGGCATTGTGGATTTCATAGGAATCCGGCTTGCCCACGCCCAGCTCGATCAGCTTGTCGCGCACGGCCTGCGTGCGGCCCACCAGAACCGGCGTGCCATAGCCGAAATCCTTGAACTGGATGGCCGCGCGCAGCACCACCTCATTCTCGGCTTCGGCAAAGATCACGCGTTTGGGGTTGGCCTTGACCTGTTCATACACATTGGTCAGCACCGAGGTCGTCGGGTTGAGACGGCCCTTGAGCTGATGACGATAGGCGTTGAAATCCTCGATCGGCTTTTGCGCAACACCGCTGTCCATCGCGGCCTTGGCCACCGCCATCGACACCACTTCCATCAGGCGCGGGTCAAACGGGGCGGGGATGATGTAATCGCGGCCAAAGCTATGGTTCTTGCCATAGGCCAGCGCGACTTCCTCGGGCACCTGCTCACGCGCCAGTTCGGCGATGGCGTGAGCAGCGGCGATCTTCATCTCTTCGTTGATCGCGGTGGCGCGCACGTCCAGCGCCCCGCGAAAGATGAAGGGGAAGCCCAGCACATTGTTCACCTGATTCGGGAAATCCGAACGGCCGGTGGCGATGATGCAGTCGGGGCGCGCGGCCTTGGCCTCGGGCGGGGTGATTTCGGGCACCGGGTTGGCCATGGCAAAGATGATCGGCTCAGGCGCCATTTCCTTGACATAGGCTGCAGGCAAAGCACCCGCCGCCGACAGGCCAAGGAACACATCCGCACCCTTCAGCGCTTCTTCGAGCGAACGCGCATCGGTATCGACCGCATGGGCGCTCTGCCACTGGTTCACCGGCTTTTCGCGGCCGCGATAGATCGGGCCGTCGCGGTCGCACACGATCACGTTTTCGTGGCGCACGCCCATCGACTTGATCAGCGAGGTGCAGGCCAGCGCCGCTGCGCCCGCGCCATTGACCACCAGCTTGATGTCTTCGAGCTTGCGGTTGGTAATCATGCAGGCGTTGATGAGGCCGGCGGCGGAAATGATCGCGGTGCCGTGCTGGTCGTCATGCATGACCGGGATCTTCATCCGTTCACGCAGGGCCTGTTCGATCACGAAACATTCGGGGGCCTTGATATCCTCAAGGTTGATCCCGCCAAAGCTGGGCTCCATCAGCGCGATGGCTTCGATCAGCGCGTCGGGATCTTCGGAATTCAGCTCGATGTCGATCGAATCCACATCGGCAAAGCGCTTGAAGAGGACCGCCTTGCCCTCCATCACCGGCTTCGAGGCCAGTGCGCCCAGATTGCCAAGGCCCAGAATGGCCGTGCCGTTGGAAATCACCGCGACCAGATTGCCCTTGGCGGTGTAATCATAGGCGGCGGCGGGATCCTTGGCGATGGCTTCGACCGGAACCGCGACGCCGGGCGAATAGGCCAGGCTCAGGTCTCGCTGCGTGGCCATCGGCTTGGATGCGATGATCTCGATTTTGCCGGGACGGATCGTGTTGTGGTAGAACAGCGCTTCGCGCTCGGTAAACCGGACGTTGGCTTGCTCGGGGCTTTCCTCGGACACCGAAACTTTCTCCTTCTTGCAAGGCTGCCCTAACCAAAGAGAACGCGCCGCGATAGGGGAAAGCGTGGGATGGGGGCATTCCATCGTATCGATTCTGCGGCTAACCCATCAGCATGAGTGAGAAATCCGCCCCCCCAGCCGCAACGCCCATGATGACGCAATACCTTGGTCTAAAGGATAAGGCCGATGGTTGTATGCTGTTCTATCGCATGGGTGATTTCTTCGAGCTGTTTTTCGAGGATGCGAAACAGGCGTCGCAGATCCTCGACATCGCGCTGACCAGCCGGGGCGAACATGGCGGGGCGCCGATCCCGATGTGCGGCGTGCCGGTTCATGCCGCCGAATCCTATCTGGCCCGCCTGATCAAGGCCGGATGCCGCGTGGCAATCGCCGAACAGGTTGAAACCCCCGAACAGGCCAAAAAACGCGGCGGATACAAGGCGCTGGTGATGCGCGACATTGTGCGATTCGTCACCGCCGGAACCTTGACCGAGGAGGCCCTGCTCGAACCGCGCCGGGCCAATGTGCTGGCGGCGGCATGCTTGCTGCGCGACAAGGTGGGTGTGGCGGCGGTGGACATTTCGACCGGCCGCATGGAGCTGGAGGAATGCGCGCCGGACGATATGGGCGCGGCGCTGGCCCGGCTGGGTGCGAGCGAGACGATTGCGCCGGACAATTGGGGCGAGGCGCCTTTCGATTCGATCCCGCGCGGGGCCCATGAATTTTCCAGCGAGGGCGGGGCGGAGCGCCTTTGCGGCATTCACGGCGTGGCCACGCTCGACGGCTTTGGCACATTTACGCGGCCCATGCTGGCGGCGGCCTGCGGCCTGCTGGCCTATCTCGACCATGTTGGCCGGGGCAAATTGCCGCTGCTGCTGCCCCCCGTTGCCCGCCACGGCGAGGCCCATATGGCGATGGACGAGGCCACGCGCGGCAGTCTGGAAATTCTGCGCTCCTCGACTGGTGGCCGTTCGGGCAGCCTGATCGAGGCGGTGGACCGCTGCGTCACGGGGGCCGGCGCGCGGCAATTGGCCGAGGATCTTTCGGCCCCCTTGCTGAATCGCGCGGCCATCGAGGAACGGCTCGAACTGGTGCAATGGCTCTATGATGACGCACTGCTGCGCGAGGATTTGCGGGCGCAATTGCGCAGCCTGCCCGACGCCGGGCGCGCGCTGGGGCGGGTTGTGGCGGGGCGCGGATCTCCGCGCGATCTGGGGCAATTGCGCGATGGACTGGCGGGCGCGGCGCGGCTGGCCGGACGGCTGGCGCGGGTCGAAGGTCGCCCTGCGATGCTTGATGCCCTGCTGCCCGCGCTGGTCGGCCATGACAGGGTGATCGACCTGTTCTCGCGCGCGCTGGTGGCCACCCCGCCGACCGAACGCTCGCAGGGCGGTTTCATTGCCGAGGGTTATGATGCCGATCTTGACGAATTGCGCAGCACGTCCAAGGACGCCCGCGACGCCATTTCCAAGCTTGAGGCCAAATATCGCGATCAGACCGGCATTGCCGCGCTGAAGATCAAATATAATGGCGTGTTGGGCTATTTCATCGAAGTGCCCGCCCGCTTTGGCGATCAGTTGATGGCGCCCGACAGCGGCTTTACCCATCGCCAGACCATGGCGGGCGCAATGCGTTTCAACGCGCTGGCGCTGCATGAGGAAGCGAGCCGGATTGCCGAGGCAGGGGGCCATGCTCTGGCCGCCGAGGAGGCCCATTTTGAGGAGTTGACCGCCGCCGCGATTGCCGCGCGAAATGAAATCGCCCGCACCGCCGCCGCCCTTGCCCGCATCGACGTGGCCGCAGGGCAGGCCGAGCGCGCCGCCGAGGGCAATTGGTGCCGCCCCTCGATCAGTGAGAAATGTGAACTCGCCATCGTCGAGGGCCGCCATCCGGTGGTCGAAAACGCGCTGGGCGCGCAGGGTGAGCGTTTCGTCGCCAATGACTGCACGCTCAGCCAGTTCGATCGGCTCTGGCTCTTGGGCGGGCCGAACATGGGCGGTAAATCGACATTCCTGCGCCAGAATGCGCTGATCGTCCTGTTGGCGCAGGCGGGCGGCTTTGTGCCCGCCCGCGCGGCCACCATCGGCTTGGTCGACCGCATGTTCAGCCGTGTCGGTGCCTCGGACAATCTGGCGCGGGGGCGTTCGACCTTTATGGTCGAAATGGTCGAAACCGCCGCCATCCTGCAACAGGCAACGCCGCGCAGCTTCGTCATCCTCGACGAGGTGGGGCGCGGCACCAGCACCTATGACGGCCTCGCGCTGGCATGGGCGGTGGCCGAGGCGGTGCATGGGGTCAACCGCTGTCGCTGCCTGTTCGCCACGCATTACCATGAACTCGCGCGGCTGGCCGATACGTGCGAGGCGCTGACGCTCCACCATGTTCGCGCGCGCGAATGGAAGGGCGATCTCGTGCTCCTTCATGAAGTGACGACCGGCCCTGCGGAAAGCTCTTTCGGTCTGGCCGTGGCGCGATTGGCGGGCGTTCCGGGGCCGGTGGTTTCCCGCGCCAAATCGGTGCTGGCCAAGCTGGAAAAGGGGCGGGCGGAAACCGGGGGGATTGCCGCAGGCCTTGGCGATCTGCCGCTCTTTGCCAATGTGGTCGAAGAGGCGCCCAAGGGCGACCCCTTGCGCGAAAAGCTGGCGGCGCTCGATATTGACGCGCTTTCCCCGCGCGATGCGCTGGGCTGGCTTTATGAACTGAAGCGCCAGATCGGTTAACCATCCTTGGCGGCGCAAGGTTTACCGAGCCCGGTATAGACCTTGCGCCATGCTTCCCTTCGGCCCCCGCCTGACCACCGTTTTCGCCAGCCGCTGGAAGGCTTTGTTCTGGGCCGCGGGGGTGATGGTGACGGCCTATTTCACGGCCAGCGAAGCCAGGCATGACGGTCCGGCCGACAGCAATGCCGCCCCGACGGTGCAATCTTCGCCCAGCGGCAGCCCGTCCTCGCCCTGGGCCAAATAAAGCCTATTCCTGCGCAGCGGCCGGGCCCAGCGATTCTTCTTCGTCATCGTCATTGCGTTCGCCGCGATAGGCATCCATGTCGATGCGGCCTGATGCCTCCATGTCGCGCATGTGGTCGACCAGATCCTGAACATCGTCGCCGACATCACCGCTGACCGGCTTGCTGCTGTCCCCCAGCACGAATTTCTCACTGTCGAGCTGCTGTGCCGCCTTGCCATAGGTCTGGGCCTGCGTCGGCTCGTCTTCCTGAGACCGGTTGACGGTTTCGGGCGGCGGATCGTCGGTCAGATCGGGCAGGCCGGGGCCGGGCTGCGGCGGAGGGGGCACCTGCGGCTCGATGGCGGGGGGAATGTCGGGCGTCGGTATTTGCGGGACGGGGTTTTCCGGGACGGGTTGGTTTGGTGTGCTGGCCATGGGGCTCTCCTGTCGCGCCCGAAAGGACGCTGCCAACAGGAAAGCCGCCGGGCCGGCCTCAGGTTCCCTTGTCCTTGCGCGTTTCAGCGCGTGGGCACAGGCGTTTCGCCGCTGTAATCGTAAAAGCCGCGGCCCGTCTTGCGGCCCAGCCAGCCCGCCTCGACATATTTGGCCAGCAGCGGGGCGGGGCGATATTTGCTGTCGCCCGTGCTGTTCAAAAGGATGCGGGTGATTTCGAGGCATGTGTCCAGCCCGATGAAATCGGCCAGTTCGAGCGGCCCCATCGGATGATTGAGGCCCAGCTTTGCCCCCGTATCGATGTCCACCACATTGGCCGTGCCCGCGCCAAGGGTGAACACCGCCTCGTTGATCATCGGCATCAGGATGCGGTTGACAATAAAGCCCGGCTCGTCCTGAGAAAGCACCACCGTCTTGCCGAGGTCTGTGGCGAAACTGCGCGTGGCGGCAATCGTTTCGGGGCTCGTGGCAAGGCCGGGGATGATCTCGATCAGTTGCATCACCGGCACCGGATTGAAGAAATGCAGCCCGATGAAGCGCGCCGGATCGGGCGATTGCCGCGCCATGCGGGTGATGGGGATGGATGACGTGTTGCTGGCCAGAATCGCCTCTGAGCCCAGCACCTTGCCCGCCGCCTCATAGATGCGGGCCTTGATGTCCTCGCGCTCGGTGGCGGCCTCGATGATAAAGCCGGCATCGGCCATGGCGGCGTAATCGCCCACCGGGGTGATGCGGGCCAGGGTTTCCTCGGCGGCCTGCGCCGCGATCTTTTCCTTGGCGACGAGGCGTTCCAGCCCCTTGCCGATCTTGGCCTTAGCCTTTTCGGCCAGCTCCACCGACACATCGGCCAGCAAAACCTCATGGCCGAACGCGGCAGAAGTCTGCGCAATGCCCGAACCCATCTGGCCCGCGCCGATCACCCCAACAGTCGTCATTTGCATCAACCCCTTAGTATTCAGGCTCCCCGGCTTGCGCCCGGCACCCATAGTATGTCGTCGGCGCCATTGTTATTGAGCGCGCGCGCCAGCACAAACAGATAATCCGATAAACGGTTGATATAGGCCAGCGCCGCCGGATTGACCGGCTCATCCTGAGCCAGCGCCACGCAGGCGCGTTCGGCCCGGCGCGCGGAGGCGCGGGCGATGTGGGTGCGCGCGGCGCCTTCCGATCCGCCGGGCAGGATGAAGCTGGTGAGGGGATTGAGATCTTCATTCACCGCGTCGATGGCGTTTTCCAGCCAGTCCACCTGCGCGGGCACGATGCGCAGGCTCATCGGGCCGGGCGCAAAATCATCGCCGGGCGTGGCCAGATCCGCGCCCAGATCGAACAGATCGTTCTGGATCCGCAGCAGCGCCGCCCGATGCGCGCCATCGACCGCCAGAACCGCCAGCCCCAGCGCGCTGTTGGCCTCGTCCACGCTGCCGATGGCTTCCATTCGCGCGGCATTTTTGCCCACGCGCGATCCATCGACCAGCCCGGTGGTGCCATTGTCGCCGGTGCGGGTGTAAATCTTGTTCAGCTTGACCAAGGTTATGTCCTGTTCGCCATTATCTAGACGCGGCCAATAGCACCGCCACCACGATCACCGCCAGCGCCTGATATTTGATGCGGGCGAACATCATCTCGTTCTGCTTCAACTGCATCGGGCTGGGGCCTTGGCCGCCGCCGCTTTCCAGATCGTCGCGCGTGGTTTGCAGAAAGGCGATGATCCCCTTGGCCAGACTGACCACGACAAAGCCCATGGCCACCACGATCACCGGAATGAGGATATATTTCAGCATCGCCCGTCTCCCAATTTCTTATGGCCAATCTTTTTTAGGAAACGCAGCCTATGCCCGTTATCAGCGAAAGGCCAGCGGGCAAACGACCATGCCGCAAGTCATCCGCCAGTGCCCGCCCATCCGCTCCACCGCGGCGCATGTCGGCCAGTGACGGGCTGCCCCGCCGCTTGGCCAGTTTGCGCCCGTCGGTCTCGACAATCAGCCCATGATGATGCCAGCGCGGCACGGGCAGGTCGAGCAGGGCCTGAAGCAGGCGATGCACATGGCTGGCCGCAAACAGATCGGCGCCGCGCGTGACCAGCGTGATGCCATCGGCGGCATCGTCCAATGTCGCGGCCAGATGATAGGAGGCGGGCGCCTCCTTGCGCAGAAGCACGATGTCGCCAAAGATCTCGGGCGTGGCGGCCTGCGGCCCGGCCAGCGCATCCTCCCACACCAGCGGCCCGGCGATCTCCACCGCGCGCGCCATATTCAGCCGCCATGCCGCCCCGGCCGAATCAATGTTGCGCCCGCGACAGGTGCCGGGATAGAGCAGGCCATCCGGGCCATGACTTGTCGCCGCCGCCGCGATCTGGGCGCGGGTGCAGCAGCAGGGATAGAGCAGGCCCATCGCCCGCAGCCGATCCGCCGCCGCGCCATAGGAATCCAGCCGCGAGGATTGCCAGACCACCGGCCCATCCCAGCTCAGGCCCAGCCATTGCAGATCGGCCATCATCGCCTCGGCCAGCTCGGGGCGCGAGCGCGTGCCATCGATATCCTCAATCCGCAGCAGGAACTCGCCGCCATGTTGCCGTGCCAGATCATGCGCGACAATGGCCGCATAGGCATGGCCCAGATGCAGCAGGCCGTTGGGGCTGGGGGCGAAACGGGTTCGGATCATCGCATTTTGCCCTCTGGCACCCCTTGACCTTGGCAGCAAGTCAGTGTTGATTGCGCTTATGAATTGTCGCCAAACCGTCATTCCCGCTTGTTATCAGGAGCCATGCTCAAGGCGGAGCTGATAGAGCGCGCGGCCCGGTTCCGCAGCGCCGGGGAGGATCCCTCCCGCCATTTGAGCGATTGTCCGGCATTGGTGCTGAACGCGGACTTTACTCCGCTCTCCTATTACCCGCTCAGTCTCTGGCCATGGCAGACCGCGATCAAGGCGGTCTTTCTGGAAAGAGTCGATATTATCGCCAGTTACGAGCGCGAGGTGCATTCGCAAAGCTGGGCGATGCGGTTGCCTTCGGTGATCGCGCTGCGCCAATATGTGAAGCCTTCGGAGTTTCCCGCCTTCACGCGCTTCAACGTGTTCCTGCGCGACCGGTTCTCCTGCCAATATTGCGGCAATCCGCATCAATTGACCTTTGACCATGTGCTGCCGCGCCGCCTTGGCGGGCGGACAAGCTGGGAAAATATCGTCGCGGCCTGTTCGCCCTGCAATCTGAAAAAGGGCGGGCGCACCCCGCGTGAGGCGCATATGCCGCTTCTGACCCATCCGATCCGGCCGACAAGCTGGCAGTTGCAGGAGCGGGGCCGCGCCTTTCCGCCCAATTATCTTCACGAAACATGGCGCGACTGGCTCTATTGGGATGTCGAGCTGGAGGCCTAGGCCCCCAGCTCGCGGTTGGTCAGCGCGGGATCATCCAGCGGATCGCATTGCTGTAGCTGCCTGCCATCGGCTGGCCGCTTTCGTCCTGCGCCGGGTTGAACCGGGCCCGTTTCGTCACCAGCGTGCAGGTGGCCGCATCCAGTCCCGGCCATCCGCTGGTTTGCACCACGGTGCAGGAGGAGACGCGGCCGTCGCTGCCGATGGACAGTTGAAAGCGCACCACGCCCTCATGGTTCATACGCAGTTCCATCGCGGGATAATCATCCTCATTGGCCCATTCGCCTGGACGCGTGCGCGGGCTGGCGACCTTGGGCTGGCCATGAGGGCGGGCCGGTTCGGGGGTGAAGCGCGGCTCCGGCGTGGCGGTGGGGGTGATCTCGGCCCCCAGCGCGGGCATGGGATCGACCGTGAGTTGCGGCATGGGGGCGAGCGGCAGGGTAATCACGGTTTCGGGTGCCAGAACCGGCTTGGCATCGGCCTTCTGACTGGGCTTGACCTCTGGCTGGGGCAGGGGCGCCAGCGGCATATTGACCGCGTCGGTATGATGCTCGGGCGCGATCACGCGATAGGC
Organism: Novosphingobium sp. SG751A; assembly: GCF_013149295.1. Lineage (GTDB taxonomy): Bacteria > Pseudomonadota > Alphaproteobacteria > Sphingomonadales > Sphingomonadaceae > Novosphingobium. Next base: position 306,696 of record NZ_JABGCB010000003.1, read on the forward strand.
GGCAAGGCCTGAGACCAGCACCACCGCCGCGCCGACATGGAGCAGCGCGACCGCACCGAGCGAGGCCATACGGGACTTAAGACTTGTCTGTGCAGTATATGTCATGACAGATCTCCCCTTCTGTCACCCGATCCGGTCCACCCTGTTTTGTTACGTCCGTCAATGCTGACCTGATCGGGTGATGGTGTATCGTAACATAAATTTCATGCCGTCCCAGCGCTAATTTCACGCTTGCGGATTCGGTGCGGCGCGCGCAAATCTGGGCCTATGAACGCTTTTTCCACCCCCATTCTTGCTGTGATGACCGGCCGCGCCGTCCGTTTCCGTGATGCCGACGAACATAGCGCGATTGCCAAGCAGCCTGTTGAAGGCTCCGTGCGCGTCGGCTTTCTGGGCATTGAGGGCGACGAGCAGGCTGACCGCAAGCATCATGGCGGGCCGGACAAGGCGATCCACCACTATGCCTTTGACCATTATCCCACTTGGAAGGACGATCTGGGCGACCACCCCTTGCTGGCCGCGCCGGGCGGCTTTGGCGAGAATATTTCGACGCTGGGCCTGACCGAAGACAATGTCCTGCTGGGCGACCGGTTCCGGCTGGGCAGCGCGCTGATCGAGGTCAGCCATGGGCGTCAGCCCTGCTGGAAACTGGGGCATCGGTTTGGCCATGCGCCGCTGGCCGCGCGGATCGTTAAAAACCGGCGGTCGGGATGGTATTACCGCGTTATCGAGGAAGGCGCGGTGCAGGCCGGCGATGCGCTCGAACTGGTCGAACGGGGCCATGCCGACTGGCCGGTGTCGCGCCTGTTCCATGTGCTGATCGGGGGCGGGCACAAGGCGGACAGGGGCGTGCTGCCCGATCTGGCCGCGATGCCCGTACTAGCGCACGCCTGGCGCCAGCGGGCCGAGGAACTGGCGGCCTAACGTTTCCCGCTCAGCGCTTTCTGGCGGCGGCGCTGCACCGAGGAGCCAAGCCCGATCGCCTCGCGATATTTGGCCACGGTGCGCCGGGCCAGTTCAAAGCCCTTGGCTTTGAGCAGATCGACCAGCGTATCGTCGGAGAGGATCTTTTTGGGGTCCTCATTGTCGATCAATTGCTTGATCGCGGCCTTGACCGCCTCGGCCGAAACGCCTTCGCCATCGGCGCCGGACACGCCGCTGGTGAAGAAATATTTGAGTTCAAACGTGCCGCGATCACAGAGCAGATATTTGTTGCTGGTGACGCGGCTGACGGTGGATTCGTGCAATCCCACCGTTTCGGCCACCGCGCGCAGGGTCAGCGGCTTCAACTGGCTGACGCCGTGGCGGAAAAAGCCTTCCTGTTGGCGCACCAGTTCGCTGGCCACTTTCAGGATGGTCTTTTGCCGCTGGTCCAGCGCCTTGACCAACCAGTTGGCATCGGCCAGCTTTTCCGACAACCAGCCGCGATCCTCTTTGGCCGCGCTTTTCTTGCCCGCACAGGCCCCCCGCATTTCCAGATAATAGCTGCGGTTGAGGATCAGCTTGGGCAGAGTCGCCTGATTGAGCGCGACATTCCAGCCGCCATCGGCGCGCGCCGAAATCAGAATGTCGGGCACCACGGGCGCGGCCGCCCCGCCGCCATAGCGCAGCCCCGGCTTGGGATCATAACCGCGCAATTCGGCCAGCATGTCGGCGAAATCTTCCTCATCCACGCCGCACATCCGGCGCAGGCGGGGCAGTTCGCCGCGCGCGATCATGTCCAGGTTGTCGATCAGCCGGGCCATCGCCGGATCGTAACGGTCCGCTTCCCTGGCCTGCAAAGCGATACATTCCGACAGGCTGCGCGCGCCGACGCCTGTGGGATCGAGCGATTGCACCAGCGCCAGCGCGGCTTCGACCTCGGCGGGCGTGACTTGCAGATCCATGGCGATTTCGCGCAGAGAAACGGCCAGATAGCCCGCATCATCCAATTGATCGATCAGAAAGCGCGCGATGAAGCCCAGCTTGGCGTCGCGCGCCACCGCGCCGATCTGATCGTGCAGATGCTGGGCCAGCGTCTCGTCAAAGGCGCCGTAATCTTCCATCGCCGGGGCCTCGCCCCCACCGGATATGACTGCTTCACCTTCAAAGACGGCCTCGTGTCGTTCAGGCGCATCCCCCGTGTCGTGATCGACGTCCAGCGTCTCGGTGCTGATGTCCAGAGGGCGGTCCTCGCCGCCCATGCCTTCGCCGATCAGTTGGTCGCAGGGGCTGCTTTCAAGGCTGGTGCGACGCACCTCGATTTCCATCGACTCGGCGGGCGCAGCCTCGCCCAGTTCGAGCAGAGGGTTGGCGTCCAGCGCATCGCCGATGAACGCCTCGATTTCCAGATTGGACAGCGTGAGCAGCTTGATCGCCTGCTGCAACTGCGGCGTCATCACCAGCGATTGCGTCTGGCGTAGATCGAGGCGCGGCCCCAGCGCCATAATCCTTTATGCCGCTCCCATTGGCATCACAGCGTAAAGCCCTCGCCAAGATAAAGGCGGCGCACGTTTTCATCGGCCACCAGCGCCTCGGGGGTGCCCGCGAACAAGACCTGTCCACCATAGATGATGCAGCCGCGGTCGCAGATTTCCAGCGTTTCGCGCACATTGTGGTCGGTGATCAGCACGCCGATGCCGCGCTGTTTCAGATCATGCACCAGATGGCGAATATCCGCGATCGACAAGGGATCGATGCCCGCAAAAGGCTCGTCCAGCAGCATGATCGAAGGCTTGGCCGCCAGCGCGCGGGCGATTTCGGCGCGCCGCCGCTCGCCGCCTGACAGCGCCATCGACGGGCTGGCGCGCAGCCGCGTAAGGCCGAATTCCTCCAGCAGCCGCTCCAGTTCGCCCGCGCGCGTCGCCGGATCGGGTTCGACCAGTTCGAGCACCGTGGCGATGTTCTGTTCCACCGTCAGCCCGCGAAAGATCGAGGTTTCCTGCGGCAGATAGCCAAGGCCCAGAATCGCGCGGCGATACATAGGCAGATTGGTAATATCGATCCCGTCGAGCAGGATGCGGCCCGAATCCGGCCGCACCAGCCCCATGATCGAATAGAAGCACGTAGTTTTGCCCGCGCCATTGGGGCCGAGCAGGCCCATGACCTCGCCCTTGGCCACCTCCAGCGAGATGTCGGTCAGGACCGCGCGCTTGTCATAGCTCTTGGCGATGGACACGACCTGAAGCCCGGAAAACGAGCCATTGGGATCGGACTGGCGGCTGGCGTGGCCGGCTTCGGGGGCGATTGTCTGGGTCATCTGAGCCCATTTTAGGCATCGCGGCCGCATTGGGCAAGGGCGATGCGCCCGATTGGCAGGTTTCATGCATGGCTGGGACAAAACGCCCAAGGCGCGCGGCCGATTGCGCTTGATCGCGGCGGGCATCAATGTTTTACTCATACCAAAGGCCAATAGGGCCAAAGGCCAACAGGCCGGGATAGGGGAAGAGGGTTCATGGCCAAGGCACGCCTTGATGCGCATGCCGATGCGTTTGCCGATGCGGCGGTGCATAAATCGCGCCCGCATGCGGATCATGTATGGGCCCCTCGCAAACAGGGGGGCATTTTGCTGGATTGGCGCAAGCGGATCAGCGATCACATCGCCTATGCCTTGCTGGTTTACACCGGCCTGCAGATCTTCGTGACCATTGCCGCCCTGCGCGAGGGCAGCGCTTCGGTGCTGCCGGGGCTGGCGCTGGTGGTGCTGGTGGGGGCGATCATCCCGGCCTGCCGGATGATGGAGCGGCGCTGGACAAGGCTGAGCGATGCCGAGGCGGGCGATCCGGCGCGCGCGGGGGCCTTTTACAAGGACCGGGCGATCGTCTGGGCCGCGGCCATCGGCCTGCCCTTTATCGTCACAGGCGGTTTTCGGCTGGTCGCGATGATGATGGGGTGATTGCTCTTGGCGGGGCGGGGCGTTAGAGCCTGCCCCCTTACCAAGGCTTCAGGAGTTGCCCAGACCGCCATGCTTACCACGCTTCAGGCACAGGAACGGGCGCAGGCCCTGATCGAACGCGCGCGCAAGGCTGGGGCGGACGCCGCCGATGCGGTCTATATCGCCGATGCTTCGGAAAGCGTGTCGGTGCGGCTGGGCAAGCTGGAGGATGTGGAGCGCTCGGAAAGCGAGCATATCGGGCTGCGGGTGTTTGTCGGGCGGCGCTCGGCCTCGATTGGTTCCTCCGATCTTTCCGATGATGCGCTGGCCGAACTGGCCGCGCGCGCGCTGGCCATGGCGCAGGGCGCGCCCGAAGATCCCTATGCGGGCCTCGCGCCCGAAGAACTGCTGTTCATGGGGCCGTTTCCCGACCTCGATCTGGTCGACAGCGGCGAGCCCAGCCCGCAGGAATTGCGCAGCTTGGCCGAAGAGGCCGAGGATGCCGCGCGCGCTATTGCGGGCGTGACCAACAGCGAGGGTGCGGGCGCATCGAGCGGCGGGGCCGTGATGGCGCTGGCCACCAGCCATGGTTTTGCCGGGGCCTATGCCGCCACCAGCCGCTCGATTTCGGCCAGCGTGGTGGCGGGTGAAGGCGGTACGATGCAGCGCGACTATGCGCACCGCATGGCCCGCCACCGCGAAGATCTGATTCCGCCCGCCGAGATCGGCCGACAGGCGGGTGAGCGCGCCGTGGCCCGGCTCAATCCGGGGCGGATGAAGAGCGGCCCTGCACCGGTGGTGCTTGACCCGCGCGTGGGCGGCTCGCTGGTGGGCCATTTGCTAGGCGCGATGTCGGGGGCCTCTATTGCGCGCCGCTCCAGTTTCCTGATCGGGCGGCTTGAGGAGCAATTGTTCGACAGCGCGGTGCGGATTGTTGATGATCCGCTGCGCCTGCGCGGCTTTCGTTCGCGCCCCTTTGATGGCGAGGGTTTGCAGACGCTCCCTCGCGATCTGGTGCGCGATGGGCGGATCACGGGATGGTTGATGGAATGCGCTTCGGCGCGGCAGCTGGGCCTTGCGCCCACCGGCCATGCCGGGCGCGGCGGCGGTGGAGCGCCGGGGGTTGCGCCGGGCAATCTGCATCTGGAGGCAGGCAGCGCCTCTGTGGCCGAGCTGATCGCGGATATTGAAGATGGCGTTTATGTCACCGAGCTGATCGGGCATGGCGTCAATGGCGTGACGGGCGATTACAGCCGGGGCGCCTCGGGCTATCGCATTGTGAAGGGTGAGATCGCCGGGCCGGTGGCCGAATTTACCGTGGCGGGCAATCTGATCGATATGTTTCGCGCCATGACGCCCGCCAACGATCTGGAATGGTATCGCACGATCAACGTGCCGACCATCCGCGTCGACGGCATGACTATTGCGGGGGATTGAGCGCGGGGGATTGAGACGCCCCGCGCTGCGCTCCGGCCAGAGCCTTCATCAGGAATTTGCGGGCCGGTTTCTCGATCAGCAGAAAGACCGCGACCGAAAGAGCGACGGTGAAAACCGGACTGACCACGCGGTCGTAGGGCGAGGGCACCAGCGCCCGGCACAGATTTCTGGCCGGGCCTTGCAGGATATAGAGCGCATAGCTGGCCCCGCCCAGCAGGCCCAGCACCCGCCCGCCCAGCAGGCGCGACAAAAGGCCGCGCCCATAGGCCAGCACCAGCAGCAGCAGGCCCACCAGAATCGCGAAAAGCCCGCTCGCCTGCGGATCGAGATCGCGCGTCAGCAGCCCCAGCGTGGCCAGCGCCAAAAGCCCCTCTACCACCGTTGACTGCACCGCCGAGAGCGGGTTGCGCAGAACCAGAAACAGGCGGCATAGGCCCATGCCATAGATGAATTCGGGCAACCGCAGCACGGGTATCCATGGCGCCACGGAAAATCCGCCCAGAGAAATGGGCAAAGGAGCCGCCGCGCCCAGCGGGGTGCCCAGGCCATAAATCAGCGCGCAGGCAACCAGCATGGCGGCCATGGTCGCCGCCAGATTGAAGCAGCGGCTGATCGGCAGGATCACCGGGAAAAGCGCATAGAAGAACCATTCGACGGACAGCGACCATGCCTGAAATATCCAGTCGTGATCGTGGGTGTCGCCGGGAAGCTGCCATGATTGCACCAGCAGCAGCGATTTTACCACCACCGCCCCCGGCAGGGGATTGGGCAGCACGGGCAGCGCCATCAGCAGGGCGAAGAGATAGACCGGATAGATGCGGGCCAGTCGCGCCACATAGAAGCGGACAATGAAGGCCCGGTCGATCCGCTCATCCTCATGGGCATAGCTCAGGATAAAGCCGGAAAGGATGAAGAACAGGGGCACGCCAAGGCTGCCATTATGCAGGATATTGGCGATGGCCACGGGCGCACCATGGCTTTGGACAAAGGACGAGCCGTAGTGGAAGAGCAGAACGGCAAAGGCTGCAAAGAATCGAATGCCGGTAAGAGCCGGAAGATTGCTTCTGAGGCTGGGGCTTTGCACCTTGAACCTTTGCATTCTAGCCTTTGCATTCATGGCGCGCGCGCGATCACGGCGCCAAAAAAGGGGCGGAAATGATCCCGCCCCTTCTTGCCTCAAGCCTTCTTGCCGGCCTGATAGCGTTCGATCGCTTCGATCACGATCTGGCGTGCGTCGGCCGCATTGCCCCAGGTGCCCACGCGCACCCACTTTTCGGATTCCAGATCCTTGTAGTGGGTGAAGAAGTGTTCGACCTGCTGCGCGATGATGTCGGGCAGATCTTCCTTTTCCTTTACGTTGGCATAGTAAGGGAAGGTCTTGTCATCGGGGACGCAGAGCAGCTTTTCATCGCCGCCGGCTTCGTCTTCAAGGTTGAGCACCGCGATCGGGCGGCAGCGCACCACCGAACCGGGCACGAAGGGCGAACGGGCCACCACCAGCGCATCGAGCGGATCGCCATCGGGCGAGAGCGTGTGCGGCACAAAGCCATAGTTGGCGGGATAGCGCATCGGCGTGTGCAGGATACGGTCCACGAACAGAGCGCCCGAGTCCTTGTCGAACTCATACTTCACAGGTTCACCGCCAGTGGGAACCTCGATGATGACGTTCAGGTTGTCAGGCGGGCTCTTGCCGACCGAAATTTTGCTGATGTCCATGGCACCGTCATTTTTATATGTGAGCGACACCGCCCCTTGCGGGTGCCGCGCAGGAATCTGCGGGGAAAGCCCTAGCCTTGGCCGTATTGCATTGCAACAGCGGTGCGGTCTTAATACCTGCACCGAATTGGTGAAGTGATTAACTGCCCGCCGTGACGTTGATGGTAAAAGCCAGCACCACCAGATTGTAGAAAAACGCCAGCGCACCATGGACCGTTGCCACCCGGCGCAGACGCGGGCTGGTGATTTCCACATCCGATGTGGCAAAGGCCATGCCGATGGTCAGCGCGAAATAGAAAAAGTCCCAGAAATTAGGACAATGCGATGATGCAGGGGCCGATCCGTCTTGGTCCGGCACGGGAAAGCGCAGCCCCCCTTCGTGTTCTGCGCCATAATAGATATGGGCGTAATGTAGGGCGTAGATCAGGTTTGAAAAAAGCCATGCCAGAACCAAACTGGCGAGGATCAGCACCAGCGCCACCCCCTTGGCATAGCCATTATCACTGCGCGCATGGGGCAGATCGACGAAAAGCGCGGTAACGATCACCAGCATGATCATCGTGCTGATCACCAGTACGGCAAAGCGGTTGGCGTCATTCTGGCGGGCATGCAGCCGCATCTGGCCGGGCGTATTGTCGCGTGAGAGCGGCCAGAGCGAGGTGATGAACACCAGCGCCCCCAGATCGAACCCGCCCAGCACCGCCTGACCCCAGCGCAGTCCGTTAAAACCCAGCAGCCCGGTGCCCAGCGCGAACAGGGCCAGAAACAGCGAAAAGCGCGCAGGCAAGGGCCAGCGCAAACCTGCGCGCTTTTTCATTTACTTGCTCGCCGTGCGTTTGGGCGCCAGCAGCAGGTCGAGCCCGTTGGGTTCCTTGCCGTCGCCCACCCGTTCGAGCGAGGGGTAGCGCAGGCCGTCGTGATAATTGAGCGATACGGTCTGCACCTTCTCGCCGCGCTGGGTAACCAGCGTGATGGGTTTGTCGCTGCTGCGGGCGGAGATGATGGCGGTTTTCATCACATCCTCGTTGTAGGTCGCGCCATTGACGGCGACGATCTTGGTGCCGGTCACCAGCGAGGCCTCGAAGGCCGGGCTGTTCCACAAGGTGCTGGTGATCACGCCTTCGCGGTTCACCACGATGCCCAGCGAATGGGCAAGGCTGAGCACCTTGGCGGCGGCAAAGCGGCCCTTGTCATAGGGATTGGGCGTGTCGCGCCAGACGAGCTTGTAGCCGCCCTTTTCGATGCCTGCCAAAGGCGCAGGTTGACCGGGCTGGTTCATATGCTTGTCAAGAAAGGCTTCCCAATCATAGGCATAGATGCCATTCAACGCGGCTGCCACATCCTTGAAATTATAGGTAACCTCGCCCCAGTCGCCATTCCTGATGCCAAAGAACGCGCGGGCGAAATCGTCGAGGCCCTTCTTGCCCTTGGTGCCTTCGCGGATGATCTGGTCCGCCTCCAGCCACATCAGCGCGCCCTCGGTGTAATAATCCTCGTTGCGGTTGATGCTGGCATAGGGCTTGGCGCGGCGGCCCGAGATGACCGGATCGAAGCCGGTGTCCTCGACGCTGCGCCATTCGCGGCCGGGCCATTGGGTGAACATGGCGGCATTGGCGGCAATCGCGCCCAAAATCGCCTCCTTGCTCTGGATGCCCGAACGCGCGGCCAGCACATAGCCCCAGAACTGCGTCTGCCCTTCATAGACCCAGAGCAGATTGCCCTGCATCGGCTGGCGATAATCGGGGGTCCACAATTTGTCCGGGCGGCGGAATTTGCCGTCCCAGCTATGGGTGAATTCATGGCTGATCACATTGCGCGCCCAGTCCATCTCCTTCCAGTCGGTCCAGGCCTTGGGCATCATCGCGTTTTCCGAAGAGCGGTGATGCTCCAGGCCGATGCCGCCCATCCGCTCGGTCAACGCCAGCAGGAAATCGTAATGGTCGAAATGCTGCGCGCCAAAAGTGGCCCATGCCTCCTCGACCAGAGCCTTGTAAGTGCTGAGATTTTCCGAGCGGATGTCGAGCAGTTCGGGTTTGTCGGCCACGACATTCATCGCCACCCCGCGCCCAAGGTCGAAGCGCTTGAAATGCGCCCCGGCAAAGATCGGCGAATCGACCAGCGCCTCATAATCGATGACATCCCATGTCACCTTGTTGCCGCTCACCTGCTTGCCATCCAGAGCGGTGGCGACCTGCCATCCTTCGGGGAAGGTGACTGTCGGTTTATACTTGATCTGGCGGGTGTAATAGCCGGCCGGATAAAGGCTCATCTGGTTCCATTGCAGGTTGAGCATTTCGGGCGTCATCGTGATGCGCCCCTCGCTGCTCTGCAGGGGCGAGGTGTGGACGAATTTGGCCACCACCGCTTTGGCGCCTGCGGGCACATCAATGTGAAAGGCAAAGACTTCGACCGGATCGCGCCACCAATGCAGCGGCTTGCCATCGGCATAGAATTTGACATCGACGAGTTGGTCGATCGAGCCGCGCGGATTGTGGCCGCCCGGAATCCATTGCGGCAATTGCAGGATCAGGCTTTTCGCGCCCGCCGCCACCGGCACGGTCTGGACCACGCGGAACAGGCCGCGCGCAATGTCGGTCGCGTCAATATCCAGCGTGATCGCCCCGCCCGGATAGGGCGTGTCCTTGGCATCGGGCACGCCCTGCACCACGGGAATGGCGGCGGGCGTCGATCTCTCGGCCAGCGCGGGGGTGGAAAACAGCAGGGCGGCGGAAAGGCCCAAAGCGATACGGGCGCGTGAATTCGTAGGTTTTGTCATGACGACTTCATGACGCGAAGCAAAGCCGCCAGCAAGAGGGCTGAACAGGATATTTACCGTATTGTCAGCAAGGCCGGTTTTCGCCCCGGTTCATCAGGGGGGCTTCACCTTGGACGCGCCTGCGTATAGGGGGCAAATCCATGAGCAAGCCCCAGATCGAAACGCCGCAGGCCATCCGCGGCACCCAGGACATTTTCGGCGCCGATGCCGACGCTTTCGCCTTTGTGGTGGAGACGTTCGAGCGTGTGCGCAAATTGTACCGTTTCCGCCGGGTGGAAATGCCGGTCTTTGAAAAGACCACGGTGTTTTCGCGCAGCCTTGGCGAAACGACCGATGTGGTGTCGAAGGAAATGTATTCCTTTGAGGATCGCGGCGGGGAATCGCTGACTTTGCGCCCGGAATTTACCGCAGGTCTGGCGCGCGCCTATCTGACCAACGGCTGGAAGCAATATGCGCCGGTCAAGCTGGCGACGCACGGGCCCTTGTTCCGCTATGAACGCCCGCAAAAGGGCCGCTATCGCCAGTTTCACCAGATCGACGCCGAGGTGATCGGCGCGGCTGAACCCACCGCCGACGTGGAACTGCTGGTGATGGCCGATCAGTTGCTGAAGGAACTGGGCATTGCCGAGGGCGTGACCTTGACGCTCAACACGCTGGGCGATGGGGAAAGCCGCGAGGCTTGGCGCGCGGCTTTGATCGAATATTTCCGCGCGGTGAAGGGTGAACTTTCGGAAGATTCGCAGGAGCGACTGGAAAAGAACCCTCTGCGTATCCTCGATTCCAAGGACCCGCGCGACAAGGCCTTCCTGCCGAACGCTCCGCGCATTGACGATTATCTTTCGGCTGAGGCGCAGGATTTCTTCGCCGCCGTCACGGGCGGTCTGGACGCGGCGGGCGTGGCTTGGACGCGCAACGGTGCGCTGGTTCGCGGGCTGGATTACTATCGCCACACTGCGTTCGAATTTGTGACGGATCGTCTGGGCGCGCAGGGCACTGTCCTTGGCGGCGGGCGCTATGATGGGTTGATGGAAAGCCTTGGCGGCGCGCCGACCCCGGCGGTCGGCTGGGCGGCTGGCGTTGAGCGTCTGGCGATGCTGGTGTCGGGCGAGGGGAAGGTTTGTGAAACTTTGACTGATGTTGCGATCGTTCTGGAAAACGACGAACTATTGTCAGTTGGCATTAAGGCGAGCCGGATATTCCGAGGAGCGGGGGTGTCCGTTGAATTGGTGGCGTCGGGTTCACCCCGAAAGCGTTTTGATAAAACCAAAAAACAAAATCCGCACTTCATCCTTTCCCTGTCGGCGGTGAATAATGCGCCGAATGGTGAATTCGTTGTTCGCTTGGCTCCGATAGCCTCCAATATGCCGCTTAACGTACTGCTTGAAGATCGTCTGTTCTGTAAACTTAAGCAGTTGGTTGAGGCCGAATGGGAAACCCTCGACAGCGAAGGTTTTATGCCGCTGCAAGCGACGATGTTGCGGTTCCGAGCCTAAATGACCATCCCTTCCACCCGTCTTGCGCAAATCTCGGCGCGTTTTGCCGAACTGGAGGCGCGTCTGGCCTCCGGCACGCTGGAGGGGGCTGATTTCGTGGCTGCCTCGCGCGATTATGCCGAGCTGGAGCCGGTGGCCCGCGCCGCCGGGGAAGTGGCGACGATGCGCGGCGAACTGGAAAGCCTTGCCGCGCTGGATGATCCGGACATGCGCGAACTGGCCGAAGAAGAAATCGCCCGCATCCGCGGTGCGCTGCCCGAGGCCGAGCGGGCGCTTTCCATCGCCATGCTGCCGCGTGATGCCGCCGACAGCCGCCCGGCCATGCTCGAAATCCGCGCCGGAACCGGGGGCGACGAGGCGGCCCTGTTCGCCGCCGACCTGTTCCGCATGTACGAACGCTTCGCCGCCGAACAGGGCTGGCGGGTCGAAATGGTCAGCGCCAATGCCAGCGAGATCGGCGGGTTCAAGGAAGTTGTTGCCCATGTCAGCGGGCAGGGCGTTTTCGCCAAGCTGAAATTCGAATCCGGGGTTCATCGGGTTCAGCGCGTGCCGGTGACGGAAAGCGGCGGGCGCATCCATACCAGCGCCGCCACGGTGGCCATCCTGCCCGAACCCGACGAGGTGGATGTGCAGATCGAGGACAAGGACCTTAAGATCGACGTCTACCGGGCGAGCGGAGCGGGCGGGCAGCACGTCAACACTACCGATTCGGCCGTGCGCATCACCCACCTGCCGACCGGCACCGTCGTCACCTGCCAGGATGCGCGCAGCCAGCACAAGAATAAGGACAAGGCGATGCAAGTCCTGCGCGCGCGCCTGTTCGAAGCCCAGCGCGATGCGGCCCAGGGCGAGGAAGCCGAGGCCCGCAAGGCCATGGTCGGCAGCGGGGACCGCAGCGAACGTATCCGCACTTATAATTTCCCCCAGGGCCGCGTCACCGATCACCGGATCAACCTGACGCTTCATCGCCTGCCCGAAATCCTCGAAGGGCCGGGGCTTGGCGAACTGGTGTCGGCGCTGATCCATGAGGATCAGGCCAAAAGGCTGGCGGCATTGGGTGAGTAATGTTGCGGCCATGACGGTTGCTCAGGCCATTCACGCTGCGGCGCAGCGCCTGAGCGCCACCAGCGACACCGCGCGGCTCGATGCTGAGGTGTTGATGGCCCATGCGCTGCAATGCAGCCGCACCGATCTGTTGCTGCGCCATATGGGCGTTCCCGCGCCCGATGGTTTCGATGCTCTGATCGAGCGGCGCGCGCGCCATGAGCCGGTCGCCCATATCACCGGCCATCAGGAATTCTGGGGCCTGCCCTTTCGCGTCACGTCCGCCACGCTGATCCCGCGCGGCGACAGCGAGACGATTGTCGAAGCTGCGCTCGATGCCTGCGCCGCACCAGCCCGCGTGCTGGATTGCGGCACGGGGACGGGGGCCTTGCTGCTCTCGGTCCTGCATGAACGGTCCGGGGCGCAAGGCGTGGGCATCGATGCCTCGAGCGATGCGCTGGCCGTGGCGCAGGGCAATGCCGAGGCGTTGGGGCTGGGCGCAAGGGCGCAGATGGTGCTGGCCGATTGGACACAGGGGGGCTGGGCCGATGGGCTGGGGCGTTTCGATCTCATTCTGGCCAATCCGCCCTATGTGGAATCCTCTGCCGCGCTCGATCCCAGCGTGCGCGATTATGAACCGGCCAGCGCGCTGTTTGCCGGGGCCGAAGGGCTCGATGATTATCGCATCCTGATTCCCCAATTGCCCGAATTGCTCCATCCGGGCGGGGTGGCTGTCATCGAAATCGGCTATCAACAGGCGCAGGCGGTTGGACAAATCGCCACACAGGCCGGTTTTGCCGTAAAATTGCGGCTTGATCTGGCCGATCGGCCCCGCGCGCTGGTCCTTTCGCAGGAAAGACAGGCGATGGTGTAAGATTCCGCTTGGCTTTTGCGGGCGGGGCTTTTAATTGAACAACAGGACCGCCGAGGGATGGGATCTTCCCCTCTGGCTGGTGCTACTCCAGCATCTTCGTCAGGATAAGCCGATTAAGGCTGGACCCGACGAAACAGGGCCACGCCGCGATTTCGCGGTGAGGCGTAAGACAGGACGAGGAGCACGCCGGCAAAGAGGCCGAGCGGCGATCCGGGGTTAAGGAATACTCACCCTTGAACAACAATCGTGGGAATAACCGCCGCCGTGGCCGGGGCAACAACAATGGTCGGCCGCAAAATGGTGGTCAGCAGCTTAACCGGATCGATAGCCGGGCGCGGGGCAATGCTCCGCAATTGCTGGAAAAATATCGCAAGCTGGCACAGGACGCCCATCTTAATGGCGACCGTGTTCAGGCCGAATATTATCTGCAATTCGCGGACCATTACTTTCGCGTGATCGCCGATACGCGCCTGCGTCAGGAAGAATCGCGCGCACGGCGCGATGATCGCTGGCAGGACAATGGCGATGCCGGTCGCGACGATGGCGACGATCAGGGCGACTTTGGCGTGGACAGCGATTTCCCCGCTTTCGACGCGCCGCCGGTCTATACTCGCCGCGAACGTGAAGAGCGACCCGAACCTCGTCAGGAAGCGCCGCGCCGCGCCGAGGAACCTGCGCAGGAAGCCAGCGAAGAGCAGGCCGAGGACGCAGGCGAAGCCGGTGGCGAGACGACCGCCGATGCGCAGGGCAATATTTATGAGCCGGCGGAAAATCCGTTCCTGCGCGAAAATCGCAGCCCGCGCGCGCCGCGTGGTCGCCGCGAGGAACGCCGCCCTCGCCGCGATGATCGCCCGCGCGAAGAACGCGCGCCGCGTGATGATCGTGCGCCCCGTGAGGAACGCGCGCCCCGCGAAGAACGTGCGCCGCGTGAGGAACGTGCTCCCCGCGAAGAACGTGCTCCCCGTGAGGAGCGTGCTCCGCGCGCGCCGCGCGCCGTGGTGGAAAAGCCTGCCGTTTCGGTGGATGGTTCGGGGCTGGAAGCCTCTCTGCCGCCCGCCATTTCGAGCAGTCCTCGCAAGGCCGCCGAGCCCAAGGCGCCCAAGGCTGAAGCTGCGGCTCCCGTGGTTGAAGCTCCGGTTGCCGTTGAGGCCGAAGCCGCCCCGGCGCCCAAGCGCCGCGCGCCGCGCCGCAAGGTGGCCGCGCCCAGCGAGAGCGCAGAGTAATCTGCGCCAATGATGCCAAGGCGGGGTGACGGCATAGGCCGCCCCCGCTAAAGCATGCCGCCATGGATGATGCGGCAAAGCCTTGGCACGACAAATATTTCGGTAAATACAAGCGCAAGGCGAAGCTTTTCGCGCGCGCCTGCTGGCATTGGGGCTGGCGCGGCGCGGCTTTGGCCGCCGTCGGCGCGGTTGGCGCGCTTGGTTTTCAGCCGCTTGGCCTCTGGCCGCTCACCTTGCTCAGCCTCGGCGTCCTGTTGTGGATTGCCGCGCGTCTGCCCCATGCGGGCTGGGCGGCGCTGGCGGGCGGGCTGTGGGGTGTGGGCCACTTCACGCTGGGGCTGAACTGGATTGCCACGGCTTTCACCTATCAGGCCAAGATGCCGCCATGGCTGGGCGGGCTGGCGGTGTTTCTGCTCTCGCTCTATCTGGCGTTGTTTCCGGCCATGGCGATGGCGGGGGGATGGTTCCTGCGTGGAAAAGGCGTCTCGCGGGTGCTGGGCTTTGCCGGATGCTGGATACTGGCCGAGGCTTTGCGTGGGTTTCTGTTTACCGGCTTTCCTTGGAATCCGTTGGGTGCGGCGCTGCTGGGCGGCGATGCGCGGCCCGGTCTGGCGCTGTTGGCGCCATGGCTGGGTACATATGGCCTGTCGGGGCTGGTGGTGGCCATGGCGGGCGTGGTGGCCGAGGGGCGGATGCTGTGGTTTGCGGGCCAGCGGCGAGGCGGCGGGGCGATGATGGCGGGGCCATTCGCTGCGGGCCTGCTGGCCATGGTCCTGCCCGGCCCGGCCACGCCGCAGGGCCATGTCGCCTACACGTTGATCCAGCCCAATATCGCCCAGGAGGACTTGGACGATCCCACCCATTTCGAGGCGCAATATGTCGCCTCGGCCAAATTGTCCGCGCCGCGCGCGCCGGGGCAGAAGCGGCTGGTGCTGTGGCCCGAATCGGGGGTGCCCGATTATGTCCGCGATGGCTATCCGGCGTGGTACTATCAGTTCACCTTTGGCGGCGATCCATGGCTGGCGCGCTGGCGTCTGGCGCGCACGATCGGGGCGGGGGGGCTGCTGCTGACCGGCACGGTCGATCTGGACCTGAATGGCGTGAATGCCACCGGGGGCCAGAATGTCATCGCCGGGATCGACGATCATGGCCGGATCACCGCGCATTACGCCAAGGCGCATCTGGTGCCTTTTGGCGAATATCTCCCGCAACGCGACTGGCTGAAACAGATCGGGCTGGAGCGGCTGGTGCCGGGCGATTTCGATTTCAGGCCGGGGCCGGGGCCGGAAACGCTCGATCTGGGCGCGCTGGGCAAGGCGGGAATGCAGATCTGTTATGAGATCATCTTTCCCGGCGCGGTGGTCGACCGGGCGCATCGGCCCGATTATATCTTCAACCCCTCCAATGACGGCTGGTTCGGCAGTTGGGGCCCGCCCCAGCATCTGGCTCAGGCGCGTCTGCGCGCGATTGAGGAGGGGCTGCCGGTGCTGCGTTCGACCACCAACGGCGTGAGCGCGGTGGTCGATGGGCATGGCGTGATCCGCCAGAAGGCTCTGCGCGGGCAGGCGGCGCGGCTGGACGGAATGGTGCCGCCCGCGCTGGCGCCCACGCTGTTTGCGCGTTGGGGCAACATGCTTTCGATTGGGATCGGATTAGTTCTTCTTATGCTGGCCGCCCTTGTGTTGCGGCGCACTCGAGGCTAGTAGGGGGCTCGCATAAAGAAACCTTTATATGGCAGGATTTCCATGTCCGATAACGTGCGCAGCGATTACCTCTTCACCTCCGAAAGCGTTTCGGAAGGCCATCCCGACAAGGTGGCGGACCAGATTTCGGACGCCATCGTCGATCTGTTCCTGTCCAAGGACCCCGAGGCGCGCATCGCCTGCGAAACGCTGACCACCACGCAATTGGTGGTGCTGGCCGGTGAAATCCGCTGCAAGGGCGTGTATGAGAATGGCGCATGGGCGCCGGGCGCGCAGGCCGAAATCGAAAAGGCCGTGCGCGATACGGTCAAGCGCATCGGCTATGAACAGGATGGTTTCCACTGGGAACAGCTTGAATTCATCAACCGCCTGCATGGCCAGTCGGCGCATATCGCGCAGGGCGTGGACGCGGGCGACAACAAGGACGAGGGTGCGGGCGACCAGGGCATCATGTTCGGTTACGCTTGCGATGAAACCCCCGACCTGATGCCTGCCACGCTGTATTACAGCCACAAGATTCTGGAACAGCTTGCCGCTGACCGCCACTCGGGCGCGGCGCCTTTCCTTGAGCCTGACGCCAAGAGCCAGGTCACGCTGCGCTATCACCATGGCAAGCCGGTGGGCGCGACCGCCATCGTCGTTTCGACCCAGCACAAGGCGGGCTATGACGAAGGCGCGAAGAAGGCCGAACTGGAAGCCTATGTGAAGCAGGCCGTTGGCGCGATCCTGCCCGAAGGCTTCATCACCGGCGAGACGGTGTGGCACATCAACCCCACCGGCAGCTTTGAAATCGGCGGCCCGGATGGCGACGCGGGTCTGACAGGCCGCAAGATCATCGTGGACACCTATGGCGGCGCGGCCCCCCATGGCGGCGGCGCGTTCAGCGGCAAGGACCCGACCAAGGTTGACCGCTCGGCCGCCTATGTCTCGCGTTATCTGGCCAAGAATGTCGTGGCTGCCGGTCTCGCCTCGCGCGTGACGATCCAGCTTTCCTACGCCATCGGCGTGGCGCGCCCGCTGTCGCTCTATGTCGATACGGACGGCACCGGCACTGTGACCGATGCCGCGCTGGAGGCCGCGATTGCCAAGGTGGCCGAAGACAAGCTGGGCGGGCTGACGCCGCGCGGCATTCGTCTGGGTCTGGGCCTGAACAAGCCGATCTATGGCCCCAGCGCTGCCTATGGCCACTTTGGCCGCACGCCCGATGGCGACTTCTTCCCGTGGGAACGCGCCGATCTGGCCGATGCGCTGAAAGCCGCTCTGGTCTGAGCGTCTGACAGGTGAAAATTGAAGGCGGCGGTGCATCGCGCATCGCCGCCTTTTTTCATGGCGCCTCTATTGGATGCGGCGGCTTGACCTGAGTCATGGTAGGTTACTTTTGCGGGAGTATTGTGGCCCTCACGGATGGGACACGGTCCATAGAAAAAGGGAGACCGAATATGCGCTCTATTCTGGTTTATGCCGACCAAACCGAGGAAACCCCCGCAAGGCTGGAGACGGCGCTCTCGCTGGCGCGCACCACGGGCGGCCATGTCAGTGTTCTGATCGATACACCGGTGGCCCGGTTCATGGCGATGGATGCGCTGGGCGGCGGCTATCTGGCAGCGGACGCGGTGCGCGAGGCGGTCAAGCGCGACGATGAATTCGCCGAGGAACTGGCCGAGCGGCTGCGCGGCGAGGATGTGCCTTTCGACATCCTGCGCGGCGAGGAGGAGCCGGTCGATGCGATGACCGAGGCTTCGCTGCTGTCCGACGTGATCGTGCTGTCGCGCGGGTGTGAATTTGCCGGGCAACTGGCGGTGGATGGCAAGGCGCCGATTCTGGTCGTGGATCAGGACCGTCCGTTGACCACGCCGGTCAATTGCGTGGCGGTGGCCTGGGATGGTTCGCATGAGGCGGCGGTGGCGCTGCGCGGGGCCTTGCCTTTGTTGCGGCTTGCCGAATCGGTGCATGTCTTGACCGTGGGCGACAAGGCGGGCGTGTTTCCGCCGCTGGACGCGGTGCAATATCTTTCGCGCCATGGCGTGAAGGCGGAGATCGATTCGCTGGTCCGAGTCGGTTCGATCGAGGAAACTCTGGCGGCGGCGGTGGCCCGGTTGCAGGCCGAATTGCTGGTGATGGGGGCCTTTGGCCACAGCCGGTTGCGCGAATTCCTGTTGGGCGGGGTGACGCGCTATTTCCTCGACCTCAAGGAAGGGCCGAGTCTGCTGTTTGCCCATTGATGATGAGCATCGTTAACATTGGGGGCCGGAGCATGTGGGGGCATGCTTCGGCCTTTGATTTGTCTTGCATACGTATTGCAAAATAATGCATCGTGACGGGCGATTGGTAACGCGATGATTTACCTAAGGAAATCACTGAAAGTTTGATTGTTGCGATTCTCGCAATCGGCCATGATGAATGTGCATTTGCTGCAAAGCACCACGATAGGCATAGAGACGAGGCCTTTCAGGCATCCTCTCCCAAAACTTCCACGGCCCGACCGGCAACGGTCGGGCCTTTTTTTGCGCCATCGCTTTTGCGGTGCAGCGTGGGGATGCGCAACGCATCCGTGGGCCATAAAATTGCAGATTCCCGCCATTTTCTAAGATTGCACTATTTGCAACAAGCATCCCGCATTTCGCACTTGCACAAAAGCGGGGCTGAGGTCATAAAGAACATGCCTTTCAGGCATCCTCTCCCAAACTTCCAAGCCCGGCTTCGGCCGGGTTTTTCTTTGCCCGCGTTCCGCGCAACTACGGCGGAGCAAATGATTGCGCGCAGATGCTCTGCGCGCAATCAGGTTTCTGTGCAAAGCGCATCGGGCGCGTTAACCCGCAGCCATTCCAGCATCACCTCGCGCAAACCGCTGCGCAAAGCGCCAAGGTCGGCCGGGTTGGCGGCGCTCACCAGCAGTTTGAGTTCAACCGAGCCAACGCGCGACTCTGACACCACCAGATCGCCGGTGCGCCGGTCCCATGCCTCCATCTCGTCAATCGCGGCGCGAAAGGCCTGACGGATCGGCTCGATGGCAAAGCCGGGGCGAATCGGCAGCACCACCGAACCTGTAATCCCGCCCACGCGGGTCCAGTTCTGAAAGGTGGCGTCGAGGAATTTGACCGTGGGCACGATGAGGCGCCGCTCGTCGCCGGTGCGCACCACGACATAGGACAGGCGAATGTCCTCGACGCGGCCCTGCTCGCCTTCGACCACCACGAAATCGCCGATGCGAATCGGTTCGGTCAGCGCGATCTGCAAACCGGCAATCAGCGATTTGAGCGCTGGCTGGGCCGCGGCGCCGACCGCCAGACCCATCAAACCGGCAGAAGCGATCAGTGTTGCGCCAATATGACGCACCGCCGGCACCCCCAGCAGCATCAGCGCCACGGTGATAAAGACGATGACAAAGGCCATCGAGCGCGAGATCAGCGCGATTCGCGTGGTGCGGCTGCGCGCGGTCAATTCGTCGCCCGACGTGATCGCGCGGCGGGCCATCAATTCCGCGCCGGTCTTGACCAGCGCGTATAGCACCCAGCCGGTGAGCGCCGGGACGACAAAACCCTCGATCCCGCTCCACAGCTTGCCGATCAGCTTGTTGCCGCCCGCCGCCGAGGCCATGCCGCCCGCCAGAAAGGCCCAGCGGAAGGCATGGTACAATTGCGCGGCGGCGACTGCCTCGGCAGGGTTTTCGCTGCGCCGCGCCATGCGCCGCAGGAAAGCGAAGCAGGCCAGATGCAGAACCAGCGCCACGCCCAGCCCGATGCCCAGCACGACGGCGGCATGGGTCATCCGGCTGGACCAATGCATCACCTCGTCGATCGAGGGCCATTGGTCGGGATCAAGCGCATCGGCGGGCAGCGTCAGCGGCAATTTGCCCTTGGTAAGGTTGGTGATGGTGATCATCAGTGCGCCGCGCCCCAACTGGCCCCCACGCCGATTTCCACGCCCAGCGGCACGGAAATCGCCACGGACGGCCCGGCTGCCTCCTCCATGACAGCGCGGATGACGGCTTTGGCGGCCTCGACATCGCCCTCGGGCAATTCGAAGACCAATTCGTCATGCACCTGAAGCAGCATCCGCACATGGGGCAGGCCGGCCGCGACCAGCGCGGGCTGCATCCGGGCCATGGCGCGCTTGATGATGTCGGCGCAGGTGCCCTGAATCGGGGCGTTGATCGCGGCGCGCTCGCTGCCCTGCCTTTCGGCCTGATTCTTCGAATTGATTCGCGGGAACCAGCATTTGCGGCCAAACAGCGTTTCGGAATAGCCCCGCTCGCGCACGGTCGAGAGCGTTTCGTGGATATAGCGCTGAATGCCGGGGAAGCGGGCGAAATAGGTGTCGATCATTGCCTGCGCCTCATCGGAGGTCACCCCCAGACGCGGGGCAAGGCCCCAGCGCGAGATGCCGTAGAGGATGGCGAAATTGATCGTCTTGGCCCGCCCGCGCGTCTCGCGGTTGACCTCTCCGAACAATTCCTGCGCGGTGGCGGCGTGAATGTCGGCGCCGCTGGCAAAGGCTTCCTTCAGGGCGGGCACATCGGCCATATGCGCGGCAAGGCGCAATTCGATCTGGCTGTAGTCGGCGGCCATCAGGACGTTGCCCGGTTCGGCCACAAAGCAATCGCGGATCTGGCGGCCGATTTCGGTGCGGATCGGAATGTTCTGCAAATTCGGCTCCGTCGAGGAAAGACGGCCCGTCTGTGCCCCAACAAGGCTGTAGCTGGTGTGAACGCGGCCCGTGACCGGGCTGATCGCGGCCTGAAGCGCCTCGGTATAGGTCGAGCGCAATTTGGCGAGCTGGCGCCATTCCAGCACCTTGCGCGCGATGGGTACGCCTTCGCCCTCCAGCTTTTCCAGCACCGAGAGGTCGGTCGAATATTGGCCCGACTTGCCCTTCTTGCCGCCTTTCAGCCCCATCTGGTCAAACAGGATCTCGCCCAACTGCTTGGGGCTGCCGATGGTGAAGGGGGTGCCCGCCAGCGCGTGGATTTCCGCTTCCAGCGCGGCGATGGCCTCGGCAAACTGGTGCGAGAGGCCCGCAAGGCGCTCGCGGTCGACCTTGATGCCATGGCGCTCCATCTGGGCCACCACGGGCACCAGCGGGCGATCGACGCGCTCATAGATCCGGCTGGCGCCCTCGGCGGCCAGGCGGGGTTTCAGCAGGCGATGCAGGCGCCAAGTGACATCGGCGTCTTCGGCGGCATAATGCGTGGCGCGCTCCAGCGCGACTTCGGCAAAGCTGATCTGCTTCTTGCCGGTGCCGCACACCTCCTTGAAGGCGATGCAGGTGTGGCCAAGGTGGCGCTGGGCCAGCTCGTCCATGCCATGGCCGCCGCCGATGCCTTCCTCGCTGCGCCCTGCGTCCATATCAAAGCTGATGACCATCGTATCATCGATGGGTGAAACGGTGATGCCGAAACGCGCCATGACATTGAGGTCATATTTGATGTTCTGGCCAACCTTGAGCACGGCATCGGATTCGAGCAGCGGCTTCAGGCGGGCCAGCGCCTCTTCCCGGTCGATCTGCTCGGGTTTTTCGGCAAACATATCGCTGCCCCGATGGCCCAGAGGGATATAGCAGGACTGATTCGGTCCGACCGACAGGCTGATGCCCACCAGATCGGCACCAATCGCGTCCAGCGCGCTGGTTTCGGTGTCAAACGCCACCAGCCGCGCGGCAAAGCCCCACTCGATCCAGCGGTCCAGCGCCTCAAGGCTTTGCACGCATTCATAGGCGGCAAGGTCGATCGCGGGCATTGCCGCGGTGTCCTGCCGCGCGGCGCCGGTGGCGGGCGTATTGCCCGCCGTGACGGCCTTGGGGGGATGCAACTGGGTGGCCCGCTCCGGGCTGCCCCGCCCGCCATCGAGGCGCTTGAGCAGGCTGGTAAAGCCATGTTCGCCAAGGAAGGCCGCCAGAGGCTCCGGCGGGATCGCGCCCAGCTCGAAAGCGTCCAGAGGCAGAGGGAGAGTGCAATCTTCCTTCAAGGCCACCAAAATCCGGCTCAGACGAGCCATATCGGCATGTTCGATCAGGTTCTCGCGCAGCTTGCTGGGTTTCATCGTGGCCGCAGCCGCCAGCGCATTATCCAGATTGCCATGTTCCTGGATCAGCTTGGTCGCTGTTTTGGGACCAATGCCGCGAATGCCGGGCACATTGTCCACCGCATCGCCCATCAGCGCCAGCACGTCGCCCACCAGATCGGGCGTCACGCCGAATTTCTCGCCCACCTCGGGGATGAAGATGCGCTGGTTCTTCATCGTGTCGAGCATATCGACTCGCGAACCATCCGGGCCATCGCCCACCAGCTGCATCAGATCCTTGTCCGAGGAAACGATGGTCACATCCCAGCCCTGCGCCTGCGCCGCGCGGGCGTAGGAGGCGATCAGATCGTCGGCCTCCAGCCCCGCTTCCTCGATGCAGGGCAGCGAAAAGGCGCGCGTGGCATCGCGAATCAGGGGAAATTGCGGAATCAGGTCCTCGGGCGCGGGAGGGCGGTTCGCTTTATAGGCGGGAAAGATGTCATTGCGGAAACTTTTGCCCGCCTTGTCGAGAATCACCGCAAGGTGAGTCGGCCCATCGGCCTTGTGCAGATCCTCGGCCAGTTTCCACAGCATCGTGGTATAGCCAAACACCGCGCCAACCGGGGTCCCTGCCGGATTCGTCAGGGGGGGAAGCCGGTGATAGGCGCGGAAAATATAGGCCGAACCATCGACCAGATAGAGATGGGGGCGGCGCGGTGTCGTGTTTTCCATCGCCCATTCATAGGGGTAAGGCGCGCTCACGAAAAGGCGCAGGGCAGCCGGATTCGGGGGGAAAATGACCCGAGCCAACCCGGTTATCTTTATGCAAATGCGATGGGATGCACAGGTAAATGCGACTAGAGCTTGCATCGAATGAACAAGCCGTTTATTTGGCGCGTGAAGTCTACTCCTGCGGTAGGCTTTCCGCACGGCGCGACCACCCCGGTGGACAGTGTCGCGCGTGGTCCACTCGCTGTTCAAGGATACACACATGCGCAAGATCATTCTCGCCGCTGCCGTTGCTGGCGCTGCTCTGTCGCTCGCCGCTTGCTCGAAGACCGAAGAAGCCGCTACCTCGGCTGAATCGGTTGCTTCGGACGCTGCTTCGGTTGCTGACTCGGCTGCTTCGGTTGCTGACTCGGCTGCTTCGGAAGTTGCTTCGGCTGCTTCGTCGAACTAATTCTTCTGCGCGAAAGCGCGAAGTTTTAGAGGTCAGGGCGCGTGGGGTTTCCTGCGCGCCTTTTCCTTTGCCTGAAAACGGCAGATTGGCTCCGAACAGGGCATAGGCGCCGATCCGCGCCCCAAAGGCCGGGACAGGCCATAAAAAAGGCGCCGGGCGATAAATCGCCGGCGCCTTTTTTCTAACTTGTGCGATGCGCCCTAGCGCGAGCCCCCGATCATCGCCAGATCGCTGGCCATCGGTTCGGCCTGATAGCCGTCATAGATCGCGCGGGTGATGCTGGCGATGCGCTGATCGCGACCAGGCTTACCGCCCTGACCCGTCACATAGATTGCCACGGCAATCGTGCGGCCATCAGTGCTGCGGATCAGGCCAACGTCGCTCGACGTATTCGACAGCGTGCCGGTCTTGTGGCCCACCATCGCATCGCCGGGCAGGGCGGCGCGCATCCGGTGAACGCCCGTGCGGCAACGCGCCATCGCGCCCAACAGCACTTCGCGGCTCTGCGCGCTCAACCACTGGCCCTGATACAGGCCCGCCAGCAGCACGGCCATGGCCTGAGGTGTGGTCGAATCGCGCAGGTCGATCTTGCGGGCGGGATCAACTTCGCCATCGTCGCGCACCATCGTGGCAATATCGCGGTCCAGCCGGATGCCGTTGATGCCATTGCGGCGCAGCCAGCGCGTCACCACCTGCGGCCCGCCCATCGCGGCCAGAAGCGCATCGGTGGCGTGATTGTCGCTGCGGGTAATGGCCAGTTCGATCAATTGTTCGGCCGAAAGCATCGCGCCGGGGCGCACGGGGGCCACGGCGGTCGAGAATCGGGCCGAGGGCACCGGCATCATCAGCGGGAATCGGTCGGACAGCTTGTAGCGCCCCTGATCCACCCCTTCGAGGAAGGTGGCAACCACGGCGATCTTGCCCGTGCTGGCCAGCGGGAAGGGCTGATCGCCCATCACCGAGACGCCGCGCCCGGAGGAAAGGTCCACCGCCGCCACGCCGATCCGGCCCTGCGAAGCGCCCGCCAATTGGGCCAGACGTGCTTCGAAGCCGCTGATGCTGGTGGGGTTTTGCCGGGGCAGCAGGGGCGCCGGTTGAGGCGGTCGTGTGACATTGCCGCTGAACACACGGTCGAAAGCCTGTTCAAGACCATCGACATCGCCTTTGGCCAGCACAGGGGGAGCGGCAATTGCCACGGTGAGCGCCAAAGCGCCGAGAATCGCGTTCTGAGCTTTTAGCATGTTCTGGAAATAGGCCCGTTTAAGCTAATTTCCCGTAAACTCCAATTTCTGTCCAATGTCATCCCGCCTGTCGATGAAGCGCCCCGTGCCTGCGATAGACCTAGGGAACCTCCCTAAACATAAGGAAAAACCCGAGGGGATCGCTCCCCCCGGGTTCCTCATTTTGCCTTGGATAAAGCGTGGACTTAGAAGTCCATGCCACCCATGCCGCCGCCCGGCATCGCGGGCATGGCAGGCTTGTCTTCAGGCTTTTCCACGATACCGGCTTCGGTCGTGATCAGCAGGCCCGCCACCGACGAAGCGTTCTGCAGAGCGGTGCGGACAACCTTGGTCGGGTCGATCACGCCGGCAGCCAGCAGGTTTTCGTAGGTTTCGGTCGCAGCGTTGAAGCCCAGCGTTTCGTCGGCCTGATCCAGCAGCTTGCCGGCCACGAGGACGCCATCGACGCCGGCGTTTTCAGCGATCTGCTTGATCGGAGCGGTGATCGCCTTGCGGACGATGTCGATGCCGCGGGTCTGGTCTTCGTTCGCGCCCTTCAGGCCTTCAAGAGCCTTGGTGGCATAGAGCAGAGCCGTGCCGCCGCCGGGGACGATGCCTTCTTCGACAGCCGCGCGCGTGGCGTGCAGAGCGTCGTCAACGCGATCCTTGCGTTCCTTGACTTCCACTTCGGTCGAACCGCCGACCTTGATGACGGCCACGCCGCCGGCCAGCTTGGCCAGACGTTCCTGCAGCTTTTCGCGGTCGTAGTCGCTGGTGGTGACTTCGATCTGCGCCTTGATCTGTTCAACGCGACCCTTGATGTCGTCAGCCGAACCCAGACCGTCGACGATCGTGGTGTTGTCCTTGTCGATCGTGACCTTCTTGGCCTGACCCAGCATGCCAAGGGTAACGGTTTCCAGCTTGATGCCCAGGTCTTCCGAGATCATTTCGCCGGCGGTCAGCGTGGCGATATCGCCCAGCATGGCCTTGCGGCGGTCGCCGAAGCCGGGAGCCTTGACGGCAGCGATCTTGAGGCCGCCGCGCAGCTTGTTGACCACCAGCGTGGCCAGCGCTTCGCCTTCGATGTCTTCGGCGATGATGAGCAGCGGACGGCCCGACTGCACCACGGCTTCAAGGATCGGCAGCAGCGTCTGAAGCGACGAGAGCTTCTTTTCGTGGATCAGGATATAGGGATTATCCAGTTCCACGATCATCTTTTCGGGGTTGGTGACGAAGTAGGGCGACAGGTAACCACGGTCGAACTGCATGCCTTCGACGACATCGAGTTCGAACTCGAGGCCCTTGGCTTCCTCGACGGTGATCACGCCTTCCTTGCCGACCTTTTCCATCGCTTCGGCAATCTTCTGGCCGACTTCGGTGTCGCCATTGGCCGAAATGATGCCGACCTGAGCGATCTGGGCCGAATCGGTGACGGGCTTGGAACGAGCGGCCAGATCGGCAACCACAGCGGCCGAGGCGGTGTCGATGCCGCGCTTCAAGTCCATCGGGTTGATCCCGGCGGCAACAGCCTTGAGGCCTTCGCGCACGATGGCCTGAGCCAGAACAGTCGCGGTGGTGGTGCCGTCACCGGCCTTGTCATTGGCCTTGCTGGCCACTTCGCGCAGCATCTGCGCGCCCAGGTTTTCGAACTTGTCCTTCAGTTCGATTTCCTTGGCGACCGAAACGCCGTCCTTGGTGATGCGCGGAGCGCCGAACGACTTTTCGATGACGACGTTGCGGCCCTTGGGGCCCAAGGTCACCTTGACGGCGTCGGCAAGCGTGTCCACGCCCTTGAGAATGCGTTCGCGAACGTCGCGACCAAATTTCACGTCCTTAGCGGCCATGATATAATCCTTTAAAATGAGGTTGTTAAAAGACGCGTATCAACTCAGCCGATGATGCCGAGGATATCGCTTTCCTTCATGATCAGCAGGTCTTCGCCGCCAACCTTGACTTCGGTGCCGGCCCACTTGCCGAACAGCACGCGATCGCCGGCCTTGACTTCCAGCGGGGTCACAACACCGGCTTCGTTGCGGGCGCCGGTGCCGGCCGAAACGATGATGCCTTCAGCGGGCTTTTCTTTGGCGCTGTCGGGGATGATGATGCCACCGGCGGTCTTTTCTTCGGCTTCGACGCGGCGGACCAGCACGCGATCGTGCAGAGGACGGAACGACATGGGAGTGTTACCTCTCTCAAGTTGAAAATGCTTCTTGGCACTCCCACCCTGAGAGTGCCAACGCGCTGGATATGGGTGCAGGGCAAAGGGGCGTCAAGGCGCCCTTCGATAAAAAATTTAGCCCCGCGTGTGCAGCAGCCCCAGCGCTTCACGCCGGTTCCAGCGCCACAGCAGCATCGCGGCCACCACGGCAAGGCCCGTGGCAAGGCCAATCCACACGCCAAACCCGCGCAGCCCCGTGCCCAGGCCTAGCATCACCGAAACCCCAAACCCCGGCACCCAATAGCCCAGCAGCGCAATCGCCATCGGCACCTTGGTGTCCTGCAATCCGCGCAACGCCCCCGCCAGAATGACCTGCGTGGCATCGACCAACTGAAACGCGGCGGCCACCACCAGATAGCGCACCGCCAGCGCCACCATCACCGCGCGCTCGGCCGCGTTTACGTCAATATAGGCCGAGAGCAGCAGGCGCGGTGCCACCACCATCAGCGAGGAGGAGAACATAGCGATGCACAGGCCGATCTGCAGCGAGGTCCAGCCGGCACGCCCCATCGCCGCCCGGTCGCCCGCGCCGTAATGGTATCCCACGCGGATGGTCGCGGCCTGGCCGATGCCCATAGGGATTTGAAACGTGAAGGCGGCAATCTGAAGCGCCACCGTATGCGCGGCCAGTTCCGCCTCGCCAATCCGGCCCATCAGGAAAGCGGCCGCCCCGAACAGGCCCGCCTCGGCCAGCACCTGAAAGAAGATCGGTGCGCCAATCGCGGCAATTTCGCGCAAGCGCTGCCAGTCGGGCCGCCAGAGATGGCCGAACAGATAATGCCGCCGCAGCCGCCGATTGGCGAAAATCGCCCCCGTATAGGCCAGCGCCGTCACGCATCCGGTAATCACGCTGGACAGCGCCGAACCTTGCAGCCCCAGCGCGGGCATGCCCCAATGGCCGAACACCAGCGCATAATTGCCCGCCGCATTCACTGCGATGGCCAGCGCCGTGATGAAAGTGGCAAACACCGGCCGCCCCAGCGCCGAAACCACCGAGCGCAGCACATTGGCGATCAGCATCGGCACCATCGCCCATTTCAGCACATGCAGAAACCCTCCCGACAGATCCGCCACTTCGCGCGCCTGTCCGGTCAGCAGCAGGATCTCGCGCCCGAAACTGCACAGCACCATAGCCAAAGCCCCGGTGCCCACCGCCAGCCACAGGCCCATGCGCGTAGACCGTCGCACCGAACGCACAGCATGATTGCGTGCGCCCAGTTCGGCCGCCACCAGCGCCGAAACCGCGCCCGTCAGGCCCGACAGGCTCCACGCCAGCAGGCCGAACAGGCTGACCGAGAGGGAAGATGCGGCCAGCGGGGTCTGGCCCAGCCGGGCGAC
This sequence comes from Novosphingobium sp. SG751A, assembly GCF_013149295.1. Classification (GTDB taxonomy): domain Bacteria; phylum Pseudomonadota; class Alphaproteobacteria; order Sphingomonadales; family Sphingomonadaceae; genus Novosphingobium. The sequence goes on from NZ_JABGCB010000003.1 coordinate 334,770, forward strand.
AAAGATCACGTCAATGGCGTAAACCGCCATTTGCAACAGATTGGCTGCCGCCAGCGGCACCGCCAGTCGCAGCGTGGCCAGCGCTTCGCCGCGCCAGAGTCCCGTGTTCGCCCCCGTCGTCATCACGCGCGGGCATAGGCGCGCTTTGTTGCGGGACAAAGCAATTTCGTGTTGCTGAAAAGAAAAGGGGCGCCCCGGCTGAGCGCCCCTTCGCATTATTTCTGGCCGGTTCCGCCGCCCAGCGATTGGTAGAGCGCGACGGTATCAACCAGCCGTGCCGCGCGGGCCTGAACCCATGTGCTGCGCGCCTCGGCCCTTGCGGCCAGAACCGGCAGCAGGGTGAAAGTGCCCACCGCGCCCAACTCATACTGGCGGCGGGTAAAGTTCAGACTGTCGGCCGAGGCGCGATTGCCCCGGTCGGCGGCGGCCAGCGCGTCGCCATCGGTCTTGATCGCGGTCAGCGCGTTCGAGACATCGGCAAACGCCTGAAGCGCGGTCGAGCGGTACTGCGCCTGTGCGGCCTCCAGCGCGGCCCTGGCGGCGTGGCTCTGGTGCAGCAGGCTGCCCGCATGGAAGATCGGCGCCGATACCCCGCCCAGCAGCGTCCAGAACGGATTGCCGCTGGCGAACATATCGGCAAAGCGGTTGGCCGTGCCGCCATATTCGGCGCTGAGCGTGAAGGAGGGCAGGCGGGCGGCGACCGCTGCCTTCACGTCGGCGGATGCGCCTTCCATGATCGCGGCGGCGCTGCGCACATCGGGGCGATGGGCAACGACCTGCGCGGGCAGGCTCAAGGGCAATTGCGCGGGCAGGGTCAGTTCATCCATGCGCGGCACGGGGGGCAGGGGCGAGCCCGGCGCTACCCCAATCAGTACGGCGATCTGGGCCTCCTGTGCCTTGCGCGCGCGTTCCAGCCCCGGCAATTGCCCCTCGATCGCGGCCAGCGCGGTTTCCTGCGCCGCCACATCCGATGCGCCCACCGCGCCGATCTTTTGACGCAGCTTGATCAGCGCCAGCACATCGCGATAGGCGGTGACCGCATCGCGCGTGGCCTCGATTTCCTCGCCCAAGGCGGCATATTGGATCGCGGACTGGACCAGATTGGCCACCACCGTCGAACGCGCCGCATCGGCCCGTGCTGCCTGCGCCGTGGCCGCCGCCCGCGCCGAGCGTACCCGCGCCCGCCCGCCGCCGAACACATCGGGCGACCATGACAGGCTGACCTGTGCGGTGTGGAGCGAATAGAGCATCACGCTTTGATCAGCCAGCGGCGGGGCGATGGTGTTGCTGGCCCGCAGGCGCGAGGCCTGATAGCCCGCATCGACCTGAGGCAGCAGCCCGCCCACCGAGGCGCGCGCCAGTTCCTGCGCCTGACGCAGCGTGGCATCGGCTGCGGCAATATCGGGATTGGCCTTGAGGCCGCGCTCGACCAGCGCATTGAGCGCGTCATTGCCGAATTCGCGCCACCATTGCGCGGGGACCGGGGCCCCCACGGCGATGGCCTGCGCCGGGCCGCCCTCGGGGGCGACCGGGGCGCTCAGCACCGAGGCGGGCGCATTGCCCGCAGGCGTCGGGGGCAAAGGCAGAGCCGGCACCGTTGCTGCCAGCAAAAGGGCGGTCATGCTCATGCCGTTTCTCCCTCATGATGATGGGGCAGATCACGCTCATCCTTGCCATGGGCCACCGCATATCGATTGGGCACATGCTTGGAATAGCGCCCGATCAGCAGCGGCAGCACCAGCAGGATCAGCACAGGGGCTAGCGTCATGCCGCCCACCACCACCAGAGCCAGCGGCTTTTGCACCTGAGAGCCGATACCGGTGGCAACGGCGGCAGGCAGCAGGCCGATAGCCGCCACAAGGCAAGTCATCAGCACAGGGCGCAGCGAATTGCGCGTTGTGGTTGTGAGCGCATCCTCGCGGCTTTGTCCTTCGTTAAGCGCGGTGTTGAAATTGTTGACCACCAAAATCCCGTCCATCACCGCAATGCCGAACAAGGCAACAAAGCCGATGGCGGCCGAAATCGAGAAGGACGTGCCCGTCAGCACCAGCGCCAGCACGCCCCCGATGATCGCCATCGGAATGGAGGAGAGCGCAAGGCAGGCATCGCGAATATTGCCGAAATTGGCATAAAGCAGGGCAAAGATGATCAGCAGGCTGATCGGCACCACCACTTCAAGCCGCGCCACGGCATTCTTCAGGTTCGACATTTCGCCCGCCCATTCCAGCGTATAGCCGGGCGGCAGCGTGATCTTCTGGGCGATGCGCGACTGTGCCTCGGCCACGGCGCTGCCCAGATCGCGGTCGCGCACGCTGAACTTGATCGGGACATAGCGGGTCTGATGCTCGCGATAGATGAAGCTGGCGCCCGAAACGAGGCGGATGCTGGCCACCTCGGACAGGGGAACCTGCGTCACACCGCCGGTGGCATTGGGCGTGGCCACGGTGATGTGGCTGATCGTATCGATGCTGTCGCGCTGTTCGGGGCGGAAGCGCACGATGATCGGGAAGTGCCGGTCGGTGTGCGGTTCGTACAATTCGCCCGGCGATGCGCCGCCCACGGCTGCCGCCACGGTCTGGTTGATGTCATCCGGGGTCAGGCCATAGCGGCCCGCCTTTTCTCGGTCGACATCGATGCGCACCGTGGGCTGGCCCAGCGACTGGAACACGCCAAGATCGGCAATGCCCTGAATTTTGGACATTTCATCCTTGATCTGGTTGGCGATCTTTTGCAGCGTTTCCAGATCAGGCCCAAACAGCTTGACCGAATTGGCGCCCTTCACCCCGCTCGCCGCCTCGGACACGTTGTCCTCGATGATCTGCGAGAAGGAGAAATCGACGCCGGGGAAATGATCGGCCAGATCCTTGCTCATCGTGGCGACGAGCTTGTCCTTGTCCATCCCGGCGGGCCATTCCTTCTGCGGCTTCAAAGGCACGAAGAATTCGGCGTTGAAGAAGCCGGTCGGGTCGGTGCCGTCATCCGGGCGGCCTTGCGTCGAAAGCACATTCTGCGTTTCGGGATAGGAGGCGATGCGGCGCCGGATCGCATTGGTGGTGGGCAGGCCGGCCTCCAGCGAGATCGAAGTCGGCAATTCGCCGCGGATGAACAGGTTGCCTTCCTCCAGATGCGGCAGGAATTCGACGCCCAGCGTGCGCACCCCCACCATGGCCGCGCCAAACAGCAGCAGGCCGCCACCCAGCGTCACCACCGGATTGGCCAGCGCAAAGCTGGAGGCCGGTTCATAAACCCGGCGCAAACGCTGGACGATCCAGGTTTCCACCTCCGACAATTTATCGGGCAGCAGCAGCGCCGACATCACCGGCGCCACGGTAAAGGTGGCGATCAACCCGCCCGCGATGGCATAGGCATAGGTCTTGGCCATCGGGCCGAAGATATGGCCTTCCACGCCCGTCAGGGTGAAGAGCGGCAGGAAGGAGGCGATGATGATCGCGGCGGCAAAGAAGATGCCGCGGCTCACTTCGCTGCTGGCATGCAGGATCGAGCCAAGGCGCGTGGCGAAGGAGAAGTGACTCTCGCCCCGCTCCACATGTTCGGATCTCTCGACCATGTGGCGGAAGATATTTTCCACCATGATAACCGTGGCGTCCACCACAAGGCCAAAGTCGAGCGCGCCCACCGAGAGCAGGTTGGCGCTCTCGCCCTGAAGCGTCAGGATCAGCACCGCAAAGGCCAGCGCGAAGGGAATGGTGGTGGCCACGATAATCGCGCTGCGCAGATTGCCGAGCAGGCCCCATTGCAGCGCAAAGATCAGCGCAATGCCGACCACCAGATTTTCCATCACGGTATGCGTGGTGACATCGATCAGCTTGGAACGGTCATAGTTCGAAACCAGCGTCACGCCCGGAGGCAGGATGCCGCCCGCATTGATCTTCTCGACCTCTTCCTTGACCGCGTTGATCGTGGGCATGGACTGCGAACCGCGACGCATCAGCACGATGCCCTCGACGATATCGTCCTCATTGCCAAGGCCCGCCACGCCAAAGCGCGGCTGGTTGCCCACCTGAACGCTGGCGACATCGCGGATATAGACCGGCACGCCCGCATTGTTCGTCACCAGCGTGTTCTCGATCTGGCTGGGCGACTGGATCAGCGCCACGCCGCGCACGATGGCGGCCTGAGGGCCAAAGTTGATCGTCTGCCCGCCGACATTGGCGTCGCCCTTGCCCAGAGCGGCAATTACGGCCGCCACGCTGGTCTGATGTGCGGTCAGCTTGGCCGAATCGACCACCACCTCATAGGCGCGCTCCTTGCCGCCCCAGCCGGTGACGTCGATCACGCCGGGAATGGCCTTGAAGCGCCGTTCCAGAATCCAGTTCTGGAGTGTTTTGAGGTCCATTACCGAATAGCCCTTGGGGGCCTTGATGCGATAGCGATAGATTTCGCCGATCGGGCTGGTGGGCGAGAGTTCAGGCACCACGCCGCCGGGCAGGGTGCCCAATTGCGACAGGCGGTTGATCACCTGCTGCTGGGCTTGTTCAAAGGTGAAATCGTAGGTGAACTGCACCTTCACGTCGGACAGGCCGAACAGGCTGATGGTGCGGATCGCCGTCATATGCGGCAGGCCCGCGAGCTGCACCTCGATGGGAATGGTGACGCCGCGTTCCATTTCCTCGGCGCTGGAGCCGGGGGACTGGGTGATGATTTCCACCATCGGCGGAACGGGGTCGGGATAGGCCTCGATGTTCAGGTTGTAAAAGGCAATGCCACCGGCCACCAGCATCCCTGCCAGCAGCCCCATGATCAGCATGCGCGAACGCAGCGCAAAACGGACAAGACTGTTCACGCGCCAAATCCCGCTTCGTTCACAAAGATCGCGCCCGAGGTGACGACCTTTTCGCCGCCCTTGAGGCCCGAGGTCACATCGACCCGGCCATTATGGCTTTCGCCCAGCGTGACATCGACACAGCGGAAGCGGTTGGCCGAAATCTGGATCCACACGCGGGCATTGTCGCTTTCGCGGATTACGGCCTGCGCGGGAACCGACATCACCGGGCGGCCATTTGCGGGGGCGCTGTCCTGATGGCGGATGGTGAAATTGGCGAACATCTGGGGCTTCAAAGCGCCGTCCGGATTGGCAATCGTGGCGCGCACCGGCAGGCGGTGACTTTGCGGATCAAGCGCGCTGGCGATATTGTCGACCACGGCCTGAAACACGCGGCCGGGGAAGGCCGAAACGGTCACGTCCACCCGGTCGCCCATATGCACATGGGGCGCATCGCTTTCGGCCAGCTGCGCCACCAGCCACACCCGGCCCGGATTGGCGATGGTCAGCACGGGCGTGGTGCCGCCCACCTGAACGAACTGGCCCGGGCTGACCGCGCGGCTGGCGATCACGCCGCCGATGGGCGCGCGGAACGTGGTTTCGGGGTGATAGCCGTTGACGTCATGCGCGCCTTCAAGGCGGGCGATCTCGCCCTGGCTCTTGCCATAGATTTCCAGCTTGTCACGCGCGGCGCCAAGGGCAGCCTCTGCGCTGCGCAGCGCGGCCTGTGCGGCGACGGCGTCATTGCGGGCCTGCTCATAATCGCGCAGCGCACCGCCGGCGGTGCGGTAGATCTGTTCCTGACGCTTGAGGTTTTCCTCGGCCAGCTTGGCCGCAGCAAAGGCGCTGGACCGGCTGGCCGCCGCGCCGAACAGCGCGTTGCGCGCGTCCACCACATCGCTGGTGCGCAAGGTCAGCAGGGGCTGGCCCTGAACCACCGTGGCGCCCTGCTGGACCATGACCTGCGTGACCTGTCCCGAATAGGGCAGAAAAATCGGCGTGGCGCGGGTTTCATCCACCGCGATCATGCCGGTGGCCGACGTCTGCAGCCAGCCATCGCCCCCGCCCACGGCCTCGACCTTGAGCGTGGCCAGTTGCGAAGGCGACATTTCGACAATGCCTTCGGGCAACGGCGCGGGCGCCACCGGCTCTTTATACGTGAAATGGCGATAGGCCAGCACCAGAAGCGCAACCGCCCCCACTGCCAGCACCGCCTTGAGCAAAAGGCCAAGCTGATGCTTGACCGAAAGCGTGCCACCCGCTTGATTATCCGTCACTTTTATTCCTCGCCTGCATCGTGCCGCCAATCCCTATCAGCCCCTAGCACGCCCAGCTCTTCGAGTTTGCTCCAAGCACGGGGGGCGCTGAATTGAGGATGAACGGATATAAATTTTTTATATAAACACAAGGGCAACCCCTTAGGCTGCCACCGAAACCTCGCCTACCATCTGATTTCCAAGCTTCTCTCGGTCATTGCCCATTCACTCTTTTGCGCTAGAAAGGTCAATTGGAAGAGATAAGAGCAGAAGATGACCGAAGAAGAAAAACGACTGTCTCGCCGTTTTTATAAGGCCGAGCAGGAAGCAGGCTTTGTCGAAAAGCACGCAACCCGCACCGCCCAGACCCAAAGCGCAAGCTACAAGCTGGCTTTTCGCGACACCGAATTTCTGCTGCGCGAGGAATTGCGCCCGGTGCGCTTTCAGCTCGAACTGCTGAAAACCGAAATGCTGCTGGACGAGGCCGGGATCGGCTCGACGCTGGTGTGCTATGGCTCGGCGCGTATTCCGGCGCCTGAAAAGGTCGAGGAACGCATCGCGGCCGCCACCACGCCCGAGGAAAAGGCGATTGCCGAGCGTCTGGCGGCCAATGCCCGCTATTATGACGAGGCGCGCAAACTGGCCCGTATCGCCAGCCAGTGTGCGATCGTCGAAAAGGGCATGAGGCAATTCGTGATCTGTTCGGGCGGCGGCCCCTCGATCATGGAAGCGGCCAATCGCGGCGCATCCGAGGTGGGGGCTGAAACCATCGGGCTCAACATCGTGCTGCCCCATGAACAGGCGCCCAATCCCTATGTCACGCCGCGCCTTGCGTTTCAGTTCCACTATTTCGCGCTGCGCAAGATGCATTTCCTGCTGCGCGCGCGGGCGGTGGCGGTGTTTCCGGGCGGGTTTGGCACGTTCGATGAATTTTTCGAACTGCTCACCCTCATTCAGACCGGCAAGATGAAGCCGATCCCGATCCTGCTGTTCGGCGGCGAATTCTGGAACCGCGTGGTCAATTTCGAGGCTCTGGTCGAGGAAGGCGTGGTCAACCGGCGCGATCTGGAACTGTTCACGCCGGTCGAAACCGCCGAGGATGCGTGGGAACACATCACCGGCTATTACGGGATCGACTGTTTCCCCAAATTTGCCGAATGATCAGAGCCTGACGGCCTGATGCAAGCCTGATGCCCCAGCGGCCCATGGCCCGCGCCGAAACCCGGCGCGGCCAAAAGGGCGGCATGAACGAAATTGCCTGCGCGGGCCACTGCTTCGACCATGCTCATCCCTTGCCCCAGCCCGGTGGCAATCGCGCTGGCCAGAGTGCAGCCGGTGCCATGGGTGTGGCGGGTGTCGATACGCTCGCTGGTGAATATGAACTCGCCATCGGGAGTGTGCAGGCGGTTTTCGATTACCGCTCCCTCGCCATGGCCGCCTTTTATCAGCAAGGCTTGCGTTTTGGCCCACACCGCTTCCTCACCGCCCAGCGCGGCCAGTTCGGGCAGATTGGGCGTGGTCAGCGCGGCCAGCGCCATCATCCGGTCAAAGGCTGCCACGGTATCGCTATCGGCCAGCAGGCCGCCGCTGGTCGCAACCATCACCGGGTCGAACACCACCGGTGCGGCGATCCTCTCCAGTCGGTCGGCCACGATATGCGTGATCGCTGCGCTGCCCAACATGCCGATCTTGACCGCATCAACGCCAATGTCATCGATGCAGGCGTCGATCTGCGCCGCCACCATTTCGGGCGAGAGCGGCTCGACGGCAAACACGCCGAGCGTGTTCTGGGCGGTGATCGCGGTGATCGCACTCATGCCATAGCCGCCCAGCATGGTGATGGTTTTCAGATCCGCCTGAAGCCCCGCGCCGCCGCTGCAATCCGAACCGGCGATGGTGAGAATCCGAGCTGGCTTCATCCCTTATAGTGCCGCACCGTCGAGGGCGGGTTCTTGGCATGGTGCTTTTTCGCGCGGGTGGGGCGGTCCATCAATTCGCCGCTGCAATTGGGGCACAGATCGTCCAGCGCCTCGGTACATTCCGCGCAAAAGGTGCATTCAAACGAGCAGATAAAGGCGCCGGGGGCCTCGGCCGGGAGATCACAGCCGCATTTTTCGCAATCGGGGCGCATTTCGAGCATTGTGGAGATCCAGTGGAAAATTGAGAATGCGAGGGTCTAGACCCTCGCGCTCCCCTTACTGTCATTGTTGCGTCACGGGTTCAACCTTGGCGCAACGCCGCCGCGCCGCAGGCCTTATAAACCGCTTCGCAGATCGCGCCTTCCGGCCGACTATCCAGTACCCAATTAAAGGGATTGCAAAGGGTCGAGACCCTTTGCCCGCCGGAGGCAAACTTACTGCCTTATGCCGCAGCCGCCTTCACCGCCTCGCAAATGGCATCCACCACCTGCTCGACCTCGGCCGCATCATCGCCCTCGGCCATCACGCGGATGACGGGTTCGGTGCCCGAAGGCCGGATCACCAGACGCCCGCGCCCCGCCAGTTGCGCCTCGGCGTCCGCGATCACCTGCTTGACGCTTTCGGCCTCCAGCGGCTTGCCGCCCGAGAAACGCACGTTTTTCAGCAATTGCGGCACGGGGTCGAACAGGTGGAGCAATTCGCTTGCCTTCTTGCCCGATTGCACCAGCGCCGAGAGCACCTGAAGCGCGGCCACTGTGCCGTCGCCGGTCGTGCCATGGTCAAGCATGATCATATGGCCCGACTGTTCGCCGCCGACGTTGAAACCACCTTCCTTCATGCGCTCCAGCACATAGCGGTCGCCCACCTTGGTGCGCTCCAACGTCAGGCCCAGTCCGTTCAGATAGCGCTCCAGCCCCAGGTTCGACATCACCGTGGCCACCACGCCCCCGCCGCGCAATTCGCCACGCTGGTGCAACTGCGTGCCGATCAGCGCCATCAACTGGTCACCATCGACCGTCTGGCCCATTTCATCGACCACGATCAAACGGTCCGCATCGCCATCGAGCGCAATGCCGATGTCCGCGCCCGAGGCCACCACGGTTTCCTTGATCAGGTCAAGGTGGGTTGAGCCGCATTTGTCGTTGATGTTCTTGCCATTGGGCGACACGCCGACCGCGATCACCTCTGCGCCCAATTCCCAGACCGCCGAAGGGGCCACCTGATAGGCCGCGCCATTGGCGCAATCGACCACAATCTTCAGGCCATCAAGGCGGATATTGTGCGGCACCGAACCCTTGACCGCGTGAATATAGCGCCCGCGTGCGTCCTCGATGCGCCGCGCCCGCCCGATCTGGGGGCTGTCGGCCAGAGGCAGCGCCTGCCCCAGCATCGATTCGATGGCCAACTCGTCCTCGTCCGAGAGCTTGAAACCATCGGGGCCGAACAGCTTGATGCCATTGTCCTCATAGGGGTTGTGGCTGGCCGAAATCATCACGCCCACGTCGGCGCGCAATTCGCGCGTCAGCAGCGCCACGGCAGGCGTCGGCATCGGGCCCAACAGCACCACATCCATGCCCACGCTGGTGAATCCGGCCACCATCGCGTTTTCCAGCATATAGCCTGAAAGCCGCGTATCCTTGCCGATCACCACGCGATGGCGATGCTTGCCGCGCAGGAAATGCGTACCGGCGGCCTGTCCCACCTTCATCGCGATTTCGGCTGTCATCACCCCGGCATTGGTCCGTCCGCGAATGCCATCGGTGCCGAAAAACTGTCGTCCCATTCGTCTGTCCCCAAACCGATCCGTCTTTTTGCGCATCGCTCATACTGTTCCGGGCATGGCACACGCAGCTTGCCTTGCTATGTGACGCGGCGAAGTTAATGTCACGCAAACAATGGTAAACCACAGGGGCATTCGTTGACGGATCAGGTTGAGCAGGCGGAAAAGGGCGGTTTCAACCTGCCGGAAATCCGGGTGGCCTCGCTGGGCGCTTTGGTGGCGCTGGGGGCCGGGCTGGTGTGCGGGCTGGTGCTGTCGCGCTTTCCCGCCGCGCTGCCGGTGGTGCGGGTGATCGAGCCTTTGGGCACCTTGTGGCTCAAAGGTTTGCAGATGACGATCCTGCCGCTGGTAGTGGCGCTGCTGGTGTTGGGGCTGGTCCAGACGGCCGCCGCCGCGCGGGCAGGGGCCATGGCGCGGCGTGCGATCTTCTGGATTCTGGGCTTCTATCTGGTCAGCGGGGCGGTGGCCGTGGTGGTCATGCCGCTCTGGCTGGACATGTGGCCGATCCCCGGCGCGGCGGCGGGCGCCTTGGCGGGCAGCGCGGCGCAGAATGCCGGGCCGGTGCCGGGCCTGTCGGAATTTCTGCTGGCGGTGCTGCCCTCCAATATCGCCTCGGCGGCGGCGGGGGGCGAGATGCTGCCGGTGGTGGTGTTCTTTGCCGTTTTCGCGCTGGCCATGGGCAAATTGCCCGAGGGGCCGCGCCGCCACATGATCGGTTTTTTTGAAGCGCTGGCGGGCATCATGATGGTGATGATCGGCTGGGTGCTCTCGATCGCGCCGATCGGGGTCTTTGCGCTGGCGCTGGGGCTGGCGGTGAAGACCGGCACGGCGGCGCTGGGCGCGCTGGCGCATTATGTGATGCTGGTGGCCGGGATCGGCGGCCTGGTGCTGCTTTCGGCGCCGGTGATCGCGGTGGTGGCGGGGCGTCTGGCGCTGGGTCATTATCTGCGCTCGATGCTGCCGGTTTCGGTGGTGGCGGCGTCCACGCAAAGCTCGCTGGCCAGCCTGCCCGCGATGCTTTCGGCCTGTTCGCGCCTTGGCATCCGTTCCTCCAGCGCGGAATTCAGCCTGCCTTTGTGCGTGGCGCTGTTCCGCGCGACGGGGCCGGCGATGAATCTGGCGGTGGTGATCTATGTCGCCCATCTGACGGGCACGCCGCTGGGCGTTTCGGCCATGCTGGCGGGGATCGCGGTGGCCGCGCTGACCGAGCTTGGCACGCCCTCGCTGCCCGGCTCGATCAGCTTTGTGCTGTCCATCGGCCCGGTGGCGATTGCCATGGGCGTGCCGGTGGGGCCGCTGGCGCTGTTGGTGGCGGTGGAAATGCTGCCCGATCTGATGCGCACGCTGGGCAATGTGTTCATGGACGTGGCCGTGACCAGCAGTGTGGACAGGGCCGGGCCTCAGGATTAATCCTTGGGCGTGATCCGGTCGAGTTCGGCCATCAGCGCGCGGCTGCTCTCGCTGGCATTGCCGCGCGTGGGGATGCGGCCTTCCTCGATCATCGCGGTTAATTGCGCGCGGCCACGGCCCACCCGGCTCTTGATTGTGCCCACCGCGCATCCGCAGATCGCGGCGGCTTCTTCATAGGAAAAGCCGCCCGCGCCCACCAGCAGCAGCGCCTCGCGCCTTTCGGCGGGCAATTCCATCAGCGCGCGCGACAGATCGGCCAGATGCAGCGGCGCCTCCTGCCCCGCGGGCGAGGTCAGGATGCGGTCGGCCACGGCCTCGTCATAATCGGCGCGAAAGCGGTTTCGCCGCATTTCGGTAAACCATGCATTGCGCAGGATCGTGAAGGTCCAGGCCCGGATCGAGGTGCCCGCCACAAAGCGCTCACGCGCCGCCCATGCGCGCAGCAGCGTGTCCTGCACCAGATCGTCGGCCAGATCGGGGCGCCCGCAAAGCCCGCGCGCAAAGGCGCGCAGATGCGGCACGACCTGAGTCAGCTCACGCTTGAAATCGGGCTGTTGGGTCTGGGACGCGCTCATTCGTCGTCGCGGTCGAGCCGGGACAGCAGGTCGGACAGGAAATCGGGCAGGGGTTCTTCGACCACCTGCTGATACATATCGCGCAGCGGCGCGGCCCATGGCGGCGCTTCGTCGGAGCCGCCATCTTTCTGATCGTGTTCCCTGATTTCATCCTCGATTTCGGGCGTCGCGCCGGTTTCGTCGGAAACGACCGCCTTGGCCAGATCTTCGCCCGAACCGGGCGATCGGGCAACAACATCGCCCGTTAAATCAGCATTGCGTGGCTTTTGCTCGCGATTCACATCAACCTGCCCAATTTGAGCGCCCCGCCCAATTCGCCAATCTCACATAAACTAACTGGCACGGGAACGAAGCTTGCCCAGCTTGGTTCCCACGCGCAACCGTTTGTTGCATGATAGCGTTGCAAACTGGCACAATTGGCGGGGCAAGGGGCGGATTTTGGATCGAATCATCGCACATAGGGTTGGCACGCAAGGCTGGTATGAACGCATGCCGCGCGCGTTGCCGATAGCCGGTTTTGTGCTCGCGATGCTGGCTACTCTGCTCTACGCCTATACCACCGAACGCACCGAAAATCGTCAGCGCCGACAACAGGCCCGCGCCGCAGCCAGTGTGGTGGGGGCCTCGCTGGGGCGGCGGGTCAATGCGCATACGGCCTATCTGCGCGCGACGGCGCTGTTGCTGGAAAAGCGCAATGATATGACGCAGGCCGCATTTATCGCGCTGTCGCAGGAATTGTCGGGTGACGATGAATATCGCGGTTCCGAGGGTATCAGTTGGGCCGAGGCGATCACGCCGGGCCAGATCCCCGCCTTTGAGGCCGCGCGCCGCGCGGAGGGGATGACGAATTTCACCGTCCATCCCGCCCCCGCGCCGGGCGCGCGGGTTTTGATGCCGGTCACCTATCTGGGCGATCCCACGCCGCGTCGTCGCCTGTCCTATGGCTATGACATGTATTCCGAAATCCAGCGCCGCACCGCCATCGACCGGGCCGAGCATGAAAAGCGGCCCATCGCCACCGGCCCGATCCGGCTGGAAATGGACCGGGGGCGGCCTGCATGGCCCGGTTTTCTGATCTATATGCCGCTGTTTGATAAAGGGACGGGGCGGATACGCGGCGTTCTGGGCGCGCCTTTCAATGCTCAGGTCTTTTTGCAATCGGTGATCGAACTGGAGCCGGTGAATGATTTTGCCGTGTCGCTCTATGATGGTGCGGTGCGGCCCGATCGCCTGTTGGCGCAGGTGGGGCCGGCGAGGGGCGGGGACGGGGCCAAGGATGGGCAGGTGCAGATGCCGGTGATGGTGGCGCATCGCCCGATGGTGCTGGTGGTCAGCCCGCCTGCGGCGCCCGGCCTGTCCAAGGTGGCGATCATCACGCTGGCGCTGGGGTCGGTGGTGGCCGGGCTGCTGGCGGGGATGGCATGGCTGGTCGCGCGGCAGGCTTCTGAGGATCGCGCCTCTTTGGCATGGCTGCGCGAACAGGCCTCGATCCGCGGTGTTTTGAGCCGCGAGTTGAACCACCGGGTCAAGAACACGCTGGCCAATGTGCTCTCGATCATCGCCCTGACTCGGCGGCGGAATCGTGATCCGTCATCGCCTGCGCTCAATGAATTTGCCGACGCGCTGGAAGGGCGCATCAGGGCGCTTTCGGCAACGCATGATCTGCTGATCGCCAGCAATTGGGGCACTACCCCCTTGCGCGGCGTGATCGAGGCGGAACTGGCGCCCTATGCGCGGGGGGATACGGTGATGCTCGAAGGGCCGGACGTTGAACTGGCACCCAATGATGCGCTCTCGTTGGGGCTGGCGATGCATGAATTGGCCACCAATGCCAGCAAATATGGCGCGCTATCGGTGGAAGGGGCGTGTGTCTGTATTCGCTGGGCGCTCTATGGCGCAGACCGGGTTCGGGTCAATTGGGAGGAGTGCGGCGGCCCGCCGGTGCCGCAGCAGCGCCAGCGCGGCTTTGGCACCGAATTGATCGAGCGCATTCTGGCCCATGAGCTGGGCGAGCGGTTCGAACTGGTCTTTGCCCGCGAGGGGGTGCGCTGCGAGATGCTGCTGCCCTTGCGTTCGCCCGCCATGTTCAAGATGCGGGCGAAACGTGGGGAAGGCGCCGATCAGCTCTGACGGAAGAACAGCGCCTGCGCCATGGCCGCCTGTACGGCATCCTCGCGAAAGGGTTTGGTGATCAGCCAGGTCGGCTCCGGCCCGTTGCCGGTCAGCAGTCTTTCGGGAAAGGCGGTGATGAAGATCACCGGCACATCGGCCACGGCCAGCAGATCGGCCACGGCATCCAGCCCGGATGATCCGTCGGCCAGTTGAATGTCGGCCAGCACCAGTCCCGGCACGCCCTGCGCCACCAGTTTCTGCGCCTGTGTGCGCGTGGCGGCTGTGCCGAAAATACTGTGGCCCATGCTGGTGACCAGCGTTTCAAGCTGCATCGCGATCAGCGGTTCATCCTCGATCACCAGCACGCTGGTCGCGCTGTCGCGAGCGATGTCGGCCACCGCACCGCGCGCGAGATCGGCGGTTTCCTCGGGCGTCAGGCCAAGAATTTGCGCAGCCTGCGATGGGGTGAAATCCTCGATCGTGGTCAGCAACAGCGCCTGACGGGCCAGTGGGGCGATCCGGCCCAGCCGCAGATCGGCGGGTGCGCGTGCAGGGGAAAGCGCGGGGGCGTCCTGGGTGATGAACAGATCGGAAAAGGCGCGATAGAGCGGCAGGCGTCCCCCACCCAGCCGCGCGCGCAAGTCGGGCTCGGCCAGCGCGCTTTCCAGCAGGCGGCGCACCAGACCATCGCCCGTCTGCTGATCCCCGGTCAGCGCGCGCGCATAGCGCCGGAGAAAGGGCAAATGCGATGCGATTTCAGTTCCCAAAGGCATATTGACCCTCAACCAGCGGCAGGTGCCCGTCTTTTCCAATACATAGAGCGGATTGGACAGCCTTGCATCCTAGCAATTGCGATCATTTGCGCCATGGCGAAAATAATTTTCAAAAAGGCGGGAACCAAATTTTGCGACGTGAGTTTTCCCTTTGTCACCGTTGCAGACCCCCCTCCCGTCCTAGCGCGGCGGTGGCGCGATCCCGTGAAGGCCCTTGCTCCCCCCAGAGCAAGGGCCTTCTAATTTCTGCCGGGTCACAGGTCCTTTTGATAGATCTGATATTCCTTGTTCACCGTCGAATGGATTTCGCGAGCAATGGAATTCATCCCCTGATTATCGTCCAGAATCCAGCCGATTTCGCCCCGGCTGGCGCCGTAATTGGCCACCGAATTGCGGCGGATATATTCGATCATCATAAAGGCCAACTGGCTGGCCATACGGCTCGATTGCAGCCGTTTGCGCACGCCCATCAAAGGCACGCGCATCGTGCGGACGCGCGGGCGCCAGATCCACAGCAACAGGCGGATCCAGCCCAGCGGCGAGGGCTTGGGCCCGATCTTTTTCAGGATCTCGTTCATATCGGGCAGGGTCATCATGAAGGCGACCGGTTCGCCGTCATATTCGGCAATCTGCACCAGATCGGATTTTACCAGCGGCTTCAGCTTCTTGCCCGTATAGGCCACTTCGCTGTCGGTGATCGGAACAAAGCCCCAATTGTCGCTCCACGCATCGTTGAGGATGTCGAGGATGATGGCGGCTTCCTTGTCGAATTCCTTCAGATTGACGCCGCGAATGTTGATACGCGGGTTCTTCTCGCCCGATTTGACGATGCGCTGGATCAGCGGCGGGAACTCCTGCGTGATGTCCAGCTCATAGGTGTTGAGCATCTTGGCGGGCGTATAACCGGCGGCTTCGATCCAGGGCTGGAACTTGGCGTTCTGGTGGCCCATCATGACTGTTGGCGGATGGTCATGGCCCTTGACCAGCAGGCCCGGCTCTTCCCAAACCGACAGGTTCATCGGCGCCAGCACCCGGTGCATGCCCTTCACCCGCAGCCAGTCCTCGGCGCTGGCGATCAGGATATTGGCGATTTCCTGCGTCTCGGCCTCCAGCGCGCCCCAATTGCCGGTACCCGGGCCCATGCCTTGTTCAACCGGCTGGCTGGTGGCCTGATGGTCGATGATCGCGGCGATGCGGCCCACGATCCGCCCGCCGCGCCGCGCCAGCAGCAATTGGCAATCGGCATGTTCATGGAACGGATTGCCGCCTGCAGTAACCTTCTCGATTTCCTCCATCCGCAATTGCGGCACGAAATTGGGATCGCCTGCATTGGCCACATAGACGTAATCCACCCATTGCGCGCGCTCGGCCTTGGTGTTGGCGGGCGTGATGGTGATGGCGGTCATCTGGCGGTTCTCCCTTGATCTGCGGTGCGATGTGTAGCGGGGCGTGCTGGGAATAAAAGAAAAATGCGAGGGCGGTCAGGCCCTCGCATCATCAACTTTGTATCAGGCCAAGGCTTGGAGCCGGTGTTTCAGGCCTCGGTGTCCATGCCCACCGCTTCGGCGGCATGGGCCAGAATCTGTTCCTCGGTGGGGGCTTCGGCCTGCGCGGCCAGTTTCTTGGCATTGGCGATGGCGCGGCGGCGGGGATGGTCGCTGGCGATGCCGCCCGACAAGTCCTTCACCCAAGGATATTTCTTCGCCACTTCCTCGGTATAGCCAAGGTTGAACACGGTGGGGCTGCGGCCCGGGCGATCCTTCTTTTCGTAATAGGTGCCCAGCACGTGATCCCAGAAATAATTGGTGATCCCGAAATTGCCGTCCTCGTCCACATAGTGGTGTTCGTTGTGGCGCTGCTTCATGTGCTGCACCCATTTCCACTTCGGTTTGAAGGCCAGATGCTGGATGCAATGCATGAATTCATAATAGCAGGTGGTCAGGATGCCGATCGAGAAGGCGAGCGCCGCCCCGCCGATACGATGTCCGTCCTCGGCAATCAGCGCGCCGACCGGGGCCGTGGCGATGAAGATCGTGGGCACGGTGGTGTGCAGCGCGCCGAACAGAACCTCCAGATGGTTGGGGTCCTGATGGTGGTCATAGTGGATGCGCTTCCACGTGCTGGCCAGCAGCTTGAACTTATAGGGCCACTGACCATGCAGAATATATTGGTGCAGCAGATGCCAGACCAGCGGATAGACCGCCGTTGCCGCCGCCACGATGGCAATTGCGCGCCACAGGCCGGTGGGGTTCCACCCAAACACGGCAAAGCCCGCCACGGCCAGCGCCAGATAGGCGATAATCGTGTAATGCTGGAAATAGGCGAACACCAGGTCGCGCAAATTCATGCGGTCGAGATAGTGCGAACGCTTCCAGAAGGGCAGCTTGGCTTCGTCCAATGCGGCGTTGTTGATGGCCACGTGATCGGTTCCTCGAAAGTCTTGGCGCATATTTAAAGGTCGGAGGCGGGCGGGGCAAGGGCCTCTGCCTTTATGGGAAGCAGGGCGCGCTCGTCTCTTGCGCGCCCTAGACCATGCAATTGGGGCATAAACGGGGCAAGGCGGGGGGTGGGGCGTTTTATGCCAACGCCTTTGACCGGCCTATTCCTCGGTGCGCACCAGCACGGTTTCGCCCACCAGCAGGAACAGGATGAACGGCGCCCATGCCGCCACCAGCGGCGGATAACCGCCAAAATTGCCGACTGCGAGGCTGAGATTGTCGACCACGAAATAGGTAAAGCCCAGCGCCATGCCCAGAATCGCGCGGATGAACAATTGCCCCGAACGTGCCAGCCCAAAGGCCGCCACCGAACCAAGCAGCGGCATCAGCAGCGCCGACAAAGGCCCCGAAATCTTGTGCCACCATTTGCTTTCCAGATCCGAAGTCCGCCGCCCGCCCGCGCGCAGCGCCTGGATGGTCCGGTGCAACTGGAACAGGTTCATGCGGTCGGCGTCGGCCTGAGTGATGTCGATCTGGGCCGGGGTGATGCCCTTGGCCACCACCATCGGGCCGGGGCGGGTCAGCACCGCGCTGGCAACATCGAAGCTTTCGGGCTTGTCCAGCCGCCAGCCCGGCGCGGCATAGGTGGCCAGCGGCGCGATCACGCGGCGGGTGATCAATCCCTGAGGGTCGCGTTCATACCATGTCACCCCGTGCAGGCGGATCGCCTTGCCGCTGCCGTTCATCGTATCGGCGCCAAGGATGTTGTGCCCATCGGCCAGATAGAGATTGGTGCGTTCAGCCGGCTCGTCGGGAATTTCGCCAAATTGCACATTCTGCCACGCTTTGAGATCGGCGGTGGCGCGGGTGACGACCATCTCGTTGAACATAAAGCTGACGCCCGAGACGACCAGCGCGGTGGCCAGCATCGGGGCGAGAATCTGATGCGCGGACAGGCCCGCCGCGCGCATCGCGATCACCTCGCTGTTCTGGTTGAGCGGAAAGAAGGTGAAAAGTGTGGCCAGCAGCACCGAATAAGGCAGGAAGCGCGCCACCAACTGGGGGCTGCGCAGCGTGACATAATGCCAGATCTGCGCTTGGCCATTGCCGGGATGGGCCAGAATATTGCCGCTTTCCGAGAGCAGGTCCAGCACTTGCAGCACCAGCACCAGCATCACCAGCACGCCCAGAATGCGCGTGATGAACAGGCGCGACAAATAGAGTGTGAGCGTGCGCGAGGGGAACAGGTCCATCATGCGTCGGCCTCGCTCTTGCGGGTGCCTTTTTGCGCCGCGGTGCGGTCCAGCAGGCGCGTGATCGCCTTGCCCAGCGTGGCGGCAAAGCGTTCGAGTGCGCCGATCGGCTGCCCCCCCGGCACATAGGCCAGCGTGTAATACATCCACGCAATCATTCCGGCAAAGACCGTAAAGGGCACCCACAGCGCCAGCGCCGGATCGATCCGGCCCAGTTCGGCCACCGATTGTCCATATTCATTGACCTTGTGATAGGCCACGACCATCACAATCGAGACAAACACCCCCAGCGAGGAGGATGAACGCTTGGGAGGCACCGCCAGCGCCACGGCCAGCAAGGGCAGCATCAGGATCATCACCACCTCGACCAGACGATAGTTGAGGCTGGCCTTGACCACGGTCTTGTCATGCTCGCTGCTGCCCTTGTCCCAGCCGATTTTCAGCAATTCGGGCAGCACATATTCGCGCTCGCGCCCGCCGCGCTTGCGGAATTTTTCCAATGCAGGCAGGTCGATAGGCAGGTCATGCGTGCTGAAGCTGAGCACGCGGGGGGTCAATCCCTTGGGGCTCTGCACGATCTGGCCATCGGTCAGGCGCAGGATCACCGTATCGAGATTCTCCTGAAGCGCGAGGAAGCGGCCCCGGCGCGCGCTGATCGAGAGAACCTCGCCATTAGCCTCGGTGACGCGCGCGAAAATGCCGACCAGTTCATGGCCATCTTCGCGGCTCTGCTCGATGCGCAGGCTCATTCGGTCCTTCAGCGTGTTGAATTCGCCCACCTTGATCGAGGCGCCCAGCGCCCCGGTGCGCAGTTCGAAATCGAGCTGTTCATAATAATAGCGCGCCATCGGCTGGACATAGCCGACGATGACCAGATTGATCGCAGCCATCAGCAGCGCCATCAGAAACGGCACGCGCAGCAGGCGCGTATAGGACAGCCCGACCGCGCGCATCACGTCCAATTCGCTCGACATGGCCAATTTGCGGAACGCGAGCAAAACCCCCAGCATCAGGCCCAGCGGAATCGCCAGGCTGGCATATTCGGGCATCAGATTGGCCAGCATCTTGAACACCACGCTGACCGGTCCGCCTTCGGTGGAGACGAATTCGAACAGGCGCAGCATCTTGTCGACCATCAGCAGCGAGGCCGCGATGACAAACACCGCCAGCATCGGCATCAGCACCAGCCGGAAGATATAGCGGTCGGCCGCCGTAAAGAATTTCATGCGCGCCCCGCAGCGGCGGTCTGGCGACAGAGGGGCGGGCGGGATTTCACGCGATGGGGGCTCTCTTCACACAGCGGGCCGGGCGCGCCAATGCAAAGGCGCACCGCAACCCGAGTTTTGCGGTTCAGTTAAGCGGGGGAGCGGCCCGGCGCAAGGGGGCGCGAGGTCGCCTGTCGCAAATCGGCTGCGAGGTGTGGCCTTAGGCCTTTTCCAACGTGCATTGCAGCGGGTGCTGGTTCTGCCTTGCGCAATCCATCACCTGATTCACCTTCGTTTCGGCGATTTCATAGGGAAAAATGCCGCAGACGCCCACGCCGCGCTGATGCACATGCAGCATCACACGGGTGGCCTGTTCCAGATCCATGTTGAAGAAACGCTTGAGCACCATGACGACGAATTCCATCGGCGTATAATCGTCATTCAGCATCAAAACTTTGAACTGGCTGGGCTTTTTGGGCCGCGCGCGGGTGCGCGTGGCAAGGCCGATCTGTCCCTGACCGCCGCGATCATCATCCTCACCGGCAAAGATGGGGCGCGCATCGGCGGCATGATGGGGATGCGCGGCATCCAAGCATGGGGCCGCCAAGCCACATGTGGCCGAGATAGGGGAACGGGAGAGAATCATCCGGCCCAAATACCGCGAATCAGGGGGGCAGGACAAGCGCTTCTATGCGCCAATCTGTCGCATATTAGGTCAAAACCATAACTGACGTTCACAAAGTTGGCGCATTATCGCGCGTCATGCAAACGGAAAGTCGGCCTGCGCAGATCGCAAAAAGCCCGGCAATCCGGTGAGAGGGCGGAAAAGCCGGGCTTTGCAGGCAAGGGCGGCGCAGGGCCGCCCCGCATTAATGGATCAGGCGGCAGCCTTGATCTTTTCGACCGCCAGCGTCACGCGGGTCGAGATCGGCTGAGCCGCTTCGTTGGCCAGCTTGACCAGCGCTTCGGAATGCTTCGAAGCGGCGGCGACGGCGTCGTCGAAGTGCTTCTTGGCCAGATCGTTCTGCAGCTTGAGGAAATCGGTCGGGCTCTTGGCAGCGGCCAGTTCCTTGACTTCAGCGGTCAGCGTTTCAAAGCCGGCGCGGCCTTCCGAAACATAGGCCGAGGTCAGTTCCTGAAGGCCGGCGGCCAGGATCTTGCTCGATTCAACCAGAGCTTCGACGTTGCCCTTGGCGAATTCGCTGTAATCGCCAAACACCGAATTGCCCTTTTCATAAGCAGCCTTGGCCTTTTCCTGGAAGTCGGAAAAAGCGGTCTGGAAGGGGGCGGCGAAATCGAAGCTGGGGAACGTGGACATGGCAAACTCCTTGGCGAAGATATTGGGCCAGCGCGGCGGCTGTGCGGCGGTTTCGGTCGGCTGCGGG
Source organism: Novosphingobium sp. SG751A (assembly GCF_013149295.1). Lineage (GTDB taxonomy): Bacteria > Pseudomonadota > Alphaproteobacteria > Sphingomonadales > Sphingomonadaceae > Novosphingobium. Next base: position 355,659 of record NZ_JABGCB010000003.1, read on the forward strand.
GCTTGGGCGCTCACCTCCACGGTGGGAGCTTCAACCTCGGGAACAGAGGTGGGGGATACGGTTTCGGCCTTGGCTGCAACCTTGCGCGGGGCAGGCTTGCGGACGGGCTTGGCCACCGGTTCTTCGGCGACGATGGGCGCAACCGGCGCCTCGATCTTGGCCTCGGGCTCGGCAGCAGGTGTTTCTTCGAAGGGAGCTTCGACAGCGGTCGTTTGGGGAGCGGCCTCGACTGGTGCTTCCTCGGCAGCGGGTGCTTCTTCAACCGGCGCGGCTTCTTCGGCCACCGGCGTCACTTCGATCTCAGGCTCAACGGCTGCGGTTTCGATGGCAGGCGATGTCTCAACAGGGACCTCAACAGCGGTTTCCGGAGTGATGGACGGCGCGGCGGGCTTGGCAATGGGTGCGCGCGTGGTGCGAAAGGTAGCCTTGGTAGTGGGCTTCTTGCTCATTGGACCTGCTTCCCGTTCAACCGACTGTTGAATTGGTGCATAATCCCAGTGCGTCCGATATGATCGGGCCTGCCGAGATCCTCACCTTTGTTGCGATGCACAATGATGATTCGGAGCCTCGGAGTCAAGCGCTTTTTGTGCGTCGCAGCATATGATTACCCCGTATCGGAGACGATTTCGCCCAAGTTTGATGAAAATCAAACAAATAAGGCGTTTTCGTAATAGATTTGCGGCGCGAAAAGCTCATCAGGCTCGCGGGTAAAAATCCAGCATTTCGCACTTGCAGCATAGAAAGGGCTGGCAGCCCCTCCTATCGTGCCCTTACGTAATCGCCCGGCGCATCGGCCAGAACCTTGTCGCCACGCCCCCCCGGAACGCGCTTGCCCTTGGCTGCCACCTCTTCCGGCGCCCGCTCCTGCAACCAGCCCAGCCAGTGATTCCACCAGCTGCCCGGCGTTTCCTTCGCCTGTGCGACAAAGGCAGCCAGATTTTCAGCCTGCTCATCATTGGTCCAAAACTGATACTTCTTGGCCGCAGGCGGATTGACCACGCCCGCAATATGCCCCGACCCGGCCAGAACGAACACATGCGGGCTGTTCTTCAACTGCCCGCTCAGACGCCAAACGCTTTCGGGCGGCGCGATGTGATCCTCGCGCCCGGCCTGAATATAGGCGGGCGTGGTGATGCGCGACAGGTCGATGGGCGTGCCGCAACCGCTCAGCGCGTCGGGCTGAACCAGCAGATTGTCGCGGTATAGGTCGCGCAGATAGGATTGATGCCAGCCTGCGGGCAGATTTGTGCTGTCGCCATTCCAGAACAGCAGGTCGAAGGCCGAATAGTCCTCGCCCAGCAGGTAATTGCGCGTCACATAGCTCCAGATCAGATCCTGCGAACGCAGCAGGTTGAAGGTCGCGGCCAGATAGCGCCCGTCGATCACCCCGTTCTGCGCCAGCGCGCCGATCGCGGCCAGTTGCTGATCGTCGATAAAGGTCTTGAGCTCACCCGCCTTTTCAAAATCTACCTGCGCGGTAAAGAAAGTCGCGCTGGCCACTTTCTCGGCCTCGCCCCGCCGCGCCAGCACCGCCAGCGTGGCCGCCAGCGTCGTGCCCGCCACGCAATAGCCGATGGTGTGGACGCTGGGCACTTTGAGCCGTTCGCGCACCACGTCGATGGCCTCGATCTGGGCGCCGATATAATCGTCCCATGTCACCGCGCCCCAATCCATGTCGGGGTCCTGCGGATCGGCCGATTTCCAGCTCACCAGAAACACGGTGATCCCCTGATCCACCGCCCATTTGACGAAGCTCTTCTTCGCATTGAGATCGAGGATGTAGAACCGGTTGATCCAGGGCGGAAAAATCAGCAGCGGCGTGGCCATCACCTGTTCGGTGCTGGGCGAATATTGGATCAATTCGTAAAACGGGGTGCGATGCACGACCTTGCCGGGCGTGGCGGCAATATTCTCACCCACCTTGAAGGCGTCGCGGTTGGTATGGCTCAACTGCCCGCGCTTCACGTCCTCCAGCAGATGTTCGAGCCCTTTGACCAGACTTTCGCCGCGCGTCTCAATCGCCTTTTCCATCACCAGCGGATTGGTCAGCGCGAAATGGTCCGGGCTGAGCGCCTCGATCATCGTGCGCGTATAGAAGCGCAACTGCTCCTTGCGCGGTTCGTCCAGCCCTTCGACCGAATCGGCCATCGCCGTGATCTGTTCGGCCATCAACAGATAGGTCTGATGCACCAGCGCGAAATAGGGCGTTTCGCGCCATGCCGCATCGGCAAAGCGGCGGTCGCTGCGAGGCAGGGCGGCGGTCTGCGCCTCGCCCTTTCCGGCATGCAGCCCCCATTGCGCCAGCACGCCCTCCCACAGTTTCATCCCGTCGGAGAGCAGCTTTTGCTGGGTTTCGGGCCGCACCAGCGGGATCTGTCGGCCCCATTGCGCCAGCATCTCGTTCATCGCGGGCGATAGCGAGGCCAGGCCGTTCAATTCGGCCTTGAACAGATCGCCCGAAAGCAGGCCCGACATGGCCTTGCCCGCCTGCTGGGTCTGAAATTCCATCCATTTGGCCTGCATCCGCCCGGCCACATCGGCCCATTGCGCGGCATCCTCGCCATTGCCCAGCGGGGCCCCGCCGGCAGCTCCGGCATCGATTATCGCGCCGGCCTGTTCCAGCACATCGGGAAGCGCGATCTTGGGGTTAAGCCATTGATCCATCGTCTGACTGGCCACCTCGAACGGGAGCATCATCAAACTCGACAGCGGATCGAGGGAGGGGGCCTTGGTGGCGGCGCCTTCGATGCCATCGGTTGTGCTGCTCATGCGCTTGTTCTCCCGGTCGCCTCAATTCCGGCCCAGCATGATACGACTGTGCGCCTGCGGCAAGCATTTGATGCGCCAGCATGGCGTAAAATTGATGACGGTCTTTTCCTGATTTTGCGTCCGCGTCGGGGGGCCGTGCAAATTTTTTGCATCCCGCTCTCGCGTTTCGGGGCAAAAAGGCGCATGGGAGCGGCCTCCCCCGCCGTGGTGGCGCCGCTTGGGCGCCCGCACTTCGCCATGGTGGCGTATGTGTCGATGCGTGTTCGTGGGGAAAAATACAGGAAAGGTCCGATGTCCGAAGAATTCTACCGCATGAAGCGACTGCCGCCCTATGTCATCGCCGAAGTCAATGCGATGCGGGCCGCAGCACGAGCTAGCGGGCAGGACATCATCGACCTTGGCATGGGCAATCCCGATCTGCCCCCGCCGCCCCATGTGATCGAGAAACTGTGCGAAGTGGCGCAAAAGCCCAGCGCGCACGGCTATTCGGCCTCCAAGGGCATCCCCGGCATCCGCAAGGCGCAGGCCAATTATTATGGTCGCCGGTTCAACGTGGATCTCGATCCCGAAACCGAAGTCGTGATGACGATGGGCTCGAAGGAAGGCCTTGCCAGCCTGGCGACCGCGATTACGGCGCCCGGCGATGTGGTGCTGGCGCCCAACCCGTCCTATCCGATCCACACGTTCGGCTTCATCATCGCGGGCGCGACGATCCGTTCGGTGCCCACGACGCCGGATGAGCGTTATTGGGATTCGCTGGACCGCGCGATGAAATATTCGGTGCCGCGTCCCTCGGTGCTGATCGTCAATTATCCGTCCAACCCCACGGCCGAAACGGTCGATCTGGCGTTCTATGAGCGGCTGGTGGCCTGGGCCAAGGAAAACAAGGTGTGGATCCTGTCCGACCTTGCCTATTCCGAGCTGTATTTTGACGGCAATCCGACGCGCTCGATCCTCGAAGTGCCGGGCGCCAAGGATGTTGCGGTGGAATTCACCAGCATGTCCAAGACCTTCAGCATGGCCGGCTGGCGCGTAGGCTTCGCGGTTGGCAACAAGCAGTTGATCGCGGCGCTGACGCGGGTGAAGTCTTACCTCGACTATGGCGCGTTCACCCCGATTCAGGCGGCGGCCTGTGCAGCGCTCAACGGTCCGCAGGATATCGTTGAACAGAACCGGCTGCTGTATCAAAAGCGCCGCGATGTGATGGTGGAAAGCTTTGGCCGCGCCGGTTGGGATATTCCCAGCCCCAAGGCCAGCATGTTCGCATGGGCGCCCCTGCCGCCTGCGCTGGCCCATCTGGGCAGCCTTGAGTTTTCCAAGCAATTGCTGACTCATGCCGAAGTCGCCGTGGCGCCGGGCGTGGGCTATGGCGAGGATGGCGAAGGCTATGTCCGCATCGCCATGGTCGAAAACGAACAGCGCCTGCGTCAGGCCGCGCGTAACGTAAAGCGCTATCTGACCAGCATGGGGGTTAATGTTCCCTCGGGCAAAACAGGCTGAAATTTTTAAGATTTTGGAACTAATGTGACGCTCGGTGCAGAGATGCGCCGGGCGTTTTTGTTTAATGTTTTCTTTGCCATGCGCGCTTCAAATGCACCGCCTATGCCTAAATGGGCGTTAACTTTTTGGCATTACCAATGGCTCAGCTATTATGCCCACTGTTCCCGATGATGAATTGTTTTTCTGTTTGGGGGATACGCGGTGCGGTGTTTTCACTGGCTGGCCGGACGTTCGATTTTCGGGGACGTCGATCTGCGGATCTCTGGGTGGCGCATGCAGTCGGACGATATCAATTCGCCCGAAGCCATTCGTGCACTGACGCCTGACACTCCGATTCTGATTGATCATGAAACGGTAGACGCCGGTGTTTGGCGCTGGCTCAACGGCGCGCGCGGCGTGCGGTTGCGGCGCTGGGCGCTGGTGATCGGCATGAGCGACGGGCAGGAACGGGCGCGTCTGTTGCGGCGCGGATTTGGCGATACTTGCGATTTGGCGATCGGCCTGCCCGAACTGCATGCGCGTGCCTTGCGCATCACCCAACAGGCCGAGGCGCTGGTGCGCTGGCGCCAGCACGGGCCGCTGCGGCTCGATCTGATCGAGCGCGACGCCTTTGTCGGCGACAAGTCGGTGGGGCTGCATCCGCGCGAATTTGCCGTTTTGTGGCGGTTGATGGATTCGCCGGGCGAGGCGGTGGGCAAGCGCGAATTGCTGCGCGATGTGTGGAACCTGTCCTTTGTACCGGAAACCAACAGCGTGGCGGTTCATACGAGTCGTTTGCGTTCGAAACTGGCCGTTGCAGGCTTGCCGGGCTGGATTCAGACGGCGCCCGGGGGGGGGTATCAACTGGTTGGACGTGCTGAAATGGACTCACCAAATGACGAAAATATCCAAATAGGCGCATAAATAATGGTTTAAGCCAATTTGGATTTCAATAGCATTTAATATATCCAAATAGGAATTTCAAACAATTCTCACCTTGCCGATCGGGCCATTCCAGCCCATATAGGATCTGCCTTTCAGGCATCCTCTCCCAAACTTCCACGACCCGGCTTTGGCCGGGTCTTTTTTTGCCCGCTGGACGGGCGAATTATCCATTATGGTTATATGACGTAAAAACGCCCCGCAAACCCTTGGGCGCGAGGCGTTGAAAAGCGACCTTAGAGAACGCGCCTATGCCCCGACTTGGCGCATCCAGTCGGCCAGATTGTAATAGACGCCGACCCGCGCGATCAGCCCATCGCGAAAGCTGAAAAATGCGCCCGCAGGCAGGACGTAACTCTGCCCCTTTGCCTCTGGCAATCCTTCGTCCGTGGCCAGATATTGCCCATGCACGGTAAATTCCGCCGCCCCGCGCTCGCCCTGAACATCTGCCATCGGCACGATATCTTCCAGCCTTTCGCGATAGCAACGATCCATATGGATGAGGAACTGGCGAAAGGCCTCCTTGCCGACCTGCCGCGCGCCCTGATTGATGTCATGCGCGACATCAGGCGTCAGGCAATCCAGCATCGCTTCATTATCACCGGCATTGAAGGCGGCATAATAGCGCCCCAGCAGGGCCAGCGCTTCATTCTGGTTCATCTTAGGCCTTTGCGGTCACGATGCCCACCGCTGCGCGGGCGATTTCGGACAATTGCGTGTGATCGGCCTCCGCGATCCCCGCCTTCATGCGCGGGTCCCAGAAGTCGATGATATGCTGGGCCGTTTCCCGGATCGCCGCCTCCTGTCCTTGCGCGGCAAGGTTGGCGGCGATCTGGTTGGCCATTTTGATCAGATGATCTGTGGTGTTCATTCGGCTGCCTCGATCCTGCGCGCCTGCTGGGCCTGCGCCTCATAGTCACGCTGCCATGCGGTCGGCCCGTTCGAAGGCATGACCTGCACCGCCGTCACTTTATATTCCGGGCAATTGGTGGCCCAGTCTGAGTTCTCGGTGGTCACCACATTGGCCTGCGTGTCGGGATGGTGGAAGGTGGTGTAGACCACGCCCGGCGCCACCCGATCCGTCACCAGCGCGCGCAGGGTGGTTTCCCCCGCCCGGCTGGCCAGTTTCACCCAATCGCCGCTGGACAGCCCACGATTTTCCGCGTCCGTCGGGTGGATTTCCAGCACATCCTCGGCATGCCACACGCTGTTGGCGGTGCGCCGCGTTTGCGCGCCCACATTATACTGCGAGAGGATTCGCCCCGTGGTCAGCAGCAGAGGATAGCGCGGCCCGGTGCGCTCGTCGGTGGGGATATATTCGGTCACCACGAACTTGCCGCGCCCGCGCACGAAGCCATCGACATGCATGATCGGGCTGCCATCGGGATGAGCCTCGTTGACCGGCCATTGCAGCGATCCTTCGGCATCTAGCCGTGCATGGGAAACCCCGGTGAACGAAGGTGTCAGGCGGGCGATCTCATCCATGATCTGGCCCGCATCGCTGTAATCCCAGTCCAGATCCATCGCGCGGGCCAGCAATTGCGTGACCTGCCAGTCTTCATAACCGTTCGCCGGGTCCATCACGCGGCGCACCATCTGGATGCGTCGCTCGGCATTGGTGAAGGTGCCGGTCTTTTCCAGAAACGTGCTGCCCGGCAGGAAGACATGGGCGTAATTAGCCGTCTCGTTGAGGAAGAGGTCATGCACGATCACGCAATCCATCGCCGCCAGACCCGCCGCGACATGATGCGTGTTGGGGTCGGACTGCAAAATATCCTCGCCCTGAATATAGATCGCGCGGAACGAGCCATCGACCGCCGCATCCAGCATATTGGGAATGCGCAGACCCGGTTCAGCATCGAGCGTCACGCCCCAATCCGCCTCGAACAAAGCGCGCGTGGCGGCATCGGAAATATGGCGATAGCCGGTCAATTCATGCGGGAACGAACCCATATCGCAGGCGCCCTGCACATTGTTCTGCCCGCGCAACGGGTTCACCCCCACGCCGCGCCGCCCGATGTTGCCCGTCGCCATCGCCAGATTGGCAATCGCCATCACGGTGGAGGAGCCTTGGCTGTGCTCGGTCACGCCGAGGCCATAATAAATGGCGCCGTTTGGTCTGTTTCTCTGGGCTGACGCCCAACCGGGTCCCCCCGTGGCGAACAGCCGCGCCGCCGCACGCAACTCGCCCGCCGGAACCCGCGTTACCGGCTCCAGCGTCTCGGGGCTATGGTGCGGATCGGAAACAAACCGCGCCCAATCCTGATACTCATCCCAATCGCAACGCTCGCGTATGAAGGCCTCATCGGCCAGCCCCTCGGTCACGATGACATGGGCAATCGCGCTCAACACCGCGACATTGGTACCCGGTTGCAGCGCCAGATGATGCGCGGCCTCGATATGGGGGCTGCGCACCATGTCGATCCGGCGCGGGTCGATGACGATCAGCTTGGCGCCCTCACGCAGCCGCTTCTTCATGCGCGAGGCGAAAACCGGATGCCCATCGGTGGGGTTTGCGCCGATCAGCAGGATGACATCACTGTCCTCCACACTGTCAAAATCCTGCGTCCCCGCGCTTGTGCCAAAGGTCGTCTTCAACCCATAGCCGGTGGGCGAATGGCACACGCGTGCGCAAGTATCGACATTGTTCGAGCCAAACCCGCCGCGCACCAGTTTCTGGACAAGGAAGGCTTCCTCATTGGTGCAGCGGCTCGATGTGATCCCGCCCAGCGCGCGCGCGCCATGTGTCGCCTTGATCGCCTTCAAACGCGCGGCGGTAAAGCTGATCGCCTCGTCCCACGACACCTCGCGCCATGGCTGGGTGATCGCCTCGCGGATCATCGGCTTGGTGATGCGGTCGGCATGGTTGGCATAGCCCCAGGCAAAGCGGCCCTTCACGCAGCTATGCCCCCGGTTGGCCTTGCCATCCTTCCACGGCACCATGCGGACGAGTTGATCGCCGCGCATTTCCGCGCGGAAGGTGCAGCCCACGCCGCAATAGGCGCAGGTGGTGACCACGGCGCGCTCCGGCTTGCCGATCTCCGCCACCGATTTTTCATTCAGCGCCGCCGTCGGGCAGGCCTGAACGCAGGCCCCGCAGGAGACGCATTCGCTGGAGAGGAAATCGTCGCCCTTGGCCCCCGCCGAAACGCCCGAATCAAACCCGCGCCCTTCGATGGTCAGCGCAAAGGTGCCCTGCACCTCCTCGCAGGCCCGGACACAGCGCGAGCAGACGATGCATTTGCTGGCGTCAAACGCGAAATAGGGGTTGGACAGATCGGGCGCCTGACCCAGATGGTTCTCGCCCGCATAGCCATAGCGTACATCGCGCAGGCCGACTTGGGCGGCGGTGTCCTGCAACTCGCAATCATTGTTCGCGCTGCATGTCAGGCAGTCGAGCGGGTGGTCGGAGATGTAAAGCTCCATGACCCCGCGCCGGATCTTTTCCAGACGCGGCGTCTGGGTTTTCACCACCATGCCCGCCGCGACCGGTGTGGTGCAGGAAGCGGGCAGGCCGCGCGCACCCTCGATTTCCACCAGACACATACGGCAGGAACCGAAAGCCTCGACATTGTCGGTGGCGCAGAGTTTGGGGATCGAACCGCCAATTTCCGCCGCCGCGCGCATTACGCTGGTGCCCGTGGGCACGGTAACGGCGCGGCCGTCGATGGTCAGGGTTACCGGAGCGCCATCACGCGCCGGGGTGCCGAAATCAGGCTGAATTTCATAGGCCATGGATTGCCTCCTCGCATTGGGCGAGATCGTCGGGGGAATTGATATTGGCGGGCGGGCGGGGCAGCGTAACGCCCCTTGCGCCGGTCGTCTCGACCAGCGCGCGCAGCGAATGTTTGCCTTGGCCGCGCAAAATGGCCTCAACCGCATCGGCGGCGCCGGCGGGCCACAGGCCGATCACGGGCTGGCTCTCGACAAAGGAGGGCGAGGGGAACATCCGCCCCAACAGCCGATCATCCAGCCCCACCGCATCGACCGCCACACACAGCACATCGGTAAACCCATTATCGCGCGCATGGCGCAGCGCCGCGGCCAGCCCTCCCAGCGGCCCCATCCCCGGCGCGGGCCAGTCGGGGATGCAGGGGGCGGGGGCTTCCTCGCGGCCCACCACCACCACCGCGCTGCATTGGCGCGCCAGCAAGGCGACGGCGTGGGCGATCAGCGTTTGCCCATCGAGGACGGCCAGCGCCTTATCGCTGCCAAAGCGGGTGGAGCGGCCACCGGCAAGGACTGCGCCCAGGATCATTGGAAATCCTCCGGCCAATGGCGCAAGGCCGACAACACCGGATAGGGTGTGAACCCGCCCAGCGCGCAGAGCGAGCCGAATTTCATCGTCTCGCAAAGCTCCTCCAGCAGGGCGATGTCCTGATCGGCGGTGCGCGCCAGTTTGGGCGCGTTATGCATTTGCGGCAGCGCGCCCACCGGGTCGAGCACCTTCGCGCCCGCACGAATCCGGTCGAGCAATTCGACCCCGCGCGTGCTGCCAATCCGGCATGGCGTGCATTTGCCGCAGCTTTCCACCGCGCAGAACTCCATGGCAAAGCGCGCCAATCGGCCCATGTCCGCGCCATCGTCCAGAACCACTACGCCGCCATGGCCGATCAGCGCATCGGCGCGGGCATAGGCTTCATAATCAAACGGCAGATCGAATTGTGCGGGCGGGATATAGGCGCCCAAAGGCCCGCCCACCTGCACCGCTTTTACCGGACGCCCCGAGGCCGTGCCGCCGCCGATGGTATAGACCAGATCGTGGAGCGAAATGCCAAAGGCCGTCTCGTACAGCCCGCCGTGCTTGATATTGCCCGCCAGCTGGATCGGCTTGGTGCCAAGGCTGCGGTCAACGCCCAGCGCGGCATATTCCGCCGCCCCGCCTTCGAACAGGATATGCGGGATGGCGGCTATGGTCAGCACATTGTTGACCACGGTGGGGCAGCCGAACAGGCCCTCAAGCGCTGGCAGCGGCGGCTTTGCGCGCACCACGCCGCGCTTGCCCTCGATGGAGTTGAGGAGCGAAGTTTCCTCACCGCAGACATAGGCGCCCGCGCCTTCGCGGACTTCCATATGGAGCGGGGCGATGATGCCCTGCGCCAGCTCTATCGCCGCGCGCAGCTTGGCAATCGCATGGGGATATTCGCTGCGGGTGTAGATATAGGCGGCCTGAGCGCCCACGGCATGGGCGCAGATCGCCAGACCTTCGATAAGCTGGAAGGGGTCGCCCTCCATCAGCATCCGGTCGGCAAAGGTGCCGGAATCGCCCTCATCGGCGTTGCAGACGACATATTTGCGCGAGGCCGGCGCCTTGGCCACGGTGTTCCACTTGATCCCCGCCGGAAAGCCTGCCCCGCCGCGACCGCGCAGGCCGGATTGGGTGACCTCGGCAATCACCGCCTCGCCGGACATGGCTTGGGCGCGCCGCAGGCCCGCCCAGCCGCCGGTGGCTGCGTAATCCTCAAGGCTGAGGGGCCGGGTTTTGCCAGCGCGGGCAAAGGTCAGGCGTTGCTGGGGTTTGATGAAAGGATGTTCGGTAATCGGGCCGATGCTTAGCGCGCTGGTCCCATCAAGGATCGCAGGCACATCATCGACCGTGGCCGGACCATAGCCGATGCCATCGACCTCGACCAAGGGTTCGAGCCAATGCATACCCCAGCTCGACACGCGTTCGACCACGCAACCCGCCGCTGCAAAGGCCGAGGCCAGCCCGTCAGCCCCCAGCGCCAGCGCGAGCGAATCATCGGAAATGCGGACGATCATCATGCCGCCTCCACCAGCTTGACCAGTGAGGCCGCGTTCAGCCGCGCATGGAGCGCGTCCCCGATCCTTGCCGCCGGACCGACGCTGCACAGGCCAAGGCAATAAACGGGCGAGATCCGCACCCGGTTCCCTGCGGCGGCCTCTGCGGCCTCGACCAGTGCCTCAACCCCGCGTGCCTGACAGGCTTCGGCCCGGCAGAGCTGCACGCAGGGGCGCGTGTCGGCCTCCTCGGTGAAATCGTGATAGAAACTTACCACCCCATGCACCTCGGCACGGGATAGGTTAAGCGCCTGCGCGATGACCTGCTGCATGTCGGGCGACACACAGCCAAAGGCCCGCTGCACGTCATGCAGGATGGGCAGGAGTGGACCTTCGCTCTGCCCATGGCGGGCGAGGATCTCTTGCAGGCGCTCGTTGGTCATTATGCCTTATCCAGGTCTACAAAGGCGCAGATCTTGTTGCCATCAAGGTCGCGCAAATAGGCGCCATACAGGTTTCTGCCCGGCATCGGGCGCGGCCCGGGCGCGCCTTCGCAGGTGCCGCCATTGGCCAGACCCGCCGCGTGCCATGCCTCGACCATGTCGGCGCTGGTCGCGGCAAAGCCGATGGTGCCGCCGTTGGCATAGCTGACCGGCTCTCCATTGGCGGGCAGGGTAAAGCCAAAGGCTCCGCCATTATGCTGATAGAAGGCGCCCTTGCCGGTGTCGAAACCGGGGGGGCCGCCCAGCGCGCCAAACAGCGCGTCATAAAGAACCTTGGTCTTTGCCGGATCGCTGCAACCGACCATGATATGGGTAAACATCATTCTTTCTCCCGGTTCAAAATACGACGACGGAGCGGATCGACTTGCCTTCGTGCATGAGGTCGAAGGCGGTGTTGATGTCTTCAAGGCCCATGACATGGGTGATCATG